>NZ_JAASRQ010000002.1:0-1172519 GCF_011761545.1 Paenibacillus sp. BK720 | reverse complement strand
TCTGTCCTCCATCCTAAAATTGATCTAATCTAAGGTGTTGAAATCCTGCGAATGAGTGAGTATATGTGAGATAAACCCTTAAAACCGAGGGACGGTGAACGTTAGTTGAAGAAAAACAGCAGATGTAATGAATGCGAGGTTCGATATGAACATAAAACTTGAGGTTGCTGTTGAAAAGGATGCTAAATTAATTCTCGAAATTCAAGTAAGAGCATTTCTTCCGTTATTGGAAAAATATCAAGATTTTGAAACTAATCCTGCAAATGAAACCATTGAACGAGTTGTGAAGAGAATTATTAATCCTCAAGGTGAAGTCTATAAAATAATAGCTGATGGCGTTCTTGTAGGAGCAATTTGTGTAGTTCGAAAAGAAGATGGGGTTATGTTTTGGATAGGCCCTATGTTTATACTGCCCGAGGAACAAGGAAAAGGAGTGGCTCAAAAAGCAATTACACTTCTCATGGAAATGTTTCAGGAAGTCACTTCCT
Organism: Paenibacillus sp. BK720; assembly: GCF_011761545.1. Taxonomy (NCBI): domain Bacteria; kingdom Bacillati; phylum Bacillota; class Bacilli; order Caryophanales; family Paenibacillaceae; genus Paenibacillus; species Paenibacillus sp. BK720. The sequence continues at coordinate 1,172,031 of NZ_JAASRQ010000002.1, read as the reverse complement.
GGGGACTAGCTACGCTATTAGAAGAAGAACGTAATTGTTATTTGTATGAGAAGATGGGATTTATCAGGATAGGTGATCATAAAGCTTTAAATGATAAGGCTACACTCGTTTTCTACAATAAAAATTGTTGAAGTTCGTTCAACTAACGAGGAACTTTAGTTCAACCAGTACAGGGAGCAGGACGCCGCGGCGCTGCTCCCTGTTTCATTGAAGTAACGGGCAGTTATCTTGAGCAAGTTCTTGACTAAGGTGACGGGAAAGAGTAATATTTAACCAATATTCGTAAATCAATGATGGAACAAAAGTAAATCATTAAACTCTTCACAGGAAAGGGTTTCATGACTGAGAAAACCCTAGAGTACTGATTGAAAATGCCAGTTCCAGAGTATGGCTAATACCCATCGGTTTGACCCGTTATAGTCAATTAAGGTGGCTGTGTGAAAATACAGCAACCTGGGTGGTACCGCGATTAATATCGTCCCAGAGCATTTGGCTTTGGGGCGTTTTTTATTTTGGGAGGAGTCTATATGATATTAGAAAAAGTTATAAAAAGTATTGTAATACAAAGTGAATATAAGGATTTTGTTGATAAGTATATAGATAATATACTTATCGAATTTAAAGGTAAGATTCATAGCATTTATATGTGTGGTTCGATTCCAAAAGGAATTGCTAAACCTTTTAAGTCAGATGCAGACTTTACTATTGTATGTGTAAATCCCAAAGAAATTGATTACGAAAGATTGTCAAATATTAAAGACAGGCTTTTGGGAGAATATCCAGTATTAACTAAGATTGATACGACAATTTGCTCGATTGACGATGTATTAAGTAAACCAAATGATTGGGGTTTTTGGGTAAAGATAATTTGTGTTTGCATATATGGTCATGACATTGGTGAAAAGGTACCACCGATAATTATTTCACCAGAGTTCATTTTAGACTTAAATACAGAGACCAAGAAGGAAGTAGATCGTATACATAGTTTACTTTCTAATGCTAGTGATAACACAATGAAGAATAGATATATTAAAGGTTACTCTAAGAGATTAATTCGTGCATTATACTCTTTGGTTTTAGAAGATACAGGTGTATGGCAAGATGACATTATTATGATGAAGAATGCCATATTAAACTATTGTGAGATTGAATCGGCTTTAGTTGATTATCTGTATGGTTGTTACTTGGATAGTAATAATGTACTTGTTGAAGAGTTTCTGGGAATTGCAGATGAAGTATACAACTATTTTGAGAACGAGTTAAATGCATTGGCTGCTTCCAGAACTTCCTTCGACTAACACAATATTGACGCTTCGGGTCACTCTGAGAAGCGAGTGACCACAACCAGCCTCCTAAGCCCGTCGGGACGTCACTGCATTAGGTGTTCGGCAAGCCGCACTACTATAAGCAGCGACTCTAATTAAAACATAAGACTATTGAGCTAACGGAGAACGTTAGTGGAAAGCATTGTGGAGCAGTTTGCCGGTGGCAGCTGCTCCACAATGCTTTCCGAAAAGGCAGGTTAGCAATTTGATTTCATAAATCACCATAACGTCTAAGACATAAGTATTTCAGAGGAGAATTGATTAGGTGTATTTTAAAATCATATCTGTATTTCTAGTTTTGTTAATAGTACTATCAGTCTGTTCAGGTAGTGGTGAAGATAATAAATCGTCGTTGGATGACGTAATTCAATCTATGGAAAACCAAGGTTTGAAAATACTTAAATTTAACCCAGAAAGAGGGCGAACAACATTTAATAAGCTCAATGATATTGAGGCTGAGACTTATGCTATAGATACATACGGTATGGGTGATGTCACAGATGAAGCAGATAATAAAGTGAATATCGATATTATGCTTCTTGCGAATGTGTACATATACGTTTTTAATACTGAAAAAGAACGAATTGAAGGGTTTAAAGATTTTCATAAGATATCGGACCAAGCTGACTTTGTTTTCCACCCCATAGTGTACGAGTCTAACAATATACTGGTCATCCATTTTCAATATCCTGAAGAAAAATCTGAGTACGACAATACGATTAAGCAAGCTATAGAAGAACTCTAATTAAAGTTAACAAAAAAAGAAATGCAGGTTCGTTAAGCTATCGGTGAACGCTAGTTCAACGAGCCATGTAGATTATTAAAACCTCTCCTTAGAAGCAAACTAGATTTAATAGCTTCTAAGGGGAGGTTTTGTTATGAACTTAAGTGAGTTGTGGAAGTTGTATGAAGCTGACAAACGAATTCAAGGATTTAGTCCAAAAACATTAAAAGCATACTCGCTTCAGCACAAAATGTTGATATTGGAACTAGGCGACCTGGCTATAACGGAGGTAACGTTAACAATGCTGAAGGAGTACTTAGCAAAACAAGCAGACAGATTGAAGCCAAGCAGCCTAGGCCATCGAATTCGATTTGACTCGTCCAACTAAACGAATGGCAATACCTACGATTAGAGGGCATTAAGACGCCTTGCAGATCGTGGAGAGATTGAAGCAAATGTATACCCCCATCGATTTCGGCATACCTATGCGTGCCAACTACTTGATAATGGTGCCCCTCTGGATTTCATCCAAGGTATGCTCGGCCATGAGAAGGCATCAACGACGCAAATCTACGCACAGCTCCGCGGCGAGTGTAGGAGAGAGCTTTATAAGCGCTTTTTTTAATGCCTTATTGGAGGCGGATTCCATCATAAATCCGCCTCTATTCAACTATTCCAGCTAATAGCTTGTCAATATTTAATTATTAATGGCATATTCACGAGGTGGTATACTGAAAAAAGGGTATAGCAAATAACCGTCCCTTCAGGCACAGGAAGATATTTCATGTGTTTCTATAGCTTGCTACTTAATCTAAATGGAACGATTCTTTCTTAGTCAAAATGGCAAAGATCCAGTGGATGAGTTTATTTACACAAGCGATTACGGCTACCCTGAACAGCTTTCCCTCAGCCCGTTTTTTATCGTAGAACGCTCTTAATTTTTTGTTTCGGTTACTACGAATTCCACATCGCACGGCTTGAAATAGAGCTGAGCGAAGCCTCCTTGAGCCGTGTTTCGTGATTCTATTTTGGGTTGATACAAATTTACCTGAAGAAAAAACACTTGGATCGACACCAGCGAAAGCTACTAGTTTCTTGGCATTTTCGAACCGATCGATCTCCCCGATCTCTGCTAAGATTGTTGCAGCAATCTTAGTACCAATGCCGGGAATCGATTGGATTAAATCATATTCGAGCAATTCTTCAGCCAGGGCATCTATCGATTTTACGAGGTCTGTTAGATGTTCCTGGTATTGAAGAAGTAATTTAATGAGTAGCTGAATGGAGATTAAATGACTAGGGAATGCCGTCTCTTTAAAAGGGTTTCGCCTTGCTGCAGCCATTAGAATTTGAGCACGTTCCATACACCATAAAGCGGATCGACCGCGTCCAGTAAAGCTTTGGATTGCTGCTGTAATTTCGCTCTCAGTCATTTCTAGCACATCTTTGGATGTTGAGTACTTGGCCAGAAGTTTAAGGGAAACCTTAGAATACAGGTCACCAAACACGCCCCGATATTCGGGAAAGACCTGATCGAGTATAGCCTGGAATTGCAGTTTCATTTGGACATACATACCAGTTAAAGAATCGTATTGGCGCGTGAGATAGCGCAAATTCATGAGATGCTGGCCACGCTTTTTAATGGGCTCAAACTCTTCTTTATAAAATAGCATCCCGAGCTGAAAGGCATCCGCAGCATCCGTCTTTACCCGTCTTAGATTGGTTTTTTTGGCTTCGAATGAGATTAACGGATTAATAACAATGGTTACATACTGGTGCTCATCCAGAAACTGAACCACAGGGCTATGATAATGACCTGTAGCCTCCATAACAACGGAGGGACGTATTCCAGCAGCAGACTCTACATCTCTGATATATTCAAGAAAGGATGTTAATCCCTCAAAATTATGATGGAACTTAAAGACCTTTCCAAACGGTAATCCACGTTTTAAAAAAGCTTGTGCATGGCTCTCTCCCTTAGAAATATCCACACCAATGACTGGATTTATTTCATCACTCCCAAAGTAAATTCGCCGGCAGCCCCTAACCTTCTTGTTGTCCACACTATCGCATGTGATACGGGATCAATGTCCCAACCAGCCTAAACATGGTTTAACAAGTAGGGGGGACGAACAGAATAGCTTACGGGATCCGAGTCCCACGGGCAGATACGTTCGATCCCCGGCTACTGCAATCTTACGACCCTACAAAAAAGAGGTCGACCAGAAAGATCTGGTGACCTCATAATACGAAAGGGCAGGTTAACGCAACAATACGATGAAAGCTTCGTCTGTATAAGTAAGATTTTGAGGGGAAGTGAAGTGGGGCGTTCGCATACGGGTTTTTGGGTCGAGCAGGCTTATATTATATCCAGAGCGTCTAAGGTAGTAATGGAAATATCGAGGAGGGATTTATGTGAAGAGAGTCGGTGTCGCGCTGCTTGTGGTTGCCGTTGCGCTTACGGGCTGTTGGGAGCAAAAGACGAAGACATTTCAAGGCGCGGTCGAGCGCGTGGAGAACGGGCGAATATCCCTCAATTGCTCGGATGAAATGAACCGGGGTAAGCGTGGCGCGATCGATGCTATCGGGTACATATGTGATATCGAGACTACGTCACAAACAGTTTATCGGGACGAAGACGGCAGCGATCTGAAGGCAAGCGATTTCAAAACGGGCGAAGTAGTCAAGGTCATCCTGACCAAAGCTGCTGATTTTCATGCCTCCAAGCCGGGCAAACGGTATGCCGAAACCTTGATTCTCCTGCATCAAGACGACGTAACTCGCCAAGATATTCTTCGGGCTTTGGGGGAGAAGGGCTTGAAGCTGACGGCGTATGACGACCCGGACGTGATTTCGCTGACAGATGCCAAAGCTCAAACGTTCGTTCTGGAAGACGGCGGCGAGCTTGTGGTCTATGAGTTTCCATCAATGCTGGCGCAGGAGAAAGGTTGGGGCACACTTATGCATGAATGGGAGTCTACGGGACATAGAGGAGGAACAAACTTCAATTTTCAGCGTTTCTTGTTGATCCTCTATGCCGGTCAAAACGCGTCCGACTCCACGTTAGGAACAATCCAGCAGGTCATGCATAATCTGGCGAAATATTGAGACTAATGTGAATGCCTGGTACACTTCAGCCATCCATTACGCTAACGGGGAACTATAGTTCAATCAACAAAGGCTGTAGCAGATCAAAGGATCTGCTACAGCCTTTGTTGAAGTAAAGGGAGGATAGTGCAACAAAACAAGAAGAGCCTCGATTTAATGAGTGCTCCTCTTAGTCATAATAGTAATTATTGAGCCAATCGAGAATGCAATTGCCAACACCTACAAACGTATAAGCATTAAAGAAAAAGGTATTTGTATATTGATTTAATAATGGGTAGCGGTACAGTTTATATTCAGGATTATCCCAATTACCTAGAAGAATCATTTTCATCAATAAAACGAATTCCTCCATATATCGCTGCATCAACGATAATACAACTACATAGAAGAATAAAGTTTTTGGTTATTTTGTATTTGCTTGCCCAAGCATGTGCCAGAACGATTGTTATCCACAGTAGTGGTAAGTAAACAAGTGTAGATAATGACGACTGGAACATCTTTGTCAGCCCGAAACTAGAGACAAACTTGCCGGGTATTTTCGGAGCTCATTAGGGCGTTGAGAACCTGAGATCTATACAATAGATACATTGGGAGCCGCATATACTGCGGTTTTTTTCTTTTATGAAAATCATATTCTTGGTCTACTGGTGAATTTAGCTCAATCTAACGAATGACCAGCCCGCCTGACTGTTTTCCTATATTCAAGGGGGTTTGTTTTGGCTATTTCTTTGAAGACGCGTCCGAAGTGGCCGATGTTCTCGTAACCAACGCGCTCAGCGATCATCGTAACCTTCCAATCGGTCTCCCGGAGCAGCCTCTGTGCCTCGTTGATCCGGATGCTGTTTACATATTCGACGAAGGAAAATCCGGTTACACGCTTGAACATGCGGCTTAGATGATAGGGACTGATGTAATGCTCTTTGGATACGGATTCCAAGGATAAAGGCTCATCGAAACTGCCGTTGATGGCGGCGACGATTTCGGCAATTTTTTTATGGGCGGGGCTCTCATGTTCGAAATCCTCTACGCTTCCGAGGTTCATCCGGCGTACACACCATATGAGCAGTCTAGCCAATTGAGCCTGGAGTGTCGTTTCGGAGCCTGGCAGAGCATCGCTTGACTCCTTCAGCATCTCTAACAACAGGGTTTGCACCCATTCCCGCTCCTGAGGGGGAACCGAAAGCCGTCTGATTTTCATCCGGAACGGTTCGTACAGCAGCGGCTGGCTGAAATGGCGCAAGAAGCCGTCGGCGAAATTGATCAGAATACGCTCGTGATTCGGCAGACGTACGTCGCCTGTTTTGTGAAGCTCGTATCTATCAATGAATACAAGATCGCCTTCGCTGATACGATAGGTCAAGTCTTTAATAAAATAAGTCCGTTCGCCATTGATTAAATAATAAATTTCGTATTGGTCGTGAAAATGATTCTTGTGCATGGTGTAGAAGCCGTTCCGTTTATGGTGGTGGATGAACAAATCTTTCTGCATTCTATTGTCCCCTCCCTTTACTCCATATTAGTGCTATATTCTGAAAAAAATGCGCAAGAATTGCGAAGAAAGCGGGATAACTTCGCAATTATTCGGCAGAAAGGAATGTTTTCCTGCGTTACAATGAAAGCGCTTAGAAAACGAGAAAGGGGAAGTAGCTTAGATGAAAAAAAAATATGCATTGGTCGGTACAGGCGGACGCGCCGAATTCTATTACGGGGCACTTGCAGGAGAATACCGTGACCGTACCAAGCTCGTCGCCTTCTGTGACATCAACCCTATCCGGCTATCTTATGCGAACCGGCTGCTCAGGGAAAAGTACGCCCACCCCGAAATCCCCGTTTACGGGGCAGATCAGTTCGATGCAATGATTGAGAAGGAGAAGCCCGACACCATCATTGTCACAACCATAGATAGAACGCATCATAAGTACATTATCCGGGCTATGGAGCTTGGCTGCGACGTCATTTCCGAGAAGCCGATGACGATTGACGAGGACAAATGCCAGGACATTATTGATGCGGTGAACCGGACGGGGCGCAGCCTCAGAGTCACTTTCAATTATCGCTATGCACCACATAACACCAAGGTGCGCGAACTAATTATGGACGGCGTTATTGGCGAGGTTCATTCCGTCCATTTCGAATGGCTGCTTAGCACCGAACATGGAGCTGATTATTTCCGCCGCTGGCACAGGGATAAACGAAACAGCGGAGGGCTGCTCGTCCATAAGTCGACTCATCATTTCGATTTGGTTAATTTCTGGCTGGGAACCTACCCTCGATCGGTATTTGCCATGGGCGGTCTCATGTATTACGGACGCGAAAATGCAGAACGCAGGGGCATTACGCAATTTTACCAGCGGGCGCTCGGCAGCGAGGCGGCAAAGAATGACCCGTTCGCGCTTCATCTGGATTCTAACGATCATTTGAAGGCGCTGTATCTGGATGCGGAGACAGCAGACGGCTATCAGCGGGACCAAAGCGTGTTCGGCGACGGAATTAGTATTGAGGATACGCTTGGAGTTATGGTGCGATACGAGAACCAGGCACTGCTGACTTATTCGCTGAACGCTTACCAGCCTTGGGAAGGGTTTAATGTCGTATTTAACGGCAGCCAAGGGCGAATGGAGCTGAAGGTCGTGGAACGATCGTACATCAACTCGGCGGGGGCGAAGGAGGATGAGGGAGCACTTTCCTACAAGCAGTTGACCGTACAGCCGATGTTCCAGAAGGCTTATGAGGTCGAGATTGAGGAGAGAAGCGGAGGACATGGGGGAGGAGATCCGATTCTATTAAATGATCTGTTCGGCGAACCGGAGCCCGACCGCTTGAACCGTGCTGCCTCGCATATCGACGGAGCCTTATCGATATTGACGGGGATTGCCGGCAATGTCTCCATGCGCACCGGGCGTCAGATCAGGATAGAGGGTTTGGTTAAATTTTAATTTTTGCAAGATTTGCAGTCCTATTTACGAACACGTGTAACATATATTGAAAATAGATACGTCGTTTGAGAGGAAGCAACCAAATCCATGAAAGTAACCATTAAGGATATCGCCCGTGCTGCAGGCGTAAGCCATCCCACCGTATCGAAAGCGTTGAACGGCTCACCGGGAGTGAGCAAAGCAGTTCGCGAAAGAATCGTCAGTATAGCCGAACAGATGAACTATATCCCAAATCAGGCCGCTCGAAGACTAGTCGACAAAAAAACACAGACCATAGGTTTGCTATGGCCGAAGTCGGAAGCGCTATTCTTTCATCACCTTAGCCTGCAGATTCAGCAGGAAGCAGCCAGGCGTGGACTCGACGTCATGATTTCGCTCGCTGATCCGCCCCGCGGACTTCGGGCGTTCAATGAGCATTTCGTCGATCGGATCATCTTCTGGAGTCCTCCGGGCTGGCAGCCTGATTTGGCCTTCATTCAGCAGAAGGAGCTCTTTCACGGGCGAATGCTGTTGATGGGCGGCGGCGCCTTGAAAGGTGCGCACCGGATCAGCGTGGACCGCAGCGGGGCGATTTTTGAAGCCGTTTGCTATTTGGCGGCTAACGGTCACCGCAGAATAACCTTTGTCGGAGATTCCTCCGACAAGCAGCTGGGCTTTACCAGAGGCGTTCTGGAACAGCGGCTGGACTACCATGAGCATTACGTAATTGCCGCCAAAGAGGGGGATCCCTTTCCCGAACAGCGGGTCGCGGAGCTGCTGGATAGTCCGAACAGGCCGACGGCTTTCATTGTTGACAGCCAATCCTACGCCTTCGGGCTGATGAAGCTGTTCAGAGACAGGGAGATTCGTATACCCGATGACTATTCGTTAATCGTATATGATGATATTCCGGAGATGGAGAGGATGGAGATTCCAGTGACTACAGTTGGTCCCCCTATTGGGAAGCTGGCTGCGCTTGCCTTGGAAATCATAGCCGGCAAAGAGAGACAGGGCCAAGACCGCATGGAGGATATTGAAATCAAATGCGAGCTTAATGTGCGCAAATCTACTGGACGCCTCTAAGTGTATGCATTTGCGAACACGTGTAACTTTCTAATGCAAGTTATTTCGTTCTTATCAAAAGGAGGTTCTTCTATGAAAAGGTTCAAACTTTTCTCGGCATCCGTTTTGATTGTGTTCTCCGCTGCAGCCTGTTCCTCGGAAACGACGTCGAATTCTCCTTCGGCCAGTCCGTCTGGCGAACAATCAAATTCTCCTTCGGCCAGCGCGTCCGTCGAACCATCGGCTGCTCCGAAAGAAGTCACTTTAAAGATCGGCTTGCCCGGCAGCTATGATATTACAAGCAAAAAAATCATCGACGGCTTCCAAGCGAAATACCCGAACATCAAGCTGCAGATCGAAGAAGCGCCTTGGGCTGATTTTACAACGAAAATCGTAACGAATATTGCGGGCAATAATGCGCCAGATATCTGGTTTCAGGAAAATGCCGTTATTCTCGGTTACGGGACGCGTGGCGTTGCCGAAAACCTCGAGCCTTACATTAAGCGAGACTTGAAGACGGAGGATTATATCGATTCCTTGCTGTCCGCCAAGGGGCCAGACGGTAAAATCTACGGCATTCCGCACGGCGTGAACCCGATCGCGCTTGTGTATAATAAGAAACTCTTCCAGGAGAATAATGTTCCGTTTCCTACTGACGATTGGACTTACCAAGATATGATTGATACGGCTAAGAAATTGACGAAGGACACAGACGGCGACGGGAAGACGGATGTATACGGTTTTCAGACGGCTAGCTCTATTACCCAGGGATGGATCCCATGGATCAAAGCATCCGGGGGCTCAGCGCTTGATGCAGGCTTGACGAAAGCGACATTCACCGATCCGAATACGATCGAAGGCTTGACCCTTTGGTCCGATACGATACTTAAGGATAAAATCAGCCCAACCCGCGAGATGCAGACGAACCAGAATTATTTCCAAAGTGAAAAAACGGCGATGACATTCCTGCAATATTCCGGTCAAATCAACTTGAACAAAAACAAGCCCGATTTGGACTGGGACGTCGTTAAGGTTCCTATAGGGTTTAACGGCAAACGGTTCGTCCCAGTGGTTGTCAACCAATGGCTGATCTACTCAAAGGCGAAACCGGAAGCCAAGGAAGCGGCATGGACGTTCCTTAAATATTATTTAAGCGACGAGGCACAGACATTTTTATCTGAAAGCGGTGCCAGCTTGCCTGTGAAGAAAACGGCCCTTGAAGCGCTCGAGAAGTCGACCGGCAAGCCGGCTAATAAGCAAGCCTTTACGAAGGGAGTCGAGGAGGCCGGAGGCACACTAGATGAGAATCCGTCCTGGAACGAATGGCGCGCAGCGGCGACCCCGATACTGAACGATATCCTTGACGGTAAAATATCGCCGACCGACGGAGCGAAGGAAATACAGCAGAAAGTGCAGTCCGTTTTGGACGAGAATAAATAAGCACGGACTCCAAGGTCCGGTCGAATGAGGTGCTTTCGATGCGCAAACAAGGCTGGTGGGGCTTCTGCTTCACCCTTCCTTTTTTAATACAACTAGCCGTCTTCTTCCTGTTCCCGTTCTTCTTCTCGTTTTATTTGACATTTACGAAATGGGACCTGTTCAACGCGCCGCATTGGATCGGACTGAGGAATTGGTCGCTAATGGTGCATAATGACGTATTCTGGCTGGCGCTTCGCAATGTATTCTACTTCGCGCTGCTGTTCGTGCCAGGTCAGACGATAGTCTCCTTGCTGCTGGCTTACATGTTGAATTTGCAAATTCGCGGGAAAACGTTTTTTCGGCTGGTTTACTTTCTGCCTGTCATTACGCCTTGGGTGGCCGGAGGACTGGTGTGGCTCTGGATTTATAATAACGAATTCGGGATTCTGAATTGGGTGCTGGATTCTCTGGGTCTAAACAGGGTCAACTGGATTCGCAGCGAAAAATGGTGGCTGGTCATCGGCTCGATCGGGATCGTTAATATTTGGAAAGGTGCCGGATATTCAATGGTGCTTCTCCTTGCGGGGATGCAAAACATTTCTAAAGACATCATGGAAGCTGCCCGGATCGACGGTGCCAACGGCTGGAAATATTTCACGAAAATTACGATACCAATCGTATCTCCGATGGTTTATATGGTCATGATCCTATCGACGATTTCGGCGTTTCACGCGTTTGACGTGTTTCTGGTTATGCTTGGCGAGAAGGGAGACATCAACTCCATTCATGACAGGAATATGGTGCCCAACATTATGATCTATCGCGACGCTTTTCTGAACATCAAGATGGGCGCAGCCTCCACTTGGGCCTGGGGATTATTCATTATCATTCTGCTGGTTACATTGTTTCAGAAAAAAATGGAGAAAAGGTGGGTCCATTATGAATAAGCCGTCGTTAGGTCTCAGATGGACCGCTTACATCGTATTGATCGGCGGCTTGCTGTTCATGCTCGTACCGTTTCTGCAGATGCTCACTACGTCACTCATGAAGCCAGGCGATGAATTGACGCTGCCGCCAAAACTATGGCCCGATCCGTTTGAATGGAACAATTACTATAAGGTTTGGGTCGAGGTTAATTTTGTACGGTACTCGATGAATAGCACATTTGTCACCGTTCTCGATATGGCGGGCATGGTCATCTCCTGCTCGTTAGTTGCTTACGGACTTGCGTTTTTCGAGTTTAAAGGACGCGGCCTTATTTTTCTGGCGATGCTGGGGACGATGATGCTTCCATCGCAGGTCACGATGATTCCAACTTATTTCATATGGAAAGAGCTGGATATGCTCAATACGTATTATCCGCTTTACCTGCGCAGCTTTCTGGGAGGAGCGTTTGGCATCTTTCTGCTGCACCAGTTTTACAAAACGCTTCCGAGGGAGTTGTACGATGCGGCTTGGGTGGATGGGGCGAATCCATGGACCATCTTTTATAAAATTTATCTGCCCCTGACAAAACCGGCAATATCAGCTCTGGCCGTATTTACCTTCATCAGTTCGTGGAACAGCACGCTGGAGCCGCTTATTTATTTACAGGACAAAAAAATGTATACGCTGCCTCTTGGACTCCTGTTTCTTCGCAATGAAGTGGAGAACAAGACGACTATGATTATGGCCGGTTCCGTCATAACGATTATTCCGGTTCTGATTGTGTTTCTCTTCGCTCAGAAGCAATTCATTCAAGGTGTCGCATCTTCGGGATTAAAAGGCTGACTGCATAAGGAACAAAGGGAATAGAAAGGAGGGAAACGGAGATGGGAGCAGAATCGGCGACACCCGTATGGACGAATATGCCCGATATTTGGGGAGAGGGAGCACTGTTTGCATTTTCAGGGCTTGACGGAGCTACCGACACACGGTCGCAGTTCGTCGCTGCCGCAGGATCGACAGGCTACAATCTGCTTATTCATACGCCTGCCTGCAGGCTGCTTAAAGTTCGAACGGCCGATTCCGGCAAGGTACGGATCGCCACGGGTGATGTGCTGATTGCCGATACTGCCGGAGGCGAGATGATGATGACGTATGCAGCCTGGCATACGCTGATCGGTCATCTGCCCAATGATGGAGCAATAGCCATCGAGTTCGCAGACGGCGAAGGGGAGAACAGGGATAGGATGATACGGAGGATGGAGGTGCGTTCTGATGGAGGAAAGCTAACGATCACTGAGGATTCCGCAAACGGGGATGTTATTGTGCTTCTGTTAGCTGCGGATGAACGAACCTGGACATTGGCTTTCGGGACTAATTCGGCCGAAGCAACGGATCGCGCAGCTCTCGCCCTCAAGCTGGATCGGCATCAGGTGGCGAAGGAAAGATTGGCCATCTATGACAAGCTGCCCTTGCTTGACGATCCTGCAAGAGCCAGGCTGTTAAAAAAAAGCGTAAGCGTCATGAAAGTGAATACGCTCTCTGCCGAGGCGTCAATCTGCCAGATGTGGTCGACACCTGACCGGGTACCGCACAGAGCCATGTGGCTGTGGGATTCCGTCTTTCATTCCTTTGCCATGAACAGCATAAATGCCGATATTTCCTGGATGTTTCTCCGGAGCGTGCTCGAGACTCAGCTTGGCGACGGGATGATTCCGCATATGAGCAGAGTAGACGGTACGGTTTCTTCCATTACGCAGCCTCCTATACTGGCTTGGGGCGTTTGGGAGAATTTCCGGTTTACGAAGAATCGGACCGCTCTGGAATATGCGCTGCCGCGTCTGGAGCGTTATATGGAATGGATCCTTGGGCACCGGGATGGTAATCATAACGGACTTCTGGAATGGATGATCGAGGGCAATCCACTTTGCCGGTCCGGCGAATCCGGTATGGATAATTCTCCGAGATTCGATGAGGCGGTGCAGCTGGATGCCGTGGATTTTTCCTCCTATGCAGCCGCTGATATGAAATATATGTCCCTGATCGCCGAAGAGCTGGGAGACAGTGAGCGAGCTATAAATTGGTCCCGGCGTTCGGCTGATATGTCGGCAAAAGTCCACAGTACACTGTGGGACGAAGAAGACGGATTTTATTACGATCTTGCGATGGACGGCAGCCTATCGAAAGTGAAATATGTAAGCGGTTTCATGCCACTGCTGCTTGAGGATATACAGGCAGCAAGGACGGAGCGCCTGCTCACAATGCTGCACGACCCGCGGCACTTCGGAACAAGGCTGCCTGTTCCCAGCACCGCCGTCTCCGAGTCTTCATTCTCCACGGACATGTGGCGCGGACCTGTGTGGCTCAGCACGAATTACCTGGTTATTACGGGGCTGCGCAAACAAGGGAAGGAGGAGGAAGCGCGGAAGCTGGCAGAGAGAACGATTGCTGCTTTACAGTTCTGGTATGAGCGATATGGCGTCATTTTTGAATATTTTGACGCGGTAGACAACACCCCTCCGCCCCAATGCTGCCGGAAGGGTCAGCCTCTGCAGCAATACGATCTGCGTCGAAAGATCGACCCGATCCGCGATTTTCACTGGTCGGCTGCATTAACCGCCCGTCTGCTGTTAGATTACCAAGCCATGTCCGGTTAGCGCGAAATACATGTAAGTTAATTTCTAGTCACAGTTACTTACGAAGGTCAACTAACCGTCACTCCGGTTTATATTTGGGAGCTAGTCCAACATATTTCTGAGAGGGGTTCTGAGGTATGAGTGACCAACAGACAAATCCGAATGAAGAAATTGCGGAAGTTTCCACCAAAGACAGATCGGGGATGAAGTTAAACCGAAGGGAGCTGCTCGCTTCCATTGGGGCGGGAGTGATCGCCTTTACTGTGGGAGGCCTGATCAACCCCAAGCTGGTGTTGGCAGCCACGTCCACGTCCACTACTGACAGTTCAAGCAATAAACCGTGTATGACCGTGACGTTGAGCGGATTGAGAACAACGGCAGATCGTCTTCCTGAGGCTGCCTACTATGTGACGGATAAAGGCAAGGAAGGTTTTTTCCTGGTTGACAACGCAGATACGACATCGGCGGACAATAACGGAACTGTAGTCGTAACGACGCAGGGGAAAAGATTCAAGCGGGTATTCGGAGACACCATTGTACTCTCCTGGTTCGGCGCTGTTGGTGACGGTGTGACCGATGAAACGCAGGCTTTGCAGAATGCCCTTAACGCCGCAGCCGGCAAACGTCTGTATATCCCTAAGCAAAAAGCCAGTTATTATTTGTCCGGCCAATTGATCGTGCCGAGCGACATTGTTATCGAATTCGAACCCGGCACCGTGATCCAAGCGATCGATACGTTAAAAAAAGTAGCTCCCTATGAACGGCTGGTCCGAATTAAAAATGCGAAGCATGTGCATATCATCGGCAACGGGGCTACCCTGCAAATGAAGCAATCTGCTTACACCTCCGGGGAACAGGCGCATATTTTCGATATCAGCGGTTCGGAAAATGTCGTTATCGAAGGGATCCATGCGAACGACAGTGGTGGGGACGGCTTCTATATCGGCAATTACGAAGCGTCTCAGCCGTATAGCAAAGAAATTGTCCTGCTGAACTGTACGGCTAACAATAACCGCAGGCAGGGGCTTTCCGTCACTACCGTGGACGGTTTGCTGGTGCAGAGCTGCAGGTTCACGCGCTCGGCGGGCACAGCACCGAAAAGTGGAGTTGATATCGAGCCCAACAACAGTTCAGGCAAAGACCCCCTGAAAAAAATCCGCTTTGTGGATTGCGTGGCCGAGGGTAATGTTGGGCGGGGCTTTCTCGTTGCGCTTCAGAAGATGACTGCAGCTAATCCTCGCATCGATATTACCTTCGAACATTGCCGCACCAAAGGAAATTCCTTCGGCAGCTCCGTCAATTACGGCGGGGAAGGAGCGAACGCGGTTAAGGGAGAGGTTAAATTCATCGATTGCATGGCGGAAGAGGAGCAGTATGGCGGATATTCAGTGTTATCACTCTCTCCAGAGAGCATCAAGGTATCCTTCATACGCTGCCGAGCGGTCAATTGCAATACGGTGAATATGCCTGAAGACCCATACGGTTACGGCTCTTCTTTCATTGTCACGACTGTGCCTCAATTTCCAAGGACGGCCATCGGCAACGTTGAGTTTGTGGAATGCGCTTCTATCGATGAGCGGCCGGTACCCTTGATTGCACGCGGATTTTCAGTTAAGAAAAATAGCAAGGAAACCATTCGTGACATCCGGTTTATCAACTGCACGGCTAGTGGGGGCGGGCAGCGTCTGCTCTATGTAGATCCCACTGCAGACCGGGTGTTCGCTGAGCTATACCCGCGGCCGGAGCTCGCGCTGTCCTCCCAAGCAGAGATTGACTCGGGTGCCAACGGACATCTTGTCACCAATACAGGCGCTTCTGGCGCATCTGCGTTCACGCTGCCGCAGTCACGGAGGGGGCAGCTGATATCGTTCTCGGTTGAGACGGCTTATCCGGTCATGCTGACGCCGCAGTCCGGATCGTCGATCCGAACGCCTACCGGTCTCAAGGGACAACTTCAATCCGCGAATCCCGGCGATTTGGTCACTTTAAGCGGGCGGGATGACGGCAATTGGGATATCGTCAGTCTTGTTGGCGTATGGTTTGAAGCTGCGGCTCCAGAAACGACAGAACCGCCGGTTACCGAAGAACCGGCTCCAGGAACAATTGAACAACCGGTTACCGATGGAACCGCGACTCCAGCTCCCGAAACGCCACCGGTTACAGAAGGAACGGTACCAATCGGGGAATGAAGGAGCCGCAGTGCATAGAGAACAAGTCCGTGCGGGATAAGGAGATATGAAAAAAGATGGCTGATTTCAGTAAATTAATTTATTATACACCGCAGGCAGTGGCCGGAACGCCGGAGCATATTGAAACGGATATATGCATTTATGGCGCCACTCCTGCGGGGATAGCCGCAGCTGTTCAAGCAAGCCGGATGGGGCTCCGCTCCGTAATAGCCGAATTCGGCACGCATCCGGGAGGGATGACCGCGAGCGGGTTAGGCCGCACGGATGTCGGTAACAAGGATGCTATCGGCGGAATATCCCGGGAATTTTACCGAACGATCGGCAGGCATTACGGCAGCGATGAGCCGGACGGCTCCGCATGGGCCTTCGAGCCGCATATAGCGGAAGCTATTTTTGCAGAATGGCTGGAACGTGCGGAGACGCCTGTGTATTACCGGCAGCATCTGGACTCGGTCGAAATGAAGAACGGCAAGATCGTCCGTATGCAGATGGAGAACGGTAATTCTTTCACAGCCTCTGTATTTATTGACGCTACCTATGAGGGAGATTTGATGGCTCGGGCAGGTGTATCCTTTCATGTGGGCCGGGAAGCGAACTCGGTATACCGAGAGACGTTGAACGGCATTCACTTCGGGCATCCGAAGCATAATTTCTATGCTTGGACCGATCCGTACAGGATCCCGGGGAAACCAGGCAGCGGACTGCTTCCAGGCATCAGTGATGAATCGCCGGGCTATCAGGGACAGGGCGACCGCAGCGTCCAGGCTTACAATTTCCGTATATGCCTGACGAATGTTCCGAGTAACCGGATCGCTTTTCCCGAGCCGCCGAACTATAACCCCGACCGGTTTGCGCTGCTGGCCCGGTACATCCATGATGGGGTATGGGATACTTTGAAGCTGAATAAAATCATGCCCAGGGGCAAATCCGACCTGAACAACCGAGGCGCGGTCAGCACCGATCATATCGGGGCTAACTACAATTGGCCGGAGGGGACCTATGCTGCTCGTGAGGCTATCTTTCAGGACCATGTGAATTATAATCTGGGGATGCTCTATTTTCTCGCGAATGATGAATCCGTCCCGTCCCACGTCCGTGCGGAAACACGCCAGTGGGGATTGCCAGCTGACGAGTTCAAAGAGACGGGCGGTTGGCCGCATCAGTTATATATAAGGGAAGGCCGTCGTATGATTGCCGAGGTCGTCATGACCGAGCATCATTGCCGTAAATATTCCGTGGTAGAAGATTCCGTCGGACTCGCTACGTACACAATGGATTCCCATAACTGCCGAAGGCTTGTGCTGGACGGCCGGTGCGTCAATGAAGGCAATGTGGAAATAAACCCTATCGGTCCATATCCGATTTCCTATCGTTCTATTGTACCTAAGGCAGAGGAATGCACGAATCTGATTGTGCCTGTTTGTCTATCCTCTTCACACATCGCCTATGGTTCGATTCGCATGGAGCCCGTATTCATGATTCTCGGGCAATCCGCGGCAACGGCGGCCGCGCTCGCTATGGAAGCCGGCTGCGCCGTGCAGGAGATCGACTACGCCAGGCTGCGTGAACGACTGGTACTAGACGGACAGGTGCTGGATGCGTAGCACTATGTCTTAAGTTAGCGGCCTGACGTTCGTATATCGTCAGGCTCTTTACGTTGAAACATGAAGGAGGCGATTATTATCAGCCGACCATTGGACCTATCGGAGCTGGATACACCGGCAGTGCTTATCGATTTGGATATACTCGAACGAAATATCAAGTGGACGGCGGAACTGGCGAGGCGTGCCGGAGTGAAACTAAGGCCGCATTTCAAAACGCACAAAAGTATATGGATTGCGCGCAAGCAGTTGGAATACGGCGCTTGCGGCTTAACGGTCGCCAAGCTTGGCGAAGCGGAAGTGCTTGCTGATTCGGGGGTCGAGGATCTGTTAATCGCCTTTCCGCTTGTCGGCGAAGCCAAGCTTGGCAGGCTTCGTGCGTTGATCGACCGCGGGATCAAGGTTACCGTATCCACCGATCACGCTGCTATAGCCGCAGATATATCCCGTTTGGGCGAATCCCTTAATCGCCGTATTACGATGTATATCGACGTGAATACCGGACTGAACCGATGCGGCGGCGAGCCGGGCGAGGAAACTGCCGCTTTGATCCGGCAAATGGCAGGCATGCCTGGTGTCGAGGTCCGCGGGCTAATGACCCATGGCGGTCATGCCTACGGCAAGAAGAGCCTGAGCGAGCTCCGAGAGGCAGCAGCTGAAGAGGTCGGCGGCTTGGTCCAAACGAAGGAGCTGCTGGAAAAGTCAGGCATTCGGATTCCCGAAATCAGCGTAGGATCGACTCCGACCTCCAAGTTTATTGCGGAACAGACAGGGGCTACGGAAACAAGACCGGGCGCCTACGTGTTCGGTGACATCTCCCAATTGGAGATCGGGTCCATCACCATGGATGAGCTTGCGATGAGCATCTTGGCGACGGTTGTCAGTACGCCTCGACCCGGGACCGCCATTATCGATGCAGGCTCGAAAACATTCAGCAGCGATACGAATCCGCACCGTCCGGGTTACGGCTTTCTCCGAAGCGATCCGTCGGTGTACATCGAGCGCCTTAGCGAAGAGCATGGCATCGTTAAAGTTCCTGAAGGAGTACAGTTGTCTATCGGAGACCGGCTCGAATTTATTCCCAACCATTGCTGTACCGTAACCAATTTGCACGATACCCTGCATGGCGTGCGTGACCGGATGGTTGAAAGGCTGATTGCCGTC
Source organism: Paenibacillus sp. BK720 (assembly GCF_011761545.1). NCBI lineage: Bacteria > Bacillati > Bacillota > Bacilli > Caryophanales > Paenibacillaceae > Paenibacillus > Paenibacillus sp. BK720. The sequence goes on along the minus strand of NZ_JAASRQ010000002.1, from coordinate 1,152,964 downwards.
GATGCTCGCGGCTGCATTCAATAATTATTTGGCAAGAGAGGTTGATTACTATGCCTAAAGCTTATAACATCCCTCAGGCTCCGCAGTTTCCGCTGCCCTTTTCTCATGCCGTACGCGCTGGAGATTTCGTTTATGTTTCCGGGCAGGTTGGCGTGGACCCCGTTACGCGTGAGGTTGTTGGTCCAACCATCGAAGATCAGACCAGTCAATGTCTCCGGAATATCGAAATCATCTTGGAGCAGGTGGGCCTTACACTGGATCATGTCGTAAAAACGAATGCTTTTGTCAGCAAAACAGAAGATTTCCCCGGATATAACCAGACCTATGCGAGCGTGTTCCGTCAGCCTTATCCCGCAAGAACAACGGCACCTGTCGATATGGGAGCCTATCTGGTAGAAATCGATGTAATCGCCTATGCTCCGGCAACAAGAACGCAGGAATAACAGGATAGCTGGGGAGGGAATGCGGAATGGAACGCGACCGGTTGTCGCAAGCGATCCGCCAATGGGTGGAAGAACATCGGGAGGAGGCTGTCGGACTGGCAGCCAAGTTAGTTCAAATACCAAGCGTTAACCACCCTCCTGATGGGGATGAAGCGGAATATCAGCGGTTTCTGGCCGAGTGGTTACAAGAAGCAGGGGCTGAGGTAGATAGGTACTCGCTTATGGAGGTGCCCGCCTTAAAGGTTCATCCCGCTTATATGGACAGCAGGGTGTATACGAACCGTCCAAATGTAGCGGGGAGTTTTTTTGGCGGTACTGGCAGATCGCTGCTATTTTCAGGGCATGCAGATACGGTTTACCAGGGTACAGAGCGGTGGAATTACCCGCCTTTTGGCGGTGAAGTGCATGACGGCTATCTGTACGGCCGCGGCGCATATGACATGAAGGGCGGCATGGCAGCCGCCATGATGGCGGTGAAGTGTCTGATCTCGCTGAACGTTCCCCTTGCGGGGGCGGTACACATCGAGAGCGTCGTTGATGAAGAGCACGGGGGAGCAAACGGGTCACTGGCCGGCAGACTGCGGGGATTAAATGCCGATATGGCGATCATTCCAGAGCCCTCCAATATGCGGCTGTATACGGCACATTTGGGCGGAGGCATCTGGAAAGCGCGTTTCGAAGGGAAAAGCGGGATCGGCTTCTCAGGGGAGGAGCTCGTAAGCGCATTGGACGCAACGGTCGAGTTCGCCGCCATGCTGAAAGCATTCGGAGAATACCATCTCACTAGATTGACACCTCATCCCTTATGGAAAGGCGGCCGGGAACCCGAGGTAACGCTGCTTAGCATTAACTCCGGAGATGCAAGCCGCGAGCTGCAGGAGAAGCTTCCCGCAACGGGAGAGCTTAATTTTTGGATCGAAGCTTATCCAGGAGTGACCGGAGAGGATATATTGGCTGAATTATGGGATTATTACGAGGCCCAGCTGGTTCATTACCCGACGCTTGTCAATTGCCGTCCGCAGATTAAGCCGCTGATTCGTTACTTAAGCGGCAGTGAAATGCGCAGGGATGACAGCACCGACAGCTTCATGAAGATTGCCGCCAGAACCGGCGAAGCGGTGCTTGGGGCTCCCATCGGTCCGCCTCAGGGTTCTCCGTTCGCATGTGACGGCTTTATGTTTAATCTATACAGCAGTACGCCGGCATTAATATTAGGTCCGAGCGGGAAGAATGCCCATGCGGCAGACGAATGCCTTGAACTTGTTTCTTACGAGCGCTTGATCCGCTGGTATGCGGAAATTCTCATTGACTGGTGCGGACTGCTTCCTTAAGAAAGGATGAATCAGCATGAAGCTTGCAGTAATTGGGATGTATCATGAAACGAATACATTTGCCCCGGGCAGGACGGGATTGGAGGCATTCAGCACCGAATGGGTGCTCGGCAATGATGAATTCCTTAGCCGATACAGGGACACACGCACTTCGATGGGAGGCGTAATCGATGCGGTTTGCGGTGAGGGTATAGAGCTTGCCTGCGGATTGTATGCAGGAGCAGTACCGAGCGGGATGATAGCAGCGGATGCGGCAGATTACCTGATCGGAGCAGTCGCCGGTTCGCTCGACACCACATCGGACGGCGTGCTGGTTATTCTGCATGGAGCTATGGCAGCTGAGGGGCTTCCTGATGTGGAAGGCGAGCTGTTGCGGCGGGTGCGGGAACGGCTCGGGCTAACTAAGCCGATTGCGGCGACGCTGGATCTGCACGCGAACATAAGTCCGGAAATGGTACGCAATACCAATATTCTCGTGGGCTACGATACGTATCCGCATATCGATGCGTATGAGAGGGCGGTTGAAGCGGCTGCACTTCTGATCCGGACGATCCGCGGTGAAATCGTACCTACGCTTGCAATGGCGAAGCCTGGCATGTTGGTTGTTCCTCAGATGATGCTGACTCATGAAGAAGGTCCGATGAAGGAATGGATGAACCGGGCATTTGCCATGGAGCTTGAACCGCGGGTATTAAATGTTACGGTGGCAGGGGGATTCCCCTACTGTGACGTGCCGGACGCTGGTGTATCCTTCGTGGTGACAACCGATAAGGATCCGGAATTGGCGGTACGTTATGCCGATGAGCTAAAGCGGATGGCTTGGGACTGCAGGGAACGGTTCGCCTACGCGGATCTGCCGGTGGAGGAAGCGGTGTCCAAAGCGATGGAGATCGCGGAAGGCCCCGTCATTCTGGTGGAAGGCTCGGATAATGTCGGTGGCGGAGCGCCTGCAGACGCGACCCATACCCTGGCTCTTCTGACCGTCCCTTCGAAAAAAACGCTTATCGTCATGCATGACGAAGAGGCCGCTGCAGAAGCGTACAGCCTCGGGGTCGGAGCCGTTTACGACGGCCGTATCGGAGGAAGAAGCGACCGCCTGCACGGTGAGCCCGTTCGGATACACGGGATCGTCCGGACACTGTTCGACGGCAAATATACGCATATCGGTCCTTATATGACCGGCCAGTGGGCGGATATGGGGAAAACGGCCGTGATCGAAGCTGGTAAACTTACTCTCATTGTAACCGAGAAGCGAACCGCCCCTTGGGATCCGGGGCATGTCCGCTCAGTGGGGCTACAAGCAGAGGATTTTCATGTGATTGTCGTCAAATCGGCCGTAGCCTGGAAGACCGCATTCGGGTCCATTTGCAAGGCTGTCTTACCCGTCGATACGCCGGGCTGCTGCAGCTCCAACCTGTCCCATTTTCCATATAAACATATCAAACGTCCTATCTTTCCTTTGGATTCGTCTATATCTAGTTAGGGAGGTAAATCCCATATGTTAAATATTGAACGTTCCAAAGCCAACTACCAGCGAGCGCAGCGGCATCTTGCCGGAGGCGTCGCGAGCTCGCTTCGCGCTTCGATGAAGCCGGTTCCGTTGTACGCTGAATCTGCCAAAGGCGCCCGCCTGCAGGACGTAGACGGGAATACCTACATCGATTATTTACTTGCCTACGGCCCTTTGATTCTCGGGCATGCTCATGACGGATTAACAGATTCGATCTTAGCCTCGATGCGCAAAGGGTACACGTACGGATTGCAGCACGAAGGCGAGATCGAGCTGGCCGATCTGCTGGTGAAAGTGCTTCCCTGCGCGGAGAAGGTCGCATTCAGCGGCTCGGGCACCGAAGCGGTTATGCTTGCGTTACGCCTCGCCCGTGCCCATACGGGGAAAAGTAAGATTGTCCGTTTTCATGGGCATTATCATGGCTGGTCGGATTCGATTTTTACCTCTTTTCCCGGAGCCGGATTAAGCGGGCCGGCCGCCGGTGGAGAGACTTCCGCAGTACCTCCGGGCACGATGGGGCAAAGCGATAACAGTCTGGATGATATCATCCTGCTTCCATGGAACGATCCGGCCGCGCTGGAATCGACGTTAAGGACCCGAGCCTCCGAGATCGCTGCCGTTATTTCGGAGCCGGTTATGTGTAATTCGGGCTGTATTCAACCAAAGCCCGGTTATTTGGAGCTCATCGCCCGGTTAACGAAGGAGCTGGGGATCGTTTTTATTTTGGATGAAGTCATTACAGGCTTCCGATTAAGTCTTGGCGGCGCGCATGAAAGGTTCGGCATCAAGCCGGATCTGGTCACTATCGGCAAAGCGATGGGCGGGGGGATTGCAATCAGCGCTGTAGCCGGTACATCCGCGCTTATGAAATATATCGACTCATCCGATGTCAGTCATCTGGGAACATTGAACGGGAACGGTGTGGCCATTACCGCTGCGTTGACTACGATCCGAGAGCTTGCAAGTAATGAGGGGACCGCCTACAAGCGTATGGAAGAGCTGTTAGTCACCTTATCTGCCGGTATTCGCGCGTTGCTGAGCAAGCATCGTATTCCAGGCGTGATCAATCAGCTCGGTCCGGTCTTCCATCTGATGTTTACCGATGAGCGGGAGGTTACGGATTTTGACACCTTCAATAAAAGAGATGCAGGCAAGTATGCCCGATTTGCTGAACTTATGCTTAGCGAAGGCGTACTGCTGCGACCGAACGGCTTATGGTACATTTCGACGGCTCACAGCCTGCCGGATATCGAAGTAACACTGCTAGCCGTAGATCGGGCTTTAGGCCGTCTTTAGTTAAGGGAGGAGGCAAGGACATGCGCCTCAATGATAAAGTAGCCTTAATTACAGGTGGATCGCACGGCATCGGCCGTGCCGTCTCCCTGCGTTTTGCACGGGAAGGCGCGAAGGTGGCGATTGCGGACAATGAAACGGAGGCACTGGAGGAAATAAGCGCATTGCTTCGCGCTGAAGGTGCAGAGGTGTTAGAGGTCGTTACGGACGTTCAAAGCAAGTCCCAGGTTGATACGATGATCGATAAAGTGACCGCTCAATGGGGCAAGCTCGATATTGTTGTGAATAACGCTGGCATTTGCAAGCCATCCGCTTTTCTCGAGATTATGGAGGAGGATTGGGACCGGCACTTGAACGTGAACCTGAAGGGCGCCTTCCTCGTATCTCAACGTGCGGCAAGGGATATGGTGCATCAAGGAACCGGTGGTTCGATTATTCAGATGTCGAGTGTGAACGGATTGGCAGCTGAGTCTGATCAAGCCCATTACAATGCGTCGAAGGGCGGTCTAAATCTACTAATGATGTCGATGGCGCTCGAGCTGGCCGAATACGGCATCCGCGTCAATTCGCTGTGCCCCGGCTTTATCGAAACGAGGCTGACTAAGCCGCTAATAGAGAATCCGCAGGCGATAGGGACCTATGTAAAGACGATTCCAATGCGAAGGGTCGGCCAGCCGGAAGATATTGCCGATGCGGCCCTGTTCATGGCGAGCGACGAGTCCCGTTACATGACGGGACACTGTCTGGTCATAGACGGCGGCCAGCTCATCAAGCTGTCTTAAGCCCTACGTATTAGTTTGCAGGGGTTAATTTTTTTCTGGAACATAACCTGACTAATTTTAACCGTGAAGGTGGCTTAACAATGCTTAATGATGAGGTGAGAAGACAATTAATTGAGATTGTTGGAGAAGCCTATTTCAAAGACGACTCTCATTCGTTGGTGACACATTCCTATGATGGGACGCCTATGCTGCAAGCATTACCGAATGCCGTTATGTATCCCGAAAATACGGCACAAGTTTCCCGTATTATAAAGGTGCTGAATAACTATTGTATCCCAATCGTGAGCAGAGGTTCTGGGACGAATCTTAGCGCAGGCACCGTACCTGTTCAAGGCGGAATAGTCCTGGTCATGCACAGAATGAACCGTTTGCTCGAAGTGGACTTGGAAAATTTGACAGCAACTGTTCAGCCCGGAATGATTACCAAGCAATTTATCACCCGGATAGAAGAGCTTGGGCTCTTCTACCCTCCAGATCCGAGCAGTATGGTCATCTCGACGATTGGTGGCAACATTGCGGAATCCTCCGGTGGACTTCGAGGTTTGAAGTATGGGACAACAAAGGATTATGTTATCGGTCTGGAAGCCGTTTTGGCGAATGGCGACATCATCCGCACTGGCGGAAAACTTATGAAGGACGTGGCAGGATACGACTTGACCAAGTTGCTTGTCGGTTCAGAGGGGACGCTTGCGGTGATTACAGAAGCGACTTTAAAGCTCATTCCTCCTCCGAAATATAAAAAAACGATGCTTGCCATGTACAAGGATATATATAAAGCGGCTAGGACGGTTTCGAAAATCATCGAAAACCGTATTATTCCGGCGACTTTGGAGTTTCTTGATAACCCAACGATTCGAGTCGTGGATGATTATGCTAAACTAGGGCTTCCCCGGGATATGGAGGCGATATTGTTAATTGAGCAGGACGGCGATGCGGAGATGGTGGAAAGGGATATAGCTCGGATTGAGGAGATATGTCGGGCAGAGCAGGCAGACCGAATTAGTGTAGCGGAAAATGAGGAAGAGTCGCTCAAATTGCTGACTGCGCGGCGAAGTGCCTTCACGGCGCTCGCTCGACTGCGGCCGACGACGATATTGGAGGATGCTACCGTCCCTCGCTCGAAAATCGCCGAAATGGTATTAGAAATCAATCGGATCGCGAAAAAATATGACGTACAAATTTGCACCTTCGGACATGCGGGCGATGGAAACCTTCACCCGACCGCGATGACGGATGCCCGAAACCCGGAGGAGGTACACCGGGTAGAGGAGGCTTTTGAAGAAATTTTCGAAGCAGCTATCAGGCTCGGCGGAACGATAACAGGTGAACACGGTGTCGGTATCGTAAAGGCACCTTACCTTGAATGGAAAGTGGGTGATGCTGGTCTAACCATGATGAAAGGAATCAAGAAGGTGTTCGATCCGAACAACATCCTGAATCCGGGCAAAATGTTCGCCAAAGAAACACGCAAAAGGGTGGTGATTGACCGTGGATAACTCGAACCATCGGAAACCTGTGGCATGGGAAGCCAGTATTTCGATGACAGAGAAGCTGCGGCTTACGCTCGATTACGAGCAGCTCACCAACTGCATGCGCTGCGGCTTCTGCTTGCCTGCATGCCCGACATTCCGGGAGACGGGTGTCGAGGCCGAATCGCCGCGAGGAAGGATCGCACTAATGAAAGCGGTAGTCGATGGTGTGATTGAACCGGATCGCCTTTTCGAAGAGCAGATGAACCATTGTCTTGGATGCCGTGCGTGTGAACCCGCATGTCCTGCCGATGTGAAGTATGGGCAACTAATTGAGCAGGCACGGGATGCGATTGAGGACCATACGAAAAGCCATCGGTGGTGGGTTAAGGCGATACGCCGTACTGCATTCCGGAGTATATTCCCAAAGCAAAGCCGGATGAAGCTGCTCGGCAATGTCATGGGAATTTATCAGAAGTCAGGCATACCCAAGATGGCACGCACTTCGGGGGTCATGAAGCTTTTTCCTGCCTATATTCGTGAGATGGAAGCTATCCTGCCGAAAGCAGCTATTCGCGGCGTTATAGAGCAGATGGGCGTACTTCATCCAGCCAAGGGGAATAAAATCGCGACTGTCGCTTTGTTCAGGGGTTGTATCATGGATGTGCTGTTTACGAAGACGAACGTCAGGACCGTCCAGTTGCTGAATGAAGCGGGGTTCGAGGTTATCATTCCCGAATCCCAGAATTGCTGTGGCGCGCTTCACGCACATAGCGGGGAATCGGAGGAAGCCAGAGCACTTGCCCGCCGTAACATACGTTGTTTTAAGGAAGCTGGAATTGATTATATTGTGACCAACGCCGGAGGTTGCGGCGCGTTGCTTGTCGAGTATGATCATTTGCTGCATGATGATCCGCAGTGGCGGGAGGACGCGGCTTGGTTCGCGGAGAGGGTAATCGACATATCGGAAATACTTGTATTGCATGGTCGTCAATTACGTTATGCTGATCAGGGCGAAATGACTTCCGTGCGTGTGACCTATCAGGATTCCTGTCATTTGCGCAACGTGATGCGAGCTTCCAAGGCGCCAAGAGAGCTGATCCGGCAAGTGGAGAACACGGTTTTCACCGAGATGAAGGAAGCCGACCGCTGCTGCGGATCGGCAGGTATCTATAATTTGACGCAGCCCGCAATGGCCGGACAAATACTCGAACACAAGATGGAACATGCCAATGCCACTGAATCTGAATTCATACTGACCAGCAACCCAGGATGTTTATTGCAAATGAAGCTCGGCATAGCGAAGCATGGTGATTACCGCAAGACACAATCCGTTCATGTGGTAGATTTTCTGTATGAACGCTTGTTGCCAGGGTAGGTTTACAACGCCTATGGATTTTTCACAGTTGGACTTCTCTTATTTCTAGTAATCGATACGTTTTTGGAAGGTCAGGAACTGGGAAGAGAGGTACCCGCTGTATCGCTGTATTTCAGGGACTAGGTCTTGTATGGTTTGGAGCTATCCTTAGTTTCCTTTTTCTCTTAGCGATGGATCAGGCAGGGGCTTCTAAGAATCGTTGTGATAAGAAAAACGTTGCATTTAAGATGAACTTCTAACGAAAACACGAGGAGGAATTTATATGCCATACGGTATTGGAGTCACAGGATTTATCCTTATTGTTGTCGTAGGCTTGCTACTGTTCGGACCTTCCAAACTGCCTCAGCTTGGAAGAGCCATTGGATCCACTTTTTCGGAATTTCGCAAAGGAACACGGGAAGGAATGCTACTGGATGAAGATAAAGAGGATGAAATGAAGAAATAAACCTAATAAGTCCGCTCATCAGCGGGCTTATTTTCAAAACTAGTATCGTTAATAAATGTGAAGAAAATTATTCATATTTGTGTTTACCGGTTTGATGAAGAGTGATGTCTCCAGATTTACCCTTAAAAGGGCATAAAAAAAAGCATCAGTCACAAAGGGACTGACCCCCGTTTTTGAGACAGGGATCAAAACACCTTTCAAGTTTAAGCAGCCAGTCGTCGGAAATCAACCGGCGACTGGTTGTTTAGTTTCGTTTGAATTCGAATTGAGTTATAGTAAGTGTAGTCTCGAACGGTCTGTTCAACGATGGCCGTCGTTGTATAGGTTAAACCTTCGAGGTAGAACGTTTCAGACTTTAGAGTGGAATGAAACGTTTCGATGGGGGCATTATCAGCGGGCGTTAACTACGAAATTGTAGATATTGCGGATTTAAGACATATGTATAAAATACGGGTTTTGTGAAAAAGATAATAAGGAAAACCAAAGCTGGGCCAGTTTGCTCTTATTTAGTTGCCAGTTGCTTGTCTGCGCTATTTTAGATCTTTTAAATTTTATCTTCAGATTTTGCTTAGATCTTTTTAATTTTATCTTCAGATTTTGCTCTTTAAATGTTAATCTTCAGATTTTGCTCTTAAATTTTAATCTTTAGATTTTGATCTTTAGATTTTGATCATTAGATTTGATTCTTGTTAGATTTGATTCTTGATTAATCAATCTGGTTTGATTTTGCTAAACTTGTCATTGCAATCATTAAAAGTTTGATGATCAATATCAATGTAATCATTGTTTGTTTCCACGTTTAAACGCGTATTCCGTATAACGCGCAAAAAAAAACCAAGCAGAATCATTATCTGATTCAACCTGGTTTTTTATTATTGTAAACGCTTACAGTTTTTTCCCTTTTATCGCTTGCTTTGTGCTTGATAGGCCTCTGCCGCAGCGGCAAGATAATAGGCCAGCCCGGTTTGTTGAGCCTCCAGCATACTCAAATGGAAATCATCCTGCAGGAAAAATTTCGTTTGCGAAGCAAAATCCAAGGCTGAGAGTTTATGCCCGTGTCTATTCAGGAAATCTAAATGATTCTTTATATAATCAGCTATCTTCGCTTCGTTATGCTTCAATCCGGCTCTTAACGATTCAGCCATGTTGCTCATGAAGGTCACCGCTTCGGCAGCCTGCTCATTCATCGTTTGAACATCAGCCTCCTGAACCTTTAACGGCTCCATGCCGTAGGTTTCCTCCAGGTATTTACTCTGCTCTTCAAGGGCTTCATTCCATTGCCGCTCGTTAGCAAAGCCGGCAAATAATTGGTTGTTCTCCATAGTTATTCCTTCTTTCATCGACGTTATCGTTAATTTAATCGTATCAATAAGGGTATGAAGCCTTTGACTCTTGCTGATTAGCAGTGCTTCCTGTTTCTCGAGAATGCTCTTGCGATCCGGGTTGGAATTCATAATTTCCTTAATTTGATCCAATGAAAATTCCAGCTCGCGGTAAAATAGAATTTCCTGCAGGCGCTGCAGCTCTTTTTCACCGTACAACCGGTAACCGGCTTCGCTGATTTCAGTTGGCTTAAGGAGACCGATTTTATGATAATGATGCAGCGTTTTGATGGTCACATGGGCCATCTCGGAGACCTCTTTCACCGACAATAACATGCTCAACCTCCTGTTTCCCTAACTTTTGGAACGGCCGTTCACATCATGAAGTTTATAGTCTCCCCTAAGAGGAGAGTCAATGCTTTTTTCAATAAAAAGCGAACCGGTCCCTCAAGTAGATCGATCCGTCAATTCCTTATCGGTGATTACCAAGCATTCGTCCAGCCGAATTCGTCTTTTTCCCGCTTGCATATACACTTCGATACAGAAAAAGCAGGCCAATGTGAAGAAGAGCCAGTACAAGATATAAATTACTGAATACAAAAGAAGCTTCGTTGGAATGCCAAGGTATCCAACTCGACCGGGCGCTGTGATCCATCACTTTGCCGTATATCCCCGTAGAGACCGCACCGGACAGGAAATTGCACAGCGTCAACAACCCCATTCCAACTCCAATCTGATCCTTAGGAATGCTGCGCGAGATGGTATTGGATAGTACGATTTGCATAAACATCTGGCCTGCATTGCCAATGGTGAAAATGAATCCGATCAGAATCGCCGGACTCCCAACAAATATCGATAACAGAAGGAAACAGCTGAATAATAATATCGACGCTGTGTGATAAACGAAGGAATTGCCTTTGGAATCCGCCAATTTCCCTACTTTCCGACCTAAATAAGCGGACAAGCATGCTCCGGGAACCATGACAAAGCCAATTACGCCGGGCTCCAACCGATTGATATCCGCCAGCAATTGAGGGGTTAGGAACGGCAATGAATAACTGATGCTCATCACGATCGCCGCGATCATTAACCCCATTAAATAGATGCGATCCCTCATAAGCGCCCTGGAGATGAACGGATCAGCCGCTGTACGAATACGCCAGATGAAACCGATAAGCATCAAGGCACTTCCGATGCCCAGCCAAAGGTTCCCTTGCGTAATGGCCAGCAGCAGCAGGGCTACCGTCCCCGTAAGCAGGCCTGCTCCAAGCCAATCCATACGGCCGCCTTCTTTTAGTTCCGAGCTCAAATGCTTACGATAGAACGGCAAGGTGATCAGAATGAGCAAAGGTATCGCGAACAACCATCTCCAATGAACGAATGACACCAAGAGCGAAGAGACAATGGGTCCAATCGCATTGCCAAGCGCTAATCCGGTAGCCGAAATTCCCAAGGCATGCCCCCTTCTTTCCGGCGGAAAATAACGGACGGGAATTAACATGGCTAGTGCCGGAATAACGGATGCTCCAACCGCTTGCAGTATTCTGGCCATCAGTACGAATGGGAATGATACCGCAAGCAGCCCTAGCAATGAGCCTGAAGCAAATACGAGGAGTCCAAAGGTAATCAAATTTCTAGCCTGATACCGATCGAGCAGCTTGCCGTAAATAACGGAACCTACTGCATAGATGAGTAAATAGGCTGTCGATACCCAACTGACTTGAGCGACGGAGAGTTCAAAGTCGGTCCGGATCTCGGGAAGAACAATATTGAACATCGTCGCGCTCATGGAAGATAAAATCAGGGTGAACGCAAGAAGCTTAATGAGTACGTTTCCTATTGCTGGTTGCGTGACATCAGGTTGTTCCGCTGACATGGCATTTCCCTCCTGTTTCTCTTTATATTTACCAATATACCCCTGCCAATCGATAAAGGATAATATATAATATTGTATGTTATTATATACTCAGGTATATGGAAAAAAAGAGGATAAAGGACTGGGAGGTTTACTTATTGGAACTGTTGCAGCTTCATTATTTCCGTACGGTTGCGAAATACGAGCATATGACCAAAGCTGCCGAAGTGCTTCGAATCGCTCAACCCGCGCTTAGCAAGACCATATCGCGACTCGAAGAGGATGTCGGCGTCCCCCTGTTTGACCGAAATAACCGGCAAATCCGGTTAAATCGCTACGGCAAGGCATTTCTGCAACAGGTTGAAATCGCGCTTGGCGCGCTTGACGAAGGACGTCGGGAATTGGCAGATATGCTGGGCACGGAGCAAGGAACCATAAGGCTTGCTACCCCAACGCTTAATCGACTCTCTTCCACCATTAGCGAATTTCGCAAGGAGAATCCGGACATTATTTTTCGCGTGACCCAGATCCCTCCAGCCTCTTCGGGCGACATGATCGGCCTCTTGGAGCGCGGCGACGTAGACCTCTGTTTCATTGCGGCGCCTCTGAACCAATCTTGGATCAAAGAGCAAATCGTATTGAAGGCGGAAGTCTGCCTTGCCGTGCCAATCACTCATCCGCTCGCGGACAGAGACACGATTACTTTGATCGAAACAGCGAATGAGGCATATATCGAATATCATGCGGGTCATCCGTTCCGGCAAATTAACGAAGCTTATTGCGAAGCCGCGGGTATATTCAGAACTATCATCTGCGAGGTCGATGAACCCTCTGCATTATGGAGCCTTGTCCAAGCGGGACTTGGCATAGCCTTTGTGCCGCGCAATACGAATGAGGATCCCAATGTTAAGCTGTTGAACATTCAAGATCCGGTCTGCGTACGCGAATTTTCCATCGCCTGGAATGAAAAACGATACTTATCCCGCGCATCAAGGCAGTATCTGGAATTTTTGAGATCCCACAAGCAACTAGATCTAACCGGAAATTAAAAAAAACCGGATCATTCTCCTTTAGAGAATCGATCCGGTTTTTGCACGGGTTCCGTATTAGGCTTATGTCCGCCGTCTGCGCCAGCCAAAGATCTTCACATGAACGATTGCTTTGGTCGACCAGTGGGCGACGAGATGAAGGATAATAAAGACAAGGACAAGCGGCTTGAACAATAACCAGCATACCGCCCACAGCACGAAAATTTGCCAAGGCTTCATTTTACGGAATAATTTATTAGGCCACAAACAAATCCGGTAGAGCACATATTGATTCTGAAGCGACTCCAGGTACTCATCCTGGTACTGCTTCTCGTCCGGATTTAACCGCACCGCGCTCCGCATATAAGTCTCATGCAGCTTGTAATCCCCTCGCCTGGCGGCAGACCAGGCCAAGTACATCAGCACAATCGGTTCTTCCGCGCCATAACGGAGAGCTTCCCGCTCGACATCTCTGGATACGGCATCATTCCCGAGCAAAGCTTCCGTGTAACTAAGAATGGACAGATATTGCGGATTCTCGGGTTCGAGCTCCAGAGCAACCTCGATTTGCTCCTTCGCTTCCTTGAACTTGCCCTTCTTGTTCAGCTGATTAGCCCGCAAGTAATAATAATGAGCCTCGTAAGGATCAATTCGCAGCGCTTCATGGACTGCCTCGTGAAAAGCAGCCTCGTTGCCGGTCTCATAAAACAACGAAACGCGGACATACCAGCCTAGATGATGCTCGGGGTCCCGTTTTAACGCTTCTTCCACCCAATGACGGGCTTTCTCGTAATCCCCCATTAACATGCAAATTTGAGCATATAAGGCGTAGGGATCCGGGTTATGAGGATCTTCCCTTAGCAGCTTCTCCGTTTCAAGCAAGGCTTCCTTATATTTCTTCCAGGACATCAGCTGGTACACGCTCGTATAGCCAGTAAGAGAGGATGGGGTTAATGTCTCTTCTTCCACTACTTCATCCTCCTCCCGAATCGTTTATTTTATCCCATGCTTTTTCGCGTAATCCAGCACAATCTTGTAATCCCCGTTCACGTCGCTGAAGGTGGCATAGTTTCTCGCTGTCGCAAACCATTCGATCGTTGTCGCCTTCCGCTCCTTCAGCGCTTTCCGGAGATCATCTTGCGTAATCGGCTGAATGTCGCCGGTCTCGAACGTTCTCTCCATCGCAGAGGTTACGGCATCATTCACAACCTGCTCCAGGTCGGCTCCGGAGAACAGCTTCGTCTCTGCGGCAAGCTTGCCCAGATTGAGCGAGCTCGTAGGCTTGCCTGCAAGCTTCAGCTGCAAGATGGTGGAACGCTCCTCCTCTTCAGGCGGCGGTACAAACACTAGATGATTGAACCTTCCGGGGCGGCGCAAGGCAGAATCCAGATACCAAGGCGTATTGGTTGCCCCAATGACGAATACCTGGTCGTTGCCGGATTGCAGTCCGTCCAGCTCCGTCAGAAGCTGATTGACGAGCATGCGCTCGTGATGCTGCCTCATCTGATGACGGCTGCCGCCCATTGCATCCAGCTCATCGATAAAGATAACGCATGGCTTATTTTCCCGGGCTTTCTGGAATACGTCGTGCAGGTTATGCTCGCTTTGACCGACATACATCGACAGGATCGCCTGCAGCTCGATATGAATGAAATTCGCGTCAATCTCGCCGGCGACCGCCCGGGCAAGGAACGTCTTGCCGCATCCGGGAGGTCCGAACAAGAGAAGGCTGCCGCCGGCCTCTTTGCCGTAAGCCTTGAAGATTTCCGGCTGCTGCAAAGGCAGTATAAAGTTCATGCGGATCTTCTTCTTTACTTCTTCCAGTCCGCCAACATCCTCGAAGGTTTCCTTCGGCTTGTCCGATTCGACCAAGGAATGCTCATCCTTATCGAACTGCATCAGCTTCAGCTTATTCCTTCGTCTTTCCGAGAGCTCATCATAATCCGACATTCTCGCTTCCTCCTTCACCGCTATATAGAAAATAGTAACATATTCATTTCGCCGTTTGTTTTACTTTCTCGTGAAGCAGCTCAAAGGCTTGCTTCAACCGTTCCTTCGGTATCGCGGGATAACGGTCTCCCAAGCTTACTTCATAATAGGAGGCCCCTTTCCCTGCGTCACGGACATTGCCCGTCAAGCCAATCCCGGACTCTTCGCATATCTCAAGCAAGATCCTCTCAAAGGTTTCTTTCGGCATGGCGGCATGAACGTGAAACATGTTCGATACCGGCACTATCGGGCGTGTTCTAATGCCTTCAATTCCGCTATTGTACAGGCCGGCTAGTTCTATGGCAGAAAGGTAATACTGCTCCATCTTCGGATGCCGTTCGTCAAACGCCTGATCCGCGCTTAGAATATACGGATAGAGACTGATCAGATCTCCGCCATGGCGCCGTTTCCAGATCTTCGATAGCTTCGTGAACTCTTCCTCGCCCGCAAGAATTGCTCCCGCAATACCGCCGATGCCTTTGTAAAAGGACACGTAAACACTATCAAACAAGCTGCACACTTCTGCCGCCGTCTTCCCGTAATAAGGCAAAATCTCAAAAAGTCTAGCACCGTCAAGATGAAGCTTGATGCCTTTCTCGCGGCAATAGTCCGCAATCGCCTCAAGCTCCTCATAGGCGGGCAGCTGTCCTCCTATTTCCCTTTGGGGCAGTTCAAGCAGCATACAAGCAATGTCATCATCCATGCTCTTCACATCATCAAGCGTGATTAAGCGGTCTTTATCGGCCAGCAGTACGGGTTCCAAATGATGAAGCTCCTTCAGACCATCCTGCTCGTGAATCTCCAGATGGCATAATGGATGGTAAGCAACCTTGCGGCTGCTCTTCTCCTCGCACCATAGCCGAAGCGCGATTTGCTGGGCCATCGTACCGCTAGGAAAAAAGACTGCCGAAGGTTTCCCTAGAAAAGCCGCTATTTTCGCTTGAAAATCTTCGATCACTTTTCCCGTACCGTAAATATCGCTATCCATCTCGCCGTCCAGATGGTCAAAGGTATCCTTAAGAACCTGAACATTGCGTTTTCCATGTCCGACTACCGGGTATTCCGCTGCGTTAAACGCTTCTAAAAGTGTCTTTACCAATTCAATTTCCTACCTTCGTAATCTACGTATTCGCATTCCATTTCAGCCGCATCTCTTGCTAATGCCGACTGGATCACCTTCGTAATTCCTGCCGCGGATTGCTCGGGTGTCAGCTCGGCCGCTTCATCCAGCTTGCCTTGCATAAACGTCTTCACCCAGCCCGGATGAATGACCAGCACGCGTCCTCCCTGCGGCTTGAGTCCGTTATGTATAAGCTTCGATTGCATGTTCACCGCCGTCTTGGACATGCAGTACGCGTACCAGGCATCGCGCCAGCAATCAGTAACGCTGCCTGCTTCCGATGAAATATTGGCGATCAGCTTGGAATCGCTTTGCAGCAGAAGAGGCGTAAACGTCTGGCTTATGCGCAAGCTGCCTAGAGCATTCACGTTAAATACACTCAGCATTTCTTCATATTGGAGCTCTCCGAGAATAGTATTTCGAATATCTCCCAGGATCGCGGCATTATTTATAAGAACATCAAGCTTATCCGTCCGGGACCGTACCCATTCATGAGCTTGCTTCACGCTTGCGTCGCTTGCCACATCCAGCGGGAACACCGTCAGCTGCTCGCCGTATTGCTGCAGCAGCTCTTGCAATCCGGGGCTGTCCGCATATTGTCCCGCGAATACGCGGTTGCCGTCCTCCAGCCATTTGGCGGCAAGCGCCAAGCCAACCCCGCGATCCGCGCCTGTCACTAGCATAGTTCTGATCATGTTTCCCGTCTCCTCTCCCTGACTGTCCGTTCCTAATCTTTTTCAACCAAGTCTGAGCAGGTATCGCTTTCTAAGTATAGCATACAACCCTTCGCATGAAATCGTTTACGCAAACCGGATAGGAAAAACCGCTGCCGGAGCCGACAGCGGTTTTTCTCCTTACTCTTCAAGCTGATTGCTGTTTTGCTCCGATTCTCCCTGGCTGTTATCGGCTTCCGCCTCATGGGCGGCAGCGATCTTAAGCCGGTAGAGATCCCTGTAATTTTGCAGCAGAGTTGCCTCTTGTTCATGAATAAGTGCCGTAAGCTGCTCAATGCGAAATTCCAGGGACAAGCCTTGCTCCAGTATCTCTTCCTCTTCAAGAGGAGGCTCGTAGATTAGGGTCTTGCTGCAGCCGAAGGTTGATTCCGCCCATTCGTTGGCGTCATCCTTGCTGCTATGCTTATAGATCTCCACATACGTATCAAATAGCGCATTAACGGCTTTTCGGCAATCCCAGCCCAAAATAACAAGACCTTCTTTGGCTTTGTTCACCGCACGCATAAGCTGGAAGTCGTTTAATCTTCCGCGTTCGGCTTCTACACGGTCAATCTCCGCGACGAATACTGGATATGCGCGGCAAAATAATGCGGCAGCAGCGAAAAACTCCTCCTGCGGAATGTTTGTGGCATCCTGCTGCGGTTTGGAAGCTTGCTCCATTTTGTCGTCATTCCCCTCTTGCCAGACTTCCTTAAAGCCGGGTCAAGCATAACCCGATTCTAAAAGTATATGTAACATCGCGGAATGAAGCAAGACTTGCCTTGCCATGACTTTACTACCATATTCGTATATAATAGACCCAAGATCGATGTGCATAAGAAAGCTGGTGCTTAAATGAATGGTCGTAAAGCAGTATTCATTATCATTGGATTATGCGTGGTTTTAGCCTTATTCGTATACGGCTGTATCCACTATGTAGTAAATGCGCATTCGAGCTGAATGCGCATTTTTTCTGTCCTCTATTAATCCCACGGATGGGCAACCGTCAAAAAGTTCGCGAATTTCTTGCTCTCCTCGCGGCGGATCCGCCGCATCTCCGCACGATGAGGAGCCGTCTCGTACAGCTTGAATTCCTCCTCGGACTCCGGAATAACCTTGGGCACGGGTACCGGGTGCTTATTCTGATCCAGAGCGACAAACGTCAGGAAAGAGGTTGCCGCAACGATGCGCTCCCCGGTTAATAGATCTTCTTTAATGACCTTAACAAACACCTCCACGGACGTACGGCCCGTCCAAGTAACAAAGGACTCCAGGCATACGGAATCCGACGGCCGGATCGGCTGCAGAAAATCGACGGAGTCGGTTGACGCGGTTACGACGGCGCGCCGGCAATGCTTGGTCGCGGCAATAGACGCAATATCATCGATATAGGCCATCAGCTTGCCGCCAAATAACGTGTTGTGGTTATTCACATCCGTCGGGAAAATCCTGGACGTCTTGTAGCATCTGGATTCGCGGGAATAACGTTGTTCCATATGAGCCATCTTCTTTCCTTGTCGATATCAACTTATCCGTTCTTAAGGTGCAAGAAACACGGACAGCATTTGCCGCAGAGCACGGTCGGCATCCACTTCCAGACAGAATGTAATCTCTCTTCCAATTGCCGGAATGACCCGGCGGTCCGTAATGATCATGCCTGCCGTCAAGTCGTGTCCGCAATCGATATCCGCATGCATGACTCTTGTGTTCACAAGAGACGGATTAACCGCGACCAGCACCGCAAGCGGGTCATGCATCGGGCATTCGCCGAGGTATTGATTGGTTTGGAGATAGAAATCGAAATACTTCTCGAGCGATGTATGTAAAAAATCGACGATTGGCTGTTTGTTATCCGGTGCAAGCTGACGAAGCTGGGCCAGATGACCTTTGGATAATCTCGTTTCCAGCGTAACGTCCAGACCTACAATCGTAAGCGGCACCTCGGAACGGAACACTTGCTGAGCCGCCTCCGGGTCGCCCCACAGATTCGCTTCGCTGACCGGAGTGACGTTACCCGGAGCGAAGACGGTTCCGCCCATTACGACAACTTGACGGATCTTGCCCGCAATGGATGGATCCAGCGACAAGGCCAGAGCCAGGTTGGTCATGCGGCCGACGGTAATCACAACCAGCTCGCCCGGCAGTTCGTGGGCTTTACGGACGATAAATTCCGCTGCCGATTCCTTCAGAGGCTGCTGCTCCGTTGGCGGAATCTCCGCGTCGCCAATCCCGTTATAGCCGTGAATATGCGGCACCGGACCGGCATATTCACGCTTCAGCGGACCGGAAGCCCCTGCCGCGACCGGCACCTCGTAGCCGCAATTCGCCAGCTTAATGAGCCTGAGCGTATTTTCCGTAGCTTGTTCCACATGAATATTTCCAAAGCCGGTTGTTAGTCCTTCCACATGAATATCCGGCGAGAGCAAGGCATACAAAATGGCCAGTGCATCGTCAATCCCCGTGTCTACATCCAAAATAATGCGTGTCTTTGCGTTCATATTGCTATTCCTCCTGTCCGAATACCTCTATTGTAATCGAATTCGACAAATTTTGCCTACCCTAAGTGAAACGGCTGGAATTTAAAAAGAGCCAAGACTTCTTATAAGTCCTGGCTCTTTACGCTTTATTTATATAGTCTTCTTCTGCGTTGCCTTACATACATGATTCTTCCTGCTAACAGCATGAATAGAAGCATGACGGACCAGGTAATCGCAACTCCCAGATGCCAGCCTGTGAAATTATCGGATTGTCCGCTGCCTTTGAGGGGATCCGAATTCTTAACCGAGGCAATCTGAACCTCTGCCTGTTCGGCAAGCGGAATGATCGGAACCAAAGTCCCCGCTGTTTCGGCCGGATTATAAACCTCCGAAGATTGAACGTAAGCTTTGCCGCTTGAGTCTACAACTACGTCAGGAACAACCCCGTCCTTGACCGTCACGTATAGCGGCTTGTCGGCCATAAATTCCGCCGGCTTCCCTGTGTCCCGCGTTACGAACGTCCGCTTCTCGTCGGCGGCCATAACCTGCATGCTCGAAAAATGGGCAAACCCGTAATCAAGCAGCTGCGTCATATCCTTATAAACGCCCGAATCGGTAGCGCCTTTCAGAATAACGCCAATAAGCTCCATATCGCCGCGCTGCGCCGCGGAAACCAAGGTATAGCCCGCCGCCTGCGTAAAGCCGTTCTTCACGCCAATGGCGCCATCGTAGCTGCCCAGCAGCTTGTTGTGGTTTTCTAGCTTGGAGACCCATTCTTGACCGACCCACGGCCTCGATTTGGTTGCCACCACCTGCCGGAATTGCTCGTTTTGCATCGCATATTGCGCAATCTTGGCCATATCTCTCGCTGTCGTGTATTGATTATCATCCGGCAAGCCGCTTGGATTGACGAAATTCGTATCCCAGAGTCCAAGCTTGCGCACAAATTCATTCATACGAACGGCAAATTGCTCTTTGGTACCGTCGATATGCTCCGCTATCGCGGTGGCCGCATCGTTCCCGGAGTTAATGAGCATACCTTCGATAAGATCCAGCATCGGCTTCTGCTCGCCTTCCGCCAGGTAGATCCGGGTGCCGTCTTCGCCCCGCGCCGTCTTGGAGACGGTTACGATGTCGGAAGGATCCGATTGCTCCAGCGCAATGATGCCGGTTACAATTTTGGTTATGCTGGCCGGGTACAAGCGTTCCGTTTCATTCTTGGCAAACAACACGGCGCCGGATTTGGCATCAATCAAGATTGCCGCCTCGGAATGAGGCGTTTCCGGCAGCTGCTCTACCGTCTGATCGGTGGGCTGCCTGGTTTGTTCCCCTGGCGTCTGCAAGGTTTCTTCGGCAAAAGCGGGCATAGGTGCCAGCAAAACGAGAATAATGAACATCATTGCAATCAGGCCTTGAAGTCTTCTCATAATTCCCCTCTTTATTCCCAAGTAGTCAATCGAGACCGTTCTACTGCTATATATCGGGCGACCGCATCCTCATTATTGGTGCCGGCGATGCGGTCCGCCAATCGCAAGATTTGTTCATGCGCATCCGCGACGGCTATTCGGGTTCCTGCCGCTCGGAACATGCCTAGATCATTCAGATTGTCGCCAAATACCGTAACATCCGACAGCTCCGTTCCGACGAGCTTTGCCCATAACCTCGCCCCTTCGCCTTTATTCGCCAAGGGATGACTCATTTCGAGAAAATAATGATCTTTAATATACGCGTCTTTTATGAACTCCATGTGAACAAGCCCGCCAAACAATCGCTCTGCCGTCTGTTTCAACGGCTCAAGCTCTTCATACAGTCCGATGTAACTGATGATAAGAGAACGGAAGGAATCATCGACATGAAGATGCTCTAGTTCCGTAAAACGCGGGTCTTGGGGTCTGCTCTCATAAAAGGAAAGGTCTCCCGGCCGGGTTAGCTTCTCATGCAGCACTTTCTCCTGATCGTCTTCATTCAACGCGAATACGAGCGGAGCGAGTCCATGCTGCCGTCCCGCTTCCAGTATATCATTCGATAATTGAGGACTAAGCCAATTGCCGCCTAACACCCGCTTCCCTTCAGGATCGAAAATAACGGCGCCGTTATACAGCACAACCGGATAACGCCAGGGAATGGAAGAAGTAACCTTATGAGAGCTCGCATAACTTCTAGCTGTCGCATAGCTGATAATTACGCCCGCATTCAGCGCTTCCTTAAGCTGAGTTATCGTATAAGCCGATAAAGTCTGATCCGAACGAAGCAGCGTGCCGTCCAGATCCGTTAAATAGCAGGAAGGCATAATAGATTCCTCCATAAGAATAGCATTTGTAATCTGGCTATTTTCATATTACAATCCGTCTATTATGAATATTTTTTCGTAAATTATATTACCTTCTTAAAGGAGAAATAGCAATGAATTCAAAAGAAATGGAACAGATTATCATAGAAAGATATAAACGGGATGAAGATACGATGATTCTTGTGTTCGCCCAGTGGTGCGTGAATTATGGTCTGGATGCGGTAGAACTCTATTCCCGGGCGTATCCGCATCAGGACGGAAATCCCCGCCTGCTTGCAGCATTACCATTAACCGCGCCTAAGGAAGAAGCGGGCGATATTGACGATGCTACCGTTTTGCAGGTGTTGTCGCTGTTTGGCAATGAAGAGCTCGCCTTTGTCGTATCGGAAGAGATTGACCGCCGTCCGCGGAAGGACCGTTAGCATTCGCATACATTACGGCATCCAAATAAAGGAGGTTGTTATATGGAAAAATATACAAAACGTATCGCAGTCTCCGTGCAGGTTTTTACGATGGACGTACAATTGAATTAGGATCGCTCCTTGACGATGAGTTAACGTATGAATATTTATGTTAACTCATGTGGCAATTGCCGAACATATACGCTATAATGGTTATGCGAACATATGTTTGATCACTGCAAAACAGTCACAGGAGGTCCAATGAAAGGCACGACTCATCTTACTATCGGCGTTGCGATTGGCTCAGCCGCAGCGGCTCATTATCCGTTTACTCTCGTTAATGCAGCAACTTATATTGCCGTAGCCGCATTCTCAGCCTTAAGCGCCGATCTTGACGGGCCTAGCCTATTAAGCTCGAAAGCAAGCAAAATTTCCAAATGGCTGCACGGCCTGCTTCTCGGAAGCGGCTGGCTGCTGACCGCCGTCACGGCGTATCTATACTTGAGCGATCATTACATAAACATCCCTCTTGGCATTGCCTGCGCCGCCCTTCTGCTGTTAGGACTTGTCGTACGCAGCGGCACGATCCGCAACGCATTGGTTAGCGCGGTAGGCGCCGCATTGATCTATGGCGGAATAACGATGGGCATGACCTGGTTAATCGGTTTTGGCATCTTTGTCGTTTGGGTGCCTTGGCTGAAGCACCGCGGATTAACCCATACGATATGGGCGGTTGTCGCGTGGGGCGCCATTGCGTGGGGATTGGAGCAGCAGCTTCAGCTGGAAGGCGTTATGCAGATTGCCGTCGCCGGGTACTTATCGCATTTGATTGCGGACACGTTAACGCCCAGCGGAGTGAAGTGGCTGTATCCGCTCGTCAAGAAACCCTTCAAGCTTCCATTCCTATAGCTGCCCTTATAGCAATCGGGCCGGGGCAATATGAAGAAAAGACGCTTCAAGACCATGTGGTTACAGGGTTGAAGCGTCTTTCTTTGTATCGTTTAAGCGAGAGCTTAACGAAGAAATACGATATTGTCATTGCGGCAGTCGATGGTAAGATCCTTTCCTTCCATATACCACGCATCATTTTCCTCCATGTAGAACGTAATGCCGTCCTCCACCGTCGATACGGCCGGATAACGGGCGGTATCCTTCATAATGCCAAATGCGAAGGCGTCTTCTCCGCCGCCGCTGTAACGGACAAAGATCCGCACGCTGTCGTTGTTCTGGAAACCCCATTCTTGTTTGAAAAGTGCCGTTGCGGCAGAAGTAACGCTCATTTTCATCGGTTCTTCACCTCCTCTTCCCGTATTTTCACCCAGACTGTCCCGCTCCAGCTCACCCGATCGCCAAGAACCAGGTTTTCCGAAGTCTTGCTTCGGGGGACGTTAACAAACTTTCCTTCTACTTCGAGCCGCACCAGATCGTCCGTAAGGCCTGCTACGGATGCGATGCGTTCGATTTTGCAAGATTTCGGCTGTTGCTCCCGGTCCGTCACGCTTCCCGCTCCCCGTCTGCTACAATTGATGGATGGTGACCTCGCTTCGAATAAGGAATCGGGCATTCGTGCCGGTCTGGCTGATTCCTTTCGAAATATAAATCATGCCGTTCTCCATCTTGTGCATCCCTTTATAAATTCCCGCCGCAGGCAATGCGCCCTTCTTCAAATACTTGAACAGGAACGGAAGATGAAACTGCATCCCGTGAAAATGCCCTGCCATCAGGTAAGCGAACGAATCCTTGATATGCAGGACAACATTCGGATCATGCGTTAAAACAATCGATGGTTTGCCGGAATCAGCCTTCGCGAACGCACGTTCGGGATCGCTTTTTTTGCTGGTCCAATCATCAATGCCGATAAACTGATAATGCCCTTGATCCAGCACTTCGTTGTGAAGCAGGCGGACCCCGGCGCCCTCGAGTATCTTCGTTAATTGCTTCAGCGCGTCGGGAGCCAGATGATGATCGTGATTCCCGTAGACCGCCAGGATGGGTACGCCTGCGGATGCCAGCTCTTTCATGTAGCGCTGCAGCTTGTGAAGATACGGGGCAAGCTCGGTAAAATCACCGGTAATCGCAATATACGCGGGTTTCTCCGCCTTTATTAAACGGGTTAACCGGCTGGCCGGAATACGAATATGCTCGATATGAATATCGCTGATTTGAAGAACTTTTATACCTGCTCCCGTCTTATAACGGACTCTCTCGACCTTCAGCCATTGCGTAGGGAGAATAAACAAACCGTAGATCAGCGCAATTAGGGCCGCCAGCCCGATTAGGATGTAGACGATTATACCAGCCTCCCTTGCGGCACTTCAGACTTTGTTATCGTAAAAAATATGCCGTGCCTTCAGTTCGCCTTCCGTAATGCTCATAATGCCAAACGAATATTGAGGCTGCTTGCGTTTTGCCGTCGCCGAGCCGGGGTTAAACAGCAGAATTCCGCTTTGTTCCTTCAGGAATGGAACATGGGAGTGGCCAAATACGATCGCATCCACCTGTCCCGCGGCAAATGACAAGGCGGCGTTCTGCTCCGCCTTCTTGCTTGCGTAGGGAAGATGGCCGTGCGCAAGGCCAATCCGCTTCCCGCCGGCGTTTACGATTTTCTTATAGCCCAGCTTCTTGACGATCGTTTCCCCGTCATTGTTGCCGGCGACGCCTTTAACCGGTGCAAACCTTGACAGCTCCCTGTATACGTCTAAGCTGGTCCAATCGCCCGCATGAAGAATGAGATCGGCGTTCGCAAGCTCGGCAAGAAGCCTGGGCGGAAGAGCCTTCGCCATACGCGGCATATGGGTATCCGAGACAACCACGATTTTCATAGCGCACAACACTCCTTAAGCCTTCCGGATTTGGGGTCAATCAGGCATAATGCTGCACATGCTGGAGCGTCTGAATAAAGATTTCCTTCACATGGTCATCGTCCAGCGAATAATAGACCGTCTTGCCGGCCTTGCGCCGTTTAACTATCCGGACGTTGCGCAAATACCGCAGCTGATGGGAGACAGCCGATTGCGCCATGTCGAGCACCTGGCATAAATCATGCACGCAGAGCTCCCGGTCAAGCAGCGCGTAAATCATTTTCACCCGGGTCGGGTCGCCAAGCGCCTTGAACATCTCCGCCAGGTCAATGGCGGTCGGCTCTTCCATTCTGGCATTTGCCAGACTATCGCTGTGAAGCTCCGTGCCATGGCACGAATCGTCGCATTGATCATCGATCATTTTTTCCATTACGAGCACCACCTTATGTACATACCGACATTATAGCAGAAAAAGAAGAAGCTCCTCTATAGAAGGAGCTTAATCGCGGATATGCGGTTTTATGCCCGTGCGCACCATCGAATGCAGGCCTCAACCAATTGCTTCATTTCGCTTAGGATGAGAGAGTGAAGATTATGGGCCGGGGTCAGGCAGCATACCCGTCCTTTGCCGTAAGGATGCGACCAGCCGCCGATCGATTCTCCGTCCTCCGAGAAGGTTCGCATGAACACATGGGTATTGGCTTCGTCGCAATAGACGAAATAGTGCTCTTCCACCGATTCGAAGCCTAACGCCGGGTTAATGACAAAATGGTCGGTTGAACCCGAGGAATCGCTCGCCACAGGTTCAAAGCGAACCGGCTTCTGCTCGGGATGGTACTTGAAATATCCGCGTGTCATCGAGATGTATGCGCCGTCCTCCGGATAAGACGCAAGCCCGGAATGCCAGGAGAACCAGCCGCCGCCTTCATAGACGTACTGGAGCATCGCTTGCTCCGTCTCGGAATCCAGCCAATGCGCCGGGTTCTCGTCGGCCGGATTGATTTTATCGTCCTTGAAGAGAATGACCGCGTCCGGCTTATCCCGAAGCGCTGTCGTCAGACGGTCGACCGTCGTGTAAGCAAGACTTACGTTGCCGCTAGCCAGCCAGGATGCCAGGCTTTCCTCAAGTCCTTCTTTAACAACCGCCTCGGGATGATAGTAATCCCCGACTACCGCTAACAATTTATGCATCGTGCCGTCCTCCCCCCGTTGTTATTTATCGTTCTCCAGCAGTTCGACCAATACCTTAAGCTGCGGAACCGTATCGAAATACGCATAACGCCCGCCGGTATATTCGCCCTTCTGCTGCAGCTTCATGCCTTTGCTCTCCATGATGGCAATCTTCTCTTTCATGCCTTCAATCACAAACGCGATATGATGCGGTCCTTCCCCGTGCTCCTCCAAATAATTCCGCCAGGTGCTCGGGTGCATATCCGGTTCGATCAGCTCGAGCTGAAGGGAGTCCATATCGAAAAAGGCCAGCTTCGCCCGCGCTTCGGAAGGTTCGCCTTGAAACTCGGTTTGGGCTTTGTCCGGGGTATCCGTCCAGCTCCACCCCGGCTTTTCTACTCCGAAGAAATTCGCATACGCTTCGCTTACCGCCTCGATATCATGCACAAGAATCCCGATTTGGGTGATCATCTTTGTTCCGATTGCCGACTGACTCATACTTATACCCCTTTCTTTTCCGGACGCTGTAATAGGCAGGAGTTGGCTGAATAGAAAACGTTTTCTCCCTATATTGGGAGGTTCGCCATTCTCTCTATGATCCCTGCCGCTAAGCGCAAAAAAAGATTAGAGGGTATAGCCTAGCTTTTGCAATGCGTTATGAACTGCCGTTTTAAGCTCTTCCTTTTCCTCGCCTTGAAGGAAGGTTGCTTCAGCGCTATTAACGGTCAGCTGCGCAAGCTCTTCGATCGTAAAGCCGCAATGCTCCGCAAGCATCTCGAATTCGTAATTCATCGTAGTGCCGGACACCGTCATGTTATCCGTATTCACCGTAACCAGAAGTCCCTCCTCCAGGAATCTGCGGATCGGATAAGCATCCCAGCCCGTTACCGCTTTGGTCTGAATATTGCTGACCGGACACATTTCGAGCGGGGTTCGGGTTGTTCTTACCAACTCGATAACCGACGGATCCTCGGTAATGCGAACGCCATGGCCAATCCGGCGGGCACCTAGTCTGGTAATGGATTCTTTTACGTTAGCCGCGCCGCCCGCTTCGCCGGCATGAATCGTGATCGGCAGCTCGTAGCGATTCGCCAGCTCGAACACTTCTTGATGGAGTTCCGGAGGGAATCCCGCTTCGTCGCCAGCCAGATCGACGGCAACCACGCCTTTTCCGTAATATTCATGGGCCGCCTCGATAACCTCAAGGTTTCTCTCTACCGAATCATGGCGCATACAGATGACGATCACTCTAGCTTTGACGCCAAACGTTTGTTCGCCCTTCTGCAGTCCGGCAATCGTATGCAGAATCGCTTCGCCTGCCGATAGGCCTTCAAGGGTATGAAGCAAAGGGGCAAATCGAACTTCAATGTAGAGACACCCGGAAGCCGCCGCCTGCTCGACCACCTCCTCCGCAATGCGCTCAAGCGATTCGGCCGTCTGCATAAACGGCAGGACGAAATTGAACTTGCTCAAATATTCAACCAGGCTGTTACAGGTTTCATCAATTTGCATCCATGGGGTCAGATCGCCTTCCGCGCCTGCCGGAAGCGGCTTTCCTTGCTCCTTCGCCAGCTCCCGGATTGTATCCGGCTTTACGCTGCCGTCCAAATGCACATGCAGATCGATCTTGGGCAGTTCCTTCATGCGTTCGTTTCGTTCGGTTTGTTGCGGATTCATGATGTACACCTTCCTTCCGGGGACGTTTATGGATAACGGTATGTGAAAACGGCATCTCCCTCTCTGCTTAACGCAAAAAGGTGGACACCGTTTCTCAAAATATAATTATATTACAGCTCGCGAAACGTAGGTTGTTCCGTCATTTTACTATGTTTGATCGTAAACATCCAGCGCGGCCTGCAAGCCCGCTCCCGCGTGAAGCTTTGCTCCGTGACGGGTTAATACCGCTTCCAGCGCGCCTAGCAATTGAAGGACATTTTGCCGGCGGCAGCTATAGCCCATGGTGCCGATCCGCCATATTTTCCCCTTCAAACTGCCGAAGGAGCTGGCGATTTCGATGCCAAAGGCGTTCAGCAGCATACCGCGAACCGATTCGCCGTCGACCCCGCCTGGAATCGTAATGCAGGTTACAACCGGCAGCTTACAGGACGGGTCGCCGTACAAAGCAAGGCCCATCGCCTCTAATCCGGCTATAAGAGCGGATTCGTTCAACCGGTGGCGGGCGAAGCGCTCCTCCAGACCTTCCTCCAGCACCAGGCGCAGCCCCTCGCGCAGCGCATACAGCATGGAGGTCATCTCGGTATGATGATTAAGCCGGGCCGGGCTCCAATAATCCTGCAGCTGGGCGAGGTCGAAGTAATTGCTCCGAATGACAGGGCGGCATGCAGAGCTGTTATCGAGGCTAGACGCTTGCGTTGTCCGCAGTCCCCGTTCAATAGACTTGCGGGCGTTAATCTTGGCCGCCGCGATGTCATTGTACGTAATCGGAGCCATTCCGGCAGGTACGGACAGGCATTTTTGCGTTCCGCCAATGACCGCGTCGATGAACCATTCATCCGTATTCACCGGAACGCCGCCGATCGTTGCTACCGCATCAACGACAAAGAGAATACCGAGCTCCCGGCATGCCTTGCCGATCTCGGCAAGCGGCTGCATACGTCCGGTCGAGGTTTCCCCGTGTACCATTAGCACAAGCGCCGGCTTTTCCCTGTGTATGGCGTTTATGACGTCCCCCGGATCGAACACGGTTCCCCATTCCGTCTCGATAAAAGCGACTTCGGCGCCAACCCGCTCCGCGATCTCGTACAGCAGATTGCCGAAGCGTCCGTAAATCGGAATAAGCACCTTGTCTCCCGGCTCGATCAGGCTGGTAAGCACCGCTTCAATCCCGGAGCGGGAGGTTCCGTCAATCGGGAAGGCCCAATGATTCGTTGTACGGAACAAGGAACGGAGCATCTCCATCGTGTCGTTCATATAAGACGTAAATTCAGGATCGAATTGGCCCAGAATCGGATAAGAGAGTGCCCGAAGCACTCTTGGATCCACTTCCACCGGACCCGGCGTCATAATCGTTCGCTGTGATGGGGCTAGTTCGGCGTATCGTTTCATGGCAATATCCCCTCGTATGCTAACTCGTATAATAAAGCGGCCAATACGGATACCCCTTCGGCCAGCTCTTCAGGCGACGTATATTCCTGCGGCGAATGGCTGATGCCGGATTGGCTTGGCACAAACAGCATCGCGGTAGGACAATGGGCGGTGAACATCTGCGCATCATGACCGGCTCCGCTGACCATCCGGCGGTATGGAAGAGACAAGTCATTGGAGATCCGCTCAAGCTTATCGCTCAGCTCCTTGTTCATCGGCGCGGGCTTTGCCTCCAGCCAAGGCACGATCGAGAGCTCGAGACCCCGCCATTTGGCAATCTCCTTGAATTTAGCGATGGCGTTATCGCAGAACTTCGCAATGACGTCTTCATCGATATGACGAACGTCCACCGTAAAGCTTACTTCGCCAGGCACGACGTTTGGCGTATTCGGTATGCATTCAATCCGTCCGACCGTAGCGACAAGCGGTTCTCCGCACACGAGCGCATCGGCTTCAAGCTGAAGGATCATCTCGGCGGCTCCAACGAGCGTGTCATGACGCATGGACATTGGCGTTGTGCCGGCATGATTGGTTTCCCCTCTCACCGTTACGACGTAACGCCGCTGCCCGACTATCGCTTCAACTATACCGATACGCTTGCGCTGGCGCTCAAGAACCGGACCCTGCTCGATATGAATCTCGACAAAAGCTCCGATATCTTCCCGCTTGCTAGCATCCTGCTCCGGCTTGCCGAAGCCCGCTGCTTCCATCGCTTCCTGAAGGCTGACGCCGTCCGAATCGAACACGATCCCGCCGCTCTGCCAATCGTAGACGCCGGTCATATTGCCGGAGCCCCAATAGGTAAGCGGAAAACGGCTGCCTTCCTCCTCGCAGAAGGAGACGATCTCCAGCGTGTTAACCGGCTGACCGTACGTATCCTTCAAATAGGTGATTGCCGCAATTCCGGCCGCTATGCCGTATGCGCCGTCATAATGGCCGCCGGAACGCACCGTATCGACATGCGAGCCGGTCAGAATAACCGGCGCATCCTTGCTGCTGCCCTCCAACCTCCCGAACAGATTGCCTACCCGGTCGAACCTTACATCCATGCCGAGCGATCTCATCTTCCCTGCCAGGAACAGCTGGGCCTGCAGCCACTCTGGCGTATATAACAGCCGCGTAACGCCCCCTTGTTCGTCTGCCCCAAAGGAGGCAAGCTCATCCAGAAGGCGGGATACAAAAGAGGCTGCTTCTTGTTCCATCGGTATCCTCATCGTTACAGCCTCCTGTTATGGGGTTTGTTGAGCCGCTTGAACAGGCTGCAGCAAGAGCTGACCCTGATACACCGGATTAACGCCATGTTCTTCGGTATATACGGTTACCCCGCGTACTAGCGTTGCCGTCACCTTGCAGGTTATTTCCCGCCCAAGGTAAGGGCTGATTTTATGCCTTTGCCGCAATCGATCTTCCGTTAGGGTATAAGAACGTTTTGCATCCACGAGGACAAGATCCGCATCCGAACCAACGGCTATCCGACCTTTTTGCGGATAAAGACCGAAACGTTTCGCGGGTCCTGCGGACAAGAGATCAACCAGCTTGTGAAGCGGGATTCCTCTCTTGGTAAAACCTTCGTCAAGCATAAGCTCCAGACTGCTCTGCGCGCCGGCAATTCCGCCCCAAGCTTCGAAGAAGGTAAGGGATTCGCCGAGCTTCAGCTCCGGCGGGCAAGGGGAATGATCGGACGCGATGACATCCAGCTTGCCGGCCGCCAGCAGGCGCCAGAGCCCTTCCTTCTGTTCGGCGCTGCGAAGAGGAGGCGCGCATTTGGCGGCAGGACCTATTTCCGCCATATCTTCATCCGTCAGCAGGAGATAATGCGGGCATGTCTCGACCGTGACCGGAACCCCTCGCTTCTTCGCCCGGTCGATCAGCTCAACTGCCTCCACGCTGCTGATATGGACAAAATGCACCTCGCAGCCCGTTTGCTCGGAGAACAGGAGCGCTTTGTTGACGGCCTCCAGCTCGGCAATAACCGGGCGGGAGGCTACAAAAGCGCGGGCATCGGTCCTCCCTTCCTGTACGGCTTGTTCCGCGAGCGCGGAGGTAATGGCGTCACTCTCCGCATGGAGGGCAACAAAACCTCCCAATGCCGCGATCTTCTTCATTCCTTCATATAACGTCAAGTCGTCGACCTCGCGGAAGCGGCCTTCGCCTTCTCCTCCGGGATTGGACATAAAAGCTTTAAAGCCGCGTACGCCTTCCGCCGCCAGCTTCTCCAGCTGATCCAGCTTGCCCGGGACGAGACCGCCCCAGAACGTATAATCGACAGCGGAGTTTCCTTTGGCCAGCTCTCCCTTCAAGGCAAGAGCCTCCGGGGTAACCGTCGGCGGATTGCCGTTAAGCGGCATATCCGCGTAAGCGGTGCAGCCGCCGGCGGCAAGGGCCGAAGAACCGGTTGCGAAGCCTTCCCAATGGCCGAAATTAGGTTCATTGAAATGAACATGGATATCGATCATGCCGGGAAGGACGTATTTACCGTCGGCATCCAGCGTTTCGTCCGCTGCGGAAGCTTCCAGCGATTCGGAGAGCGCCGCGATTTTCCCGCCGAAAATGCCAATATCCAATCGATAGGTACCGTCCGGGAGAACAACCTGCCCGTTTCGGATGATGCGGTCATAGGCCAGGTTCATCCTGCAGCCTCCTTTTGTTCAGCTTCCTCTGTAGGTGCTGTAGCCGCCTGGAGCGACAAGCAGCGGAATATGATAATGGGAATTCGCGTCCGTGACGGAGAATCGGATCGGAATCCGGTCGAACACCGGTTCCGCATCGAGAATATGTCGCCTCTTCTCATCACGGAAGTAGTCCCCCGCGCAAAAAACGATCTCGTAAACGGCGGCCAGCATTTCTTCGCTTCCCAGCAGCGGAGCATCCAGCCGTCCATCTTCATTGGTGGCTGCCGTCCGCAATAA
Organism: Paenibacillus sp. BK720; assembly: GCF_011761545.1. Taxonomy (NCBI): domain Bacteria; kingdom Bacillati; phylum Bacillota; class Bacilli; order Caryophanales; family Paenibacillaceae; genus Paenibacillus; species Paenibacillus sp. BK720. The sequence continues at coordinate 1,121,133 of NZ_JAASRQ010000002.1, read as the reverse complement.
GACGCGGCCCTCCGGCAACGCGGAGCTTGCGGCTGACTCAATCAAATAAAGTTCAACCTGGATGCCCACGGCAGGCTTGCCTTTCGACGTGTCGAGCACATGGGTTGTTAAGCGTCCGCCGCTCATAGGCTCACTCTCCGTCCGTTCTTAGATCTTCTTGCGTCATTGTAAAGCCTTGGAAGCCATACGGCGGCCGAGGCTCGGTATAGACGCCGGCCGGATCATTCTCCGTGTTGTCCACAATAGTCTCCCAGGTCCGGTTATTCGACTCGAAGCGGACTTCGGCGAGCTGCGGGAAGCGGGAAAGTATGCGGCGGCCGACTTGATAGATCAGGTATTGAATGGAAGGCGACTTCATCTCATGGAAGACGTTATGGGTGATGTCCCGGATCTGCTCGGCAGGCACATAACGTCCAAGCCCGGCATCAACGGCATCGCCGGCTTGCTCGTACTTCCAGAAGATATCCAGAAATATAAATAACGGACGGTCGTAGCTCTCGGGCAGCGTGGTATATTCGTCTCGCACAAAACCATAGAACGAACTGCCGCTTACCTTGATCAGCTGAAGGTCGGTAATGGCGCATTCATGCGATTCGATCATTGGCGCTCCGTCCTTCCGGCCCAGCTTCATCGAGGCGCTGGCATGATCGTTATGCGATCGGCGGTAGACAAGCGGACTTTGCTCCAGTCCTTCTCCTGCCGGAGAGGCAACCTTGAGCGTATGGAACGGGATCCGGTCCGCGCTCAGCTCCACGGCATCGATATGAGGGTACCTGTCCATAAACTTCTGGGCGATATACGCCAGCAAGCCTTCCGTCGTGCTTCCTTCGTAAGCGGCCGTGTTGCGCAGAATGAAGTTTTTCATCGAGTCGGTAGCCACGACCAGCGAGTTGTCGCCTTCGGTAAACGAAGTGAGAAGCTGTTCGCTGCTTACGGCAAACGTCATGTTATGGGCAAAGATGACATTGCTGTCACCGGTATAGGCGGATTCGGGAACTGACGTAACGGATAAAGGTTTAGCATAAGTGCGATAAGCAAGAACGTCGCCTTTTCCGTAATAAAGAGTACGACCGCTGCGGAGTTTAAGCATGAATATCAATCCCTTCTATTCTGTAATGAGGTCGTGCAACCGAAATTTCGTAATGCGGGCGATTTGCCATAAGGCCTCGTCGGCTTCTTCTTCCGGACTGTTATTCATTCTAGCTTTCATAGCGGCTAAAATATCGGATTTGTCCTTGCCGCGGACGGCCAGGATAAAAGGAAAGCCAAACTTGCCGGTGTATGCCCGGTTCCTGACCGAGAACACCTCGAACTCCTCCGGCGTCAGCCTGTCGAGTCCCGCTCCCTGCTGCTCCTTCGTCGAATAATCGCCGATTTTGATGCGGGTAGCCAGATCCGGATGCTCCCGGAACAGCTGGAGCTTCTTCTCTTCCGAAGAGTGAACGACAGCCTTCACCATCGCGTCATGAAGCTCCTCCACCGATCGGAAGGGGCGGGCTTCAAAAGCCAATTCGGCAACCCAAGGGGAATGCTCGAAGATAGCGCCAAGGGCTTCAACAAAGGCTTCCTTCGGCATTTCGTTAATCGCCGATAGATTCAGATTCATAGGCTTCCTTCCTCCACTCTATCGCTTTTTGCACAGCTCTCTTAATGCCTCCGTAACCGGTGCACCGGCATATATTGCCGGACAACGCTTCTTCAATCTCCAGCGGCGTCGGATCCGGCGTATGATCGAGCAGCGCCTTGACCGATATAATCATTCCCGGCGTGCAATAGCCGCATTGGAAGCCGCCTTCCTCGAGAAAGGCTCTTTGGATCGGGTCGATGCCGCCGGCTGCCGCCGAGACCCCTTCGATGGTTGTAATGGATTTGCCCGAGCATTGATAGGCCATCGTAAGACAAGAGTTAACGGGAACGCCGCCCACCATAACCATGCAGGCGCCGCATCGGCCGATATCGCAGGAACGCTTCGTTCCCGTCATCGCCAGGTCATCGCGCAGCACGTGAAGCAGCCGCTTGGCCGGCGGTACGTTCAAGCTGACTTCCTGACCGTTAATCGTGCACGTTATCGAACTTGCCGTAAGCGGAGTCATGGACTTTGCCGAATCTTTCATTCTCCGCTCACCGCCTTGTCTAGGAATGATTCAAAAGATTGCGCGAGCAGAAGCTCCGAATCGATCGGCAGCTTCGTTACCCGAACGCCGATCGCGTCATAAATGGCTGCGGCGATCGCCGGTGCCAGCGTTACCGATCCTACCTCGCCAATGCCCCGGGGACCGAAATGGTCTTCTTCCGGCAGCTCTTCAATGGGATGAACGTCAATAGTGCCGCGATGCTCCGCTATCGTTGGGACCAGGTACGTATCCAGGTTTTTCGTCAAATATTGCCCGCCGATCATCACAGCGTCTTCCGTAAGGGCAAAGCCGATGGCCATGCTGCTGCCGCCTTCGATCTGCCCAAGAAAGCCTTGCGGATTGATCACCGGCCCGGCGGCTACCGCGTGGTATTGATGCAGCACCCGGACCCGCCCGGTCAGCTGGTTCACTTCAACCTTGACGGCAACCGCCGAATACGTATACAGGAAATGGGCGCCTACCTTTTCCGTTGCCGAGGTTGGGAAATGGAACTGCGTTGTGCTCGTGATCGGTTCTCCGACAGCTGCCGCAAGTGCCGGATAGGTCATCAGACATTGCGCATGGCCAGAATGGCCAGATTCGGGGCACCCGGGGCTGGCTTCAATGGCGTAAATGCCGCCTTCGCCAAACCTCAGCCGGCTTGCGGGAAGCTGCAGGATATCCGCGGCTTTGCCGAGAATCGCTTCCTCGAACAGCGGACGCAGATTTTGCAGCGATTTCCACATCATGCTCGTGGCGCGGGATGCGGTGGTTGATCCGCTGTCCGGCACCACGTCCGTATCGCCGATAATGATTCGGATGTCCTCGGCAGCGAAGCCGAACTGCTCAATCAGCATTTGCTCAAGTGAAGCGATCAGGCCTTGCCCGAATTCCTCGTAGCCGAATACCGCTTCGATCTTGCCGTCCGCGGCGAGCGTCAACCGTCCGCCGGCCGGATCGGGAATGCCGAAGCCTAGTCCCGCTCCATGCATCGTAAATGCCGCTCCGATTCCGGTCCGGATCCATGGTTCATCCGGGACTGCCTTGGCCGCGGGACTGCACCGCTCCTGCCATAGCGGACTGGAAGTCATCGCGGCCGAGACCTGCTTCGCGCCTTCCGTCATGGCGATAGGCTGGTCGAACGGACCGGGGTCCTCGGTTCTCCGCATATTCCGGAGACGGAGCTCCCAGGGATCCATGCCTAGCTTTTCCGCCAGCCGGTCGAACTGCCCTTCCAGGGCAAATATCGCCTGGTTGCCGCCAAAGCCCCGGAACTCGCCCGACATCCCGTTATTCGTGTAGACCGAGAAGCCTTCCACGTCCAAATGCTCGTACCGGTAAGGACCTATCACATGCTCAACGGCGAAGTTCAGCACTTCCGCGCCAAGCGTGGCGTAAGGACCCGTATCCGCGATAATTCGGACTTGGTGGGCCATCAGCCGGCCGTCTCCGTCCACGCCGGTCTTCATCGTAATTTTCATCGGATGCCGCTTGAGGCCGGCCCGAACCGATTCCCATCTGGAGTTATGCAGCTTTACCGGTCGATTGGTTATCCGCGCGAGCAGCGCTCCGTAAGGCTGAACGTTCAGCTCGTCTTTTCCGCCGAAGGAACCGCCGATTGGACTGGACACGATCCGAATCTCGCTTTGCGGAATCGCAAGAATGCGGGCCAGCTGCATGCGGTCCATAAAGCCATGCTGGGTTGGCGAATAAACGGTGAGCCGTCCGTCCTCGCCCGGTATAAACAGGCCGCCTTCCGTCTCCATGTACGTATGCATCTGCCGCGGCGTATAATAGGTTTCTTCCACGACATGGGCGCAGCTCTCAAAGCCTGCGGCAACGTCGCCGCGCTGGAATCCGTTCCGGTGAAGCAGATTTCCTTGCGGATGAAGCCGCGGCGCTTCGTCCGTAAGCGCATATTCCGCATCCTCCACAATCGGCAGCAGCTCATATTCGACTTCGATTAACCGAATCGCCTGCTCAGCAATTTCAAGGGTATCCGCCGCTACGGCTGCGACCGCATCCCCGACATACCGTACGCGGTCCTCGCATAGGACCGGCTGATCGGGATGCGCGATTCCAAACCGGTTAAGCCCCGGTACGTCTTTATGGGTAATGACGGCATGCACGCCCTCCAAAGCCGCGGCCTGCTCGATTCGGATTGCCGTAATCCGCGCATGCGCATGAGGACTTCGCAGCACGCGGCCAATCAGCATATCCGGTGCTGTCATATCGGTTAGATAAGCCAGCTTGCCGGTTACTTTACCAGGCCCGTCAGGACGAACACGCCAGCGATCCCCGCTTCCTTCTCTGTTCAAGAGCATAGTTGACCACCCGTCCTCTCTTTTGCTGCGACGCCGGAAGTTTCACCTTGCCGCTTTCCATAGTTCCGAAGCAATCAGATTCGCCGCTGCCTTCTTCCTGTAGCTGACCGGAACGAATGCATCTCCTTTGGGCTCGTAATGCTCGACAATCATGGAATAAACCTCCGTAATGATCTTCTTGTCGGCCGGCTTCCCAATCAAAAACTGTTCCACCGTCTCCAGACGATGCGGGATCGTCTGCCCGCCGCCAAACGCGAGCCGAACGTCTCTCAGCCGATTGTCCGGATCAAGCTGTATGCTGAATGCGGCGGTTACGACCGAAGGCGTAAAAGCATCCCTTCTGCCGACTTTATGGTAAGCGACGAATCGCTTCGTATTCGAATCCAAGGCAGGCTCGGTCAGGGAAACCGACAGGAGCAGCCGTTCCTTCCAGGCCGGATGCGCCGCCGCGGTGGACAGCCAATCCGATAAAGGCTCCTCCAGTCCGCTTGAGCCGTCATGCCAATGCAAAACCGGATCATAGATAAGCAAGGCCGGTAAAGAGTCGCCTACCATAGACAGCACATTGCCGCCGATCGTGGCCAGGTTGCGGATGGACGGAGCGGCGATACTGCGCGCAGCTTCCGTAAGAAGCGGGAACCTCGTATTTACTATCGGGCTGGTCCGTATATCCGATAGAGTCATCATGGCTCCGAAGGAGCCTCTTCCGCTCCCGACGTCCAATTGAAGGCCTTGAAGCTCCACAATTGCCCCGATATTAATCAGATGGTTCGGCATGGCCGCCAGACCCGATTCCCATTGCGTGCGCAGCAGCGTGCCTCCTGCGGCGAATACGCCTTCCGCGCCAAGCGATGCCTTGAGCTGCACGGCCTCCGCGGTTGTTGCCGGATGCCAGACGAAAGGTGCTTCAGCCACTCCTTGTGCATTTGCAGCCATAACGCCATCCCCTTCCTTTAAAATCTTTGTTCGCGAATATACGGCGTGCCGAGCGACTCCGGCGAGCCCGACGGTTTATTGCGGTTACGCCACCCGAGGAACATCAGCACCAGAATCGTTACAAGGTAAGGAATCATCTTGAGGAAATAGGACGGAATCTCGCTGCCGATCAATTGAATGCGGAAACCGATCGTATCGAGTGCGCCGAAGAAATAAGCGCAGAACAACGCGCGGATCGGATTCCATCTTGCGAAAATAATGAGAGCAACGGCGATCCAGCCTCTGCCCGCCGTCATGCCTTCAATCCATGTTGGCGAATACACCATCAGCAGGTCTGCGCCCGCAAGGCCGATCAGCATGGAGCCGGCGATGATATAGCCATAACGGAACGTTTGAACCCGGATCCCCATCACATCGGCCGTTGGCGGATTATCCCCAATCGCTCTTAGATGAAGTCCCCATGAGGTGCGGTGAATGTATAAATGCAATACGATAACCAGAATAAAGCTGAACCAGGTTAAAACATCGAGATGAGCGAATATTCCGCCAATTACAGGCACATCGTCAAGCCCATTCAAGTTCACCTTCGGAACCGCGCCCGCTACCGGCTGTCCGGTTATGCTTTTGCCAAGATAAGCGCTAAGCCCCGTGCCGAATAACGTTAGAGCCAAGCCGCTGACAATCTGATTGGCCCGAAGCGTCACGCACATAAAGGCGTGCACGATACCAAGCACCGCGCTTATCGCACAGGCAGCCAGCAAGGTGAGGACAAGATTGCCCGTGTGCAGGTATGTCATACAGGCTATGACGGCTCCCATCAGCATTAGACCTTCCGCCCCGAGCTGGATAATGCCTGACCGTTCGATCAGAATGCCTCCAAGCGTGGCGAATAGGAGCGGTGTGCCGGAAGAGATGGCAGCTACAATGATTTGTACGAATAAATCCATGGTCTACACCATCCCTTCTATGCGTTTCTCCGGATACGGAATTTGCTGGCCATGCTCCCTGCAATCAGGAAGAACAGGATCGCCCCTTGAATCATCGATGAGATGGAGGACGGAAGACCAATCGTTTGAACGCTGAAGCCGCCGACGATAAGGCCGCCAAACAGGAATGAAGAGATGACTAGCCCTACCGGATTCAGCTTCGCAAGCCAAGCGACGATAATCGCCGTATACCCGTATCCCGGGGATATTCCGTACATGAGCCGGTGGGTGACGCCCGATACTTCCGCCATCCCGGCAAGGCCGGCCATGCCTCCGCTGATCAGCATCACGAGCAGGATATGGCGGCTGATTTTGATCCCCGCATTTTTAGCCGCTTCCGGGTTGGCCCCAATCAAGCGCAGCTCGTAACCCCAGCGGGTGTATTTCATCAGGAAGGCATACAGCAGAACTGCAACTACGGCAAACACGAGACCAAGATGCAGCCTTGTATCCCCCAGCACCGGAAGAGACTGCGCGTCCGTAAATACCGGAGTACCCGGGAAATTAAAGCCTTTCGGATCCTTCCACGGACCAAAGACGAAGTAGTTCAAGGCGAGTAAGGCCACATAGTTAAGCATCAGTGACGTAATCAGCTCGTTTACCTGGAAATACGTCCTCGGGATTGCAGTTAGCAGCCCCCAGATGCCGCCCCCTAATATGCTGAACGCGATCATTGCAGGAATGACGAGGTACGCGGGCATATTCGGAAAATAAACCGTTACCGCTGTCGCCGCCATCGCTCCTGCCAGAAATTGCCCCTCCGCCCCGATATTCCAGACCGAGATGCGGTAAGCAATCGCTACACCGATTCCGCACAAAAGAAGCGGAATGGATTTTACGAGCGTTTCCGTAATGCCGAATGAGGTTCCAAAGGCTCCGGTAATCATTTTCGTATAAACCGTGATCGGGTTCATGCCGTTAGCGGCGATAAAGATGCCGCAGAAGACCAAAGCTAGCAGAATGGAGACGATCGTCATCCACCACGGGCTTTCTTTTCTCGATGGATCCAGTTCGATCCGAAGAGACAGCAGCTTGCTGCGGCGCGGCGCTGTATCCGGTTGTTCGATGGTTAGAGTGCTTTGTACCGGCTGCTTGCTCATACGACCTTCTCCTCCTCCGAGTCATCCCCATCCCGAACGCCGGCCATGTATAAGCCGATCTGTTCGCGGGTCGCTTCCCCTCGCGCCAATTCGCCGACCATTCGGCCGTTATAGATTACTAATATGCGGTCGGACAGCTGCATAACCTCATCCAGGTCCTCCGAAATAAGAAGGATGCTTTTGCCTTGCCCGCGCATCTCCGTCAAGAGCCGGTGAACGCCTTCCGTCGCTCCCACATCCAGCCCTTGCGTGGGGTGAACGGCCACCATAAAGAGCGGGTCCTGCTCAACTTCCCTGGCAAAAAGCAGCTTCTGCTGATTGCCTCCGGATAGCTGCCTTACGGGAGCGTCCAGCCCGGGAGTCTTTACGTCGAACTGTTCCACCAGCGATTGCGACCAGCTCCGGTTCGCGCGCGAGCGAAGGAAGCCGAAGCGGGAGCGATCGCTGGTGCGATAGGATTTGAAAAGCAGATTATCGACAATGCCCAAGCTTCCGGCAAGGCCGCTCTTCATCCGGTTCTCCGGAACATGGGCGATACGGGCTTCAATGGCTCCGCGAACCGAAGCGTTCTTCAGCGGGCCGCCGTTAAAAGTAATGCTGCCTTTGCGCCATGGACGAAGTCCGGTCAGCACCTCCGCCAGCTCCTTCTGCCCGTTGCCCGCTACGCCGGCAACCCCCACGATCTCGCCTTCATGCACCTGGAACTCCATCCGGTTCAATGCCTTCCGCCCATGATCCGCGAATACGTCCAGCTGATCGACGATAAGGAGCGGCTTGCCCTTCGGCCGGCTCGCAAGCGGCTTCTGCACGGCAAGCTCTTTGCCAACCATCAACCTGGCAAGCTCGCGTTCGTTCGTTTCGCTTTTCGCCATCGTATGAGTGAGTTTGCCTTTCCTCATGATCGAGATGCTGTCGGAGATCGCCATGACTTCCTTTAATTTATGAGTCGTAATAATTACGGTCTTGCCTTCCGCCTTCATCTGCCCAAGCGTGATGAACAGCTGCTCCGCTTCGCCTGGCGTAAGAACCGAGGTTGGTTCGTCGAGAATAATCAGATCGGCGCCGCGATACAGCGTCTTGACGATCTCGACCCGCTGCTGCTCCCCGACCGACAGCTGCCAGATCGGCCGGTCAACCGGGAAGGTCAGCCCGAATTTGACGGCTATCGCCTCAATCTCTCCCTGCTTTTTCTTCATCCAGCCCGGACCGCGCCAGAAGGATGATTTCTCGCCCAAAATAATGTTCTCGGCAGCCGTTAAGGTCTGAACGAGACGGAAGTTTTGAAATACCATCCCGATGCCAAGCTTCATGGCATCCTTGGGCGAGCGGATTTTGGCTTTCTCGCCGTGAATATAGATCTCGCCGCTGGTTGGACGGTAAACGCCGGAGAGCATGCACATCATCGTGCTTTTGCCGGCTCCGTTCTCCCCTAGCAAGGCGTGAATCTCTCCTGCCTTCGCTTTGAAATCGACTTGGTCATTCGCGACAACGGAGCCGAACTGCTTGACGATGCGCTGCATTTCCACGGAGTAGGTTTCGAGCATTCGCGCTTCCTCCTAAAAAGAATTGTCACACAAGCCGCCATCTATCTGGCCGCTTGTGATGATTCTTGCGCTGAAAGATTGGATGGCGGCCAATAAATCAACAAATCCCTTAAGCAAGGGATTTGTTGATCGGCCGTTTGGCTGGCTCAAGGCTATTGAGGAATCGTTCCTTCCACGCCTTTGACGAACCAATTCATCTCCAGAATTTGCTCCAGGCTCATCGTTTGACCGGCTTCCTGCTTCGAAGCGCCGGATGCATCCGTGATCGGGCCGCTGAATACGTCAAGCTCTCCGCTGATGATTTTCGCTTTCGCATCCTCAACCAGCTTTTTCACATCGTCAGGAATGCTAGGCCCAAGCGGAGCGAGGCCAACCATGCCATCCACCATGTCGCCGGAGTATTGCTCGCTCTTCCAAGTTCCGTCGATCACGGATTGAACCACTTTCGTGTAATATGGGCCCCAGTTCCAAGTCGGGTTCGTTAAGTATGCTTCCGGTGCGTAACGGGTCATGTCGGAGTCGTTGCCGCCTGCGAGCGCGCCGCGTTCGGCAGCCGCCTGCAGGGTTGCCGGGGAATCCTGGTAAGCAAGCAGGACATCCGCGCCTTTATCCAGTAAGCTGATTGCCGCTTGACGCTCCGCGGTTGGATCATACCAGGTGTTGCTCCATACGACGTCTACTTTCGCGTCCGGATTCACGCTTTGGATACCCAGCGCAAACGCATTGATGTTATAGATCACTTCAGGAATCGGGAATGCGCCAACGTAACCAATGACGTTCGATTTCGTCATTTTCCCTGCCGCAATGCCGGTCAGATAGCTGGCTTCATAGTTCTTGCCGAAGTAAGTGCTCATATTGTCCGCTGTTTTGTAACCTGCCGTATGCATGAATTTCACTTTCGGGAATTTCTTCGCCACGTTTAACGTAGGATCCATGTATCCAAAGCTTGTTGTGAAAATAATGTCATGATTTTGAGCCAGCTCGGTAATAACGCGTTCGGCGTCCGCGCTTTCAGGTACGTTTTCTACCGTGTCAGCTTTAATGCCAAGCTTCTCTTCCATGTACTTCCTGCCATTGTCATGCTCGAAGGTCCAACCGCCGTCTCCGGGAGGCCCGATATAAACGAATGCGACTCGCGGCAGCTTCTTCCCGCTGTCCGTTGCTGCCGGTTCGGGCGATGTCTGTGTATTGCCCCCATTTGCCGTTTCGTTTGTTTTGTTGTTGCCGTTACTGGAACATGCCGACAATATAACGACCATAAAAACGAGTAATGCCAACCCCACTGTACGTGCTTTTGCAACTTGTTTCATATCGTTCCTCCCCAACTCTCTATCATCATCATGCCGCAGCGGATGATGTAGTCTCAATATACTTGCGCGTTACTATTGCGTCAATATATCTGACATTAGATTGGGAAGAGGTATAAAATAACGAAAATTCATTGTGCACGATGCACGTCTTCCGCAAAATACGTAACAAAAGGTTACGCATCATCCATGGTTAAGAGCTTGGTCGAAACGTCTAACCGCCAGGTCAAAGCCAGCTTCATCATCTACATCAAGCAGCCATTCAGCATCCTTTCCTCTGAATTCAATGATTTTCCCCTTATACTCCGGCGATCCAAACAACTTGCGAGCCCCCATATCGCCTCTCAAGCCGCGAAGCGCCGGATACATGCTCTGCCGGATAATCGCAGGCGGCATAATGATTCCATCTGCGGAGGATGCGGCAAAGTCCAATGCGGGATTCTCCTCCATAACAGCAAGAAGACGCCGCACCATAGCAGCCGTGACAAAAGGTTGGTCACCTAGCCCGATCACGATCGCATCGGGATTCGGGGAGCTGGACAGCGCGGCGTCTACCCCGGCACGAATGGAATAGGACATGCCAAGACTTGCTTCTTCGCAGACGACGATATTCAATTGGGAAACGTATAGCTTATCTCTTCTTATATCCCGCAGCCAAGCAAGCGGATCGTCCGGACGGATCACAAGGTGTATCCGTCCGATTCCGCTAGCCAAGAGAGCACGAAGCGCCATGCTGCCGAGCGTAACGCCCGGCGAAAGCTCGAGCGGCAGCTTCGGCTTGCCCATTCGGCTGCTCTGTCCCGCCGCCAAATAAATTGCGGATAGGTTCATGGAGTTCCTCCTTTTGCCGATCGGCCTTTTGCTTATTCCGCCATTGGTAACGCAAAGCGATTAATTCAGCGGCAATGCTGACCGCAATCTCGTATGGACCTTCGGCCCCGATGGACAAGCCGATAGGCGCCTTGACATTAGCCGGCGGAACTTCCCCGTTAAACAGCATGCCTATTCTTTTGACAGAGCCCATAACCCCTATATACTTTGACTGCGAAGCCAATGCCCATTCAATCATTTCCCGGTCGTAATGAAGACGATGGCTGCAGACGATTACGGCATCCTCGGAGCTCGGCTGCAGCCTTTCGCGAAGCTGCCCCGGCGTGCCGATATAATGCTCCGCGTACGGAAAAGCAGCCAGCAGACGAGGACGCCAGTCCGCGACAACGACATGAAAGCTGCTTTGCGTCAAGAGATGATAGATAGGAACGGCATCCGGACCGGCGCCAAACAAAATGACTCGTTGCCTGTTCGTTACGCGGAGACTAAACTGCCAATCATAGGACGGATCGGAAGAAGGAGGCGCAATTTCCTCCGTCGCAAGCTCGTAACTCAGCTCCTCCCCCTTCAGCCCGCGTACAAACCAAATGTTCCTGCCTTCTTCCAACAGGTCCAGAATATCCATCAATATCCGCCGAAGCCTTCCTTCTACCGGCTCCAGCAGAACGCGGATGACTCCGCCGCAGCCGACAGACTCTCCCCAGATGGGATCGTCGCCCGGCTCCATGTTGTATTCCGCCACTTCATAACGCTTGGCTTCCCAGACGGAGAGGGCACGCTCCCCGAGATCGGATTCGATACAGCCCGGACTAACCGTGCCGACGGCATCTCCGTTTAACAGAAGCAGCATGGCCGCTCCCGCCTTGCGGTAGGCATGCCCTTCGACTCCGATAATGGTTGCCAGGACTGCCGGCTGATCCTGCAACCGGATCGTACGCAGGATGTTAATCATGTCCATCGACAACCCCTCCTAAAAGTTTTGCGAAGCAAAACTGGCTTCGTAAGCTTTCGCTTTAAGTTTTGCGAAGCAAAACTGGCTTCGTAAGCTTTCGCTTTAAGTTTTGCGAAGCAAAACTGGCTTCGTAAGCTTTCTCTTAAGTTTTGCGCGAACAGCCGATTAGAGTCTTGCCAGAAGCTCCTTCAAGGTCCGGTCTGCCTCGCGCAGCACAAGCGGTTTGTCTACCGTCTTCATGATTCTGCCTTCCATAACGATCTGTCCGTCTATCATCACTGTATCTACATCGCCGCGCGTAGCTGCGTAAACCACTCTGGAATACCAGTCCGCATCAAACGAAGGATAGACATGGAAGTCTTCCAGATCAAGCAGCTGCAAATCCGCAAGCTTTCCGACTTCAATGCTGCCGATTTTGTCCTCCAGGCCAAGCACGTGAGCACCGCCCATCGTCGCCATGCGAAGAACGGTCTTTGCGTTCATGACGGTTGGACCATGCTTCACCTTCTGGATAAAGGCCGTAAGGCGCATCTCTTGGAACATATCGAGATTGTTATTGCAAGGCGCTCCGTCTGCTCCGATACCGATATCGATCCCTTCCCGCAGCAGCTCGGGAACCTGCGCGACGCCGGATGCCAGCTTCAGGTTCGAGCCCGGGCAATGCGTAACCTTCACGCCCCGTTCCTTGATAATCCGTTTTTCCTTTTCATCCAGCCAAATGCTGTGCGCGAGAATAAGATTCGGACGAGCGAGACCGATATGATCCAGATAAATCACGTTTCGCATGCCGCGCTCGGCTTCGACGATCGAGATTTCCTCCCGGTTCTCCGACGCATGGGTATGTACCTTTACGCCGTATTGAGCGGATAAATCTCGTACTCCGACAAGAAGCTCTTCCGTACACGAGACCACAAACCGCGGGCAAAAAGCGTATTCGATCCGTCCGCCCGCAGCTCCGTGCCACTTTTCCAGCAGCTCCACGCTTTCCTTGAGCGATTGCTCCGTCTTCTCCTGTAGAGGAAGCGGAACCTCCGTTCCGTAATCCATCATCACCTTGCCGGAGACGGCACGGATCCCGCTTTCGAGAATGGCTTGAAATGCCGACTCCGTATGATTGACGGTCTCCATATCGAGAATGGTCGTTGTTCCGCTTCGGATGAGTTCCCCGATACCCAGCAAGGCCGAATAATAGACGGATTCCTCATTATGCGCTGCCTCTAGCGGCCAGATGCGCTGTCTCAACCAATCAATCAGCTCCAGATCGTCCGCTCTTCCTCGGAACAAGGTCTGGCACAAATGAATATGCGTCTGGATGAAGCCGGGCAGAAGCACTTTCCCCCGGGCATCTATGATACGGTCTACCTCAATATCCTGAATATTCGGACCAATTTGAGCAATTTTGTTGTCTTTCACAAGCACATCGCCGATTAAAATCTCATCCGATGCATTCATCGTCATAATGACGGCATTGCGAATCAAGGTCGAATTCATGTTTACCGCTCCTTTGTTGCAGCCCGAATCGTTATAGGATGGCTGGTTAGGTTTGTTCGTTCATTAACAGCTTGCGGAATAAGAATGCGATCTTGAGCCTGAGAAGATCATTCATTTTCTTGAAATCCACCCCTAATATCTCGCTTAGCTTCTCGATCCTGTAAGTTGCCGTGTTACGGTGGATATAGAGCTTCTTTGCCGTTTCGTTTAATTGGCCGTCCTGCTCCAAATAAGTCTCGAGCGTGCGCAGCATTTCGTTGGCGTAGTCCGGATCCTTGTTTACGAGTCCGCCCAGCCAGCGGTTGCAGAATGCTTCCATCCTGTCCCTCGACACATGCTCGAACACGATTGCCAAGTCCATGGTATCAAAGGAGGTAATGGGTTGCGCGACTCCCCATTCGGAAGCAAGTCTTTGGGTTTGCCTGCATTCGTCGAAAGCCTCGTAAAGCTGGTCTGCCCGCTTCTTCCGGCTGCTGACCGCCGCCCGCGGATTCCCGCCGCCCTCCCGCTGGATGGAAGCAAAGCAAATCGTTAACGCGGACTCCAGGCATCCGTCCGCCTGCCCTTCCAACTCCGGGAATACCGACAATAACCCTTCCTCCATTACCATATGCATGCCTCTCAATTCCTGAAGTTTCGCATGGCTTAAAAAATCCGTCTTTAGCTTCTCGAGCTTCTCGGCCCTTTGGGGCGCCGATGCATGAGGGACATCGCTCAGCACGCAGACGTAATGGCTTTGGAACACCTCGAGCTCCCACCGGTCCGCATACTCCACAACCTTATCAATCGGCAGACCGTTCCTCAGGTAACGCTTGATCAACACGCCGAAGTCCTTCTGCACCGACAGCTCGAAATAATCCTCGTAATTAAAATTCATTTGGTAGGATAATAGCTCCGCCGCCTGCAGGTAGAGACTTTCTTCAATAGTAGAAAGGAATAGCTGCGGATTAAAAAACAGAACAAATCCCGTACAGCGGGACTGCTTCATAAGAGGAATGCGGAATGCCTGCCACTGCTTGCTCTTCATCCACTTCTGCTGCTGCGGCCAAGGCCAGCTGCCCGTTAATTCAGTATCGGCTACCTGCGAGCTGTTGTATACGATCTGGCCTCTCGACCCCACGATCGCCATCGGGAACCCGATAATATCCGCAACCGCATCAAACAATTCGTTGATATGATCCGTCTTGAGAGCCATCCTCATCAGCCGGACCTGCTTATCGAATATATCCTGCAGCACGCCGGTATTACGGCGCAGCTCTTCCTTAAACAAACCGCTCATCTGGTCGGAGAACGTGAATTGATAAGGGAGCTCAATTAGAGGAAACCCAAGCTCATTGGCAAAAGCAATCATCTGCTCCGGAATCGCGTCCCAAAATCGGCCAAGCTTGATCCCGAGACCCGACGATCCGCGCTGATTCAGCTTAGCCAGCAGCTCCGTTGCGTCCTGCGGGTGGTCCTTGATCAGATAGGCAGTCGTGAACAGCATTTCCCCTTCCTTGATCCAATCGGTAATATCAGGGGCATCCATCACATTGACGGATTTCACGATCCGATTGCGCCCTGCTGTTCCGGCAACCAGCTTCCCTTCCGATAAAGGAAACACGTTCAGCGCCTGTTCCACTGTCAAATGCATAGCGCACCTCCGCTCACCATGTAAACATCTTCCGACGTTACTTTATATAACATCATAAATCAGAGATTTCCTTTAATCAATAGTTATGTAAATATAATTAACCATATAAACTCTCAAACTATCAGTTCATCTATTAAAATCTCCATATTCTGGTTGTAGATCTTATATAACTAACATATATATAACGCATTTGGCCGAAAAAATGCCGATAAGAGCAAATTCGCTCTTATCGGCATTTAAAATTGCGTTTTATTATTGCTTCACTTCCGGCAATGGCAGGAACAGAAGGTTAATCGGCAGGTTACTGCCGGATGCCGGCGTAAATACGATCGACACCGATTCTTCGGTATCTCCCGTCCTGTAAAGGACGCCTGCTTCGTTCGCATTGCTCAGAATAGTTGTATTTGTCGCGTAGACCAGCTTGTTGTTTACCAAGAATGCGCCGCCGTAATGGCCACCGCGCGGATTCAAGGCAATAAGCGTGTGAGGCTTAACGTGCCACAGGTTCAGGACGTACAGAGCACCGTTGTTGCCGTCGTTGGACATGGCGTCCCCTGTCAGAACGTCAAAGCCGGACAAGCGGGTATCTACCACTTTGTCGGCCAAAATCATGCGGGAAGGAACGTCGCCAATCGTCTGCAGAACGTTGATGCTGCGGTTCGCCTGTTCGAAGGTGCCGCGTACGTGCTTGCCGTCGCGAGGCAGAATCGGAAGCTGCGGAAGCGCCTGCAGCACGTCTTTGCTTGCATCTACCACGATAACGCTGAATTTGATCGGCGCGGAAGTCGTTACGTCGGCATACATCGTAATGACACGGCCATTTACTACTTCCTTGCTGCTTAACGGGCTAAGTACAACACGGCTTTGTCCCGCGGGAATGGTTGTCACCGTTCCAACCGGATTAACGGTTCTCGACAGCAGGTAGTTCGCCGTAGCGGCCTTGCCTGCTTGCGTTACGTAAGGGGCTGGCCCCCCAAGACCGATACGCTCATCGGTTACGGTAGCTGCCGTGGAATTTTCGTTTGTTGCGACAATATAGACCTTAACCGGATTAGGACGGTTATTCTGGTTGTGGATCAAGAAACGGACATTGCCGTTTGCCGTATCCTGGTAATAAATCCCCTCGTCGTTAATCAATTCGGGACTATTGCTGCGGATAAACGTTTGCTGACCGTTCGAAACAACCGTATACGGCTGCGTAGGAAGCTTAAGCACGCTTGCGCCGTCAATCGAGAACTTCTCTCCTTGATCGGTGTACAGCTGATCGAATTCCTGCTTCGTATACAGCGAATCGTTCGTAATCGTAATCGTCTGCGAGAACTCGCTTGTAAGGCCGTGAACATCCGTCACTTTCAGCGTTACCGTCTGGTCGCCCGGTTCAAAGAAAGCTTTGGCGTTATTGACCCACTCGCGTTTCGTAATCTTATTCTCGTCATCGGTGCTGATGTCATTGTATTGAATAAGTTCGCCCATTTTGTAATAGGACTTGTCCGTCGCGAAACGCGCTTCGGGCGGAAGGTTCGGCGGGAGCACGTTAAACGTTACCGAATACGGATCACTCCATACGCCGTTCACATCTTGGACCCATTTGGTTACCGTATACGTTCCAGCTGCTTCGAATACGGTTTGTTTGCCTTCCCAACGTTCGTTCACGATGGCAGCGCCGCTTGGGGAATACGACATATCGCCATATGTTACTTCGGTTTGGCCGGCGTAAATAACTCCGCCGACAATGTTGAATTTGGCTACCGGCTTAGTTGTCCAGGTCAGGACAATCTTCTTCTGAGCCGGAATCGTCGACAATGTCATTCCGAACGGCTGAAGCACCGAACGAAGCGGGATCATCAGACTTCCGTTTTGCACAAAAGGCGCACCCGTAAACGTTGCGCGGGTACCATTTACCGTATAGGAAGACTTGTTTACCGCATAACGGAGTTCGTTAGTCGCGCTGCGAAGGACATACTCTTTCTTGTTCGCATCATAGAGCACGGATCCCCCGAGTCTGCCCGCAATGGCGGTAGCGGAAATATAAGTCGTGCCTTTCAATTCGGTGAGCGGCTGTGCAGCCATGTAAAGCTTGCCGTTATGGTACATCTGCTTTGTTTTCTGAAGAAGGATCAATTGATTTTGACCGCTGGAAGCACCTTGCGCCGCTACGGGAATGGCAAACAGCAAGAGCGCAGCAAGGACTACTAAGCTGACTTTCTTAAACATTGGATTCTCCTTTTCTCTTTGGGATGGTTTGAACTGACATAGATTAAACGCATCCCGGAGCAAAAGGTTGCACCGGACAGCCTACTTTTTTAAGGCTCCCGCAATATGTTCAAATATCAGATTGCG
This sequence comes from Paenibacillus sp. BK720, assembly GCF_011761545.1. Lineage (NCBI taxonomy): Bacteria > Bacillati > Bacillota > Bacilli > Caryophanales > Paenibacillaceae > Paenibacillus > Paenibacillus sp. BK720. Next base: position 1,103,575 of record NZ_JAASRQ010000002.1, on the reverse strand, counting down.
AGATTTGACCGCTTCGTTCCTTCCGGCAAGTGCTTTTCGCAGCATGATAACCAGTCGTTCTTCAGGCGCAACGAGCAGATACTGCCCGCCGTGCCCAAAGGCGAAATAGCAGTCAAACGCTCCGTTATGTTCGGCCGGCGACTGCCACCAATGGTATCCGTAGGCCCCGTAAATAGGAGGTTCATAGTGAAGAAGTCCTCGATGATGCCTCTTCGTGGAGTCCTGTACCCATGAGGCAGGCAGCAGCCTCCGCCCAAACCATTCTCCTTCCCGCAAATGCAAAAGACCAAGCTTGGCCAAATCGCGGCCGAATAACTGAAGCCCCGTACCTCCCTCATTGATCCCTTTATGAGAGGTCCATTTCGCTTGACGAAAGGCCATTGGCCTGAATAGGCGGCTCGTGGCATAATCAAGAGCGCTCTGGCCCGTGGCCGATGTCAGAATAGCCGATAAGAGATGGGAGCCTCCGGAATTATACAGATAGGCATTCCCGGGTTCGCTGATCATCGAGCGTTCCAAGACAAACCGGATGGGATCCGCGGCTTTTTTCATCGCTTTATAAGGCTTATCGAAGTCCGGCCAATCCCACCCGGAGGTCATCGTCAGCAGATGCTTGATTTGAATGGACGAGTCCGGCATTCCTTCGAAATAATCCGCAATGGGCTGGTCTACGCTTTGGATACGCCCTTCCGCTATGGCAACCCCGATAAGCGCGGATAACACGCTTTTCGTACAGGATAAGAGCGGTCCTATCGCATCCTCCCCCCTGGTATGCCACTCCCAGGCTATCGCATCCTCACGCATTATAATGACCGATGTTATCTTCCAAGCCTCCAGCCGTTCCTTCATTCCCTCCAGCTTCGATTCATCCAAAGCAGCAGCCGAAGGCGCAACGAAACGCAAATAAGGATCATCTGTCAAGGTTGTCAAAGTTGTCATGCCATTCATCCGCCTTTCCGGTTCTATGAGGATGCATCCGCAGCATCCGATGCGGCATGGCCGCCTTCCGTGCCTGCTTTCGGCAGCATAAGCATGGACAGCAGCACCGCGACGGACATGACGCCAAGGATCAGGAAGATCCGGTGAAGGCTATGCTCCAGCTTAAGCGCATCAATCGATTCCGAGTTTCCGGTGTTGAGCAGCAGGCCAAACATGGCTATCCCCACCGTCTGTCCTAGCGTACGGATAAAGTTATTGCTGCCAACCGCCGCTCCGCGCAGCTCCCAGCTTACGGCCGAGGTTACCGCCACGGTAAAGCTTGTTAACGACAGGCCAAATGACAAGCCCGACAAGCAGGTATAGATCATAAACAGCGCGATGGGGGTATGGGCATTCATGAGCATAAACCCGGCGCTGCCGGCAATGAGGAACACCGAGCCCGTTACCGCAATGCGGCGCATGCCATACTTGGCAATAAAATTGCCGGCTAGAATAGCTCCAAGGGGCCAACCTATGGACAGCGGGATCATCGCCATACCGGAGTACGTTGCGCTCTTTCCCGCTACGCCTTGGATCCACAGAGGAAGGTAAAAGATTGCAACGACATTGATCACGCAGAGCAAAAAGCTGATGGCGTTGACGGCGCTTATGGTCCGGATTTTAAAGATCTGCAGAGGAATAATGGGCTCTCTCGATCGTTTTTCGATATAGTAGAACAACGTCAGCAGAATCGCCGCAGCCGCTAAAAGCAAAATAATCTCGGTGGCGGATCGGGAAGCATCCGGCTCGCGAAGAATGGTCAAGGCGTACAGAAAAGCAAACATCCCTGCCGCGAAAGCCGCGATACCGGGATAATCGATATGGCGCTTCTGCTTCACGGACACTTCTTTCATCGATATCATCAGAAGAGCAAGCGCTACAATGCCAAACGGAAGATTCATATAAAAAATCGCCCGCCAGGACACGTAATCGACGAGAAGTCCTCCCGCAAGCGGCCCTGTAATGCCGGCTATCCCCCAAATGCTCGACATCCAGCCCTGGACTTTAGCCCGTTGCTCGAAGGGGTATAAGTCGCCGATAATGGTATATGGAATCGTGGTCAACGCCCCCGCTCCAAGTCCTTGAACCGCCCGGAACGCAATCAGCTGCGGCATGGCGGCCGCAAGGCCGGACAGCATGGAGCCAAGAAGGAATATGGCAGCTCCCGCAATAAACATTTTTTTGCGTCCGAACAGGTCGGACAGCTTGCCGTAAATCGGCGTTGTGATCACCGTAGCGAGCAGATAAATCGAGATAATCCAGCTGTACTGCCGGATCCCGTGCAATTCGCCGGTAATGCTCGGCATCGCCGTGCTTACAATGGTTCCTTCGATCGCTGCAAGGAAGGTCGCGACATACAGAGCAACGGTTACGGTACGTCTGTTGGTTGTTGTATTCATTATTTCTCCTTTCCGTACGTCTTATGACTTGGTAAAAATGCGAAACACTCTATTATGATCCTTGTCCGCGGAAAAGATCAATGTTTTTTCAGGTTTATGGGAAAGAACACAGTTAATTCGACCTACCGGAACGCAATGATTTATGTTAGCCTAAATGAAGCGATTATGGCTCAAATACGTTGATGATGTAAGGGATGAATAAACAAATGGGTTACGATTATTTAATATCCATTATTGATCAGTTCGGCTACGTCTCTCTTTTTCTGGTACTGTGCCTTGGCTTAATCGGACTTCCGGTTCCTAACGAGGTTGTCGTGATGACGGGCGGCGCGTTTGTTGCATCGGGCTTGTTGAGTCCTGTTCCCGCCTATTTGATGGTATTCCTTGGAATATGCTCGGCGATGACTTTTAATTACACGATTGGCCGGTTCGCGGGCAGCAAAGTATTCGACTGGTTCATGAGAAAAAAGAATATGGATAAATTCATCCATCAGGCTCAGAACATGAGCGAAAAATACGGCGGCTTTGCGCTAAGCATTGGCCTTGTTCTTCCCGTGCTTCGGCATGTGATGCCGTTTGTCGGAGGAACCAACAAGATGACGTACAAACGATTCGCGCTGTTTGCGTATCCAAGCGCCTTTGTCTGGACGCTCATTTATTTTATCCTCGGTACGTTTGTCGGCGACCGGGTGCAGGCGATTGGCGACTCGATTGCCGATAACGGCATGATTGTTGTCTACGCTTTGCTTGCCGTAGCGGCTGGCGCGGCAGCCTGGCTGTACATCCGCAGCCGCACGGCGAAGAAAAACGAGAAGGCTGGACGGCCGATGTAACGCAAAAAAACCTCCGGAACCCTGAAATACGGGGAAACCGGAGTTTTCTTATTTGTACTTCGGATCCAATTTCTCTTCCGCCGCGTTCACCAGATAATCAAACAGCTCGTCATCCTCCTCGAGCATGTCCTCTACCGCCAGCAGCTGATCCTCGTCGCCCGATTCGTGAAGGAAAAAGAGGCCGTATCCCCACTCCGTTCTCTTCCGGCTGTGAATGGTCATTTCATATTGATTGGGCTGGCCAAGCATTTCGAATTGAATGCGGCCTACATACCCTTCTTCCTTCGTGTAAGTCATCGAAGCATCCAAAATTTTAACATTATCCATTTTGTTCTATACTTCCTTCCGATCATTCGAGTTGGCGATTGAAATGGCTAAAAAAAGCCTGTCCTCTAATTGTATACGGTTTGCCGCATTCGTCAACAAATGTTCAAGGCGGTGAAGCACATTCTCATGGACGCCGTGATGAACGCCTATAGACGGCTTTGCATACTGTACAATACGGCAGCGGTTACCGAGGCCGTGTATCCCATGAGAGGGTGATTCTATGGCCATTGATTTAGTGGCGCTGCATTGGGTGTATCTCGTCTTCATCGTCGCCATTATCGGCTTTATGGTGATGCGCAGAGATACGTCGCTCATTTGTATCGTCGGCATCTTTGTGCTTGGCCTACTGGCAACCGAATCGCTGAGCGACTCCGTCAGCGGTGTGTTTAACAGCTTTATTTACGCCATTAAAGAACTAATGGGCACTATTCTCATTATATCCATAATTGTCGCAATGAGCCGGGTGCTGATCCGGACTGGCATAAATGAAGTGATGATTTCCCCGTTTGCCCGCTTCCTGCGAACGCCTACTCTGGCCTTCTGGGGAATCGGCCTGATCATGATGGTCACGTCGTGGTTTTTTTGGCCATCCCCTGCCGTAGCGCTGATTGGCGCCGTATTGCTGCCGGTTGCGCTGAGAGTCGGCCTTCCCGCATTGGGAGCCGCGATGGCGATGAACTTGTTCGGCCACGGCATTGCGTTGTCCGGCGACTACATCATTCAAGGCGCCCCAAAGCTGACGGCCGATGCGGCCGGCTTGCCGGTTAGCGATGTTATGGAAGCAAGCATTCCGCTCGTAATCGTAATGGGTCTGGTGACGACGGTTACGGCTTTCTGGATGATGCGCCGCGATATGAAAACCGGGAAATGGAATGACGGCATCATCTCCAAAGTGGAGGGCGATAAAGAGCTGACCGGCGAAGATGATCTCGCCTTCAAAAATGTACTGTCACACGGTACTAAGCTGACGCTTGCGATCTTGATCCCTTTACTGTTTGCCGCAGATGTGGTGGCCATGTTTATACTGGACCTGCAAGGCGGCGATGCAACCGCGCTTGTCGGCGGAACCGCGATTTTCATCCTGCTCATCATCACAATGCTTGCCCACAAGAACAAAGGCCTGGAGAAAACAACGAATTATCTGATTGAAGGCTTCCTGTTCGGCTTTAAAGTATTTGGTCCCGTCATTCCAATCGCGGCATTCTTCTACCTGGGCGACTCCGGCTTCACCGCCATCTTCGGCGATACGCTTCCAGCCGGTTCACAAGGCATCGTCAACGACCTTGGCGTCGCCCTTGCGAACAATGTACCCGTGAATGGCGAGGTAGGCTCCGTTACGTTGACGCTGGTAGGCGCTGTTACCGGTCTAGACGGCTCCGGCTTCTCGGGTATATCGCTTGCCGGCTCCATCGCCCATCTGTTCGGAGGGGCCATCGGTTCCGGCGTTGCCACCTTGACCGCTCTCGGTCAGGTTGCGGCGATTTGGGTAGGCGGCGGTACGCTTGTGCCTTGGGCACTTATTCCCGCCGCGGCAATTTGCGGTGTAAGCCCGTTCGAGCTGGCACGCCGTAATTTGAAGCCCGTTATTATCGGTCTCTGCGTTACTACGGTTGTAGCCATGTTTCTGGTCTAACCGCAAAAAAGGATGCTCACACTGGCGCAAGGCCAGAAGAGCATCCTTTTGTTGTTTACAAAATAATAAAGGCAAATACAATGGCAAGAGCAAATCGGTAATACGCGAACCACGACAGGCTAAGACGCTTGATCAGGTTCAGGAAGGTTACAATCGCGATCATCGCAACAATAAATGCAGCAACGAAACCGATAATAAACAGCGGGGCATCCGATGCCGTAAGGAAATCGCGGCTCTTGATCAAGTCGATGCCGCTCGCTCCCGCCATAATCGGCACCGATACCATAAACGTAAATTCGGCTGCCGCCTTTTGGCTTGCGCCGAAGAACATGCCGCCCGAGATCGTCGAACCGGAACGGGAGAAGCCCGGCCATAAAGCGAGAACCTGGAACATACCGATTGCAAAAGCTTGCTTGTATGTAATGTCATCTAGCTCTTCCGCGGTAATTTTCTTTTTCATCCGGTCTGCTGCGATCATCAGGATACCGCCTGCTACGAGACCGATAAGCACCGTTTCGGGGCTGAATAAATAATCTTTGATAAATCCGTGAAGCAAGACGCCCACTAATCCGGCAGGAATCATGGCAAGCACAAAGTGAAGGGCGTTGACGCCCGAGCCTTTTCTGAAATCGAATTTCAGCAGGCCTAGAAACTTTCTCCAGTACAACACGAGGACGGCAAGTACGGCGCCGAATTGGATAACAACCTCAAAGACTTTCGCGCGGTCATCCTGGAAGTTTAACAAATCTGCTGTCAGAATCAAGTGGCCCGTCGAAGAGACAGGCAAAAATTCCGTAAGGCCTTCAATGATGCCCATTATAATGGCATTAAATAAATCTCCCAAATGTAGTCCTCCATCTCCTAAATTTTCTTTCGCTTATTTTCTGATTTAACCAACCTTATTATCATAGCACAAGGTTGAGACAAGCGAAAGCAACCAACGTTTTAGGAGAAAAGCCGCATCCCTGCAACCGGAATACGGCTCGTTGGTCCTTATTCATTAACGAGGTTAACGATATTAACGATGATTTCGATCTTGCGGATGCGATGCCGTTCCTTCTCGCGAATAATAAAGGTCAGCTCTTCGTAATCCTGAGGCTCCCCAACCTGCAAATCGGGATATTGGTTAAACAACCAGCCTCCGATCGAGTCCACGTCATGGCTTTCCAGGCGGGAGCCAAGCGCTTCATTCACCTCGCTGATTAATGCTTTGCCGTCCACTATAAAACGATTCGGCTCGATCGCATCAATTTCCTTTACCTCATCGGCATCAAATTCGTCACGGATCTCTCCGACTATTTCCTCAAGGATATCCTCGATGGTGATCAATCCCGAGGTCCCGCCGTATTCGTCAAGCAGAATAGCGATATGCACCCGCTCCTGCTGCATTTTCCGGAGAAGCTTCTTGATGGGCATCACTTCCGGCACCGACATAACCGGCTGCAGCAGCGTCGCAACATCGGTCTCGTCATTGCCGAAATACTGCATGAAGAACTGCTTCGTATTAATGATGCCGATTATATTATCCTTGCTGCCTTTCGCAACCGGGAACCGCGTATATTGCTCACGCCGGATGATCGAGATATTGTCGACTTTGGAATTCTCGATAAACAAACAAACCATGTCCGTTCGCGGCACCATGATTTCCCTTGCTAGCCGTTCATCGAATTCGAAAATCCGGTTGACGTAGCTTAGCTCGCTTTGATTGATTTTACCGTTCTCGAAACTCTCCGACATGATGCTTTTGATTTCTTCCTCCGAATGAGCTTCATGCTCGCCCGTCGGCTTGAAGCCCATCAATCTGACGATACTGTTGGCGGAGCCGTTAAGCAGCCAAATAAACGGAAACATTACTTTATAAAATACGATAATGATTGGAGCCGCGGTTAAGCTGATTTGCTCCGGCTTGATGATAGCAACCGTTTTTGGCGCAAGCTCTCCAAGCACGACATGAAGATAAGTCACGGCCGCAAAGGATAAAATAAAAGAAAGCACATTAACCAGATTCCCGCCGATATGCAGGCTGTGAAACAAAGGATCCAGCAGGTCATGGACGGTTGGTTCGCCAAGCCAGCCCAAGCCGAGCGCGGTAATCGTAATGCCTAACTGACATGCTGACAAATAACTGTCCAAATGCGTAATCACATTTTGCACCGCTGCCCCGTTTCGGACGCCTTCCGCGACCATTTGGTTCACGCGGCTGGGACGGAGACGGACGACTGCGAATTCTGTTGCAACGAAAAATGCAGAACAAAACAGCAGCACCGCAAACAAGATCAGTTTCAGAACCATAAGCGTCTCTCCTCGGCACTGTTCGTAATTACATGTATTTTACCCTTCCCGTCCGTTTGTGAATCCTGAAAAAATAAACCGTATCCGAATCAGTAAGATCCGGACACGGTTATTTAACGTTTCTTATTCATTTCCAACTTATTAATATCCAACTTCGACGGAAGCGTTAACAATGTAGATGAGATCGTTTTTGTCGTCCTTGTCCGGCAGTAAAACTCCGCTTGTCGTCATCATCCCGCCATCCATAATTTCCACGGTGACCTGACCGTATGGCAATACGGCCTTCACCTGCTCCACGTCAAGCAGCTCCTTGTCGCAAGGAACCGCCAGCTTGACATGAACCCTCATATTGTCGAGCGTCCCGCCCGGCAGAACCGAACGCAATCCTGGCATCGAGTTATGATGGATCGCATTCTGAACCGCTCTTACCGCGGCTTTGGTTACGTTCTGACCGTGCAAATCACAGCCCATGCCAATCTCGATAAAAAATAATTTGTCCATCGTCTTTCCCTCCGTTACCAAGGTACGTCATCATCCTGAGCGGACGATTCCTCCACATACGGCTGTATAGCCGGTTCTTCTTCCTTGACGTTAGTGCCGATAATCGGCAGGAGCTGCTCTAAATCCGGAGGCAGGAGCAATTCGACAGGCGAAACCCCTTTCTCGAATTGGAACGCGTCTCCTTCAATAACCGCAACGTAACGTCCGTTATGTTTAGCGAAATGCAGTGTAATCCCAAAGTCAGCGAGCAGCCCTTTAACCGTTACCCCGCCAAGCTTGAACGAAAACGGTAAATCCGGTTTTTGTTCAACAAGCGCAGCCGAAGCCGTACTTACCTGTTCATGCGTCCAATATTCCTGAAGCTCGCGCTTCTCGCTGGCAGCCCATACCTCGATCGCATTCTCTTCTTCGCGTCTTTCCGCGCTTTCCGGCTCGGCCTGCCACTTATCCTCCATATACTGCTGAACCATGCCAAGCACCTGTTCGCCCATTACTTCGGGAAGCGGCTTTTCATAGGACACAAACTTCAGAAAATCCTCGAAATAACGGGCGTGCGAAGCCTGATGGATTTTCAGCTCCCAATGGTCAAGCGAGCCTTCCTCCGGCATATGCGGATATTGAATCGACTTCATCCCGCGTGCGCTGATCGCCATCTCGACATGCGATATCAGGCTCCGTTCATCGGAAATTCTCGCGATCTTTGGTTCGAAATCGCATTTAAGCAGGAATAGGAACGGCTCGTCGAAATACGTATTGAGCTTTGCCCGCGCAATGATAAACGCTCCGCCGCGAACGGCGGTCGTATCCATATAGATATGTACCAGCTCGTCGGCGATTCCGATAAAACGCTCTTTCGTGTCGGCTTCCCGCAAACGCTGGAATAAGTTATAGTTCTGGTTGCTTCCCAGTTCGTAACCCGGCTCAACCATGAAACGGCCGATTTTCGTAGGCGCGTTTTCGGTATTCGGGTTGCGTTCTACTTTTCTTTTTACGATTCGCGTAAATTCCCCGTCGAGAAACCGTTTGATTTCGCTGTCTTCATAATCGTCTTCCTCCAGCGTCTGAAAGTGCTTATACCGCTTTGCGGAAGAGCTGTCCTCGCCATCCGTTACAATAACAAAGAAAGAGAGATATTCCAATCTGAAATCCACTTGTACATTTTCCCCCATAACCTAGGCTTATTAATCATTCCGAATATAGGGAGCCTTCTGATAGCCGTATGCCGGCTTCAGCTCCGTATTGTCAAATCCGCGATGCCATACCGGAGTTGTCGAAGGCGACATTGGCGGGATGAGCCAGGACCACCTGCCGGTTAGCGGCCTTTCGTTATTTTTCTCCTGCTGGGCGAACCGCATGAACTGCTCCGAGGCGGTATGATGGTCCACAATGCTCACGCCATGTTTCTTGTATGAGTGAATGACCGCGACATTCAGCTCGACGAGCGCACGGTCCTTCCATAACGATGTATTAGTCGACGTATCAAGCCCCATTATCCGGGCAACCTCGGGCAGCTTATTGTATCGGTTGAAGTCCGCCAGATTGCGTGCTCCGATCTCCGTCCCCATATACCAGCCGTTGAACGGCGCGGCCGTATATATCAAACCGCCGATCTCCAGCTTCATATCCGAAATAAAAGGCACCGCGTACCATTGCAGCTCCAGCTCCTCAAACCGTTCGATTTCGGGATGAGTCAACGGCACTTCCTTCACTAGCCCCTCCGGGAGCTCGTACCAGCATGGAGGATCGTTATTCACCTGTACAACAAGCGGCAGCACGTCAAATGCCGTCCCCGCCCCTTTCCAGCCTAGGGCCGCGCATGCTTTGGTAAAATCCAAGGAGGCCGGATCCCCCAAAATTCCGCTATCCGTTTCGTAACCTGCATACCGCACAAGCTGATGGTTCCAGATCCGGATCCGCCTTTCCCCGAATTGCGGCGCGAATACCGTAATGGCTGGACGGACCCGCCCTTCGTTCGTCGCATACTTAATGTGATTAAATATCTGTGCCGCGATTTGATCGGCGTCCTGTAAAGAACGCGCGTCGATGACCTCAAGCGATTGCCAGAATAGCCGGCCTATGCAGCGGTTGCTGTTTCTCCAGGCCATCCTTGCTCCATGCCGAAGCTCCTCTAACGTATGCACGTAATAGCCCTTATTCTCAATCGACTGCCCGATTTCCTTCAGACGCTCCGATGCCTCCATTTCCGTCTTGCCCAGCTCGCTATAACAATTGGCGATAAACTGCTCCGCCTCTTTATACAATTCTGTGGCAATCATGCCCGCACCTGCTCTCTATCCAGCAACTTTCTTCTTACGATAACGCATTTTGAAGGCCCATGCCACCTTGCGAGTTGTCAAAAACGGCGCGTTCACTTATTGTTCACGGATTCATTTAACCGGGTTGTCACAATTGGCTTTGGACAGCGTACGGCAAAAGAAAATCGCCTTCTCCCATGCGGCAGGAGGAAGCTTATGCAAGCTTCTCCGGCCCACTCGGAAACAGGCGATTCAAATCTCTCATTGTTCGTTTTTCTGACGGCCAAGCACCAGAAGAACGGTAATTAAAATAAATGCGGTCAGCGCCATCAGCGGGATGGTGATGAAACCAAGCCAGTTCAGATAATCGTAGTTGCATGGAATTCCTGAGCGGCAAGGCATCATATCGCCCACCTTCGGAAACCAAATTTCGAAGTTATGGTAGATCGAGATCAGCATTCCGATAATGCTAAGCGGCAGGACATAGCCGATGATGCGACGGTCGCCGCGGTAAGCCGCAATCCCGAGCAGAAGGACCTGCGGATACATGAAGATTCGCTGGTACCAGCACAGATCGCATGGAATAAACCCGCGAATTTCGCTGAAATACAAGGATCCGCCGGTAGCAACCAAAGCGACAAGCCAAGCCAAATATAAACCATATCGCTGAAACCAGCTTTCATAGATTTCGGATTCGGTTGTCGTTGTCAAGTTCCCTACCCCTTATTCACAGCTTCGTCGATTGCCGCTTTGATACTCGCGTAATCAAGGTTGCCGGCATATTGGACGCCGTTAATAAAGAGCGTTGGCGTACCCGTTACATTAAGCGGGCCTACTTTTGCATTGTCCTTGTTCACTTCGCTTTGATACGTTTTGTCGTCGATGTCCTTCTTCAGCTTGTCGAAATCAAGCGTAAGCTTCGCATCCTTCGCGAGCTGGACAAGGTAGTCCGAGGTTGCCCATTTGGTCTTCTCGTCCTTCTGATTATCATAGATCGTTTTGTAATACGTCCAGAACGCTTCGTCGCCCGCTTGCTGCTGCACAGCCTCGGCAGCCAATGCCGCAGTCGTTGAGTCAGGACCGATAAAGGTATAGTTCGCGAAATACAAAGCTGCTTTACCCGTATCGATAAAGTCCTTCTCCAGCTGCGGTTCTACGTTTTGCGCGAAATACTGGCAAATCGGGCATTTGTAATCGCCGAACTCAACAATTTTGACAGGAGCTTCCGCATTACCTTTAACCGGCATACCGGTATAATCGATATCGTATACCTTGTTTGCCAGATCGGCCTGCTGCTTCGATTGATGGTTAATACCTAAAATGATAACTACGATTACGGCTACGATCGCCAGCGTCAATACAATTAGCGACTTGTTCGATTGCTTCTTTACCGGCTGCTTGTAAGTGCCTTGCCTCGGCCGCTGCTGCTTGGCCTTTGCTTTTGCTTGAGTGCCCAAACTTGTCCATTCCTCCCCGGCATTCGAATAATATCCTTGGCATATCCAGCGCCAGGCACAATTTCCGGTGCCCTGGCGCTGTTGATATGCCCGTACTTGTGACCAGTGTAGTTACAACGGGCTTTAATGTCAATAACTAGCTGTGACATGACGAAATACTGTCATATTTGAACGCTATTCTTCATTGATTAATGTCGTTAATGATTCACGATGGAGCAGCTTCAGCTTATGAAGCGCACGCGTGCAGCCTACATAAAGAAGCTTGGCGTCATCTTCCGTATATATATCCGCCCCGGCGTCTGCAATCAGCACCGCGTCGAACTCCAGCCCCTTCGACAGGTAGACGGGAACGACCGATAGCCCGCCTCCATACTCCGGCTGCTTGCTCTGTACAAGCGATGCTTCAAGCCCTTCCCGAACCAGATAATCATGCAGCTCGGCGCATTGCTCCGCGGTACGGCCGATAACCGAAATCGTCTGGAATTGGCCGGAAGCCTGCCATTCACGGATCGACTGCGCAATCTGTTTGTGCCATGCCGCTTGGTCCACCTGCACAACCTCAACCGGATCGCCGCTCCGGAACACCGGTACGGCCGGCTTAACGCCGCCGCCCATCGCGCCTAGGATCCGGTTCGCGAATTCGATGATTTCCATGGTCGAACGATAGCTGCGGTTCAGCTCGAAGAAGCCGGTCTGCTCGTCGTTAAAGAGCTGGATCAGCTCCGTCCAGCTGTTAATTCCCGCATAAGCATGAATGCCTTGCTGAAGGTCGCCAAGAACCGTCATGGACGGCGTTCGTTGGCAAAGCTTCAGAGCTTCCAGCTGGAATGGCGAGTAATCCTGCGCTTCGTCGATAACGATATGATCGTAAGCCGGGATCTTTAATCCGTACAGCCGCAAATGAATGTAAACAAGAGGCGCCAAATCCTCCGCTTCAACCAGGCCATCCTTCAATGCAGCGGCGGTAGCTGCCGCGATATTTTTCGGGATGACGGGGACGGCTTGCTTGCCCTGGAATAAAGCAGAATAGAGCTGAGGTGCCGTGTAGGAAGGGATCTTTTTCGCAAAAGCAGAAAGCTTGGCCTGCGCTTTGGCGCGCAGCTTCTTATCCACGATCCTGCGAAGCTTAAGCTCCGATTCGTACCAGCGGCGGATGCGGTTTACGAGCCGTTCGCGCTTTTGCATCAAAGTCTCGTCGCCGTAATCCGTCTCGTACCATTCTTTCATCTGATCGGGCGTAAGCAGCAGACCCGGCAGCGGTTCAAACGGGATAACCGGAACGATCCGCTGCGCCAGCTCTTCAATACGGGAATCGATTGCTTCCTTGAACGCGAGCGAGCCTTTAATCCGGCCCGGCGCATTAGCCATCTCTGCCGCCGAACGATGCTGCTCGAACCAGTATGCCAAGGCATCCGACGCGCTTCTCAGCTTCACCTCGTGCCCTAACAGCTCAAGCGACCAGTCCGCAAACGTCGTCTGCAAAATATCGCCGACGCCAAGCTCGGGCAGAACGCCCGAAATGTAATCCAGGAACATCCGGTTGGGAGCGAAAATGATCATCCGTTCCGCTTTCACACGGTCCGCGTATTGATAGAGAAGGAAAGCAAGCCTGTGAAGGGCCACCGTCGTCTTGCCACTGCCCGCTACTCCTTGAATGAACAGCGCTTTACTCCGTTCGGAACGGATAATCCGGTCCTGTTCATGCTGGATCGTCGATACGATATCCCGCAATTTATTGTCTTTGTTCTCGCCTAAGCGGTATAAGAGGAATTCGTCCGTAACGGACTCTTCTTCTTTCCCGCGCACGTAACTGTCCACCATGCGGACAAGCTCACCCTGCCGCACCATAAAATTTCGTTTCAGATGCACATAGCCTTCGATATCGCCTTCAGGCGCCGTATATGTAGCCGCATCCTCGCCGCCCGTAAAAGAATAGAACAAGCTGGCTACCGGCGCGCGCCAATCGATAACAAGCAGCTCGTTGCTGCCTTGCTTCGCCACGCCTGCCTTCCCGATATACAGCGGCTTCTTCTCGCCATCCGGCAGCTCTTCGAAATCGATCCGTCCGAAGTAAGGCTCGCGGAAGGCAACCTCCAGACGCTGTTTGCGCTCCTCGCGCTGCAGATCGAGCATCTGCTCCGTAAAATCATCGCCCGTATAACGGGGACCTATGCCTGCCAGCTGACTCTTGATATCGTCCAGCGACCGAGCCAGCCTCTCTTGCTCTTCTTGATAGGCACTTTGAACCGTGGTCATGTCAGTTACCTCCTAAAAAGAATGACTGCACAGTAGACTTCGATACAGTCAACTGCTGTGCTTCTTAACCCGTAAGCATAGACTAGAGTAATGTAGTGGTTTGCCAAAAACGGATAACCAATATACCACAGGACAATTGCCTTAAGCAATGTAATTGAAATTCATCCCGATTAGACCCGACAAATAATAAATCACGACAAGATTAAGGAGGAACAGTAAAGGGATTCCGACCCGGAACGAGGTATGCTTCGTCTTGTGCCGCCATACCTGCATGCCGATCCAGGCGCCTAACGCTCCGCCGATTGCGCTCACTCCAAACAGTCGTTTTTCAGGAATGCGCTGCTTCTTGTGTCTAGCGAAGCTTTTGTCCATTCCCATCATCGCGAACGCGATCATATTAATGACAAGCAAATAAATAATCAACAGTTCCATACTCGCATCCCCTTCTTGTTGCCGATTACGTGCGCGGTCTCACCCGGTTCGTCGGCTGCGCCGCGTACGGATCATCCGGCCAATAATGCTTCGGATACCGTCCCTTCAGGTCTTTCTTGACTTCGAAATAGGCCTCGTTCCAGAAGCTTCTTAGATCTCTGGTCACCTGCACCGGCCTTTGGGAGGGCGATAAAAGATGAAGCGTCAATGGCAGCTTTCCGCCCGCGAGGCGCGGCGTCTCCCGCAGCCCGAACAGCTCTTGGAGCCTAACGGCAATAAACGGCGCTTCCGGATCGCTGTAATCTATCGGAATACGCGAACCGCTGGGCACCGTCATATGCGTAGGCACCTGTTCGTCAAGCTCCTGCCGCTGTCCCCATGACAGCATTCCTTCCAGCAGCTGCACCATGTTAAGCCGCTGCAAATCCGACTTGCTCTTCATGCCGTACAGATGCGGCAGCAGCCAATCGCGAACCGTGGCACGCAGTGCCTCCTCGGACACATCCGGCCAACCGCTGTTATGATGCGCCATAAGCCGCATCCTTGCCTGCAGCTGCCAAGCAGCCTTCGACATCGGGAGCAGTCCAAGACCAGCGCCAGCAATACCGTCGGCAAGCGCTGCCGCAATCTGCTCCGGCGATGGCTGCTGAATAGGCGCTTCCTTTAATATAATCGCGCCTAACCGGACGCGTCTTCGCGCGCGCACGGCTTGCGCTCCTGAGTCCCACTCTACGCTGTCTTCCGCTTGGAACTGCTCGCCGGCCGCTTGCTCCAGCATATCCAATTCAAGCTCTGCTGCCAGGCGTATGCGGCTTTCGCTGCCCGCATCGTCAAGCTCTGCCGCAGCCAAAAAGGCCGACCGCGACAATGGCTGAAGCTCCGGCAGCACGGCGCCCCGGCCATTCGCCAGCAAATAACGGCCATCCGGCCGTTTCTGGGCGATCCGGTCCGGGTAAGCCAAAGCGATCAACAGACCCGCATAGGAAGTTCCCTTCCAATCCCGTTTGCCTTTATGATCATGTTCCTTATCCGCCACCATCTGCTGCCATTGCTTTGCTTGCGCCTTAATCCGCTGCACGGCACCTCGGTCAGCCATCGGTCTGCCGCCTGCTCCATGCAAGGCGTCAAGCCGTAACGCTACATCGACATTCCGCTCTTGAGGCAACAAATCGCGCTCGCTTAGCAAACCGGCCAGCTCGCATGCTTCCTTTAATAAATTCAACTCCGCGGCCTTAAGAAGCATAAACCCCAGCCTTGGGTGAAGGCCAAGCTTGGCCATTCGCGTTCCCCGGCTCGTTATGCGGCCATCCGCATCAATAGCCTGGAGCAGCTTCAAGAGCTCAAGCGCCTGACGGTAGGCCGCCTGCGGAGGGGCATCCAGCCACATCAGCTCGCCGGGTTCGGCGGCCCCCCATACAGACAACTCTAACGCAAGCGGCGCCAAATCCGCTTCCAGCAGCTCAGGTGTATTATGCTGCGGTAAATAGGCATGCTCCTGCTCCGTCCAGAGCCGGTAGCAGACGCCAGGCGCAAGCCGTCCCGCCCGGCCTCGGCGTTGGTCGGCCGAGGCTTGCGAGACAGGCACCGTTTCCAGACGTGTCATACCGGTGCGGGGAGAAAACCTCGGAACCCTCATCAGACCGCAGTCCACAACGATACGAATTCCTTCGACGGTTAAGCTGGATTCCGCGATGGAGGTCGATAATACAACCTTGCGCTCCCCCGGTTTGCAGGGAGCAACAGCCGCATCCTGCGCCTCCAGCGGAAGGTTGCCGTGAAGTTCGGCGATTCGGACGGATGAAGCATGGCCGGATTGCGCAAGAAGGCCTGCGGTCCGCCTGATCTCTCCAACGCCGGGCAGGAAGACGAGGACGTCCCCTTCATCATTTCGGATAGCATCCGCAATAGCAGAGGCAACATGCGGTTCTATCCTGCCCTCAACTTTTGCGCTCCGGTAGACCGTCTCCACAGGAAAGGCGCGTCCGCGGCTTTGGATCACAGGTGCTCCGCCAAGAAGCTTTGCGACAGGCTCCGCATCCAGCGTAGCCGACATGACGATTAGGCGAAGATTTTCCCGCAGCAGCGATTGGGATTGCAGCGCTAACGCCAGTCCAAGATCACCGTGCAGATGGCGTTCATGGAATTCGTCGAACAGAACCGCCCCAACCTCTTCAAGCGCCTGATCCTCTTGAAGCATGCGAGTCAGAACGCCCTCGGTAACCACTTCAATTCTCGTTTTGGCGCTTACTTTCGTATCCAGTCTTACCCGGTAGCCGACAGTCTCTCCGACTTGCTCCCCCAATGAGGAAGCCATATATTTGGCAGCGGATCGCGCGGCGAGCCGGCGCGGCTCCAGCATGACGATTTTTCGCCCGTCCAGCCATGTCTCATGAAGGAGAGCCAGTGGTACGCGGGTCGTTTTGCCGGCTCCGGGCTCCGCGACAAGCACCGCGCTTGTTCCGTCCCTCAAGGCCTGCAGCAGCTCCGGCAATACGGCATCAATAGGCAGTTGCTTCATAGGTTATACATTCCTTCTCATTCATTTAACCTCGTTAAATATCTATTGTTTAATGCCATTAAAAATATAATTAATACCGTGAATTATTTGACTATCCTCATCATTTGAACAACCGGCCGGTTATCTCCGGTCAGTATTTTTTCCGCTGACCGCAGCTGGGACGAGACGTCCCCGTCTAGAAAGATTCCATCCTCCAGCATGCCTCCGCCTACCTTTTCTACTATCGCATCGCGAAAAGCCTGCAGCGACCCTTGGGAACTGCTAACAACCAAATAGAGCATACCCTCACGGTCATAGACAGCCGCCGAACGCAAACGAGCATCGTCAGGGTAAGGCGCTTGCTCCGTCTCGATCTGCTCAAGCCAGCTCCGATCCCGTCCGAGACTCATGCTGATGCCGCCCTGCGCCCAAAACCTGGTGTGGTCCATTACCTTCAAATCGGCTGCTTCGCGCACTACCTGCACGCTCAGCTTGTCCGAAGCTCCATCCCAAACCAAGGTTCCGCGGGCATATTTGACATTTTCCGCACCCGATCCGTAATCGTCCAGCGACCCATTGACCGGCATTCCGTCTACCACGGCGATGCTCAGCAGGGAGTTCTCAAAGAAGAATCCGCCATTAACCCCGTAATAAGGCGTTAAAGAGACGTTGGTTTGAACGGATGCTAACGTAACATTCGACGGTCTTGTCTCCAGCACGTGAAGCTTCATCCCGTTTGTCGCTTCAAGCTCCTCATACCGATAAGCAGACGGGGCATTTGCATCCCGCTTCGGCCCTTCGCTTTTCACCTGCATGGCATAGATCATCGCGGCAAACAGCAGTCCCAACACAAGAAAGATGCCCGCCATTATGCCGGCAATTTGCAGCTTTCTCTTCTTATCAAGAACCGTAACAGATGGATTTTCCATGAAAAACCCCAATTCTATAGAATCGATCTTCTTGTTCTTCTAATCAAACCAGCCTTTTCTGCGGAACCAGATGTACATGGCAACGCCAAGCATGACCATAAAGCCGATTAGGCCAAAATATCCCCAATGCCAGCTAAGCTCCGGCATATTCTCGAAGTTCATCCCGTATATTCCGGCCAGAAACGTCAGAGGCATAAAAATCGTTGTAATTACCGTTAACGTCTTCATAATCGAATTCATCCGATTCGAATTGTAGGACATAAAGCTGTCGCGCAAATCCGCGGTCATCTCTCGCGAGGCGTCGGTCATCTCCGACAGCTTAAGCAGATGATCGTAGACATCGTGATAGAACGCCAGATACCCCTTTAATCCTTCAATCCGTTCCGTATTCAGCGTGCGGTAGAGCAAATCACGCATAGGCAATATCGTCTTGCGGAGGCGAAGCAGCCGCGAGCGAATGTTGAAGATTTCGTCCATCGTCATTTGATTGGTGCTCTCGCTTCCGCTGCCGATCTCCATATCCAACACCTGCTCCTCCAGCTCCTGAACGGCAGGGAAATACTGATCGACCAGCTGGTCGATCACCATGTAAGCCGCAAACAGAAAGCCGTCGTTCCCAAGCTTGGAGGCAGATTGAATTTTGGCCCATGCTTCGTTTATTTCTTCCGAGTTTTTAACGTGATAGGTCACGATAAACCGGGGGCCGATAAATAAGTTGACCTCCTCCACGTCCAGGCTGCGCGGGTTAACCGAATGCAGGACGAAGAAATGCGTATCGTCATAGTGGTCCAGCTTGGGACGCTGCAGCAAATGACAGCAGTCCTCAATGGCAAGCGGGTGAAAATGAAAGTATGTATCGAGGAGCTTTGTCTCCGAGGCCTCCGGCTCGCTGAAATCGACCCAATACCAGTCAAGATCAAGCTTTTTGAGATCCTCCAACGGGATGTTGTTCACCCAAGTTTTTTCTTTCGTATACCCTTTTATCCGAATCATAGCCGAATCCTCCAACGTGATAACCGATTCTCTTATTCTAACGTGTTACAGCCAATCTGTAAAAAAGTTGCGCCGTTCAAAATAGTCATGCTATCATCGGTGTCAATAAAGGAGAGTCGATCGATATGTCGAATATACGCGGACGTTTCGCTCCTACTCCGTCCGGTCTGATGCATGTAGGCAATGCCTGGGCGGCGCTGCTCGCCTGGCTGCAGGTCCGCAGCCGAAACGGTCAATTCGTGCTGCGGCTGGAAGACATCGACGGGCCGAGATGCCGCCCCGAGCTGGCTCTACAGGCGTTAATCGATCTTCGTTGGCTTGGTCTTGATTGGGATGAAGGCCCCGATGTCGGCGGACCTTATTCCCCGTACACGCAAAGCGAGCGGATTTCCTTCTACGAGGAGGCAATGGACAAACTGCTTGCAAGCGGCAGGCTTTATCCCTGCTTCTGCAGTCGTGCGGAGCTGCTTGCGGTCGCGAGCGCTCCGCACGGGTTATCCTCGGAAGGTCCGGCTTATGCCGGAACATGCCGGCATCTGACGCATGAGCAGCGGCGGGAACGGGGAGAAGTCAAGACACCTTCCCTGCGTTTTAAAGTGGACGAGGAACGGGCGATAACTTACGAAGACGGGATTGCAGGGACTTTACGCTTCCCGCCCGGGATCGGAGGCGATTTTGTGGTCCGCCGCGCGGACGGCATTATCAGTTACCAGCTGGCCGTCGTCATTGATGACGCTGCCATGCGTATGACCGATGTCCTCCGCGGAGCGGATCTTATGGATTCCACCCCGCGCCAGCTGCTCCTGTACGAAGCGCTTGACCTTCCCGCTCCCCGGTTCGCCCATGTGCCGCTGCTAATGGGAGAAGACGGTAAACGGCTGGCCAAACGGCATGGCGATACTTCGATTGCCGGTCTAAAGGCGGCAGGCGTTGGACCTGAGCGCATTATAGGCTGGCTTGCCTTTCTGGCCGGGCAAACGGACAGATTCGAGCCGGTTGCCGCAGCCGAGCTTATCCGGCACTTCGATCTGAACCGGGTTCCCAAGGGACCGATTACGATCCGCGAAGCCTTAATGAAGCAGCTGTTCAACGAATGAAGCGGCCAACAAGAGAGCCGGTTCCCGTTCTTTTTCGTCTGATGCGAAAGGCGGAAGCCCGCTCTTTTGTCGTTTCATGCGGTTAAGGAGGAAGACGCGTAATGAAAAAAGAGCCGGTTCCCGCCCTTCACGCATGACGTGACTGGCGGAATCAGCTCTCGTGTTGTGTCCGGCAGGCTTCATGCACCGTCTCGTACACAAGGCGGCCTATCGCATTGCCTATGGTTGTGGCCGCTCCCGCATAAGCATGAACGGCATGGCAGGCAGGATTGCCGCTAACCCCAACCACCACGGCATCCGTCGTTGTACCGGTCGCAATCCGGTTCGTCTCCGGATCCATGAGCTGCAGATCGGCAAGAGCTGCAGCTTTCGCTTCGGCGTAAGTAATGATCGCGTTTGTCATGGCGGAATCGGTCATCCGACCATCCACAAGCAGCACCGTATTAATGGTACCCGCCGAATACGCGGAGAACGTCTCCCGAGGCAAGCCGGCTCTGGCTGCGTTCCGGGTACCGGCCGTCGTCAAGCAGAGCAGCTTGAAGCGATCGCCTTCGAATTCGGCTACGGATGCATGCGTCAGCTTTGCCGCGGTCAGAAGGCCAATCGTACGGTCCGGCTCATAGCCCCACTGCTTCAATTGAGCAGCAGCATCACGGGCAGGATCGGTACCGCTATAATTCAGAGGTACCTTCCAGTTAACGATAACATCCGCCTCGGCCAAGCCTCCGGTATGAATCGCGTTACTTAACGTCCTTAACTTCCCGGGACAGCGCATTTCCAATCGCTCGTCCCGATACGTGATGCTTAGCCCATTCCACAATTCCGAACAGTAATGCCGACCTTGCCTGAATGGCTGGCTCATCGGGCGGCCGCCTCCCGGAACTTGGACAAAGAGCGCTCGAGCGCCTCAAGCAGCCATTCGTTCTGATGGCGGAGCTTTACCGCGAAGCGGCAATAGGATTCATCCAGACCGATAAAATGCGAGGCATCCCGGATGAGAATTCCCATTCGTCCCATTTCATGCTGCAGACCCGCGGCCGTTAATCCCGGAATATCGGGCAGCCGAACAAGCAAGTAATTCACCTTCCCGGGGATAACCCGGAAACCAAGGGCTTCAAGCCTGCCGATCAGCCATGGCCGCTCCTCCTGCAGCCAATTCATCGTTCGCGCTGCGTATTCCGCCTCATCCAGCACCGCTTCTCCAATCTGCTGAGCCAAGGAATTCACGCTCCAGGGCACTTGAAGCCTGCGAAGTTCGGCGATTTTATGAGGGGATCCAACCATATAGCCTAGTCGAATGCCCGGTACGGCATAAAATTTGGTCATCGACCGGATGACGAACAACCGTTCATGCGACGCCGCTTCCCTCAGAAGCGTATATTTCTCTTCCTCCGGCACAAAGTCCATAAACGCTTCGTCAACCACAACCGTCGCGCCGCCGTATACCAGCTTCATGATCAGCTTAGGATCCACCAGTTGGCCGGTTGGATTGTTAGGCGATCCAAGCATATAAAAGGTTGCTTCCATATCCTCGACCATCGGTGGAGTCAATGTAAAATCATTGCCCGCGGATAACATGACCGGCGATATCGATCCGGCGGTCTTCATCACGGCGTCACCGTATTCCGTAAAGCAAGGATAAGCTAATGCCGTTACGGCCGGACGAAGGGCCCTCACGACCAAGTCGATCAGCTCGGCGGCGCCGTTTCCGATCAGAATGGACTGCTCGTCTACGCGGTGAAGCTTCGCCAGCTTGGTCCGAAGTTCGCGAACGGCCGGATCCGGATAACGGTCAATCTGCTCCGCGTAACGCACCAAGGCGCGTTTCACACCTTCCGGCGGGCCCAAAGGATTCATATTCGAGCTGAAATCAATAAATTGCCGGGCCGGGAAGCCGAAGGTTTCTTCCGCCGTCCGTAAATCTCCCCCATGTCCGTAGCGTTCAAGCATGGATATTCCCCTCTCCCATCGCTAAATTACGTGAATGGCCAATACGCTTGCAAATAATAATACGGCTTCAACGGCTTCATTAAGCGCACCGTAGGTATCCCCCGTCAAACCGCCAAGCTTGCGGCTAAGCCATACGGCGAATAACGTTCCGGTAAGTATCGTTAATAAAATGCAGCCGGCAAGCAGCAGAAATGTTTCCTGCCAAGGCAATCCGCTTAGAATTAAGCTGAGCGCCGTTAAGACGACAGCTGCAATAAAGCCTGCGGCAACCTGCCGTCCCGAAGCCAAATGGAATAAAGCCCCGATTCCTTCGCCCTGCCGGGCATTCGGCCAGCCCGCGATGGCGGCTCCCATCCACCATCTGCTCCAGACCGGAATGATCGCTAGAAGGGATAATGCGCGGCTGCTATCCTGCTGGCCAAACCATTCCGCCAGCAAGGAAAATTTAAAGAGAAGAAGCAGCACTGCCGCAATGACGCCCATAGCCCCTACGCGGCTGTCCTTCATAATCTCCAGCATCCGCTCCCGGGACCTGTGGCTGAGCACGCCGTCTGCCGTATCCATCCATCCGTCGAGGTGCAAGCCTCCGCTTAGCGCCGTCCAAATAGCCAGCAGCAATACGGCAGCCGGCATAGCGGGCGTGAACTGCTCCAGCAAAGCAAACCCTCCTGCCAATATCGCTCCAAGAAGAAAGCCAGCCGCAGGGAAATAAATAACCGTCCTTGCCAGAGTCACCGGTTCAAACGGAACCGTTACCGGTACGGGAATCCGCGTAAGAAACTGCAGGGCCGCAGCGGCAGCCAACGCATGGCGTTTTAACGAAGCAATAACCATAACCCCAACACTCCAGCCATCATAAGAATACTAACGGTATACAAAAGCCGGACGGAGCGGACGATATCGAAAGGCTCCATGGCTCTAATCGGCCATCCCATCCTGGCCCGCTCGCTTGGCTGTCCGAAATAATAATTAAGTCCGCCAAGCTCAATGCCAAGAGCTCCGGCCACGGCGGATTCCGGAATACCGCTGTTGGGACTCGGATGATAACGGGCGAACCGGCGAACCGAAGCCCAGGAACGGGCAGCCGACATTCCCCCGTTCAGAAACGCGGCTAGCGTAAGCAGCAGTCCGGTAAGGCGTGCCGGAATATAATTGAGCGCATCATCCGTTCGGGCGGAACACCACCCGAAGTTTACATAATTATCATTACGGTAACCAACCATGGAATCCAGCGTATTTGTTGCCCTATAGAGCATGGCAAGCGGCGCACCGCCGAGGATGGCGAACAGAATAGGCGATACAAACGCATCCACCGTATTTTCCGCTACCGTCTCCACAGCTGCCCGGGAAGCTTCGGGAGGCGTCAGGTTCGCGGTATCGCGCCCAACAATGTATCCGACGAATTTGCGCGCATCCTCCAAATTGCCGGCAGCAAGCGGTCGATAGACAAGCATTGCCGCATCCTTCAATCCCTTTACCGCAATCGTAGTGGAGATGAACCAGGCGCTTACCGCATAACCAAGCCACGGATGGATCCAGGCTGCCGCGGCCGTCGCTGCCCACATGATGCCGAAGGATGCGGACAAGGTAACGATCGTCAAAATAATGCCGGTTCCCTTAACCCGCGCGGCGTCCCGACCTTCTTCCTTCCCGCGAAGACGCTTCTCGAGTACGCGAATAAGCCGACCGATCCAGATAACGGGATGGGTCGGCCACTTCGGATCGCCGATAATCCAGTCTATAACGATCGCAGCCGCCGCAAGCAGCAGCGTTTCCTGCAAAGAATAAAAAATCATAAGCTCTCCCACCGAAATGCCAAGGCTTTCAATTCGACCGGAATTCCCGCCGTCACGAGAAAAACTTTTTCCGACAGCGCAGCCATCCGTTGATTCAGCCGTCCGGCTTCATCGCGGAATCTTCTTCCCAGCGGATAAGCCGGTACAATTCCGTCTCCTACCTCATTGGTCACGAGGATAAGCGGATAATGATATTCCTGAACGGCAGCGGCCAGTTCATGAAGCTTTTCACTCAGCCAATCCCGGCTGCTCTCCGCCGAATCGGATCTTTCCCGTTCCTCCGCTTCCATTAGCACATTCGTCAGCCATAACGTCAAACAATCAATCAAAACCACCGGAGGCTTACCTTCCATTAACTCCAGCTCATAGGCTTCCTTCGCCAGTTGCCTCAGCCTGGCCGGAAGCTCCATCGGCTCCTCAATGGTTGTCCAACGAAAGATGTCCTGTTCCCGATTCTGTTGGTGCAAAGCGATCCGTTCCGCCATCTCCCCATCCCAAATCCGGCTGGTTGCGAGATACACCCCTTGTTCCCCAAGCCGGGCCGCAAGCTTCTCGGCGAAGGAGCTTTTGCCGCTTCTCGCTCCGCCGGTTACCAACATTGCCATCCTCGCCCACCTACTCCCTGGAAACTCCGGCGCTTGAGAAGGTCGCCATTTCCTGCATCAGCTTTAAGGCGGCGTCAACGAAATGGAAGCATAGTACGGCGCCAGTCCCCTCTCCAAGCCGCATGTCAAGCTGAATCATCGGAGACAGCCCCATCGTCTCCAGCACAACCGCATGCCCTTGCTCCTGGGATAAATGGGAGGCGAACAAATAAGGCTTCGCCTGTTCCGCCAGCCGTACG
This sequence comes from Paenibacillus sp. BK720, assembly GCF_011761545.1. Lineage (NCBI taxonomy): Bacteria > Bacillati > Bacillota > Bacilli > Caryophanales > Paenibacillaceae > Paenibacillus > Paenibacillus sp. BK720. The sequence continues at coordinate 1,079,105 of NZ_JAASRQ010000002.1, read as the reverse complement.
GCAGCAAGCGCGGCAACCGAGGAAATATAACCGTCAACGACAACCGGACAGCCGTTGGCCGCCGCTCCGATGATAAATCCGGCCAATCCCGCAATCTCAGCACCGCCAACCTTGGCGAGAACGTCAAGCGGGTCAGAAGCGTCAGGCTTATTAACGGCTATAGCGCGTTTCACGACTTCGATTTTATGCCGCCAGCTTTCATCGTTAATGCCTGTTCCACGGCCAACGGACAATTCGGGCGATAATCCCGTCCATACGGTTGTCAGAGCCGCGCTTGGGGTCGTATTGCCAATGCCCATCTCTCCCGTTGCGAACAGCCGGTAACCTTTCCCCGCTAATTCCTCCGCTACCTGTACGCCGGCCATAACGGCTTGAAGCGCTTCTTCCCAGCTCATCGCAGGCTGCTTTGCCATATTGGCCGTCCCGCGAACCACCTTGCGGCTGATCAGTCCCGGATGCTCGAGCTCGGCATTAACGCCAATATCCACGCAATAGACATCGGCTCCCGCCTGCCGCGCCAGTACGTTAACCGCAGCGCCGCCGTTTAAGAAATTAAGAACCATTTGCGGCGTCACTTCCTGCGGATAAGCGCTGACTCCTTCCTCGCACACGCCGTGGTCTCCAGCCATGACGACTACCGCTTTGCGGGACAAATCCGGCCATAGGCCTCCTGAAATCCCGGCTAAGCGAAAAGCGATCTCTTCAAGCTTCCCGAGACTGCTGGTTGGCTTTGTCAGCTGATCGGAATGCGCCTTGGCTTCAAGGACAGCTTGCTCCTGGATAGGCCTGATTCGTTCGATAACCCGTTTCAGCTTGGCCGCTAGTTCATTTGCCATAACGTTTTCTCCTCTCCATCTATAACTCTAGGTCACTTTAATTAATAGGTCAGCTTCCTGCAACTTCGGCTGCAGCAAAATTTGCGGCGTACCGGTTAACGGATGCTTCACGATCGATGCTTCCGTCTGATAAACCTCCCGGATCAGATCCGCGCTGAGCACCTCCGAAGGAGCTCCCAATGCCGCAATCCCGCCTTTATGCAAGACGAGTATCCGGTCGCAGTACAGAGAAGCCAGATTCAGATCATGCAGAACCGCCACAACGGTCAAGCTGCGTTCCTTCTGCCACTGCCGCACGGTATCCAGCAGCTGCACTTGATAACCGATATCCAGATAAGTCGTTGGCTCATCCAGCAAAATAACCTCCGGCTCCTGCACGATTACCTTCGCCAGAGCGACCCTTTGACGCTCCCCGCCGCTAAGCTGATCAAGCGATCGGCTCGACAACGCTGTAAGACCCATAGTCTCAAGGGCAAAATCAATCAAAGCCGAATGATCCTCCCGCTCGTCGCCGAACCAATTCTGATAAGGAAACCGTCCCATCTCAACGACTTGGCGGACGGTAAAGCCCGCAGGCGGGAGCCCGCCTTGCTGCAACACTGCCAGACGTCTTGCAAGCGCTTTGCGGGAATAATTCGACAGGTTGACGCCGGCTAAGCTGACCTCGCCTTGAGTGGGCTTCGACACACCGGACAACAGCTGCAGGAGCGTTGACTTTCCTACCCCGTTTGGCCCGATGATGCCGTGAATCCGGCCCGGCTCCAGCTCGAACGAGAGGTTCTCCAGCACGGAACGGCCGTTCACTTTCTTGCTCGCTTGTTGAACCGAGATCATTAGAAGCCCTCCTGTCCTTTTTTGCGCCGGTACAGCAGATACGCGAAGAACGGCGCGCCTAGCAAAGCGGTTACGACGCCTAGCGGAATTTCCTTGGGTGCAAGGGCAACTCTCGCAAGGGTGTCGGACCATAACACGAATATTCCACCGCCTATGGCCGAGAGAGGAATAAGAAGCCGGTAATCGGGCCCTACCATTAACCGGATGAGATGCGGCACTACCAAGCCCACGAAGCCGATAACGCCGCTGACCGATACCGCCGCCGCTGTAAGCAGCGTCGAGCCGATCAGGACGATCAGTTTTGTCCGCTCAACCCGGATTCCCAGATGCGCCGCATGCCGCTCGCCAAGCACAAACAGGTTCAGCGCTTGTCCGTAAGCAATCAGAAGCGGCAGCCCGATCGCAAGACATGGAAGCACGATATAAACGTCCGCCCAGTTTTTCATCGCCAGCGATCCCATAAGCCAGAACAAAATCTGATTAATGACATCGTCGGACATCGATACCATAAACGATACGAACGCGCCTAAGAAGGATTGAATGATGACGCCAGAGAGGATCAACGTCTCAATCTGCATGACGCCTCTGCTGCGCGCCAGGAAGAAAACGCCAAGCAGCGTAACCGTTCCCGTGATAAAAGCGACAACCGGAATGGTCCACTCGCCCAGCACCGCCTGATAACCGAACAAAATAAGAAAAGCCGCCCCTACCGAGCTGCCTGATGATACCCCTAACGTATAAGGATCGGCAAGCGGATTGCGGAGCACGCCTTGAAAGCCGGCCCCGGCAAGCCCAAGACAGGCGCCAACAAGCACGCCCAGCAGCACGCGGGACAGCCGAACCTGCGTCACAATCGCAATCTCTCCGGCACTCCAGCGACTGCCTGCGTCATCCGTCCAAGGAAGCTGATGCCAGAGAATTCCCCATACGTCGGAAAACGGCAGCATGGAGGATCCAATCGACAAACTTAGAACGATAGAAACAGCAAGAAGGAGCAAAGCTGCTCCTCCATAGACCGCTAGTTTTCTTTTCATCTTACTTCACAAGATCCGGGTGAAGAGCTTTGGCAATCTGCAGCAGAGCATCCGCAAGACGCGGACCTACGCGCGAAGTCTCGTCATTGCCAACCTCGAACATCTGCTTGTTCTTCACCGCATCAATCGCATCCCAGCCCGGACGGCTGTTAATGCCGGTCACGATTGGATTCGGATCCTCTCCCAGATCAGGATAAAGGATAATTTCAGGGTTTTGCTTCACGACTTCTTCCGCGCTAACCTCGTACCAGCCTGCTTGCGAAGCGCCTACATTCGTACCGCCCGCAATCGTCAGCAATTCATCCAGGAACGTGCCGGAACCAACCGTCCAGCCTGGCGAGAATTCCAGGTAAACCAGCTTCTTCGGAGCATCCTTCACGGCATCCGTCACCTGCTGCTTCACATCGCGCATATGCGACGCAACCTGAGCCGCTTCCTTGTTCTTATTCATAATTTTACCGATTGTCTCGATTTTGGCAATTGTTTCATCATAAGTTTTGGGATCCGTCGCAAGAACCGCAATGTTCAGCTTGCGAAGCTGCTCGACAGCGTCGGCGTTCATCGAAGAAGAAGCCACAACGAGATCGGGATTCAGTGCCGCGACTGCTTCGATGTTGGTTGTCATGTCGCCTACTTTAGGCTTGGAGGCCGCTTCTTCCGGATAATTGCTGTAGCTGTCAACGCCGGCTACTTCTTCGCCCGCGCCAACCGCATAAACAACCTCCGTCTCGCTTGGCGCAAGCGATACGACCTTCGTTGGAGCTTTCTCAAACGTCAATTCCGTTCCCGTAGCATCCGTAACTTTAAATGGATATACCGTCTCTGCGGCCGCTGCCGGACTTTCGGCAGGCTGCTCGCTTTGAACCGGCGACGCCGATGCGTTTGCATTCCCCTTATTGGCGTTCGTGTTCGCGTTATTAGCGCCGCATGCCGCCATAAAGACCATAATTGCGGCGATCAACGCCGCCAGCATTACTTTCGACAATCTTTTGTTTCTCTCAACCATTCTTTCCAAGCACCCCTTCAATGATCTTGAATCGAAAACAAAAAAAGGCATTCCCGGCAAAGGTGCCGGAAATGCCGGAAGTCCTCTTTGCATGCGCGCAAAGAAAGACGGGTTCCTTCATTCCAACACTTCCCTAATTCCGCGTAGGTACAGCGTTATGCGAACAGGCAGGTCTCCTGACTTGAAGCACTAGGGCCAGCGTCTTCCCGAATTTTTCATTCAGTGACGTAAGCTGGCACACGGGTCTTTCAGCAATTGCTTAGACCGCTTCTTACAGTGGCGGGTCCGTGCCGGATTTGAACCGGACTTCCCTATTAAGCTTGCAACAGCCTTGCGGCTGATGCAGCACCTGTTCCATGATTTATTCGTTTTCGACCAACGTAACTATACCACCCATATTCTAGAATTGTCCAGCGGCTCTTCTTAATCTGGCCCCAAGCCGGATGGCGTTGCCCACCACCGATACCGAGCTGAAGGCCATTGCGGTACCGGCCATCCATGGCTGAAGCATGCCGCATGCGGCGAACGGAATGATAAGCGCGTTATAGATAAAAGCGAACGTCAGATTCTGGCGGACGTTGCGTACCGTTAGACGGCTGATCAGCAAAGCCTCCGGAATAGCGGTCATTCGAGGCTGGAGCAGCGTAATATGGCCGGCGGTTAATGCCGCGTCCGTACCGTCTCCCATTGCGAATCCTACATCCGCCGCGGCTAGTGCCGGGGCATCATTCCAGCCGTCACCGGCCATGCCGACCTTGTAATCCTGCTCCTTCAAACGGTCAACCAGCTCCAATTTATCTTCGGGCAGCATATTGGCATAAACCTTCGAAGGATCGATCCCCGCCGTATGGGCTGCGCTTAGAGCCGGAGCGGGATGATCTCCCGTTGCCAGAACCACGGTTACTCCGGCTTTACGGAGCTGCTTTACGGCCGGTTTGGCGAAAGCCTTTACGGCGTCGATAAAGGAAATGGCTCCAATTACCCGGTTATTATCCGCTACGTACAGCACCGTTTCCCCTAGCTTCTGTCGTTCTTCCGCGAATCTTTGCACAGTCGGACTGCCGAAGCCCCAATTTTTGAGTGCCGCAAACCCGGCATTGCCGATTCCGATTCTCCTCTGCTCTACGACTGCTTCTACCCCTTTGCCCGTCGTATAAGAAAAGCCGGTCGCCGCAGGAGGAACCAGTCCGGTCTGCACGGCCTCCGCCCGGATGGCGACGGCAAGCGGATGAGTCGATTGGGCTTCGACGGCGGCCGCCAGCCTCAAGAGCCCCTGCCTGCTTCCTTGCGTGACATGCATGCTTCCGATCTTCGGCTTACCTTCCGTTAACGTTCCCGTTTTATCGAGCACGAGCATATTAAGCTGCGCCAGCCGTTCAAGGGCTCCCGCTTCCTTCACCACAATCCCTCTTTTGGCCAGCCGGCCCGAGGCTACGACCAGAGAAATCGGAGTTGCGAGTCCGAGAGCGCAAGGACAAGCCGCCAGCACAACCGCAACCGCACAGCGGAAGGCCGTCGTCCAATTGCCCGGATCCACAGCCGCAACCCAAATAACGAAAGTGCCTAACGAAAGAAGAAGCATCGCCGGAACAAACCAGGCTGAAACCGTGTCGACCTGTCTCTGAATTAACGACTTCGACCGCTGTGCCTGCCTGACCAGATCAACAATCCGGCTCAGCATGGTGGCATGCCCCGCAGCGGTTGTTCGGATGCGCAGGCTGCCGCTTTCATTCCGCGTTCCCGCCCATACCTGGTCGCCGGGGCGCTTGGCTAGCGGAACGCTCTCGCCCGTCAGCAAGGATTCATTGACTTCCGATTCCCCGTTCGCAATGACGCCGTCAACAGGAATAATTTGTCCGGAGGGCACAAGCACGTAATCGTTCTGACGGACAAACTCCGTCTTGATCTCCATTTCAACGCCGGCCCGCTCCACCTTCACAACCGTGTTCTGCAGCTTCCTGTATCCCGAGGCATCCTGCTGCGCGCGCGAGGTAACCGATGCTTCAATAAATTTGCCTAGCAGCACGGCCGTTATGACCACGGCGGACGTCTCGAAATACAAAGGGACCTCATGGGCATACAAAGCGGTTCGATCTGCGTTAAATACGAGAAAATGACTGTACAAATAAGCGGCCGAGGTACCGGTTGCCACCAGTACATCCATATTTGTCGCCCGCGACCGGATGGCGTGATAGGCCCCGATATAGAACGGCAGACCTATGCCGAATTGGATAATGGTCGCCAGGACGAGCTGAAGCCACGGATTGGTCATAAGCACGGGCAGCTCGATCCGCGCAAAAGGAGCCAGATGCTGCACCATCGCCGAGAGCAGAGGCGCCGTAAGAATCAAGGAAATAATCAGCCTGAGCCTCAGCCGGCTTCGTTCCTTCTCGAAGCCCTCCTTGGCGTTTTCTGGCAGATCGGCTTTAAAGCCCAGCTTGCCAATCTGCTCCATAATGGCTGACGGTTCAATGATTCCCGGCTTATATTGCACCCAGGCCGTGCGCGCCGAATAGCTGACCGCTACGGCTTCAACGCCTGGCATTTTTCCGACATTCTTCTCTATTCTGGCCGCGCAAGCGGTGCAGCTCATCCCTTGCACGGATAAATCGATCGTAATCCCCTTCTCGTCCATACAGCCTCACCCGCCTTCCGCTTGTCCATTCTCCCGCCGCAATCGAACAAGCTCCTGCGTTAATCTATATGACTCGAATGGGGGTTGTAGAATTAAAAAAGCGTGCTTGCGAAAGGCCAATTGCCGCCCTGACAAGCACGCTTTGTTTTATTTGCCGTATTCGACTTCGCCGTTCCAGGCCAGCATGCCGCCGGTCATGTTGGTTACGTTGTAGCCTTGGGCATGAAGGAAATCGCAGGCTCTTCCGCTGCGTCCGCCGCTTCGGCAAACCATGATTAGGGCCTGATCCTTCGGCAGCTCTTCGTAACGTTCGCCGAATTGCGAGAGCGGAACGTTGACCGCTTCCGCGATATGTCCCGCTTCCCACTCGTCATCTTCACGCACGTCAATCAGATTCAGCTTCTCGCCGTTTTTCAGGCGCTCTTCTACTTCGGCTGGCGTAATTTCGGGATACACTTCATTCCACTCCTTCGTATTTCTTCAGAATCTTTGTTTCATATTGCTGAAAAACCGGCGATTGCCGAAGTCCGCGTGCTTCCATGAGCATTTTGAACCTCAGTTCTTTCTCCGTCAGCTTCTTTTGGAGAACGTCTTTTTCATCCGGATTCCGGCATAGGCGAATCATATCGCGGAGGCTGACGATTTCCTTCCTCACAACCATCTCTTCCGGAATCATTCCGGCGTTGCTCAGAAGCTTGTAGGTAACCCGGAGCTCCTCCGGCACATGGGAGTTATCCTCCAGCTCGAGCGGCTTGCCTTTCCCGCTCAGGTTGTCAAACTCGCCTTTCTCCATCGACTCCTTGATCCGCTGCTCCACTAGCGAGGACATAAAATCCATGCCTTATCCGCCTCCTGTCATGGCCCGTCATCCATCGCTTTCTTTAAGCATTGTAACGAAAAAGAAGCCTCCCGGCAATGAGAAGCTTCTTATTCAGCCTTCAATTTAGATGCGCACGGCCGTGCCGCTGACAGCCACCATCAGCATACCGTCGCGCACAACCTCATAGTCGATATCGATGCCGACAATCGCGTTTGCTCCCATGCGGAAAGCCTGGTTTTTCATTTCCTCAAACGCAACATCCCTTGCTTCCTTCAGCTTGCTCTCGTAAGCACCGGAACGTCCGCCTACTATATCCGTGATCGATGCGAAAAAGTCGCGGACAACGTTGGCGCCCATAATCGCTTCGCCGGTCACAATGCCCGTATATTCGATAATCGGATGTCCTTCAATCGCTGCAGTTGTTGTTACTAACATAAAATATGACCCCTCCCGATAATAATAAAGCCGATGATAAGAAGGAATACGTTGCCGACTCCAAAACGTTTCATTTAGTACTAAGAAAAATCAGCAGCCGCTAACGACTAGAGCCTAAGAATACGATTAGCGGGCTTCCGCTCCTCAACCCCTCAGCTCCTCGATCCGAATATCTCTAACTTGACCGGAGTCGGTTGCTACAATGACATGGACGCGCACGCCAAATTCGGATCCGCCGCCCCTAAGCCATAGCTTAAACCGTTCCTCCGCCCTCGATCCGCTCGCCGAAAAATGTCCCTCGTACTTGTAATCGATAATATCCGCATCCGGATATTTATTTGCCGTCTCCTGCATCGCGATCCTGCCGTATTTGGCATATGAAGGCTCCGCATGCGCGGCTGAAGGCACCGCAAACGCAAATACGGCGACAATCAGCATATAGATCAAAGGTCTGCATTTTTGGATTGACATAAGGCCACCTCGCTAACCACATTTTTGGGTACTCCCTTTATTGTGGCTGTTGAGGGAAGCGGGCATACATGCTATTCCGTTTCAACCGGCTCAAGCATAGGGGTATACAACATGACCGCTTCATTGCCGGCAACGAATTCTTCGTCCAGCAGCTCTCCTTCATCGAGCGAGTATGTCCTGCGGTAGATCGAGTTGCTTCTGACGTAACCGCCACACGGCTTCAGCTCAATCCGATGATCCTTTTCCACGACTTCGTACCGGCAGTTCACCGGCAGGGATGATCGCCATTCGCCAACCAGCTTACCTTCCGTAAGGCCCACAATCAGCTGAAAAGGCTGCTTCGTCGGGTTATGGATCCTTAGATCCATATCATTGTACGCGCAGGTCGCACCGCTTCCGAACGGCTGCGTCCGCCCGGCGTCCGGGAAGACATCATAGCCGTGCCGATGCCGTTCCGTCACCTGGAGCGGAGTATGCAGCGTCATCCAATAGAGGAGATTGGACATTTGGCATAATCCGCCGCCTACTCCCGGCTTATATCCGTCGTAAAACAAAATCATGCCGTCCACATAACCCTTCCTTCTTGTCGGTTTGCCTATGGTCCGCCAAAAGGAGAAGGTTTCGCCCGGCATCAATACAATGCCGTTCAATCTCTCTGCCGCCAGCCGCAAATTGATTACCTTATTGGTCTGCAGCCGCATGTCCGCATTTCGGAGCTTCCTCATGAGAGGAGTCGCATGGGTAAAAACCACATACGGCAAAGACAGCTCCTTACGGATCCGGGCCGGCTTGCTTGCGCTAAACAGCCATTTTATCCGCCTTTTATTCGTAAACCACCATTTACCGGCCTGCAGGCGCAGGAACGAACGTTTGACCGGCCGATGCAGCATCAGATTATCCAACTTCCCTTTTCTCTCCTTTACAGAAGTCCAAATTTGTTCAGCGGCCATATCCGGCACACGGCCTTTCCTTCAATGCTGGAGAAGGCAATCGGCCCGATTGTCCGGCTGTCCACGCTATGCTCGCGGTTGTCGCCAAGAACGAAAAGCTCCTTCGGGGCAATCGTATAGGGCAATAGCATCCTGCCAGGCATCGTACTCCCTACCGAATAGGACTCCGATAACGGCTGTCCGTTCAAGACAACCAATCCGTCCCGGACGTCAATGATATCGCCAGGCACGCCTATTACTCTTTTGACTAAACGCAAGGGGCTTTCCGGTCCATGGATGATGACGATATCTCCGCGTTCCGGGGGGGTGAAACGGTAAGACCATTTGTCTTCGATCAGGCGCTGGCCTTCCGCAAGCGTTTTTTGCATCGAAATGTTATGTACCTTCGCCTGCGCGTAAACATAGTTTTGGAACAGCAATGCGATCATGATTGCGGCCGCAATCGAAAACAGCCATTCTCTCAGCTCGCGCGGTACGTTGCTCTTCCCGGTTAGTCGATCATCCATTCCCTTGCACCCCTTGAAGAAACAGGATTTCAACATCGCCATCGCCTCTAACGATTTTGCCCGGACTAAAGTTACCTTCGGACTAAAAATACCGTGACAGGTGCGTGGCATGTCTTATAAAGTAGATTTATATGAGGGAGGTAACCAGAATGGAACCATCAACACGATCGCAGCGACTACTTTTTATGACGGTAACGTTAATGTTCTGGATTGCGATGTATACATACGTGCCAACGTTGTCGCCTTACTTAAGCTCGAGAGGGCTTTCGCTTGATTTAATCGGAATTGTGCTTGGCAGTTATGGCTTCGTTCAGCTGTTAATCCGTTTTCCGCTCGGGATGCTGTCGGACCGTTACGGAAAAAGAAAGCCTTTTATCCTGCTCGGCATGCTGGCCGCCGGCGTCAGCTGTCTTCTGTTTATCATACCGGGGAGCTGGCTATGGCCGCTTGCGGGCCGCGCGATGGCGGGATTATGCGCATCGACCTGGGTCGCGTTTACGGTAATGTACGCGAATTATTTTGCGGCTGAAGATGCCACGAAGGCGATGGGAAACATAAGCGTGATGACCGTATCGGGCCAAATGATCGGGATGCTGTTAAGCGGCTGGATGTCCGAAGGATTTGGAGCGGATGCTCCTTTTGTGCTTGGGGCGATAATTGGAGGAATTGGCCTTTTGCTGGCACTCGTCATTCACGAGCCGGCCAAACCGCTTCATGAGCGGAGCGGAATATCGTTCTCTAAGATTCAAAGCGTAATCCGGACAAAGCTGCTGCTGCGGGTCGCCCTGCTCTCTTTGCTCGCGCATTGCGTGCTATTCATTACGATGTTCGGATTTACGCCGTTAAAAGCGGAGGACATGGGCGGCAGCGGACTCGAGCTTACGCTTCTCGTTTTCGCTTTTATGGCGCCGCACGCCCTCGCTTCCATGTTTACGGCCAGGTGGTTCGCGCCGCGCTTCGGGAATTGGACGACGATCGGCACCGGCTTTATTCTAAGCGCCATCTGCACCGTCTCGATCTGCTATGCGCATTCCATCTGGGTTCTTATGCTTACGCAGATGGTTAACGGATTTGCGCAAGGCTTGCATATCCCTCTGCTGCTTGGGCTTGCGATCCATGACGTGGACCCTCCCGGCCGGGCTACCGCCATGGGACTGTACCAGGCGGTCTACGCGGCGGGCATGTTCGCGGGTCCATTCCTTGCGGGCTGGCTGAACGAAGGCTGGGGGTTAAACAGCGGATTCGCGCTGGGCGGGATGTTTGGTCTCATCGCAGCCGTGCTATGTCTCGTCTATTACCGGTCGGACAGGAAGTTAATTAAGTCCATTAATAATTAATGCCATTATCTGATTAAAAAGAGAATGATAGCGGCGACAGCCGCGGAAAAGACGATACTTATATCCTCCCGGCTGAACTTCAGCCGGAGGCCGTGCGTTGGCTTCGCAAGCGGATGCCCGATTCCGCGGGCTTCCAGCGCATCCGACATCTGCTCGGCCAAACGCAGCAAGGAACGGATGTACGGCACCATGGCAGGCAGCAGCATCCGGAACGGTAGCGAGCCTACGGCCGTTGTGACTTTGCCCCTCGCATGCGCGATCTTGACGTAACGCTCCCATTCCCCCGCAAGCAGCGGAATAAAGCGGAAGATCAAGGTTACCGTTAGCGCCACGGACGCCACGGGGACTTTGAAGCGGCTCAGCCAGCCAAACGTCTGCTCCAGGCTGCGCTGGACCCGCAGCGGCGTCACGAGTCCCATAAGCGGCAAGCCCAGCATCATCACGAGCAGCAAACCGCTGAAGCGCTGAATCGTCTGGAGGGCCGCCTCCCATTCGAAGGCAAACGGGCTAAAATGCACGCCCGATATAATGGCGATCACCGCCGTCATGATCACGTAGGCCCGGATGGCTTTCATCCAGGGCCTTATTTGCGCCCGCAGCGGGATCAGAACCGCGAGGGAGATGACCGCGGCGACTGCCAGCCCGGCCCAGCTGCGCTGGAGCAGGACGGTCGTGGCGAGCAAGAGGTACGCGGCGATTAACGCCCGCGGATCGAACCGCGCAGCGAGCCCTTGGGTTGGAGCCGCAGCGGGCGGAGCCTGCGGCGAAGCAAGCGCTGCTGCGGGCGTATCGGCAGCAGCGCTTGCGGCAGCGGCTTGCAAGGGCGGGCGTTCCGCCGTCCTTGCGCCGTGGGCGGCGCGCTGCGCCGCCAGCAGCGCCGCGAGCTCGCGCGGCGCCGGCCACGGCGCGCCGCCTGGCGCAGCCGGCGGCGCAAAGCCGGCCGCGCGCAGCTGCGCCAGCGTGCGCTGCGCCTGCGGCGCGGCGGCCTCGTGGGCGCGGTTCTCCGCCCACGAGGCCGCCGGAGCCGCTTCGCGGACGGAGCCGCCGGCAAGCACGGCGACCTCGTCCGCAAGCGGCAGCAGCGCGTCGAGGTCGTGCGTGGCCACGACCGCTCCGCGCCCCGCCGCCCTGTGCGCGTCCAGCATCGCGCATAAGCGGCGGATGCCGTCGGCGTCCAACCCCGCCGTCGGCTCGTCGAGCAGCAGCCATTCCGGCTCGCATGCCAACAGGCAGGCCATGGCAAGCCTTCGCTGCTGCCCGCCGCTTAGCGTCCAAGGATCGCGCAACAGCAGCTCCCTTGGCAGTCCCGCCTGCTCCATTGCTTTTTCGATTCTGCTAGCCTTCTCTTCGGCATTCAGCCCGTAAGGCTTCAACGAATATTCGAACTCTTCCCTTGCCGTCGACGCAAACCATTGCGATTCGGATTGCTGAAGCGCAATGCCCGTCCGAATCACAATCGACTTATTCAACCGCTGCTTTTTCCCCTCGTTCATCCATAAGTTTTCATTTCCCTGACCGATTTTCCCGCCGGCTAATCGGCGCAAACCCGCCATCGTCTCGAGCAGCGTTGATTTGCCCGAGCCATTATGTCCGACAAGCAGCGTAATAGCTCCTTTTCGGAAGGTCAGGTTAATCTCGCTTAACAGCAGCTTGTCCGGCTCATGGGCCGCGGCAACCGATACCTGCTTCAGCTTCCAATCTTCTGTCATACCGTTGTCACCGCCTTAACAAGCATTTCTGGCGTCATTGGCAGCGGCTGCAGCTTTAGTCCAAGCTTCTCGAGCTCCCAAGCCGTCCGAATGACGTAAGGAGCTGAAAAGCCCAGCTCCTCGCATGGACTGCTTCCCTCGGCAGAGCAACGTTCGAACAGCTTCTCTGCGGTTCCATCGAACCGGAGCTCTCCTTGCTCCAGCGCCAGGACGCGGTCGCCGGCAGCAAGCTCCTCCAGCTTCTGCGTTATCCAGATGACCGTTACTCCGCCGCTGTTCAGCTCTCTAACCTTAGCCATTACACTTATGCAGGCTTCGGGATCCAGCATAGCCGTAACTTCATCCAGAATAAGCATCGGCGTTTGCACGGCGAGACAGCCCGCTATAGCCGTCAGCTGCTTCTGACCGCCGGACAAGGTTTCTACCGGTTGATGCATGCGCGAATGCAGACCGGTCTGACGAAGGGCAGCCTCTGAGAGCCCCGCAATCCTGCTGCCGTCGACGCCATGCTGCTCGAGCATCATCACGATATCCTCCCAAGGTGTTGAACCCACCATGGACGCATCCGGCTGCTGCAGCACCATTGGAACCTGCCCCGTTATGAACCGGGCTTGATCCTTCTCAACCCCGCCTACAATCCGAAAAGCGCCGAAACCGGCGATTAGCCTCGCCAGCGTGCTTTTCCCGCTTCCGTTCCTACCGATCAGGTTAATCCATTCCCCTTCTGCAATCGTCGCCGACACGTTGCGCAGCAGGAAAGGCTGGGCCTTCATTTGCTCCCCGTAAGCAAGAGGCTGAACTGACACATTGGTCAGCTCTGCCAAATTTTTTTCCGAAAACATTTCTTCTACCTCTTCCCCAAATGAAAAAGCTGTGCTAAAATCCGATTTGTTAACCTTAATAAAATATAAATGGTTAACAATTAAATTGCAATCACCAAAGGAGTCGATCTACCATGCGCACCGGCAGTAATATTCGAGGCACCGTATTTATCGCCTTATTCGCAGCTCTCTTCATCGTAATGAGCGCCATTCAGATCAAAGTGGGTTCTTATGTGCCTATTACCCTTCAGACGCTTGCAGTCACGTTAGCGGGAGCGATTCTGGGCCCTCGCAAAAGCTTTATCTCGCTTTGGATCGTAATTGCCCTAACCGCGACAGGCCTTCCTCTATTAAGCGGCAGAGGCGGTCTTGAGACGCTGACCGGAGCAACCGGCGGATTTATCTTTGCCTTCCCGTTCTGCGCTCTGCTGATCGGCTTTGCGACGCAAGCTCTCTTCCGCAGCGAAGCTCTCATGCGCAACCGGATTGTTGGATTTATCGCTTTGTTTATCGTGTTCGAGCTGTTCGGCTCTTTCCTTGCTTATGTGCCGGGCGTGCCCTGGCTGGTGCATGTAACGGGCCTTGGCTTTGGCAAAGCCATGACGGCCGGGTGTTACCCTTACCTTCCCGGTGACGCCGTTAAATCCTTTGTTGCGGCAGTTATCGTACTGTCTCTCAAACCATACATTCTGAGAATTCAATCGTCAATCCATTCCGAACAGGAAGGCAGCCAGCTCCACACAACCATTTAATAAAATAGTACATGCAAAAGCGGCTGCGCCAGGACTTATCCTGCACAGCCGCTTTTTTGCGCATGCCTTTAATTAACCCCATTAAGGAATGAAAGTCCGACTTAACCGTACGATTTTAAACTGGAAAATCCCTGCATTCCGCCCAAAAAAAGAGGCAGACCAGGTTTTCGCCCTAATCTGCCCAGCTAGCCTATATCCTTACAGAGACAATCGATAGATCGCCACAACATCTTCCTTCGTCAGCTTGCGGAAGTTGCCGCGGGTACCGCTTCCGGTTGTTTTCTCCGCCATCTCTTCCAGTCTGCTGTCGTCGATCTCGTAGTCCGCGAGGCGCGACGGAGCGCCGATCGAATTCCAGAACTCGCGCAGCTTCGCAATCCCTTCGCGGGCTACTTCAAGGTCGTTGCGGCCATCGGCATTCACCCCGAATACATTGACCGCGAACTGCTTGAAGCGTGCCACGTTTTCCTCCACCACATAGTTCATCCAATTCGGGAACAGAATGGCAAGACCGCCGCCGTGCGGAATGTCGTACACCGCAGACACCGCATGCTCCATGTCATGGTTCGCCCAGTCGCCGATAACGCCCATAGACAGCGTTCCGTTCAGAGCCATCGTGCCGCAATATAGAATCGTCTCGCGCAGCTTCACGTTTGTCAGATCGTTCACGAGGCCTGGAGCTGTCGCAATTACGGTGCGCAGAATCGTTTCGCAGAAGCCGTCCTGCACCGGTGTATTCGCGTCATGATGGAAATACTGCTCCAGTACGTGAGCCATCATATCCACCATGCCATAGACCGTATGGTCTTTTGGCGCGCTGGCCGTAAATACCGGATCCAGAATGGAGAACGTTGGATAAGCCAAAACGTTGCCCCAGCCATGCTTCTCCAGCGTCTCTTGATTGGTAATAACCGAACCGGAGTTCATTTCGGAGCCCGTTGCCGCAAGCGTGAGCACGGTGCCAAGCGGAAGCGCTGCTTCCGGCTTCGCCTTGCGCGTTACGACGTCCCAGAAGCTGCCCTCGTATTTCGCGGAGATAATAATGGCTTTCGCGCAGTCAATGGTACTGCCGCCGCCAACGGCCAGCACCCAGTCAATCGACTCGGAGCGGCACAGCTCGGCTCCGCGGTGCACCGTCGACAGACGCGGATTAGGTTCAACGCCGCTTAACTCGGTAACCGTACAACCCGCTTCATCCAGCTTGGCGAGTACTTGCTCGTAAAGACCGTTTCGCTTAATGCTTCCGCCGCCATAGACAAGCAGCACGCGTTTTCCCAGCTTTGCCGCTTCGACGGGGAGCTGCTTTAATTGCCCTTCACCGAAGTGCAGGCGGGTCGGATTGTAGTATGTAAATGGATACATAATCGTATTTCTCCTCTCCTAATTGGTTTTTAAGGCTTAAATGCTCCGACAGTTCATTTTGGCACAATCCTGTCTTTATTATGAGAGTCTCCGCCGAAATTATAGGGAAAAATAAAGAGAAGCGATCCGATGCAGAATCGCCTCTCTCTTTATTCTAGTCGCATTCAGCCGGCGCTTCCACCGTAGCGTCTTCGACATTGATTTTCTCGGATACCGTATCGCGTACGATCGAAATGACCAGCTGCAGCAAATAGTTGATGTCGGATTGGCTTTGCTGGAACTCCGATACGATCGGAATACCGTCCAGCTCGTCCTGCAGCACTTCCATTTCGCCTTCGATTTTTTTCACCATTTGCTCGTTTTTGAACGTTGTTTCGAAGGCAACGACTTCTTTTTGCTTCTTCTTGATAAGCGAGATCAGCGATTGGACGCGTTCATTGCCTTGAATCTGCTTCTCGGCCCGGCGGTAAAGCTGGACTTCCTCGGAAGTAAAGATAAGATCCGCCAGTTCCTTCGCCTTTTGCATAATATCTTCGCGGACCAGAAGATCGCGGGTATTGAATTTCGGAACATTGCAGCCATGGTCATGGTCATGGTCATGGTCATGGTGGTGCTGCGAATTAACTGCGGTCTGTTGTTCGGACATCTATCATCTCTCCCACTAATATGAGTCGCTTTTAGGATACGTTGCTGGCGGAACTCGCCAACGGTTCTGCTCTAATATACCATGTTTTTGCTTCCGTTACACGAACTTGTATGAATTGTCCGATCCATTCTTTCGGACCTTCCAAATGCACGAGCTTATTCGTTCGCGTCCGGCCGGCCAAAATATTCGGATTATTCTTGCTCTCGCCTTCCACCAGCACTTCCACAATCTCGCCTTCCATCCGCTCATTGCTTCTGCGGCCCAGCTCGGCCATCAGCTCGTTCAGCCGCTGCAGGCGCTTCTTCTTCACTTCCATCGGCACGTTGTCTTCCATAGCGGCAGCAGGTGTGCCTTCCCGCGGCGAATAGATGAAAGTATAGGCAAAATCAAAGCCGACCTGGCGAACCAAGGTCATCGTATCCTCGAATTGTTCGTCCGTTTCGCCCGGGAAGCCTACGATAATGTCCGTTGAGAGAGAGACATTCGGAATTTCCCGCTTGATTTTCGCTGCAAGCTCAAGTATTTGCTCCCGGGAGTACTTGCGGCTCATCCGCTTGAGCACTTCCGTGCTGCCGGATTGAATCGGCAGGTGGATATGTTCGACCAGATTGCCGCCTTGCGCCAGCACCTCGACCAGATGATCGTCGAAATCCCGCGGATGGCTTGTCGTAAAGCGAACGCGAGGAATATCGATTTTGGACATGTCATGCATCAAATCGCCAAAGCGATAAGAGATGTCTTCGAAATCTTTTCCGTAGGCGTTTACATTTTGCCCTAGCAAGGTAATCTCTTTAAAGCCTTGACGTGCCAGCTCGCGCACCTCCGCAATAACATCCTCCGGCCGGCGGCTTCTCTCTTTGCCCCGCGTGTAGGGTACGATGCAATACGTGCAGAACTTGTCGCAGCCATACATGATATTCACCCATGCCCGCATGCCGTCCCGCTTCTTCGGCATATTCTCGATGATGTCGCCTTCCTTGGACCATACCTCGACTACCATTTCTTTGCTGAAGTAAGCGTTTTGCAGAAGCTGGGGCAGACGGTGAATATTATGCGTGCCAAAGATCATATCCACGAAAGCATGCTTTTGCAGAATTTTGCCCACCACCGACTCTTCCTGCGACATACAGCCGCATACGCCCAGCAGCAGCTCCGGCTTTTGCTGCTTCAAGGTTTTGAGATGCCCGAGCTCGCCGAATACTTTATCCTCGGCATTCTCGCGGATCGCGCAGGTATTCAGAAGAATGACATCCGCCTGCTGGCGGTCTTCGGTTCCGGTATACCCCATCTCCTCGAACATGCCCTTCATCACTTCCGTGTCATGCTCGTTCATTTGGCAGCCGTATGTTTGTATTAAATAGAATTTCCCTTTACCGATGGTTTGCAGCTCCTCGGGAATCGAGAAATCGTAATGAACCTCTATGTCTTCTTTACCGCGTTTCTTTTCGTCTTTATAGTTCGGAGTGGAGTTGATCTGTACGTTCCTGCCTTTAATGCGGTAGGTCGTTACCCCGTCTTCCTCACTAAGCACCTTAGCATCCGAGAAGTCAAAGTATTTGGAGTAGTCTTTAACCTTGTCGGTTTGAGCTTTCGGGTTCCCCTTAGACATGGTTGTTCACACTTCCCTCTACATGAAATATTGCGGTTTGCCCCATTGATTAAACATACCTTTGCCCAATAAAAAATTATAGCACAACTATAGCAAGGATATCCATTTCATGGCGACTATACGAAAAGGCCGACAGCGGTACGGGACCGCTTGTCAGCCTTCTTAAACAGCCTATGACAGGCCTCTATTCGATAATTTCGGCTGTATCGCCATTTTTGATGCCTGCCGCATTCGCTTCATCGGTATCAATATGCATATCCAGCGCAAAATCCGGCGATACGCGCGCAATAACCTGCTCGAATACAACTCCGCGCTCGCCTTGGAAACGAACCTTCAGGTGCTGCTTGTCCGCAATGCCCCATTTTTCCGCGTCGCTCGTATGGAAATGAATGTGGCGGGCCGCAACGATAACGCCCTCCTCGATCGTAACCTCGCCTGCCGGTCCTTTGAGCGTGATGCCTGCGGAGCCTTGAATGTTGCCGGATTCCCTGACGGGCGGGTTAATGCCAAGGGCAAAAGCATCCGTACGCGATACTTCCAGCTGGGTAGCTTTGCGGACCGGACCCAAAATTCTTACTTTCGGGAAAGAGCCTTTCGGACCGATTACCGCAACCGTCTCGTTCGCCGCGTATTGCCCCGGCTGGGACAACGGTTTTGCTTCCGTAAGCTCGCTGCCTTCTCCAAACAATATAGCGACATGCTCCGCAGAGAGGTGAATATGTCTTGCCGATACGCCAACGGGCACCATTTTTTGTTCCATATGTTTCTACTCCTTTGTATCTATGTATGGTTACAAGCGTAAACGGCTGCGCCGTCCTTAGGAGGGCAGCATGCGTTCCGCGAATGAAATATAAGCATCGTATAGAAAAAAACTATACTTCCTTATATTTTAAAAAAAGCATACGGCAGATAAAAATGCCGTATGCCCATCATACACTTATTTAAATTCGGCAACAAGTTTATTGAACTGTTCTTCCGACAAAGAAAGATCCTTCTTCGCAAGAGCTTCCGCGCCAAAGCCGCTGATCATGTCCTCATACGATTTGCGCTGCGTGTTCTGATAGATCAGACCCGTCAGCATGCCTTCCGTTTCCATGATCTTGTTCATCGCCATAATGCGGTTCGAAGGATCGTAATCAGGGAACTGCTCCAGGTTTACGATGTTTTGCTTAAACCAGTCGTACGTGTTTATTTTGTTGAAGGTAACGCACGGGCTGAACACGTTGATCAAGGAGAAGCCCTCATGCTTGATACCCGCTTCGATCAGAGCCGTCAGCTGCTTCAAATCGCTCGAGAACGATTGGGCAACAAACGTTGCGCCGGCCGACATCGCAATTTCAAGCGGCGACAAAGTGGATTCGATCGATCCTTCCGGGGTCGACTTCGTTTTGAAGCCTTCCGCGCTGCGCGGCGATGTCTGGCCTTTGGTCAGACCGTAAATCTGGTTATCCATAACGATATACGTAATATTCAGGTTACGGCGGATAGCATGGACGGTATGGCCCATGCCGATCGCAAAGCCGTCTCCGTCGCCGCCCGATGCGATAACGGTGAGCTCCCGGTTGGCAAGCTTGACGCCTTGCGCGATTGGGAGCGCGCGGCCATGAATCCCGTGAAGGCCGTAGGCGTTGATATAGCCGGAAATACGGCCGGAGCAGCCGATACCCGAAATGACCGCGAGTTCTTCCGGTTCTAGGCCCACGTTCGCCGCCGCGCGCTGAATAGCGGCTTGGATGGAGAAGTCTCCGCAGCCCGGGCACCAGTTCGGCTTCACATTATTTCGAAACTCTTTGAATGTTGCCATGATTAGTCCAACTCCTTGCACGCTTTATAAACTTCCGATGGCAGGAACGGATTACCGTCATATTTCAGCAGGTTGCGGATTTTTTCCGCGAAGCCCGCATGCATCTTGATCTGGCCGGCAAGCTGTGCGGTCGCGTTGTTCTCGATAACGACCACTTTCTTCGCCTGCTGCAGATGAGGAATGAGCTGCTCCGCCGGGAATGGATGAATTTGACGGATCGTAATATGATTCGAAGTAATGCCGTCGTTTGCCAGCCATCCGCGGGCCTGATCAATCGTTCCGCCCGTAGAACCCATGCCGATAACGAGAAGATCCGGCGTTTCGTTTGGCGCATCGATGCGGAGACCTTCGCGAATTTGCAAGCCGTTCAGCTTGTTGAGACGTTTATCCATCATCTTCTGACGGTTAACCGCGCTTTCGGAGGGACGGCCCGTTTCGTCATGCTCAACGCCGGTTACGTGGTGGATGCCGTGCTTCGCGCCAGGCAGGACGCGCGGCGAAATGCCGTCTTCCGTCAATTCGTAACGCTTGAAGAGCTGCTGCGGCTCGAGCTCCGGCGCTTCCTGAACAAGCTTGCCGCGGTTGATTTGAATCGAGTTGAAATCAAACGGTTCGCAGGACTGCTTGCCGAGCGACAGCTGAAGATCCGTCATTACGATAACCGGCACCTGATATTGCTCCGCCAGATTGAAGGCTTCGATCATATCGTGGAAGCAGTCTTCGATAGAAGCCGGGGCGATAACGATCTTCGGAATCTCGCCATGCGTTCCGTAAACCATGGCGTTCAGGTCGGATTGTTCCTGCTTGGTAGGCAGACCCGTCGAAGGCCCGCCGCGCTGCGTATCCACGATAACAAGCGGAGTTTCGGTCATACCGGCAAGACCAATCGCCTCCATCATCAGAGACAGGCCAGGGCCGGCAGAAGCCGTCATCGTGCGTACGCCTGCGTAGTTGGCGCCAATCGCCATCGTAACCGCGGCGATTTCGTCCTCCGTCTGAACGACGGTGCCGCCAAGCGCCGGCAGCTTTTTAATCAGGTATTCCATAATCTCGGATGCCGGAGTAATCGGATATGCGGACATCAAGCGGCAGCCTGCAGCCAGACAGCCAAGGCCAATCGCTTCGTTGCCGATCATGAACAGCTTCTGGCGGCCGTCGGCCTCCTCCAGCTTGAATTCGTTAAGCGGTCCGCCCGCTTGCTCCAATACGAACTCGGCGCCTTGCTTAACCGCTTCGATGTTTTTCTCTACGACTGCCGCGCCCTTGCGTCCGAATTCTTCTTCTACCGCTTTATTAAATACCTCGAGAGGCAAACCGAGCAAAGCCCAGGATGCGCCCGAAGCAACCATGTTCTTCATCAGGGAAGTACCGAGTTCCTCCGCCATTGCCGTAATCGGAACGGCGAACAGACGCGCGTCGATCCCTTCCGGCACAACGGGATTAAACTTCGCATCTGCCACGATTACGCCGCCGCTGCGAAGCTCTTTTGCGTTCAAATCTATGCTTTCTTGGTCGAACGCCACGAGGATGTCCAGATCATCGGAGATCGCCCGGATCGGATATGTGCTGATTCGAATTTTATTATTTGTATGTCCGCCCTTGATCCGAGACGAGAAATGACGATATCCGTATAGGTAATACCCAAGCCGGTTAAGCGCCGTTGAAAAAATACGGTCCGTACTTTCGACGCCTTCCCCTTGTTGCCCTCCGATCTTCCAAGACAATTGACTAATCAAAACGCCCATCTCCTCTTTTTGATGGCTTAAGCCGCGTACATTACTAAGGCAGTTATCCAACAATAATTTATATAATGAATGAACAGTCAAACCAAGTGTAAAGGTGCGGTTTGAAAATTGCAAGATGTAAACGTTTAATGAATGATAATGATTTTCGATTGTATATATACCATATTCAGATTTGTTTCGAGCCGCTTGTTATGCCGGGAGATTTACGCTTAAAAATGAAAGCGCATTACCCGAAAGAAACCGCTTGGTCTGCTCCTCCGAATAGTTTTTCAGCAGCGCTTCCCGCAGCCTGTACACCTCTCCGGGATGAGTCAGCCCGTTCACATATTTGTCGATTCCGTCAAAGTCGGATCCAAGCATAATATGGCGCTCCCCGCCAAGCCCGCCGACATGATCGATGTGCCTTAACACGTCATCAACCGTTGTCTTCTCCCCTTCCGCTACAAACCAAGGCACGTAAGTAATGCCGACTAGACCCTGCAGCGCAATGATCGCCTTTATCTGGTCATCCGTCAGATTGCGTGGATGATTGAGAAGCGCCTTTGCATTGGAGTGCGAGGCAATAATCGTCTTCGCAGCCAGGTCAGCCACATCCCAAAAGGCTTTTTCGGACAGGTGAGACACATCAACAAGTATGCCCAGCTTGTCGCATTCGGCGACAAAGTCTTTACCCTTGGCCGTCAGACCGCCTCCACGGGCCTCCATAACGCCGTCTGCGGCCCAGTTCGCATGGTTCCAGGTCAATCCTGCCGCACGCACGCCGAGGCGGTAAAGGAGCCTTAGAATCGGCATGCTGCCTTGCAGGCCGTCAACGCCTTCAAGCGAGAGCAAAGCGCCGATCTTGCCGGCAGCGAGGCTTTCCGCCAGATCGGATTGACTCCGGATCAGCATCATATCCGGACAAGCCAGCACCTTCTCGTAGAAATGGTCAATACATTCCAGTATGGGCTCGATAGAACCGTTCAGCTTTTCCGGTATGTATACCGCAAAGGTCTGCAGGACGGCTCCCGATTCCTTCAACCGTTCATACGTTACGTCCAGCAGACCCGGTTCACTTTCTTGAAAAGTCAGATTCGGATGCGCAAGCAGCTTGCTTAATACATCGCAGTGAAAATCCGCAATGCCATAGGACACGATTCGATCACCTCTCCCTTACTCCGCCAGCATCAACAAAGCAAAAAACCTGTCTACTTCGTAAACAGGTTCAAATACCCGGTACCATCCAGCCTTGCTCGGTTAGATATTACCTAGGTTCAACAATCAGTTTAATCGCTGTTCGATCTTCTCCATCAATGACAATGTCAGTAAATGCCGGTACGCAAATCAAATCCACCCCGCTTGGAGCTACGAATCCTCGAGCAATCGCTACCGCCTTGATCGCTTGATTGAGTGCACCCGCCCCGATGGCTTGCAATTCAGCGGCGCCGCGTTCACGCAAAACTCCGGCTAGCGCACCTGCAACGGAATTTGGATTGGACTTTGCTGAAACTTTTAATACTTCCATGAAAAAGGACCTCCTCGGGAATGATGGATGGATTCCACTATTTAGATAGTATTCGAGAGAGGTTAAAAAATTCCTGCTATCACCGCAATAACTTTCATATCAATTCTGAATTGACTAAACTTTTAGAATATTCATATAACTACTGCATGAGCAGCCAGTCGTCTTCGGTAAGGCGAATTTTCAGGATTTTGGTCGCTTGCCCCGTTGCATCGTCAATCTGCACCGATACCGCATGCAAATGCCAGTCGCCTTCATCCACGACAAAGCGAGTTGGCAGCTGGGTTAAGAACTTGTGCAGGACAGCGTTGCGTTCCATACCGAGAACGCCGTCGCGAGGTCCTGTCATACCTACGTCCGTCAAGTAAGCCGTTCCGCCCGGCAGAATCCGGTCATCGTTGGTTTGCACATGCGTATGCGTACCTACCACGATTGAAGCCTGGCCAGCCAAATGCCAGCCCATCGCAATTTTCTCGGAGGTTGCTTCCGCATGGAAATCCACCAAAATGTTTTTGGTTTTTTCTTTCGCTTGCTCAATAAGCTCTTCCGCTTTCCGGAACGGGCAGTCAATCGGAGGCAGGAAGGTCCGGCCTTGCAAATTAATGATAGCAAGCTGCTTGCCGTTGGCTTTGATTAGCGCGAGACCTTGGCCCGGCGTGCCTTCCGGGAAATTGGCCGGACGGACCATTCGCGGCTCTTCGTCGATCCACTCGAAAATATCTTTGTTGTCCCAAGTATGATTGCCCATCGTAATCCCGTGAACGCCCCATTCGAAAAACTCCCGGGCAATCGCATGCGTAATGCCCCGGCCCGCTGCGGCGTTCTCGCCGTTCACGATAATAATATGCGGGTTGTACTTGCTTCTCAGTGCCGGCAGCACCTGCTTTAACGCTTTGCGTCCTACGCTTCCTACGATATCGCCAATAAATAATACGTTCACTCTGCCACTCCTTTAGTATGCAAAAAAAGTGGCTGACAAGCAGCCACTTTTCGTTCTTGAATTCTAAGGCTTAGAATTCTCCGGATTGATACGCGCTTCCCCGCCTAAGGACGGCGATAGCCGTTTCACCTTGCCTTTTTGCATGTGATCTACTTCGCATATTCAACTGCACGGGTCTCACGAATAACCGTAACCTTAATATGTCCCGGATAATCGAGTTCACTCTCGATCTTCTTCGTAATGTCTCGTGCAAGCCGGAATGCTTCCGTATCGTCGATCTTCTCAGGCTGAACCATAACGCGTACTTCGCGTCCTGCTTGAATTGCGTAAGATTTCTCGACGCCGTCGAACGACTCCGAAATATCTTCCAGCTTCTCCAGACGTTTGATGTACGTTTCAAGCGTTTCGCGGCGTGCGCCAGGACGAGCGGCAGACAAGGCGTCTGCTGCGCCGACGAGCATCGCGATAACGGAAGTCGCCTCCACGTCGCCGTGGTGGGAAGCGATACTGTTGATCACAACAGGATGCTCCTTGTACTTCTTCGCCAGCTCTACGCCGATCTCGACGTGAGAGCCCTCAACCTCGTGGTCAAGCGCTTTGCCGATATCGTGCAAAAGACCCGCTCGCTTGGCAAGCGTAATGTCTTCGCCAAGCTCTGCAGCCATAAGCCCCGTCAGATAAGCAACCTCCATCGAGTGCTTCAATACGTTCTGACCGTAGCTTGTCCGGTACTTGAGACGTCCCAGAATTTTAATCAAATCAGGGTGCAAACCATGAACCCCAACCTCGAAAGTAGCCTGCTCACCGTATTCACGGATACGCTCGTCCACTTCCTTGCGGGACTTCTCGACCATCTCTTCGATTCGAGCCGGATGAATACGTCCATCTGCAACAAGCTTCTCAAGGGAAGTTCGGGCAATTTCGCGTCTAATCGGGTCAAAGCCTGACAGGATGACCGCTTCCGGTGTATCGTCGATAATCAGATCGATACCGGTCAATGTTTCGAGTGCACGGATATTACGGCCCTCACGCCCGATAATGCGGCCTTTCATCTCTTCGTTAGGCAGGGTAACAACGGATACCGTCGTTTCTGCAACGTGATCTGCCGCACAACGTTGGATAGCGAGCGAAATAATATCGCGTGCCTTCTTATCGGCTTCTTCTTTCGCTTGCTGCTCGATCTCCTTGATCATCTGTGCCGTTTCGTGACGCACTTCCTGCTCCACATTCGACAAAATAATCGACTTCGCATCCTCCATCGTTAAGCTGGAGATGCGCTCCAATTCACTTAACTGCTGCTTGTAAATGGATTCAATTTGTTCTTGTGTTTCATCGATCCGTTTCTCTTTGTTGGCCACTAACTCTTCTTTGCGTTCGAGCGCTTCTATCTTTTTATCCAGCGACTCCTCTTTCTGGAGCAAGCGTCTTTCTTGACGCAATGACTCGTTACGCCGCTCACGGATGTCTTTTTCAGCCTCCGTACGGAGTTTGTGGATTTCATCTTTTGCTTCGAGCACCGTTTCCTTCTTCTGGGCTTCTGCTTCCTTCTTCGCATTCTCTACGATTTGAACAGCAGCTTGCTCAGCGCTGGAAATTTTGGCCTCGGCAATCGACTTGCGAATAAAATAACCAATCCCAAAGAAAATAACGCCAACAACGAGACAGATCAACACCGTCCAAATAGGGTCCATCTTGTTCACCTCCTCGTTGCATTCACCAAGGCAAGCTTGGGATGATATTAGGTTTTTAGCCGGTTTCCATACCGATTGATTCTCTAACTTATTGACGAAAATAATCGTTTCAAATCAACTTTTGGAAGGAAAATTGATTTGATATAAAAGGAATACAATTTTATTTTATCTTTTGGCAAAATCAATTGTCAAGCAAAAGCCCTTCATCCTCATCCGCCTGCTCGAATTCCGCTTCATCTATAGCCGCTTTTGCCGCTTGTTTCACGACATCCGAAGGAAAGCCCCGACGCATTAAAAAGGCCATCAGTTTCTGCCGTTTCTCTCTGTTCTCGCCTTTGAGAGAACGCCATTTCTTCTTCGCCGCATGTACAGCCGACGCAAGCTCGTCATCCTTGTCGATCGAATCAAGCGCTTCGGAAGCCGCCTCCCTCGATACTCCCCGCTGCTGCAGCTCCTGCCTGATCCAACGGCTGCCCTTCTGACTGTAACGGATACGCTGCTTGGCGAAATGCCGCGCATACTCTCCATCATCAACAATATGCTCCGATTCTAAACGTTCAAGCGCATACGCAATTGGTTCAGGTTCAAATTCCTTGCGGAGCAAATATTGCTCGATCTGCTTGCGCGTTCTTGCTTTTATGCCGAGGTAGGCGATAGCTAACGCATAGGCGTGGTATCTTTCATCCTCATCGGCAATCTCTGCAATAGCTTCGCTGGTCAGCTCCGTCCCTTTAAATAGCCGGAATTTAATAAGAAGATCTTCATGAACAGATAACAGAGGATCTTCAACGCCGTTCGTATAGATATGGTATCGTTTGCGGTCCTTGCGGTCCTGCTCCACCGCGGAAATCTCGATTAACATGCTTTTTACACCCCGTCTCCGTGCAAAGAAGCAGCGCCGTCCTCGAAGGGACGGCGCTGCTTCTTCCTTATTTATTAATCGTCAAGTTCCGACTCATCAAAGTCATCATCGTCATCCTGCGAGAAGTTAGCAGGCTGCGCGGAAGCGGACAAATTGCTTTGCTCGCGGATTTGTTTCTCGATAACGGCAGCTACCTCCGGATGATCCTTCAGGAATTGCTTCGCATTCTCGCGGCCTTGACCGAGACGGTCGCCATTGTAGGAGAACCAAGCCCCGCTCTTCTGAACGATATCCATCTCTACGCCAATATCTACGAGGCTGCCTTCTCTCGAAATGCCTTCGCCGTACATGATGTCAACCTCCGCTTGCTTGAACGGAGGAGCTACCTTGTTCTTCACGACTTTAATCCGCGTACGGTTACCAACCATATCGTTGCCTTGCTTGATCGTTTCAATGCGACGCACTTCCAGACGCACGCTGGAATAGAACTTCAGTGCACGGCCGCCAGGCGTAGTCTCCGGGTTACCGAACATCACGCCGACTTTCTCGCGCAATTGGTTAATAAAGATGGCGATTGTCTTCGACTTGCTGATCGCGCCACCCAGTTTACGCAAAGCTTGCGACATCAGACGTGCCTGCAGACCAACATGGGAATCCCCCATATCGCCTTCAATCTCTGCTTTCGGTACAAGCGCTGCTACCGAGTCGATAACGATAATGTCAACTGCGCCGCTTCGTACAAGAGCTTCCGCGATCTCAAGCGCCTGCTCGCCCGTATCCGGCTGCGACAACAGCAGCTCATCGATATTTACGCCAAGCTTGCTCGCGTACAATGGATCAAGCGCATGCTCCGCATCGATAAATGCAGCTTGTCCGCCGATCCGCTGTACTTCCGCAATAGCGTGAAGCGCAACGGTAGTTTTACCGGAAGATTCCGGTCCATAGCATTCAATAATACGGCCTCTTGGCATACCGCCGATTCCAAGAGCAATATCTAAAGCAATTGAACCGCTTGGCACGGTTTCAACTTGCATATGTGTGGATTCCCCTAATTTCATGATGGAGCCTTTACCAAATTGCTTCTCAATTTGGCGTAAAGCCATCTCCAAAGCAGCACGACGATCCGACAAGCTACTCACATCCTTCGTTATTTATAATTGTATGATACCTTTTTTCTGCTCAAATGCCAAGCTTTTTTTCGAACATACATTCGTCTTTTTTATTTCCACGTCCTTTCCAGACGCATGGCGAAAGGGCTTTTGCCATATTGGGCAGCAATGCGCGATTCGTCAAGAAATCTAAAAATAGACATAAAAAAACCGCAGCAAAGTAATCTTCGCCACGGTTCTTCCGCATGAAACCAATTATAGCGGAAATGGTACAAACAGGCAAGTATTTTTCGCGTTAATCCGACAAATTATTGTTCGCGAAGCTTCAACCACAATTGATACAATGCAGCCTTAACCGCGCGAATGCGGATGATGGCGCGGGTACCCGAGAAATGGCCCGTAAATACGGCCGTCGGTTTGCCCCTCTCGGCAACCGCATAATAAACCAGCCCAACCGGCTTGCCTTCCGCCTGCGACGGACCGGCCACCCCGGTCAACGACACGCCGAAATCGGAATCTCCGATCTGTCTGACGCGTTCGGCCATCAACGCCGCCGTCGACTCGCTGATGGCTCCCGGCGCGCCGTCTCCTTCCAATTGGGCCATCGGGATGCCTAGCAGCTTATGCTTCATCTCGTTCGTATAAGTAACAACGCCTCCGGAATATTCTCCGCTGCTTCCGGGAATGCCGGAAATAAGCTCCGCAAGCAAGCCACCGCTGATGCTCTCGGCAGTCGAAAGCTTTCTTCTTGATGTCCGAAGCAGCTGCACGACCTGTTCTTCCAGCGTAATCTCGTCCTGCGCGTATAAGTACTCGCCAACCCGCTGCTTGATCGCTTCGACGGTTTGATCCAATTTGACTATTGCATCGGCCTCGTTCGCCGCTTTTGTCGATACCCGAATGGCGACCTCGCCTTCTTTCGCATAAGGCGCGATCGTAGGATCAGATTGAGCTTCAATGATATCAATCAGCTTTGCTTCAAGCGTCGATTCTCCGATCCCCGCAAACATAAGCAATCTCGAATAAAGCGGTTCCTCTGCTCCCAGAATAGACCGAAGCCATTCCGACGCCGGCCCCTCCATCATGGGCTTCATCTCGCGCGGAGGCCCGGGCAGCAGCAAATAATGCGTCCCGTCCTCGGAAAGGCCGTTGCCGACGGCGAGACCGGCTTCATTGTCAATCGGAGCGCTGCCGTCAATCATCAGCGCTTGTCTCCGGTTGCTCTCTACCATGTGGATGCCGCGCGAGCTGAACATCTGCTCGATTTTGTCCATGGACGGCTGATGGAGGGATAAACCGCGGTTCAGATAATCCGCGAGAACATCCTTGGTCAGGTCATCCTGCGTAGGTCCAAGCCCGCCGGTAAACACGAGCAGGTCTGCTCGCTGACGGGCAATCTCGATCGCTTGGCGGATCCGGTTCGGGTTATCGCCGACGACCGTCTGGAAGTAAACATCAATGCCAAGCGATGCAAGCTTTCTGGATAAGTATTGCGCGTTCGTGTTTACGATTTGACCGAGCAGCAGCTCGGTACCTACTGCGATAATTTCAGCTTTCATGCGATTTCCCCCTTCGAGTCAGCAGCATTAGGAAGCAAAAGCACCTCTCCAGGAATGGAAAGATGCTTTATTGTTGCTTATATGATCCTGATTATTGCACAGGAATCAAATGTTTGTTCTTGAAGAAATAGTCGAATCCGGAATATACCGTAATAATAACGGCAATCCAGCTTACGATATCGTCAAACGGAAAATCGATGAACGTAAACGGGAAGTTGTTTAGCAGAAGGGAAATGATCATCGTGATTTGCACGGCTGTTTTCCATTTGCCCCATTTGCTAGCGGCCATTACGCTTCCTTCCAGCAAGGCAATCTGACGCAAACCCGTTACCGCGAATTCGCGGCTAATGATAATGATGGCCATCCATGCCGCCAGCTTATCCATTTGGACAAGCGAGATCAGAACAGCAGCCACAAGCAGCTTGTCCGCCAGCGGATCGAGAAGCTTGCCCAGGTTGGTTACGATCTTGTTCTTTCTGGCGATATAGCCATCGAGACCGTCGGTGCTAGCCGCTATGATAAAGATTATAGCCGCTATAATCTGATTGTATGTAATGGAGTAATCATCGCCGAACGCAAGAGGCTTAATATCGATATTAACGAGCAGAAATACCATTATGATCGGCACTAAAATAATTCTGGCCAGCGTAATTCTATTTGCCAGGTTCATTCGTTCACACCCCCGGACCGTCTAGCCGTGTTCCTGCATTGATGCATGATTGCTTGTACTGTCATATGTATGTCCCCCGGATCGTTTCCAAAACTATCTAACCAAGTATAATACATGCCATTTCCTATGTCAAAATAACGAACGTCATAGAGCGAAAGCCCTTCTTGCCTGATTGGACGAGGCAGCGAAGGGCCGGAAAGGGCTTATTAACGGTAATTGGTGAACTGCAGCTCGACTGTCAAATCCGCTCCTCGAAGAAGAGCCATAACGGCTTGCAAATCATCGCGGCTTTTGCCGGTTACGCGGATTTGGTCGCCTTGAATCTGGCTTTTCACTTTAATCTTCGAATCCCGGATCAGAATATTGATTTTTTTGGCATTGTCCTGATCGATGCCCGATTTCAGCTTAATGCGCTGACGTACGGTGCTCGCCGAAGCCGATTCAACCTTGCCGTATTCCAGGTTTTTAATCGGAACGCCGCGCTTGACCATCTTCGATTTCAAAATATCAAGAACGCTTTCCAGCTTGAAGTCGTCATCGGAAACCACAACAAGCTCTTCTTTTTCCAGCTTAATGCTGCTTTTGCTGCCTTTGAAGTCGAAGCGTGTCTCAATCTCCCGCTCCGCTTGCTGAATCGCATTGTTAAGCTCTTGCATATCCATCTTCGAAACAATATCAAACGAACTTTCAGAACTCATCGTTTACAACTCTCCCTTTGCATCTATTTCGTTCCTTACTGATTCTCCGTACCTGCCGAGTCCCCAGGCGTGGAAGAATTGTCCGGACTTTGAGTTGAAGTCCCTTCCGTTCCACCGGTACCCTCTGCCGGGTTCAGCTGGATTTTCTTGGAACCTGCGCGGTCGCCGTCGTTGATTTGCACGCCATCGACGGTAATCGAGCTCAGGTCGGCACGCCCGACATTAATGTAAAGCGGTTGATCCAGATCATAAGTGAAGGCCGAGCCGTCCGGAGCCGTCTCCGAAATAATCGCTTTGCCGGAAGAGCTTCCCGAACGCACTTCCGTCCAGCTTGGCCCGCCGGAAATTTTGATCTCTACTTTATGGAGCACGCCTGCCGGTGCGACATCGTAATGATCAACCTTGCCAACCTTGGACGAGAACGTCACGGTAGTCGGCGATTGGCTTGGAGTTGGCGTAGGCGTTGCCGAAGGTGTAGTTGTTCCGCCGTCGTTCGACGAATTTGGCGACTGGGTTGGCGGAGCAGGCGAAGCCTGATCGGTAATATTCGTATTGTCGATTTCGTCTGGATCATCGGCTTTCTGATTAACGAAATAAACCCACACGACAACTACGATGAGGATCAGGAAGGACCACATCATTATGTTGAAGCCGAGCTTGCTGATCCGCTCCGATGAACGGGTGCGAACCCGCTTAGGCTGTCTGGCCGGAACGGCTTCCACAATTTGATCCGTAACGGAAGCCGGAATCTCGTGCTGGTACAGCCGAAGAACTTCGTCCGCATCCAGTCCGACGGCATCGCAGTAATTTTTCACAAAAGCGCGTAAATAGAACGTTCCCGGCAGCACGCTGTGGTCGCCGCTCTCGATCGCTTCCAAGTAGCGCTTGCGTATTTTCGTAATCTCTTGAACATCATCAAGCGTTAATCCGCGCTCTTCCCTTGCTTTGCGAAGCAACGCTCCTAAATCTGACATGGTGTCTACTCCTCTCTGCTAGAATTCATTATCGGAATAATTGGCCGTAAATGATTCGTATGTAATCTCTTCGTCAGGTGTATTTCGCAGCTCGATAATCATGTCAAAATGGCTGTAATCGTATTGCGATTCCTTAATAAAGATATCCGGATGCTCAATAACCTTCGTGGAAGGCATCGCCATAATTTCCTGCAGCAGCGAGTAGTGCTTCTCGTTGGAGCGAATTGTGCTTACGATACCGTCAATGATAAAAATGTTGTTGTCGTTCATTTCGTCCTCGGACAGCTGGCTGCGTACGGTTTGTCTCAGCAAAGTCGACGATACAAAGGTCCATCGCTTGTTCGAGCATACGCTCCCGGCAATAATCGACTCCGTCTTGCCTACACGCGGCATGCCACGCAAACCAATAACCTGATTGCCGTCCCGTTTAAACACTTCCCCGAGAAAATCAACCAAAATACCTAGCTCGTCCCTTGTAAAACGGAAGGTTTTGCGGTCATCCGAGTCACGTTCGATATAACGTCCGTGACGGACAGCCAATATGTCAACGATCGTAGGCGTGCGAAGCTTGTTAACCGTGATGTTATCCACCTTCTGCAGCATTTTGCCGAGCAGGACGATTTTTTCTTCGTCATCCGTCTGGAGCAGCATGCCGCGCGTACGGTCCTCTACGCCGTTAATCGTCATAATGTTTACCTCAAGCATACCTAGCAGTGATGCGATATCGCCGAGAAGACCCGGCCGGTTCTTATGTATTTTGTATTCCATATAGTATTGCTGCTTTGCCATTTCACACCGTCCCTTGTTGTCACCAATCCCATTTGATTGACTCGCTTATAAAAATTTATTCTACAATTTTCGTCACATTCCTGCAACCTATTCGCAGACATTGCAGAAAAGCCTCCAAATTGGGAGGCTTTTCTGCAGATGCGAGCAATTAAGTTTGTTCGACCAGCTTTACCATAAGACCGGCTACCGTTTTGCGTTCATGCTCGTCGCCCGCATCCCATAGCTGCTTCAGTACACGCTGCTGCTCATTTTTAGGGTCAACCTTCTCGTCGAGGAAGGAACCAATCTCGTAAGCCAAATTTTTAATGGTCTCTTCAGACATCCCGTTGTTTTTGGCTTGTGCCACGCGGTCCGACAAAAACTCTTTCCAATTGTCGAAACTAGAAAGAACGTTTGACATTTTATTTCGCCTCCTGGATAAGTACATTTTGAGAAGAGTGTAGCACTCAACAAATGTTATTCTGCGTAGAGGCGAAACGAATTATACGCACGCGCACGGATCTGAGGCGTTAAGTATGCCATCCGCCGTTTGGACTAATGATCTGCCCGGTTATGTACGACGATTCCGGCAAGGACAAGAAATACACCAGCGAAGCGACTTCGTCGGGTTGTCCGAAACGGCCCAGCGGAATTTCCTGCTCGAGCGCCGCCTTCTCTTCCTCGTTAAAACCGCTCATCATTTTTGTATCGACGGCTCCCGGCGCCACCGCGTTAACGGTAACTCCCGAAGGAGCAAGCTCCTTGGCGAGCGCCTTCGTAAAGGCATTCATGCCGCCTTTGGTTGTGGAGTACAGCACTTCGCAGGAAGCGCCTGACATCCCCCAGATCGACGACACGTTAATAATCCGCCCAAACCGGTTGGAGATCATATTCGGCATAAAAAGCTGGCTGGACAAAAACATGCCCTTCAGGTTCACGGCCATCACATCGTCCCATTCCTGCTCCGTCACATCCATCAGCATGCCATAATGGGAGATTCCCCCGTTATTGACAAGGATATCGGGCAGCATGCCATGAGCCTCCAGCTTCTCTTTCATCCTCGTGAGTTGCTCCTTCGAACGAAGATCGGCCGAAATGGTCATGACATTGGCGCCCAGGCGCATGCACGCTCTTGCTGTTTCGTTAGCCGCTTCATGCGATTCCCTATAATGAATGACGATATTAAGTCCTTCCGAGGCAAAGCGCTGCGCGATGGCAGCGCCGATGCCGCGGCTTCCCCCGGTTATCAATACCGTCATTTCTTTGAAAGGCTTCATTAAACCGGCTGTCCGTCCGGCTTCTCAACGATGGATATCGCTAGCTGCTGGAAATCGAAATGCTCGCGGATCCGTTCATTCACTTGCTCCAGCGTGCAATTCTCGTACAGGGACAAGAGATCAAACATGTCGCTGTCGCGGAACCGGTATCGCGTAAATTCGCCGGCAATCGCTTCAGGGGAGTTCAGCATCCGCAAATATCCGCCGATTTTTTTCCGCTTCGACCGTTCAAAGGCTGCAGGTTCAATCCCCGTGCGCAGCGCTTCTTCTACAGCCGTACGGATTCGGCTAAGCAGTTCATCCGGATTCGGCGAGTCGCCGCCAATAACCGAGAAAGCATAATCCGTGCTAACGTTAAATTCCGTTCCGAAGGAATCGGAAATTAGATTTTGCTCATACAAATCCTGATACAAGGCAGAGCTGGCGCCGAACAAGGCGTCAAGCATCAGCTTGGAGGTCACTTCGTGGCTTAGGAGAGCCTGGCCCGTAAGTCCGGTTTTCTTCTCCTTGAAGCCAAACATGACTTTAGGAAGCGATACCGGGAGCTTCGTTACTTTCCTCGGCACTTTAACGCTTTCCGGTTCATGCTCGAAGAAGCGTTTGATTTCTCCTTGCGGCTTGAAGGTCTTGCGGGCTTGATTGTTGCGCACAAGCTCGAATACCTCCTCCGCCTTCACTCCGCCTACTACGAACAACAGCATATTGGACGGATGGTAAAACGTTTCATAACAGCGGTACAGCGTTTCCTTATCGATCTGATAAATCGACTCCACGGTACCGGCGATATCAATATGAATAGGATGGGTGTGGTACATGGCATCAATCAGGCCGAAGTATACACGCCAATCCGGATTGTCTTTGTACATGTTAATCTCTTGTGCGATAATGCCCTTTTCCTTATCCACGTTCTGATCGGTAAAATAAGGATGCTGGACAAAATCGATCAAGGTTTCGAGATTTGCCGGAATCTGCTCCGTTGCGGAGAACAAATAAACGGTACGGTCGAAGCTTGTGAACGCGTTGGCCGATGCACCTTGCGAAGCAAACGTGGCAAAGATATCGCCGGTAGGCTCCTCGAACATCTTATGCTCCAGAAAATGGGCAATCCCGTCCGGCACGCGAACAGGCTCTTGATCGCCTACGGCAAATTTGTTGTCGACGGAACCGTATTTGGTTGCAAAGGTCGCGTAGGTTTTCTGAAAGCCTTCCTTCGGCAGGACGATCACTTCGAGGCCGTTATCCAGCACTTCGCGGTATAGCGTTTCCTGAACGCCTTTATAGTCGAGTGTCTCCATGCCGTCAGGCCTCCTTCTGGTCGCGCAAGAAATAAATCGTATCCAGCTGCGCCAATCCCGCAACCCGGACGATATCCTCTGCCGTTACCGCTTCAATCTCGTCAAGCAGCTGCTGTGCCGTTCTTTCTTTGCCGGAAAGCACGGCATTAAAATCATAAGCGATCATCTCGTAAGCGGAATCCTGCAGCTCCCGGAGATGATTGGCAATCATCGCTTTGGTCTGATTCATCTCAAGGTCGGAAAGCTTGCCTTGCCGCATGCTCTCCAGCTGCTCCTTGATGATCGTAACCGCCTTCTCGTAGTTGTCGATTTCGATACCCGATTGAATCGTAAGCAAACCTTTATGCCCATCCAGCCTGGAGGCCGCGTAATAAGCAAGGCTCTCTTTCTCCCGGACGTTCAGGAACAGCTTGGAATGCGGGTAACCGCCAAGAATTCCGTTATACATCAAGGAAGCCGCGTAATCGTCGTCGCCATAGCCGACATTCGTACGCAGTCCCATGTTCAGCTTGCCCTGGTTAACGTCCATGCGTTCGACAACGGTTTTGACATTGCGAACTTCATGGGCGATAGACGGAGTCGAGTAGCTGGCAGGATGGCCATTCTCGATGCGGAAAGCTTCCTTCGCAAGGGCGGCTACTTCCCCCATCGTTGTATCGCCAACGACGTATAAATCGAATGCGGCTTCACTTAGCCACTGTTTATATTGACTATATAGCGATTCCGGCGTTATGGAGCTGATTTCCTCCAGCTTGCCAAGAGGATGGAGACGGTAAGGCTCGCCGGCGCACATCTCTTCCATGCAGCGTTCAGCCGCATACCGGATCTTGTCGTTAACGATGGATTCCAGACGCTTCGTCAACGTCTGCTTCTCCGCATCCACATACTTGCGGCGGAATTCGCCGTCTTCCGTTACCGGCTCCGTCACGACTTCGCCAAGGAACCTCAACGACGAACTCAGCAGCGGAACGTCGGACGATACGAAATGATCGTTGATCACGTCCATGCGGAATTGAACGATTTGAGAATCGCCTCTTTTATATACATCAAAGCCGAATCCGGCGCCGTACAAATCATCCAGCCTCTCGCGGAAAGCCTTCGTCTCGGGCGTAGATACCGTCCCGCGGCGCAAAACAAACGGGGCGAGCGCGGTTTTTGTTACAGCCTCTTCAGATAAAGGCAGTCCGGCGAACAGCGATATCGCAAACGTCTTGAACCGCTTGGTTGGCATTACATGCAGCCTAATCCGGCCGATTTGCCCTCTTTCGAATAATGTCACTTCCGTTTGCTCCTTCCGAGTGAAATGGAATATAGTAAATGTATTCCATTTTCATGCTTCCTATACCCATTCTAACCGATACGAAATGGAAGAAGCAACCTGCCTGCCCAAGGCAGAAAGGCTGCTTCTGATAATCCTTACATACAGAAAATATGCTTGCCAATGGTCTTCACCTGAGGTCTGGACCAGATCCATTTGGACGTTGCCGTCTCGGGATTGAAATAGTACGTGCAGCCGCCCGTAGGATCCCATCCGTTGATAGCGTCCTGCACGGCCTTGCGGGCCGTTTCGTTTGGAGTCAGCCAGATCTGGCCGTCAGCCACTGCCGTAAACGCAAGAGGCTGGAAGATAACGCCGGAGATTGTGTTCGGGAAGCTCGGCGACTTCAAGCGGTTCAGAATAACGGCTGCTACCGCTACCTGGCCTTCGTACGGTTCGCCGCGCGATTCCCCGTATACCGCATTCGCCATAATCTTCAAATCGCTTTCCGAAAGACCGAGATTATTGGATTTCGACGGCGTGCTTCCGCTTGAAGACCCGGTATCCGAGCCGTTGTTGCTGCCGCTGCCGGAGCTGCCGGATGTATTGCCGGTGTCCGCAGCGGTCGGCTGCCAGTTTTTCGTGGCCTCCCACAGCTTGAGCTTGGTTTTTGCCCCAACTACCCCGTCGGATTTCATCCCGAACTTCCATTGGAACCAAGTCACCGCATTTTTCGTCTTGGTACCGAAGCTCCCGTCGATCGCACCGTTGTAATAGCCCAAATATTTAAGCCTGCCCTGCAGCTCGTAGACATCCGAGCCGGATGAACCTACCGTTAAAGTAGCATTGCTGAACGTTGCTTTTGCATCATCCTGCGATGATTGCTGGAGGGAATGCATTCCGAACAATACCATCACGATGATGGCAGTCACGACAATTAATCGATTTTTCATGTAGGATTCTGCCTTTCTCTTGCAAGTTAGTCCGCGATTAGCTGCGTTACCTAACTCTAGTATGAGAAGGGATTCCTGCTTCTATTCATCATTGCGTATTGCCGTAGGAAAGGCCGAGGCTGCTCATGAAGGAATGCGGCTGGCCTGGTATTGCTCGATCGACATCAGGACCTCCCGCGGCTTGCTGCCTTCGTAAGGACCCACGATCCCCCGTGCTTCCATTTGGTCCACAAGCCTTGCCGCGCGGGTATAACCAACCCTCATCCGCCGCTGAAGAAGCGATACGGATGCCTGCTTCGCTTCGAGAACGATCTGAACGGCTTGATCGTATAGCTCGTCCAGTACTTCCTCCGGATCTGCCGACTCTTCCTCTACCTCAGGCACCAGATCTTCCTTGTATTCCGCTTCGGCCTGACCTCTTGCGTAATCGACAAGGGCCTCGACCTCCTGATCGGACAAGAAGGCCCCTTGCACGCGAATCGGCTTCGACATGCCAACCGGCAGATACAGCATGTCTCCTCTGCCCAGCAGCTTCTCCGCGCCAACCATGTCCAGAATGGTACGGGAGTCGACCTGCGAGGATACGCCGAAGGCAATCCTGGACGGGATATTCGCTTTAATAACCCCCGTAATAACGTCTACCGACGGACGCTGCGTAGCGATAATGAGATGGATGCCCGCGGCGCGGGCCATCTGGGCAAGCCTTGCAATGGAATCTTCAACGTCGTTTGACGCAACCATCATCAAATCCGCAAGCTCGTCGACAATTACGACGATGTAAGGAAGTACGGCTTTGGGATTCTCGGCCATCAAAGCGTTGTAGCCTTCGATATTTCGCGTGCTCGATTTGGAGAACAGCTCATAGCGCTTCTCCATCTCGACAACAATTTTCTTCAAGGCAAGTGCCGCGCGCCTTGGGTCGGTTACAACCGGCGCAAGCAAATGCGGAATTCCGTTATATACGTTTAATTCAACCATCTTAGGGTCGACCATCAGAAACTTTACTTCATCCGGAGCAGCCTTGTACAAAATGCTGGTGATGATACCGTTAATGCAGACCGATTTACCCGAACCCGTAGCTCCGGCTACCAGCAGATGGGGCATTCTCGCCAGGTTGCCAATGATCGGTTGACCGGAAATATCCCGGCCAAACGCGATCGACAGCTTGGACGGAGCATTTTGGAAGGTGGCGGTTTCCATGACTTCGCGCATGGTCACCATCGATACTTCCATATTAGGAACTTCGATGCCGATCGCCGATTTACCCGGAATCGGCGCTTCCATGCGGATATCCTTTGCGGCTAACGCCAAGGCGATATCGTCCGTCAGGCTGACAATCCGGCTTACCTTCACGCCCGATGCCGGCTGAACCTCATAACGCGTAACCGCCGGACCGCGCACGACATCAAGCACCTTGGCTTTCACGCCAAAGCTCTCCAGCGTGGCTTCCAGCTTACGCTTCGAATCCATGGCATCCGCCCCGTCGCCGCCTCTTGCCATCAAGCTTGGCTTGGCAAGCAGAGAGAAAGGCGGCAGCAAGTATGGCTTCTTGACAGGCGCATCCGATGCCGGCTGATGGATGCCCGTCGTTGCGGACTTATCCGTTTCCGCAATATCTTCCTGAGGCTCCTGCCCCGGGGCGGAAGGCTCCGTTTCGTGTTGCTCGTAATCTTCCGCATATCGAGCTGAGTCCGTTATAACGGCCTCAGCTATATGGTGATCCTCTGGCTCTACCTCGTCGTATGTATCTGCGCGCGGAACCAATCTCGTAATGACAGCCGGCTCCTCGTCTTCCTCGAACTCGTTATATGCAGGAGCAGCGGAAGTATGGCTGCCGGGCTCAGGCTGCTGCTCCTCCCATGGAGGAAGCCCGTCCTCCTGTTGCTTGTGACTCATACCGGAATCGCCTTCGCCGTTGGGGTCCCACTGTTCGTCGTCATCCCAAGGCTGTGCTTTCGCCCAATGAGGCTTGGCGTCGCCGTCGTGTCCTCCGTTGTAATGCTCTTCGTTCATTGACCAATCGTCATGGGCGTTTTGCGCTTCAGGCTGATTGTTCTGTTCCTGATGTCTCCAGGAGAAGAAAAGCGATTTCTTGCGCCTTGGCGGAAGTGCTGCCGCGTAATCATCATCCTCGTCATCGTCGTCAATCGCATCGGATTGCGCGAATACCGGGGGATTGACGGCTTTGTTTGATTTGGCTGCGCTCCGAAGCGCCGCCCCCTTCGACCATTTGGCGGCAAGCAGCTTGAACATTCGTATGCTCTTGTCCCGGCCGATACGGGCAAGCTCCACATACGATTTGCCCGTAAGCAGCATAATGGCGATAGCGTACATAACGCCTGCAATCAGCTTGGAGCCAAAATAACCGAAAAGCGTGAACAGCATCGAATATTCGATTGCCCCAATATAACCGCCGCTTATGGCTCGCTGGCTGATCGGCCTGTCATCGGCACCGTCGAATGACAACAGCTCGTCCTTCATGTCCTGGCCAAGCTGGTGAAGAATAGCTCCACCCGTCAAGTCGGAAGTCGGAAGCAGCTTACGGTCGATTTCTGCTATGCTGCTGGATAACGCAAGGGCCAAAACAAACACAAGAAGGCCTGTCCGACGATTGGTCCAACCGCGCGGCCAAGCCCTTTTGACCATGACAACCAGTCCGACGTAAATGCCGACCAGTGCCAATACAAAATAAAACTTGCCCAGGAACAAGCCAAACAGCTTGGACAAGGAGCGTCCAACCGTAGCCTCTCCCGATAAAGCAATTACCGATACCGTAATAAGCAAAATACCGTATACTTCATATTTTAATTGCGTAGTTATCGATTTTTTCTTTCGTCTTTTCTTAGCCAATGCTTCGTCACCTCTGCCTAGCATTATACCATATCCAGGCAAAGGTTCCTATTGGACATAAGAACCTTTGTACGTATTTTTACGACATCGGCGGCTGTCCGAACATGACGAAATTACCCGGTGCGAGCTCCGGCTTTAAATAATCATCGAGGCTGCAATGAAGCAGGCGAACGATTTTCCCCATACCCGGCGCTACGGGTTGAACCTGCATAAATACGCCGTTGACCCATACTTCCTGGGAAGGCTCCGGTTCTCCGTGAATGCCGTCGAAGACATTCTCAAGCGGCATAATCGTATAGAGCGTCATTAATTGTACACCCCTGTCTGCGCTGCAGGCTTACGCTCGGCGATCCGGCTGTTAAGCTCCCTAAGCGCATCCCCTAATCCGCCTACCGCGTCAATCAGGCCGTATTTCACGGCATCCGAACCGATAACGGTTGTGCCGATATCTCTCGTAAGTTCGCCGGTCTTGAACATCAGTTCTTTAAATTTCTCTTCCGTCACATTGGAATGCATGGTCACAAACTTCAAGATGCGCTCCTGCATCTTATCCAGATATTCGAACGTTTGAGGTACTCCGATAACGAGACCGTTCAGACGAATCGGATGAATGGTCATGGTGGCCGTCGCCGCAATAAAGGACATGTTGCCCGCCACTGCAATCGGAACGCCAATGGAATGTCCGCCGCCAAGCACCAGCGTCACCGTAGGCTTGGACAAGGAAGAGATCATCTCGGCGATGGCAAGTCCCGCTTCAACGTCGCCGCCAACGGTATTGAGCACGATCAGAATGCCCTCGATCTTCGGATTTTGCTCCGCGGCGACAAGCTGCGGAATGAGATGCTCGTATTTGGTTGTTTTATTTTGCGGCGGCAGGACGATATGGCCCTCCACCTGTCCGATAATCGTCATGCAGAAAATATTCGATTCCGACGCCGGAGTAGTCGTCTGCCCTAATTGCTGTATCGTTTCCACGATCGAATTTTGCTTCTTCTTCTCGCTCTCTGCCGGATCCGGCTGCTGCGGCTGATCTTCATTCATGTAATTCATATTTATTCCCCCTCATTAACGTAAGCGCTCGTCATAGTATGAGGTGGAATGGCGAATTTATACGGCTTGCGCAAGCAAAAAAGAACGCCCCTCAGGAGCTCGATCACTCCTCGTTGGAACGTTCTTTCAAATTAAACTTCCATGATAATCGGAAGAATCATTGGCCGACGTCTGGTCTGTTCGTATAAGAAGCGCCCTAAGGCATCTTTTACATTCGTTTTGAGCGAAGCCCATTCGTTTACCTTATCATGCATCAGCTTATTAAGCGTTGAAGTGACAATTTTGGTTGCTTCGTCTAACAACCCTTCCGAT
The DNA here is from genome assembly GCF_011761545.1 of Paenibacillus sp. BK720. Classification (NCBI taxonomy): domain Bacteria; kingdom Bacillati; phylum Bacillota; class Bacilli; order Caryophanales; family Paenibacillaceae; genus Paenibacillus; species Paenibacillus sp. BK720. The sequence goes on along the minus strand of NZ_JAASRQ010000002.1, from coordinate 1,038,026 downwards.
TCCCTCACGTATACAAAACCGCGAGAGATAATGTCCGGACCTGAGATAATGGATCCCCCATCCTGTTTGCTGAGCGTAACAACGACAACAAGAATGCCGTCCTGGGATAAAAGCTTGCGGTCCCGCAGCACAATGTTGCCGACATCTCCCACGCCAAGCCCGTCAATCAATATATTGCCTGCCTGCACCTTGGAGCCTTTCCGGGCTAGACCACCTTGAAACTCAACGGTTTCCCCGTTCTCGATGACAAATATATGACTCCGTTCAATACCTACGGCTTCCCCGAGCTGAGCGTGCTGCTTAAGCATCCGGTACTCCCCGTGGATCGGTATAAAATATTTCGGCTTGATTAAATTAAGCATCAGCTTTAATTCTTCCTGACTTCCGTGACCCGACACGTGCACGCCCGATATGGAACCGGGGCCGTATATGACATGAGCGCCCAAGCGGAACAGCTCATCCACGGTTCTGCCGACGTAACGCTCATTTCCCGGTATAGGCGTAGCGGCAATGATAACGGTATCCCCAGGCAAAATATCAACCTTGCGATGAGTCGACCTCGCCATCCTCGTTAAGGCCGACATGGGCTCGCCTTGACTGCCCGTGCACAGAACGACCACGCGGTCGGCAGCCAGCTTATTCACTTCCTCGGGCTCAATTATCATTCCGTCCGGAATGTGCAGATACCCCAACTCCGATGCGACCGTGACGACATTAACCATGCTGCGCCCGACAACAGCCACATGCCTGTTAGTTGCAATTGCGGCGTTGATAACCTGCTGAATTCGATGCACGTTGGAAGCAAAGGTTGCCACGACTACGCGTTGAGAGGACTTGCGAAAAATATCTTCAAGCGCTTCCCCGACATTTTTCTCCGATGGCGTATAACCGGGTCTTTCCGCATTGGTGCTGTCCGACAGGAGTGCGAGTACGCCTCTTTGGCCGATCTCCGCCATCCGTTTTAGATCCGCGTACTGACCATTCACCGGCGTGTAATCAAATTTGAAGTCACCGGTATGTACGATCGTTCCTTCCGGCGTATCAAGCGCAACGCCAATGGAGTCCGGAATGCTGTGATTCGTTTTGAAAAAGCTTGCCCTTATTGTCCCGAGCTGCACTTCGGAATCCGCATCGATTACGATCCGCTTGGTCTCCCCGAGTATACCGGCTTCCTTCAGCTTCCCTTCAATCAGCCCTAATGTCAGCTTGGTTCCATACACGGGGACATTTAGCTGCTTCAGTACGTAGGACAAACCGCCGATATGGTCTTCATGGCCATGCGTGATCAGAATGGCTCTGACTTTATCCCGATTTTCCGTTAAATAGGAAATATCCGGAATAACGATATCGATCCCCAGCATATCTTCTTCGGGGAACTTAAGTCCCGCGTCCACGACGACAATATCGTTCGAATACTGAACAACATACATATTCTTGCCAATCTCGCCAACTCCGCCAAGGGCAAATACGAGAAGCTTATCCTGAATTTTCTTCGACAAGTGCTTACCTCCTTCGAATGAAACCATTCTCCGTTCCAGCTAATTGTATGAATTTTCCGTCCGTTTCACTTGACCTCATTATACATGATAAAAAAGACGGAAAACAAGGTGAAACAACCGCCCGTTTGTCCCGCTCGCGAATGCAAAAAAGCAGGCCGGAGATAATCTCTCCGCCCTGCTTATAGAGGTCAAATCAAAATTATATTAGACCAGCTTGCTAATAAAAGCCGCTTCGGCTTCGCTGGCTGCCACGAGCGGAAGCCTAACCCCTCCTACAGGCATGCCGCGCAGCTCAAGCGCGTATTTAACGGCAACCGGATTAGGAACCGGGTGAGGACATTCGAACAAGCCTTTGAACACCGGGTAGCATTCCGCATGAAGCTTGGCTGCCTGCTTTACATCGCCGCTCAGGTACGATTCGATCAGCTGCTTCATTTTAGTGCCGATGATGTGGCTCGCCACGCTTACGATACCGTAACCGCCAATCGCAAGAGTCGGCAGTGTTGCGCTGTCATCGCCGCTGTAAACACGGAAATGATCCGGAGCTGCGGCAATAATCTGCGACAACTGATCGGAGGATGCGCAATCTTTGGTTGCAACCACATTATCAAGTTCCGCAAGGCGGAGTGTGGTTTCAACGGAAATATTAATACCTGTGCGGCCTGGAACGTTATAGAGCATGACAGGTAAATTGGTAGATTCAGCGATTGCTTTGAAGTGTTGATACAAACCTTCTTGATTCGGCTTGTTATAGTACGGCGCAACCAGAAGCACTCCGTCTACGCCGGCATCTTCCGCTACCTTCGTCAGATGAATCGAATGCGCTGTATTGTTGCTTCCCGTTCCGGCAATAATTTTGCAGCGGCCGGCAGCGCGCTCCACAGCGTAACGGAACAGCTCCGCTTTCTCATCTTCCGTCAAGGTTGGGGATTCACCCGTGGTGCCGGATACAACAAGCGTGTCGCTTTGCTGTTCTTTAATCAGATAATCGATCAAACGACCGGTCGTGTTCCAGTCAATTTGACCATTTTCATCGAAAGGCGTGACCATTGCAGTAATTAATCTACCAAAATCCATTGTTATGACCTCCTGAAAAGTACTTCACTTCGTAAGCGCAACAGCTATTATCGATTATATATGAAGTTCAAACTTCGCATGAAGCGCCCTTACGGCCTTCACCATATCCTCTGCCTTCACCAGTACCCAAATCGTTGTATTGGAGTCGGCGGATTGCATGATTGTAATGCCTTCCTCGGTTAAGGCTTCCACTATATGGGCCATAACGCCCGGCACGCCGTTCATACCGCCGCCAATGACGGACACCTTGGCGCAGCCGCGAACAGCGAGCGGATCATATCCGCATTCCTGAAGAACCGATACTGCCCGGTCAGCGTCCTGGTCGAATACGGTGTATACGGCTCCGCTTGGCGTAACGTTAATAAAATCAACGCTGATATGATGCTTTGCCATCGTCTGGAACACTTGAAGCTGCACGTCGCTTCTGCCCTCGATCGCTTTAACCGTTATTTGCGTTACCCCCGATACATGCGCAATCCCCGTAGCTTGACGGTCGGTAACCGGGGTGAACGCCGCATCGGAGACGAGAGTCCCTTCCTCCATGGAGAAGGTCGATCTTACGCGTACCGGAATTCTTGCCTGCTGGGCAATTTCCACCGCGCGCGGATGAATGACTTTCGCTCCCTGGCGTGCCATATTGCAGATCTCCGCATAGCTGACAACCTGGAGCGGCTTCGCATTTTCCACGATGCGGGGATCCGCCGTCAATATCCCGTTAACATCCGTATAAATGTCAACCATTTCTGCACGAAGCGCCGCGCCTAACGCGGTAGCCGACGTATCGCTCCCGCCCCGGCCGAGCGTCGTCATGTCGCCGCTTTCCGTGCTTCCTTGAAACCCGGTTACTATTACGACCTTCTCGTCCCGCAAATGCTGCAATATCTTCTCGGGACGCAGCTCTTTAATCCGGGCGTGGCCGTATTGATCATCCGTAATGATTCCTGCTTGGCCGCCGTTTAAAACGACGGATGGTATCCCTTCGGAGCAAAGCAAGCTGCATAACGCCGCGGCCGAGATAATCTCCCCGCAGCCCAGCAGCATATCCCGCTCCCGCGCCGGCAGCTTATCGCCGTTGCTGCGGATGAGCTGAAGCAAGGTATCCGTAGCGTACGGATCCCCGGAACGGCCCATCGCCGAAACAACGACTACAACGCTATAGCCATTTGCGAGCTCTCTTGCAATATGTTGAAGACAATAGCTTCTAGCATGATCGGTCGAAAGTGAAGTGCCCCCGAACTTTTGTACCAGGATGCGCATTGCTGTCTTTCCTCCGTAACCGATACAAAGATGTCTGAGTGGATATGCCTAACCGAAGACAGACATCTTCCCGGTCGTAGTTGTTTTTGTGGCACAAGTCGAACAATTTCAATTTGAATGAATGAAGACAAAACAAGCGGCGTAATCGAATTCAAGGCCCCCGGCTGAATCGCCAGCGTCCCGAATACGTCGCCGCCTGCTTGTAATAGATGATACACCTATAAGAGCATCTTAATAATTGAACCGCTCAATCAGTAACGGCTGCAGCTGTTTCCCCTGCAAGGCTGCTTCGCATGCTTCCAAAGCCAGATCCATTCTCGCCACAAGCGAGTTTGGTTTTTGTGCCGGGTTATCCTGGCCAAATGGCACGAAATAAATATTTTTAGCGACTAACAGCTTTGCGATATTAGCAGCATTTAATCCGAGACCGTCATTAGTCGAAATTGCAAGCACAAGTGGCCTTAGATTGCGCATTTGAGCTTTCGCCGCCATAAGCACGGCGCTATCGGTAATCGCGTTCGCGAGTCTGCTTGTCGTGCTGCCCGTGCATGGGGCAATCAGAAGCACGTCGAAAAGCTTTGCCGGACCAAGCGGTTCAGCCTGCACAATCGTCGAAATAATTTCATTGCCGGTTATCGCCTTCAGCTGCGTCTGCCATTCTTCAGACGATCCGAATCGCGTGTCTGTTGTCATAATGGATTGCGATACGATTGGCACCACATTTGCGCCAGCATCGACAAACCTTTTTATTTGAGGCATAATTTCAGCCAATGTACAGTGCGAGCCAGACAGCGCATACCCGACTGTTTTCCCTGTCCAATCCATTACCCATTCCCCCGCTTTATCGAATCGTCCGTAATCAACTGAGTCAAGCAATCCGCTATGATTCGTCCAGCTGTTTTAGGTGCGACGATACCGGGAAGTCCGGGCGCGAGTATCGCTTTAATGCCTCTCTTCTCGGCGAAGCGGAAATCGGTTCCGCCAGGCTTTGTAGCAAGGTCAATAATAACGGTTCGCGAAGGCAAATTTGCTATAATTTGCGCTGTGATTATCATAGTCGGAATTGTATTAAAAAGCAAGTCAATATTACCCGTATTTTGGAGGAGTTGACTTGTGTAAAACGGCGTAAAACCCATCTCCGCAGCCCTTGCGAAATGCTCGCTGCGCCTTACGCCAATCAGTACTTTTGCGCCTAAGCTCTGCAAGGTCCGGGCCATCGTAAACCCGGTTCTGCCAAATCCCAATACCATGCTTGTTGATCCATGTATCGTAATATCCGTATTCTGAATGGCCATCATAATGGCCCCTTCTGCCGTCGGAATGGAGTTGTAGATCGCAACATCATCACGGTCGAACAGCTCGACAAGACCAATCTGATGCTTCTCGCAAAGCTCCCGCAAATAGGGCTTTGCCATCCCGGCATACACCTTGCAATGCTTAGGCAGCCTAGCGATATGTCGATCCTCCAACTGCATCTGGCGGTCACTGAATACAGCATGAATAAAGCCGTTATCATCCGTGCCTACTGCAGGCAGCAGCAGTGCATCAACATCGTCAAACAAACTTTCGTCAAATTCGGCTTGCACTGCGCCGTCCAAGGAAGAATGCAGTCCGTCAAAACCGGACACCGTTACGGTTGCATCCAGCTCCGTTAACTTGCGAATAACTTCAAGCTGTCTCGCATCGCCTCCTAGCAGCAGTATTTGAACGCCTGTTAGCATGTAGGCTTCACTCCTTTCTGCGCACTAGCTATAGACCATCTTATGCCCTGCGCCCAGAATGGTGAAAGCCAATATTTTGGAACGCAAAAAAAGCACCAAAACCAAGGTTAACCTGGTCTTGGTGCTATTATGGTTCAATTGAGTGCAGACCGGATATTTTGGGTTTTCGTTTGATACCCCATCCCGTTCTTACACGCCGGTATGCCCGAAACCGCCTGCGCCGCGGACAGTATCGGGAAGCTCATCCGCTTCGGCGATCGTGATTTCCGGCAGCCGCTGAATAACCATTTGGGCGATACGCTCGCCGCGGTTGATGGTGAACGGCTCTTGGCCCAGATTAATGAGCAGTACCTTCACTTCGCCGCGGTAATCCGCATCGATGGTGCCCGGTGAATTCAAACAAGTGATACCATGCTTGAATGCCAGTCCGCTTCTGGGACGAACCTGAGCTTCCACTTGCGGCGGCATCGCCATCGCAAGGCCGGTCGGGATCAGCTTGCGCTCCCCTGGCGCAAGCACGACCGGCTCGTTTACAGCGGCTTGCAGGTCAAAGCCCGCAGCCCACTCGGACATTTTACCAGGCAATGCGATATCTTCATTACCCGGCAGCCGTTTAAAGAGAATTTGAAACAAAACGATCCCTCCCGATCTGAGCTGCAGCTTTATCGTTAGTTCCAACCATGGCAACGGCAAACGGCACGGACAGCATCCGCTCCGTTACTTCGCGTACATCCTTCATCGTGACATTGTCGATGCGTTGCAGCATTTCGTCTAACGTATAGTGTCTTCCGATCATCAATTCGTTTTTGCCGAGGCGGTTCATCCGGCTGCTCGTGCTCTCAAGGCTCAGGATCAGGCTGCCCTTCAGCTGCTCTTTCCCGCGATGCAATTCTTCGTCGCTAAGTCCCTTCACCGAAAGCTCTTCCATCTGCTCAAGCGTCAGATCAAGCACATCTTTCGTCTGCTTCGGCGCTGTTCCCGCATAAACGGTAAACAATCCGCTGTCCGCATAAGACGTATGATAGGAATAAACCGAATAAGCCAGGCCCCGCTTCTCGCGGATTTCCTGGAACAGCCTTGAGCTCATGCCCCCGCCAAGCGCATTGTTAAGCAGAATCATGGCATATAGCTGCGGGTCAGAGTTGGAACAGCCTGGGAAGGTAAGGCAGAGATGATTCTGCTCCGTTTTTTTCTTGAAGTAAACATAATCGCCGTGGAACGTAGGAGCCGTAACAATACTGCTCTTTCCTTTGTTCTGAAAGCGGCCGAAGTATTGCTCGAGGAGTGCCAGAAGCTTGGTTTCCTCCACGTTGCCGGCAACGCTGATTACCGTATTCTCAATCGTGTATGTATCATTCATATAACCGCGCAGCGATTCCGAATTCATGGCCGTAAGGCGTTCTTCCAGACCAAGAATGGAATAAGCAAGCGGGTGGCCGCCGTAGGCTGCTCGTGAAGCCTCATCATGCACCTTGTCATCCGGCGTATCCTCGTACATGGAGATTTCCTCCAAAATGACGTTTTTCTCTTTTGCCAGTTCCTCCGCATCCAGCTTAGATTCGAAGAACATATCCGACAATGCGTCGACCGCAAGAGGAAGATGCTCATCCAATACCTTTGCGAAGTAGCAGGTGTATTCTTTGGATGTAAAAGCATTTACGTTGCCGCCAATCCCGTCAAACAGATCGGCAATGTCCTTAGCTGTGCGGCCGTTCGTGCCCTTGAACAGCATGTGCTCGATAAAATGGGAAATCCCGTTGTTCTCGGGCGTTTCATTGCGAGAACCGGTCTTTACCCAGATGCCGAAGGAGACCGACCGGAATGTCGGCAAATATTCCACAACGACGCGGAGGCCATTGCTGAGCGTGTATTTATTCACTTGGTATCCTCCTAAAATGAATTGCCACACAAAGGTTGGTTATCAACCGTTTGCGGTGATTCATGCTTCGTAAGCATGAGCTTAATGAATTGCCAAACAAAGGTTGGTTATCAACCGTCTGCGGTGATTCATGCTTCGTAAGCATGAGCTTAATGAATTGCCAAACATAGGTTGGTTATCAACCATCTGCGGTGATTCATGCTTCGTAAGCATGCATGGTCCGAAGATGAATGATTTCACTATAACAAATTTAGGGAGTCTGCTCAACCGCAGCAGGCAGACGGTCGGATGACAGCGTTTCGCTAACCGTGCCCAGCGCGTATCCCTGCCGCTTCGCTTCTCGGATCATCCCAGTAAGCGCATCCCTTGACGAAGCGGTTGGATGCATGAGAATAAGCGCGCCGGGCTCCAGCTTCGAGGAAATTTTCTGGATAATCCAATCCGGCGACGGCTTGCGCCAATCTACCGTATCAATCGTCCACATAACCGTCATCAAGCCCTGCTCGCTGGCAACCTGAACCGTTGTCTGATTGTAAGAGCCGGAAGGCGGAGCGAACCATTTGTTCTGCGCGCCGAGCGTCCCCTTGATTAAATCCTCGGTACGGGAAATTTGCGTATACTGGGATTGCCTATTTAGGGTTTTCATGTCGGGATGCGAATACGCATGATTCGAAATTTCATGTCCCCGTTCCTGAATCTGTTTCGCAACATCCGGGTATTTCTTCAGCCAAGAGCCATCCAAGAAAAAGGTAGCCTTGACGTTTTCTTTATCGAAGGTGTTCAATATGGCCGGGAGATATTCGTTCCCCCAAGCGACGTTAACCATGATCGCGATCATTTTTTTGTTCGGATTGCCCTTATAGATCGGCCATGGCCCCAAATCCTTCAAAGAAATTTTCGGAGGAACCTCTTTGTATACATACTGAATAGGCGTGGTATTACCGCTTGCGAGCGTTTGCTGATACGTTTTTTCGACATCGACTTCCAGCCCGTTATAGCCGGGAATCGCCTTCCACACCCGGTCAATCCGCGCATCAACGGGTTCAACATAGCGCTGCTGAGCCTCTGCTTCTATGGTTTCCCGCAGCTTCGCTTTTTCCTCATCGGAAATAGAGGGCTCTGTCCCCGTAACGACAGCTTCCTGCCCTTTAACGGCTTGAATGTAATCCATGACGCCCCCTACGTTCAGCCGGATAAAAACAAATAGTACGATAAAGGCAGCACCAAGCCCGATGATTTTTTTCCGCATACGCATCATTCCAGCTCCTACTTATCGTTATACGCCGCTTCCGCGGCGGATGCAGGCATAGCTTATCCATACGCCTGCGCTTGTCTAATAGGTATGTGGAGCTGGACGAGATTATGCTTCCCAAGCAAAACAAAAAGAGACAGATCAAATCTGGCTCTTTGCTGTCTTGCTTATGGAAGCGCAGTAGGATTACTGCGCTGGAACTTCTGGAGTCAGAACAGCTTTGCGGGACAGGTTAATTCGGCCCTGCTGATCGATTTCCGTAACTTTTACCGTAATCTGATCGCCAATCGCAACGACATCTTCCACCTTCGCCACGCGCTCGGTAGAGAGCTGCGAAATATGAACGAGTCCGTCTTTGTTCGGGAGAATTTCAACAAACGCGCCGAATTTCTCGATCCTTTTCACGGTTCCGAGGTAAACCTCGCCTACCACGACTTCTTTTACGATTCCCTCGATAATCGCTTTCGCGCGTTGGTTCATCTCTTCGTTGGAAGAAGCGATAAACACCATGCCGTCTTGCTCGATATCGATTTTCACGCCGGTTTCTTCAATAATTTTATTGATGATCTTACCGCCGGAGCCGATAACGTCACGAATCTTATCAGGGTTGATACGAAGAGTAAGGATTTTAGGAGCGTATTGCGACAAGCTCGAACGCGATTGGGACATGACTGCCGTCATTTTGCCCAAAATATGCATACGTCCGATACGCGCCTGCTCAAGCGCTTGCGATAGAATCGCACGGTCGATACCGTTGATTTTGATATCCATTTGGATCGCGGTAACCCCTTGCGCCGTACCTGCAACCTTGAAGTCCATGTCGCCGAGATGGTCTTCCATGCCTTGGATATCGGACAAAATGGAGAAATGGTCGCCGTCCTTGATCAGGCCCATTGCGATACCCGCTACTGGTGCTTTAATCGGTACGCCTGCATCCATCATGGCAAGCGTGCTTGCGCAAATACTTGCTTGGGACGTCGAACCGTTCGATTCCAGAACTTCGGATACAAGACGGATTGTGTACGGGAAGTCCGCTTCCGAAGGAATAACCTTCGACAATGCGCGCTCGCCCAGTGCTCCGTGGCCAATCTCGCGGCGGCCAGGAGGACGAAGCGGACGTGCTTCACCAACGCTGAACGGCGGGAAGTTGTAATGGTGCATGAAGCGTTTGGTCTCCTCCGGACTAATGCCGTCCAGGATTTGAACGTCGCCAAGCGCACCAAGCGTACAGATGCTTAATGCTTGTGTTTGTCCACGCGTAAACAGACCGGAACCGTGCGTACGCGGCAGCAAAGCCACATCGCATTCGATTGGGCGGATCTCGTCAAGCGCGCGGCCGTCAGGACGCACTTTGTCATGCGTAATCAAACGGCGGACTTCTTCTTTTACGATGTCGTACAGCACTTCTTTTACGTCTGCCAGAAGCTCGGGAGTTTCGGCGTATACTTCTTCGAAGTGAGCGACAGTCTCGCTGTTTGCGGCATCAATTGCGTCTTGGCGAGCATGCTTCTCCGGAATACGGATAGCTGCAACCAGTTTCTCCGAAGCGAAGGCGCGAACGGCAGCGTTCACTTCCGCGTTAACGGTATGAAGCTTGACTTCCATTTTTGGTTTGCCTGCGGCAGCTTGAAGTTCTTCAATCGTTGCGACGATTTTTCTGATTTCATCATGGCCGAACATGATCGCTTCGAGCATTACGTCCTCTGGCACTTCATTGCCTTCGGCCTCCACCATCATGATGGCGTCTTTCGTACCCGCAACGGTAACGAAGATCTCAGTCTCCGCCTCTTGCTCCACAGTCGGGTTAATGATGAATTGACCGTTGATACGACCTACGTTAACGCCGCCGATAGGACCGTTAAACGGTACATCGGAAATGCTCAGCGCTGCGGAAGTACCGATCATTGCCGCAATTTCCGGCGTGCAGTTCTGATCTACGCTCATCACGATATTCGCTACTTGAACATCGTTACGGAAGCCTTCCGGGAACAGCGGACGAATCGGCCGGTCCGTCAATCGGCTGCTCAGAATCGCTTTCTCGCTCGGTCGTCCTTCGCGTTTAATAAATCCGCCAGGGATTTTGCCAACCGCATACAAACGTTCTTCATAGTTAACCGTAAGCGGGAAGAAATCCAGATCTTTCGGTTCAGCCGAAGCCGTTACCGTACAAAGAACAACGGTATCCCCGTAGCGTACCGTTACAGCAGCATTGGCTTGCTTCGCCAAACGGCCTGTTTCCAAAACAAGCGGTCTGCCGCCTAATAACATCTCTACTCGTTGCAAACGTATTCCCTCCTAAAAAAGAAATTTGAAGCCATACTTGCTCGTAAGCAAGCATGTGCTTAAAGTCATTATGTAACCATTGGTTTTCATTACATTCGTGAACAGGGCTGGTATATCCTGCTGAATGTTGCGATATTACAAAAAGCAACCCGATTCTGCCGGCTCCGGTAGCCCGGACGGCAAGACAACCAGGTTGCTTTTCATGAAACTTGTTCTAGCGGCGAAGGCCGAGTTTTTCGATCAATGCGCTATAACGTTTAACATCTTTGTTTTTCAGGTATGCCAACAGCTTACGGCGTTGACCTACCATCTTGAGCAGACCACGGCGGGAATGATGATCTTTCTTGTGCTCCCGCAAATGTTGCGTCAAGTTCACGATGTTTTCCGTCAGGATAGCCACTTGAACTTCCGGGGAACCCGTATCGCTCGCGTGTGTTTTGTGAGTGTCGATCAGTTGTTGCTTACGCTCTTGTGTAATTGCCATCCTCGTTCACCTCCTGTTTCAGTTAATCGCCGTTAGCCTCGAAACCGCCGGTGAGAGCTGATTTCCAAGCTAAGGTTCAAGTGCGGCACGATTTACGGACAAGCCGTTCTCGCCCACAACGTTTTTTAGTATAGCACAATGAAGATAGCAAGTAAATGCCGCGCTTAGGACAAGCCAAAGAATTGCTTGGTTTGCTTCGCGTCTTCCCCAATCTGCTCAATTAATTCATGTACCGAACCAAAACGTTTCTCCGCCCGGATAAAGGAGTGGAATTCAAGCTCAATTGGCTCTCCGTATATATCTTGATGGAAATCGAACAGATGCGCCTCCAACACGGGACGAATCTCCTCTTTGTTAAACGTAGGCTTCATTCCGTGATTGAGCACGCCGTAATAAGTCTTGCCCGCCACCTTCGCCTTAATGGCAAATACGCCGAGACAAGGAGTTACGTAAGGCTTGGACAACCCTACGTTGGCCGTCGGGAAACCGATCGTTCTTCCGCGCGCATCTCCGTGTACAACAATGCCCTCCACTTCATAAGGACGGCCGAGCAGTGTTGTTGCCAGCGCGATGTCACCTTTCTCGAGTGCGGCCCGGATGTACGTGCTGCTTATCTTTTCGCCATTCTCGTAAAGAGGCTCGACGATATCGACGGTAATATCGGGATTGCCCAACGTTCTCATCATTTCCGGATTGCCCATGCCTTTGGCTCCAAAAGTAAAATCAAATCCAACCACAACATGCCCTGCCCGCAAAGGACGCAGCACTTCGTCTACGAACTGCTGCGGACTGATTGCGGCAAAGGTCAGGTCAAAGTTCACCACCAGCATGATATCCACGCCAAGCTCGGCAAACAAAGCCTGTTTCTCTTCCGGCGGCGTTAAGCAGTTGAAATATTGATCGCCTTGTCCAAGAACCTCTTTCGGATGCGGCAGGAAGGTCATCACGGCAGACAATGCGCCCGTGTCCTTCGCGATTTGCACCGCTTGGGTAATCACGTTCTGATGGCCGCGGTGAACCCCGTCAAAATGTCCGATTGCCACAGCGAGCTTCTTGTTCTGAAGCAAAGCCGGGCATTCGGATAAAGGATAAGTAAGGGATATAATTTCCATGCTGATACACCTGCAATTCCTCTATATAATCCCGGTTAGGAAAATACTTTCACCGGCTTAAGCGCCAATGCTTGATCATCGGCCTCAAAAATTCCGATAAAAGCATCATTCTCTCCATATAGGCGTACGAGACTGCTGGAATCGAAGGAAGCGGCCATCCGATTGTACGGTATTTTCTGCCCTCGAAGCGCCATCTCGGTAACCGACGCATTTGCTTGAACCCGCTGAAGATGATCAATGGCGATATCAGAAGGAAGCAGCTTCTCCTCCAGCCTGCCCGCAGCCTGCAGCTCCTCCAGCTCTTCAAGCGTCACGCATTGCTCTCGCGTAATACCCCCGGACATCGTCCGGGTGAGCTCCGCCATTGCAGCCGGAACGCCAAGGGCACGGCCGATATCCACGCATAACGTGCGAATATACGTACCCTTGGAGCAAATGACGGAAAACGCGAAACGGGGTTTATCCGCATCAAGATCCGCATTCAGAAGGTCAATCCGATGAATGGTCACTTTGCGTGATTTCCGTTCAACGGTCTTGCCTTCCCTTGCCAGCTCATAAAGCCGCTTGCCATCTACCTTCACGGCGGAAAACATCGGCGGAACCTGATCAATCTCGCCAACAAAGGTCTGCAGCACCCGCTGAACTTGCTCTCTCGTAACCTTGATTCCAGTCTGCTCTTCAAGGACTGTCCCCGTCAAGTCTTCCGTATCCGTAGCTGTGCCGAGCTGAATGACCGCTTCGTAGGCTTTTGGCCTCTCCTGCAAATATTCAACCATTCTTGTTGATCTTCCCAGGCACAGCGGCAAAACGCCGGTAACCATGGGATCTAGAGTTCCCGCATGCCCGATACGCTTCATACGAACGATTCGCCGTACTTTCGCCACTACATCATGCGACGTCCAACCGGCAGGCTTCCATACGGCAATAATTCCGTCCATCTATTCATTCAACGCCTTTCTAACGGCTTCAATAAGCTCCTGCATGGCTTCGGTAAGCGTCCCTTGCATCCGGCATCCGGCCGCACGGACATGCCCGCCGCCGCCCATCGCTTGAGCAATAGCCGCAACATCCGCTTTTCCCGCGGAACGTAGACTTGCCTTCACTCCGCCATCTTCCGTTTCTTTGAAAAGAATTCCGACTTCCACGCCGTCAATATTGAGTGCGTAATTAACGATCCCTTCCAAATCATCCGGCACAGCGCCGATCTCTTTCATATCATCCTTGCCCACGTACAGCCAGCCGATCTGCTGATCCTCCGTAAAGGTCAGCCTCGCCAAGCAGCGCTGAAGAAGCTTCAGCTTGGCCATCGTCATCTTCTCTAGCAAATGATCAGCGAGCTGGTGTCCCGGCGCGCCGAGTGAGAGCATGCGGGAAGCCACATCCATCACTTTGGGACTAGTATTGGAATAGCGGAAACCGCCGGTATCCGTTAGCAGTCCCGTGTAGATGGCCGTTGCGCATTCCACATCGATGTTAAAACCGGACCATTCGATCAGATCATACAGGATCTCAACCGTAGCCGCCGCATTGGGACGAATGACATTAACCGCCCCAAACCCGTCATTGGTAGGGTGATGGTCGATATTAAGTATTTTTGCGTCCTGCGCAAACAAGGCTGAAACCTCGCCAATACGCCGAAAATCGGCGCAATCGACCGCAATGACATGCGTGTACGTTTGCCCCGGCTTCTCCTTGCGGTAATTGACGATTTGATCAAAGCCTCTTAAGTAATTAAGCCGTGAAGGAGATTCTCCTTCATTGATCAGCGTTTTTGTTTTCCCCAATTGATCAAGCATCCAGCCTATAACCGATGTAGAGCTGATCGCATCACCATCGGGCTGCACGTGGGAGACGACTAAGAAGTCGTCTCCTTCCCGCATAAATGCAAGTGCAGTTTCAAGCTGTTGCCCGTAGTCCGCGCCGGCCGTCATTGGCCTTTATTCCCGCGGTTGATTTCTTCGAGCAGCCCCTCGATGCGGCTGCCATACTCGATGCTGCTGTCGAATTTGAACAGAAGTTCCGGTGTATGACGTAGACGCATCCGCTTGCCAAGCTCCGAACGGAGATATCCGTTTGCTTTGCCAAGCGCTTTAAGGGTTTCTTCTTTCTGTTCTTCGCTGCCGAGCACGCTGAGGTAGACACGCGCCTGGGAAAGATCGCTTGTCGCCTCAACACCCGTTACCGTAATAAATCCGATACGAGGGTCCTTCAACTCGGTCTGGATAATTTGGCTCAGCTCTTTTTTAATCTGTTCGCCGACCCGTCCTACACGAATTTTAGCCATGCGTTAATCACCTCTCTACGGACTCCATTACGAAGGCTTCAATAATATCCCCTTCTTTGAAGTCGCTAAACCGCTCGATCGTAATACCGCACTCGTAGCCTTGAGCGACTTCTTTAACATCATCCTTGAAGCGTTTAACGGTATCCAGTTTACCTTCGAATACAACGATACCGCCGCGGATGACGCGAACTTCGGAGTTACGCGTAATTTTGCCGCTGATAACCATGCATCCTGCGATAGCGCCAACTTTGCTGAGCTTGAAGATGTTGCGTACTTCAGCTTGGCCTTGAACAACCTCTTTGAAGATTGGATCCAGCATGCCCTTCATAGCTTGCTCGATCTCTTCGATTACGTTGTAAATGACGCGATGCAGACGCACATCCACTTTCTCCTGTTGCGCGGCAAGATCAGCCTGAGGCTCAGGGCGAACGTTAAAGCCGATTACGATAGCGTTGGATGCCGCTGCCAAGTTAATATCGGACTCCGTGATCGCGCCTACGCCGCTGTGAATGATCTTGATGCGAACGCCTTCGATTTCAATTTTCGCCAGGGAGCCTTTCAGCGCCTCTGTCGAGCCTTGAACGTCAGACTTGATAATGATATTGAGCTCTTTGATCTCGCCTTCTTGAATATGCTTGAACAGATCGTCAAGCGTAACGCGGGAATTCGCGCCAAGCTCCGACTGACGTTGCTTGATCGAGCGACGGTCCGCAATGGCTCTTGCTTTGCGTTCGTCTTCGAATACCATGAACGGATCGCCGGCTAGAGGAACTTCTGTCAGACCGGTAATCTCAACCGGAGTAGAAGGTCCCGCTTCTTTGATACGGCGGCCTTTATCGTTCACCATTGCGCGGACGCGACCGAAGCAGTTGCCGGCAACGAAAGCATCGCCGATCTTAAGCGAGCCGTGCTGCACGAGAACGCGAGCTACCGGACCTTTACCTTTGTCAAGCTCGGCTTCGATAACCGTACCGCGTGCGCGTTTGTCCGCATTCGCTTTGTAATCATTAACTTCAGCTACGAGCAGAATCATCTCGAGCAGCTCTTCCAGTCCGAGACGTTGCTTAGCCGATACGTTCACGAAGATGGTATCGCCGCCCCACTCTTCCGGAACAAGCTCGTATTCGGTAAGCGCCTGCTTGATTTTGTCAGGATCTGCGTCCGGTTTATCGATTTTGTTAACCGCAACGATAATAGGTACGCCAGCGGCCTTTGCATGGTTGACCGCTTCAACGGTTTGAGGCATAACGCCGTCATCGGCTGCAACTACGATAATCGTAATATCCGTTACTTGAGCACCGCGAGCACGCATAAGCGTAAACGCTTCGTGACCCGGCGTATCGAGGAACGTAATTTTCTTATGATTGATCTCAACCTGATAAGCACCGATATGCTGCGTGATGCCGCCAGCTTCGCCGCCGGTTACGTTCGTATGGCGAATAGCATCAAGCAGAGTTGTTTTACCGTGGTCAACGTGACCCATGATCGTAACAACCGGTGGACGAGTAGTCAGATCCGCTTCGTCATCCACTTCTTCCACGGTTTCGAAGGTATCTTCTTCAACCGGAATTTTCACTTCAACCTCTACGCCAAATTCCTGTGCGATCAAAAGAATCGTATCCATATCCAGCTCTTGGTTAATGGTCGCCATTACGCCAAGAGAAATCAGTTTCTTGATGACCTCGGAAGCATCCTTATGCAGAAGCTTTGCCAGATCGCCTACTGTCATTGTACCGCGAACAATGATTTTCTTAGGCGTATTGTCGATTTTCTCCCGTGGAGGCTGTTGGGAATGGTTACGGTTATTTCTGCCGCCTTTGCCGCGGTTGTTAGAGTTTGTTCTGAAGTTCGGCTTGCCGTCGTCAAAACGCTTCTGGCTGCCGCTGTTATTTACTCTGCTCTTGTTTACTGCGTTGTTGCCTTTGCGGTTGTTTGTTTCGCCTGCGGCAGTACCACGCGAAGTTGGTGCCGGACGGGCCGCATCAAACGAACGGTTTTGGCCGCCGCCTTGACCTGGCGGACGATTGCCGCCCGGCGCGCCGCCTTGGCCCTGCGGACGGTTGCCGCCTGGTGCGCCGCCTTGACCCTGCGGACGGTTAAATCCGCCGCCTTGACCCTGTGGACGATTGCCGCCTTGACCGCCTTGACCCGGCGGACGGTTGTATCCGCCGCCGCCCTGCGGGCGATTACCGCCTTGGCCGCCTTGACCTTGCGGACGGTTGTATCCGCCGCCCTGCGGGCGATTGCCGCCTTGGCCGCCTTGACCTTGCGGACGGTTGCCTTGGTAGGAACCTTGACGGTTACCGCTGTGCTGCGGTCTGTTATTATTGCTGGAGCTGCTGCCGCCGGCAGTAGGGTTGGCTTGGCTTGAAGCCGTGTTGCTTGTATTTTCTTGCTGACTTTGCGGACGTTGTTCTTGTTGCGATTGGTTGGTTTCGGATGTCGTTTTAATAGAATTCATAGGCCCCTGTCTGTCCTGAGATAGATTTTTTTGTACCGTTTGATTAGGTTGCGGCTTGCTTGCAGTCTGCGCCTGTGGCTGAGGTGCCGCCGATACGGTAGCACTGCCGGATTCCTGGGCACGCTTTGCGGCCGCATTTTGCTTAATATCGCGGAAGAAGCCTTCCACTTTTTGAACCATTTCGTTTTCCATGACACTCATATGATTATTAACGGGCAGATTAAGCCGTTTAAGAATCGTTATAATTTCTTTACTGCTCATGTTTAGCGATTTCGCGTATTCGTATACGCGGGTTTTATCTTTATTGTCCTTGCTGTTGTCCTGTTGTTTGCTCAATATTATCCACCTCCGAATTTTGACTCAGATGACCTGCAATCATTTTTCCGAACTTTGCGTCAGTTACCGCCAGTACGACTCGTTCCGGCTTTCCAATGGCCTTTCCAAGCTGATCGCGGTCAAATGCTTCGGCGAGCTGTACCCCGTAGGTGTTGCATTTGTCGCGAAACTTCTTCTTCGTGTTTGGAGAAGCGTCACCCGCTATAATAACGAGCTGCGCTTCACCCTTACGAACCGCCTTGAGCACAATTTCATCTCCGGTAATAAGCTTTCCGGCTCTCATGGCCATTCCGAGCGAAGACAAGCCTTTATTCATCTTCATCGCTTTCCCGCTCCTTGCCTGCCAGAAACTCGTCTTCTACCGCTATGAAATCCTGTTCAAGCTGGTCGTAAATCGATGCGTCGACTGCCTGCTTTAATGCCCGGTCAAGCGCCTTGGACTTCTTAGCCAGCTTAAAGCAGCTGACCTGTCCACATAAATAGGCGCCGCGACCGGCTTTTTTCCCCGTCAGGTCTATAAGCACTTCTTCGTTTGGTGTCCGAACAACCCGTATGAGTTCTCTCTTTGGCTTCATTTCTTGGCATGCCACGCACTTGCGAAGCGGCACTTTTCTCGGTCTCACCGCACACCCCTCCTTTGCCCGTTAATGGACCCAAGATGCGAGCCTGTTATTAATCGATAGAAACGGAATCCTGGTGCATGGTGCCGGTCGACGTTTTCGGACGGCCGTACTCCTGCTCCGCTTGGGTTTCGCTCTTGATATCGATTTTCCAGCCAGTCAGCTTCGCGGCAAGGCGCGCGTTCTGACCCTTAATGCCGATTGCAAGAGACAGCTGGTAATCAGGTACGATTACGCGGGCCATTTTCTCTTGTTCGAATACGATAACCTCCAGCACCTTCGACGGGCTGAGCGCATTCGCGACGTATTCCTCTACGCTCTCCGACCAGCGAACGATATCGATCTTCTCGCCGGTAAGCTCGTTAACGATGGTTTGTACGCGCATGCCTTTCGGACCTACGCAGGATCCAACCGGATCAACCTCTTCGTTGCGCGAATAAACGGCGATCTTCGAACGGTAGCCGGCTTCGCGGGCAACGGAACGAATCTCGACGACGCCGTCGTAAATTTCCGGAACCTCAAGCTCGAAGAGACGCTTAAGAAGCCCTGGGTGAGTACGGGACAAAATAATTTGCGGCCCTTTAGTCGTGTTCTCTACTTTAGTAATATACGACTTCACGCGGTCGCCGTGCTTAAATTTGTCCGTAGGCATCAGCTCGGTAAGCGGAAGAACCGCTTCAACCTTGCCAAGGTCGACAAACAGGTTGCGCGTATCCTGGCGCTGCACGATACCGTTAACGATATCCTCTTCCTTGTCGATAAACGCGTTGTAGATCAGACCGCGTTCCGCTTCGCGTATACGCTGCGTAACGACCTGTTTAGCGGTCTGGGCGGCAATACGGCCAAAGTCGCGGGGCGTAACCTCGATATCCGCGATATCGTCCAGCGCGTAGTGCGGGTTAATCTCCCGCGCGGCGTCAACGGTAATTTCAAGACGCGGATCGAGCACTTCGTCTACTACCGTCTTGCGCGCGTATACTTTAATAACGCCGCTGTGGCGGTTAATGTCCACGCGTACATTCTGCGCCGTATTGAAGTTGCGCTTGTAACTCGATATCAAAGCCGCTTCAATCGCTTCTAACAGCACTTCCTTTGCAATCCCTTTATCCCTCTCGATTTCCGACAATGCTTCAATAAAATCCATGCTCATTGGAATGGGGTTCCCCCTTTCAAAAATAAACCGCTATTTAGAACACAATCGCAAGACGAGCGCTCGCGACCTTGGCGTACGGAATGACATGCTCTTTTTTGCCGATTTTTACGGTAGCCTGTTCACCGTCAAAAGCGGTAAGCTGTCCTTCAAATTCCTTCGAACCGTCAAGCGGCTCGTAAGTCGTTATGTAGACATGCTTGCCTACGGCCTTGCGAACATCTTCCGGCTTCTTAAGCGGACGCTCCGCCCCCGGGGATGATACTTCCAGGAAGTAAGCATCGGATACCGGATCGTTTTTATCCAATTCCTCGCTCAAAAATTCGCTGATTCTGCCGCATTCGTCAATATCGATGCCGCCTTCCTTGTCTACGAACACCCGAAGGAAGAAGTTGCTGCCTTCCTTGACGTACTCAATATCAACAAGTTCAAATCCATTGCTGTTGAGGAAAGGAGTAACCATAGCCTCAACGACGGTTTTGATTTTGGATGTGCTCAATCGGTGTAACCTCCTGTTTCTTCATACGCCTGCCAGCGGCCCATTCGTATGCGAAAAAAGCCGTTTACAAAACGTAAAGAGTGGGTTTCCCCACTCTCTGCTTCAAGTCTCTATCCACATCATTGCCACAAAAATTATATCATAACCGCATAGGGGTGACAAGAAATGTTTTCTAACACGCAGCGTCTAGAACAAGGACAGCTGGTTGGATTCCGGCAATCCGCGGAAGCATCCCATGCCCGTCAATACCTCGATAACGGTCTTACTCGCCTTGGATCTCTGCTGGAAATCTTCAATGGACAGGAACTCTCCCGCATCCTTGGCAGCCGCTATATTGCGCGCGGCATTTTCCCCGATACCGGCAATGGCCGAAAACGGAGGAATAAGCGTTTCGCCGTCAACGATAAATTTCGTTGCATCCGAACGATACAGATCGATCGGTTTGAAGGAGAAGCCGCGGGCTGTCATCTCTAGTGCCATTTCCAGCAAGGAAATGCTGTTCTTTTCTTTGGTCGTGGCATTAAAGCCCTTGTCCTCGATCTCGATAATCTTCTTCTGAATGGCATCGTAGCCTTGACAGAGCAGCTCGAGATCAAAGTCTTCCGCGCGAACCGAGAAATACGTTGCATAGTATTGAATCGGATAATACAGCTTGAAGTAGGCGGTCCGCACCGCGGAAATAACGTACGCGGCGGCATGGGCCTTCGGGAACATGTATTCAATCCGAAGACAGGAATCAATGTACCAGGCCGGCACCTTGCATCGCTTCATCTCTTCGATCCATTCCGGAGTAAGGCCTCTGCCTTTACGCACGCTTTCCGTGATTTTGAAGGCGAGTCCGGCATCCATGCCCGCTTTATAGATCAGATACAGCATGATATCGTCACGGCAGCCGATAACGGTCTTGATGTTGCAAGTGCCCTTCTTGATCAGCTCCTGCGCATTGCCAAGCCATACCCCGGTACCATGCGACAATCCCGAAATCTGAAGCAAGTCGGCAAACGACGATGGCTGCGTCTCCTGAAGCATCTGCCGAACGAACTTCGTGCCCATCTCCGGAACGCCGTATGTCGCTACCGGTGTCCGGATCTGCTCAGGGGTCACGCCTAACGCTTTCGTCGAATTGAACATGCTCATTACTTTAGGGTCGTTCATCGGAATAGTCGTCGGATCGACACCCGTCAAATCCTGCAGCATCCGCATCATGGTCGGATCATCGTGCCCCAAAATATCAAGCTTCAGCAAGTTGGCTTCAAAGGCGTGATAATCGAAATGCGTCGTCTTCCACTCCGCGTTCACGTCATCCGCCGGGTATTGCACCGGAGTAATGTCTTCGACTTCCATGTAGTTCGGAACAACAACGATACCGCCCGGATGCTGGCCCGTACTCCGCTTCACGCCGGTTACACCGGAAGCAAGGCGCGACAATTCCGCGCTGCGCCATGTTTTGCCATGATCCTCGGCATACTTGCGCGCAAATCCATAGCCGGTTTTTTCGGCTACCGTACCGATTGTGCCGGCACGGAATACGCATTTGTCGCCGAACATGATCTTGGTGAAATTATGCGCCGTTGGCTGGTATTCACCGGAGAAATTAAGATCGATATCGGGAACCTTATCGCCCTTGAAACCAAGGAAGGTCTCAAACGGGATATCCTGTCCTTCTCCTTTCATCGGCAGATTGCATTTCGGACAATTTTTGTCCGGCAAGTCGAATCCACTCGGGACGCTTCCGTCAAGGAACCATTCGCTATGCCGGCATTCCGGGTTTTTGCACAAATAATGCGCTGGCAGCGGATTAACCTCTGATATGCCCAAGAATGTCGCAACCACGGAAGAGCCTACCGATCCCCGCGAACCTACGAGGTATCCGTCGGCATTGGACTTCTTAACGAGCTTTTCCGAAATCAAGTAGTTCGCGGAGAAGCCGAATTTGATAATCGGCACAAGTTCCTTCTCAAGCCGGTCGATAACGACTTGAGGGAGCTCATCCCCGTACATAGATTTCGCCGTGTTATAGCATGTGCTCCGAATTTCTTCTTCCGCCCCTTCGATAATCGGGGTAAACAGCTTGTCCGGGAACATCTCGAACGGCTCGAAACGGTCGGCAAGCTCGTTTGTGTTCTTGACAACGACCTCGTATGCCCGCGCTTCACCGAGGAAGGCAAACTCACGAAGCATCTCGTCGGTCGTCCGCAAATGGGCATCCGGCTTCCGGATGTCCTTCAGCGGGCTGAATCCGGTAATGCCGTGAATCGCGATATCGCGATACAGCTTGTCCCGAGGATTCAAATAATGGACGTTCCCCGTTGCGATAACAGGCTTGCCAAGCTCATCGCCGATTTCGCAAATACGGCGCATGGCCTGCTCGATTTCAGCGCGGCTGCCTACAAGTCCTTTATCTACAAGATGCATGTAAAAGTCCACCGGCTGGATTTCGAGCACATCGTAGAACCGGGCAACTTCAAGAGCTTCTTCATAAGATTTATTTAGCACCGTCTCGAAGAATTCACCCTTCTCGCAGCCGGAAATGACAAGAATGCCTTCTCGCATGTCGACAAGCTTGCTCTTCGGAATACAAGCAACGCGTTTGAAATGCTCGGTATGGGAAATCGAAACCATCTTGAACAGATTTTTTTTGCCGACTGCGTTTAACGCGTAAATGTTGCAATGGAACGGCCTGGAATTGGAAATGTCCAGACCGACATAATCGTTTAATTGATGAAGTCCCGTAATATTGCGTTCAGCCGCGTCATTGATAAGGCCGTACATTACACCGCCGAGAGCAACGGAGTCGTCCACGGCACGGTGATGATTCTCAAGAGAAACTTTGTATTTTGCGGATAACGTATTAAGACGATGATTCTTAAGCGTCGGGTGAAGAAATCTTGCGAGCTCCAGCGTATCGAGCACGGGATTCGTTAATTCCGGCAGGCCGATAGACTTGAGATTGGCTTGAATAAACCCGATATCAAACCTTGCGTTATGGGCGACCAGAATGCAATCCCCTATAAACTCGACAAATTCGCGAAGCTTCGGCTCCAGCTCCGGCGCGTCCTTAACCATATCGTCATTGATATTGGTCAACTGCTGAATATGGTAAGGGATTTTCTCATGAGGGTTGATAAAGGTGGAAAAACGGTCGATCTCCTTGCCGTTCTGCATTTTTACGCCAGCAAGCTCGATAATTTTATTATTTATGATGGATAAGCCTGTGGTCTCAATATCAAATACGACATAAACGGCAGAAGCAAGCTGTTCTTCTCTTGAATTCAATACCATCGGCACCGCGTCATTCACAACATTGGCTTCAAGCCCGAATAGTACTTGGATATTATTCTTTTTTGCCGCCTTGAACGCTTCCGGATAACAATGAATATTGCTGTGGTCCGTGATCGCAATCGCCTTGTGTCCCCACTTGGCCGCCATCTTCACATACTCGCCAATCGGCGTCACCGCGTCCATCGCGCTCATGGTGGAATGAAGATGGAATTCAACGCGCTTCTCCTCCGCATTGTCTTTACGGTCCGGCGGCGAAGAGATCTCTTGGAGATCATTAGGGATCATCACAAGCTCAGGCTCTTGCATGAATCGGTCGTAATCGACCTTGCCGCGGGCCTTTACCCATTTGCCATTAGACAGCAGGCTGAGGATTTTCACGTCTTCCTTCGTCTTGGCGAACATCTTCATCGCCATGGAATCGGTGAAGTCCGTTACGTTAAAGGTGAATAAGGTCATTCCGTTGCGGAGCTCCTTCACCTCGAGGCCGAATACTGCCCCCTGAACCGTAACCTTCTTCTCCTCTTCCCGGATATTCATAAGCGGGGTAGGTTCATCCCTGATATCATAGCCCATTGCCAATTTGACAGGCTCTTCGTCGCCTTCTGCCTCATTAGATTCGGCAACGCTCTCCATGATTTGAATGACGGCTTCCCTCTCCGCTTGGTCCCGCTTCTGCTGGAACTCTTCATAGGCATCCTGTCTGACCTGCTCGCCAACCTCCAGCTTAACCCGGTAATTCCGGCTGAAGGTCCGTTCGTAAAAGTTGCTGATCGCTTCGTCGATTCGCTTCTTCTTCGCAAGCTCCAGCCCCATGCCATCCAGCAGCGATACGACCATCATCTCGTCCGTCGGCTCCATGCCGGCTTTGCTAAGCCAGCCGTTAACCGATGCATTCTCCTGCTGGACCCATTCGAGGAACAAAGGCCAGTATTCTCGGGCAATGTCTGCCGATGAAACGGCATCGTCATATAGAAGTTTAAAGGAAGTTTCGGCAATATGAGCGAACTTCATGTTCACGGCTTGAGTTAAAGCCATAAATGCCTTATAAGGAACTAAAGACGTTTTGCGAATGCAAAACGTCCATTTTCTGTTGCTTTTCCCTACAACGACTTGTTCGATATAACCGTCCTTGTAATAGGAATTTATAATTTCGAGCGGCAGCCCCGCTTGCTGCATAAGCAGCTCAAAGCGCTGCCGGTTGTCTCCGGTTTGGCTCATGGCAATCAATCACTCCTGTACGATCCAATCCGATCGATGCTTTTAGTAGGCACGTGCAAATACGACCGTGTGCTCCGCATGATCACCGCATACGAGACATTTGCTTTTCTTCTTCTCCGGTTCGAATGGGATGTTGCGGCTTGTAGCGCCAGTCTCTTCCTTCACTTGCTTCTCGCAAGCAGCGGAACCGCACCAGCCGGCCAGTACAAATCCACGTTTCTCTTCCATCGAAGCTTTCATCTCGTCAAGCGTCTCTACGTCGTAGAAATTATCTTCGCGGAATTTTTTCGCTTTCTCATACATATCGCGTTGAATATCGGCAAGCATCGTTTCCACTTCCGCAATCAGGTTATCCTGGCGAACGATCCGTTTCTCGCCGCTAATGCGCGATACGAGAACAACTTGTCCGTTTTCCATATCGCGTGGACCAAGCTCGAGACGAAGCGGAACGCCGCGCATCTCGTACTCGTTGAACTTCCAGCCCGGACTTACGTCGGAACGGTCGTCAACTTTAACTCGGACGCCGGCTTTTTTCAATTCCGCATAAAGCTCGTCTACCCGTCCAACCACTTGATCGCGGGTTTTAGCCGGACCAATCGGAATCATAATCACTTGCGTCGGCGCAACCTTAGGAGGCAATGCCAATCCGCGGTCATCGCCATGAACCATAA
The DNA here is from genome assembly GCF_011761545.1 of Paenibacillus sp. BK720. Taxonomy (NCBI): domain Bacteria; kingdom Bacillati; phylum Bacillota; class Bacilli; order Caryophanales; family Paenibacillaceae; genus Paenibacillus; species Paenibacillus sp. BK720. Next base: position 1,012,941 of record NZ_JAASRQ010000002.1, on the reverse strand, counting down.
TCATAGCACCAATCAGCCGCGTGCTCACGCCCCAAGATGTGGTATGCGCGAACTGAAGGGTATTCTCGCGGTCCAAATATTTAATGTCGAACGCAACGGCAAATTTAGTGCCCAAATAATGGGACGTACCGGCTTGCACCGCCTTGCCGTCTTTCATCATCGCTTCGATGGAATACGTGTTAACCGCGCCGGCAAAACGCTCGGATGGCGTCTTTTCCCCTTCGATAACCGGAATAGCCAGGAACTCTTCCACGAATTCGCGGTATACCGTCAGCATTCTCATCGTTTCTTCGCGGGCTTCATCTTCGGTCTCGTGAGCCGTATGGCCTTCCTGCCACAGGAATTCGCTTGTGCGAAGGAACGGCAGCGTACGCTTCTCCCAGCGGACAACGTTCGCCCATTGGTTAATAAGGAGCGGGAGATCGCGATAAGATTGAATCCATTTGGCATACATATGGCCGAACATCGTTTCCGAAGTCGGGCGAATCGCCAGACGCTCTTCCAGCTTCTCGCCTGCCGCTTCGGTTACCCAAGGCAGCTCGGGATTAAAGCCTTCGACGTGCTCCTTCTCCTTCTGGAAAAAACTCTCCGGGATAAAGAGCGGGAAGTAGGCATTGCGGTGGCCGGTTTCCTTGAAACGGCGGTCCAGGTCGCGCTGAATATTTTCCCAAAGCTCATAGCCTTCCGGACGGAACACGATACAGCCGCGTACCGGCGAATAATCCATGAGCTCCGCTTTCTTAATGACATCGATATACCATCTGGAAAAATCTTCGCCTTGTGGCGTAATTTCGGTAACAAACTGTTTATCCTTGGACATAACCGACTTATGGCTCCCCTCGTACCAATCGCAAAATATCATTGTAAGTCACCACAAGCATCAGCAGCATTATTAAGGCAAAACCGATGAAGTGGACCATGCTTTCCCGGCTTGGATTAACCGGACGCCCGCGAACCGCCTCGAGACCGAGGAAAATAAGCCTGCTGCCATCAAGCGCGGGAATCGGCAGCAAGTTGAATATGCCTAGATACAGGCTTAACAGAGCCGTCCATGACGTCAGGTCCGTGATCCCCTTGCGGGCAATCTCGCTCGTCATTTCCGCTGTACGGACCGGTCCGCCCAAATCATCGAGCTTAAAGTCTCCGATGATAATCTTCTTGAAGCCTTCGAAAATGCTGATCGTCATCGTCTTCATCAGCTTCGCCGCACCGGTAATGGTCTCCCCAACCGTTGCGCTGCGGAACTGATAAGCCGCTCTGAGGCCAACCTTGCCGACGCCTTGATCATCCGCCACCGGAGTCAGCTTAACCGGTTCAAGCGTCCCGTTGCGGATGACATTCAATTGAATCGGCTTGCCTGCGGAAGCACCGATAATATCAATCATTTTGTCATAATCGGTGCCGATCTTGACGCCGTTGACGGTATCGATCAAATCACCTTTTTGCAGTTGTGCCTGCTCGGCCGGCATTCCTTTGGTTACTTCGTCAACCAGCAAGCCTTGCGGCGTTCCAGCGAGCTGTATGTATGCCATGAACAAAACAAACGCAAGCACAAAGTTCATGAGAGGGCCTGCAAAGATGGACATGGCGCGCGCGCCAACCGATTTGCTTCCGAATTGACGGTCGATCGGAGCAATCTGCGTCTCTTTCCCTCTTGAAATGAGAAGCGCTGCAGGATGAACGGAGAAACGGTCGTTCTCCCCTTCAACGTCAAGGGAAACGAACAAATCCTTCTCCAGATCAATGCCAGTCACTTCCCCGCGAATAACGCCGCTCCGCTCATCCAGACGATCAAGATAAATCCGGGTAACCTGATTATTCTTGACCCGAACGGCTACCGTTTGGCCGACAGTAACCTCTACAATCTCCGGATCCTCGCCTGCCATGCGGACAAAGCCGCCTGCGGGCACAAGTCTCAGCGTAAAGCGCGTTTCGCCGCGTTTGATCGAAAAGAGCTTAGGCCCAAAGCCGATAGCGAATTCCCTTACCAATATCCCGGCGCGTTTCGCGAAAAAATAGTGTCCCCATTCGTGAATGGTCACAATGACAAAAAATACGAGCACGGTCATAAATATGACCCGAATCATCTCCATAGCGAGCCTCCTGTTCGTAACGGCCTGTACATAGATTATCATTATTCTCCCGTACGATACAAGAGAACCGCAGGTTAAGGCAAAAGCTAGATGACCGCTGCCTCTTTACGAGCCCACGCGTCTATTTCTGCAATAGCCTGCAAATCATTTACTGCTGTTACCGAGTGGCGCTCGAGAACGCGCTCCAGCACTCGCTCAATGCCCAAGAAATCAATCTCCCCGTTCAAGAAACGGGCTACCGCAACTTCATTGGCTGCATTGAACACCGTTGGCGCCGATTCGCCGGCACGGCCGCAGTCAAAGGCAAGTTTGAGGCAAGGGTATCTCGCAAAATCCATCTCGCGGAAATGCAGCTTCCCGATTGCCGCCAGATCCAATCGGCCAGTCGGCGTCGGACGGCGATTCGGATAAGTAAGCGCATATTGAATCGGAACCCGCATATCCGGCAAGCCCAACTGAGCAATTACGCTATTGTCGCTGAATTCCACAAACGAATGGATAATGCTCTCCGGGTGAATCAGGACCTTGATCTGATCGTAAGTCACATCAAACAGCCATCTGGCTTCGATGACCTCCAATCCTTTGTTCACCATGGTTGCGGAATCAATCGTGATCTTGGCTCCCATCGACCAGTTCGGATGGTTCAATGCTTCCGCGACCGATACGCCTTCCAGCTGTTCGCGCGTACGGTCGCGGAACGACCCGCCGGATGCCGTTAGGGTAAGCTGCTGCAAAGCCTTCGAATCTTCCCCGTTCAGGCATTGGAAAATCGCCGAGTGCTCGCTGTCGACCGGAATAATCGAGACGCCTTTTTCTCTGGCGCGCTCCATCACGATATGGCCGGCAGTCACAAGCGTTTCTTTGTTCGCCAGCGCAATGGTCTTGCCAGCTTCAATGGCGGCAAGTGTTGCAGGAAGACCGCGGCTGCCAACAAGCGCTGTCACGACAACATCGGCATCGTTATTCGCCGCGATTTCCACAAGCCCCTCCTCGCCATACAGGATCTGAGTATCCGGAGGCAATTCCGTCTTTGCCTGCTCTGCCAACTCCTTGCTGGCCAAGCAAACCGCCGAAGGCCGGAATTGTCTGGCCTGCTCGACCAGCAGTTGCAGGTTATTGCCCGCTGACAAGCCGACAACCTTGTAGCGGTCCGGATCATTGGCAATAACGTCTAGCGTCTGGGTGCCTATGGAGCCGGTGGAACCTAAAATGGTGATTTTTTTCATGGATTCCTCCTGGAACTCGTTTGATGCGTAATTTGCTCTCGAAAAACATTCGCTGCGCGAAAGTGTCATGGCTTCGATCGCTGTTGTCCATGAATTTCTTGATTCAATCCGCCTAGCGGTTGAAATTCCTGGACAAAGGCGAGCGCTAGCGCTTCTCTTCCATAACACTTTCGCTCCGCTCAATCAAGAGCCAACCCCGACTCGGCATTCCTTCCAAGTCGGAATTGCCAAAGAAAAAAGATGGAGAGCAGAGAAAGAATCATTAACCTGGTTAAAGGTCCAGGTTAATGATTATCCACAGGTGGATAAAACCACTTTGCTTTGCCACTTATTTTATGTAGGGATCAAATCGGTCAGTATCAACAAAGGGAACACGATAATCCAACTGTCGAACCGGTCTAGAACACCGCCATGACCCGGCAGGATGGAGCCGGAATCCTTGATGTTGCGGACACGCTTGTAGGCCGATTGGATGAGGTCGCCCAGTTGACCGGCTACAGCTACGATAAGACCGATCAATAACGAAGTCCCGATGTCGACAACATGCGGTGCGCAGACTGCGAATAGAAGCGCTGCAATGACCGCAAGGACAACACCGCCGACAGCACCTTCAATCGTCTTGTTTGGGCTAATAGACGGCCATAGCTTATGCTTACCCATTGCCCGCCCGACGAAATACGCGCCTGCATCGGAAGCAACATTGCATGTAATAATAAGAAACGACCAGAAAATGCCGTGGTGGTCCAAATCCCGAACGGCATTCATAGAGCTAAAGCCGTAACCTACATATAAAGCGCCTAACAACATAAGCGAGGCGCCGTCGATGGTTATTTTGTTTTTAGTGAATACCGTTACCGCAAGCAGCAAGAAAGCCAGCACCCATAGCACGGTAATCGACGAAGGCGAATCTACGCCCATGAGCTTCCACGGCCATACGAACATAAGCACGCCCGCATAACCCAGCAGAGACGCCGGCTCATTCCACGAGTGCCCGTTCATCTTCGTATATTCATTAAATCCAAGCAATGCCAGCAACACCAGCGCAACTGCATAAAACCATCCGCCGGCTAAGAGCAAAGCAACAAACGCCGCGCCGGCAAGCAGTCCCCAAATGATTCTCTGTTTCAAGTGATGGTCACTCTCCGTTATCGATGCTATAAACCGCCGTATCGCCGGGCACGCCGCTGATATTCCTGAATGGCTTCCTGCAAATGCGCTTCGGTAAACTCCGGCCAATAAACGTTCGTAAACCACATTTCGCTATAAGCAAGCTGCCATAGCATGAAGTTGCTCAACCTGAGTTCACCGCTCGTACGGATCAGCAAATCGGGATCAGGAATGTCTCCGCTTAACAAACGGCTGGAGAGCAGCTGCTCGTCAATCTGCTCGGTTGATAAACGTCCGTCCTGTACATCGGCAGCAATTTCTTTGATCGCTTCAAGCATTTCCCTGCGACCGCCATAATTAAGAGCAAAATTGAGTACGAGTCCAGTATTTTGAGCCGTTTTCGTGATAGCTTCCTCGACAGCGCTAAGCGTAAACGAAGGCAGGTTTTCTTTATGCCCCATCATGCGAACTTGAACGTTTTTTTCAATGAGCTCTGCCAGCTCGATTTCCAAAAATTGCTGGGGAAGCTTCATCAGGAACTCAACTTCGTCTTTGGGCCGCTTCCAGTTTTCCGTGGAAAAAGCGTACAATGTCAAATATTTGACACCAAGACGATCTGCCTCCATTACGATTCGCTTCACCGTTTTCATACCGGTATGATGGCCGGCGATTCGTGGAAGCCCACGTTTCTTTGCCCAACGTCCGTTGCCGTCCATGATAATGGCGATATGCTTCGGAACATTGTCAGCTGCCAACGGTTCAGCCGCATTCGAGGACGATTTGCCAAGTTTAGCCCAAAGTCGACTGATCATGTTTGTTCCTCCCACCCGGAATTCAAAAAACCAAACCCCACCTGACGGAGGGGCTGTAGGCGCAATTATACTTCCATAATCTCTTTCTCTTTAGCTACCAATACTTTATCAACTTCCGCGATGAAACGGTCCGTTGCTTTTTGAATGTCTTCTTGATGGCGACGGGATTCGTCTTCCGAAATCGTCGTTTTCTCAAGCTTTTTGATATCGTCGTTTGCGTCGCGGCGGATATTGCGGATAGCAACCTTCGCTTCTTCGCCGAACTTCTTCGTCGTTTTAACAAGCTCGGTGCGGCGCTCTTCCGTAAGCGGCGGCAAAGTGATGCGGATAGCCGAACCATCGTTGGATGGCGTCAATCCAAGATCGGATTTCATAATCGCTTTCTCGATCGCTGCGATCGACGATTTGTCCCAAGGCTGAATAAACAGCGTGCGGGAATCCGGAACATTAATATTCGCTAATTGCGCAACGGGCGTAGGCGCCCCGTAATATTCAACTTGAACACGGTCGAGCAAAGCAGGCGTTGCCCGTCCTGCACGAAGTGTAGCCAGATCACGTTTCAAAGCACCGATTGCTTTCTCCATACGCTCTTCTGCATTTTTCTTAATTGCTTGCGGCATTATTTCGCACTTCCTCTCACAATAGTACCAATCTTCTCACCAAGCACGACTTTCTTAATATTCCCTTTTTCGGTAATCGCGAACACGACGAGCGGAATATTGTTATCCATGCAAAGCGACGATGCCGTTGAATCCATAACTCCAAGGTTTTTGTTCAGTACTTCCATGTAAGTCAATTCTTCGTATTTCTCTGCTGTAGCGTCTTTGAACGGATCGGCGGAATATACGCCGTCAACTTTGTTCTTAGCCATCAGAATGACTTCCGCCTCGATCTCGGCTGCGCGAAGGGCTGCAGTCGTATCTGTCGAGAAGAACGGGTTGCCTGTGCCGGCTGCGAAAATGACAACGCGGCCTTTCTCCAGGTGACGGATTGCGCGGCGTCTTATGTAAGGCTCCGCGATTTGTTGCATGGCGATCGAAGTTTGAACGCGAGTAGGCACTTCGATCTGCTCAAGCGCATCCTGCAAGGCCAGGGAGTTCATTACGGTTGCCAGCATGCCCATATAGTCTGCTGTTGCCCGGTCGATGCCTTTAGCCGTGCCAGCAATACCGCGCCAAATGTTGCCGCCGCCTACAACGATAGCGACTTCAACACCGAGTGCAACTACTTCTTTAACTTGATCAGCGATTTCGGAAATGACCGAGGCTTCAATGCCGTAGCCTTGATCCCCCGACAAGGATTCTCCGCTTACTTTTAGAACAATTCTTTTGAAAACAGGCTGTCCCATCGTCCCTACCTCCATCTTGTACCTCGCGGGCGAGGTAACATCCTATTATTTAGAAAAAAAGAGCGGGGCGAACGCCCCGCCCCGCCTGTGCGTTCGGTTTACAGTTTTGCTTGAGCCATAACTTCTTCAACGAAGTTATCCACTTTTTTCTCCAAGCCTTCGCCCAGTTCGTAACGAACGAAACGACGGATCGAGATGTTTTCACCGATAGCGCTGATTTTCTCGTTCAGAAGAGCCGAGATTGTTTTGTCCGGATCTTTAACGAAGGATTGCTCCATCAGGCAGTACTCTTCGTAGTATTTGGAGATACGGCCGTCAACCATTTTTTCAACGATTTTTTCTGGTTTGCCTTCGTTCAGAGCTTGAGCTTTCAAGATCTCGCGCTCTTTTTCGATTTCCTCAGCAGGAACTTCTTCGCGTTTTACGAACTTAGGGTTTGCTGCAGCAATGTGCATTGCGATGTCGCGCGCGAAAGTGCGGAATTGATCTGTTTTAGCTACGAAGTCCGTTTCGCAGTTGATTTCAACCAGAACGCCGATACGGCCGCCTGCATGGATATACGATTCAACTACGCCTTCCGTTGCAACACGGCCAGCTTTGTTAGCAGCCGCGGACAGACCTTTTTCACGAAGCAATTCAATTGCTTTTGTGATGTCGCCGTTTGTTTCGTCCAATGCTTTCTTGCAATCGAGCATACCTGCTCCAGTTCTTTCACGAAGTTCTTTTACTGCGCTTGCGGATACCGCCATGATTAGCCCTCCTGGAAATTCCATTTTTAGTTTTTACGTTCAAAAAAAGGGCGGTGAGAGGCTTTCACCTTCTGACCACCCTTTGTTGTAGCAATTATATCGGATTAAGCAGTTGTTTGCTCGCCTTGGTTAGCTTCCACGATAGCGTCAGCCATTTTGGACGTCAGCAATTTAACCGCGCGAATCGCGTCGTCATTGCCTGGAATTACATAGTCGATTTCGTCCGGATCGCAGTTCGTATCAACGATACCTACGATTGGGATACCGAGTTTGCGTGCTTCAGCAACAGCGATACGCTCTTTGCGAGGATCGATGATGAACAGCGCGCTAGGCAGGCCTTTCATGCCTTTGATGCCGCCGAGGAATTTTTCCAGACGGTCTTTTTCTTTGTTAAGAATGATAACTTCTTTTTTCGGCAGTACTTCGAAAGTACCGTCTTCCGACCATTTTTCGAGTTGACGCAGACGGTCAATACGTTTTTGGATCGTTTGGAAGTTAGTCAGCGTACCACCCAACCAACGTTGGTTGATGTAGAAGTTGCCGCAACGTTCAGCTTCTTCTTTTACCGAGTCTTGAGCTTGTTTTTTCGTACCTACGAACAGCATAGTGCCGCCCTCGGCAGCTACAGAACGTACGAAGTTGTAAGCCTCTTCGACTTTCTTGACTGTTTTTTGCAGGTCGATAATGTAAATTCCGTTTCTTTCTGTGAAGATATAACGATCCATCTTAGGGTTCCAACGACGAGTTTGGTGACCGAAGTGTACCCCAGCTTCGAGAAGCTGTTTCATGGAAATAACCGCCATATTCAACACACCTCCTGTTATGGTTTTTGAGTAATTACCTCCGCCCATCGCATCTTCCGCTAAAACTTCCGGCGACCGGAAGCACCATTAACGGAATTAATAGGCGTGTGTTTTTAACACCGTCAATTACTATAACATATCTGCCTACACGGTGCAACAGATGATTGTCGAAATTTTGCAGTTTGTCTTTAGCCCTTCATTTTTTGCTCGAACTCCGATTTCGTAAGCGGCTTGCTTGTCAGAATACGTATGATGTCCGTAACCGTCGGATTTCCTTCAAAAATGAAATAACCGGCGCGGACGGGCTTATTTTTCATGGCCTTGATAAAAGCAGCCTTGTCCGAAATCAGCTTTTGCCCGGCGAGCAGCTCCGCAGTGTCCGTCAAGTTCATGCCGCCTGTAATGCGAAGCTGCCGTTTAACGACTTCTTCGGCTGGCTTTTCTGCGGCTGCTTCCTTCTTATCGTCGTTCTTGCTGCTATCAGCAGGCGGTTCCGGCGCTTTGACCGCAGGTGACTCCTCCGGCTTCTCCGCTTCCGGATTGGCGGTTTCCATCGCATTCTGGCTTGCTTTAGCCCGCTCCTCCGCAAGCTTCTCGTCCAGCTGCGCCTGCGTATACAGCTTCGGCTCCCCATCGTTGAATCCGTCCGAAAGCTTCCGCTGGCTTTCGTCCCCTATCTGCATCAGCTGCAGCAAAATAGCGCCGGCAATGATGCCGACACCTAATCCTGCGACAAAGGAGCGGTTCTTAAACATAAGCCTTCTCCTCCTGCTTGGCTAGCTGCAAGATAAGCTGCACCTCGCCTTTATTCATATTCAGCTTTTTCGCGATGGCTTCGATAGACTTGCCTTGACGATAAAAATCAAACAGATCAGGATAACGCAGCTGTATGCCCGAAACGGGCTGCTCGGGCTCCTGATCGACGATTGTCGGCTGATCTGCCGCCGGAGCGGCTTTAGCCATCCCGGAGACAGGCATGGTTTGCGCAGCCTGCAATAAATCGTTTTGACGCTGCTGCTGAAGGAAGGCAAGCTGCTGCTCCAGCAGCATGCTTTTGTTCTCGAGCTCTGTCATCCGCTGCTTGTTCGCATCCGCCTGCTGTTTGCCCTCTTCTCGCAAAGCCGAAACAAGCTTAACCAATTCTTGATGGTCCAGCTCGGTATTCTCCATAAACTGCTCGAGCGCGATTTCCATATTGCGCGTATCCTTCGCTTCCCGCTCCTGCTGTTTTCTTGGCAAAAACAACGAAGCCACGGCTACAACCGCACCGAGCAGTACAATATAAGTCCAGTTTGACATCATTCACACCCTCTACAACCTTTGCTGTTCTTATAGCGTAATATCCACGTGATGCCCTTTATAGGGATGCTCGGCCTTTTCCTCCGAATTCGCGGACTCCTCCTGCCCCTGCTTCTGCTTTCGCTTGGCGAGATAAGGATTTCCGTTTTGGCGCTCACGGTCATTGCGAACGTTCGTTCCGCCCGTCTGTTCAACGCCGGTATTCCTGCTGCGCAATTGCTCGGTTTGCTTAGAGGCTAGTTCGGCCAAACGCGAAACCTCCGCATTCGCCTTATGATTCGACTGGCTTTGAATTCCGCCCGCTTCGGGGGTACGCGGGATCGACCATTGCAAATCAATGGGCTTAAACGCCATTTTCAAGCTCCTTCCTACGAGAAAGGTAATTGTACGATATCCCCGTCTGTATACCGGAAAGAAACACGTTGTACAGGATCTTTAATGAAACGCGTATAACGTCCGATCACAATCTTGATGCCGCCGTATACCGTGTGGCTAACATCGACCTTTGCTTTATCGGTATCCTCAAGCGTTTTCTCAATCTCCAGAATACGTTCTCTGATCTGGTCGATCTCGGCGGTTGTCTGGCGTCTGGTCGCGCCCAGTTTGATCCGCATGGCCATTTTTTGATCGTTTAACTGGTCCATCGCGGCTTGCTGGTCAAGAATCGTTAATGCTTTCACCGTCTTGTCCATCGCATCCATATGCTTGCGAAGCGTTAAGCGCAGTTCCTGCAGCTCGGACCGGGACTCTGGCTGCACCCCTACTTCAATTGTGGTAGCCGTTGACATCGTATTGCCGATCACGCGCGCCGACACTTGCTCAACCGCTTGTATGGAACCGCCAACAATCAATCCCTTTGAACCTTGGCAAATCACGCTGCGTCCGGCTCGAACATGCGAATGCATGATGCTCTGCGACACCAAAACATCTTCGCCGGCAATAACATTGCTGTCCTGGATGAAGGAGCTTTTTACGTTCTTTTGCGCTTTGACATAGCCTTTATTGCCGGCCATGATACCGCCGGTTATCTCAATCGAACCCTCGGATTCCAGCTCCGCTCCCTCCACGCCGCCTATTACGCGGATATCGCCGGACGCTTTAACCCGAAACCCGCTGAGGACATTGCCTCGAATGACCACCGTTCCGACAAAATCGATGTTGCCGACTCTATAATCAACGTCTCCGTTAACTTCGTATACCGGGAAAACGTTTACTTTCTCTTTGTCAGTAATCGTAATAAGACCGTCAATTAGGGCATACATGGCCGTCTGGGTCTCGTTCACAACAACGTTTTTCCCCACTTTAAACCTAGCCTGCTTGCCTTGCTTGGCAGGAATCTCGTCGCCGGTTACCATCATGCCGGGCGAACCGAAAAGGGCATCGACCCGCTCTGCGATTAATTGACCGCGCTTTACGTTTTTCAGCCGGGAAACTTCCTTGAAATCCACCTTGCCGTCTTCCAGCTCTGCAGGACGCTGGGTTTGCTCCTGCATGTCATAAGCGAAACGGATAGATCCGTCCTTACCTGGCGAAGCCGGAGTACCAACAGCGATTAATGTTTGCTCTTTGCAATACGCGAGCGTATTGGTGCAAATTTCATTTAACAGACTTGTTCGTATCCCATATACAACGCCCTTGCTGCGTACAAATCGTTCCAATTGACCGGGAGTACAGTCGAAATCCTCGGTGATCCGGTTAAAGGTCAGTAAGGCAGACAGCTTGTCAGCTGATATCTGGATACGCAAGTAAGACTCCAATAAATGGTCTTCCACCTTGCCTACTCCCTTCTAATGCTGCAGTAATTGATCTTTATGCTTCGCTAACGCTCCGCGCAGCCGTAAGATAGCTTTCGAATGTAACTGGGAAATCCTTGATGGGGATAACGACATGACTTCTGCTATCTCGCTTAACGATAATTCTTCATAATAAAAGAGCGAAATAACGGTGCGCTCCTTCTCCGTTAATTTCTCAATGCCGCTGACGAGCGAGTCCTTGAGGAAAAACTCATGCGCTTTATGATCCGGATTTTTGGCCCGTTCATCGATAAGCAGCGATAGTCTCGTTTCCGATTCCTCTTCACGGATCGGATCCTCGAGCGAGCATACCGTCGTAATCGCAATTTCATGAAGCATCGTGGTAAATTCCTTCTCGCTGACATTCAAATATTCGCTAATCTCCGCGTCGGAGACGGAACGCAAGTATTTCTGCTCCAGGCTTTGATAAGCTTCTTCAATGCGCTTTGCCTTCTCGCGCACCGAGCGCGGCACCCAGTCACCCTGGCGAAGACCGTCGATAATCGATCCGCGGATTCTCCAGGATGCATAGGTTTCAAACTGTAAGCCGCGACAATAATCGAATTTCTCGATCGCATCGATAAGCCCCATGACTCCGTTGCTGGCGAGATCATCCTTTAGAACATTTTTGGGCAATCCAATCGCCATACGGTTCGTTACATAATCGACCAAAGGCAAGAATTGCTCGATGAGACGCTTCTTGGCTTCAAGATCGCCTTCCTCTTTCCACGCTCGCCACAAATCCAAGTTCGCAGTCGCAATCATGTCACTCACCCTCCAGTCAGATGACGAATGGCCTTAGCCAATTCCTCAGGCTCTTTATTCTGCGTTGATACCAGCTTTGGCGGCGTTAACGGCTTAAACTCATTTTGTTGGTCTTGCTGTTGTGCGTCCTGAGCCTTATGGCCGTCCATCTGCGATTTAAGCAGTTGATTCAGGTCTTCGCTCTCGTCGGGAGTTTGGAGATCCAGCTGTGTGCCTTTTCCTTCTTCTCCTGCTGTCTCTGCTTGATGCATCACTGGCGGACTAAGAATTAAGGCAAGCAGAAACCGCATGACAAATGCAATCGCAGCAAAGGCGATGAAAGCATACATGCTGCGCATCAGCATGACAGACAGCGGGTTTTTACCAATCGAAAATAATAAGGTTAATACCGCGCCAAAAATCCCCAAGCCGACATTCCATCGCCAATTTCCAACCATTTCAAATCTCCTTTATTCCAAACTGCACGCTTCTTATAGTCAATACACCGCTGCTGCTGTCAATTTCAATCGTGCGGCCATAATTCCCGCCCGTATCCTGTCCCACTACGGGGATCGAATAGCTCGCGAGAATGTCCAAACAGGATTCTACGTTCCGGGGTCCGATTCGCATCGAATCCGACTGGCCGGAGAAAGCAAACATTTGCGCTCCGCCGGCCATTTTTGCCTTTAGACGCCCGATAACGGCGCCTTCTGCTTTCATCTGCCCAATAAGCTCGGGAATTGCCGTATCCGCATATTTGGCAATATTCATGGTCGACTCTCTGGCAATTTCCGAAGATGGCAGCATAACATGCGCCATACCCGCAATTCGTGCAACAGGATCGTATAACGTCAGTCCGACACAAGAGCCTAGTCCTGTTGTCCTCAGATGTGCTCCGTCCGCAGCCCATTTTAAATCTGCCATGCCGACCTTGATCACATCTAGTTGGATCATTCGGTCAGTACTCCCAAGGATTGAAATATTTTAGTGAAGGAATCCGGGTCCGGAATAAGGAAGAAATGCCCCTCCAGCTCTTCTCTGTCTTCAAGAAACGTTGTTTCGATAAGCAGGGCGGAATCCCCCATCTCGCCGTATTGCATCAGGCCGTAGGTCAGGATTGGACCTGCCATATCCCTGGCAACGGAAGGCACCGAAGGCGCCATGGACAAATGCGTAAAGTCAGCAAGGGAAGATAAATAAGATCCCGCCAAAATGTTGCCGATCTCGCAAAGGGCGGACATTTCCATCTCCGAATAGCTGTCTTTTGAATCGCAATCCAGTGACAGAAGCTGTCCCAAGAGACGCTTCGCGGCATCCTCCTGGATGATGAAAAACATATTGCCGGGCGCTTCCCCTTCTACGCGAAGATACACGGCAATGACAACCTGCTCCGAACCGCCGACGCGGTCCGCTACTTCCTCGAAAGGCAGCAGGCTGACCTTGGGGACCGCCATATCAACCGGCTTGTCCAGAAGGCGGGATAATGCGGTTGCCGCATTACCCGCCCCGATATTGCCGACTTCCTTCAGAACATCCATCTCAAACGCTTTGAATCGGTTAAAAGCGTCCACGCTTACACCTCTAACTGCTCAAGCTGAATGATCTCGCTTTTGTTCAGCACTTCGGACAGATTCAGCATAATAAGCAGCCGGTTATCTCCGAACTTCGCAATGCCTCTCAAATATTTCGCTTTAATCCCGCCTACAATCTCAGGCGGCGAATCAATGGTGTCCGCGTCGATATCCACGACGTCATTGGCGGAATCAACGATAAAGCCAACTTCCATTTCGTTTACCGCAACGACAATGATCCGGCTGTTCTCCGTTGTTGCCGATTCCTCCAAGCCAAAGCGGCCGCGAAGGTCGATTACCGGAACGACGATCCCGCGCAGATTGATAACTCCTTTAATGAAGGAAGGAGTTTTCGGAACGCGGGTGATTGGGGATAAACGCTCGATAGTACGGACTTTATCCACCTCAATGCCATATTCCTCATGTGCCAGCGAAAATACGATTACTTTTAATTCTTCTCCCATCGTTAAGCCCTCCCTATTTGATAAGTGCGTTAGGATCAATAATGAGCGCCACTTGGCCGTCGCCTAGAATGGTCGCACCGGATATTGCCTCGATATTGGTCAAATATTTGCCTAGCGATTTCAATACAATTTCGCTTTGTCCAATAAACTCATCAACGGTAATTGCCGCCCATTTATCCCCTTTTCGGATAACGACGATTTCGGTCTCCGTCTCGTTCTGCTCGTTAAAGTCGGGCGAATCGAGCACCTTGCTTAAAGAAACCAGCGGAATAACCGCGTTGCGGAAATGAATCATCCGGTTGCCGTGCACGTTCAGAATCTGATCCTTCTGGATAATGCCGGTTTCCACGATAGACGTAAGCGGAATCGCGTACTTCTCTGAACCTAGCTTAATCAGCATCGCCGAAATGATAGATAGAGTCAGAGGCAATTGAACGGCAAATTTCGTTCCGCGCCCGAGCGCGGAATCTACCGTTACATTTCCGCCAAGCGAAGTGATCTTCGATCTGACAACATCAAGGCCAACGCCGCGTCCGGAAATATCGGAGATTTTATCAGCCGTGCTGAAGCCGGGAGCAAATATCAACATGTTGATATCTTCGTTAGTCAATTGCTTCGCCTGTTCCTCGGTCACTACGCCGTTCTTGATCGCCGTTTGGAGAACTTTCTCGCGGTTAATGCCTCTGCCGTCTTCCTCAACCTCGATAAAGACATGATTGCCGCTGTGATAAGCCCGCAGATTAATCGTGCCTGTCTCCGGCTTGCCCGCTGCGATACGTTCTTGAGTGGTTTCTATGCCATGGTCCACCGAGTTGCGTAGCAAGTGAACGAGCGGGTCGCCAATCTCGTCAATGACTGTGCGGTCAAGCTCGGTATCCGCCCCCGTAATGACAAGATCGATCTTCTTGTCGAGCGATTTGGCCAAATCGCGAATCATGCGCGGGAAACGGTTGAAGACCGAATCTACCGGAACCATTCTCAGCTTGAGAACGATATTTTGCAGATCGGAGCTGACGCGCGTCATATGCTCAACGGTCTCCGTCAGATCGTTGCGGCGGATTTCGCTGGATAGCTGCTCCAGCCTTACACGGTCGATCAGCAGCTCGCTGAACAGGTTCATCAAGGCATCCAGACGATCGATATCAACGCGAATCGTTCTGGATACGGCTGCTGGCGCGGTGGATGCCGCAGCCTGCGTGCGCGCTGCGCCAACCTGCTTGCCCGCTTCTTCCTTCGCGGCTTCCGTCTGCTGACCTGCCTGTGCAGGCGCGGCGGCGGGAGCTTGCTCTTTAGCCGCCGCGTTATTCAGCATGGCCAGCGATTCAAGATCTAGCAGCGCAACGGATACTTTTTCGATCTCCGAGATTGCCGCAATTTGAGCTTCCAGCTCTTGCTGGGATAAAGTCGATATCGTAAACACGGAAAAGGAACGGTCGAATTTCTCCTGCTCCAGATCGGTTACGGATGGCTCCGATTTGACGATGTCGCCGTTCTTGCCCAGCAGGTCAAATACCATATAGGCGCGCACGCCTTTTAAAACGCAATCCTCGCGAATGTCTACTTCGATATAGTAGACGTTATGTCCGCTATCGATAGATTGCTGAATTACGGAGGTCTGGAATTCATCCAGAATTCCGCCGGTTTGCTGCATGGATAGGGACGGAGCCGACGATGCGGCTGCAGAGGCTCCGGCTGTTTTGTAGTCCCCTTTTACAATGGACTGCAACGAAACCACAATCGCGGTTACATCCGCTTTGCCCGTTCCGCCGCCTACGATATCCTGAACCATGGACTCGAGCGCATCAAGTCCCTTGAACAAGGTATCGAAAATAAAGTCATCCATTCTCAGCTTGCTGTTCCTGACGAGATCAAGCACGTTCTCCATCTCGTGCGTCAGCGAAGCAAGATCTTCATACCCCATCGTCGCGGACATTCCTTTAAGGGTGTGGGCAGAGCGGAAAATTGACTGGACGATCGTCAGATCCTCCGGTTCGCTCTCCAGGCGAAGCAAATTTTCGTTCAAGGCTTGCAGGTGATCATTGGACTCGTCGATAAACATCGATAAGTAGGCGTTCATATCCATTTTGTCGCACCTCCTGATAGGACTTTATATCATCTATTATCCTTTCAAAACCGCATGCTGCAGCTCGGCAGCAATCTGCTGCAGAGGCAGTACCGTCTTCACGCAGCCGGTCTCTATCGCGCTGCGCGGCATTCCATAAACGACGCAGGTCTGTTCGGATTCGGCAATCGCCGATTCCGCGCCGCTGTCGACGAGAGCCTTCATCCCTTTGGCCCCGTCGCTTCCCATTCCCGTCATGATGACGGCATGACGCTTCAGCTCGTCGAATGGGGTCAATGATTCGAACAGCACATCAACCGATGGACGATGTCCGTTACGCGGCGGCTTCTGGGTAAGCTGGACATAATAGCCGCTCTGGTCCTTCGCCAGTTCCATGTGATGTCCGCCTGGAGCGATATAGACAACGCCCGCCTTCAACCGGTCACCTTGAGCTGCCTCCACTACCTCAAGCTCGCTAAAGCTGTCCAGACGCTGAGCCAGCGATTTTGTGAACTTGGGGGGCATATGCTGGACGACCATTACGGGCGCAGGCAACTGGGCCGGAAGCGAAGAGATCACTTCGTGCAAAGCGCGCGGGCCGCCAGTTGAGGTTCCGATTGCAATTAATTGGTCGAAGCTGTCCGCGTGTCTGAACCGCTTCCGTTCTTTGTTTTCTTCCAGTGCCGCCGCGACTGGCGCGACCGGTATAATCGGGGCCGACTCGAATGGCCTGCTCCCATCGCTCATTGGCTTTACCGGATTTCTCAAGCCGCCTGTTGCTTTGGTCTTCCTCTCGATTGCCGGAGCAGAAACATCTCTTGCCTCTGCCTGCTGTTCCGGCTGCAGCAGCCCGCGCTTGCGGTTATTCCCTTCTTCCACCGGTTTCACGGGCTGACCAACCGGCGAATGCATGGGCTTGTCCCGTTTACTGGAAGCTTTCTTCTTCTCCGTGTCCATTACAGAGGCGGAATACCTTCTGGTCAGGACCGCTATTCTGAGCTTCTCCAGCAACAGCTCTCCGACCCGGACAATGTCATTCGAGAAAGCGCCCATCGGCTTGCGGATAAAGTCGAATGCCCCAAACTGCAATGCCTTAATGGTTTCTCTCGTGTTCTCTTCGCTGATGCCGGATAACATGATGACAGGTGTAGGCTGTTCGAGCATGATCCGCTGCAAGGCATCGAGCCCGTTAAGCTCGGGCATCTCGAGATCAAGCGTTACGGCATCGGGCTTCCATTTCTTGACGGCTTCAATGGCTTCAATTCCATTACAAGCGGTTGCCACAATCGTAAATTGGGGGTCCTGAACAATTAGATCGCTGAATATTTTTCTCATGAAAGGCGAATCGTCCACGACCAGCACGCGATAAGGAGCCATCCTGTTCCCCCTCTTATGTATGAATATCTACCGGTTAAACCTAAACATCTTATGTATGAATCCTTTTACCCCAGCTGCGGCGGTTTGCTCCGGAATGGACATCTCCAAGTATCGGCGTGCAATTTCGTCAATTCCTCTCGATGCGTCGCTCCCGGGAAAAGCAACCGTAAACGGCGTTTGCCGCTTTACGGCTTTCGTAACATTCGGATCATCCAGGATGACGCCTAATGTCGGAAGTTCGGCGTGAAGGAATCTTCTTGCTACAAGATTGATTTTATCCGCAGTCTGGATGCCTTCCTTGCGGTCTGTCGCGCGGTTTATGATCAGCTTAAAGGCGGCGTTGATCCCCATCGACTTGACCATCTTTACCAAGGCGTACGCATCGGTAATCGCTGTTGGCTCCGGCGTGGTCACAACAAAGGTTTCTTCCGCCGCTGAGATAAACTTGACGGTCTCCTTCGACAGGCCGGCTCCCGTATCGAAGAGAATAAAATCATATTCCCCCTGAAGCTTGCCGATCTGTTCCGAGAACCAGTCCAGCTGCTCCGCGGTTAAGTCGAGAAGATCTTGAAACCCTGAACCGCCGGCGATAAAATGGACGCCTGACGGTCCAATCTGGATAATATCCCAGATGGTTTTATCCTGCTTGAACAAATGATAGAGGTGATAGGAAGAGCTTACTCCCATCAAAACATCGATATTGGCCATCCCGATATCCGCGTCAAATACGAGAACCTTTTTTCCCAGGCGTTGCAGCGCTATGGCAAAGTTCAGGCTGAAATTGGATTTTCCAACGCCGCCCTTCCCGCTTGTAATCGTCACGATGCGGGTAGGACGGGCAGTCTCCTGGCCCATCCTCATCTTCACCATGTTGCGAAGCGCCTCCGCTTGATCATTCATCGGCAGGAGCCCCCAGCAGCGCATCCATATATCGCTCCGCGTTGAATGGGGCAATATCGTCCGGCACGGTCTGGCCGCTGGCAACATACACAGGCTGCAATTCATTCTTCAAGGCCAGGTTTAGAATCGAACCGTACACCGAGGTCTCATCCAGCTTCGTGAATAGCACCTTACGGACTCCGTATTTCACGAAATTGTCCGCCACCGCCATCATGTCTTTCGTTTTGCCGGTCAAGCTCAGCACCAACACGGTCTCGCTTTGATGGCTGGATTGCAGAAGACTGTTTACTTCGGATACATGAAGTTCATTGCGGAAATTGCGGCCAGCCGTATCCATATAAATCAGTTCGCGGTCTTCCAGCTGCTTGAAAGCTTTCGGCAGATCCATCGGCGAGAACACAACTTCCATTGGCACGTTCAAAATATTGGCATACGTTCGTAACTGGTCAACCGCCGCAATACGGTAAGTATCCGAAGTAATCAAACCGATCTGTCGTCCGAACTTGATCGATTGCCCCGCTGCCAGCTTTGCGATTGTTGTCGTCTTGCCTACCCCCGTCGGGCCAACGAAATGAACGATTCTTGCCGATTCGCTTATGGATTGACGACTGTAAGGGACCAGCCACTCCAACAGCAGCTCCCGGGCAATCTGCCAGGTTTCCTCCAATTCCGGCATTTCCTCCTTGCGGTCGGCAAGTCTCTCGTTTACCGCGTCGATTAACCGGTCAATCAGTTCCGGCTCCACTTCCTGTTGGATCAAACGATCATACAAGGATTGAATAGCGAGCGGCCGGTTATTGTCCGGATTATGCATCGACAGCTGCTTCAAAGATTGCTTGATAAACCGGATCTCTTCCAACAGATCATCGTTAATCCGGTTAATCGTCTGTGACGGAGGCGAAGCCGGCGTGACGGGCGGAGGCGAAGCCGGCGTGACGGGCGGAGGCGAAGCCGGCGTGACGGGCGGAGGCGGCTGAACGGCAGGGGCGGGCGCGGGGGCCGGAGGTTCAAGTACCGCCGTTGCCGCAGCTGCTTGTCTTTTCGACTCTTGAAGCGCTTGAACAACCCGCTGTACCTCTGCTGCCGCTTTTTTCGGTGCGGTTGCGGCAGGCGGCGCTGCGGCTCCCGACTCAATTGCCGCTATAACTTCCATCTTTTTCTTCCGGAACATCCCCATAAACCCGCCGATCCGGACTTCCTTCGTATTCAGGATGACCGCATCCTTGCCAAGCTCGCTCCGGATCATCGGCAGAGCCTCCGGCAAGGCGTTCACCACATAACGTTTTACTCTCATAAATTCACCACCCCTACGCTTTGAACTTCAATGTTAGGCTCAAGCTCGCTGTACGACAGTACCGGTACATCCTGCATGGTGCGTTCGACGATCTGTCTTAGATACATGCGGATGGTAGGCGATGTCAGTACAACGGGATGCTGGCCGGATTGAATCTGGCGCGACACTTGCTCATTGAGCTTCTGATAGATTTGCTGCGTTGCCACAGGGTCCAGCGCAATATAACTTCCCTGTTCGGTCTGCTGAACCGACTCGGCAATTTTCTTCTCGAGTGCCGGACCTACGGTAATTACCCTGAGCATATTGCCCGTCGAGGTAAACTGCTGCGTAATTTGTCTCGAAAGAGCCTGCCGGGCATACTCCGTAAGAATGTCCGGATCCTTCGTATAATGGGCTTGGTCAGCCAGCGATTCGAAGATCGTAACCAGATCCCGAATCGAAACTTTTTCTCGAAGAAGCTTAGCCAGCACCTTTTGCAAATCGCCAATCGATAGAATGGAAGGAATAAGCTCTTCGATAAGCGCCGGGTAAGATTCTTTCACATTTTCTACGAGAGCCTTGGTCTCTTGACGGCCGATCAGTTCATGAGCGTGGCGCTTGATTATCTCGGTCAAATGGGTCGCCACGACGGATGGCGGATCCACGACGGTATATCCGGAGATTTCCGCTCTCTCCTTCATCGCTTCATCAATCCAGAGCGCCGGAAGTCCAAACGCCGGCTCCGTTGTTTCGATGCCGATAACGGACTCGTCTTCAAAGCCCGGGCTCATCGCTAGATAATGGTTAAGCAGCAATTCTCCGCGCGCAACGATGTTCCCCTTAATTTTAATGACATACTCATTAGGCTTCAGCTGAATGTTATCTCGTATACGGATGACCGGTACCACAAGCCCAAGCTCCAGGGCGCATTGCCTTCGGATCATAATAATCCGGTCCAGCAGGTCTCCTCCCTGCTGCGTATCCGCAAGCGGAATAAGGCCATAGCCAAATTCGAACTCGATCGGATCCACCTGCAGCAGGCTGATGACACTTTCGGGACTGCGCACCTCTTCGATTTGCTGCTCCTCCTCCAGAAGCTCTTCCTGCTGCATTTGCTTGGCAATGGATTGCTGCATTCTCCAGGCTCCAAACAGAAGCAAGGCGGCAAAAGGAACCGTGCGCAAAATTCCGATTGGCGTAAATACGCCGAGCAAAGTGATTGTTCCCGCCACGATATAAAGCAGCTTCGGATATTTAAGAAGTTGCGTTGTAACGTCCTGCGCGAAGTTTCCGTCCGATGCGGCACGGGTTACGATCAAGCCCGCTGCCGTGGAGATAAGCAAGGCCGGAATCTGGCTGACCAAGCCGTCACCAATCGTAAGAATCGAGTACGTTTGCAGGGCGTCGGTAAAGCTGTCCCCATGAATGGCCATTCCGATAATGAATCCGCCGATGAGGTTAATAAGCAAGATAATGATAGAAGCGATCGCATCGCCTTTGACGAATTTGCTGGCACCGTCCATGGAGCCGTAAAAATCCGCTTCTCTTTCGATTTTCGAGCGGCGCTCACGCGCCTGCTGTTCATTAATCAGTCCCGCGTTCAGGTCGGCATCAATACTCATTTGCTTGCCGGGCATCGCGTCGAGCGTAAATCTGGCTGCAACCTCCGCTACCCTCTCCGAACCTTTCGTAATAACGATGAACTGGACAACGACAAGGATGAGGAAAACGACGAAGCCGATTGCGATTTCCCCGCCGCCTACCCAGGATCCAAACGTCTGCACAACCTCGCCCGCATGGCCGTGCGACAAGATATTACGCGTTGTCGAGACGTTCAGCGCAAGCCGGAATAAGGTTGTGACTAGCAGGATTGCCGGGAAGATAGAGAAATCGAGAGCTTCCTTCGTATTCATCGCAATCAGCAGAATCATGAGCGCGATCGAAATGTTCAGGATGAGCAAAATATCTAGCAGCAGTGTTGGTATAGGGATGACCATCATGAGTACGATGCCGATAATCCCAGCTAAGATAGCAATATCTTTCACTTTCATGATGTTGTCTCCTCCCTCTCAATTATGATGATCGAACCCGGCCTTTCATTTTATAGACGGCCGCCAATACTTCCGCCACAGCTTGGAACAAATCGGCGGGAATCGAATCGCCGATATCGGCCCGTTCGTATAACGCTCTGGCCAGAGGCTTATTTTCCATCATGACGACGCCGTGTTCCTTGGCGACTTCACGAATGCGCAGCGCCAAGTGATCCATCCCTTTCGCAATGATGACCGGGGCTTCCATTTTGGATGCATCGTACTGCAGGGCAATAGCAAAGTGGGTTGGGTTCGTAATAACCACGTCGGCTTTCGGCACCTCCTGCATCATCCGCTGCATCGCCATGCGGCGCTGCCTTTCACGGATTTTGCCTTTGATAAGTGGATCGCCCTCCGACTTCTTGTATTCGTCTTTGATGTCCTGCTTGGACATTCGGAGACTCTTGGCATGCTCGTAACGCTGATACATATAGTCGGCGAAAGCCAATATAACCAGCACGGCTCCGGTCTCCAGCCCCAGCTTCACCGTCAATCCGGCAGTAAAGGCGAAGATTTGCTGGACCGATAAACTCGATAGAATCAGTATCTTGTCCCAATCGCTCCAAATCGCCCGATAGACCAGAATGCCGATAATTAGGAGCTTTAGAATGCTCTTTAGAAACTCGACGACCGTTCGCATGGAGAATATCTGTTTAAAACCGTTAATCGGATTCAGCTTGGTGAATTTCGGCTTAAGCGATTCGCCGGTAAGCAGAAATCCGAACTGCATAACGTTTCCCAATATCGCTACGATTACAACGATAGCGAAAATCGGTGCCAGGAACATCAGCATATCGACCGCAAGCTTGTCAAACAGAGGCATAATGTTGGCCGTAGTAACTTCCATCGTAAGCCAATTATCAAACAGCTCCTGGAACACGCTCATAATCCTTGTCTTATAGTAGCTGCCCAATGCCGCAAAGGTTGCAAAGGTAAAGAGCAAAATCATGGAGCTTGGCAAATCGTTGGATTTGGCGATCTGCCCTTTCTTGCGGGCTTCCTGCGTTTTCTTGGGCGTTGCTTTTTCCGTTTTTTCTTGACTGAACAGCTGCAAGTCTAGCTCTAGGTAGTAAGATCTCAACGTTGCAGCCTCCTTATTTGCTATCGGTTTGTTGCACAATGCCAAACAATTGTTCCAGGTTGTCAAACATGATAGAGAACAGTCTTTCGAATATAGCGGATATACCGGGAAGCACCAGAATCAATAAACCAAGACCAAGGAGAAGCTTAAGCGGAATCCCGATTACAAACACGTTGTATTGAGGAGCTGTCTTTGCCAGGAAGCCAAGGCCTACATCCGTCAGGAACATCGCAATGACAAGCGGGGCTGCTACCTGCATGGCCAGCAGGAATGCGTTCCCTACCGCCCGCGACAGGAAATCGGTTATGCTTCCGTCGTATAGCCTGCTAAACAATTCATTGGACAGAGGCATCCATTTGTAGCTGTCCATCAATCCGGTCAACAGATAATGATGCCCGTTGACGGCCAGAAACACCATGATTAGAAGCATGTACTTGAAGTTGCCCAGCAGCGGGGCCGAGACTCCCGTCATCGGATCGATAACGTTTGACATGGCGAATCCGATCTGCATATCCATTAGTGCGCCGGCTGTTTGCACAACCGTCATAAAGAGATAAACGATGTACCCCATTAGAAGTCCAATCAGAACCTCCCGGAAAATGTACAGGACATACTCTGCATCCATCGGTACCGTCTTCTCTTTCAACCCATAGGTCATAAAGACGATAAGGGAGAGAAAAAAGCCAAGTCCAATCTTGAAGGTACTTGGTACTCCACGCATGTTAAACAGAGGTGCCACGACGAAAAACGATGTCATTCGACAAAAAATAAGCAAAAAAATAGGAAAGTACTCCACGATCTGATCCATGATTTCCGTTCACAACCTATCCGATGTATTTATACAAGTTGTTCAGCAGATTGTAAGTGAAATCGACGATTACATTCAGAATCCAAGGTCCGAATATAATCAGGGATACAAAGACCGCTACGATTTTTGGCACAAAAGCTAACGTCTGCTCTTGAATTTGGGTAGTCGCTTGAAAAATACTGACGATTAATCCGACGACTAGAGCGAGAACGAGCATCGGCGCGCTGGCTTTCAATACGGTACTGATGGCTTGTCCGGCCAATCCGATGATGAAATCAGCACTCATTGAACGTTCCTCCCTGTCCTGTTACGTGTTGAAGCTTAACAGCAATGATTTGACGATCAAGTACCACCCGTCCACCAGTACGAATAACAATAGCTTAAACGGCAGGGATATCATGACCGGCGGCAGCATCATCATCCCCATCGCCATTAGCGTGCTCGAGACGATCATATCGATGACCAGGAACGGAATAAATATCATAAAGCCCATTTGGAATGCGGTCTTCAGTTCGCTTATCGCGTAGGCAGGCACCAGAACGGTAATCGGGATATCCTGGTATTTCTCCGGCTTCTCCGTCTTCGTATAGTTGAGGAACAGAAGCAAATCCTTCTCCCTCGTATGCGAGATCATAAACTTTTTCATCGGATCCGCTGCTTTCTCCAGCGCAACGGTCTGCGTGATTTCACCCTTGAGATAAGGCTGCAAAGCCACCTCGTTTACCTGGGAAAAGGTTGGAGCCATAATGAAAAAAGTCAGAAACATCGCAAGCCCGATCAGAACCTGGTTAGGCGGCATTTGCTGCGTGCCAAGCGATGTCCGTACGAATCCTAGCACGATTACAATTCGGGTAAAGCTTGTCATGAGTACCAGAATCGCCGGAGCGATGCTCAATACCGTTATTAGAAGCAGGAGCGACAAAGCGCTTGTTCCCGGCTCTTCGCTTCCGTCACCGATGCTGATATCGACATTTGGCAGCGGATCAGCCGCAAACGCATGCGATTGCAGCAGCATAACCCCCAGCGCTGCGGTGACGATCGAAATCCACCATTTATTTTTCATTGTCATCCCCATCATGTTTGGATTCCTTCAGAAGCGACTCCAGCTGCTGCTTGCGATCAGCCTGTTTGCTGAGGTTGTGATTCAGCAAGCTTTCGAAGGAGGATTCCGGCATGTTCCATTGCACTTCCGTCAGGTCCTCTCCCGCTTGCGACTCTTCTTTACGGAACCTCTTCAGAAAATCAGAGATTGTGTTTGCCGACCATCCGGCTGTATTGGATTGTCTGCCCAGTGAAGCAAGAATAGCCTGCACCTGCTTCTCATCGTCAATCTTGTCGAGGAGCGTCACGTTTTCTCCGACACCCACCACATACAACCGGCCTGACAGCTCGACAACCTGAAGCGAATTGTTCTGTCCCAGCGCAACCCCTCCGAGAGAGCGAACCGCACGGTTGGTTCCCCACATGCGATTACGCTGAGACAAAAATTTAATAAGCAATACGATTAAGCCGATAACTATAAAGAGAGAGACAATGACCCAGATCACGCTGCCCGTATAGCTGCCGGCCATTGGACTCTCGTCATTCCCGCTGCCCGCTGCCGCGGCGAAGGCGGGCTGTACAGCAACGCCAACCGCAGTCAAGGAAATTAATCTCGTAGCATATGTAAGCATAGCTTAGCCAAGCGTTTTCTTAATCGCTTCGATTACACGATCAGCTTGGAATGGTTTAACGATAAAGTCTTTTGCGCCAGCTTGGATTGCGTCGATAACCATCGCTTGCTGGCCCATCGCGGAACACATAATAACCTTTGCGTTGGCGTCTAGTTTCTTGATTTCTTTCAGCGCGGAAATGCCATCCATCTCCGGCATCGTAATGTCCATCGTAATCAGGTCAGGCTTAAGCTCCTTGTACTTCTCTACCGCCTGTGCGCCGTCTTGCGCTTCCCCGACGACCTCGTAGCCGTTTTTAGTCAGAATGTCTCGGATCATCATGCGCATGAATGCTGCGTCGTCTACGATTAGAATGCGGTTTGCCATCTTTTTTTCCTCCTAGAGTATTATTGCAATTTTTGAATGCGGTCCCATTGGCTTACGATATCCGTTACCCGTACACCAAAGTTCTCGTCAATGACGACAACCTCTCCCTTGGCGATCAGCTTATTGTTCACCAGGATGTCGACAGGCTCGCCGGCGAGCTTGTCCAGCTCGATAATGGAGCCTTGGGACAGTTCCAGAATATCCTTAATTTGCTTTTGGGTCCTACCTAATTCTACGGTAACTTTAAGCGGTATGTCGAGAAGTAAATTGAGGTTTGTCTCATCTGTTTGCACATACGGCGCTTGGTTGAAGTTTGCGAACTGTACCGGCTGAACGTTTACGTTCCGGTTTGCCGCGTGACCATAGGTCTGAGGTCCCTGTGGCTGCATCGGAATATCGAATGCCGCGCTTTGCTGGTAAGGATTATAGGGCTGATTATATTGGGATGCCGCAGCCGCCGGAGCTTGCTGATACGGATCTTGATAAGCCGGCTGCTGAGCTGGCGCAGGCGTTGGCATTGCCGCCGCCGCAGGTGCCGGAGTTGGCTCAGGCGCTGGAGTCGGCGCAGCCGGAGCCGCCTGGATCTCTTCCTGAACGTCGCCCATCAGAATGGCAACCATCTGCTTCGCAAACGGCACGGGCAGAAGCTGCATGATGGTGGAATCTATCAAATCGCCAATCGTCAACCGGAAAGAGATTTTGATAAACACGTCTTCAGGCGGGAGCTGCCCCATTCCGCCGCCGCTGTCCACATTCAGAATGTCGATGCCCGGAGGCGAAATATTAACGAATCGGTTAAAAATCGTCGACATTGATGTTGCGGAGGAACCCATCATCTGGTTCATCGCTTCCTGAACGGCGCTGATATGGATCTCATTCAGTTCCTGAAGCGTTACATCGCCTTCTCCGCCGAGCATAAGATCCGCGATGACTTGCGCGTCCTTCGTTTTGATAACCAGCGAATTAATCCCCTGGAAGCCGTCTACGTACTGTACGCTGACCGCAACATGAGGCTTGGGAAACTCGTTTGCAAGATCCTCGCGTTTAATGAAGGTAACCTGCGGCGTAGTAATATCGACTTTCTTGCCAAGCAAGGTCGATAAAGCCGTAGCCGCGCTGCCAAACGTGATATTGCCGATTTCCCCCAGAGCATCCTGCTCGATCGAAGACAAGAAGTCCGACAGCTGATATTCGGAAGCCTGCGGCTGCGATGAGGCGAGCTCGCTGGCTGTCTGATTAAGCAACGCGTCAATTTCCTCTTGCGATAAATAATCTTTACTCGTCATTTTCTTCTTCCGCTCCTTCGCTGACAACTTGATCCACTTGCACGGCAATCCGATCCTTGACGGAGCCCGGGCTTCCGATAAACTTCAGCTTCTCGCCAACCTTGATGCGAAGTCCGTCCTCTATCGGTTTATTTAACGAAATGACATCCCCAATCGCGAGACCCAAAAACTCCTTGATCGTAATAACCGATTCGCCAAGCTCGGCAACGATTGGAAGCTTCGCTTTGCTTACGCGCTGCTCCAGCATCTCAACTTCCTCCGGAATCCTCTCTTTCTTCTGAGAGACGAACCAGTGGTGAGCAGACAACCGCGGCATAATCGGCTCGATGACGACATGAGGAATACACAGATTGATCATCCCCGTCGTATCGCCGATCTTCGTGCTAAGCGAGATCAGTGCGATTGTTTCGTTAGGCGAGACAATCTGCATGAATTGCGGATTCGTCTCCAGCGCCTCCAGGCGAGGCGATATGTCTATGATCGTCTTCCATGCTTCCTGCAAGCTTTCAAACGCCCTGGCGAAGATGCGTTCCATAATAATGGTCTCGATCTCGGTCAGATTGTTGATCTTGGAAGGCGCCATCCCCTGCCCGCCGAGCATCCTGTCGAGCATGGCGTAAGCAACGTTGGGATGAACCTCAAGCACCATGCGCCCTTCCAGCGGCTCCGCTTCAAATATGTTTAGAATCGTCATCTTCGGAATCGAGCGGATAAATTCATCGTACGGCAGCTGCTCGACCTGCACGACATTGATCTGAACGAACGTCCGAAGCTGCGCTGAGAAATAGGTTGTCAAATATCGCGCGAAGTTTTCGTGTATGCGTGTTAAGCTTCGTATGTGATCCTTCGAGAATCGAGTAGCGCGCTTGAAATCGTAGACTCGTACTTTTCGCGTAACCTCTTCTTTTTTCAGTTCATCCGCATCCATCTCACCTGATGATAAAGCGGCCAGCAGCGCGTCTATCTCATTCTGCGATAATACATCAACCAATCCTCTCACCCCCTTCAAGGAATGTCGGCAACAAGCTTATAACTGCTGCATGATAAAATTCGTAATTTCTACTTTAACCAGCTTCTTTCCCTCCGGCAGAATCGGATTAATTAGATTCAGAAGCTTCGATTCAAGCATATCCTCGCCTTGCGAGCCGTTAAGCTCGGCCGCCGTCAAATCGGCAACCGTACGGTTAATGATCGGCCGCACCTCAATCTCGAGAATCTTGTCGAACTCTTCCTTCGTCTTCTTGCTGTCCAGTTGGAACGCAAAGCTCATAACGACGACATAGTCCGAATCTTTCAGGTTGCGTTTGAAATCCTTCAGCTCGGAAGTAACGGACACCAGTTCGTCGGCGGAAAGCTGCTTCACCGTAACGGGAGCTTTTTCCGGGTCGGGCTGATCGGTGGTGTCATTAAAAAACGATTTGTACATAATGATGGCTACGATTGCGATCAGCGTAATTGCTAGCAAAGTAGTGACTAGCCATGGCAACATTTTTTTCATCTCTAAGGACCCTCCGTATGTTCGATCTTCTGGGTCGCTGCAAGAACGCCGATTGAACGAATATAACTCTGAATTAACTGCACCAGCTCGGCTGCGCTCTCCGTTACGATAAACTTTTTACCCGTGGTAAGCGTAATAATCGTATCCGGAGTTTCTTCAATCAATTCGATAAGAAGAGCGTTAATCATCAGCTTCGAGCCATTCAATCGAGTTACGGTAATCATAAGCTCCCCCCTCGCCGATTCGGGGGCTGAGAGCAGCCCCCTTCAGTCATGAACGATAGCTATTGCCCGATGTTATTAACGTTTCAGGTTAACAACCTCTTGCAAAATCTCATCGGATGTTGTGATGATGCGGGAATTCGCCTGGAAGCCGCGCTGCGCAACGATCATCTCGGTGAATTCGTTTGTCAGATCGACGTTGGACATCTCCAGCTGGCCCGCAATGATAGCGCCCGTGCCTAATTCAGCATCATCTGCCGTTACAATCTCGAATTCGCCGTCCGGATTCGCATTGGCCGTTACCCGGTACAGATTGCCGCCTACTTTCTCCAGGCCGCTCGGGTTGACCACTTTCACGACCCCAAGCTGGGCAACGGCTTCCGTACCGTCCGCTGTCACGGCCAGAATCGAACCGTCTTGTCCGATCGAGAAGGAAGTTACATCCTCTCCAAGCACGATTGGCTCACCGTCGGAGGACAGAACAAACATGCCGTCGGCATTAACGAGCTGTCTATTGCCATCCAAGGTGAAGTTGCCTGCGCGTGTCAGATAAGTAGGAGAATCGCCTCCGGCGGATACCGCGAAGAATCCGTCACCGTCAATGCGAAGGTCGGTTGGCACGTTAGTTGTCATTGCGCTGCCTGGCGTATGGATGGTATCGATCGAGGAGATCGTAACGCCAAGACCAATCTGCTTCGCGTTGACGCCGCCCTGCTCTCCTTCGAGAGATGCCGTAACGCCTGAAGTGGTCTGGCTCAGAATATCACTGAACATAACCCGGCCGCCCTTGAAGCCTACCGTGTTGACGTTCGCGATGTTGTTGCCGATGACGTCAAGCTTTGTCTGGAAACCGCGCATACCCGATACGCCGGAATACATGGATCTAAGCATTTATATAACTCCTCCTAAAAAGAAATAGCACCCAAATGGACATCTGTATGCCCATTTGTGATGATTCTTGCTTCGTAAGCATTCCCTTAAAGAATTAGCACCCAAATGGACTTCTGGATCTCTTGCGGAATGGCTGCGTCAGTCGGTCGGCAGCCAAGGGCCTCCTAATCGGTCCAGCCCTAGCTTAAGATCACCGCACTGTCGATATTCGTAAACACATTGCTTTGCATTTGATTGCCGTCCATCGCAGTGACTACCGTCCGGCTTGGAACGTTTACAATCATCGCAATATCTTTCATGACGATTAAGGAATCCTTCGCACCCTTGGACTCGGCTTCATCCACCGCATTCATAATCTTGGTCAACGATTCCGGCTGCAGCTGAATTCCGCGCTGCTTCATGCGCACTTCGGCATGCTGGCTGAATTTCAGCACCTTGGCATCAAGCATATCCTTGAAGCCGCCGGCTTGCTGCGGACGCGGAGCGGTATTCTTGGCACCGGTCAGGGGCGGCGCTCCGACGGGAAACAGATGGCTGATTTTCACTCCGTCACTCATACGGAACCATCTTCCTGTTCGGACGAACTTGATTTTTTATCTGCCGCTGCGCCTGATTCGGAATCGGATTCATCGCTGCCGTCCGGTTGATTCGCTTCGGGCGCTTTATCGGATACGGTGACCACGTCGCTAAGCTTAATCATCGTTTCATCCGCGAATTTGGCATACAAAGTACCGTCCTGAGAAACGATTGAATTTACCTTGTCATACATCAGCTTGGTTTCGCCAGCGTCATCCAGCTCATACCAGGAAACGGTTTTGCCGATCATCGAAGATGCCGTGCCCAGATTTTGATTGAGCTGAGAAAGCTGATCCGACATATTCATTAGCTGCTCGACAGAGGTAAACTGCGCCATCTGCGTAATGAATGCGGCATTATCCTGCGGCTGAAGCGGATCCTGGTTTTTCAGCTGGGTCACGAGCAATTCCAGAAACGCATCTTTGCCAAGCGCATTTTTATCCGTGTCCTTGCCTGCTGCCTTCACGTTCGAAGTGCTATAGTTCGGCCACATGACTTTCGAAGATACTGTCGCCATAAACTCACCTCCATCCTACACGCGTACCGTCTAAGGAGCATTTGATTAAGCCGTCACATTGACGGCACGTCCGTAGCCTAAATCTTGTATCGCCTGCTGCTCGGCAACATCAGACTCAAAATCCTCCTGCATTCCGTCGCCTTTGGATTTATTTTGATTGGAAAAAGCCTGCTGACCTGTTCCTTGGCCATGCTGGCCGTTGGATAAGTGCGCGGCCGACTGGCCGTATGTTACTTCGAGCTTGTCGACTGACAAGCCTTGCTGCTGCAAGGCAACTCTCAGCTGCGCCATCTGATTGTCAAGCGCATCCTTAGCGCTAGCGTTATCCGCATGGAACAAAGCCGTAAGCTGTCCGTTATGCATCGTTATCCGCACATCAACCTGTCCAAGCTCTTTAGGAAACAGCTGAATGGTTGCTTCCGACATCCCGTTGCCATGCTTGATATCCAGCTTCTGAATAAAATCCTTCATATTGTCCGCGAAATCGGTAACCGGAACGGACGCTTGAACAACAGGCGCCAGCTTTGCCGCATGAGACGTCGTTTGACGTATGACATCGGCGAAAGTCTGACCGGTCGTTACTGTCGGTACCTGCTCTTCCGGTTCACTGGATGCTTCCGTCTCTTCCTTTGTTACTTGCTGATCGGTAGTCGCTGCTATCGCAACAGAATGTACAGCGCGCTCAGTCAATCGCTGCAAATGAACGGATACTGCAGGCGCATTAGTGGCAACCGTAATTTCCGGCGCTTTCTCTGCGGATACAGCCGGGGTCTCAACCCGCGAATTCAAGTCTTTCTGCTTTTGAACGAATTGCTGCAAAACCTCAAGCTGCTGTCCGATTAATTGCACGGGCTCCTGGAGTCCGATCTGCTTCATTGTTCCTTCCTGCATGGCCGTTTGAAGCTGCAGCAAGGAATCCTGAATCCTGCCTGCGATTGCGGCCAGCTGCTGATTCGCATTCTGATCTCCTGCAAACGACTGATTGGAAGCGTCTTTAGCCTCACTCTGAAGCTGTACCGGCATCGGAATCCCGAGAATGGCTAGCAAAGCCTGCAGTTGATCCAGCATCGAAGCTGGCTGCGAAGTATCCTGATCTTGACTATCGGCCGATGGGTCGGATAAATCCGTTTTGATCTTTTCCAAATCGGCAAGCAATTGATCGATGATTTCCATCAGCTCAGCTTTCGCATCGGTCAGTATATCCGATCCCGCTACGGGACTGCTTGCCGTAGCTGTCGCTTCGCCTTCGGCAGCCTGATCTACTGCCGCTGCATCCTTCGCTGCTGCGGCTTGCGTGCCTGAAGCGGCTTGCTGTCCGTTGTCTGTCTTCCCCGCACCGGATGATGCCGCGCCGCTTTTATCCGAAGCGCCTTTGCCATCCTTCATCTGAGTGGCCAGCGTCTTTTGAAATTTGTCGTTTCCGCCAGTTTTCGCTTGCGCCGATGCGTTGCTTGTTGGCGCGGCCGGTGCCGGCGTTGCGGCTTGAGGAATGATCATCTCCATTATTTGATTCACCTCCTCTCTCTCTTAGCTGCCAGCCATCAGCTTGGACATCAGCTGTGCGGTAATGGTCTGGTTTATCCCCGACATTTCGGCCAAAATGCCGGAACGCGTCTTGTCATCCACGGTATTGAGAATACGGATAACCTTGCTTGGGCTGATGTCCGCCATTTTAATCAGAAGCTCGGCGGCGCTCTTCGCGTCCATTGCTGCGAATGTGGCGCTTAGCTGATCGCTGCTAAGCTGCGAGGCAGGCTGCTTGGTTTCCGTCGGCTTGGCTTTCTTCAGCTCGGCTTGCAGCGCGGCAATTTGTCTGTCCTTCGCCGGTACGGTATCCTTCAACGCCATCGTTGCATCGGCGGCCGTTTGCGGGTTCATTTTCTCCAGAATGCGAACCCTGTCGTCCGGTCTCATGGAATCCAGGACAAGCACCATTTCATCCATCGTCATGCTTTGCAGAATCGGCGCCGCTTTACTTGGGGTAATTTTGCTGTACATGCTTGCAAGCTCTTGGATTTTAGCCTGATAAGCCGCATCGTCCGCAGCTTTTTCTTCATTGGAAGATTTCAGCGAATCAATCTGATCCCGCATGCTTTTCAATTCTTGCTCTTGGGTTGCCTTCGTCTGGTTGGTCTGTGCAAGCTCGGCTTCCTTCTCCTGCAGCTGCGCCTGGAGCTCGTCGATCTTACGGCTCATATTGGCTGATTTCAGCTGGTCATCGTTCGCCTTTCCGTCAGCTGTTTTGGGATCGGGAAGCACATCCTTCAGATAGGGAATCGAGTTGCCGATCTCCAGCATTTGATTGCGGGTTTCCGTATTAAACAAGACATATAACGCTCCCAAAAGGACTATCGTAAACAAAATCGGCGTCATAAAAAACATCAACCGTTCGAAGCCGCTGTACCCCTGCTTCTCCATTTCCATATCCGACACTGTCATTCACTCCCTTTACCTTGCGCCGCAGATCATGATGAACGAGATACCTTGAAGCGGTTGGTAGCCATTTCATCCAGCTCGTTTTGATCCTTGATCTGCATTACATGCCGAAAACGGTCTTTGGCATGCTCCTTCGCTTTAAGCCATACCTTCTCATCCTTCATGCGATCCGCGAGGTTCGTCCGGTTGTATTCCACCTTTCGTTCAGCCTGCCTGACATCCGTAAGCTTGCTAGCAATGCAGGAATCCAAATATTCCAGATAATGCTGCATCAGCTGCAGCTCGGCGAGAGAGACAGCTTCATTGGAACTCTCGTGCTGCTTGTTTTCCCACTCCGCCCGTTTCAACCGAAGCTCCGAAAGACTTAATTCCTCCGCCTGCAGAACACCGATTGCTGAAGATAGCTGCCATTCGGCCTGCGTCTTCTCGCTTGACTTCAAGTCTACGATTTTTTGATAAGCGTATCGAAAGGCTGCCATTTACCCGTCGTCATCTCCCGTGGAATTCCTGTAATAATCTTTCCTTCGAATCGGCCAAGGTGACCTTTTCAGTTGTCTTTTGTCTTGTAAATTGATAGATGGCATCGATATTTTCGATAGCCGTATCAATTTTTTCGTTTGTGCCCCTTTGGTACGCCCCGATATTGATGAGGTCCTCCGAATCTCTATAAACAGAGAGTAACATCTTTAACTGATTTGCCGCTTCCTGATGCTCTTCGGTCACGATTTCCTTCATGACGCGGCTGACGGAAGCGAGAACGTCAATCGCCGGAAAATGGCCTTTATTCGCTAGCTGCCTGTTTAGCACGATATGACCGTCCAATATGCCTCGCACCGCGTCGGCTATCGGTTCGTTCATGTCATCGCCGTCAACGAGAACGGTATAAAACGCGGTAATCGAGCCGTTAGGCCCCGTTCCCGCCCGTTCCAGCAGCTTGGGAAGCGTCGCGAATACGGAAGGCGTGTAGCCCCTTGTAGCAGGCGGCTCGCCAATGGCTAGACCAACTTCGCGCTGCGCCATCGCGTAACGCGTTACCGAATCCATCATCAGCATGACGTTTAACCCGCGGTCGCGGAAATATTCCGCAATCGAAGTAGCGATAAGCGCTCCCTTAATCCGGATTAACGCAGGCTGATCCGAGGTCGCAACAATAACAACCGAGCGGGCAAGTCCTTCGGGACCCAGATCCTTCTCGATAAATTCGAGCACCTCGCGTCCGCGTTCGCCAATTAAAGCAATGACGTTTACGTCTGCTGAAGTATTTCGGGCGATCATGCCAAGCAGCGTGCTTTTGCCTACGCCAGAGCCTGCGAATATACCTACGCGCTGCCCCCTGCCAACGGTAAGAAGGCCGTCTATCGCTCGGACTCCAATGCTCAGCGTCTCCTTAACGCGGGGACGCGCAAGCGGATTGCTGGGTTCATTATGGGTCGAATAATGCTGCATGCGGCTTGGCAGAAACGATCCGTCAAGCGGCTGACCCAAACCGTCGAGCACCTTGCCTAGCAGTTCGGAACCAACCTGAACCGATAAGGGCTTTCCGGTCCCCACAACATCGCAGCCCGGGCTTATCGCATGCAGCTCGCCCAAGGGCATTAGAATAACTTTGTTATCACGGAAACCTACGACTTCCGCTTTAATCGGTTTGACGCCCTTTGCCGGGTAGATCAGGCATACGTCTCCGATGCTTGCGTCTGGCCCTTCCGATTCTACGGTAAGTCCGATAACCTGGGTGACCTTGCCGTTCACCCGGATGGGGTCAAGATGACGAAGCTGGTCGATATATTTGGAGCTGTCCAGTTTAATACCGTTCATCCGGCATGCTCCGTTCTTCATGGCTTTGGTTGGCAAGCTGTACAAGCTCGCGCTTGATCTCGGACAATTGCGTATCAATCCGTGCGTCTATGCTGCCGTAAGCGGACCGGATGACACAGCCGAAATCTTTCACCGTTGCGTCGGGAATAATCTGAAGCTCTGCCTGCGAATCGATAACAAGATTTAGTTCTTCCCTTGCGGCCTGGACAAAAGCTAACTGCCCCGGAGCAACGCAAAGGGCGATAACGCCTTGTTCCCTTCGTCTGGACAATGCTTTGCGGATAAGCTCAAGCGCCATATCGGGCGCTTCCGACAGCTGCTTGCCGATTACTTTTTCCGAAATAGAGACGCTAAGCTCTACAAGGAA
The DNA here is from genome assembly GCF_011761545.1 of Paenibacillus sp. BK720. NCBI lineage: Bacteria > Bacillati > Bacillota > Bacilli > Caryophanales > Paenibacillaceae > Paenibacillus > Paenibacillus sp. BK720. The sequence goes on along the minus strand of NZ_JAASRQ010000002.1, from coordinate 977,695 downwards.
AGGCTCAGCCTCTTGAATAATCTGCTCGCGCATTTCGTAAGCGGATTTAAGAACGGCATTGGCCTCTTCCAGACGGCTCTCCCATTCTTGCTGCAATGCCTGCTCGGCATGCGCCCGGCCTTCGGCATAGCCTTGCTCAAAGCCTGCTTGACGGGAGGCTTCGGAATGCCTTTCGTCCTCCAGCCGTTTCTCGAGCCACCAGGCATCGATTTCGGCTTCCGCCTTTGCCAGCATTTGCTCGCATTGCTCGCCGGCTTCACGAATACGTTCTTCGGCAAAAATTTGTGCATCCGAGATGATCTGGTCGCGAATGGAGATGGTCTCTTCATCCGGCCCTGCCTCTTCAATAATCTCTTCGGTCACCGCTACTTGCTCAGCAGCATGTTTGTTAAGCCAATAAAGCTGTTTCAGCTGATCAAGCGCGATTACGCTTGAAGACTTTATCAAATTAGACAATGATATCATCTCCTCCGCCGCGGGCAATGATAATCTCGCCGGCTTCTTCTAGCCTGCGAATCGTAGCGACGATACGGGTCTGAGCTTCTTCGACGTCACGCAGCCGGACAGGCCCCATAAATTCCATTTCTTCCTTGAACGTATCGGCCATCCGTTTCGACATGTTGCGGAAGATCGCTTCGCGCACTTCCTCGCTTGCCACCTTGAGGGCGAGCTGAAGATCGGCGTTCTCCACGTCGCGAATGATGCGCTGAATCGAACGGTTGTCGATATTGACGATATCCTCGAAGACGAACATGCGTTTCTTGATTTCTTCCGCCAATTCCGGATCTTCGATCTCGAGAGCATCCAGAATGGTCCGTTCCGTACCGCGGTCCACGCCGTTCAGAATTTGAACGATCGAATCGATGCCGCCCGCATTCGTGTAGTCCTGTGTTACCGTAGCAGAGAGCTTTTGCTCGAGAACGCGTTCTACCTGGCTGATAACCTCAGGCGAAGTACTGTCCATCAAGGCGATTCTGCGCGCAACGTCTGCCTGCTTCTCTTGAGGCAAGGACGATAAAATATGCGAGGATTGCTCGGATTGCAAATACGAGAGAACGAGCGCGATCGTCTGCGAGTTCTCGTTTTGGATAAAGTTAAGAATTTGCGTCGGTTCCGCCTTGCGGGCAAAGTCAAACGGTCTGACTTGCAGCGTCGCCGTCAAACGGTTAATGACCTCGACGGCCTTTTGCTCCCCAAGCGCTTTCTCCAGAATCTCTTTCGCATACGAGATGCCGCCTTGCGAAATATATTCCTGTGCCAGGCAGATTTGATGGAAATCGCTCAAAATTTGCTCTCTTTCCGCACTGTCTACTTTGCGGACATTGGCGATTTCGAGAGTAAGCTGTTCGATTTCTTCTTCTCTCAAATGTTTAAAGATTTGGGCGGATACTTCTGGCCCGAGCGTAATAAGCAGAATCGCCGCCTTTTGTCGACCGGTTAATCCATTAAGCGGTTTTGCCACGGGAGCCACCTCTATTCATCCACTAGCCAGGTGCGGAGCAAGTTGACGAATTCTTCCGGCTTGCGTTTGGCGAGTGTTTCGAGATTTTTTCTAGCCTGACTGTCATTGTTAACTGTTTCAAAATCAATCGTAGGGAATTCCGGCTTAGCCGGCGTTTCCATCTTCGCCGCCGCTTCGGCTGCCGCAGCTTCTTCAGCCTGTTTTCTGCGTCTGCGGACAAGCATAATGGCAAGACCGCCGATAAGGGCAAGCGCTGCTGCGCCGAGACCAATCGCCCATTGCATCGACAGACCACTAGAAGAAGTTCCCGCATCCGTAGCTGCAAAGTTCTGGCCGAGAATGGTAACCTTTTTCGCAATCATTGCGTCATCATTAACATCTTGACCGGAATCGGCCAGCTGCGCACGAACAAGCGAGCTTAGGAAATTGGTTAACTCCTGCCGGGACTGATCCGTAAGTTTGCTCTGCTCAACGCCAATGCTGATCGACAAGTCCTTCAGCTGATACGGAGCGGATTCAATCTGATTGTTAATGCGGTCGTAATCATAATTGGTCACACGCGAGCTTTGTTCGGAGGAACCGTTGGAATTGTCGGTTGCCGTATAACCGGGCACATCCGTTTCGCCTGTACCGGCTACTCCGCCTGCATTGGCCGAACCGTTCGTTGTTGTACTGTTATCTTGCTGTTCGCTTACGATAATGCCGTTATTGTTATTGTTCTCGAGCGGTCTGACCAGGTTCTCCTGCGTGACCTTCTTGTCGAAGTTAAAGCTGCTGGCAACGCTGATTACCAGATTGTCTCCAAGCATCGGGGACAGGAACTGCTGAATATTCTTTTTCACTTCGGCTTCGTATTTCCGCTGAATCATGAAGTGGCTTTCAGCCGCATCGGTTGCCACGCCAATCTTGTTGCCGTCGATTTCGGAAGAAACCAGTTCGCCTTGGGGACTCGATATCGTAATATCCTGAATCGCAAGCTTCGGAACGGCTGTTTTCACCAGATTGTAGTATCCGTCAACCTCTTGCTGGCTTGGCCGATAACCCGGCGTAAAGTTCATCATGATGGAAGCGGACGCCTGCTCCTTCTCTTCCGGAGTCAGAAATACCGATTCCTTAGGCAGGTTGATAAGCACTTTCGAGCTCTGCACGCCCTGCATCCGGTTAAGCAATTGCTGCACTTCGCCGTTAAGCGCGTTAATGTACTTCACGTTAAATTCATTTTCGGTTTGCCCGAATGCGCTTCCGCCCTCGAAAGCCTCAAATCCGATTGAGCCGTTTTGCACCAGCCCTTGCGAACCGACGTCAACCCGGGTTCTTGTCGCTACCGCGCTAGGCACCGAGATGCTCTGACCGTCCGCGCTTAATTTATAGGGAATACCGTTTCCGTCCAGGTAAGTCATGATTGCTGCTGCATCTGTGGTGTCAAGGTTTTGAAATGCTACTTCGTAATCCGTTCTTGTGAATATGTAAGTCAAAATCACGATTGTTAACAACAATGCACCAATGGATGCCCCCAGCCCTATTTTTTGTTTTTTACCCATCTGCCCCCAAAATTGCGTGAGTCTTTGGCGGTATTGGGCGATTCTTTCGTTCACGTCGTCACCTCACTCAGCATCTGTCTGGTTCGAAAGCCCTATTACACTGACATTCGCATAATTTCTTGATACGCATCAATCACTTTATTGCGAATTTGTGTCGTCAGCTGTAAGCTAAGCTCTGCTTTCTGAGTTGCGATGAGAACCTGTGAAACGTCAACCTCGCCTATTAAGTATTTATCGTTTAGTTTATGTACTTCTTTTTCCTGTGCATCCACGCTATTCAGTGCGTTCTCCAAGTATTGCCCGAAAGAATTCATCGACTCAGCAGGTGTTGCCTGCTGCTGCGGCTTCGCAGTTTCAAGCAGCTTGTTAACGGCTTGTGCGGGATTAAGTTGCAACGGTTGAATCATGCCCGTCCCTCCGTCATCGTTATTTTACTTTACTTTCCAATCTCCAGCGCCTTCGTAAACATGGCTTTAGACGCATTCAGAGCAGTTACGTTAGCCTCGTAGGAACGAGAGGCTGAAATCATGTCGACCATTTCTTTCGCCACGTCAACGTTAGGCATATGGACATATCCGTCCGCGTCCGCGTCCGGGTGAGTTGGATTATAAACAAGCTTGGTAGGCGACTGATCCTCGATAATTCTAGTTGCCTTTACACCTTGTGCTCCGGAAGTCCCATTAAGCTGCTTGTTCAGCAGATCGGAGAAAGAGGAGTTTTGCGTCATCGGTTCAAGTACGACCATTTTCCTTTTATACGGTACGAATTGGCCATTTACATAACCTGCGCGGGTTGTTTCAGCATTCGCGATGTTTGAGGAAATAACGTCCATTCGCAAACGCTGTGCGGTTAGTGCGGAAGCACTGGCGTCAAAGCTGCTAGAAATTCTCACTTCCTGTTATCTCCCTTCAATGGCAGTCTTCATCATCTTCACGTCGTGATTGATTTGCTGAATATAAAAATTGTAGCTGAGTTGATTTTTGGCCAGCAACGACATCTCGCGATCGATATCGACGTTGTTCTGATTGTTATTCATTTCGGACAAGTTGTCGGTCTGTATCTGAGCGGATGGGACTATTCCGCTGGTCCTGCCTATCGGAATATGACGCTCGTTTGTCCGCTTGCCCTGAAGCCCGGCTTGTCCTCCCATCTCTTGGCTGAGAAGCTCTTCAAACAAAACCTCCGAACGTTTGAAGTTTGGAGTGTCGACATTTGCGATGTTGTTGGCTATGACGCCTTGTCGCAATTCTGAAGCCTTGAGCGCGCCTTCCAATCGCCCAAATGATGTGCCATTCAATAGATTCACGTTCCTGTGTCACCACTTTCAGTTAGAAGATCTTTGTAAAGTATTCAACAGATTGCGAACCATTCCTTCTTTGTTCGACATTAAATTATGAAAAAAATGAGACGAAACTGTCGAGTTTTGCCGACATGATAATATTCAACAATTGTCCAAAATATTACAATAAGAAAAAAGCCCTATCTTTAAAACCAAGATAGGGCTTTTCGATGAATTTCCGGTAGGATGGTAGTCCCAGGAAATTATTGCTTAATTTTTTCCAATTCCTGAAGCAGCTGGGTATTTAAAATTTTGATGTAGGTCCCTTTCATCCCAAGCGACCTGGTTTCAATAACGCCGGCGCTCTCCAGCTTGCGCAGGGCATTAACGATAACGGACCTCGTAATACCTACCCGATCCGCAATTTTGGATGCAACAAGCAGTCCTTCCTTTCCTTCCAGCTGCTCGAAAATATGCTCCACCGCTTCAAGCTCGCTGAAGGACAATGAGCCGATCGCAACCGATACGACGGCACGGCTGCGTGCCTCCTGTTCAACCTCTTCTGCGCGTTCACGCAGGATTTCCATGCCGACAATTGTCGAACCGTATTCGGCCAGCACCAGATCGTCATCGTCGAAGGAACCGTTCGTGCGTGTCAGAACAAGCGTACCGAGGCGGTCTCCTCCCCCGGTAATCGGTACTACAGTCATAATTTCTTGTTCGCCAAGCGCCGGAAAAGTCTCGTAGACTCCTGCATCCGGAGCAACGTTTGTTACCGGTTCCTGCATGTCCAGAAATAGGCTGTTACTCACTTGCGGAAAGCGCAGTTCTTCAACAGACATCGAACGAAGCGTGTCATGGTCATAAGGATTCACGGCTGCGCAGCCCAGAACCTTACCTTTCCGGCTGACCACGAACACATTCGTCTGTATGGTGCTGCACAATACCTCAGCCATTTCTCTGAAGTTGAGCGCTTTGCCGGCTGCACGCTGCAGCAGCCGGTTCAACGTTCTTGTTTTTGTAAGTAAAGTCATTCCAAAGCCTCCCAAAGCTCATCCCAACTGCATTTCAACTACAATATATATTGACTCAAATCGCGATTTTTCGCAATGCCTCCCACTTTTTCACGCACGTACTCGGGAGTGATGATCATATGGTCAAGCGTAATATCCGGTGCTTCGAAGGAGAGATCCTCAAGCAGCTTCTCCAATATGGTATGAAGCCGGCGGGCACCGATATTTTCGGTATTGCGGTTTAAATCGGCTGCAATCGACGCAATCTCTTTGATTGCATCGTCAGAAAATTCAATCGTTATGCCTTCTGTTTGAAGAAGGGCCGCGTATTGCTTCGTTAAAGCATTTTTCGGCTCCGTCAGAATGCTGACGAAATCCTCCAGGCTAAGCGACGTTAATTCCACGCGGATCGGGAAACGTCCCTGAAGCTCGGGAATCAGATCCGACGGCTTCGCTACATGGAATGCGCCAGCTGCGATAAACAGTACATAATCGGTTTTTACCGGACCGTATTTCGTCACGACCGTGGATCCCTCCACGATTGGAAGAATATCGCGCTGTACGCCCTCGCGGGAAACGTCTGGACCACTGCCTCTGGACGGGCTGGCGATTTTATCAATCTCGTCGATGAAAATGATACCGGTCTGCTCCGCGCGGGTTACCGACTCCGCAATGACATCATCCATATTAATCAGCTTGTTGGCTTCTTCCTGAATGAGCACTTTACGGGCTTCCTTAACTGGCAGTTTACGTTTCTTGGTCTTCTTCGGCATGAACTGCCCCAGCATCTCCTGCATGTTCATTCCGCCTAGGCCATCCGGTCCCTGACCGCCAAGCATATCCAGCATCGTAGGGGTATTATCCTCAATCTCAACCTCTACGGTTTCGTTTTCGAGCTTGCCTGCTGCCAGGTCATCGCGGGCCTGCGAGCGTTTGGAGATAATCACGGCATCCTGCTCCGGCTCTTCAACCGTTTCCTTGTTGTTTTGCTGATTGCCGAACAGCATTTCGAACGGATTTTTGGATGACTTTTCTTTTACCTTGGATGGTACCAGCAAAGAAACGAGACGCTCGTTTGCGAGCCTCTCCGCTTTATCCTGGACAGCCTCGGTCTTCTCTGCCTTCACCATCCGGATGGCTGTCTCCACCAAGTCTCTTACCATCGATTCCACATCGCGGCCAACATACCCGACCTCGGTAAATTTGGTCGCTTCCACCTTAATGAAAGGCGCTTTGACCAATTTGGCCAGCCTGCGCGCGATCTCCGTTTTGCCCACGCCGGTAGGACCAATCATCAAGATGTTTTTCGGAACAATCTCATCGCGAAGCGACTCGTCGAGCATGCTTCTGCGGTAGCGGTTGCGGAGAGCAATGGCGACAGATCGTTTTGCGGGTTTTTGGCCCACAATGTATTTATCGAGCTCGGCTACGATTTGACGAGGGGTAAAACCTTGATTCACCATATGATATCTCCTCCGCTTCAACCAATTTCTTCCACGATAATATTATGATTCGTATAAACGCATATGTCGGCAGCCGTCTCCAGCGCTGCTCTTGCGATATCCTTCGCTTCCATATGGGAAGCATGCTTCTGCAGTGCCCTTGCCGCGGAGAGAGCATAGTTGCCGCCCGAGCCAATGGCCAGGATGCCGTCATCCGGTTCTATAATTTCCCCGTTGCCTGAAATCAGAAGAAGGCCGGTCTGATCCATAACCAGCATCAGCGCTTCAAGTTTGCGGAGAACGCGATCGGAGCGCCAATCCTTCGCCAGCTCAACAGCCGCACGCTGAAGGTTTCCGTGATGCTCCTCCAGCTTCGCCTCAAACTTCTCGAATAACGTAATCGCGTCTGCAACCGATCCGGCAAAGCCGGCAATAACTTGCCCGCGGTATAAACGGCGAACTTTTTTCGCTTTATTTTTCATCACGACGCTGTTCCCGAAGGTCACCTGACCATCTCCGGCAATTGCTCCTTTACCTTCGTGACGCACCGCGCAAATCGTGGTGGCGTGAAATTCCATCTCCATCTCTTCGCCCTCCTATAGCTTGCAGATATTAAAGTTCAAGTGTATGCGGCTGCACTGCCCTTGTAGGAAGCAGCATCCGACTCGACTGTTTATACGTTCAGATGATCGAAATGTTCCTTCTTGAATCGTTCCAGGCTGTCCAGCGCGCGGTTCGCAATCGCTTCGTTCTTTTCCTTCTTGTTGCGGATCCGGTTCTCGAGCGGCGGGAACAAGCCAAAGTTCGCGTTCATAGGCTGGAAATGCTTGAAATCCGCCGTTGTAATGTAATGGGCCATGCTACCGAGCGTCGTATCCTCCGGCAGCACCAGAGGCTCCAGTCCGCGGGAAAGTCTCGCCGCGTTGAAACCGGCAATCAGGCCGGAAGCAGCGGATTCCACATAGCCTTCAACGCCAGTCATTTGACCCGCGAAGAATAAGGTACTGCGGTTCTTGAGCTGATAAGTCGGCTCCATTACCCGAGGCGAGTTAATGAAGGTATTGCGATGCATCACGCCATACCGCACGAATTCCGCATTCTCGAGACCCGGGATCAGGGAGAATACCCGCTTCTGCTCGCCCCATTTCAAATGCGTCTGGAATCCTACCATATTGTAGAGAGTACCTGCCGCATTATCCTGACGAAGCTGGATAACGGCATGCGGAAGTTTGCCGGTATGCGGGTTGACAAGGCCAACCGGTTTCATTGGTCCGAAGAGCACGGTCTGCTTGCCGCGGCTGGCCATCACTTCGATTGGCATGCAGCCTTCGAAATAAACTTCCTTCTCGAAATCTTTTAACGCAGCCGTCTCCGCCGTCGTCAGGGCCTCATGGAAGATCTCGAACTCCTCTTCGGTCATCGGGCAATTCAGGTAAGCCGCTTCCCCCTTGTCGTAACGGGACGCCAGATATACCTTGCTCATGTCAATGGAGTCCTTCTCGATGATCGGAGCCGCCGCATCATAAAAGTAGAAGTATTCTTCGCCAAGCAAGCTGCGGATCTTCTCAGAAAGCGCAGGCGCAGTCAAAGGACCCGTTGCGATGACAACAATGCTTTCCTCCGGGATGTCCGTTACTTCTTCCGTGCGTATCTCTACAAGCGGATGCTCGTGAAGCAGACGAGTTACTTCACCCGAGAAGCCGTCACGGTCAACCGCAAGCGCCCCGCCCGCAGGTACGGCGTGACGATCCGCGCTGCCGAGAATCAGAGAGTTCAGGCGGCGCATTTCTTCCTTCAGCACGCCTACGGCATTGGAGAGTCCATTAGCGCGCAGGCTGTTGCTGCATACGAGCTCCGCAAAGTTTTTGGTATGATGGGCAGGCGTTTTGGTCTCGGGACGCATTTCGTATAAAATGACAGGCACTCCTTGGGATACGATCTGCCATGCTGCCTCGCTTCCCGCTAGACCTGCTCCGATTACGATGACTGGTTGTTGAACTGACAATGTAAAGACCTCCAATATATGCTAACACGGCAGTGAAAACACAGCTGTCCTCCCTGCGTCAGGGAGGACTGTCGTGTCGCCGCGTCTGTTTCTTTAGTTTAGGCTTGCTCTTGCTCGTCTTCCGTGATCTCTTCCGAATAATCGCAATTCGGGCATTGCAGCTTCGCGCCGCTGCGGTTTCGTTTCTCGACAAGCATCGAATCGCAATTCGGGCAAGGCTTGTTCGTCGGCTTATCCCAGGACACGTAGTCGCAGGTCGGATAAGTATCGCAGCCGTAGAAGATCCGTCCTTTTTTGCTGCGTCTCTCGATGATTTTGCCCTCGCGGCATTTCGGACAGGTTACGCCGATATCCTTGACGATTGGCTTCGTATTGCGGCAGTCCGGGAATCCGGAGCAGGCAAGGAACTTGCCGAAGCGCCCCATCTTGTACACCATATGGCGGCCGCATTTCTCGCAGATTTCATCAGATACCTCGTCTTGAATCTCGACTTCTTTCATTTCTTCTTCGGCGACCTCAAGGCGCTTCTCGAAAGATTCGTAGAAGTTAGAAAGGACTTTAACCCAGTCCTCCACCCCATCCTCAACATGGTCGAGATCCGTTTCCATCTTCGCCGTAAATTCGGAATCCAGAATTTCGGGGAAAAATTCCTCCATCATCTGATTAACTAATTCTCCCAGCTCGGTAGGAATAAACTTTTTCTCTTCGATCGCTACGTAACCGCGTTTCTGGATCGTTTCCAGCGTTGGCGCGTACGTACTTGGACGTCCTATGCCAAGCTCCTCCAGCGTCTTGACCAGCCTTGCCTCGGAATAACGCGGCGGCGGCTGCGTGAAATGCTGCTTCGGTTCAATGGAATCCGAGGACACGACATCGCCGATCGCAAATGGCGGAAGGAATTTATGCTCTTCCTCCGTGCCATCGTCATTGCCCTCTACATAAACCTTCATAAAGCCTGCAAACTTGATTTTCGATCCGCTCGCACGGAATGTGGCATCGCCGGAAGCGAGGTCTACCGTCATTGTATCAAGCACGGCGGAAGCCATCTGGCTGGAAACGAAACGTTCCCAAACCAGCTTATACAAGCGGAATTGATCGCGGGAGAGGAACGGCTTCATCGATTCCGGATCACGGAGCGTCGATGTCGGCCGGATCGCTTCGTGGGCGTCCTGCGCGTTGCTGTTCTTCTTCGTGTAGACGCGCGGCTGCTCCGGATAGAACGACGGGCCGTATTTTCCTTCAATATACTCCTTCGCTTCTTCCTGGGCAACCGGAGAGATTCTTGTCGAATCCGTTCTCATATAGGTTATAAGACCAACGGTCCCTTCCTTGCCTAGCTCGACGCCCTCATACAGCTGCTGGGCAACGGACATCGTCTTGGAGGCACGGAATCCGAGCTTGCGCGCTGCTTCCTGCTGCAGGGAGCTTGTAATAAACGGTGGCGCCGGATTGCGGAGACGTTCTTTCTCCTTCACTTCAGCTACCTTGAACTGATTGCCGGACAGGGCCGCAAGAACCGCCTTCATCTCATCTTCGTTATGGAGCTCACGCTTCTCGCCTTTTATCGAATGGTATTTTGCTTCAAACGGCACACCCTGCTGGGTAAGCTTTGCCGTAATGGACCAGTACTCTTCCGGAATGAAAGCATCAATCTCGTTCTCCCGGTCGATAATCAGCTTCACGCAAACGGATTGTACGCGTCCGGCGGACAATCCCTTCTTAACCTTCTTCCAGAGCAACGGACTAATCTTGTAACCGACGAGACGGTCAAGAATACGTCTTGCCTGCTGAGCGTTAACAAGATCCATATTGATCTTGCGCGGCGTTTTGAAAGCATCCTTAACGGCTTGCTTCGTTATTTCATTAAATACGACGCGGCAGGTATCCGACTCGTCCAGCTCCAGATAATGAGCCAGATGCCATGCGATCGCTTCTCCTTCGCGATCGGGGTCGGCTGCAAGAAAGACATGTTTGACCTTTTTGCTCGCATCCTTCAACTCTTTTAATACGCTGCCCTTGCCGCGGATCGTAATATATTTCGGCTGGAAGCCGTTTTCCACTTCGACGCCAGTCTGACTTTTTGGCAAATCGCGAATATGGCCCATCGATGCTTTAACGATATATTTGCTGCCCAAATATTTGCCGATCGTTTTTGCTTTGGCCGGTGATTCTACGATTACTAATGAATCTGCCACATTAGGCGCCCCCTCTCTCACTACGTGTTACAACGCTATATAAACTGCCCCTGGCTGTTGCTCGATTTTCCGTTTTATACATAAATTTATCAGAAGTGCGCTTAAATGTCCAAAAGGGATCATCGTAAGCTGGTGCAATTCGTTAATTGTAAGCGGACGATCGCGCAGCAGATCGATAACTTTCTGCTCCTCGGCATTCATGCTAGCCGCAACGGCAACCGTCGGCTTGGGCTTTGCCAATGCTGCAAGCTTCTCCTCCAGCCATCCGTATTCCTCGAGAATATGATCGGCGCTGCTGACCAGCTTCGCGCCTTCGCGGATCAGACTGTTTGGACCCTCGCTCTTCGGCGATGAGATCGGACCGGGTACGGCAAACACATCCCGCCCCATTTCGAGCGCCTGATCTGCCGTAATTAGCGATCCGCTGCCCTTCGCCGCTTCCACCACGATCGTCCCCAGCGACAACCCCGCTATAATGCGGTTGCGAAGCGGAAACATGCCAGGATGAAGCGGCGAGCCCACCGGAGACTCCGACAGAATCAATCCTTCCCGGATAATCTGCTGGTAGAGCGAACGGTTCTCGGGCGGATAACAATGATCAACCGGACTAGCCAGTACGGCAATCGTGCTTCCAAAGCTCCGCAAAGCGGCTTCATGCGCCTTGCCGTCAATCCCCCTGGCGAGACCGCTCACTATGGTCAATCCTCGCCCAGAAAGCTCCTCAGACAGCGCTAATGCGGTATGCCGGCCATAGGCGCTGGGGTTTCTGGTTCCTACGATCGCAATCGAGGGTCGCTTCATGAGCTCAACCCTCCCGAGAGCGTACAGTACCCAAGGCGGCTGCGGGATCCGTCGAAGTTCTTCCGGATACTCCTCATCGTAAGGTGTGATCACCGCCGCACCAAGCTCCTGCGCCTTGAGATAAGGCGCCCCGGGCCAATCATAGGGCTCGTTCCAACGTCTGGCCGCAGCCATTGCTTGCGGGCGTCCAAATCCGATTGCCATCCAATCTGCAACGCTTTCGCCATCCACGCTCTCCCAAGCTTTGTGGTCAACCGCTTTCTGAACGGTATGCCAACCAATGCCCGAACATTCGTGGAGCATGATAATCATTTGCTTACATTTATCAACATTTAGCGTCATTCTAACCGCATCTCCCTTGGGAGGATCGGCTTGCATTCCTTCCTATTGTGCGTTACATGGCAAAAGAATGCAAGTCGACCCGGAATTTTATGAAAAAAAAAGCAACCTTTCAAGCCCAAAACGGGCTTTGAAAGGTTGCTTACCTTTAATGCTTCATTAATATGTTATTGTTAAATTAGGCTTGAGCTACACCGGTTGTGCATTTCTCAAGCAGGCCTTTTTCTTTAAGCACCGATACAAGCGTGGAGCCCATGTCGGAAGGCGTTGGAGCCACTTTGATTCCGCAAGCTTCCAAAGTAGCGATTTTTTCTGCGGCCGTGCCTTTGCCGCCGGAAATAATAGCACCGGCATGACCCATGCGTTTGCCTGGAGGGGCCGTAGCGCCGCCAATGAAGCCTACAACAGGTTTCTTCATGTTGGCTTTGATCCATTCGGCAGCTTCTTCCTCTGCCGTACCGCCGATTTCGCCAATCATGATAACGGCGTAAGTATCCGGATCTTCGTTAAAACGGCTCAGGATATCGATAAACTCGGAGCCTTTAACAGGGTCGCCGCCGATACCAACCGCGGAAGATTGACCGATGCCGCGAGTCGAAAGCTGATGAACCGCTTCGTAAGTGAGAGTTCCCGAGCGGGAAACGACGCCTACATGGCCTTTTGTATGAATGTAGCCCGGCATAATGCCGATTTTGCATTCGCCTGGAGTAATAACGCCCGGGCAGTTAGGACCGATCAGAGTCGTTTTGCTGCCTTCCATGTAGCGTTTTACTTTAACCATGTCCAGAACCGGAATGCCTTCCGTAATACAGATGACCAGATCAAGACCAGCGTCTACCGCTTCCATGATCGAGTCAGCCGCGAATGCAGGCGGTACATAGATTACCGATGCTGTTGCGCCGGTAGCCGCTACCGCTTGCTCAACCGTATTGAATACCGGAAGAGAAACAACGTTACCGTTCTCCAGCGTAATATCGACGTTAGTGCCGCCTTTGCCCGGTGTTACGCCGCCAACCATTTGCGTGCCGTAGTCCAATGCGCCTTTCGCATGGAACAAACCAGTTGCGCCTGTAATCCCTTGCGTGATTACTTTTGTGTCTTTATTGACCAAAATGCTCATCGAATTTCACATCCCCGTTAATGAATTCGTACTATTTGACGAGATTAACGATTTTTTGCGCGCCGTCTGCCATGGAGTCAGCCGCAACAATGTTTAATCCCGATTCGTTTAACATTTTTTTGCCAAGCTCAACGTTAGTGCCTTCCAGTCTAACAACCAACGGACGGTCCAGGCCAAGCTCTTTCGCAGCAGCAATAACGCCTTCGGCGATAACGTCGCAACGCATAATGCCGCCGAAGATATTAACGAAAATACCTTTCACGTTCTCGTCGGACAGGATGATCTTGAACGCTTCCGTAACTTTCTCTTTCGTAGCGCCGCCCCCTACGTCAAGGAAGTTGGCAGGGTCGCCGCCGTAGTATTTGATGATGTCCATCGTCGCCATTGCAAGTCCGGCGCCGTTAACCATACAGCCGATGTTGCCTTCGAGGGCAATGTAGCTCAGGTCGTATTTCGATGCTTCGATCTCTTTTGCGTCTTCTTCTTCCAGGTCGCGAAGCGCCACGATATCTTTGTGACGGTAGAGCGCATTGGAATCGAAGTTCAGCTTAGCGTCAAGTGCCATAACGTTGCCGTCGCCAGTAACAACAAGCGGGTTGATCTCGGCGATGGAGCAATCTTTGTCAACGAACGCATTGTACAGAGCGATCATAAATTTAACCGCTTTGTTAACAAGCTCGCTAGGAATGTTGATTGCATAAGCAAGTTTGCGTGCTTGGAACACTTGCAGACCGATTGCAGGGTCAATGACTTCCTTGATGATTTTCTCAGGCGAGTGAGCTGCTACTTCTTCAATCTCCGTGCCGCCCTCTTCGGAAGCCATCATTGTTACGCGGCCGGTGCCGCGGTCAATAACAACGCCTACATAGTATTCTTTCTTGATGTCGCAGCCTTGCTCGATAAGAAGACGTTTAACTTCTTTACCTTCCGGGCCAGTTTGATGAGTAACGAGCACTTTGCCAAGAATCTCGCTGGCATATGCGCGAACTTCATCGATGTTTTTCGCTACTTTAACGCCGCCCGCTTTACCGCGGCCGCCAGCGTGAATTTGCGCTTTTACAACGACCACTGGAGTACCCAGTGCTTGCGCCGCTTCTACCGCTTCGTCAACGGAGAAAGCTACCTTTCCTTCTGGAACAGCAACACCGTACTGTTTCAGGACCTCTTTGCCTTGATACTCATGGATATTCATTGTTAGAAATCCTCCATTTCACAGACTCAACTTCAGTCATATGTACACAAACCTTAATCATTGTAGCATTATTTATGCCATATTTCGACCCTTCGGGTTTTGGTTTTTTGATATGGATTTGATCTCAAAATGAGATTAAATCACCGACGGACTAGAGTAGTATGCCCTATTTTTTTGAAGAATTCATACTTGTTTTTCCAATATTGACAGACTTGTCTTTTTTGCACTATGATGATTTTACGATAATTTTATACGACGAGATTCGGACGTGAGGAAGCACCTTCATCCTATTTTTGGAGGTGCTCTTTTTTATGTTCAGTTTAATGCATAGCAGCAGCGTTCTAGGAGTCGAAGGAAAAGCCATTTCCGTGGAAGTCGATATTGCCAGCGGTTTGCCGCAGATCAGCGTTGTCGGGCTGCCCGACCCTGCCGTCAGAGAATCCGTTGAACGGGTCCGCGCAGCGATTAAAAACAGCGGCTTCACTTTTCCGCTTGACCGCATAACGGTAAATCTGGCTCCGGCGGATTTGCGCAAGGAGGGCACTGCCTTTGACCTTGCGATCGCAGCGGGTATTCTAACCGCCAGCGGCCAACTGGAAGCAAAACCCTTCGAGCAATCGATGCTCATTGGAGAATTGTCCCTGAATGGTGATATCCGTCCTGTGCCCGGCGTTTTGGCTATGATCGAGCAGGCTAAGCGTTCCGGCATCCGGAAGGTGCTGCTGCCGCTGGCCAATGCCAAAGAAGCCGCATGGATAACGGAGATGGAGCTTTATGCGGTAACCCATCTGAAGGAGCTCTTAACGCAAAATAAAGATGCCGAAGCCTGGTCCGCAATCCGGTTTGACGCTGCTGCAAGCAGGGCGCTTGCCTCTGCTGCAGCCGCGGCAGAGCATGCTGTCGACTTTGGAGACTACAGCGACGTGTACGGGCAGCAGCAAGCCAAGCGCGCATTGCTTATCGCCGCGGCCGGCAAACACAATATCTTGTTCGCGGGACCGCCCGGAACCGGCAAAACGATGATGATCCGTCGTCTCCCCGGCATCCTTCCTCCTCTCACCGAAGAAGAAGCGCTGGAAGTGACCAAGATTTACAGCGCGGCTGGCAAGCTGTCAACCGACGCGAAAGGTCTGATAAGGATCGCTCCCTTCCGCTCACCGCATCACACGATTTCGGCCGGAGGGCTCATAGGCGGCGGTTCGGTGCCGAAGCCCGGCGAGGTGACACTCGCCCATCATGGCGTGCTTTATCTCGACGAGCTGCCGGAATTCTCCAGAGCCGTGCTTGAGGTATTGCGCCAGCCGCTGGAGGACGGAATCGTCACCATCGCGAGATCCCGAGCCGTATTTCATTTCCCGGCCAGGCTTATGCTGGCCGTGTCCTTTAACCCGTGCCCGTGCGGATACGCTGGCCATGAAACGGCCGAGAAACGCTGCACCTGCAGCGACTCGGCGATTGCCAAATATAAAAGCAAGATGTCCGGCCCTCTTCTTGACCGGATCGATATCCAGCTCGAAGTTCCTAGACCGTTAGAGCCGGCGGGCGATCCGGCAAGTCCTGCCGACATGACCACCGCCCGAATGAGACAGCTTGTGCTTGAGGCGAGAGCCAGAAAAGAACGGCGGGATGAGGAGCTGGGGCTAACCAAAACGCCGGCACGGCTCTCCGGCAAAGCGCTCAGGCGCTCGATTCTAATGAAGAATGAAGCTTTCGAGCTGCTTGACCAAGCGCTAACGGTGCTGAATATCAGCATGCGCGCCTATGACCGTATATTGCGGCTGGCAAGGACCATTGCGGATGTCGAAGGAAGCGAATACGTGGAAGATGTGCATGTGGCGGAAGCGATTCAATACCGTAGATTGGATCTATAAAAAAGACGAAAGCGGCTTTCCACCGGATAGGTTAGAAAGCCGCTTTTATATGTTTAATTTCGCTGATGGAATCATCGCGATTCATGGATACCGCGATTACATCAAACCGCATAGGCGGATAGTTTAATTGTCGCATCCGCAAATAAACCTGTGCGACTAGCGCCACCTGCTGCTGCTTTCGGCGGTCTACGGATTCGGCCGCTGTCCCGAATCGTCCTCCCGCTCTTCTCGTCCTTACTTCGACAAATATGAGCGTATCATCGATGGAAGCGATAATATCAATCTCTCCGGAACGGCAGCGCCAATTCCGCTCGATGACGGTGTAGCCTTCGTTCTCAAGATATCGGCATGCAGCCGTTTCGCCGGCCAATCCGGTTTGCCTTCTTCGGTCCTCACTCATCCAAATCCCTCGCTCTCTGGTCGGAACGATATACAAAGCTCAAGACCTCGGCGACCAGCGTATAGAGCTCGGGCGGAATCGATTGGTCGACATCCAGCTTGGACAATACTTCCACAAGCGAAGAGTCCTGCTGCACCGGCACATGATGCTCTGCCGCCTGCTCCAATATTTGCTCCGCCAAATAACCTCTCCCTTTGGCGGTTACCACCGGCGCTTTGTGCACCCCAGGCTCGTATTTCAACGCTACGGCCTTTTTAACCGTCCTCTTCTCCTTGCCGTTCTTCTGTTCCGGACTCATGCCCTTATGTCGACTCCTTTATAACGCGTGTTTACGAATTGAGCCGGATCCGGCATGATCCGTTTAACCCCTTCCCCCTCATCGCTATCCGCTCTTGTTGGAGTTGCGCGAAGGGACAGCAATTGATAGCCTGCCTGATTAAGACTTGCCGTAATTTCCGTGCGGGCGGAGTCTACGAGCGCAGCTATTGCCGGATGGTCGTTCCATAACGTCAGGCTGACGATTTTGTCCATGACGTTAACGTCAACCAAGGTAGGACCTAGCGTCTTCATCGACAGATCGAATAATAGACGGCAATTTTCCGCGTCCAGCTGGCCCTGACGCCCTCTTCTCGTCTGAATATGAACGGAAGCGGTCTGATTTCCATCCGGACCGTTAAGGGGCACAAACATGGTAAGATGAGAGAAAACAGCACCGTTGCGCTCCGGAGACAACAGCAGCTGCTGTCCCGTTATCTGCTGGACGAGCTGCTGCGCGGTTTCGCGCAGGGCTGGCGGTGCGTCGCTGGAAGCGGCAATGGCAAGCAACGTGCTTTTTAACGATTCCTGCGCTGCAGGCTTGTTATCCTCCGCTTTCACCAGGTCCGTTGACAGATGCTGAACGGTAACTTGCGGCTCGCGGAACCGATCGTTTTGGACAACTTTATGGTCTTTGTCGCGAGGGGCAGCAGCGTCCGCCTGTTCGGGCTGCTGCCCTGCCGCCTGCTCCTGCTGCGTATTCGGGCTTTGGCGCGTTTCCAGACGCCCTTCGGCTGCCTGTCGGCGAGTAAGCGAATCTGCCACGCCATTGGCGCTGCGCGTAACAATTGGTTCATCTGCAGTTACGCTGTCGTTAACATGGCCATTGCCTGCCATAGGCGTATCCTGTTCTTGAGGCTGAACAGACCCTTGAGCAGGCGGAACCGGTAATTGCTTCGACAATTGATTCTCATAGTCGACGCCCATCCATTTCATCATCTGGCCGAGCCAGTTGCCGGATGATGACGTGCTGCCGCCCGCAGCCGCGCCCGGGCGGGCGCCTTGCGGCTCCGCGCCCTGCTCCGCGGGCTCCGCCGCGGACGCTTGCGCTGCCGCAGCAGGCGCGGCTTGGCCGCCCGCGCCTTGCGGCTCCGCGCCCTGCTCCGCGGGCTCCGCCGCGGACGCTTGCGCTGCCGCAGCAGGCGCGGCTTGGCCGCCCGCGCCTGTGCCTTCGGCGCGCTGCGCAGCCGCGCCCGCGTCGGCGGCTGCCGGCGCACGCGGCGCGGCTGCCGCGGGCGGCTCCGCCGAAGGCGCGGCGCTCTGCAGCGCCGCGCCTTCGGCGAGCAGCGCCGCCAGCCGCGCGGCCAGCTGCGGCAGCGCCTGCGGCCCGCTGGCGGCACGCGGCGCGGCTGCGCCCGCATCATCGCCAAATGCTTCGCCGGCGATGGCAGCAAGCTGCTGCTGAAGCGTATCCAGCAGTTCGTGCGGCGGACGCCCGAACATAACCTGCTGCAGCGCTCCGACCGTGCCGCCGGACATCGGCAGCCCGCGCTTCAACCCCGCCGCCGCCGCTTGCATCCATTCCTCGGCATTCGCACCCTGCGGCATTGCCTCGGCTGCCGCCTTCAGCGCCGCAAACGTGTCATGGCTCATCGTCACGCCGTCTTTTCTAAGATCCTTCAAGATGTTGCTCGCCCACTCCTGATCGGGCAGGCCGCTTTGCTTCAGCCAATCCTTCAGAGCATCCTCCAGACCCGCCTGATTCTCCACCTGCTTCAGCACAAGCAGGCCGCCGGCGGATTGCGGCTGTACCTGCAGCATCGCAAATTTGCCCGGCTCAAGCGGAAGTTCGAGAACCGCGCGAACCTGCACGCCGTTTATCTGAACCGTTGCTTCGTTATTTTCCAACAGCTGCAGAACCAAACCCCGGACAACCTGACCCGGCTTCAGTTCCAGCTTGCGGGTATCCCCGCTGCCGGACGACTCTCCCAATAATCCTCTTACCAACTGTCCAATATTCATTCGGTCACCTTCTTCATCTGTGGCATAAGCTGAAACGACACAACGCGCATTTTAGTTACCCTATTTATCGGTAGATGAGCGCTTCTTCTGAAGAACAACGCAGCGACTTTCTGCATGCTCCTGATCTAAATGATTCTAAGCTCTCCGCCGTTCCCCGAAAAAAAAGACAGCGTATCGCTCCATTGCGAGCAGTACGCTGTCTTTCCAGCACCATATTAAGAAAATTATTTTAAAATAGCTGTTGTTGCTCCACGAATATTTTACCCAAGAAAGATTTGCGGTGAAGCGGACTTGCACCGTATTCGAGCAGCCGTTCCCGGTGCAGCTTGGTTGCATAGCCTTTATGTATCGCAATTCCATACTCCGGATAAAGCCGCTCCCATTCTTTCTCGCACAGCCGGTCTCTTGTCACCTTCGCGATAATCGAGGCGGCGGCAATCGACTGACTGGTGGCATCCCCTTTTATTATCGCTAGCTGAGGCTTCGGCAGGTCTACCTTTTCCGCGTCCACTAGCAAATAATCCGGTTCCGTCTTCAGCGATTCCAGCGCGATCTTCATGGCAAGCCTTGCAGCCTGCTTGATGTTGATTCGGTCAATGGTCTCGGCATCCACGCGGGCCGCAGCCCACGCCATGCTTTTGTCAACGATGATGTCGTAGAGCTCGTTCCGCTTTTTCTCCGACAGCTTCTTGGAGTCGTTAACGCCTTCAAGAACAAGATGAGGCGGTAAAATAACGGCTGCGGCCACAACGTCTCCAAACAGGCAGCCTCTGCCTACCTCATCCACGCCGGCAATGGCCGAATACCCTTCATCCCATAATCTCTGTTCGTATTCCAGCACGATTAATGCTCCCCCGGTCTGCCTGCGGCCGCAGGGAACGGTGCTTCCAGCGTTATGCGGCCAAGATTGCCGGAACGGAGCTCCCGCAAAATAATGCCGGATGCTTTCTCCAGATCCACTTGCCCCCCGCTTACGAGGCAGCCTCTGCGGCGGCCGATGTCTTCCATAATCCGTACTATTTCATCCGACTCCGATGGATCGGTTGGGGCTTTGTCCAGCTTGAAACGCTCCTGAAGCGCCGGCCAATAACGCTCGGCAAGCTCGCGAACCGCGAAAAACGCGATATCCTCCACGTTCAGGATCTGCTCTCTGATCGCGCCCGTCATCGCAAGACGGTAGCCAACCAGTTCATCCTCGAACTTCGGCCACAGAATGCCCGGCGTATCGAGAAGATCCATGTCGAAGGTTGTTTTGATCCATTGCTGACCCTTCGTAACACCCGGTTTATCTCCCGTGATCGCGATGTTGCGGCCAGCCAGGCGGTTGATCAGCGTTGATTTGCCGACATTCGGGATACCGACGATCAGCCCCCGAACGGCACGGGGATTCATCCCTTTCGCCACCTGACGGTCGATTTTCTCCTGCAAAATTTCCTTCGCCTTCACCGGAATATCACCGACGCGCGTGCCTGTCGACGAATCAACGGCTACCGTTTCATGACCTTCGTATTTGAAATAGTCGATCCATTGCTCCGTCACCCTCGGATCGGCTAAATCCGACTTGTTCAAAACAATCAGCCGCGGCTTGCCGCCGAGTATCTCATCAACCATCGGGTTGCGGCTGGAAAGCGGAATACGCGCATCCAATAGCTCAATGGCAATATCGATTAGTTTAAGCTTCTCTTGAATTTGCCGTTTTGCCCGGGTCATATGACCGGGAAACCATTGAATGGTCATTTCCTCACCTCATTGCAACATTACCAGTGCACTTTGTAGTGCTTAATGATGCTAATTTTATTTAATGGCCAGAACATGGCGTCTGCACGGCCGATAACTTCTTTTTCGGATACAAAGCCGATGTCGCGGCTGTCCTGGCTGTTTCCGCGATGGTCGCCCATTGCAAAAATCTTGCCGTCCGGAACAACGGATTCCGAAACGTTCGCGTTCGGGAAGTCCGGTCCGGTATTGTACAGCTCACCGTTCGCATGTGCCGCTTCGATAGCTTCTTTAATATAAGGCTCATCAACCTTCTGATCGTTAACGAACACGTCGTCGCCCACAACCTTGATCGTGTCGCCCGGTACGCCGATAACCCGTTTAATGAAATCGCGTCCTTGATCAGGCACATGGAACACCACGACTTCTCCGTGATGCGGCTCGCGGATTTTGAAAATCAGCTTGTTGACAATCAGGCGCTCACCCGTATAGAAGTTAGGCTCCATGGAAGGTCCTTCAACGATAAATGGCGAGAACAGAAACGTACGGATAATAAACACGAGAATGACCGCGATTGCGAGCGCTTTAATCCAATCTACAATTTCCTTGTAAGCTCGTCCGCCTTTTTTAGCGTCAGCGGGTCCTGATGTATTCAGTACAGATCCATCGATTGCTTCTGATTGCTGATTCGAATCTTCATTATGTTGTTGTGAATTCACCAGTACGCCTTCTTTCCATTCTATAGTGTCCCTATTCGTACATAGCAAGTCATGTCAAAATAACGAAAAGGAGCTTGTTTGAGCAAGCCCCTCTTGTCGTTTGATCTTAACGAATTTCTTTAATTCTTGCAGCTTTACCGCGCAGTTCGCGAAGATAGTACAGTTTCGCGCGACGCACTTTACCGCGACGAGCAACTTCAATTTTCTCGAGTTTTGGCGAATGCAGCGGGAAAGTTCTTTCCACACCGACACCGTACGAAATTTTGCGAACTGTGAAAGTTTCGCTGATTCCGCCGCCGCGACGTTTGATTACAACGCCTTCGAACAACTGAATACGCTCGCGCGAGCCCTCGATAACTTTAACGTGTACTTTCAGCGTGTCACCAGGACGGAAGCTAGGAAGGTCTTGACGAAGCTGTTCCTGAGCAATCGTTTGTAAAAGATTCATTGTAGTTTCACTCCTTCCACCATAGACGTTCTTAATAGCTCTTTCTGCTCCTATGAGCAGCGTCATCACTATTAGCGGACCGCCCGATTAATACGAACAACATTTGAAATTTTATCACAGCGTAGAACATTTTTCAACCTAATATTCCGTATTGCCCGCAAAAATTCTATTATTTCTTCAGTATATCCAAAAGATAAGCAATATACACGTTTAATCCATTATATATAGCCTATTTCATGGACTTCCGAGTTATATGCCGTTTCTGCCGCATAATTCGCAATTGCCCTTCGTTCAGACCTTGAGCGCAGGCCGCGGAATTGTTACGACCTCTTCGGACAGGGAGTTCTTTTTACGCGCGCCTATTTAATAGATTCGCTACATCTGCCGTTTCTATCACATTTCAATATGCATACCTTGAAGTATTGCTGTGACAGCAATGATTTCTCAGGAAAGGAGGTCATGTCTTGATGTCGATCCGCAAAGTAAAAAAAGGGACATGCCGTCCACGGTCGTTTAAGTCCGCTTTCAAAGCCGTCTCTGCAAAAAATCAATCCATCGGCAGACCGGAGTTTGGCGTTACGGTAAAGTATGGCAAAGTTATCTTTGATGCGGCAAACGAATATAACCCCGTCACTTCCACGTTTATGCCAAAGCATGACGGCGTCTACTCTCTATTCGGCAGCATCCTTTACCGCAGAGGCTCGCAGGAGCCGGACGAGGTACAGCTTCTTCTTACCGTCAACGATATCGTTGTTTTTGCCGGCAGCAAAGTCATTCATTCGGACCGCGAGATTATTACGGCGGCTGCCGTCAAAAGACTCCGCAAGGGAGACAAAGTCAAGTTATCCGCTTCATCCCATGTCTCCGGCGGCTTCATTTTAAAGGGAGGCTCCACTCGTTTCAAAGGAAAAAGAATTCGTTAAGGGGGAGGTTACGGACGATGAGTAATAGAGAACAAGAAGTAAAAACTTTGGGTTACGGCTGCCGTTCTTACGCCAAAAAAACCGGATACGGCTTCTGCAAGAAGAAAAGCAGCTCCAAAAAGAAAAGCGGTTACGGCTGTAAATCCGTTAAATGCTGCAAACCTGTCAAATGCTGCAAGCCTGTCAAATGCTGCAAACCCGTTAAAACGGTCAAATGCGTTTGCAAGCCGGTTCATTCCGCGCCTGAAAATAAGGCGAAAAAAAGGGATCCTGAAATCGGCTTTCCATGCCATTTCGAGCAACATCCGGAGCATTGCAGCGAACCATCTGGTACAAGCTGCATCTAAATAGGGCAAAAAAACCGCCTGCTCGGCCTTATAGGCTGTGCGACGGTTCTTTTTTATGTCGATTGATTTTTCTGCTGAAGGTTCAGCCACTTGCGTTCCTTATCCGTCAGCTCTGCCTTATCCAGCAGATCCGGACGGCGCTCAAGCGTCCGGAGCAGCGACTGCTCGCGTCTCCAGGCGTCAATCTTGGCATGATTGCCGGAAACAAGCACATCGGGGACTCCCCAATCCCTAAATACGGGCGGTCGCGTGTAATGCGGATATTCCAGCAGACCCGTGCTATAGGAATCCGTGACTGCGGAAGTCTCGTTGCCTAGCACGCCGGGAAGCAGCCTTACGACGCTGTCGATAACGGCCATCGCCGGGATTTCTCCGCCTGTCAGCACATAGTCGCCAATCGACAGCTCATCGGTTACCAAGTGCTCCCGAATACGTTCGTCGTAGCCCTCGTAATGACCGCAGATCAGCACAAGATGCTCTTCCTTTGCCAGCTCTTCGGCTTTCTTTTGCGTGAAGGATTCGCCTTGCGGGCACATCAAAATAACCCGGGGACGAGCTCCGCTCTCCTTCTTGGCCATCAAATCCTCTACAGCGGCAAATACGGGTTCGGGTTTGAGGACCATTCCGCCTCCCCCTCCGTACGGATAATCGTCAACCGTGTTATGCTTGTTATTGGAGTACTCGCGGAAATTAATCGCTTCAAGCGATACAATTCCTTTTTCTTTAGCTTTGCCCAGGATGCTCGCGCCAAATACGCCGTCGAACATCTCCGGGAACAGCGTCAGCACATCGATACGCATCATGAGATCAGCCCTTCCAGCAACCGTACGGTTACCGTTTTGTTTGCCACGTCGACCTTCAGCAGGACATCGTCAATAACCGGCAGGAGCAGCTGCTTTTTCTTTGGCATATCCACGACCCATACATCATTCGCGCCGGGGCGGAGAATATCCGAGATTGTGCCAAGCTCTTCGCCGTCTTCCGTTAATACCCGGCAGCCCATGATTTCATGGTAATAGTATTCGCCATCTTCCAGCTTGTCCAATTCTTCCTCGGCGATTTTCAGCGTCCAGCCCTTGTATTTCTCAGCCTCGTTAATGTCGTTAAAGCCCTTCAGCTTCAGGATAAACATCCCTTTATGCTCCCTGGCGCCGGTTACCTCCACTTCGAGCTTTTGTCCGCTGTCAGGGTGCTGCAGGGACAGCTTGCTTCCGCTCGCAAACCGGGTTTCGGCGAAATCCGTCTGGGGCAATACTTTAACTTCGCCGCGCAGGCCATGCGTATTCACAAGCTTGCCGACATTATAATATTTTTTGCTCATCGTATGTAACCACCCGTCTCTATTTGTACGAAAAAGGGCTAGGATAATTATCCTAACCCTGCATCGTATGTTTTTACGATATGATGTCTACGATAACGCGCTTCTGGGATTTGATGGCCGCTGACGTAACGACGGCGCGAATTGCTTTCGCAATCCGTCCCTGCTTGCCGATTACCTTGCCGATATCATCGGCGTGAACCGACAGCTCGTACACCGTACCTCGGTCATCCTCTCGCTCATTCACGCGCACGTCCTCTGGATGATCCACTAACGCCTTTGCGATGACAAGAATCAATTCTTTCATTTCAAGGCCCTCCGCTGTTCAACAGTTATTTCTGTTGCTTAAGCTCATGGAACTTTTTCAGGACACCTGCTTTGGAAAGCAAGTCGCGAACGGTATCAGATGCTTGAGCACCTGTTTGCAGCCATTTCAAAGCTTTCTCTTCGTCGATCGACACTTGAGCCGGTTGAGCAACCGGGTTGTAAGTACCGATTTCTTCGATAAAGCGACCGTCACGTGGGGAACGGGAGTTAGAAACGACAACGCGGTAGAATGGAGCCTTGTGAGCACCCATACGTTTCAGACGAATACGTACTGCCATGGAAATTCACCTCCTTCGGTTAATCAACTGCCCTTTATATCGGTTAGAACGGGAACTTAAACCCTTTTCCGCCTTTGCCAAGCATGCCCTTCAGACCTTTCATTCCGCCTTTTGGACCTTTAGGTCCCATCATGGACGAGAACTGCTTCATCATCTTGCGCATGTCTTCGAATTGCTTGATAAGCCGATTGACTTCCGTAATCGACGTGCCGCTGCCCGCTGCTACGCGTTTGCGGCGGCTGTGGTTCAGTAGCTCAGGCTTTTGTTTCTCCGCCTTCGTCATTGAGCGGACAATCGCTTCAACGCGGTTGATCTGCTTCTCGTCCACCTTCAGATCCTTCATGTTGCCCTTCATCTTGTTCATGCCGGGCAGCATATCCATCAATTGATCCAATGGTCCGAGATTGCGAATTTGAGCCATTTGCTCGAGGAAGTCGTCGAACGTAAATTCGGCGGTCCGCATCTTGCGTTCCATCTCGGCCGCTTTATCGGCATCAATGTTCGCTTGCGCTTTCTCGATCAGGGACAGCATATCTCCCATCCCGAGAATCCGGGAAGCCATCCGGTCCGGATGGAACGGCTCAAGCGCATCGATCTTCTCGCCCATTGCAGCGAACTTGATCGGCTTGCCGGTTACCGCTTTGACGGACAAAGCCGCTCCGCCGCGCGTATCGCCGTCAAGCTTCGTCAGAACGACACCCGTTAGCTCTAGCTGGTCATGGAAGCTCTGCGCAACGTTTACCGCGTCTTGACCGGTCATCGCGTCAACGACGAGCAAGACTTCATCGGGCTTCACGTTCTGATGAATTTGCTTCAGCTCTTCCATCAGCGCTTCATCGATATGCAGCCTGCCCGCGGTATCGAAGATGACGTAATCGTTGTGGTTTTCTTTCGCATGCGCCAGGCCCGCTTTTGCAATCTCAACCGGTGAAGTCTGGTCGCCAAGCGAGAATACCGGGGCGTTAATCTGCTCGCCAAGCACTTGCAGCTGCTTGATCGCCGCGGGACGGTAAATGTCGCACGCTACGAGCAGCGGCTTGCTATTGCCTTTTTGAAGCAATTTGGCCAGCTTGGCTGTAGTCGTCGTCTTACCCGCACCCTGCAAACCAACCATCATAATAACGGTAGGAGGCTTGTTCGCTTTTGCAAGCTTGCTTTGCGTGCCGCCCATCAATTCCGTTAACTCTTTGTTAACGATGTCGATGACGACCATGCCTGGCGTAAAGCTCTTGGAAACATCCAGGCCAAGCGCCTTCTCTTTCACTTTGGCGATAAAATCTTTGACGACCTTAAAGTTAACGTCAGCTTCGAGCAGCGCAAGACGTACCTCGCGCATCGCCTCGTTCAAGTCCTCTTCCGTTACTTTGCCTTTGCCTCTCAGCTTGCTGAACACATTTTGCAATCGGTTCGTTAAGCTCTCAAATGCCGCCATGATTCGTCACCTCCGTCACATCATAATTTCGGTCTTCGTCAATTGCTCTATGTCTTTTAGAAGATTTTGCTTATAAGTAGGATCGATTGGCAGCTCGGCAACCTTCCGTTCCAGCCCTGAGGCAAGCTGCTGCATGGTTTCATGCTTAGCCAGCAGATGAAGCTTGGCTTCATAGCCCTCAAGCACCTGCTCCGCCCGCTTCACATGCTCGTAAACGGCCTGCCGGCTGATGCCGGATTCGGCTGCGATCTCGCCAAGCGAGTAATCGTCGTGAAAATAATATTTTAAGAAGGTCCGCTGTTTCTCCGTGAGCAGCGGCTCATAGAAATCAAATAATAAGTTGATGCGTGTTGTCTTGGCTAGGGCATCGGGTTCATGTATGGTCATCCGCTCTAAGCCCCTTTCCACATCATCCGTCAAGCAAAAAGCCTTGACAGTGTCACAACGTCTCTTATCTTACACGATCGCCGTTGGCACTGTCAAGCTTTTGTCCTTGTCACTTATTTAATTTGTTTCGGACTGTTCTTCTTCACGCTGGATCAGCCCAGCAAACAAGGCATGAACGAACTGCTCGGAGTCGAATTCCTGAAGGTCCGTCATCTTCTCGCCAAGACCAACAAGCTTCACCGGCAGGTTTAGTTCATTGCGGATGGCGATAACAATGCCGCCTTTTGCCGTACCGTCGAGCTTGGTCAGAACAAGCCCGGTAACCCCGCTCTTTTCGCCGAAGAGCTTCGCTTGGCTGAGGGCGTTCTGGCCCGTTGTCGCATCTAGCACCAGCAGCACTTCATGCGGAGCATCCGGAATTTCGCGCTGGATAACGCGGAAAATCTTGTTCAGCTCCTCCATCAGGTTAGTCTTGTTTTGGAGACGGCCGGCCGTATCGCAGAGAAGGATATCAACGCCGCGCTGCTTTGCCGCTTGAACCGCGTCAAACATAACCGCGGCCGGATCGGAACCGGATTGCTGCTTGATCACGTCAACGCCAACGCGCTGCCCCCATACTTCGAGCTGCTCAATAGCCGCCGCGCGGAATGTGTCGCCCGCCGCCAGAAGCACGCTTTTGCCTTCGCTTTTGAATTTATGGGCGAGCTTGCCGATCGTTGTTGTCTTGCCGACGCCGTTAACGCCAACGAACAAGATAACGGTAATGCCGCTTTTCGCCATTTGAAGACCGGGGTTCTGCTCCCCCTTCAGCAGACCGATCAGCTTTTCCGACAGGATTGGCTGCAGCTCGGCTGCCTGCTCGATTTTCCGCTTCTTCACTTCGGCGCGAAGCTCGTCAATCAAGGTCATAACCGTATTGACGCCGACATCGGCACCGATGAGAATTTCCTCGAGCTCCTCGTAGAACTCCTCATCGATTTTTTTGCGGCGCGTTATCAGCTCTTCTACCTTCTCGACAAGGGCAACGCGCGTCTTGGTCAGACCTTCCTTGAATATCGTCGTTACCGCTTCGGTTTTCGAAGCGATGCTTTCCTTCAGCTTTTTGAAAAAACTCATTCGGGTTCAAGTCCTCCATCCTATTAGGCCGCTATTTATGCGGATTCCTGCTCTTCCGCGTCTTCTTCCAGGCGCACGGATACCAGCTTCGATACGCCGCCTTCCTCCATCGTTACGCCGTACAGGACATCGGCTTCCTCCATCGTGCCTTTGCGGTGCGTTACGACAATAAATTGGGTAAGTCCGGAGAACTCGCGCAAATATTGGGCGAAACGGGCAACGTTCGCTTCGTCGAGAGCCGCTTCTACTTCGTCCAGCACGCAGAACGGCACCGGCTTCACCTGCAAGATGGCAAACAATAAGGCGATAGCCGTAAGCGCCCGCTCACCGCCGGATAGCAGCTGCAGGTTTTGCAGCTTTTTGCCCGGAGGCTGAGCCACGATATCAATCCCCGTATCCAGGACCCTCTCCGGATCAACCAATACCAGGTCGGCCCGGCCTCCGCCAAACAACTTCGCGAATACGACCACGAAATGCCTGCGGATCTGCTCGAAGGTTGACCGGAAGCGCTTGGACATCTCTTCGTCCATCTCGCGGATAACCTGATACAAGGTGGTTTTGGCTTCAACAAGATCGTCCTTCTGCTCGGTAAGGAATTCGAAACGCTCCCTTACGCGTTCATACTCTTCGATGGCGCCCAGGTTGACGTCGCCAAGCGCCGTAATCTGGCGCTTGATATCGCGGACGGCGTTTTGCGTGCCTAC
The DNA here is from genome assembly GCF_011761545.1 of Paenibacillus sp. BK720. Taxonomy (NCBI): domain Bacteria; kingdom Bacillati; phylum Bacillota; class Bacilli; order Caryophanales; family Paenibacillaceae; genus Paenibacillus; species Paenibacillus sp. BK720. The sequence goes on along the minus strand of NZ_JAASRQ010000002.1, from coordinate 949,043 downwards.
GATATCCTCGGGCACCGGATACTGCTCCTTCGCTAGTTCAAAGCTAAGCTCGTATTCCTCGCTCAGCTTGCGGAGCAGGTTGTCCAACTCGACATCGAGGCGGTTAGCCGCGATCTCGGTCTGGCGCATCTGCTCTTCCACCTGACGAAGCTGTCCGCGCTGTTCCTTCGTATCGCTCTCGCCCTGCTCCAGCTCCTTCACCCGGTCGGCACGGGCCGAACGCTTCAGGTCCGTCTGTTCCGCGCATTCCTGCTTCTTCAGGCGCAGATGGTTCAGCTGCTCGATTTGGGCGACCGTCTCCTCGCTGTGACGCTCCGCTTCCGCAGCCTGCTGGCTATACAGATTGCGGTAGTTGGCGAGTTCCTGCTTGGCGCGCTGAATATCGGCGCGGACGCGAGCCGCCTGATCCTCGAAGGATTGCTTCTCCTGATCGGTCTTCGCGACGGAAATTTTCAAATCCGTCAACTGGACCTGCAGCTCCTCCTTCGCCGTCTCGCTTGCCTTGCGGCGCTCTTCAGCCAGCCTGATCGCTTCCTGCAGACGTGCTTCGTCCGCAGTCAATTGCTCAAGCCGAACCTCGGCTTCAGCCGCCATATTCTGCATCGACTGCTGCTCCGCTGTATGATTCGTGCGGTCTGCGGTGAACAGCTGCTCTTGTTCGCTAAGGTTCTTGGCTTCATTGTTCAGCTGCTGCAGCTCGGCGCGGACCTGCTGCTCGTCAATCCGGAACTGCTCGGCCTGCGATCGAAGCTCCTCCATGTTTTGCGAGAGGATGGACTGCTCCTTGCGGATATCGCTTAACTTGTCGCGCAGCTGGGCGATTGTTTTCTCGCCCTCGGCGATCTCTTTATCCAATGCTTCAATCTGGCGCTGACGGCCAAGCAAGCTTGCCCCCTTCTTCTGGAGGCTGCCGCCCGTCATCGAACCGCCGGCATTCACGACATCGCCTTCCAGCGTGACGACGCGGTATCGGTATTGGCATTTGGATGCAATACGGTTGGCTTGCTCTAGCGTTTCGGCTAATAGCACGTTACCGAGCAAATTTTGAATAATCGCTTCGTAACGCGGTTCGCAGGATACCAAATCCGCCGCAACCCCGACAAAGCCGTCAACCGACTCGGCCATCCGCTTTTCGTGCTCGGGAACATGACGGCCCCGGATAACGTCAAGCGGCAGGAACGTCGCACGGCCAAGCTGGCGTTGCTTCAGGAAGGAAATTGCGCTTCGAGCCGATTTCTCGTCTTCCATAACGATATGCTGCAGGGCTCCGCCTAACGCGGTTTCCACAGCGGTCTCTATTCTCTCGGGCACTCGGACAAGCTCGGCTACGGCGCCGTGCACGCCGCTGATTCCTCCGGATCCGGAAGATCTGCGGGAAGCTTTAAGCACTTCCCTGACGCCATGCATAAAGCCGTCCAATGCGTCCTGCATTTCCTTCATCGTATCGCGCCGCGAGACTTGCGCATCGAGTTTCTGCTCCCATTTGCGCAGCGCGGCCGTAGCGTCCTCCGCGATTTGACCTAGCTCCTTGGCCTTCTCCGCTTGGTCGATATACTTGGTGCGCGCCTTGCCGATGGCGTCAAGCGTAGCTTCAAGCTGCTTCTCGAGCTCTGCTCTGCGGGCATTGAGCTTACGCTGCTGCTCCGCCCACTTTGCTTCCTCGTCGCTGAGGCGCTCCATGCGGCGCTGAACCGCTTCCTGCTGCTGGGCAGCGTAACGGATTTCGTTGCGCAGCTGAGCCATTGTGCTGAGAACCTCAAGCAACTCGCCCTTCAGCATTTCTTCGGCATCCGCCGCCGTACCGCCGGTTACGCCAATCAAATGATCTTCCTCAACGGCCAGCTTATGCTTGAGCTCCGCCAGCTGCAGCTCCAATACCGCGGCGCGATTGCGGAATTCCGCTTCTTCGCTGGTCAGCGCCGCGATTCTCTCGTCTTGTGCGGAAATCGTTTCTTCAAGCTGCTTTTTGTTTTGCTCCAGGTTCTTCTTCCGTTCCTTCAGAACCTCGCCGTAGCCTTCGCATTTCTCGTACTCTTCGCTGTAGTGAAGCATGTCCTCGTGAAGACGGTCGAGCGCTTCCTCCAGCTCGCGGAGCGCCTGACGGTCCTTCTCCAGATGGGCATCATGCTTGCTGACAACGGTAGACAGCTCCAGCTGTTCACGCTTCAAACGCTCCAGCTTGGCATTGGATTCCGACCAAGAGCCGTACACGTTTTCAATGTTATGTACGTACATCGAGATCTCCTGCGTCTTCAACTGCTCTTTAAGCTGCTTGAAGTGGATGGCTTTCTCCGATTGAACGCGGAGCGGCTCGACCTGGTCCTCCAGTTCTGTCACAAGGTCATGGATCCGGAGCAGATTATTCTCCGTATCCTCCAGCTTGCGCTGGGCTTCGCGTTTACGCGATTTATATTTGACAATGCCTGACGCTTCTTCAAAAATACCCCTGCGGTCTTCCGAACGGGTACTTAATATTTCCTCAATACGGCCTTGTCCGATAATGGAATAGGCCTCCTTGCCGATACCCGTATCCATAAACAGCTCGGTAATATCCTTTAACCGGCAAGACTGCTTGTTAATCATATATTCGCTATCGCCGCTCCGGTGGACGCGGCGGGTAACCGTCACTTCATTGTATTCAAGCGGCAGCGCCCCATCGCCGTTATCAAGCGTAAGCGATACTTCTCCATAGTTAACGGCCTTGCGCGCGTCGCTTCCGGCAAAGATAATATCCTCCATCTTGCCGCCGCGAAGGCTCTTGGCGCTCTGCTCGCCCAGCACCCAGCGGATGCCGTCCGATATATTGCTTTTACCGCTGCCGTTAGGTCCAACGACAGCCGTAATGCCGGTGACGAATTCCATTTCCGTCTTGTCGGCAAACGATTTAAATCCCGATAATTCTATCCGTTTCAGGAACATAACCTGGCTTTCACCTCATCGCCTATTGTAACACAACTTAACGCGGCTCGTTAACCTTTTACCCGCTGTAAAATCAGACTAGGTACCGAAGAAATGAAAAAGAAAAAAGCCTGCCGCAGATCCCTGACTTGAGTCCGCAACAGGCTTATTCCATTATTCCGTTAGCGATTGCCAAGCAACTGCCGCAGCACGCTGCTCCGCTTCCTTCTTCGTTCTTCCGCTGCCGTTGCCGTAAGGAATGTCGCCGATGCAAACCTCGACGACAAATTCACGGTCATGGGCAGGCCCACGCTCTTCCATAATCCGGTATTCTACGGCGCCAAGCCCCTTGTGCTGGGCGCGCTCTTGCAGCTTGGACTTGAAGTCCTTCACCAGCAGGCCGTAGTCATTGGATTCAATGTACGGGAACATATGCGTCTCAAGAAAAGCTCTTGTCCGTTCTATGCCGGCATCAAGGAAGATGGCTCCGACAAAAGCTTCAAACAAATCGGCAAGCAGCGCGGGACGCTGTCTGCCTCCAAGCTGCTCTTCGCCTCTTCCAAGCTGAATATGGGCGCCAAGCTCCAGCCGCTCCGCGAATTGAGCCAATGACGGCTCGCAAACGACGGATGCGCGCATACGGGTCAGCTCTCCTTCCGGACGGTTCGGATAAGCCGCAAACAAATATTCCGATACGAGGAGCTGCAATACGGCATCGCCCAGAAATTCCAGGCGTTCATTATGCTCGATCGTCCCGTGTTTATGCTCATTGACATAGGAAGTATGCGTAAAAGCCTGCTTCAGCAGCTTGAGCTGTTTGAAGCGAAGCTGCAGACGGGTCTGCAGCTCGTTAATGGAATCACGCTTCATAGACTTTCATCACGATCGTCGCGTTATGACCGCCGAAGCCGAACGAATTGGACAATGCCGTTCTGACATCCGCCTTACGCGGCGTATTCGGCACGTAATCCAGGTCAAGCTCGGGATCTTGATTCTCCAGGTTAATGGTAGGAGCAATAACGCCGTTCTTGAGCGTAAGGCCCAAAATAACGGCCTCCACGCCGCCGGCAGCGCCAAGCAAGTGGCCTGTCATCGATTTGGTGGAGCTTACGGCCAGCTTATAAGCATGCTCGCCAAACGCTTTTTTGATCGCGCTGGTTTCGGAACGGTCGCCCACCGGCGTCGAAGTACCGTGAGCGTTGATATAATCAATCGCCTCTGGTTCGATTCCCGCGTCGCGCAGCGCTTTCGTCATGCAGCGTGCCGCTCCGTCCGGGTCCGGCTCCGTCATATGGTGAGCGTCACCGCTCATGCCGTAGCCAATGACTTCCGCGTAGATGCGAGCGCCGCGCTTTTGCGCATGCTCCAGCGATTCCAGGATCAGAACGCCTGCGCCTTCGCCCATGACGAAACCGTCGCGGCCGATATCAAACGGACGACTTGCTTTCTCCGGCTCGTCGTTTCGAACGGACATCGCGCGCATCGAGCAGAAGCCGGCAAGACCCGTTGGACGGATTGTCGCTTCCGCGCCGCCGCAGATCATGACGTCGGCATCGCCGCGTTGAATCATCTTGAACGAATCGCCGATCGAGTGCGTGCCCGTTGCGCAAGCCGTAACCGCCGTGCTGTTCGGACCTTTCGCGCCGGTCAGCATCGAGACTTGTCCGGAAGCCATGTTCGCGATCATCATCGGAATGAAGAACGGGCTTACGCGCTTTGGACCTTTCTCGAGCAGGATGTTATGCTGGTCCTCCCAGGTCCCGAGACCGCCGATGCCGGAGCCCACGATGACGCCAACGCGCTCGGGATCGACATTGGAACCGATCTCAAGACCCGCGTCTTTGACCGCGCTTAAGCTGGCTACGGATGCGAATTGAACGAAACGGTCCATGCGGCGCGCTTCTTTTTTATCAAGATTGTAATCTTCCGGATTGAAGTTTTTTACTTCAGCGGCGATTTGAGTCGGATATTCGGATACGTCAAACGCTTCGATGCGCGATACGCCCGATTTCCCTTCCATCAAATTACCCCAAAACTGTTCCAGGTCTGCACCGAGCGAGGTAATAACCCCCATGCCGGTAACGACAACTCTTTGTTTCATTGTAAGATTCACCTCAAAGTGGACTGCAATTTAGATGCGTGCATCACATCTTCTATAGTAAAAAGCGTACAAGCTCATTCATAATATCATGATGATTCCGTGCTTCAGATGGAGAGAAGTCCCGTTTATTACAACGGGACCCTTGTTTCCTTACGTATGAGATTGTATGTAATTGACTACTTCTCCCACCGTGGTGATGGTCTCTGCATCTTCATCAGAGATCTCCATATCAAACTCGTCTTCCAGTTCCATGACCAACTCAACGACATCAAGAGAGTCAGCGCCGAGGTCATCTTTGAAGGAAGCTTCCAGCGTGACTTCCGCTTCGTCTACGCCAAGTCTGTCGACGACGATACGCTTTACACGTTCTACTACTTCGGACATCCGATTCACCTCCTCCTAGGGTATTATACGAGAATTTAAGACAAAACGCCATACGTAACCGTTGCATTTCCGGTCATTGCGGCGTGATGCTATCTTACATGTACATGCCGCCGTCAATATGGACGGTTTGGCCGGTCATATAAGAAGCAGCATCGGATGCGAGGAAGCGTACCGCTGCCGCAATATCCTCAGACGCGCCAAGGCGCGCAAGAGGGATTTGCGACGAAAGCGATTCCTTCATCTCGGAGGACAGCTTGTCCGTCATATCCGTTTGAATAAAGCCGGGAGCAATGCAGTTTACGGTAATGCCGCGGGAGGCAAGCTCGCGCGCGCTGGACTTCGTAAGGCCGATTACGCCGGCTTTCGCCGCCACATAGTTCGCTTGACCCGGATTTCCGAGCACGCCAACTACTGAAGAGATATTAATAATGCGTCCGGAACGCTGCTTCATCATAGGCCGCGTAACCGCTTTGATTCCGTTAAAGACGCCCTTCAAGTTCGTCTCAATAACTTGGTCAAATTCCTCTTCTTTCATACGCATAATTAAATTATCTCTTGTAATGCCTGCGTTATTCACTAAAATGTCGATTGAACCGAATTGATCAACAACTTCCTTGACCATGGCTTCGAATTCAACGGATTTGCCAACGTTCGCCTTCAGAATAATAGCGCGGCGGCCAAACGCTTCAACCGCTTTGGCCGTCTCCGCCGCGGAAGCCTCGCTTCCGGAGTAGTTGATCGCTACATCGGCGCCAGCTTCCGCAAGCGCGACGGCGATGGCGCGGCCGATACCGCGGGATGCGCCCGTTACAAGCGCTTTTTTGCCTTCAAGACTAGCAAACATGGTATGCCTCCTCCAAGTTTTGCATGAGCACGATACTACAGTGTTTCCAAAGCAGCAATGCTGTTCACAGAGATGACGCGCAGATTTTTGTCGATTTTCTTGATCAGGCCGGCAAGCACGGTTCCCGAGCCGATCTCAACAAACGTGTCTACGCCTTGTTCGGCGAGATAACGAATGCTGTCTTCCCATAGAACAGGTGAATAAACCTGCTCGACCAGAAGATTGCGGATCGCTGCCGCTTCCGTCACCGGAGCAGCGGTTACGTTCGCCACTACCGGAATAGCCGCATCGTTCATCGCTACTTCCGACAATACGCCGGATAGCTTCTCAGCCGCAGGCTTCATCAGCGAGGAATGGAACGGACCGCTTACTTCCAGCGGAATGACTCGCTTCGCGCCGGCTTCTTCTTTGCCCCGCTCAACAACCGCTTGAACGCCGGCTGCCGAACCGGAAACCACGATTTGACCCGGACAGTTAACATTCGCCAGCTCAACCGTATTTCCTTCTTCCGTGATCTTCGAACATAATTCGGCCAGAACGCCGCGTTCCGCTCCAAGCACGGCGGCCATTGCGCCTTGTCCGCCCGGAACAGCCTGCTCCATGAATTCGCCGCGCGCACGAACCGTGCGGACCGCATCCTCAAAGCCAAGTACGCCCGCCGCAACCAGCGCGCTGTACTCGCCAAGGCTATGGCCAGCCGCGTAATCGGCCTTGAGTCCCCGGCCCTCGAGCGCCTTCAGCAGCGCAACGCTTACGGTCAGAAGCGCTGGCTGGGTATTCGCCGTTTGCTTCAGCGCATCGTCCGGACCGTTAAAAATTATATCGCTCAGCTTGAAGCCCAGCGCTTCGTCCGCTTGCTCGAATACAGAGCGGGAGCTTTCGAATGCTTCATAAGCGTCTTTGCCCATGCCGACGGCTTGTGCGCCTTGGCCGGGAAATACAAATGCTGTTTTGCTCAAATGAATTCCCTCCGTTACCAGATCAATACGGAAGCGCCCCAGGTCAGGCCTCCTCCGAAGCCAACAAACACGAGGCAGTCTCCATCGTTTACTTTTCCTTGCTCTACGGCTTCGGCCAGCGCAACAGGAATCGATGCGGCTGACATATTGCCGTACTTGTCCAGATTGATCATGCATTTCTGTTCCGACAGATCCAGACGGTTAAGTGCCGATTGAATGATACGGACATTCGCTTGGTGAGGAACGAGCAGATTAATATCCTCTTTGCTCATGCCTGCTTTGCGGAGAGCTTCCTCCGCCGCGTTGCCCATGATCCGCACGGCAAATTTGAACACTTCATTGCCGGCCATATGAATGTAGTGCTGCTTCGACGCGACGCTTTCTGCCGTTGAAGGCATACGCGAACCGCCGCCGCTCACTTTAAGAAGTTCGCCGCCGCCCCCGTCCGCGCCAAGCTCGAACGACTTGAAGCCGCGTCCTTCCTCTACCTGTCCAAGCACAACGGCGCCAGCGCCGTCGCCAAACAAGATGCATGTATTGCGGTCGGTATAATCCGTAATGCGTGACAATGTCTCGGCCCCTACAACCAGGACATGCTTATACATGCCCGTAGCAATCATGTTCGAAGCGGTTGCGAGCCCGTAGATAAATCCGGAGCAAGCGGCCGACAAATCAAATGCAGCGGCTTTTTTTGCTCCGAGCTTTTCTTGCAGGAGGCATGCCGTCGAAGGGAAGAACGTGTCCGGCGTAATGGTCGATACGATAATCAGATCAAGGTCTTCAATGGTGATGCCCGCCGCTTCGATTGCTTTCAGAGAGGCTTGATAAGCCAGATCGGAAGTCGCCTGCTCCGCTGCCGCCAAACGGCGTTCGCGGATACCCGTGCGCGTTACGATCCACTCGTCGTTGGTTTCCACCATTTGTTCAAGTTCTTTATTGGATAAAATCCGGTCGGGAACGTATTTGCCCGTACCAATAATGCCAACAGGATGTAGATTCATCATGACCTCCCGCCTATTTCCGCCGCGATGGATTCCGTAAGCTGGGCTTTAATAGCCGTCCGGGCCTGCCGGATCGCGTTTTTCACAGCCGTAGCATCCGACGAACCGTGACATTTCATCACCAGTCCGTTCAAGCCAAGCAGCGGAGCGCTCCCATGTTCTTTGTAATCCATCTTTTTCCGCAATGCGCGAAGTCTTGGCATCATTATCGCTGCGGCAAGCTTCGTCATCATCGTCTCGCCAAAAGCCTCTTTCAAGAAGGTCATCAGCGATCCCGCCGTCCCCTCCATCGCTTTAAGCATAATATTCCCCGCGAAACCATCGCAAATGAGGATGTCGCAGCTGCGATTAAGCAAGTCGCGCGCTTCAACGTTGCCTATAAAATGGATCGGCGCCTGCTCAAGCAGATCATAGGCCGCTTTGGTCAGCTCGTTGCCTTTGCGCTCTTCGGTACCGACATTCAGGAGGCCAACGCGCGGGTTGTCAAACCCATGCACCTTTGCACGGTAAATACTGCCCATGATTGCGTATTGGAGCAAATGCTCGGGCTTGGCATCCATATTGGCGCCAAGGTCAAGCGCAAGAACCCCTATATCGTCCATTGTCGGCAGCATTGGAGCAAGCGCGGGGCGCTCGATACCGTCCAGTCTGCCAACAACAAGCAAACCGGTGGTCATCAAAGCTCCGGTGTTGCCCGCGGAAATCATGGCGTCGGCACGTTTTTCCCGAACCAGCTGTCCCGCAACGACCATGGACGAGCCTTTTTTTCGGCGAACCGCTTTGACCGGTTCTTCATCCGGACCGATCACCTCATCCGTATGGCATAACGTCACGTTGGCCGGCTTTTGTCCTTTGAGGAGCGGCTCGACTGCCGCCGTATCGCCAACAAGAACCAACTCCGTATCCGGCCACTCCGCCGCAGCTTCCAGCACGCCCTGAACGATAAGCCCGGGCGCATGGTCGCCTCCCATCGCATCTATGGCGATCCGCATGTTTACTACCTCCCAGAAGCTCTGCCCTATAAGACAGGCAAAGCGCTAACATAAAAGCCTATGCCTCGCTCTCTCCTTCACCAGCCGACCGGTAAATGACGAAGTTCCCCTGGAACACCATCTCATCCCCGACATAGGTAAAGAGCTCCACCTTCGACTTGTGGCGCTCGCCGGATATCGAACGTACATAAGCTTTTGCAATGCACTTTTCGCCCAGCTTAACAGGCCGGATAAAGCGGATGTCCGCCGTAACCGTCAGAGCGATTTTTTCTTCAATTACAGCTACAGCCAGCGAGTTCGCCTGGGCAAATACGTGATGGCCCCGGGCAATCCCCGTACGAGAGAAAACATGCTCTTCTCGAATTTCGAATATCGAGATCCCGCTTTTGTCCAGCTGCAGGTCTACGATGTCACCAATCACTTCGTGCAGCGGCAAGGACTGAACGGAATCGTAAGAACGCTCAGCCATCAGCTTCATCCGCTCGCGCAGTTCGGGAATGCCCAGTTCCATCCGGTCAAGCCTTATGGTCTGAATGCTGACTTTCAAATGTCTCGTCAGCTCCCGGTCCGTCATAAACGGATTTTCGTCAATTAATTGCGCGAGCAGCTGATGCCGCTGTCGCTTAGGCATTCGTTCGATCTTCGGCACCACCTTAACAGTATTGTGACCCTTGTCTGATTTTACTCGAATAATGGCTGATATTATAACCTGGTACTAAATAAGTATATAAAAAAAAGAGTATGTAAGCAACGGACACAAAAAAATAGCACCTCATCGTAATGAAGTGCTATTGTGGGAAACCCCGAGATTATTGGGAAATAATCTCTTTCGTTTTGTAATATCCGCACACTTTGCATACGTGGTGGCCAAGTTTCAGCTCTCCACATTGCTCGCATTTTACCATACCTGGTACCGCCAGTTTGAAATGCGTGCGACGTTTGTCGCGGCGAGTTTTGGATGTTCTTCTTTGAGGTACTGCCATGTTTCCCACCTCCTTCACAGAATCAATGAATCACGTTTTATTGTTCGTCTTTGAATAAATCCTTGAGCACTGCCATGCGAGGGTCAATTCTCTCGGTAGAGCAGCCGCATTTTTGTTCATTTAAGTTCTGTCCGCAATTTTGGCACAGTCCTTTGCAATCCTTACTGCATAACGGCGCGAACGGCATGAACAGCTGAAGCACTTCTTCCACATAAGGCTTCAAATCCAGCCTGTCCCCCGTTACGGCAATAACGTCGTCATCCTCATCCTCTTCCGATTCTTCCTCATCCTTGTCGGATGCCGGCTTGAACTGGTCGGACACGGGGATTACCGTATGAAGCTTCACCGGGTCAAGACAACGCGAGCAAGCGAGCTCCCAATCAATGGTCAATTCGCCTTCGACCGCAATCGAGCCTTCATTGCCTGTTACCTGAAGCGACACATGGAGCGGACCGGTACTAATGACATCCGATCTGTCTTTGAATAAAGCGGACACATCGAGATTCTCATCAATCTTTGCCTTAATGCCTTTGGACATCGTTTCTTGTACATGAAACTGCATGTGATCACCCCAAACAAACAAAAATTATTATATCTATCTTCGAGCGGTTTTGTCAACATTTTCACACTGTTTTTCATCTTTTGCCCCGTTATTTCGTGAATATAACGATGGCCTTGTGCTATGATGGGACATATATCCATCTGAGACAAGGAGATGTCAGCTTGCGAACGGTAGGACTAATTGTTGAGTATAACCCATTTCACAACGGTCATCAATATCATTTGCGCGAATCGGTCAAAATAGCAGAAGCCGATGCCGTTGTCGCCGTCATGAGCGGAAATTTCCTGCAGCGCGGAGAGCCGGCCGTCATGGATAAATGGGCCAGGACGGAAGCCGCGCTTCGCGGCGGCTGCGATCTCGTCCTGGAGCTGCCGGTCGCCTACGCTACGCAAGCGGCGGAATGGTTCGCTTACGGAGCGGTCGCCACCCTGGAGGCGACCGGTGTCGTAGACGCCTTCTGCTTCGGTACGGAGAGCGGAGAGCTTCAGGCGCTGCACGAAGCGGCCAAGCTTGTTGCCCACGAGCCGCCAGCCTTTCAGCAACTGCTTCGGGAAGCAATGGAGAACGGAAGCAGCTATCCAAGCGCTTATAGCTCTGCGATCGCCTCCTACCTTGAATCGGTCGGCAAGGCGGATGCGGCTGTCTTCCCTTTCGCCCAGCCGAACCATACGCTTGGTCTTCATTATTTAATCGCGCTGGAACGGATCGGCGGGCGGATGCTGCCCTACACGATTCGGCGGGAGAAATCCGAATACGGTCAAACGACGGTTACCGACAGCGCTATTGCCAGCGCCACCGCGATCCGCAAGCTGCTGATCGAAGGCGGTGAGCTTGAAGCAAGCAGGCCGCTGGTGCCTGCCGGAACTTTTGAAGTGATGCAGAGGGAATGGTCCTCCGGGAGAAGCCCCGTCAGCTGGGCCAACTTCGTCCATCAGCTGCTGCATGCCGTTGTCACCCGTACGCCGGAACAGCTCGCCGGATACCGGGAAATGACGGAAGGGCTCGAATACCGGCTTCTTCAAGCTCTGCCGAACCTGGACCATACGGGATTTGAGCCGCTGCTGGATGCTCTGAAGACAAAGCGTTACACGAGAACCAAGCTGCAGCGCTCCCTGCTTTCTATTCTGCTCCACCATAAAAAAGAAGATTTCACTCCCGAGAAACTGGCTTCCGGCGTTCAATATATCCGGGTGCTTGGATTCACAAGCAAAGGACGGCAGCTTCTGCGCCGCATGAAGAAGGAAGCTAAGCTCCCCGTTCTGCTAAGCGCCGCCAGAGCTCCAATCGAGTCCAGATACCTCGAGCTTGATACCCAAGCTTCGGCGGTCTATATGCTGGCCCAGCCCGGGCATGAATCGGCGGCAGCGTTGTACCGCGATTTTACGGACAGACCGGTTATTATCGGGTAAAACCGGCTTCATCCTGTATGGCCGCAATCGCCGAGCCCAGCGAGGTGACGGGAACCACCTTCATCTCGCTGCGAAGCTCCTTCGCTTTCGCCGCAGCCTCTTTATAGTTATCTGTTGGAGCAAGGAACAGCTCTGCCCCCGCCTGCTCCGCCGTAACCACTTTTAACGAGATTGCGCCGATTGACCCGACCTTCCCGTCTTTGTCGATCGTTCCCGTTCCCGCAATTCTTAACCCCCGGGTAAAATCCTCATTCAATAGGAGATTAAGAGACTGCAGCGCAAACATCAGACCGGCAGACGGTCCTCCGACATCGTTTGCTGCGATCATGATTTTCTTGCTGTCATCGTCCGGCTGAAGCCCCGCAGGCGATAATTTGTACGGTATGCCCGCATAGCGATAGGCAGCCTCAACCGCGCTGCTCTGCGAAGCAAGCATGTCCTTGGACATCCGAGCCAGATAATCCTTCTGCGACAACCCCTTCATGACCGAGTCTCTGCTAACTACTTGGAAGTCCTTGTTCCAGACCGATTGGATAGCCTGCCAATACTTCGCGTCCGTCAATTTAACGGTTGTGACCAAAAAAGCGCCCCGATTGCCCGCTTCCGAAGTGGTCTGCCGGATTCCTGAGCTGCCGCTGCCATCCTGCACGAACGGCGCAGTCTCGAACGCAAGACCCGGCTCATAGACAACAAGCGGTGTCGGAGCATACACAATGACCCACAGCATTACGGCTATCAAAAAAATCCCCGCCGCCTGCCTGGCCCTGCCGCTCAGCCTAAGCTTGCTCATTGAACTCCCTCCCTTCGCAAGGGCTTGGTCTATCCCGCCCGAGTCGAGCGTACAATGGAACAGACCCCGGTTCGTCCGGCCTCTTGCTTAATCGATAATCCTATTTTCAATGGAGTTGACTAGATATGGCACGAACGATTCTGTACGCAGCAATCTCGATCCTGATGGTTGCCGCTATCATACGCCAGCCGGATGAAGCGTTCCAAGCTTCCCTTCAGGGGTTGACCATCTGGTGGAATATCGTATTCCCCGGTCTGCTGCCCTTCCTCGTCTTGTTTGAGCTCATAGCCGCCTTTGGGCTAATTCACGGAATTGGCGCGCTTCTCCGTCCACTGATGCGAGGCTTGTTCAAGCTGCCCGGCGAAGCTGCGCTGCCATTGCTTTTTGGGTGGCTGTCGGGGCATCAGGCAGGCGCCGAAGCAACGGCTGCTCTCCGCCGGGATCAGCTGGTCAGCAGACGCGAAGGACAAAGACTGCTGGCCTTGTCCCATATGCCCAACCCGCTTTTTATGCTGGTCGTCATAGGTGCCGGCTTCCTGCATCGGCCTGAGCTTGGCTTATTTATCGCCCTAATGGTCTGGCTATCCGCGCTTTGTACGGCGGGATGGATCTCGTTGTTCAGCCGGCGGAGGTCCCCTTCGCATCAGCCGATCCCCCCTCATGCAGCGGTTGCATCCAGAGGATTGATGGAGAATGTGGCAAATGCGATCACCACAAGCCGCGACCGTGACGGCCGCAGCTTTGGCAAGGTGCTTGGCGATGCGGTCTCTTCAGGCGTTCAAAAGCTGCTTGTCGTTGGCGGGTTCATGATTTTCGTGGCCGTAGCAGCCCGGCTGGCGTTACCGCTCATCCAATTCGCGCTGCCAAGCGGTATTGCCGAATTGCTGCTGCCGGCCTTGCTCGAGAGCCATATCGGCGCCTACGGAGCTGCCGTATGGCAGGGTCCCGGCATCACTACAGCGATAAGCGCCGCCGCTGTTGCGGCCATCCTTGCCTGGAGCGGCTTAAGCGCGCTGCTGCAGTCAGGCTATGCCATTACCGGCACGGATTTGAAGCTGCTGCCGCTGATCGGCGTGAGATTACTGCATGCGCTGCATGCCGCTGCGTTAGCCTTGCTGCTGTGGAAGCCGGCGCAGGCTGTTCTTGCGCTGCTGCCAAGCCGTTTAACCGGCGCAACGGCAGCCATGCTGCAGAACGGCGCCGACTGGCAGCGCCCTTCCAACGCATACGAGGCCGTCACCGCACTTGGCCTCCCGTCGCTGTGGCCGTATGCGCTGACGGCCGTCGCCGTTCTTGCTATTGCGCTGCTGTTGATGCGGGCAGCCGCACCCCGTACCCCCAACCTGTAGGAGCGTTTATTGTCCGCTCGACTGCCTCGCTTTATATTTTTCATCGAGGCGAGTCTCGACGGGAGCCGGAACAAGCTCATGAACCGGTCCGCCAAACATCGCGATTTCCTTCACTATGCTGGAGCTGAGATACGAATATTTCGGGTTCGTCATCATAAAGATCGTCTCGATCTCTTCATCGAGCAATTGATTCGTCGAGGCAAGCGTCAGCTCGTATTCGAAGTCCGTCACCGATCGGATGCCGCGGACAATAACGCTGGCCCGGCGCGATTTCATGAACCGTACGAGCAGGTCGCGGAAGCTGTCGATCGACACGTTCGGAATATCGGCCGTTATTTCGCGAAGCATCTCCTTCCGCTCGTCAAGCGTAAACATCGGACTTTTGCTTGTATTGTTCAGCACCGCCACAATGACGTGGTCGAATTGCTTGGCCGAACGGCGGATAATATCGAGATGGCCCAGTGTCGGAGGGTCGAAGCTCCCTGGATAAACCGCTACTCTTCCGTTCTCATTCATCTGCATCGCTTGTTCCTCCATCTGTGCTGCCGGGCGAATAGCGGTAGATTGTTACCGCCGTATCGCCATATTTTTGTTTTCTCAGTAAAATAAAATGTTCCATTTCGTCCGGATACTCATGCCCGGCATCATGCTCAACCACAATGGTCGCCCCGTCGGCAAGCAGCGACCGCTGAGCCAGATCGGCCATCAGCTCGTCCATATGGGTCAAGCGGTAAGGCGGGTCGAGGAAGACGATCGAGAACGCGATTCCCCGCTTCTCCAGCAGCTTCAGCGCGCGCTCCGCGTCGTTGCGGTAAATTTCCGCATGCCGGCCCATCCCTGCCGCTTCGGTATTTAATTTAATGATATCAATGCTTATCTTTTCCCGGTCGATAAAGATCGTCCGCTCGATGCCTCTGCTCCAAGCTTCTATACCGAGTCCGCCGGTGCCCGCGAATAAATCGAGTGCCAGTCCACCGTCGAAAAACGGCCCAATCATGCTGAATATCGCTTCCTTCACCTTATCGGTCGTCGGGCGAGTATTCATTCCTGGAACCGCCTTCAGCGTGCGGCCTTTTGCCGCTCCCGCAATGACTCTCACTGCTTATTGCTCCCTTCGTCTACTGTCGATGCCTATAGTACCACACTTTCCCTTGGATTATAAAGGCACCTGAAATAGATGAAGAAGATCCGAAATATTTTTTTTGGCGTAAAATGTATAATCGCCCACAAACCGGACAAGATAAAATCATCGGCGTCGGAAGATGCCGTAGACAACCGCGGAGAAGACTTACGTTTCCCCATAAGCTCTTCGTCCGGTTTCTCCTCTCCCATGAAAGGGGCCTTAGCAATAGGGCCCCGATTTTTTTGCGTATTGGCGGGATTTTCCCGCTTCTCTTCATTCGTAAAATCATATATTGGGTACCAATTGGGTACCAAATCCCCTAAACCGTCAAAGAATCATTAATTCTGATTCCTACATTATATGTCTGTTATCGGCTCCTGAATTTTTAGGTGTCCGCAATTTTGCGGCGTCAGCACGGTTTCGTGCTCACCTGGCGCCGGCTGTCCGGCCTTGTCCGGCTCCACGGATTTGTGGCGTCAACCGGCGCAAAATTGCGCTGGTTGGATTTCTGAAAACGCACAATTGCGTTCTCAGGATTTATCAAAACTCAAACCTGAGTTCTGACTTTCTCCAACTGGTGGAGAATACATGCCGTTCATCTCAAAATCCATCTTTGGATTATGACCAACTCAACTATGAGTTTGTTGCTCTGTTGTTTCTATCATCATCCCCCAAACCAGGGGGATGACCGTATTACCGCCTGTTGCGGCGCCCTGGCCTGTTGCTCTCGTTGTCGGCTGCGTGATGGTATCTATTTAATAAATAGCATTAATAGGGGTAAGCTGCCTGATGGGTTGGGTTGAAACCAAATCATAGAAGGGGTCTGTTAAACAGAGGGATTGCCTGAAGGGTATCCGTGGTATGGATAGCATAAAGGGGGTCATTACTAATGACCCCCTTTGTCTGCTGCTGCCCTTTGAAATATCGCCATTTTTGTCGGTATCTCTGTTCCAGGGCACAAAAATAGCCCACCGGTGAACAGCCGGCAGGCAATTTCATGAACGTCTTGAATCTAATTATACCTCACATAGCTTATTCTGTCGTCCTGGTAAATGAAAAAGACGGCCCGAAGGCCGCCCATGGTATGATTGCTTAGTTCGTTGCCGCTGTCAGCTTAGTGAATGCTTCCGACTGTGCCGGTTTGCCGTCAACCACGGCCACGCCGCGATAATCAACTGCAGCGCGTCTGAAGCCACTCTCACGGGATTTTTCGAACAAGATAGGCTGCGAGAAGTTCATGAAGTAATACTTCAGGTCACCGAATAGCATTTGTCCATCCGGCATGTATTCCGATACAATCACCGGCTTACCCATGATGTAACCTGCAAAGCCATTCACCGCGTCAGGCACGAAGATCAAACGACCATCCTCGCCGGTTACTTTAGCGATTTGCTGGTATAGGGTGACGCTGTTCATTACCCATGCCGCGTTCATACGGTATTCCGAACCCAGGCCGGCCAGCGGCTTCAGAAGGTCATCATACTTGATTGCCGTTGTATACGTGAAGCTGTTGTTTGCGCTCCATGTGACACCGGTCATGATGCCTGTTGCCTGCCCTACGCCTGTACCGGCAACAATCGCCTTCTCGATACCTACGCCCAATTTAGAAACGATGATATCAACCAGGTAGCTTTCGAACGCCGGTGCGCTCATGCTTTGTGCTGCAATGGAAATCGGAATGAGTTTCGCCAGGGTGTAGCCGCCAAGCTTAACCGATCCGAGCGGATTGCCGCCTTCGTCCAGGTCTTCCAGTTCTTCAACCCATACCGCGCCGGATTCACCGATTTCAACCGGAATCACAACGTTTCCTGGGATATTAGAAGCATTGATATGCGGATACAGGGCCGATACTTGTTCCAGCTTCTTCAGAACCTGCCCGTATGTTGTTGTCGGGATAACCGCGCCTGCGCTGTTACCGTCCGTTGTAAAGGAACGTTGCTCTTGTCCGAACGTGAAGGCGCGTTGCTCTTGTTCGTTCAGCTCTTGGCCTTGTAGCGATTTGAAGAATGCGCTGCGGTATTCTTCAGTGTTGCGCACTTCATATGGTTTCATTGTCTCAAAGTTTGTCATTTCGATTACCTCCGGTTGTATGAGTGTTCTATATTCGCTATTTGGGAAGCCGTTCAGCACGGCTGCTCTTTGTTCAATTCGTTTTTGGTTCCAGGCGCGTTCTTCCTCGATTCGCTGAGTAAATACAGCATAATCAACCTTGCCGCCCTTTTCGATCATCGCCCGCGCTTCTGCCTTTACATCTGCCACGCTTGGGAAGTCATCGGCCTGTGGTGCAAGCTTGCCCAGGAACGCCGTTCTTTCTTCCTGCTCAGCTGCTGCTTCAAAGTAGCTGCGGGCTGAAATGTTGGTGTCATCGTAGGCCGGAATATCAACGGCAGATACGTCATACACCTTTTGAATTTTCGTGATGGTTCTTGTCCGGCTGCCTGCATCGTATTTATCGCCGCCAGGCGCTACCTTGAAGCGGAAGGACATCTTGTCAACATACCCGCCGCGAATCTCCTGGTGCAGCTTGCGCCCCTCGTCCGTACCGTCAAGCCGTGCGTTAACCTTCAGGCCCGTAGAATCAATGGAAAGCATCAGCGTCTTATTCCGCGTCCGTGCCATCACTTTGCCTTTGTGGTCGTAATTGAAAATCACGTCCGACATATCAGCGCCATCGAATGCGCCTGGTGCAATGACTTCCTTGTATTCAACGCCGCCGCGCTCATAAAGCACTGTCGGGCTGTTAAACTTGGCCGCATAGCCGTCAGCCCAAAGCTCTTGGCTGCCTTCAGCTGCAGCCCTGGCTTCAAATCCGGTGAAGCTTCTGTAATCGTGTTCCATTCGGTTATATCCTCCGATACTCGTATAATTAGCGCTATTTATCCGTATATAAGGCAATTCGGGGCAATCCTGCACCTTGATTCGTTGCCAGCTGTCCAGTCAGCAGCGCCATTGCCGTTTGGTGTTTGATATTAAAAAAACCGCCGCTTCAGCATCCGCTTTGTCGGTTTGGGGGACCCCCCCCCTATAGAAAATAGCCTGTGTATTTTTTGAATAGGACGCACGGTATTAGGAAAAGCCTTCCTTTGGTTGCCATTGGGGGGGTGTCCTCGTGAATTTGATTATACCACTTTTCGCCCGATTTATAATCCAAAACTATAAAATACTTATCACTTATAGTTTTAAATTATAAAAAATATATATTTATTGCTTCTTAATCCCGAACGAGAACAACTCTTTGTTCTTGATCTTGACTAGATACTCAGTGATGTCCTCTCTATCTACCAGGTCATAGCGCTCCATTGGCTGGCCTGGATTAAGTACAACAAAGTAATCAGACGGCCCATCAATGCCCTCGTATATGCTTAGCATTACATCCCCATAGCCCTGCTTGTATGTGATTGCTGCATTGCTCAGATAGCCTTGACTAAGTAGGAATAGCTGAAGCCAATCTTCACCGTCTGATTCATAGCCCTGAAGCAGTTCAGGCTTAAACTTGCCATTGGCGAACCGGTAAACAATGACCGGCTCAGCCTTTAATTGCTTCTGATTCAGATATTCAGTCAGCGTGATCCTTTCGTCGTCAACCTCTAAAACAATGCCTGCCGCATGTAATTGCCCCTTATATCGTCTTAGTAGAGTCACACCTTCCATCAGGTTCAACGGCCGCTCTCGTATATCTAACGTCTCGTCAATCTCGTTCAGAAGGTCAAAAGTTGTACCGGCGAAGCGCCCCATTGCTCTTGTGAACTCAATTACCGTAGTTACGAAATGATGGTCTGAATTGTCATGCCGTTGTTCTGTCGTCATGGTTATCGCTCCCTTTGTGGTTTATCCGATGGATGCACTTACGTAATCGGTCAGGCTCGTTTCCTGGTTCATCATGCCAGCCTGATTGAGCTGCTGCATGATCTTTGCCAGCTGTTCAGGCGTGGCCGTGATACGTATTTCAATTTGGATCTTCTCGTGCTCTGTTGCCGCTTTTATACCGCTTCACCTCCAATTGCAAGATGAACGGCTATGAAGGTAAATGCCTTGTCCCTGCGCGTCACATACAGCCCCCTGCTGATGTCTAGGCTTGTGTAAACCTCGTAGTCGTGCCGATAGTCAGCTTCAGGATGCAAGTATCTTTCACGGATTATGTTTTGTTCAGCTATCGGCAACATGCCCACAATGCTATCTATCTTCTCCACAAGCTCCCGCCGCGCCTGGTTCTCATCGTCACCTATATCAATAAGCGTTTTGAAAAGTCGGTACTTGTCGAAATACGCATTTAAAGCGTGTTTTAAGCTCATTCAACTCTTCCCCCTTGGTATTATTCAATTTTATAAATTAAACGTCTCAGCGTGGCGCTGAGCGCCAGAACGCTATTGAATCTCATAATTGCCTGGATGTTCAACAAAAAATGGATATTCGTTGCAATTCGGCAGAATAGGCCCGTCCATTCCGTAGCTCTGCCACTTGTCTATAAACCGGTATACGTTCGGCCCGCCGCTTGGCTGGGCGTGTAGCTCAATGAATCCATGCTCATATAGCTGCTTACGCGCCTTGTTAAAGCGCCATGTGTTCATGCCTGACAATCTTTGCGGGAATTCAACCAGGCCGCTTGTAGATCGCGTATAAAGCCCAACAAGCAGGTTCTTTGCGTCCTGGCTCAATGAATGCCAGGCTGCTGAAGCTGATATGCTGTTTTGAGGTTTACTCATTGTCGGCCCCTTTCTTTTAAGTTTTATGTCTTATGCCGGTTCTTTGCCGTCAAGCTTTAAATTCCGGCGTATCTCCGCTTTCCTCTCTTCCGTAGGTTCCGGCGGGTCTTCAGGTTGGGCAATTGGCAATACCGGCTTCCCTTTGCCGTTGACGGTGTATGGCTTGGCTTCTGCCGCGGCTGCCGCTTCCTTTGCTGCGCCTTCATCGTGGAATTTCCCCAATACGGCCATTTCGTTGCCGCCGCCTATTCTTAATCCTTCAGGGTCTACGGTATCGTAATCCTCGTATCTCTTATCTCGTAGGAAGTTATGAGGGTGAATAAGGTATTCTTCATCCGTTCCGATCAATTCACATGTTTCAGCGTAGTTTCTTGTTCTGCGAATAACATCTTTAGGATCAAAGTCCGGTTCCTTAAATAACTTGTTCCAGGCGTTTAATGCCGCTGTTTTATTTTTTTGATTAGGATAGATTGAATAGAATTCTTCAAACAGACTCCTAGGGTTTATATCTTTTATTATTTCTCTCTTTATTTCTTCTCTTTCTTTCTTGGGGTACTGATTGGTAGACGAGTCGTCTACTGATTGGTAGATGAAAGGGGAACTGATTGGTAGACAATCTTCTTCTTTCGATTCATCATCTTGAACACTTTCGTCTACTGATTGGTAGACGAAAGAATATTTCTTACTCGATCTATTCGAACCATCTAAGACCCTCAAAGCACCCTTTCCAATCAAATTCTTAATTTCCTTACTAATCAATTTCCTCGCGCTGTCACCTTCTAATCCCAATCCATTTGCAATAAATGAATGAGATAGTTCAGCCCATTCACGGCGCCCGCTGCTGGACGTCTTGTCTGCGAATCCAAAGGTATATTTCCAAACCATCATCACAATTCGGCCTTGAGTGCCGTTTAAATTAAGTTCCATGAATCTCTGCATTGCTTCATGCGGCACCTGGCCGAATCCGGTATTCTTTTTTGCTTGTCCTGCCATACCGTCACCCGCCTGCCGCCTGAAATAATGTGTTTACTTGAAATATGTTAATCGTGTACAATTTATCTAACCTCCGATGGTTCAAGCCATCGAACAATTCAGCGTGGATGAAGCAACGTCTTGAATTTCATATCAAATATGCCGCAATTGATTTAGTATCCGGCACCAGGCGCGCCCGATACGCGCTTTTTTTTATGCCCTCTGAAGCCATTCACCCGCCGCCGTTCATTTCCCGCGCTATCCAGGCGTCAAGCTCCCGCTTCCTGAAGAAGATTCGTGAAGCAACCCGCACATGA
The DNA here is from genome assembly GCF_011761545.1 of Paenibacillus sp. BK720. Classification (NCBI taxonomy): domain Bacteria; kingdom Bacillati; phylum Bacillota; class Bacilli; order Caryophanales; family Paenibacillaceae; genus Paenibacillus; species Paenibacillus sp. BK720. Next base: position 927,656 of record NZ_JAASRQ010000002.1, on the reverse strand, counting down.
GGTATTTTCTTCTGCCGAACGGCGTTCCTAATGCTCCAATCCGTCAAACCGGTGTAAGCCATCGTTTGCTTAACATCCATCAATTCATTCGATTGTGGGCCGTTGTCCGGCTGCGGTGCTTGTTGTGCTGCGCGTTGGATTTCAAGAAGCTGAAGCGCCTGTTCAAGTAATGCTTCTACGCTTGCCAACAATGACGCCGGTGCTGCTTGTGTTTTCATCTGTCCTATCCCCTTATACGAGTAATGAAAGTTCGATATAGTTGCCGCCAGCCGTCCGAACGAACAGTTTGCGACCGATCCGTTTTCCTCCGAAGAATCTCACGTTCTAGCCCTCCACAATTTCAAAAATTTCTTCCCATCCGCATTCCAGGACTTCACTAATGCGCTTTGCTGTTTTAGGCGAAGGATTGCGCTGCCCTTTTGTTATTTGAATTGTCACCGGCTGCGACATTCCAATTTCCTTGCTGAAATCCGTTTTGCTGTAGCCTTTCATAATGATCAATTTATTAAGGCTGCTAAGGTCTTTTACCTTAATTGTCATGTTCCCACCTCCCTTGCTATTAGCAAATAATGTTGCTTGCTGTTAGTAAGAATATCAGCTGTTCTTGCTAATTGCAAGTACTATTTTATTTCTTGCTTGCTGTTATCAAGAAAGTGTAGAATATCTACATATAGCGCGAGAAGGGAGCGTTTCACCTTAATGAACGTTTATGAACTAGGCCAATACTTAAAATCCAAACGCATTCAGAAGAATCTAACGCTTGATGAACTTGGCGAACTTACCGGTTATTCAAACCCGTATCTCTCGCAAATTGAAAACGGCAGGAAGAAAAAGATGCCTTCCCCTGAATTGCTGAAGAAACTTGGTGCAGCTCTTGGCGTTGAGTATTCGCTTTTAATGCAGGAAGCTGGTTATTGGGATTGGATTTCAGACCCCGAAGCAGACCCCGATACGGCATTCGCTGATTTGGGCGCCGTTCTTCATTCCGACAAAGTTGTATGGGGAACGCATACGGTTACAGAAAAGGAACGCGCGGTAATTAAGGCCTTTCTTGACGTTTTATTCTCTAGTTACAGCGATCCGAAGGACATCGGGAAATTCAATCCTCCGCGCGGTGGCAGCCAATGAGGAAGAAGCAACCGGAATTGCAGATTGTCAAAATAGCATGGGTTCGGGATGGCGTGGAAGTGGACGGGCCTTCAGAAGAAGCTATTCTTCGAATCTTGAAGTTCGTCAAAGGTGGCGAATGGGAAAAGCGCGTGAAGGACGGTGAATAAATCCTATGGGCAGCATACAGAAGCGCGGCGCCAACTCCTGGCGGCTTACTGTCGAGCTGGGATACGATGCACAAGGCAAGCGCATCCAGGAGAAGAAAACGGTCAGGATTGAAGATGAAACGATTCTGCGGGCGCCTGGGCGGCTTAAAAAGCATCTACAAGACGAACTAAAGAAGTTTCAGTTTGAGATTGAAGCCGGCAGCTACATGAAGCCCGAACGGATGACGTTTGCCGCCTTCGTTGAACAATGGATTAACAAGTTCGTTAGAGTGGATCTCGAAGAAAAGACCCAGGACAATTATGTTTATCATACGGAGCGCCGTATTGTTCCGTATTTCGGCCATATGCACATGGAACAAATTAAGACGCTTCACGTTCAGGACTATTTCGAATATCTGCGAAGCCCTGCTGCACGTAATGACGGCAAGAAGCAGCCGCTTGGCTCCGCAACGCTCGTTTATAACTATCGGGTTTTGAAAAGCATCTTCAGCAAAGCGCGTGAATGGAAGGTTATCAAGGACAACCCTATGGAGGGCGTCAGCAAGCCCAGGGAAGACGACAAGAAGGAAATGGAGGTATATGACGAAAAAGAGATTGCGCGGTTATTTGAAGGGCTGGAAGGCGAACCACAGCATTTGCGCGTCCTGATCATGATTGCCGTCATTACCGGCTTAAGACGGGGGGAACTGGCCGGCCTGGAATGGAAACATATTGACCTGGAAAACGGAACGTTAGAAGTGAAACAGACCATCCCGAAGTTTAAGGACGGCGTGCCGGTCATCAAAGGGCCAAAGAATAAGAAGTCAGTCAGAAAAATTGCCCTATCCCCTAACCTGGTTCATGAGCTGCAAGAATACCGAAAGGAATGGCGAAAGCTGCGCCTTCAGGTTGAAGACCGCTGGCAAGGCGGTGAACATGAATTTTTGTTCTGCAAGCTTGACGGCAAGCCCGATGACCCGCAACGGCTGACAAAGCGCTGGATAGAGTTTCACAGGCGGCATGGCTTGAAGCCGATCCGGCTGCATGACTTGCGTCATACGTCTGTTTCCTGGCTGATATTCAAGAAGGTTCACTCTGAAGCCATAGCACGGCGCGTGGGCCATTCAAATACAAAGATGATGGAAATATACGGGCACATATTCGAATCCGTAGACAAGGCAGCAGCGGCCGCATTTGATGACATCGTGGTACCCTTCAAGCGCAAAGAAGCGAATTGAAAAATTGGGTACGGCGTTGGGTACCGATTGGGTACCGTTTTTGAAAACCCGCCTATAAAATCACCAAAACAGGCTATAACGCTTTTCGTCAAATCCCGCATAAAACAAGGAATCTCGTGAAACGCTATAACCAAAAATTAGGCGTTCTTCACATCTCCCATGAAAGGACGCTCAGAAATGAGCGTCCGATTTTTTTGTAAACAAGCTATTTCCCCACTGCTAATTCCAGTCCATTTGGTATATAGTTACAGTACCACTTTTAATAGACGGGAGGTTTATGTCCCTATGAATCAGATCGGCAGCTATATCATTCCCCTGCTCATTATTCTATTTGTCGTGTATCGGCGCTTGAAGCGTTCGGTAGGCTTTCAGCCTTTCAAGCCGAGAAGGCTGAGAATGCGCATAGGCATCTTCGGCGTCATTGGCATTTTGCTGCTGGCCTCCGGCTTCCCGCATCCCGCCATCTACATCTCCGATGCCCTCGGTGTCGCCTGCGGCGCTGTAATCGCTTATTACGCCATCAAGCACAGCCGTTTCGAACAGCGCGAGGATACGTTGTATTACCGGACGCATGTCGGCATCGAGACCCTGGTCGTCCTGCTGTTCATCGGAAGAATCGCCTTCCGAATCATCGAGATGTTCGGCACAGGAGGCGTTACGGCCATGAATCCGGCGTTAAACAACGAAACGGCCCAGATGCAGCAGTATACGAATGATCCGCTTACCGCGGCAACATTCTTCCTGCTTGTCGCTTATTATATAGGCTACTATACGTTTATCCTTCGCAAGAGCGACGAGAAAACGGCGTTATCCTAGCTTATCATTTCAATGCGGCATTCAGCGTTCCTTAGGGAACGCTTTTTCATTTTCCCGTATTCGTAACCTCGCGGCTTGTCAGGAATATCATGGCATATGCAATAAAATTGATGACGAGGGGATTGCAACATGGCCGTTTACCGCATAATCGTCGATTTGTCGGACCGGATGCTTCATCTGCTTGATGGAAATGTTGTCGTGAACTCTTATCCCGTTGGCATAGGCAAGATGGTTACGCAGACTCCTTCGGGAGAATACAAGATAATCAATAAACAGGAAAATCCGGGCGGGCCGTTTGGCGTCTTGTGGATGGGATTGTCCAAGCCTCATTACGGCATCCACGGTACGAACGACCCTTCCTCGATCGGAAGAATGGTCTCGCATGGCTGCATCCGGATGTACAACGAGGACGTGCTTGCTTTATCCGCTCTAGTACCGGTTGGAACCCGGGTCACGATCCGCCCCTAATAGCAGGGAAAAGCGGCAGTCTCTTAAGGGAGAACTGCCGCTTTCAAAGTGACCGTCTGGGTTGCCTGGTCCCAAACAGCCTTCCGGTTTAATGACGCCGCGAGGTCTCTTACCGTTACATAGCCGGTGGAAATATCGAGCCGGGAATCAAGCGGTTGGCCATTAACCGTTACCTTACCTCCCGTCCAGCCAATGGCTGCTCCCAGCGATTCTCCAAGCACCCGGGCTGCAACCCAGGTTGTTCCTCCGTCTAAGTATCCGACCGCGATAACAAGACCGTCTGCCAGAATGGGAACCGTCTGCGCGGAACGGAACATCGTCGTCGAAGGCGCGGAGGCGAAAGCCGTATCGTACTGCTTCAAGGAATATTGGTTAATAAGCGCTACCAGCTTACCGGGATAAGCGGGATCGGTCGCATAACCGCTTACATACAGCATGGAAGCCTGCTGCTCCGGCGTTACGGCGGCTCGGACCCGGACATAGCGCGGCGTTGCAAACAGCAGATCCTGATCCTTCATGAAATGATACACGCTGGTATAAGCGCGGAATGAGGAGTTCATGCTGATCAATGTTCCGTCAACCACTTCCCATGTTCCCTTCACTACCGCTTCGCCATGCCAATAAGCATTGGGAGTGCCCGAGCCTACTTTAATCCCTCCGAGGTTGTACCAAGGATGAATCACTCCGCCAGTTTCCAGCATACACTGCGCAAGCCGCACGGAAGGAAACATCGTTGATCCTTCGCGTCTGACCTGAAGCACGGTCGGGACAAGCGCCGCAATAAATTGCGATCTTGTAAGAGTCGCCATCCTAATTTCCTCCTTTCCTGTCCAGAAATCATACAAGCTCCTCCCTAATGTATGGGGTTCCGATCCGGTTCGTAACGGTGCCTGTCATGCGACAACAAAAAAACTCCGTTACGCCCATCTTCGGGACTAACGGAGTTCCTCTGCTTACAAGTTGTAAAATTCGCGCGTATTCAATAGCAGCCGCTCCCGCGTATCCCGCTCCGGAAGCTGCTTGATCGCGGCGATATGCGCGCAAACATCATGAACCATCTGAGGCACGGTCGCACGGCCTTCGTAAGGCCCTTCAAATGGCCACGGCCCGTCGGTTTCCACCATCATTTGCTCCAAAGGATATTGCTCCACCAGCCGCCTGATCTCTTGCTCGTAGGCCACGTCCGGCGTCACCGAAATCATATAGCCCAGGGAGATCATGCGGCCGATCGTCGCCTCATCTCCCTTAAACCAATGGAAATGGACCTTCTTTACCCGATGCCGCTCCATGATCCGGCAAGCCTTGGCTCCATCTTCATATACCGCATGCAAAATAATGGGACGGCCCAATTCCGCTGCAAGCGCGGCAAACCGGTCCAGTATATCGAGATAAGGCGCCTCGTCAAAAGGCTGCCCTTCCGCTTCCGCGGAGGTTCGGGAATAATAAGGCAAACCAACTTCGCCAATGGCGAACGCTTCTTCGTTCCCATGTCTGGATCTTATCCAGGCAAACAGTTCATCTTGTTCGCGTTCCGAAGGAACCGGCTGTTCGGGATGATAGCCGTACGCGGGAAACACCCGGCCCGGGAACGACTCGGCGAGCGCTGCGTTTGTCTTGCTGGAATCCAAATGCATCGACACCGCCACAACCGCTTCGATCCCCTCTTCAAAAGCCTGTTCAAGCAGAGCTTGGCGATCCGCTTCCCCATAGGAATCCAAATGAATATGCGCATCGATCGCCTTTTTCCGTTCCATGATGATCGTCCTCCTTCCCGCTTAATGAAGCAGCTCATGAATCTTCTGCTTCAGCTCGTTAAACAACGGTTCCCGCCATAGCTGCGGGGAGCGTGGTCTTTCGAAAGGCACTTTAATCTCTTCCAAAATAACTGCCGGCGCCGCCGACAATACGATGATCCGGTCAGACAGGAGCAAAGCTTCCTCGATACTATGCGTAACGAGGAGAACCGACCGCTTGTTCTGCTCCCAGATCGACATCAGCCATTGCTGCATCTGTTGTCTCGTTAACGCGTCAAGCGCGCCAAACGGCTCGTCGAGCAGCATTAAGGTCTGGGGGGATAGCAGCGCCCGCAGAAAGGATACCCGCTGCTGCATGCCGCCGGATAGCACATGGGGATAAGAGTCCGCGTACTCCGCAAGGCCGATGCGCTCCAGCCATTCACGCGCCTGGCGGCCCGCCTCCTTGCGCTCCGTTCCCGCAATTTCAAGTGCAAGCACAATATTGGCCGACACCGAACGCCACGGCATCAAAGAGGCTTGCTGAGGCATATACGAAATATGCCCCCGGCTGCCGGTTACCGGCTTGCCTCCGATCCAGACTTCACCGGCCGACGGCTTTTCCAATCCGCCAATCAACTGGAACAACGTTGTTTTCCCGCTGCCGGAGGGACCGATAATGGAGACGAATTCGTTCTCGGCGACGGTGAGCGACAAGCCGTTCAGAACGTTTTTCCGGCCGGATTCAAAGCTTTTGCTGATCTCTTTTAGTTCAAGCGCCGGAGCTGTCATGCCCTTCCCCCTCCTTTCGTCGGACGCCACCGGATGACAAGCCTTTCGATGAGAGCAACCAGTCCAAATAAAGCGAGGCTCAGCGCCACGATCAGAAAGACGGATGCAAACACCCTTGCCGGCTCATAGCCCTTGGATGACAGAATCATATAATGGCCTAATCCTTTGTCCGCCCCAAGCCATTCGGCAACTACTGCGCTAAGAACGGCATAAGAAGAAGCGATTTTGAGGCCCGAGAATAAATGCGTAACGGCATTGGGCAATTCGAGCCGGATAAACAGCTGCCAGTCACCCGCTCCTATCATCCGCATATAATTGCGAAGAGTCGGATCGGTGTCCTTGAAGCCGTTCAGCATGGCAACGGATACCGGGAAGAAGCATACGATCCAGACCAGAATAAGCTTCGGCAGAACGCCGTAACCAAGCCATATCGTTAGAATCGGGCCAATCGCGATAACCGGAACGTTTTGCGTGACGACTAGCAGCGGGTAGACGGCCCTCCGGACAAAAGGGATAAGATGCAGAATGGCGGCTAGAACGATTCCGGCAGCCGCGCCACCGCCGAATCCGATAAGCGCAAGCTCTACCGTTGCCCAGGCATTGTCCATTAGGCGAGGCCAGACGTCAAACGTTTCTTGTACAATCGTCGTTGGCGAAGGCAGCTCCCATTCGGGAACAACCCCTCCGTCAACCGACAGCTGCCATGCGGCAAGGATTAGAATGACGAGCAGCAGAGAAGGCCAGACCGCATGATACCAGCCTTTATTGCCCATCCGGATACTTCTCCAACAGCCGGCCCATGGAAGCTCCGTTCGCTGGATTGAAATAGACTTTCACCTGCGAAATGACGGACGGACAGCCCATCTCGGTCATGGCTTCATTCATGGCCTGCACGATTTGAAATAGTTGAGGGAGTTCGCCCTCCATCGTAGTCTCCAGCGGAGCTACCCGGTAAGGAACGCCGGATGCCTTTATAATCTCGATAGCGCGGTCCACATACGGAATAACGCTTTCCCCGTTTGGCGTCGTTGGCAGAATTTGAATACTTACAAGCGCGTTAGCCATCATCGTCAGCTCCTTTTCTCCTATGGTTTGATCCTAAGCTTTCGGCAGGAAGTCGTTCGTGAAGGCCTTATCCGCGTCGAGCTCCTTCTCCAGCAGCTTGTGCTCGAACATCCACTGTGAATAATTAACCCATACTTCCTTCTTCTGCACGCCCCACTGCGAAGCGTCATCCGTATATTTCGGGCTGAGCCACTTCTGGCTTGCGCGAACGAGATCGGCATTCAGATCCGGCTCAGCCTTGATCAGCACCTCCGCCGCATCCTCCGGATGGTCAATCGCAAACTGATAACCTTCAGCGGCGCCGGCAACAAACGCCTTTACGATCTCAGGCTTCTCGGCGATCATTTTTTCGCTGGTTTCCAGAAGAGGCGTATAGTAATCCAGCTTGTCGCTGTAATCGGTCAAATAAACCATATTCAGCTTCTCGCCGCGCAGCTCCGCTTCAACGCCGGTCCAAGCGTAATAGATCCAGGCAAAATCAATGTCCCGCTTCACCGCCGTGAAGAAATCCGTGTCGCCGATGCTGAGCATTTTCACCTTCTTCACATCCGCTTTCTCCTCCTGCATGAGAGAGCCGATAACCGCCTCTTCTACCGGAGCACCCCAGCCGCCGTAGGTTTTGCCTTCGAATTTTTTCGGAGAGTCGATTCCTTTGGACGCCGGAGAAGCGAAGCCCGAAGTATTATGCTGGATCACTGCGGCAACGGATACGAGGGGCACGCCCGCGATACGCGCCATAGTGAGCGATTCCTGGTATCCGACGCCAAACTCCGCTCCGCCGGAAGCGACCATTTTATCCGCGCCGTCCTGACCGGGTTGAATAATCTCGACATCAAGACCCTGCTCCTTGAAGTAACCTTTATCCCGCGCCACGTACAATCCGGTATGATTCGTGTTAGGCGTCCAATCCAGAACGACCTTCACTTTGGTCAACGGCTTGTCCGCTCCGTTACCCGCCGGCTCGCTCCCCGCATTCTTATTGTTGTTCGAGCCGCATGCGGACAGCAGCACGACAACCGACAGCATAGCTGCGGCAATAGCGCCCCTTCTCTTTGCACCTGATCTCATCTTTCTCTCCCTCTCTCTTTTTGACTATGACGCTTGCTATTATGGCCGGACTACCTTCTGAACATAAAAAAAGCCCTCCGATGTCCGGAGAGCCATACAATTCGTCAGCTTTATTACAGGTCTGCCCCACCCTTGCATGGAAGGCACACCTAAATAACAATTCCTACGCTGGCATTATCCAGATCAGGTATAAGGGTCGGAATTTTCTTCGGAATTCCCTCTCAGCTAGCCTCAACCAGCTCCCCGGTGCTATTCACTTACGTCAGTAACCCCCATTATACCCTTTCTGCCCGAAAAAGCCAGCCTCGTTTTTAACAATAACAAGGATTAGGGTTAGTCATACGCCGTTTTTGCGGCTCGTAGGTTGTTGTCCTTATAGCCATGTGACGGGGATGAATAGTATGTAGTCGAGTGCATATCCGCTAATATCGAGAGGATTGAACCGGGGTGAAAAAACGACACAAGACGGGCAGGAAGTCCAAACAGCCGAGAAAGGCGAAATCTAGAACACGCAAATCCGGAGCCCGCTCCAGACCATCCGGCAAACGAACCGATAAGCGCAAGTCAAGGCGAAAGCATCGTCGGCTCTTCAAAAAACGCAGAACCCGGCAGCCTGCTGCGGAGCGGGCGACGCTTCAATCCGAAGCTTCCCTTCGGGAACCAGGCGTGAATATTATCGGCTTCGTTCATGCGGAGATGGGAATCGGGGAATCCTCGCGGCTTGCAGCGAAAGCGATCGATACGGCGGCCATTCCGTTTGGCCTTCTTAACTTTCCGCTTGCCGTAGCCTCGAGAATGTCGGATTACAGCTGGTCTCACAAGCTGCTGGACAAAGCCCGGTACAACACCAATATCTTTCATATGAACGCCGACTTTATGCGTCCTGCCCGAGAGCATTTCGGAAACGAGTTGTTCAACGGCCGTTACAACATCGGGTATTGGCATTGGGAGCTGCCGGAGTTTCCGGATGAGCATGTGGAGGGTTTCAGCCATGTCAACGAGGTCTGGGTCAGCAGCAAATTTGTTGCCGAGTCCGTCTCCAAACGGGCATCCGTTCCCGTTATAACGATTCCGCACTGTATCCAGGTACAAGTCGCGCCGAATATTAACCGCTCTTCCTTTGGTCTGCCGGAGAACCGGTTTCTTTTTCTAATGATGTACGACGTGCAGAGCTCTACCCTGCGCAAAAATCCCCGCGCGGTAATTGAAGCCTTCAAGCTGGCCTTTGACAAGAACGATCAGCGTGTCGGTCTTGTCCTGAAGGTAAACAATCCGGACTTTCGTCCAAACGAGCTTGCCGAGCTGAAGAAGCTGATTGCCGAACGGAGCAATGTGCATTTAATGGATAAAGTGTTAACCAGGTACGAAGTAAATGCCCTGCTGCAGTGCACGGACAGCTATGTCTCCCTTCACCGAGCAGAGGGATTTGGACTCGGTCTCGCGGAAGCGATGTATTTAGGCAAGCCCGTTATCGCTACGAACTGGTCCGGCAATACGGAGTTTATGAATGCGTCGAATTCTTGTCCGGTATCCTACCAGCTCGTTAATATCGGGCAGGATTGGGGACCTTACAAGAGTCATCAGATTTGGGCGGAGCCTAATATCCGCCATGCATCGGAATACATGCAGCGTCTCGTTACCGATACGCGCTGGCGGGAGTCGATTGCGGCAAGCGGCATGAGGACGATTCACAACGAGTTCTCTCCTGCCGTCATCGGCCAAAGGATCAAGAACCGGTTAAGGGAGCTTCGTCTGATCTAGACAAATACAAAAGCCTGACCCGGCATCGGGATGGATCTCCCCTGCCGGGTCAGGCCTTGTTAAGCCAGCTCATTGCGCCAATAATCCAATAAATCCTTCATTGTTTGCTCAAACGGAATTTCCGGTTTCCATCCGGTCCGCTCGTAAAACTTGCCGTAATCCCCCACAAGCACCTTCACATCGGAGGGCCGAAGCCTTGTTTTGTCTTCCTCTATCGTAATATCCACGGTGCTATAGCTAAGCAGGATTTGGATCACTTCGCGGATTTCATGGCACTGGCCGGATGCGATATTATAGATTTCCCCAGCCTCGCAATCGTTCAACGCCATCCGGTATGCTCTAACCACGTCGCGGACATCCGTGAAATCCCGTTTGGCTTCCAGATTCCCGACATGCAGAACCGGGGGTTTCAGCCCTTTCTCGATTTCCGCGATTTGCTTGGCAAAATTCGAGCTGACGAACTGCGCGCCTCTGCGGGGACCGTGATGGTTAAAGGTTCGTGTTCGGACGATATGCTGCCCGTACGTTTTGAAATATTGGTAGCCCAAGTAATCCTGGGCGATCTTGCTCACAGCGTACGGACTGTTCGGGCGAAGCGGATTGGTTTCCTTAACCGGCACCTCGTCCTCTTCCACATGCCCGTATTCCTCGCTGGAGCAGGCAATCAGCACTTTGGAGGCTAAACCTAGCTTCCTGACGGCTTCCAGCAGGTGAACCTGCCCAATAATATTGTTCGTCATGGTCTCGGCAGGCGATTCCCAGGACAGCGGCACAAAGCTTTGCGCCGCCAAATGAAAAATCAGATCCGGCCGAATGTCCGCCATCATACGCTCAACCGCTTGAGGGTCCATCAGCTCGCACTCATACAGGCACATATCCGGCAGCAGATGGCGAATATGGCGCAGCGAACTGTGACTCCTCATGGTTCCTGTCACTTCAATCCCCTCGCCGAGCAGATGCTCGGCAAGATGACTGCCTACAAAACCGGTTATCCCTGTAATCAATGCTTTCATCCCTGCCGGCCTTCTTGATCGGCAGTGAGCACGGCGATGGCATGCTTGACGTTTTGTTCGTCCGCTTTGCGGCAAATAAGAAGGCCCTCTTCGGTCGAAACGATAATCAGATCTTCAATGCCGATTGTAACAACCTGCTGCTGCTCCGAATAAATAATCGTGTTGCGGGTAGCAAACGGAAATACTTGGCCCAGCAGCAAATTTCCGTCGCCGTCCGTCGTGAATATCCTTTCAAGCGAGGTCCATGTGCCAACATCGTCCCAAATAAATTCGATAGGGATCGTATAGAGACGCTCCAGCTTTTCTACCAAGGCATAATCGATAGAAAGTTTTTGCAAACCGGCATACGACTGCCTGAATTCTTCATCCTTCTGATCAAAGATGGACCACATCCCCGGCTGATACTTCATCATGTAACCGGCGATGGTAGATGGCTTCCAAATAAAAATACCGCTGTTCCAATACATATTCGGAAGCTCTATGAGTTTCTCGGCTTTTTCCTTGGTTGGCTTCTCGATGAAAGCTTTAACCTCTTTGATTCGTTCCCCGAACTTCTCCGCGTGATCCTCCGAATCTATCGTTTCGATGTAGCCGTAACCCGTTTCGGCTCTTGTCGGGACGATGCCAAGCGTAACGACAACCCCGTCCTTCTTGGCCGCCTGTTCCGCCGCTCGCAGCGCATCCATCAATTCCTCCGTATCCGGAATATATTGATCGGAAGGCGCCGTTACCAGCACGTCATCCTGCTCCAGCTTCATGAAATAACTGGCTGTCAATGCGATACATGGCGCAGTGTCTCTCTGCTCGGGTTCTATAATAATACGATTTTCTCCCAGCTCGGGAAGCTGTTCCTTTACCATTGGCAAATAGTTTTCGCTTACGGCGACATACACGTTTTCTTCCGGCAGACAGGAACGGAATCGAGCGTAGGTTTGCTGCAGCATCGTTGCCTCTTCCGAAGCTAATGTCAGAAACTGCTTCGGCTTGGCAACCGTGCTTCTTGGCCAAAACCGCGTTCCCTTACCTCCTGCCATAATAACAGCGATCATTGATTTTCACCTCTAAACGGCAAAACTCCTACTATTAAAAACTCTCTTCTAGTCAAGCCGGAGCTCCTTCCTTAACCGGTGCCGGATTGATAACTTACATATCTTCAACTTATGCTTTAATAGAGCAATCCTAATGGACGAATAGCCAAAAGGGACGGAAATCAGGCATATGACTCCGCCCAACTATCGCGAATGACCTATTCTAGCAAAAATAGACAATCGTTCACGGCAGATACCGTCTTCTCTATGAATCTCTGAACATATCATGTGGTATATCAATTGAAAGGAGAGGATTAGATATGGGAGAAACAGGCTTGACAGGTCTGACTGGTCTGACTGGTCTGACTGGTCTGACTGGCCCTACTGGCCCTACTGGACCTACAGGACCTACTGGCCCTACGGGTCCTACTGGCGCTACCGGCCCTGCCGGTCCTGGTGCTGCGGTATACGGTGCTAACGGAGGAGTCTTCCCGCTTGGCGCAATCGGTATCATCGGAACAGTCATTCCGCCGGTTGAAATTCTTGCCGTGCCCGTTACGGTTACTACGGCTGCAGCCAATAAAGTAAAAGTTGACGGGGTTGTCGATGTTGCGCTTTCCGGTACGATCGCCGGCGTATTGCTCAACCCAACGATCACCGTGGATTTGCTTCGCGACGGCGTAGTTGTAGCTTCGGTTACAAATACAACTTTCGCAACGGTTGCTCTAGCGACAGTTCTTGATCTTGAAGTAACGATTCCGATCACTTACTTCGACACGCTGACTGTCGGCGCTCACGAATACACGCTTGAAGTTGCCGTTAACTCGATCTCGGTAGCGATCACTGGCGCTACTGCAGCAGTTCAATACTCCTCGCTTGCAGCTTCGGTCGGCGTCTAACCAAACCCAAACAGCCTTTTCGCGTCACGAAAAGGCTGTTCCTCTACATATGCGTTTAAAGAGGAGCTTCTCCCTTAATGAGCGCATTGGCAAGATGGCCGAAATCAACGGCCACCTTACCGGTTATCCGCGCAAGCTCTTCGGTAATCAACACGGCAGCAATTCCGGCGGATACAAGAGCAATGTCAAAATCATACAGTCTGGCTGCCGACACAACTCTTTCGGCATCCCGGGCGCCATTAACCGGCGCGACGACACCGGCAATGGTTATGCCGCGCTGGGCAAGAACGGCGGACAAAGGTTCCGCCATATTTCCGATTAGCAGCACGCTTCTGTTCTGAAGGACAGGCAGGAGGCAGCCTGCTTGACATAAGCTGTAATTAATAAGGGAATCAGTCCAAAGCCGCTCCGTGAATGACAAACCGTAAGCTTGAAAAACCGGCGAAACAAGCAGCTGGTAATTAGGCATCCTGGTTCTCGGCAAACCAACAATGTCGGCTCTTGCAACCGCCTCCGCCAGCTTGTTGCGGGTATCCAGATCCGGCACCTTTACGCCGGCATAGTCCAGAAACCTGCCTTCCTTTCGCACCTGATCAACCGGCATTACGATTTCTTGCGCCATGGTAAGCAGCTCACCGTCGCCTAGCCGCACAATAGACAAAGGCTGCTTCTCATCCATAGCCTGCAGAATCGTATCTCTAACCTGTTCCGGAAGCAGAAGAGGAATAGCGTGTTCCTGATACCGGCTTATCCCGGCGGCAATGATTTGCTTTATCGTAAGGTCCGGAAAAATCATGTTTGGCGGCAGCAGCTGGTCGACGACTTCATCGCCGCCCGCGTATTTCCCCTCTCGATACCCTTTCTCGTAGCCCTCCTGGTAGCCTTCCTGCTGAATGGACTCCGGCTTGTCGCCATCGGCGACTGCTTCATGAACCGAATCCACAGGGATTAATAAACCGGTGGTTGGTGGATTTCCGGAGCTTTTGGGCAGTGCAGGACTTGCTCGCCGCTTTCTGTTGACCGGCTTCTTGCGTTTCCGCTGTTTACTCTTTTTCCGGGACATCCGAATGCGCATGAAGTTCCCCCCTGTCATCCATTTCATGTATTTCGAGCGGGTCAATCCCCCATTTATCCTTAAACAGCCTCCTGTTTCTTCGGAGAAGCTCCTCCAGCTCATCGCTTGCATAACCGCCGAAGGAAGCACTGCCGCGATGATAGACAAAAGCGTCTTTGGCAATTACAACCTTGAAGCCTGCTTGGTTTGCCCGGTAGCAATAATCGTCATCCTCATAATGCCCCGGCGAGAATCGTTCATCAAGAACGCCGATTTGCTTCATCAGACTCCGGGAAAACAGCATGCAAAACCCGATGATCCGGTTGACGGATTCGTGCTTTTTGTTCTGATCGGCTCCTAACCGCGCGGCGAACCCTTCATAATCGCCGTCCATGGCTATTTGCTGCTTGCCGCTGGCATAATTCGTCATTGGCCCCACTATTCCGACAGCAGGATCCGAATCAAGCGTCCGGTTCATTCTTCTTAGCCACCCGGCCGTAACGAGAACATCATTATTAAGAAGAAGCAGCCGATCGCCCCTGGCCAGTCTCAATCCCCAGTTGCATGCAGCGGGAAACCCGGTATTGACCGGCAAGGAAATCGTAATAATCCGCTGCTGCCTCAAGTATTCAAGCGTTCCGTCGGTCGAGCCGTTATCAATGACAATAAGCTCGTAAGGGTCCTTCGTATGCTTCCGGATCGTTTCGACGGTCTCCCGCAGAAGGGAAAGCGCGTTACAGGTCGGGATGATGATGCTTGTTAACACCTTTCGCACGCTCCCTTTTGCGCAAATGATCGGTATATTTCAATCTTGGGCTTTCCTCCCGCATCGCCCAGCCCAGCGCTTCCAAGTGATCTCCCATAATCAGCTGCGAGACCGGATTGTTGGCGCCGACATTGTCTTTCCGATGCCTGTTTTTCTTAAATACGTTGATGCTTCCGCCCATCCCCATGCGCAAGCCTCTCTGCAGGGCAATGGCCTGCGCTTTGGGCGGTACGGCCAGATTGGCGGAGCCGATTATTTCAATCGCTCTTCGGCTTAATGCATGTGGCACCGCCGTCATGGAATTGATCTTCAGATCGTCCCTGCGATTCGAGCGGTTCAGAAAGTACTTCATGATCGTGATTTCGTCCCAATCGGAGAACACTCCAACGTAACCGGAAAGGTCGTTCAGAGCAACGTCCAAGCCCCGGTCCGTCGCTTTCACAAAGCTAAGGAGCTGTTCGGCAGCAACCGGAATGTCCGCGTCAAGAAACAGCACGATGTCGGAGGTTGTAATTTTTGCTCCGATCGCTCTCCCTACATCATGACCCAAGGCTTCGTTATAATGGAGAATAATCGCTTTGCCGCTTGTTCTAGCCATCATCAGGCTGGCGTCCGTCGATCCGTTCACTACAACGATAATCTCATGCAGCGGCATCCGCTCCAGCTCCTGTATGGTGGACATGATGGACAATTCCTCATTCATGACCATAACAACGGCTGCTACTTTTTTATCGGTAGGAAGCAGCACCCAATCGGGAATCGCGCCGCTCGGCAACACGGAGAAATAACCGTCAACAAAGGCTTTCATAACGATCATGTATTTGTTAACGGCCATTGCTTTTCTAACCAAGCCGCTTTCCCTGATCCACAGCTCCTGCACATGCTGCAAGATATCTGCGTCATCTGCAACGGGCGCCGACCGGGCAGCGCTTCTTCCAAGCTTCCAGGCCAGTATTTTCAACGGTCCGCTCTTAACGGGCCTGGATGGCCTTGTGCCAGCCGGAATCGGACGCCGCCTCTGCCGGGATGACACCGGTTTGGAAGAGTAGGCTTTTTTTCGTTTTCTGGCGAGGCTTCTCATATTCTCACCTCGTTTTCGATTGTGTCTTTCTATGTTCTTGCCAATAGAATCCTCTTAGGTCTGCCTCTGACATTGTATGTACGGACGATAGGTTCGTAACGGCTTATGTACGTGACCCCGCTTCATAAATGTGTATTTCACCTGCACGTTTGTCCCTGACCTCTTATAGCAAACGAACATAAAATATTTCAATTCTTGTGCTTCTATAACGATAGATGGGGAGTTGACATATGGATTGGAAGTTTTATAGGCCGGAATTCGCAGCCGACCACGCACCGGAAATGCCGGCGGGCATGATGACGGAAGGAGCTTGGTCCGGACACCGCCGCTTCGCTTACGACCTTGTCCGTTTTGCCAAACCGAAAGTAATCGTTGAGCTTGGCACCTTATACGGAACTTCATTTTTCAGCTTCTGCCAGGCCATTAAGGATGCCGGTCTCGATACCACCTGCTATGCCGTCGACACTTGGCAGGGCGACCCGCACACGGGGATGTACGGGCAAATCAATGACGGTATTTATCAAACGGTTCAAGCGGTCAAAAACAGGGATTTTCCGAATGTCGGCACCTTGTTACGAACCACCTTCGACGAAGCGCTGTCGAATTTCCCGAATAAAACGATCGATATTCTTCATATCGACGGCTATCACGCTTATAACGCGGTGCTTCATGATTATGCGAGCTGGCTGCCAAAGCTCGCGCCAAACGGAATCGTCCTTTTTCATGACACGGCAGTCAAAATCATGAATTTTGGCGTTCATATTTTGTGGGATCAGCTTCGTGCCATTTATCCCCACATGCAGTTTCAACATTCGAATGGCTTGGGCGTGCTCTTTCCGAAAGGCGTGCCGGACAAATTCCAGGATGTGCTTGCCCAGCAGCAGAAGCTCATTCTCCGTTATGCAAGAGGGTAATGGCCATGAAGTATACGATACCGAAAGACAGTTACAAGAAAGCCAAGGACTGGGTTAATTCGCTTCCTGCAATTGAAGCCAAAGCACGTTACCAAGTGATCTATCCGGCCGAAACAATCCAGCTGCCCGCTCCAAGGAGCGTTGATCCCCACCGCTGGGTTTCAACCTGCCATTATGAGGAAGCCTTCGTTGTCCGTATTCCTGAAGGAAGGCTGATGACAAGTCACATGTACGTGATCACGCCGGACAATAAACGGCTGGGCGATCTGGAGCTGTACGATGCCGGTTATGAAAAAATGATTCTGGATGAGCCGGAGTATTATTCCTGCACCGTTGCCTCCTTGTTCTGGGGCTGGAACTTCCCCCAGCCAAAGAGCGAAGGTACGCACACTGTATTCGGGCATTGGTTCTTTGACCTTCTGCCCCGTATTCATCTGCTTGAGAAAAGCGGGATGCCGATTGATAAATACGTGTTGCCCAAACTGACCTTACCGTTCCAATACGAGTCGTTAAAGCTTCTTGGGATCCCTTTCAGCAAAATCATTCAAGTGGACAAAACGGATTTCCATCTGAAAGCAAAAACGTTGGTTGTCCCGGCCGTACCGCTAATGATCGGGAAATGCCCGCCCTGGGCCTCGCATTATATCGCGGATCAAATGAAGAACAAGCGAAAAATCCGCAAACGCAAAGGCTACGAACGCATTTACATCACCCGTGAGGATGCGAAAGCCCGGCACGTGGTGAACGAAGACGAGGTGCTTCGTTACCTGCAGACAAAGGGATTCAGGAAAATCGTGCTTACCCCCATGACGACAGAGGAAAAAATCGAGGTTTTTGCCTCGGCCAAGGTCATCGTGGCGCCGTTTGGCAGCGGCAGCATCAATGTAGCCTTTTGCGATCCCGGGGCCTCCCTGATTGAATTGGCTCCCAAATCCTTCGTCGACAATTACTTCTGGAAGCTGTGCTGTCATGCCGGGCTTGATTATTACGAGCTGTTATGCGAGGTTGAACCGAAAGCGCATGTCGGTGCGGACGACATCATCGTAAATCTAGGAAAACTGGATCATTACATGAGGTTGAACGGCATTGTTCATGCTTAAACGCATTCTTAAATTACAGGAGGATAAAGCATGAATATCCTGATATGGTCTAATCAATTCTCGATCGGCGGAGGGATGCGCCTCTTGTTCAATCTGACGGCAGCCATTGCCCGCCAGCCGGGAGTGGAGCGGGTCAGACTAGTCGTCGCACCAGATTCGCAGCTGCGAAATTACGTCGAGCTTCAAAAAACGGGGAATATCGAAATCTGCTACAACAGCAATCCGATCAACCATCCCCAGAGCAGCCACCTGCTCGCGAACATGAACGTGGTTTATTTCTTCTGGCCGCATACCGAGCAGTTCCAATTCATTGACCGCCCTACGGTCTGCACCTTCCATGACACCACCATCTTTGATTTCGTTCCGCCGTTTATGAAGGGCGAAGAATTATCGTTTCACTGGAGGCTGTCCAAGAAGTGGATCGATCATACGGCTTCGGTTGTCGTATCCTCCCAGCATGTCAAGAACAGGCTAATCGCTCATTTCGGCAGCCGTTCGGAGCAGGCATTCGTCATCCCGCATGCGATCACTCCAATTGCTAATGTCTATAACCGCAAGGTTTCGCCTGAGCTAAGCTCCCGGATTCCAGCCGATTATATTATTTATCCGTCGAATACTTCTCCGCACAAAAACCACAACAACCTGCTTATGGGCTTCGCCAAGTCCCGGTACAAAAGAAAATACCCGTTAGTATTAACCGGGTATTTGACCGATAAATTGCGAATCCCGTTCCCGGACAGCACGTCCGAGGTGAGCTGGATCCCAACGCTTGTATCCACCATGAAGAGGACTGGTCTTCTCCTCGACCGGCAAGTCTATCCGCTTGGCTTCGTCGGGGACCATGATATTCCCGCCTTGATCAAAAACGCAAAGGCGCTTATCATGCCCAGCCTGTCGGAAGGCGGCGGCAGCTATCCGGTGGAAGAAGCCCTTCGACTCGGCACGCCGGTGCTCTGCTCGGATATTCCGGTTATGCGGGAGCATCTGTCCAGGCATAGCGCCAAGATTGCCTGGTTTGACCCGCATAACCCGGATTCCATTGCCAAAGCGCTGGATGATTTGTTTGACGATTACGACACCTACAAATTATCGGCTTTGCACGGTGTCCATGACGCCACGCAAACCTGGGACGATATTGCCAAGCAATATATCGAAGTATTCCGGATTACCTTCTGGCGCTACTATGGCAAGACTCTTTATTAAACCTCAAATCCGGCTGATGATTGCCGCATAATCGAGGGCAACATCCGCCCATCTCCTATGCAGGAGGCCGCTTGCGGCTTCCTTCTGGGCGGGAACGACCGATTTGCCCTGCAAATACAGTCTGCCGATAGATTCCGCTATTTCAACGGGGTTATAAGGATCAAACGTTGCAAAGCTGCTCATATCCGGAATAACCTCCTGGACAATCGACAGCCGGCCAAAGGCAACCGGGGTTTCCATCAGCAACGACTCGACGATCGGGAACGGACAGCTGCCTTCGAACAAGGTTGGCACAACGACCCCTTCCGCATATTTGTACAGCGATGGCAAGTCGGCAGAGGGGATACGGCCCATAAAGATGATCGATGCGCGAATAACGGGATCGGCGACCGCGTTCAACGCTTCCGTAATTTCCTGTTGTCTCGGACGGTTATTCAAGTCATCCGTAAATATAAGCTTTAATCCGGATGCCCTTCCCAGCTCGGTAAGCCGGAATCGGTGGAACGCGTCAATGAGGCGCTCATGGTTTTTGTGCAGGCGGATGACGGACGGGAAGGTTAAATAAGGACCAAACAAGTTGTATTTCACTCGGAATTCAACCTCGGTCTTGATGCCAAAGGATGAGTATTCCTCATGAGGCGCAGCGAATCGAACCACTTCAGTCTGATGCACCGGAAGCTTCAGATACTCCAGGCCTTCATGATTGCGGATATACTCGGAATCAAAGACGACAATCGCGGCATTCCTCGTAATCTTTTCCGCCAAAGAATGAATGTATTGATAATGATCCATATCCTTTGAATACAGATCCGGAAAATGCATATAGACCAAGTCATGCAGACAAACGATATACGGCTGGTGCAGGTATTGAGCTAGACCCATGCCGACGTAAGGCACGATCCAGACATCCGCCGGCACAACCCGATTAATCGTCGCCATGCTGTCGGAATGGTAAAAGTGCATACGGCTCGGATACATGGCCTTAAGCGGCGCAAAGATCGTTTCCGTCTCTTTCACGTTGGCTCCCGTTGTCGCGATATGAAGATTGTAGCCGTTCGGCAGACCTAGCAAGCCTTCGGATAGACGGACGAAGAAACGACCGATCCCTTCTCCGTCCATTGCGATTTGGGCGCCGAAGCAAAGGAATAGGCCGATATTCTGATTACCGGCAGCCCTGGCGTTTAACGCGGCTCGAGCCATAGCGGCCGGCGGATTCGGAGAACGCAGCAAACTCTGCGCCTCTTCGGACATGAGCAGCCTTGCCATCAGCGCTTGCCTGGACACCCCTTGATGGATAGCCGCAACTTCGTTTGCCACATTCGCATCATCCGGTTCGCGGCCTAATAATTGAGCATAGATTCCATGAATAAAGTCCAAGGTATGGGCTGGGAATAAGCCTTGTAAATTAAAGGCCGAAGTGTTGTGGTCTCCGGAAGGCTTTCTGGTGAACACCTGCTCGGCTTCGCCGCTTTGCATGACGGATGCCGCCACCGCGGCTCTTGTCATCGCGCCGGCTTCCAGCCTGCCTTTAAATTCGTAGAAACCGGCCGCATCCGGCTCGCGCTGCAGGAATTGCCGGTAGATCTCCCAAATAAAGTCCTCATTATCCAGCTTGAATGCAAAATGCAGGTAATCGATGATCCGGCTTCCCTCCGCCAGACTTGCCCGCACTATCGCATTGTTGGACCTTAATCGGGCTGCATCCTCCGCCGATATGGAAGCTTCATCGGTAACGGCTGCATGCGGTACGGCTTTCTTTTTCCTTCTGCCCGTTTTTTTGCCGCGCAGACGTTTCCTGCCTTTTCTTCTCGAAAGTCTCTTCGGCTTTCCGTTTTTCCGCCGTTTGCTTCGTGCTGTCCGGCTGCGCAGGCTGCGTCTGATCGACCTGCGCTTCTTCTTCCGCTTCATTGGCTGGCCTCCCATCACTATTCGTCTGTAGATAGAGTATTGTCACGGCCCGAAAAAGCAACGGCGTACGCCCTAGCCCTCTGGGGATTTCGACCATATTTGCCGAATTAGACGCCTGTCTAGCCGGAATTGAAGCATTTTATTTCCGCTTGAATATGATGGGATATGCGTAAAAGGAGACGATCGTTTTGTTTCATCATGCCCTGCCTAACAAAACCGTAATAATTGGTGCCGGCGGTCATGCCAAGGTGATCGCGGATATTTTGCGCCATGATCCGCATGTCGAGCTGATTGGCTGCATCGGCCATGATTCATCGGCAACCGTTCTTGGCTTAACCGTGCTTGGCGGTGACGAGCTGCTGCCGGAGCTGCATGAGCAAGGAGTCCGTCATGCTTTTGTCGCCATCGGCAACAACGCAAGGCGGCATGCTCTTGCGAAGCATGCGGAAGCTCTCGGGTTCGAGCTCGTCAACGCGATTAGTCCGCGTGCCTATTTGGCTACCGGCGTTACTCTCGGCACGGGAGTGGCGGTTATGCCGGGATGCGTCATACAGCCGGACACTCGAATCGGCTCATATAGCATCATTAATACCGGAGCTACCGTTGACCACGACGGAAATATCGGCAATGCCTGCCATATCGCGCCGGGCTGCCATTTGTCCGGCAACGTTACGGTGGGCGACGAATCCTTTCTCGGCACCGGTACATCGGTCATCGACGGCATGCGAATCGGGGAAGGCTGCATGATCGGGGCCGGGGCGGCCGTTATTTCGCCCATTCCTTCGTTTTCGCTGGCTGTTGGCGTTCCTGCCGTTGTCAAACGGACTTTAGCTTAAGAATGAAGGTAACTCGGAGGGAGGCATAATTCATGGACAACAAATTTTATCCGGTTGCCGTACCCGTATTTAACGGAAACGAAAAGAAATACGTCATGGATTGCATCGATTCAACCTGGATTTCTTCAGCCGGAAAATATATTAACGATTTCGAGAACAATTTCGCCGCTTATTGCGGCACCAAATATGCGATCTCCTGCAGCAACGGCACTACCGCCCTTCACCTGGCGCTGCTGGCGTTTGGCGTTGGACCGGGCGATGAGGTCATTGTACCTACCGTCACTTTTATCGCTACCGCGAACGCGGTTGTGTACTGCGGGGCAACGCCAGTCTTTGTCGATTGCGAGCCCGAGACGTGGAACCTCGATCCCGATAAGCTTGAGAGTCTGATCACGCCTCGCACCAAAGGCATTATTCCCGTGCATCTCTATGGCCACCCGGCCGACATGGAGGCCGTAACCGGCATTGCCAGGAAGCATGGCTTGTTTGTCCTCGAGGATGCCGCTGAAGCGCTTGGCGCGGAATACAAAGGGAAACGAACGGGGTCGCTTGGCGATATCGCAACCTTCAGCCTTTTCGGCAACAAAATCATTACGACCGGCGAAGGCGGCATGATCACGACCGACGATGAGGAGCTGGCGAACAGGATGCGTACGCTTCGCGGCCAAGGCATCGATCCGGTACGCAAATACTGGTTCCCGGTTGTCGGTTACAATTACCGTCTCACCAATCTGCAGGCTGCTGTCGGCTGCGCCCAACTCGAGAATGTGGATTGGCATATCGGTGAAAGGAAAAGAGTCGCCGGCCTCTATTACGAGAATCTCAAAGATGAGCCTTCCCTCACGTTGCCTGTCGAAATGCCTTGGGCGAAAAACGTGTATTGGATGTTCAGCGTTGTTCTGAACGGTGCAGATGAGGCCCGGAGAAACGAAATTATGGCGCAGCTCAAGGATGACGGCATCGAGACACGGCCTTTCTTTTACCCGATGCATGTTCTTCCGCCTTATCAAGGCTTGCAGCCGCATGAGGATTTCCCCGTTGCAAATCGCATTACCGCGCAAGGCTTTAACGTCCCTACTTACGGCGGACTAACCAAGCAGGATATCCAGCATATTTGCGACCGGATTAAAGCGCGCGTTCGCGGCGTGTAACGCGTATATAGAATGAAGAAAGCCCATCTAATTATCCTTCATTACGAGGATTGTGGATGGGCTTTGTTATGGAATCAAGGTTTCACTCGGATCCGGATAAGCAATCCGGCTTGCGATGATGCTTAGCGAAGCGCCGGCAGACTTAACGCCAAGCGCCGGCAAATCGCCGGGTCGGCACCTTGAAAAGCTCCCGCAAACACAAAAAAGCTGTCTCTATGCGAGACAGCCGAGACAGCCTTCAGCGTACCTGCTTATTCCATATCCAGACTTACGTCGTAACCCAGCTTGCGCAGATCGACAACCCGCCGCGCTTCCGCCAGATCGCCCGCCACCATCTCGCCCACGAGATCCTTCAGGCTGCTTACGGGCTGCCAGTTCAGCTTGGTCCTTGCTTTGGTCGAATCCCCGATCAGAAGCTCCACTTCGGACGGCCGGTAGAATCGAGGGTCTACTTTGACAACGGTCGTGCCTTGCGGAATCTGGTAATCCGGATTGCCGCAGGCTACCACGTAGCCGTATTCCTCCGCCCCTTCTCCGTCGAAGGCTACCTCGATGCCCGCTTCCGCAAAAGCAAGGCGCACGAACTCCCTGACCTCCGTTGTTTCACCCGTGGCAATCACGTAATCCTCCGCGGTATCCTGCTGAAGAATCCGGTACATCGCATCGACATAGTCGCGCGCATGACCCCAGTCGCGTTTGGCCGACAGATTGCCCAGCGCCAGTACGTCCTGCAGACCGTGAGCGATCCGCGCGACGGCACGGGTTATTTTCCGGGTTACGAAGGTTTCTCCGCGGACCGGGCTTTCGTGGTTGAACAAAATCCCGTTGCAGGCATACATATTGTAAGCTTCCCGGTAGTTCACGGTAATCCAATACCCGTACAGCTTCGCAACCGCATAAGGACTTCTGGGGTAAAACGGCGTCGTTTCGCTTTGAGGCACAGCCTGCACCAAGCCGTAAAGCTCGGAGGTAGAGGCCTGGTATATTCTGGTCTTCTCCGTCAATCCCAGAATCCGGACCGCTTCGAGCAGCCGCAAGGTTCCGATGCCGTCCGCGTTAGCCGTATATTCCGGCGAGTCGAAGCTGACATGAACATGGCTCATTGCCGCCAAATTATAAATCTCGTCCGGCTGAATCTGCTGGACCAAACGAACCAAATTCGTGGAATCCGTCAAATCTCCGTAATGAAGCACCAGCTTCTTCCCGGTTTTATTCGCTTCATCGGCGAGGCGGTCGATCCGCCCGGTATTCGCAAGCGAGCTTCTGCGTTTAAGTCCATGCACGACGTATCCTTTGGCAAGCAGCAGCTCTGCCAGATACATCCCGTCCTGCCCGGTAATCCCTGTAATGAAGGCGACCTTATTCATGGTTCCCTCCGTCATCGTCATATTGAGCAGGTCGGTCCCCTGCTATCTTCCATATGGTATGACAGGACAAACTGCCTCGGCATCGGACAAAGAACTATTTTCAGCCAAAATGAAAAACTGCGCTTAAGATCAATACTATTGCCAGAACTACATACAAAATGAGGGATATCAGCAAAGCTGTCCGTCTGTTCATAGCATCGTCCCCTTCGGCATTGATATACGGTTCATTATATGCGGGCGGGACATTCGCTGAGATTGTACGGCGGTTAATTTCTGTACGGGTTGTATGTCCCTGGAAAGCATACCCTATTAGGCTGTGATATAATGGAGCCCTATGACGTTATTTCTCCAACCGGGAGGGTTTACTATTTATGCTGCTTTCCATTCTGCTTATTCTGGTTGCCGTTATCGCGCTGCCTCCAATCATTTTCTTCAGCTACATGTACGCATTGTCGAAGAAACCGAAGCATTCCATTATCCGTTCCCATCCGTTCCTGGGCTGGCTCCGCTACCTGCTTGAGAAGCTGGGTCCCGAATTCCGCCAATACTGGTTTGACAACGATACGGAGGGCAAGCCGTTCTCAAGGGCCGACTTCGTTGGCGTCGTGTACGCGGCCAAATACCGGACGGACCTGATCTCCTTCGGCGGCCGCCGGGATTACGAGAAGCCCGGCTTTTATTTGTCCAACGCCATGTTTCCGAAGCTGACGAGCGAACTCAAAATCGATAACGATACCATGCTGCCGGGCAAAAAATATGTCATTACGGGCGAAGGCGTCTTCACGCGCCAGGAAAAATTTATTTCCGAGCAAGTCAGGCCTTGGCTCCTTCATGATGATGATGCGCTAATCGTGGGAGAAAACAGAGACCAGCCGTGGAAGCTGAAGGGATTGTTTGGCGCCTCGGCTACCTCTTTTGGCGCGGTTGGGGAGAACTACATTCAATCGACGGGCAGCGGTGCCAATATGGCCGGCGGCTCCTGGATTAATACGGGAGAAGGCGGCGTGGCCGATGTCCATCTGTCGACCGGGGTTGATGTCGTGTCCCAAATTGGGCCCGGTCTCTACGGCTTCCGGGACGAAACGGGCAAATTCTCGATAGAAGCCTTTAAACGCAAAGCCAGCCATTCCAACATCAAAGCCTTTGAGCTGAAATTCCATCAAGGCGCCAAGATCCGCGGCGGACATCTGGAAGGCTCCAAGGTGAACGAAAAGGTTGCCGCGGCTCGCTTGGTTCCGGTCGGCAAAACCGTCAATTCCCCGAACCGCTTCGAGTTTTTGACCAGACCCGAGGAAGCGCTGGAATTTATTCAAACGCTGCAGCGGGAAGGCGGCAAGCCGATTGGCGTAAAAATCGTCGTTGGCGATCCCAAGCGGCTTGAGCCGTTCTTCCAGGCCATGATCGACATGAATATCTATCCGGACTTTATTACGGTTGACGGCTCCGAAGGCGGCTCAGGCGCTACCTTTAAAGCAATGGCCGACGGCATGGGACTTCCGTTATTCGCCGGCCTTCTGATCCTCGACGACACGGCTCGCAAATTCGGCGTCCGGGACCGCTTCAAAATTTTCGCCTCCGGCAAGCTTATAACTCCGGATAAAGTCGCCATTGCGCTCGCACTTGGCGCGGATGCCGTCAATTCGGCCCGCGGCTTTATGATGGCGAACGGCTGTATCATGGCGCTGCAGTGCCATACCGGCAAATGCCCCGCAGGCGTGACAACGACGGACGATAAGTACCAGGAAGCGCTCGCGCCGGAAGAAAAACAATGGCGCGTCATGAACTATATCCTCCAGATGCGGGAAGGCCTATTCTCTTTGGCCGCCGCTTGCGGCTTGAACAGCCCGCGGGAATTCCGCCGGGAGCATGTCGTGTTTATGACCGACAACGGCCATACGGACCGGGTCGTCGATTTGTATCCGTACCCGGAAACGGTATAACGAAGAAACCCGCTGGAAGCTCTAGCGGGTTTCTTCATTATACCGGTCTCCCATCTTCGCGAGGCCTCGATAGAGGTTTGCTCATGTTGTAATAGTGGTAGCTCTCATCCTCGATCTTAATCTTCTTCTTAAAACGAAATCCGCTCTTCTCGATCACCCGCATGGAGGCCGCATTGCGGATATGGGCCAGCGCGACCAAACTGTCGATTTTCGTATGCTGAAACAAGTACTCCACCATTCCTTTCACGGCTTGCGTCGTATAGCCATTATTCCGGTGCTTATGCGAAATCGCGTACATGATCTCCCGCTCAGGGACGGGCAGCTCTTCTTTTACTCCCGTGCAGCACCAGCCAATAAATTCATCGCTCGATTTCTCGATTATCCCGAGCCTTAATCGCAGGCCGCCAACGTCTCCGCCCTCGGATACGGCGTGAATGAACCTTGCGTTCTCCTCCAGTTCATAATGAACAAACCATTCTCCCCTTTGTTCCCTGGACACGTTCCAACCCGGCAGGAACTCGTAAATTTCAGGCTGCCAGGTCAAGGCATGCAGGCGGTCCAAATCATCTATCGCGTATTCCCGTAAATAAACAGCCGGACAATCGATTCGGATTTGGCTAATCGTTATCTCCCCCCCTATATTTCTGCTTCCCCCACTATAGCAAGCCCGCAGTGGCTATACAGCATCCTCTTTCATTAAAAACAAATTTTCCCATTCAAATTTAGGGTTGCAAATCCACATTCGCCGCCTTAAAATGAACTTATACGAACTTAAATAAACTTATTTAAACAACATTACTTAAACAATGGAGGTTATTTAAACATGGAAATCCGTTACGCTTCTCATCCGCAAGAGGTAAAAGCTTTTGACACCACACGCCTTCGCCAAGAGTTCCTGCTCGAGACGCTTTTCGTTCAGGATCAGCTGACTCTTACTTATTCGCACGTTGACCGCTTTATTATCGGCGGCGCCGTACCGGTTAACCAGCCCGTCAAGCTTGAAGCCGATACCAAAACAATGGGTGCCGCAACCTTCCTGGAACGCCGCGAGATCGGCATTATTAACGTTGGCGGCCGCGGTACGGTTACCGTTGACGGTACGGCTTACGATATGGAAAACAAGGACTGCCTCTACATCGGCCTTGGCGCGGCGGAGGTTGAATTCACAAGCACGGACTCGGCTAATCC
Source organism: Paenibacillus sp. BK720 (assembly GCF_011761545.1). Taxonomy (NCBI): domain Bacteria; kingdom Bacillati; phylum Bacillota; class Bacilli; order Caryophanales; family Paenibacillaceae; genus Paenibacillus; species Paenibacillus sp. BK720. The sequence goes on along the minus strand of NZ_JAASRQ010000002.1, from coordinate 900,011 downwards.
GGCGAAGTTCTATCTGAACTCGACGCCAGCTCATAAAAACTATCCTACGGTGAAAGCCTCGATCAGCGAAGCTTCCCCTAACCATCTCGGTGCTCTAAACACAAACAACGAGCGTACGATTTACCGTTACATCCATACCGGCGGCATCCAAAGCTGCCAGCTGGTAATGGGTCTAACGATGCTGAAGCCGGGCAGCAACTGGAACACGATGCCTTGCCATACGCATAACCGCCGCTCGGAGGTCTACCTGTACTTCGATATGCAAGCGGACGGCAATGTCTTCCACTTCATGGGCGAGCCGCAAGAAACACGCCATTTGGTCGTGCGCAACGAGCAAGCGATTCTGTCGCCAAGCTGGTCGATTCACAGCGGTGTTGGCACAAGCGCTTATACATTCATCTGGGGCATGGCCGGCGAGAACCAAATCTTCGAGGATATGGACGCCGTTGCGCCTCAAGATTTGAGATAACAATGAATGCGATTCGCAGGCATGAATTAATTATGGAAGCCTTGCTGGCGAGCCGCGAGGTCACCGTTCAGGAGTTAAGCGAACGACTGGACGTGACGGGCAAAACCATTCGCGAGGATCTGGCAAGGTTAGAGGAAAAAGGACTGCTCCTTCGTATTCACGGGGGAGCAGTCCTTGCCCAAACGGGCCAGCTTGGGATCTTGTCTCAGCAAGAGCCGCTTGCGCGGCATGCTTCGGAGAAGACGGAGATTGCGGAGCTGGCGCTTTCTTTTATCGAGACCGGCGACATTATCGCCCTGGACGGCGGCAGCACAACGCTTGAGATTGCGAAGAAGCTTCGCAACCAGCCTCTCACCGTCGTAACCAATGACGTGCATATTATCGCCGAGCTCTCCCGCAAGGACGAGATTCAGCTTGTTGTACCCGGAGGCTACCGTGTCCGCAATATGCTGGCAGGCGCTGAAGCCGAGGCTTACATCCGGAAGCTGAATATCAAGAAAGCCTTCCTGTCTGCAACGGGTGTTCATGCGGAATTTGGCTTTACGATTTATACGGGCGATTTGACCGCATTCAAAAGAGCTTTGCTGGATACCGCTCAATCCTCTTACGTGGTTGTTGATCATCACAAATTTGGCCAAGGCGCCTTATTTACCTTTGCCGGCTTTCATGAAATTAGAACGATCATTACCGACTCCGGGATCTCAACGGAAACGGCTGAGCAGTACCGGCAGGCCGGCGCCAATCTTACGATCTATGAAAGGATGAATTAATCCATGCTATTTGATCTGACAGGCAAAACAGCAGTTGTTACGGGTACATCTGGAGGCCTAGGCCAAGCCATGGCGCTTGGTCTTGCGGAAGCGGGCGCATCCATCGTTGCGATCTCTTCCTCGAACAGCAATGCCACTGTCGAGAAGATTCGTGCTATCGGAGGACAAGCGGAAGAAATCTCGGCTGACCTCAGCAATGCAAATATTCTTGAGGACGTGTTTAATCAAGCCAGGGGATTCTTCGGCAAAGTGGATATTCTGGTTAACAACGCGGGCATTATCCGCCGTACGCCCGCTGCCGATCATTCCGCCAAGGACTGGCATGACGTTATCGACCTGAACCTGAATTCGGTCTTCTTCCTCAGTCAGCTCGCTGGCCGTCACATGCTGGAGCGCGGCAGCGGCAAAATCATCAATATCGCTTCGATGCTCAGCTACCAGGGCGGCATTAACGTGCCCGGTTACACGGCAAGCAAGCATGCGGTTGCAGGCGTAACCAAGGCGCTTGCCAATGAATGGGCTGGCCGCGGCGTGAACGTTAACGCCATTGCACCGGGTTACATGACAACGAACAACACCGCCCCAATCCTGAAGGATGAAGCCCGCACGAACTCGATTACCGAGCGGATTCCTGCAGGCCGCTGGGGTACGCCGGATGACCTGAAGGGTCCGGTTGTATTCCTTGCTTCCGCTGCTTCCGACTACTTGAGCGGTCACGTTCTCAACGTGGACGGCGGCTGGATGGGCCGCTGATAACAAGAAAAACCTCCTGAATGCGAAACGAGCCTTAGAAGCGATTCTATAGGCTCGTTTTTTCGCAGTTTTTTCCGTTATTAGCAGTAGACTTTGAAGCGGACTCCTCTTGGAATCCAATCGTGTTGCGTCACTTACAGACGAGTAACCCTGTCAAGCCCCGCCCCATAAATTAAACCAACGGTCAGGCTCAGCGCTTGCACAAATACTTCGCATATTGAATCGGTCGCATATAGACCGCGCTTTGGTTGCGAATGCCGGCATAAAGCGATTTTTGAGGCTTTCCGTTTAGTTCAATGATCCATGCGTGCTCATTGTTGTCCAACGCAAAATCTACGCTGAATTCTCCTAAATGATAGGCGGTGTTTTCGTCCATGATTTCCGCGCTTCTTAAACTGATATCGTAAATCGAGCGAATAATACGAGCTGCTTTATCCGGTGGATACAGACGGTCGAGTATTTGTTGAGATAAACAAACTTCGTCAAAGATGCTAGTGTTAAAGCTGTCTTTCGTTGCGATTCGGCTGACAAGGTTTGTGACCGACCATAAGCCGTTTTCGTTTTTTTGTACAAGCGCCCGGATATCGAAAACTCGGTTATCTACTTGTTGAATAGGGATTCCTTCTTGCATGATATAGGGGGTGGAGCCGAGTATCGATTCTATGCTCTCTTGAAATTGCTGCGTGTCTTGAAAGATGATTTCAGGCGAAAAATAGTGATGTCCCAAATGGATTTCACCCGTAGCTTGCATTTCTGCACGAATTACACCTTTTCCTTGATGGCCATAACAAGGTTTAAAGTATACTTCCCGATGAGCCCTTAGCAAATGAACGGCATTCTCCTTGTCGAAGGGAACGGTTGCCGGCAAATAATCGGAAAGCCATCTGTTTAAATTCGTATAAATCTCTTGTTTATTGAATTGATTAATATGATTGAAGCATTTATTGATGCCGATAACTTTCCCCAAACGTTCGATCAGTTGTTGATCGGTATTGTAACAACGGTTGTACACGACTTTGGGAAATGGAAAATCACCGATCACCCATCTGCCGTTGGATTGATGAAGCCCTATTATACGCTTTCGCTTCCAGTTGATAGATGACGGAGTAAAACAAAATAATTTCAGATTCATGGTATTGGACTGAAGATATTGCTTAAGAACGTTCTTCCGCTGCTTACGGGTTGCAACCAAAATGCCTACGAAACTCATTACTTTCCTCCAAAAATCTCATATAGAAAATCATATAAACAATGTATGTGAAGAAGCTGAACATGCATGGACAACAATACAACCGAGGAGAAAATTTTTTATGTACATGCAATTTAGTTTATCTACGGAATATTTTGTTTTGTGGCCGCTATGGAAGGAAGCATTTCGTAGTCACGCACCATCGGGCCTCATAGTCTTCATGCTCGCTAAAATAGTTAATAAGGAGTGTGCATACAAGGATGGGTAGATTACCAGGTCCACCGGGACCTCCCGGGCCTCAAGGGCCAGCAGGACCGCAGGGGCCAGCAGGTGCACAAGGGCCAGCAGGTGCGCAAGGGCCAGCAGGGCCAACAGGAGCAACAGGACCAACGGGACCAGCGGGACCACCTGGAGCACCAGGGCTATTAACTGGATTTGATTGCGCACAATATGCCGGAACGCCTCCAATTACCTTGACCTTGGCTGCGCCAACTGCCACCGTTTTAACGGTTGCGGCAACTGTGGCTGCACCTACCAACACCGTTTGGTTGACCGGCTACGTAACATGGACACCGAATTCTAACAATTTAACTTTAACGGCGGAAATCGTCCGCGATGATGGAGTTGTCATTGCAACCGCCATTGATACGGGATCGATGGCTATGAGTCCGTTTACGCTTGCTCTCACAGCCTGTGATGAAGCGCCGTTGACCGGCACTCATACCTATTCTCTGCGCGTTACGGGGAATATGGTGACTGGCGGGCAAACCATTATAATCAACTTTGCTGGCCTTACGGCAGCCGTTTTATCCACGTAATCAGAAGCCATCCGGCGGCAATACAAGTTACGATTAGGGCTAGAGTTCGAGTGCCCTTCAGACGACAACAAACCCAGTACCGTGTCGGTACTGGGTTTGTTGTAACCGATTAAAAAAAGAATACAGCGATTCATCTTCGGCATACTGCCGGACGTCCCCGCCAAGCCGATTGTATTATTTCAAACCGCTTGTACTGATTCCTTCGACAATATGCTTCTGGAAGAAGAAGAAAATCGCGAACACCGGAATCAAGCTGACAATGGACATCGCGAACATGGCGCCCCAGTTGGATAGCGTCTCGGCATCGAGATACATCTTAAGGGCCATGGATACGGTGTACATCGAAGGCTTATTCAAGTAGAGCAGCGGACCAATCAGGTCCTCCCAGCGCCAGTAAAACGAGAAGATTGCCGCGGTTGCCATGGCCGGAATAATAAGCGGCAGAATAATGCGGTAGAACAGTCTGAACTTGCCGCAGCCGTCAATGGTGGCCGCTTCGTCAAGCTCACCCGGAAGCGTCCGGATAAATTGCACCATCAGGAAGATAAAGAACGGTGCCCCGAAGTACGCCGGAATAACAATCGGCTTAATGGAATTGAGCCAATGAAGCTTGGAGAACAAAATATATTGCGGGACAAGCGTGACGTCATGCGGCAGCATGAGCGTCACCATCATTATCGCAAACCAGAATTTTTTGCCCCGGAAATTCAGCCGGCCGAAGCCAAACGCTACAAGTGCGGAAGACAATACCGCGCCGATTGTTGCGAGCACAACAAGCACTAACGTGTTGGTAATGTAAGTTCCAAACGTATGGCCGCCAATCCCTGCCCAGCCGTCCGAATAATTCGTCCAGATCCAGTGGTCCGGAATCAGTTGATTGGAAGTGGTGAAGATGGTTTCGCTTTTCTTGAAGGAGCTCATAAGGAGCCAGATCACGGGATAGATCATCAAGATAGCGCCGCCTGCGGCTGCAATATGATAAATCGGCCATTTCCACTTTTTCGCTATCATGCGCTTATCCCTCCTTCGACTCGTAATGAACCCAGTATTTGGATGACAGGAACAAGACGGCTGTCAGTACCGATACGATGACCAGCATAATCCAGGCCATTGCCGACGCGGTACCCATATCGAAAAATTGGAAGCCCTGACGGAACAGGTAAAGCGAATACAGCAAGGTTCCGTCGAGCGGACCGCCTGTTCCTTTGGAAATAATGTAAGCTGGAACAAACGTCATGAAAGCTCCGATTGTTTGCATAATCGCGTTAAACAATATGATCGGTGTCAGCATTGGCACCGTAATTTTAAAAAATCGGTTAAACCCATTTGCGCCGTCTACGCTTGCGGCCTCGTATAAGCTGATTGGAATGTTCTTCAGTCCCGCCAGGAAGATCAGCATCGAAGAACCGAACTGCCAAGCCGACAACGTGATAAGCATCCAAAGCGCCGCCATCGGATCGGCAAACCATCTGACCGCATCCAGGCCTACGGCTTCAAGCAAACCGTTGATAATCCCTTTATCGCCGTACAGGTTGCGCCACATGATGGATACGGCTACGCTGCCGCCGATAATGGATGGAAGGTAAAACAAGGTCCGATACACGCCGACCGCTCTCGAAGCGGTATTAAGCAGCATGGCAACCATAAGGGCAAAGAACAAACGAAGCGGAACTCCGATAAAGACGTACAGGAATGTTACCTTTAACGATTTCCAGAACTTCTTGTCACTCGTGAAGAGATCATGGTAATTGTCGAAGCCAACCCAATTCGGGGTGGTAAACAGGTCATAATCGGTAAACGACAAATAAAGGGATGCTAAAATCGGAACAAACGTAAAGACAAGAAAGCCGACAACGAAAGGGCTGATAAACGCGTAACCCGTTAAATCTCTCTTAAAAACCGCTTTCATATAAGACCAACTCCTGCACAAGATTCGCTACCGGTGAAACGGCCGGCGCCCATGAGGAGCAGCACGCGTTTCGCGGTGAAATATAAGCCTTGTTATAAAGGATGGCCGGCCGTTCATGGCCAGCCATCCCTGCCTGTCATCTCTTATTTGTTCTTGGCTAATATCGCATTGGCTTCTTCGCGGAATTGCTTGGCAGCGTCTTCCGGCGTAATTTGCTGGAAGTCCATTTGCTCCGCAATCGAGCTGAACAAGGTAATAATCTCTGCCGCGCCGATTGGATCCGGCGGATCCATTGGCGAGCTATTCTCTTGTGCCCATGCCACATAATCGAATACTTGCTGCTGAGCCGGCTCAAGCGTTGGTTTGATAGCTTCAATGACTTTGCTGTTTACAGGTACGCCGCGGTCGCCTTTAATCAGCTTGTTTGCCTCGATATCATTCACGAAGAAGTTGATAAAATCGGCAGCCGCTTCTTTTTGCTTGGAGTTCTGAGCGATCGAGAAGTACATGCTTGGCTTCAGGTAGAGACCCTTCACGCGGTCAGGATTCGGCATATTCGCCATTTCAAGCGGACGGTTAGCAACCTGCTGAATGCCTACGAACTGATTGGTCCATTGCCAGATCCCCACTTGCTGTCCTTTTACTAGGAGATCGTCTTCCAAACCTTTAATTTGCGCTTTCACGTCCGGCGGAGGCGTATCCCCGTCTTTCACGAGCTGTGCCAGCGGCTTGAAGAAATCAACGAACAGCTGGTCGTCATCGTATCCGAGCGCCGTGCCTTCCGCATTGTAGAGATGCTGGCCTTTCGTACGCAGGTAGTAGCCGAAGAATACTTCCGGACGGAAGCCGTTATCGAAGTAGAGTCCCGCTTCCTTCGCTTTCGACGCAAGAGCGAAATAGTCGTCCCAAGTCCAGTCATCTGCGGGCTTGTCTACGCCAAGCTTCTTCAGCAATTCAGGATCATATTGGAAGTTAACGGTGTTTACGCCAAGGTTAAAGCCATAAAGCTTGTCGCCTAATTTACCGCCGGAGATCGCGTTCTCCGAAATATCCGTTGTGTCGATCTGTTTGTTCAGGTAAGGCGTAAGATCGGCCAGCTGGCCCTTGGAGCCGTATTGCGACAGGTAGGAGATATCCATCTGCACGATGTCCGGCAGCTCGCTTGCAGCGGCTTCGGGAGCAAGCTTCTTCCAGTAATCGTCAAAGTTGGCGTATTCGGACTCGATCTTCACGTTTGGATGAGCGGCCTCATACATTTTGATAACTTCCAGCGTGTAATCATGTCGAGGCTGCGAACCCCACCAAGCGATACGGAGCGTAATGTTTTTCCCCGTATCCGTTTTCCCAGCATTTGCATTTGCCGAAGTGCTTGCCCCCGTATTGGCGGCTTGATTTGCGTTGTTATTGTTGCCTCCGCCGCATGCCGTGAGAGTCGTAGCCAAGATGAGTGCGATTGCTGCTGATAGCTTCTTTCCCATGTTTCTAGCGCCCCTTCCTCAAACCATGTAAGTGTTTACATTTCCTATAGTACAGTTAAAAAGGAGAGCCCGGAATCGAATAACCAGTGATTTTTCGTCAAAAAACAGACATCTTGTTTAAGAGAATTTCTTGAAATCCGATGGTGACTTTCCGGTATATTTCTTAAAGACCTGGCTGAAATAATGAGGATTGTCGCCGAATCCAAGCTGCTCCGCCAGTTCAAATACTTTAACGTCGCTGCTTGCCTCGATTAGCTCGAGCGCTTTGTCCATTCGCGTTTTCATGACATAATTCGAAAATTTATCCCCGGTCTCTTTTTTGAACAGCTTGCCTAAGTAATCCGCATTCATGTACAATATCTCGCTTGCCGCCCACTGCAGGGAAAGCGCCGGATTGCTCAAATGCTCGCTGACGATATTCATCATTTTTTGAATGATTCCCGAATGCCTGCAGGATTGTATCTCGTAGTTCTCCTGGCAAATCCGCTTTGCGGCCTCCTCTACAAAGCTTTGCAGCGCCTGCAAGGTGCTGAGGGATTCAAGCTTGGCCAGCAGCTGCAAATATTCGTTCATCCGCTTTGGCTCCGCCTGCCGGATTAACGCTACGTACAAGGGAATCACATACGATTTGGCCGTGGAGTTATCCAGCCTAAGCTCCGCCAGAATCCGGAATGCTTCCTCAAGCTCCTTGTTCACCTCTTCCCAGTTGCCTGATTTGGCCGCCATGCAGAGCTGCGTATCGTCAAACAGAAAAGCCTGCTCCTCTTGCTCATCCTGCTGCTGGATGTCCCGAACCGTGATGAGGCTTCCCCCGCCTAAATAGAAGCGATGATTCAGACAGCTTCGCGTATCCATGTACATTTTCCGGGCTTCCGCCAGCTCGCCGGCATCACTGATCGCTATGGTTGTATCCAGCTTGAAATACCCCGTGAAAGTCCGTTTGACATCCGCCAAAATGCTCAGCAGCTCGCTTTCGGGATACTGATCCCGAATCAAGATCAGCAGCTGACTGCCTATCGTAGTGCTGAGCAGAATGGTAGGCTTGCCGATTATGTCTTCTGCGATATTTTTCAACGCAAACAGATGATCGAACTCGAAAGGACCCTCGAGCTGACACAAAAGCAGCCGGGCTTCCAGATTCTCGAGCTGAATGCCGAACAGCCTGCCGTACTCGTCCCATTCGCGGCGCCCGTAGCGCTTGTTCGTAACATACTCCTTCAGGAATTGCTCCTTCGCGCTGGGCAGCACCTTCTTCAGCTCCTCCTGCATGCGCTGCAGGAAGGCATCGGTACTTCGTTCCTGATCAAGCTGCTCTACGACCGACACTATCGCTTCGGCAATCGTATTTTCGTTGCAGGGCTTCAGCAAATAATGCTTGACCCCGTACTGCATCGCTTGACGGGCATATTCGAAATCGCCAAAGCCGCTAAGCATAATGCACGCGATATGCGGATAAGCCTCCTTCACCCGCTTCACCAGACTAAGGCCGTCCATCCCCGGCATGCGGATATCGCTGATAATAATGTCCGGCGGCTGCGTCTCGATAAACTGCAGCGCTTCCAATCCGTTGCGCGCCGTACCGGCAAGCTGCGTCCCGTATTTATCCCAGTCCATGAGAGAAGCGATACCCTCCAGAATAATCCGTTCGTCGTCAATCAGCAGCACTTTATGCTTCATATTCTCTCCCCCATTTCGATTGGCAGATACAAGATAATCCGTGTGTCCCGCTGCGGAACGCTTTCTACCCGAATGCCATAGGCTTCTCCAAACAGCATCTTGATACGGTCCTCAATGTTGCGCAGGCCGATTCCCGTTCCCCTCGGCTCGATTTCTCCGTTTCTAAGCCGTTCAATGACATCCGGCGCAAGCCCCGGACCGTTATCCGCAACGGTGATGGCAATGCCGCCTTCGTATTCTTCGGCCGTAATCGTGATGACGCAAGCTTCGATCATTTGCTCCAGCCCGTAATGGATCGCGTTCTCGACCAGCGGCTGCAGGCTGAGCTTCGGCACATAGACGCCTGACAGACGGTCGGGGATCCGGTTCTCGAAGACAAGCCGCTCTTCGAATCGGATATGCTGGATCGCAATGTAATGGCTGACCAGCCGCATTTCATCTTCGAGAGTCACGGTTGGCTGCTTGTGGCTGATCGTGCTGCGAAGCAAGTAACCCAGCGATTCGACCATAATGGAGATCTGCTTATGCCCGGCGATTTTGGCTGACCAGTTAATGGATTCCAGCGTATTGTACAAAAAATGCGGATTAATCTGCGCCTGCAGCGCTTTGAATTCCGTATCCTTGATCGTCAGCTGCTTTACGTAATTTTCGTTGATCAGCTCGTCAATTCGTCCCACCATCATCCGGAAGTTGCGCTGCAGCTGGCCGGCTTCATCCTTCGCGAGATTGCGCTCCTCCGGCTCTTCCGCAAATTCGAAATGTCCAAGCTGAATTCGCTTCATTCTCTGATTCAGCCGTTCTATAGGCCCCGTTATGGAGCGGGAGAAGCTGAGCGCGGCCCCCAAAATAAGAACCGAAAGCAGAATATACACGATAATAACGGTATTTTTAGCCGATTCCGTTGTATGGAAGATCTGATCGTAAGGCATTACGTTTACGTACACCCAATCCAAATAGCCGGAGGAATAATAAGTGATGAAATATTTTTTGCCCGACAACGATACTATCTTGAAGCCCTGCTGTCCGGTTAACGGCAAGGAGGTCAGATTCATTCCGTTAGGCTGATCATGCGGATAGACCAAATTGCCGCCCTTTTGCATGATGGCAAAATACGCTTTGGAATTGTCTGCCGAGGTTACAAGATCGCTATAAAGCCGGTCAATGTCGATTCTGACCGCCATATTGCCCAGATGATCCAGCTCCAGCCCGTCCACCCTGCGGATTTCCCGGCCCGCAATCAGCGCGTTATCTCCGTAATCCGGAAAGACGAACTGTACGCCGCCGTTTGTTTTGTTGGTTTCGTTTACCACTTGCGCGTTGCGCTCGGTTGACAAATTAATCATCTTGTAACCGTTTCCATATTGCTTCTTGAAAACATCCATCACATGAAACGACAGTATATATTTCTCGTTGCTGGTGAAGGTCAAGAGCCTTTGCCGTATATTAACCGCGGTCAGATAATTGCTGTATTCGGAGCCGCCTGCCTTGATCTCGCTCAAATAATCCTGAATATAACTGTCCGTCGCGATCTTGAAGGAGATCTTCTCCATATTGCGGAGCTCCTTCTCGACGCCTAGCGAAGCGCTGTTCAGGGCGCTGGCCGATTGCTTGTAAATTTCCTTGTCGTAGGCGTGAAAGGCATACTTCATGACCGCAAAGGTTGCAATGCCGATAACCGCCATCATAAAAGCTAGCAGGACGATTATTTTATACTTGATGCGCAAATTATAATAGAAAGCTAATATCCCCTGCCTCAAAACGTGGTCCCCCCAGTCATCATGCGCAAGCATCGGAAATGAAGAAAAGGCAGCAAATACAGCGAGTTAATCCCCGCAGTACCGCTGCCCGTAAATACTTGCTTTTACGCTAGGTCACTGGTGGATAGACTCTTAACGGAGCGCTGTAATCTCCAGGAATCGTCCGTATCCATCATACCATGCATCCCCTTGTTCAGGGTCGTAAACCGTAACCGGGAAAGAATCCCTGATAACGCGGCGGGCTTCCCATATATCCGCGAATTCGCCTCCGGCAATCCATTGAACCGCCAGATTGCCAATCGCGCTTCCTTCCGCGGGTCCAGCCCATACCGGCTTGCCGATCGCATTTGCCGTCCATTGGCACAGCAGCGTATTATGAATGCCGCCGCCTACCATATGAAGACCGTTAAACTGCTGGCCGGACAACCGTTCCGTCAACTCCAGCACGTAACGGTATTTGAAAGCCAGGCTTTCCAATACGCAGCGGACAAGCGTGCCTGCATCCTCCGGAACCGGCTGATTCGTCTTCCGGCAATAGGCCTTGATTCTCGCCGGCATATCGCCTGGCGCCATAAACACGGGATCGTCCGGGTCGATAAAGGCCGTAAACGCAGGAGCTTCGCCCGCATGCTTAACAAGCTCGGGGAAGCTGTACTCCTGTCCGGAACGCTCCCATTCCCTCCTGCTCTCCTGCAGAATCCATAAGCCCATGATGTTCTTCAACAGACGGTAAGTACCGCCAAAGCCGCCTTCATTCGTAAAATTAAGCTGCTCCGCTTCCGCCGTCATAATCGGCTCCTGGATCTCCGTTCCGAGCAGCGACCATGTTCCGCAGCTTAAGTAAGCGAAGGAGCGTTCAAGCGCCGGTACGGCGACAACGGCCGATGCCGTATCATGCTCCGCCACGGCATGAACCGCAATCGGGCCAAGTCCAAGCTCCTCCTGAACGGATGGCTGCAAATACCCGGCTCTCGATCCGGGCTGAAGCACTTGTCCGAACAAGGACTCCGGCAAGCCAAGATGCTTAAGCAAACCCTCATCCCATTGCCGCTTGAGCGGATTGTAGAGTTGAGTGGTCGTTGCGTTGGAAAACTCGTTGTGCATTTCGCCGGTCAGGAAATACCGAAGCAGATCCGGAATCATCAGGAAACGCTTCGCTGCGGCAAGCTGCGGAGATTGATGAACTTTGGCTGCATAAAGCTGATAGATCGTATTAAACGGCAGGAACTGAATGCCCGTCCGCTTGAAGATTTCCGCAGGCGTTAATTCATCCTGAAGTCTCTCCATCATGCCGGCGCTTGAAAGGTCGCGATAATGAAGAGGATTGCCAAGCAAACTTCCGTCTGCGGCGATAAGTCCGTAGTCAACCGCCCAGGAATCAATGCCGACGCTTTGCGGCACTACCCCTTTATGCTTGGCTTTAAGCAGGCCTTGCTTGATCTCATGGTACAACCGCAGAATATCCCAGTGCAGACGGTCGCCCGTCTGCACCGGATCGTTAGGAAAGCGGTGAAGCTCTTCGGTTACGATCTTGCCGTCCTTCAGACGGCCAAGGATCGCTCTTCCGCTGCTTGCACCGAGGTCAAATGCCAATATGTCCGACAAACGGTCGCCCTCCTAACCGCGCTTTTGCAATACGTTTCGTTCGTATTCTTTCACTTCGCTGATCCACTGCTCGCGCACCGGAACGCCTTTTGTCGCGCAATAGTAATCCCAGATCGCGCCAAACGGATACGATTTGAACTCTTCGGTGAGCGCAAGGCGCGTCGTATAGTCGCCTTCCAGCTCCATTTTTTTCAGCGTTTCCACCGGCTCGAGCATCGCGCGTAGCAAAGCCTTGATAGTGTTGCGCGTGCCAACCACCCAAGCGGCTACGCGGTTAATGCTGGCATCGAAGAAATCGAGACCGATATGGGTTGTGCCCAGCAGATCATGACGAACCAGCTCTCTGCCGATCTCAAGCAGCTCATCGTCCATGATGACGACATGGTCGCTGTCCCATCTCATCGGACGGCTCACGTGAAGAAGAATGCCGCTTGTGAACAGAGCAAGAGATGACAGCTTATTCGAGATGACCTCCGTCGGATGGAAATGACCCGCATCCAGACAGATCAGCTTGTTATTCTGCAAGCCGTAGCCCATATAAAATTCGTGGGAGCCAACGACATACGCTTCCGAACCAAGCCCGAAAAGCTTGCTCTCCACCGCATCCAGGTTGTATTTCGGATCAAGCGGCTCCGCAAACACTTCATCAAGCGAAGCTTTCAGTCGTTTGCGCGGAGTCATCCGGTCTACGGGATTATCCTTGAAGCCGTCCGGAACCCAGACGTTGGTCACGCAGGTCTGGCCCAGCTGCTCGCCAAAGTAAGCTCCGATTCGGCGGGAAGCCTTGCAGTGGTCAATCCAGAACTGGCGGATCTCCGGATCCGGATGGCTGAGCGTAAAGCCGTCGCTCGATTTCTCGTGAGAGAAGCAGGTTGGATTAAAGTCGAGTCCAAGCCCTTGCTCCTTCGCCCAGGTTACCCAGTTTTCGTAATGACGAGGTTCAAGCTGATCCAGCTCAACCTTCTCGCTCGTATCCGTATAGATCGCGTGAAGGTTTACTTTATGCTTGCCCGGAATGAGGGAGAAGGCTTTCTCCAGATCGGAGCGAAGCTCCTCCGGCGTTCGTGCCGCGCCCGGATATTGGCCGGTAACCGAAATGCCGCCGGTCAATTCCTGGTCCGCGTTCAGGAAACCTTTTACGTCGTCGCCTTGCCAGCAATGCATGGAGACTTTGACCGTCTCCAGCTTGCGCAGTACTTCATCCGTATCAATCCCATGCTGGGCGTACAATGCTTTCGCCGCTTCGTAAGCTTGCTTTACATTTTGGTCCATCGGTATGGGGGCCTCCTTCTTAGCGTGTGAATGCAGCCGGTACGCCGCCGTCAATCGTCAGCATGCAGCCGGTTGTTTTGTCCGATTTCGAGGATGCGAAGAAAGCAATGCCTTCGGCGATATCTCTCGGATAAATATTGACGAGCAGCGTAGTCCGTTTGCGGTAGTGCTCTTCCAATTGGTCCGGCTCGATGCCGTAAGCCGCGGCGCGTTCGTTGCGCCATGCGCCATTCCAGATCGCGGAGCCCTGCAGTATCGCATCCGGCAGAATCGTATTGACGCGAATGCCGAATTCGCCGCCTTCCGCAGCGATGCAGCGTGCCAGATGAGCTTCCAGCGCTTTCGCCGAGCTGTAAGCCGTAACGCTTTTGCCTGCGAAGATCGAGTTTTTGGAGCCGATGAACACCATGTTGCCGCCAATGCCCTGCTGCTTCATCAGCTTGAACGCTTCGCGGGCAACAAGGAAATAACCGGTTCCAAGGACGTTAATATTCAGATTCCATTCTTTGAGGGAGGTTTCGTCAAACGGGCTGGATGTTGCCAGGCCAGCGTTGTTGACGATAATATCCACGCCGCCGTAGACGAGGGCTACTTCCGCATAAGCTGCCTGTACCGCTTGCTCGTCCGTAACGTCCATTTTCACGGCATAAGCGCGGTTCTCGCCGTATTTGTCGTTAATTTCCTGCGCAACCTTCTCAGCGCCTTCCAGATTCAAGTCGGCCAGCACGACATGCGCGCCTTCCGATACGAGGCGGCGGGCCGTCTCGCTGCCGATCCCGCCGGCACCGCCCGTAATAAAGGCAACCTTGCGGGAGAATTCGGCTTCAGCCGGAGCCAGCGACAGCTTGTAAAGCTCAAGCGGCCAGTATTCCACGTTGTACGACTCGTTCGCGCTCAGCGACACGAAGTTGCCAAGCGCCGTCGCGCCGCGCATAACGGAAATGGCACGGTGGTACAAAGCGCCGCTCACTTGCGACAGCGCCCAGCTCTTGCCCGTGTTGATCATGCCAATACCAGGAATCAGGATCACGCGAGGAGCCGCTTCGAACATCACGTCGCCTTCGTTTTTGTTTTCCTCGAAATAAGCTTTGTATTGCTCTTTATAAGCGGCAACGCCTTCAATCAATTTCGACTTCAGGCCATCGATATCCTCCGCGTTAGGCGTCCAATCGATAAAGAGCGGAACAACCTTCGTGTGAACGAGATGGTCGGGGCAGGCTGCGCCTACTTGCGACAGCTGCGGAGCGTCCGCGCCGCCAACGAAAGCCAGCACATCGTCTTGATCGTCGAACGAGAGAATCATTTTCTTCACGTCGGATACGGCACCGCGGATCGTAGGCATTACCTGCGATACGATTTGACGGCGAATCTCTGCCGGAAGCGCTTCATGCTTCACGCCCCCGAACAATTTGGCTTCGTTGACGCGAGCTTCGATGAAAGCTTCCGCTTCATTAATAATCTTGATGGTCTGCGCGTAGCATTCCTCGGATGTTTCGCCCCAAGTTACGAGGCCATGCTTCTCCATCAGAACAAGCTCGGCATTCGGATTAGCCAACACGCCTTCCGCGATCATTTTCGAAAGAGTAAAGCCAGGACGCACGTAAGGCACCCATACGAAGCGGTTGCCGAAAATCTCTTCCGCCAGATGGCGGCCGTTATCCGCGCAGCACAGGCTGATAATCGCATCCGGATGCGTATGGTCCACATGCTTGAATGGCAGGAAGGCATGCAGCAGCGTCTCGATCGAAGCACGCGGATGCTTCGCGTCGATCATGCAATTGCCAAGGTAAGCAACCATCTCTTCGTCTGTCATGGCATCGCGTTCGAACAATGGACGGATATCCTCCATGCGGAGACCGGTGAAGTTCGCCGCTTTCATCGAACCAAGGTCCGAACCGCTGCCTTTCACGTACATCACTTCAATATCGCGGCCGCGGAAATCTTTTACCGTTGTTTTCGTGGAAGTATTGCCGCCGTAAATGTTGCACACGCGGCGGTCTGCTCCGATCAGGTTAGAGCGATAAACCAATTGATCGAGTCCGTTCGTAAATTCAGATGCTTTAGATGATTGCCATAAGCTTTGTACCATTTTGTTTACCTCCGAATACGTTGTTTTATCTTTATGTTTTGATAGTAACATGTTTGTTTATATTTGAAAACAAAAATATTTCGGGCATAAACAAATATATTCAAAAACAAAAGAGCGGGACAGCTCACGCTCCCCGCTCCTTGCAATCCGCTACCTTTGAATAAAATCCGCAATCGTTACTTTTTGTCCGGTCCGCGCGCTTTCCAGTGCCGCATTAACCATAGCCATGCTGTATTGGTTATCCCGGCTGTCGGTTTCCGCCCTGCGGTTTTCCTGAAGAGAAAGGAACATTTCGTCCAGACAGCCCGGATGCCCGGTTCTTTCCGAATGGGCATCCATGACTCCAGAATCGGCGTCTATCCTCACAAACGATTTGATGAATTTCCCATCCTGCGGTTCCGGCGCGACGACTTCCGCATACGGCGCATCATGCCCATTCCATATCGCCGTACCCTTCTCGCCGGTGATTCTCCAGTCCGCTTCCCAAGACGTATTCGCGCCTTCCGCACACCAGGAACCCCGGTAATTGAACACCGAGCCGTCCGACATTTCGAAGATGCAGACAGCGGCGGCTGCCCCTTCGTACCAAGAGCCCGGCGGGTTAAATTCATGGCAATAAACCGACACCGGGTCCGCTCCCAGTATAAGACGGGCTTGGTCAAACGTATGGATCGCCATATCCAGCAGCAGCGGGCTTGCCATCGTTTCCCGGAATCCGCCGAAATGCGGCCCCAGGAAGAAATCCGCGTTCACGAATCCCGGCTTGCCAATCGTACCCGTTTCCAGCAGATGCCGCAGCGCGCGAATCCGGGGATCAAACCGCCTGTTCTGCATGACGGCATGGGATTTTCCCGTCTCCTCCGCAATCCGGATCAGATCCTTGCACTCCTCCGCCGTTTCCGCGAGCGGCTTCTCCCCAAAGATGTTGCAGCCAAGCTGCATGGCCGTGCTTGCGATTCGGTGATGGCTTGCCGGTATCGTCACGTCAAAGACGAGATTAGCGCCGGTCTGCTGAATAGCCTCTGCAAGATCGGTAAAAGTAGGGCAGCTCAGGCTCTTCTTCTCCCTCATTTTCTCGGCAAACTCCAGCTTAATATCGACTAAAGCTACAATCTCGGTATCATCGCGCTCGATGGCCGTATCGATCCAGATGTTCGACATGCCTCCGCAGCCCGCTACTACAACTTTATACGTTGCGCTCATTCGCATGCACTCCCTATTTCGGATTCGGCACAAACTGTCCGCCGCGGCATTGCTTCAAATAATTTAAGGCATGGACTTGTCCCGTCATTTCCAGCTCGTCGCGGTAAACCGGATCATGCCAGCCTTCGATATCGATCGTTCCTTGATAGCCTGCTTGTCTGAGTATCGTAATGATATCGGTCCAGTTCGTATCGCCAAAGCCCGGCGTCCGGTGCCAGACGAACGGTTTTGGACCATGAATGCCGTATTCCTTTACGATATCCCATGCGATGGTTGCGTCCTTGCCATGGACGTGGAACACTTTGTCCACCCATTTGCGTAGCTGCGGAATCGGATCGATCAGCGAGACCATCTGATGGCATGGCTCCCACTGCAGACCGATATTGTCGGACGGAATCGCGTTAAACATCATTTCCCAAGCCGTCGGGTTATGCGCGATGTTCCAATCTCCGGTCTCCCAAGTGCCGCCCATATCGCAATTCTCGAACGCAATTCGGACTCCCTTATCCGCCGCCCGCTTGCCCAGTTCTCCGAACACCTCCGCGTACCGCGGAATAGAGCTGGCAATCGATTCGCCGGTCAATCGCCCGGTAAAGCCGGACACGATGTCCGTCCCGAACAAATGCGCATGATCGATCAGCCTTTCCCAGCTGGCAAGGGTATCCGCGTTATTACCCGCACCGGTCAACGGATTGCCAAAGATGCCAACCGTCGATATAATGAAACCGTATTCATCCGACAGCTCGCGAACCCGCTTCGCCGTCTCAACCAGATCCGTGCCGCCCGTTGTTTGCCAGAACGTCAAGCTATACGATTCGAAGCCGTGAGGAGCAATCTGAGGAATAACGCGTACCGCGTCGCCTCCGCCAACCAATGTTCCGATCCGAAGTATGTTCGTCATATCATTACCACTCCTATTTTGGTGGATTAATTTTGAATGCACCCTCAGTATAGCGCGGGAAAATGGACGATTCTCGACCATTCTTGTGTTTTACTAGTCCTATATTGTGGAGTTGAGTCTTTCATGAGTTATCCGAAGGAACTGCGCGAGAATACTCGCATAGACGAGAAAATGCACCCGGTTCAATTTTTTTCGAACCGCGCTCTTCAGAAGAAGCCGGGCGAGCTGATTCTCTATTTGCATTGGCATGAGCATTTCGAAATTATCGTCATGCAGCAAGGCAGTGCCGTCTTTCATATCGACAGCGAATCGTACGAGGCATATCCGGGGGATGTTTTATTTGTGCCGGCCGGTGCGCTTCATGTCGGCTACAGTCTATGCGAAGGGGATATCTCGTATCTGGCTATCGTCTATAACAGCTCCCTCTTCCAGAATTGGATGCAGGATTCCCTTCATACGAAATATGTTCTGCCTTATTTGGAGGGCCGCGTTCAGCTCCCGGTTAAGCCAACTCTGCTCGATCCGTCCTGCGCGGACAATTATTACTTGCTGGATCAGGCCAATTCGGAGTTTAAGGCGAAGCAGCCCGCTTATCAGCTGATGGTGAAGTCCCAGCTTCATATGCTGCTCACATTGCTGTCCCGCAAATTTCTTCCGCAGCAGCTTCCGGAGCAGGCGACCAATCGATACGTGCATAACCGCGAACAGTTCAAGGCATTAATCGAGTACATAGAAGCCAGCTTTGCGGACAAGCAGACGGTCGCCGATGCGGCAAAACGGATGAACCTGAACGTCCATCATTTCTGCAAAATGTTCAAAAAGCTGACCGGCCGCACCTTTATCGACTACGTCAATGTATGCCGGGTAAATGAAGCGGAGCGGCTGCTGCTCGCCGGCGAACTTTCCATTACCGAGATAGCGGGCCGCGTCGGCTGCGACAACTCCAATTATTTTACGAAGATGTACAAGAAGTACAAAGGCGTTGCCCCTTCCCAGCTGAGAAAACAGCTGTCCGACGCAAACAAAATCCCCTTAAGCGTGCCAATCGCCTAAGGGGATTTCCATCGGGTTAATGAATGGCAAACGGGCTGTTTTGCACCGCCTTCAGCCACTCGGATGCCATTAAATAATGGCCGGCCGCCGTTGGATGCACGCCGTCAAACAGCCAATAATCAGGCTCAGCTTTTTCCGCCGCTTGATCGAAAGCCTGCTGGAAGGGCACAAATACCGCCTGATACTCTTCGGCTAATTGCTTCACAACCTCGCTCTGCCTTTCTACCCTATCGCGCCAGCCGTTCCACTCCCGGGCGGTTACGCCTGTCCGCAGCACGAACGGTTCGCATAGAACAAGCCCGGTATGCGGCAATACTTCCTTCGTCTCCTCCAGCAGAACGCGGTAAGCCCGCTCGAAACGATCCGTTGCGCCGCTAGGCAGCTTGTCCATGATGCGCCATGTATCGTTCACCCCGATCAAGATGCTGAGCAGGTCCGGCTTAAGCGCAATCGCATCTTCATTCCAGCGCGCATACAGATCGGATACCCGGTTCCCGCTAATGCCCCGGTTAATGAATTGATGACCGGCCTCCGCTTGCTCGCAGCCCAGCCGACCGGCGATATGACACGCGTACCCTTGCCCGAGCAGCTGGCCCGCATACCCGTCCCTAGAACGTCCGCAGTCCGTGATGGAATCGCCTTGGAACAAAATCACTTTCCCCATTCTAAAACTTCCCCTCCGCATATGAAGTAAATATAAAGCTTTCCCACCCATTTTATAGAAGACTACGATCTTCTGTAAATCATGGAAGCGGCCACGAGACCAACGCAAACTCCCGAGACAGGGGCAACTGCCAAAATACTGATAGCCGGCAGACCGCTGGCATTTAATTTCAATACCGTGAGCAGCACTACCCATAGAAACACAATCATCCAGTACAACCACTTTTGATAGGAAGGCACGGCAAAAATATCGTCATTCTTGGGGTTACTTTTATACAGCCTGATAAGGATCGTGACCGTTATGGTTGACAATCCCAGCAGAGAGAAGCTGTACTGCAGCATTTTAAATAGAGGCAGATTCAGAAAAACAATCCGGTTCAAAATATCCAAATGATGAACAAAATAACCCCTCTCATGCGTAAACCCGTCGACCAGGATATGCGTATAGAACCCGATAATCACGGATAGCAGATAGAAGAAGCACGCCTTAAAGCTTCCCACATCCCACCTGTCGATCAGATGATAGGCGCGTTTATCGAGATCAAACAACGACGGCAAATGGAGCGCAAGCGAGGATTTGACCACATAATGAAACAAAAGTCCAAGAACGAGGCTGAGAGGAATAACCTGCAGGAACAAGCCCGCTGCCGTATGCCCGATGGACTGATATGGCTCGAGGCGCACAAAATACTCCATGTCCGGCCCCATGCTGCCCAGCACCAGGCCCGTGACGCTCAAAAATTTTCTATTTATCATTTTTAACGGATAAGCAAATATCGGATGAGCTAACGTATAAGGCATCCCTTCGGGCTCCAATCTATACTTTATTTCTAAAGGTTATAGACGAACGGAAAAGCAAAAGGTTACAAGATTTTCATAAATTTAAAAAGACTGGTCATCCACAAAAACTGCGTGTATATTTATTCAAGTAAATGTATTTATATTCTTACGTGGAGGTTGATTATGACGCACACCGTATTTGTGGATGGTCAAGAAGGGACAACTGGCCTCAAGCTGCTTGATTATTTGACCCGTTTTTCATCGATTGAAATTCTAAAAATTGATCCCGCGAAAAGAAAGGACCCCAAAGAACGGGAAAAACTACTTAATGATGCGGATCTCGCATTCCTCTGTCTTCCCGATTCGGCTGCCAAAGAATCCATCTCGCTTGTCAAAAATGACAAGACGAAATTAATCAACGCAAGCTCATTGTTCAGAACGGACAAAAACTGGGCATATGGGTTGCCGGAATTGAAACACCAGCGGGAACGGATAAAATCCTCATCGAGAATTTCCGTGCCAGGCTGCCATGCCACCGGCTTTATCCTCTCGGTTAGACCCTTAATAGAATCAGGTGTCCTTCAGAAGGACTATCCCGCTTCCTGTTATTCGATCTCGGGCTATACGGGGGCCGGAAAAAGCGGAATTGACGAATACGAGCATGCAGACTCAGCTTCCATCACTAAACTCCAGGTTCCGAGGCCTTATTCTTTGCTGCATAAACATAAGCATTTACCCGAAATGGCCATGTTCTCAGGACTTGAGTATGAGCCATTATTCACCCCTATCAAAGCAAATTATCCCCAAGGACTGGCAATGACGGTTCCGTTAACAGGAAGAAGCATGGCTAAAAAAGCATCCGCAAAAACAGTGCATGAAATATTGGCCGCCTATTACGAATCGGAACGATTTGTTCAGGTCATGCCCTACGATTCGGAAGCCTATTTGGAGGACGGTCATTTTCTGATTGGCGAAGGCATGAACACGAACCGGCTAGAAATTTTTGTTTTCGGACAGGACGATCATATTACGATTGTTTCGAGATACGATAATCTAGGCAAGGGAGCTTCGGGTGCTGCTATTCAAAATATGAATTTGATGCTGGGATTTGACGAAGCGTCCGGTCTGATCCTCTAACAAAAAGAAGCCGGCTATCCATGGGATAGCCGGCTCTGCTGTTTATTAAACTTGAACCGTTGAAATCAGTCTGTACAGGATCGTTGCCGCTTCCGCGCGCGTTGCCGTTTTATCCGGGTAATAGTAACCTTCCGGCGTCCCTTTAATCAGTCCGGATTTCAGCGATAACGCCACCGCGTCGGCTGCCCAGGCTGCGATTTCGCTGCCATCCTTCAAGGCCGCAAGCTGATCTGCGCCGGCTGCTTGCGACTTGCCCGCAAAAGCAAGGGCATTAGCCGCGGTTACGGCAAGCTGCTGTCTTGTGATTTTGTCATTCGGACGAAACGTTCCGTCCGTAAAGCCTTGAATGATACCCGCTTCTGTTGCTGCCTCTACCGCGTCGGCATACCAGGCATTCGCGGTTACATCCTTAAAGCTGCTTGCCGGGCTGCCTGCTGTCAAGCCAAGAGCCCGCGTCAGCATCGCCACCCACTCCGCACGGGTTAACTGCTGCTCAGGAGCAAATCGATCGGCGGTTTCACCATGCAGAATGAAGCTCGAAGCAAGAGCGCTAATCTCTTTTTCAGCCCAATGCCCTTTCGTATCGGCAAACGATTTGTTTATTGCCAATACCGCGTAGACGCTGTTATGATTCGTGCGGATTACCGCGGTAACGTTACCGTTTGCATCGGTAACAAACGTTATTGGCACCGGAGTTGCCGAGCCGTCCGAACCGATTACAACAGCTGCGGTTGGCTTCAAGGCGGGTTTGCCAAGCGGAATCGTACGGGTTACGTACTGCTTGCCAAAGCTCTTAACCTCCTGCCAATTCGAATGGCTGCCTGCCCAAACGTTAAATTGTACGGGAGCGCCAACCAATGTGCCGTCTTGCTTCGAAATAGCCACCTCGCCTGCATGCTTAACCGCATCGGACACCGGACTGATTCCTATGCGAAGCTGTTGTTCGTTTGTTATGGAGTTGCTGAACAGGGCCTGCAAAGGAAGCTCATACGTTCCCAGGCCGGTTTTGACGGTGATCGACAAAGCCTTGTTGTTCTTCAAGAGCTCGGCAAGCGCAGAGACAGGGAATTCTGCCTGCCGGTTGCTTTGCCCGTTCAGTTCAGTCAAATCGACTGTAATCGAGTGCGCGTTGCCGCCTTGAGCTGCGCTTGCTAGAGTAACTGCATCCACATTTACAACGGATGCCGACTCTCCGTCAGGAGCTGTTTCGGTTGTTGCCGTAAACCCGCTGATGGTGGATCCGGTGCCGGAAGACGTGACGACAGGGCCGGTCGTTACTCCTCCGCCAGCGGATGGAGTCGTTGTTGAGCCGCCGCTTGTTACGTTCACGATTGCTGTTGCCGTGAAGCCTCCGTCCTCCGTTGTAACGGTTATTTGAGCCGTACCTGTACCTTTTGCCGATACCACGCCATCCGACACCGATGCAACCGATGAATTGCTGCTGCTCCAGTAAAGGTTATGGTTCTCCGCATTGTCCGGATGAATCGTTGCGGTGAGCGTGCCCGTCTTGGTGCCGGACAGATCGAGGGCAAGCTGAGCTTTATCCAGCGTTACGCCTGTTACGCTTACGGTAGCATCCGGATAACGGTAGATTTCGAAATCGTCGATCGCCGCCCAGTTGCCGGCTTTCGCATCCGAGAAGACGCCGACTTGCAGCTTGCCGCTTGTTACCTCGATACGGTCGATCGCATACGCAGTATATACGCTGCCGCTTGCGCCTCTCATGTCTTTCGTCAGCTGCGGCGCGTTCTCGCCGTAGCCCGATACCTCAAGCTGGAACTTGTTTTGTCCGCCGCCCGTCCTTACCCACACTTGAACTTTATACAAGCCGTTTGGAACGGCAAGCGTCTGATAGTTCGATTGCTGGTAAGCCGAGCCGGACCAATGAGTCATTTTATATTTGCCGCGCGGGTTATCGTTGTCGATTGACGAAGCATTCGACTGCGTACCCGGATGCCACTCCTGCCATGGGGCAAGGGTAGGCTTGCCATCGCTGCCCGTTGTCTCGAAATCGAGATTGCTCTCCGGAAAAGGCACCGGAACGCTTGCTACCGTAGGCGTCTCGGTGACCGCATTGCTTGCCGCCGATTCGTTGCCAGCCTGGTCTACCGCTTTTACAGTAAAGCTATAAAGCGTGCCTGCCTTCAGGTTTGTCACCGTATAGACGGATGACGGAGCGGGATCAACCGATGCCCGTTTAAAGCCGTTGACATAAATGTTGTACTTCAGGAAATCGCTCTCGACGTTTGGCTCCCAAGCCAATTTAACCTGTTCGATTCCAGGCTCCGCTGTAAGGCCAACCGGTGCCGACGGTGCTGCGGAATCCGAACCTGCCGCTGTAGTTGCGTTTGCGGAAGAGCTTGCCGCAGACTCGCCGTTTGCGTTAAATGCCGTAACGCGGTAGGAATAGAGCGTACTGCCTCGAAGACCTTGATCCGCATAACCGGTCGCCTCTCCGGCCGCGAGTCCAATCAGACGGTAATCCGGATATACCCCGTTTGCCGAGGTTTCCGAATCCGCGGTAGAGCGATAGACTTTATAACCGTCCACATCCGGGACTTCTGTCCAGGACAGCTTGATATTATGACCGCCGTCCAGCTCTGCCTTGACGCCTTGAGGCGCCTCCGGAGCGTTCGTGCCTTGTGCGGCAGCTGGAGCTTTTGCAATAACCGGAATCAATTCCACGTCGTCAAATGCAGCCCATTCGCCGCCCTTATTGAGGGAATGGATACCCAGCTCCACTTGTCCGTTTGTCACCTGAATTTCCGGAATAACGATTTGCGTCCATGACCCTACGTAAGCCGTTGTTGCCGCTGCCACGCTCAGATCGGCGCCGCCGTATTTCTTCGCTTCCAGGCTTACGTTCGTATCGCCGCCCTTCTGATACCAGACGGATGCTTTATACGTCCCGTTAGGAACCTTCACCGTGCGGTAAGTGGTCTGTTCATATGGCGTGCTGCCGCCTAAATAATGCGTAAGCTTGAACGACCCGGTTCTCGGATTATCCCTGTCCGCTTTTTGGGCGGTTGCTTGACCTTCCGGGGTCCAGCCATTCCACCCGGCAAGTCCGCCTTCTTCAAAGCTGCCTCCTATGCTCAAATAGTTATAGCTGCTTTGCACAAAATCATAAGAGAACTGAAGCCAGTTCAGATTTACCTTGCCTCGGAATACGACATACAATTTGTGTTTGCCGCTTACGGCCTCCGCTTGAGCGGCTTTTGTAATCCATGCACCGCTTGTTTCCGTGAGATCAACGCCGCCGGCATATGCGCCGTCCGGACGGTCGAGACGGAACTCGATGCCGCCGTCGCCCTGCGATTGCGCTCTCACCTTCACGCTTGCCGTTCCATTCAGAAATTCAACGCTGTCAAATGCGATGTAGCTGCCATCCCCCGTTGCATGGACAGAAAGGCCGCCGCCGGTGTCCGTGGTCACTTCGGTTGTTACGCCGTTCATTTCACTGTAATCTTCAGCCTGCAGGGCCGCATAAGGGCTGATTGAAGCCGCGCTGTCCTGCGTTCCGTTCCATACGAAGGTGGCTACGGCGCCGGCAGGAAGCGTATACACGAAGCTTTTGGACCCCCAGCGTACTTTAAAGTCCTTCGGCTGCTTCGACGAGTTCAAGGCTAACAGAACTTTGGAACCGTCCTTATTGACGAACGCAACATCCTCGATGCTGCCCGCGCCGAATGTATTGGACTTAATCCGCTGTGCTCCCGGCAGAACAAATTTGCTGGCCTGCCCAAAAGCATAAAACTCTTCATTGTATTTGACTTCATCCGTGCCGCTGTCAACCGTTACGATACCGCGGCAGTCCGAGCATCCGCCGACATACGGACCATTATTCTCGTCAAGCGCAATATTCCATTTGAGCGATGTGCGAGCCCAGTTGCGGGCAGCGCCAATAATCAGATTCTGAGTATCCCACTGCACGTTGCCGGCAAAATCGGGCGCGAATTCACCGCCGGAGCTTTCCGTAAAGTAGATATCTTTGTCCGGATGCAGGTCATGAACAAGCGATTGCGCGCTGACATTGCCCGAATAGCCGTGGAAGGCGGAACCGGCAATATACTTTTTCGCGTCCGGGTCGTTCAGAACCCCGATCGGGTAGTCCGGCTCGCTCCAGTTATGATCCCAGACGACAATTTTGGTATCGATTTGAGCCTCTTCAAACGCAGGTCCCAGATAATCCTTTACGAACTTCGCTTGATCCTCCGGTTCCATTCTCATCCCCGGGTAATCGGCCGGTTCGAAATGCGGTTCGTTCTGAAGCGTGACGGCGTCAATTGGAATTCCTTCCGCTTCGTAGGCTTCAATGAATTTAACGAAGTATTGCGCGTAAACCCCGTAATATTCCTCTTTCAGCTTTCCTTTAACCGATGAGTCCGTTGTTTTCATCCAGCCCGGCGCGCTCCAAGGCGTGCCCATAATTTTTAAATCCGGGTTGATTTGCAGCGCCTGCTTGAGGAACGGAATAATGTATGCGCTGTCATGAGCAATCGAGAAATGCTCCAGATCCGGATCCGTCTCTCCCGGGGGCATATCGTCGTAAGTATAGATGCTGGTTGCAAAATCGCTTGCGCCCATCGGCAGTCTCATATAACTAAAGCCTACGCCGTCGCCTTCGCGGCTGAACAGCTTATTCATCATAGCGTCTTTCGCCTGATTATCCATTCGGGAAATGACATACGCCGAAGAATCCGTTAGAGCGCCTCCGAAGCCGTCAATCGTCTGATACTTGGTTTTCTCGTCTACGTCAATCGTCAGCTCCGACGGCGCGCCGCTTGTTTCGAACGCGACATCCGGCTGCTTGGTTAACAAATTGCTCTTGTCTCCGGTGGTCATCCATACATTCACCGGATCACCGGAATCTGCCGCTACCGCCGGCAGCGCAATGCCGGTAAAGCTGGAGACAACAAGACCGGCGACCAGGCTCTGCGCGGCCATCCGTTTCCACAGGCTTACTTCCATGCTTCAAGCCCCTCTCAAGAAAGTTTTGTAATATTGTGGTTACTAGTGGATCAACTATTGAATAAGCCTTGCTTCCTCCTCCCCTTTCTTTTTTGATTCCCATGATGTATGTCTTGCTGCTTTCCTGAATTGGATAATATCATCAATTGAAATCGATTTCAATAACTTGTTTAGATAAAATGAACCGTCTTCAAGTTAAAATCGCCATTTTATAG
Source organism: Paenibacillus sp. BK720 (assembly GCF_011761545.1). Classification (NCBI taxonomy): domain Bacteria; kingdom Bacillati; phylum Bacillota; class Bacilli; order Caryophanales; family Paenibacillaceae; genus Paenibacillus; species Paenibacillus sp. BK720. Next base: position 873,302 of record NZ_JAASRQ010000002.1, on the reverse strand, counting down.
CGTTAAATATATTAAACTCCCTATTGCAGCATGGAGCGATATTTGAAATCGATTTCAAACTGCAAATAATAAAACATCCGGTACGTCACCGTACCGGATGTTTGCGCACACTATTTCTTTCTCTTTTGATCCGCGATATCCCCTCGCACAATGCCATAACCGTTCGTACCGATATACACACGCCCGTATACGCGCGGATCGCCTGTAATGGCTTGAGTCGCATTCGCATATTGATGAAGGTCATCATTAATCCTAATCCAGCTGCGGCCCGCGTCATCCGACCGGTAGAATCCAAACTTGCCGTCGATACGCCCGTTCATGTATAACGACATATACGGTTTACCCGGTGCGGCTTTGCCTAAACCGATCATCGCCGCTTCCTGCACATTTTTCAACTTAGCAAAGGTAGCGCCCGAATCGGTAGAATGGAAAATGCCGTATTCGCTTTGCGTGTTTGTATTATCTTTCGCCGCAACAAGCCAAATATCGCCTTCAACACCCGGAACCGCCTTGAACTTGCTGTTCAGCTTTGACGGCAGGTTAACGGCTTTGACGGATTTAGCGAAGGACTCCCCGCCATTCTTGCTCACATAAAAAGCCCCGTCTGCATAAGCGTAAAATGTGGAGGAGTTTACGCGGTCCGACGATACCGTTGCCCCATCCGGAATACCGGCCGAAGCTGTCCAGGACTTCCCTTGGTCTTTCGAGTAACTTACCGGTCTGCTTATGTCTGCCGAAGCGCTTTTTGGAGCCCATACGATCGTATTTCCGTTGGCGCTAAGGGCAACCGTTCCGCCTTGCGTTTTATCCCCGTCCGCATCTGCCCACGCATTGGAAGCAGGCGTCCAGGTTACCCCATTATCCGTAGAGAGGCCTAACCGGGCATCTTTATTCTCCGCATTGCCTACCCGAACGATCAGATTCGGATTCAGCTCGGCATAATCCAGGTCCGTGCTTGTGCCAAAGTACGGATTCGTGATCATGGTTGGCGCTTTGTCCAGATCCACATGCCGGAAGCCGCCAATGTCGCCCATTGCGCTGATGAGGTGCGCGCCTTCCGGAGGGCTGATCAGTCCGAGAACCGCCGTTTCTTCTATTCCTTCGGCATGAACGGAAACCTTCACCTTATCACCGTTATCGCTGTCCAATGCCGTCAAATGATCCGCAGCGAATAGCGTAGCGCCCGTACCGTACAGAAGACGATCCGGATTAAACGGATCAATCTCAAGATCGCCGATCATCCAGCCCAGCTTCGGATTTTGCTCGACATCCGTTGGAGTAGACGTTCTGCCCCAGTCCAGCCAAGGAGATTGCGAGTAATCCATGTCATACTTGTTCACCCTCGACCAGCCTTCCCCCATCGTCCAGAAGGAGGTCCAGGTCGCTCCACCGTCCGTGCTGCGGAAAATATGCTCATCCGGCCACCACATATTCATCGTTGCGACCATTACCGTATTGGGATTGGACGGATCTACGGCGAGTCCCCCAAACGGATAAGATGGTACGCCGCTAACATCGGTTGGAGCAATGACAGCCGGACTGATATCCGTCCATGCTCCGGTATTCGTATCGAGCTTCCAGACCGAACCGGCCTTCGTTCCGTTCCAGGCCGGACCGTCGTAAGGGCCAATCGCGCTGTTATACGTTATATACAGCTTCCCGTCAGCCGTAAGAACGCCATGATGCGGAACAAACCCTTCCTTCGGCTGTCCGGCAACCGGTGCCCACGTAGCGCCGCCGTCCGTACTCTTGTAAATGCTCTGAACCGTGTCCGCAACGCCCACGTAAATCGTTTGTGTCGTTTGCGCCGATTTCTTATGCTTCGAGTCAGCCTTTTTCCCGGTTGCTGCATCAAAGGCGATCCATACCGGTCCGACCTCCCCGCCATAATAATCCTTTACGTTTTGCCCTGCCGTAAAAGAGGTAACTTTGCTCCAGGTCGCGCCGTAATCGGTGCTTCGCCATAATCCGTTGCCGTTACGCGCGCCAAAATACAGAACGCTGTTATTATTCGGATCAACCGTCAAGCGTTCGCCCATGGAACGGCCGGGCATATTGCCGCCGAATTTGAACGGCATAACGGTCTTTTTCCAAGTCTCGCCTTTATCCGTGGAGCGAAGCATAACCCCGTTCTGATCCGTAAAATCATTCGAATACGTGCCTGCGGCGATGTAAACCCTGTTCGGATCTACCGGATCGGTCGCTAGGCTCGCCACGCCGGCCATATTCCAATTGTCATAGCCTACCCAATCAAGCAGCTGCTTCCAAGTATTCGTCTTTTTGTCCCAGCGGTAAGCTCCGCCAATATCCGTTCTGGCATATACCAGATACTTCTCCGAAGGATTGTAGATGATTCCGGGGACGAATCCTCCGCCAACGGTCTTTACTCTCCCCCAGTCGTAGTCCTGCGATTTGGTGCCGGTTGAAGCCATAACTCCATTGCTGAATAAACCTGCGACTAGCGCGATCATTGCAATGATACCTGCAGCCTTTCTCCTCATTACACCTTCTCCTCTGTTGGAAGTTTGGTTTAGCACATAAATTGAAAACGCTTTCCTATGTGCCGCTGTTATCGTACAACGAAAGCATTTTCCACGGATACCCTTGGATTTATATGTAAATTCAGTTCAAAATTAGTGGTCATGAACAACTGACAGCACATAAAAAAGCTTCTTCGAATCGAAGCATTCGAAGAAGCTTTCCATTATTTCGATTTGTTGTAATCGATCAGATGAAGCACCATGGTAACAGCCTCCGCGCGCGTAGCCGTAGACATAGGCATAAATTCATTGTTGCCTCGTCCGTTTACGATTCCGGATTCGCGGGCAGCCGATACATAAGGCTTTGCCCATGCAGGAATGAAACTATCGTCCTCAAAACCGGTAGGAGCCGATACCGCCTGCTCTCCAACCGTACGCATGAGAATAACCGCCATTTCCATTCGGCTAATTTCCGCATTGGGCTGGAAGCTTCCGCCCTCATAGCCTTTAATCAATCCCTTCTGATAAGCAAGATTTACGGCATCTGCCGCAAATGGCGCAATCTCCGCTTGATCCGAGAAGGTATGGCTGCCGGCTTGCGCATCCGGCTTCAGGCCTAATGCTTTCGTTACGATAACGGCAAATTCCTGACGGGTCACCGCTTGATCCGGTCGGAAGCTTCCATCCGGAAATCCGCTTATCCAGCCTTGCTTGGCTCCGTCAACAATCAGCTTCTCTGCCCAATGCCCCGCAATATCGTTAAAGCCGACGGGCTGAGCTGGAGGATCCGGTGTTAGAACCGGAGGCGGCGTAGTTGGCGCATATCCTCTGTTGACGATAATCGAATAGAGTTGTTCAGCCCCGTTTTGGGCGGTCACCTTAATTTGTATCGTATTGCTCCCTTGATTCAAGTGAAGCGGAACGCTGTTCACCCCGCTTGCAAGACTGGTATACGCACCTTGATTCAAACTTATTTCCGCGGTAGCGTGAGACTCGGCGACAACGGGCTTTAGGGTAATCGAATCAACGGTATAATCGACGCTCGTGTCGTAGGCGAAAGTATTTTCGGCAAATGCAGGGTTTAATGTCCCTGCAGATAACGTCAAGCCGCTGAGCTTGGCATTGCTGCTTTGCCGCTCGATGCGGATCGTATAGGTTTTCGCGTTGCCTTCGTCTGCCGTTACTTTGATATGAAGGATGTTTAATCCTTCCTGCAGCGGAATTTCGGGGCTGTCCGTATTGTCGGCCAGGCCGATATACGAGCCGCTGCCGATTTGCCATTCTACCGCGGCCAAGGAATCCGCAAGCTTTGGCTTAAAGGTCAAGCTGGCGGCAGCGTTTGGCACCTTAACATCGTATTCCGTCGTTGAGCTGTTAAAGGAAGGCTCCAGGTTGCCTGCCGATAGGCTCAAGCCGGACAAATCAGCATTCGAGCTGCGGCGATGAAGGCTGATGCTATAGGTTTTTACGGTGCTGCCATCCTGTGCCGTAATTTGAACTTTAATGAGGTTGTCCCCGACAGCAAGCGGCAAATTCGAGCTTGCCGTACCGCTAATAACCGATTCGCCGGTGCCACCGTTAACGCTCACCTGAATAGTAGAGTGGGCTTCCGCCGATGTTGGCGTTACGGTCGTTGACGCTACGCTGTTGGAAACCTCGGCTGCATAGGAGGTTGTGCCGCTGAAAAATAACGGAAGAAGAGAACCGGCGGACAGATTCAATTGGGATAGATCGGCATTTGTGCTAGCCGCTGCACGGATTACGTTTACCGTATAGGTTGTTACCGTGCTGCCATCTGCCGATGTCGCTAGGATGGGAATATTGTTGCTTCCGACAGTAAGATTAATGGCATCACTCGCCTGACCGCTTATCGCAACTAGGCCATTTACTGTCGCTGAAGCATCCCCATCCGTGAGAGTCGGGGTAAAAGCAATGGATGAAGTCGTATAAGGAACGTTCACCGTATAGCTTGTACTGGCGGAATCAAAGCCCGGCGATAAAGCCCCTTCCGACAAGCTTAATTTCCTGACGGAAGAATCGTTTGGCTGCGGCCTATGTACATGAAGGCTGATGATTCGGGTTACCGTATTATCGGCAGAGGTAATTTTTGCCTCGATGAGGTTCAGCCCCGGGTTCATGAATAAATTTCCGCTCGAAATCCAATTAGGGATCGGATTCCAAGTACCGTTATTTACCCGGTATTCCAACTTCGTTTGATCATCGCTTACCATAAGAGCAAGATAAGTGTTAGGATTAGAGCTATTATCCATGAATACATCATAGTCCGACACTTCATTCGAGAACGCCGGATATAGCTCTCCTCCCGTCCAAATGGCCAGGACATTGACATCATTCCCCGCCGCGGAAGCATGCCTAATGGATAATGGCAGCAGGAGACTGACAATCCATATCATTGTCATTATTTTTCTAAGCTGCATGTTGGATCATTCCTTTATGTATATAATTTTCGACATAATTCTACCAAATTATATGACAAAGATTGACGTATGGATAGAGCTAAATAACAGAAAAGACGCCCCAGATTGGAGCGTCTTCTATTTCAAGGTTAGGTTCCTGCGGTTCCCGCGCTGCTCGCGGCCTTCTGCATGGCATGCATGCCGATGATTACGGCGATAAGCTCGTAGGAATCCAGAAATTCGCAATGATTATCAAGCACGAAAGCACCGGATGAGAACCAACCGTTAATTTGTTTGAACTGGGCGACAACGTTACCGGATTCATCTATCACGTCATATTCTCTCGAAAAGGCGGGCGAAATAATCTCGTAATCACCGCGTCCTATCATAGGAATATTTCTTGGAGAAAAAAGCTAGTCTGCTTCTCAGCACTCCCGCTTGCTCTCCATCGGCTCCGCTAATTTCCCATTTGCCCGAGAAGAAAGGGAACCTCCCGTTATAGAGCAGTTCTCCGTTAACGCCGTAGATATCAGTGGCAGAGCTGAACGCGCTTCTCATGTCCAACTGACCAACCTGCTGTTCTTGCTCATTTAAAATCTCCGTCACACCGGCATTCCAAAAATTCTCACGAAAATATAATTGCAATTCAGTCGCCCCTTTCGCGTGCCGTGACCTTTCCTATTTATGTTATGTATAACGCGGGTACAAGTCAAAATGTTTCATTTTTCCCGCAATTCCGACGCCTTATGGGTGTCTATCGGCAAAAAGAAGACTGCCCGGCTGCCTTCACTCGCATTGCTATATAAATTATAAGAATGGTCTAAGCGGCTAAAGAATCGGAACAAATACGTCCGCATTGCGAACATGCTGCTCTTCCCCGAAGCGGAATACTTCAAGCGCTAGAGATCTCGTATTGTTTTTACGGTTCATCGCTTCCAGAGCGGCTTTGATTAACGCATAAGGATCCTGCTCGGTTGACCGTACCTTTGCGTAGCTCTGTCTCGGAACGGAAAAACCGATCATTCCTTCGGGAACTTCGTCATATCGCGAAACTTCCATGCTGTAGATATACGTGAACAGAAAATCATTGGCAAAATGAGGACAAACATAACAGTCTGCATTTATCACATTCGGAATCTCTTTTATCCTGGACAGAAACAGGTCATTGACCTCCCGTATGCTTTTAGGATTAACTCGCTTGAAAGCATTCGTAACCGCCACTCCCACAAAATGCTTCTCTTCCAATGTAACAATCTCAACTTGCTCCAATTGCTTATTGGTCACGCGAATCACTTCTCCTCATTTTGGATTTGGATAAAGCGGCTCCACAGCGATATCGACCTTGTCGGCAACTAACGTATAGAACTCGGGGACATTGGGGTTTGAGGATGCCGGAATCTCTTCAAAGGTACGTATGAATAAACCGGCAGTCCCAGCCGCCGTCAAAATATCGCCAACCGTCCAGCTGCAGGCCAGCACCTTGCCAAGGCCTTCTCTTTCTTCCTCCGGCAGGAGCTTGGCGAAGGCCACATCGCTTTCCTTAATCCCCTTGTCGAAGTAATTGCCGCTTGGCTCAGCGTGATTGCTCGTGGTTAACCAAGCTCTCGCAAAGGGATGGAAATCCGTCAACAGAAATCTCCCGTTCGTACGCAGCCTCCTGCGAACAACAGCGAAAATCGCATGCAGATCGGTGAAGTAATGCAAGACGCCAAACTCCATCAGTACAATGTCGAATTGTCCCAGCTCTTCCTCATCCGGTATGCTTAGGGCATCCGAGCAGACGTAATCCAGCTTAATTCCGGCGGCAGCCGCAACATCCAGCGCAAACCGCTGATTTTCCGCCGACAAATCCACGACCGTAACCTCTGCTCCCCGCATCGCAAGCGCGATTGCTTTTCTGCCATGCGAACCCAGCAAATTAAGCACCCGCTTCCCCGCAGGATCTCCTATGTACTTCAGCCAATAACGCAGATTATGGCTGCCCGTCTGTCTTAAAGTTTCGGCCAATTCAACCGGAGTGCCGTATTGCCGGACCCATGCCTCGTAAGCCTTCGTCTCCCAAGCAATCTTGTTCGCTTTCACCAACCGTTCCTGCAAACCAACCTCTCCTTCCCCGATAGACGGCTTCGAACAACTTCCAAATATACCCAAAACTATTATATACGACACGGTACTCGGCCAAAAGAAAAAAATCCGCCTTGAGCGGATTTCCGTCTGACTAACCTATAAATGCTAGAATTTACGTTTGCTTATTTCCTGCGCCGCTCTCTCCTGCGTAAAGACATCCTCCGGCGGCACCATACGCTTGGGCAGCGTCCTTCCGGCCATTATTTCTTTGACCGTTTGCATAAGCTGAGGCCCTAGCAGCGGATTGCATTCCACCACGGCGTTTAGCTTGCCCGCCGCAAGCTGCTGCAGCGCCTTGCGGGAGCCGTCGACCGAAATGACGGTAATATCGACACCGGGTCTAAGACCTGCTTCCTCAATGGATTCAATGGCGCCAAGAGCCATATCGTCATTGTGAGCGAATAAGACTTGCGGACGATCCTTTTCCGGAACCTCCAGGAAGGTGCGCATAACCTCTCTGCCCTTCTCTTCCGTGAACTCGGCGGGAGCGCTTTGCGTAATGACCATATCCTTTCTTGCCTGAATAACGCTGCGGAACCCTTCACCCCGCTGTATGGACGGCGTGGAGCCTTTCGTTCCCTGCAGCTCCGCGATCCGGATCGGGCCGGGCTGGCTGCGCATGAAGTCGAGAAGGTACTTGCCCGCCCTTACGCCTTCTTCATATAGGTTAGAGCCAATCGTTGTAACAAATAGGGATGTATCCTTTACATCAACCGAGCGGTCCAAGATGACAACCGGAATCCCGGCCTGCTTAATCTCCAGAAGAATATCCTCCCAGCCGGATTCTACGACCGGAGCAATCGCGATGACATCTACTTTCAATTGAATGAAAGAGCGGATGGCATCGAATTGCTTGGTTTGGGACTGCTCCGCGTTTTTCATAATCAACCGAATGCCGGACTCGGCGGCCGCATCCCGGACAGAGGCCGTATTGGCGAGGCGCCATGCGCTTTCGCTTCCGAGCTGGGAGAAGCCGAGAGTAATAGGTTTTCCCGGACTGATATTGGAGGCCGAGCTCTTTAGCCATTCGCTGATGGCAGGCGGCGCTTCGCTGTCTATTGACGGCGAGGGGACAGGTGCTTCCTCCCGGGAAGAGCAGCCTTGGAGCAGCACGATGATGAACAAACCAACTAACAGATAGATTAGCTTCCTCATGCACGCCCCGCCCCCTTGAAATTTAGGTAAAATGGAAAATTATGTCTTTAACGTGACCCTCCGGTCGCTAAGCAGCCTCTGGAAGAGGATAAACACAAACAATAACAAACCGATCACGATCTTTGTCCACCAGGAGCTTAGGGTTCCTTCGAAGCTTATTATAGTTTGGATAACCCCCTGTATCAATACGCCAATTAAGGTTCCCGCGACGTAGCCTACACCGCCGGTTAGCAGCGTTCCGCCAATAACAACAGCCGCAATCGTATCGAGCTCCAGTCCCATGGCATGCAATCCGTATCCGGATAACATATAAAAGGTAAACACCACTCCCGCGAGCGCCGAGCAGAAGCCGCTGAACGTATAGACCAATATTTTCGTTCTGGCCACCGGCAGCCCCATTAATAGCGCGGATTGCTCGCTTCCCCCAATCGCATACACATTGCGGCCGAATCTCGTATAATGCGCCAGATAAATAGCGGCAAGAACAACAACCAACGCAATGATGACGTTAATCGATAGATTGCCGCCGGGCAGCGATACCTTGGTTTGAGCTACCTTGGTAAAAAAGCCGTTTGTTACCGTTATCGTATCAATACTGATGATGTAACAGATTCCTCTGGCGAGGAACATTCCCGCAAGGGTAACGATAAACGGCTGGATTTTGAAATAATGAATAATCGCTCCCAGCAATGTACCGAATAAAGCTCCAAAGATGAGCACCATCGGAATCACAACCGCCGGCGACCAGCCGTGCCGCTCTACCAATGTGGCGCAAATCATCGTGGTAAGGGCGATGACGGAGCCGACGGACAGATCGATGCCGCCGGAAATAATGACGAAGGTCATTCCTACGGCCGTAATAATAAGAAACGAATTATCGATGAGCAGATTGTAAAGCACCTGCGCGGAGAAAAATCCGGTATATCGGAATGATCCCGCTGCGAACATGACCGCTAGCAAGCCAAAGGTCACGAGAATCGGAACATATTTACGGTTAAGCATGGCGGGTAACCTCCTGTTCCGCGGGGTAATTCCTCTTCCTCCAGCGGGTAATTAACGTCTTGCGGAACGCTTCGGATTGAATGAGGCATACGGCAAGCACGACAAAAGCTTTGACGACAAGCGTAATCTCGGGCGGAACGCCTATCATATAGATCGTGGTGGTCAAGGTTTGAATGATTAATGCACCAATAACCGTTCCCATCAAATAGAACCGTCCGCCATTCAGAGAGGTACCGCCGATTACGACAGCCAGAATGGCGTCCAGCTCGTACCAGAGACCGGCGTTGTTCCCGTCCGCGCTGGAAACGTTCGAGCTTAATATCAATCCTGCTATCCCCGCGCATAAGCCGCAGAACACATAAACAGTCAGAATAACGGTTTTGGAGCGAAGGCCTGCAAGCCGGCTGGCTTCGGGATTGCTGCCGACGGATTCGATAAACAATCCGATGGCCGTTCTTCGCGTCAGCAGCGAGGCAATCAATAGAACGGCCGCAACGATAAAGATAGAAAACGGCAAGGAAGCAAGCGAGCCTGCGCCGATATATTCGTAATTCGAATTGGATACGGTTATAATTTGCCCGCTGGTAATCAACTGCGCAATACCGCGCCCGGCAACCATTAGAATAAGAGTCGCAATAATAGGCTGAATGCGCGTAACCGTAACAAGCGCTCCATTCCACATGCCAAGCACGATGGACAGCGCGATGGATGCCATTACCGCCCCAACGACCAGCAGCACGGAGTTTTGATCAGTGCCCTTGCTTATAGCCAGACAAGCCATAGCGCCGGAAATGGCAACAATGGAGCCAACGGAGAGATCGATACCGCCCGTTGCAATGACAATGGTCATTCCGATAGAGACAAGAATGAGAGGAGCGCCGAAATTAAGAATATCAATCAAGCTGCCGTACAAGTTGCCGCCCCGGACCGCTATCGAGAAGAAATCCGGCGAATAGATCAGATTAAATAACAGCAATGCTCCTAGCACTACTAATGGCCAGAATAAATGATGACGGTACATTTTGCCTCCCATAGCCTTATCCCCCTGCCATCGCCTGCATAATTTGCTGCTGGTTCAGTTCGCCGCTGACAAGCTCCTTGACTTTGGAACGATCCCGCAGTACAGCCACGCGGTCGCTGACGCGAATGACTTCTTCCAGCTCCGAAGAAATAAAGAGAACCGACATTCCCTGCTTCGCAAGCGAGAGAACCAGCTTCTGGATCTCCGCCTTGGCCCCGATATCGATCCCTCTCGTTGGCTCATCCAAAATCAACAGATCGGGTTCCGTCAGCAGCCAGCGGGCAAGCAGTACCTTCTGCTGATTGCCGCCGCTTAGGTTCTTGATCAGATGCTCGGGGCTTGGAGGATTGATGTTCAGCAGCTTGATATACCGGTCCGCGATTTCATCCTGCTTCTTGCGGGATATCGGCCGGAGCCAGCCTCTTGTTGCCTGCAGCGCGAGAATAATATTTTCCCTGACAGTCAGGTCGTCTATTATGCCCTCGGTCTTCCGGTTCTCCGAGCAGTAAGCAATGCCAAGATCAATGGCGCTTCTTGGCGATTTCACCGGACTGCCGGATTCCCCGGCAAGCAGCTTCCCTTGATCCGGCCGGTCTACGCCAAAGAGAAGTCTTGCGATCTCCGTCCGGCCTGAACCCAATAGACCTGCCAATCCAACAACTTCTCCCTTACGGATCTCCAGATCAAACGGATTAATCGCCCCTTTTCGGCCAAGCGCGGATGCCGTAATCATGGTGTTTCCGGCTGTATCCCCGGCTTCTTCAGACAGCTTCGGCAGCTCTTCCAGCAGCTTCAGATCCTTGCCGATCATCTTCAGTACAAGCTCGATGCGCGGCAGTCCTGCCGCCAGGTACTCCCCTTCCAGCTCTCCGCCCCGAAGAACGGTAATCCGGTCGGACATTTCATAGACCTGGTCGAGAAAATGGGTAACGAACAGAATAGCCAATCCGTCGTTTTTCAGCTTGCGCATAATGCCGAACAGCTGCCGAACCTCATTTTGATCCAGACTGGAGGTGGGTTCGTCGAGAATAAGCACCTTAGCAGAAATGCTAAGTGCCCTTGCAATCGCAATAAGCTGCTGGACAGCGACGGAATAAGCATGGAGCGGCAGCGTAACGTCGATGTTCAAGTTCAGCCGCTCCTTTAGAAGCCGCGCAGCTTCCTTGTTCATCTTGTTCCATAGGATTCTGCCGAATTTCCTTGGCTCTCTGCCTATATAAATATTTTCGGCTACCGTCAGGTTGGGACAAAGATTCACTTCCTGATAGACGGTACTTATTCCGGCTCTCTGCGCCTCTAACGGCCCGCCGATCGAGACAGCCTGATTCTCAATCGTAACCGTACCGTCATCGATGGAGTAGACGCCGGTTAACACTTTTATGAGGGTGGATTTGCCTGCTCCGTTCTCTCCCATCAGCGCGTGAATCTCGCCGGGGAACAGCCTGAAATCCACATTGGACAAGGCCTTTACGCCGGGGAACCGCTTGGTGATTCCGGTCATTTGCAGTATAGGTGCTTGCATGCTGCGCACTCCTTCCCAAGAGAAAAAGCCGCCCAGCGGCAATCTGGTGCTCCAGGCGGCTTTTCATTCTTTTATTAGTACTGGCGGCTCGGCAAAGCTTCCTTCGCCTGCTCGGATGTAAAGGTTGTTTCGTTCGTTACGATACGCGCATCAATCTCTTTGCCGTCTACGACCGCTTGAGCAGCTTCCATCAGCTGAGGTCCAAGCAGAGGATTGCATTCCACGATAAAGTTGATCTTGCCGTCCGCCGCGGCTTGCATCCCGTCTTTAACCGCGTCTACCGAAATAATGATAATGTCTTTGCCAGGCACGAGACCTGCGGCTTCAATCGCTTGAATAGCCCCTAATGCCATGTCGTCATTATGCGCGTAGAGAACGTCGATATCTTTATGCGCCTTCAGGAAAGCCTGCATAACTTCCTTCCCTTTGGCACGAGTAAAGTCGCCGGTCTGGGAAGCGATAATTTTAAGCTTTGGATTCGAAGCGATTGTGTCCTGGAAGCCTGCCTTGCGGTCATTCGCCGGAGCGGAGCCCGTTGTTCCCTGCAGCTCGACGATATTGACGTCTTCCTGCGCATCCTTGTATTGGTCGACCAGCCATTGACCGGCTTTCTTGCCTTCTTCGATAAAGTCCGAACCGATAAAGGTCTTATACAGCGACGTGTCTGCCGAATCAACCGCACGGTCCGTCAGAATGACCGGGATACCGGCATCCTTGGCTTCCTTCAGCACCGTATCCCAGCCCGATTCCACTACCGGGGAGAAGGCGATAACATCAACCTTTTGCTGAATGAAGGAACGGATCGCTTTAATCTGGTTTTCCTGCTTCTGCTGGGCGTCCGAGAACTTCAGATCGAACCCGGCTTCTTTGGCCGATTCCTGTATCGACTTCGTATTGGCCGTCCGCCATCCGCTCTCCGCCCCTACCTGCGAGAAGCCAAGCGTAATTTTCTTATCTCCCGCTCCCGTGCCGCCAGCCGTTTCTTGAGCCGCGGCCGTCTCGGCCGGCTTATTTGTTGCATTCGCCGTATTGTTCGAGTTGTTCCCGTTGCTGCCACCGTTGCCGCCGCAAGCGGTTACAATAGATACCATGACGGCAAGCGTTACCGCAAGTCCCCATCTTTTCTTTCGCTTCATCTGGTTAATCCTCCCTTTTGGTTCACCATGTCTGGCGTGATTCCAGTATAGAACCGTTCCGCGCAACGGAAATATGGAGTCCGTTTGGTGAATCGTTTAATCCTTTTGGCATCTTTCAGGCAGTCGGGAGCGTAAAGTGTAATTTTTTTCGCAAAAGGTGCACTATACCGCGAATCTCTTAAAAGAGGAAAATTTCATGCTATAATGGTGAAACAAATTTCATCCTCAATTGGAGAGAACAGTCAATGAAGCTCATCAAATGGATTACTTCAAGCCTTAGGGTCAAATTGCTGAGCATGTTTATTATTCTTACCGCGGTTCCTTTACTGGCGGTTGGTCTTATCTCCTATCAGAAATCGTACAACACGGTCTCCGACCATAGTAAAGCCTCTACCAAGCTGGTCGCCGAGCAATTAGCCCGCAATATGGATATTTTGTTCGGGGACACCGAGAGGATTCTCGAGATGGGGAAAGATCCGCAGGTGCTGCAATTTCTCTATTCGCAATCCGAGACGTATCAGGAGGCCAAATCCATCCTGCAGACGTTCAAGTTCTATCGCGAAACCTATAAGTACGACAAAGTGCTGAACATATCGATGGTCAATTTTTACGGAAAAGGCATCAGCGAACGGAAAGGCGTCTTCCAGCTTGACCGCAACCCGCTCCGCAATCCGTATTTTCAATATTTGACGCAATATCCCGATGCGGTCCTGCGGATTCCGGAATCCTCATCCTCCGATTCCAATCGCCTTGACGGGTTCACTTACCCGGGACAGAACGCCATGTCCATAATCGCAGCGATTAAACAACGGATTACCCATGAGGTGATCGGTTTTATCGTCATCGACCTCAATGAAGCGATGATTGACGATTTTCTCAAAAATACCGTTATCGGCAAAACCGGCTTTTTCTATATTAATGACCAGTACGGCGCAACCGTGTTCCAGCCTCAGTCCCCTGCGGCCTCGCCTGCCATTCTGGAACAGATCGACCGGGAGCCGATGACCGCGGCAAGCGACAGCTTTGTTCTCTCCACCAAAGCAAAGCCTCAATTCATCGTGTACAGCACTTCTCAAATAACCGGTTGGAAAATAGTCGGCGTTGTGCCGTTTCAAGAAATTATCGCGGAAGCGAACGGAATCCGTCAGCTAATTATCGTAAGCGTTGCGCTTAGCGCGGTCTTTGCGTTAACGCTGTATTTCTTCCTGACGAACCGCCTGACCCACCCGATTCAAATTCTGATGAACAAAATGCGCAAAGCCTCCAGCGGGTACCTCGATGCGAAGGTCACGCCAAGCGGAACCGATGAAATTGCCGACTTGGGCAACAGCTTTAACCGGATGATTGAAGAAATCAAAAGCCTGATGGAGAAGAACCGGCGGGAACAGGAACAGAAGCAGATAGCGGAGCTGCGGACCCTTCAAGCCCAGATTAACCCCCACTTTCTATACAACACCCTGGACTCGATCATCTGGATGGCGGAAGCGGAGAAAAAGGAAAGCGTTATCAAGCTTGTCAAGGCTTTAGCGCGGTTTTTCCGGTTAAGCTTAAACAAAGGCCGGGATTGGATTTCCGTCAAGACGGAGCTGGAGCATGCTCACACTTACCTCGTCATCCAGCAGATGAGATATCACGATATTTTGCAATACGAGATTCAGGTGGATCCCGAGCTGCAGGTCTACCCGATTCTGAAGATGAGTCTTCAGCCTTTAATCGAGAACGCCATTTATCACGGCATCAAAAACAAGCGCGGTCAAGGGATGATCCGAATCAGCGGTCATGTGGAGGATCGCGATCTGGTTCTTACGGTCGAAGACAACGGGATTGGGATTCCCCCGGAGCGGCTTGCCGAGCTTCAAACGGAACTGGAACAGCCGGTCGATTCGATTGCCGTCAAGCAGGATGACGGCGAAGGCGGCTTTGGCCTGCAAAACGTGCATCAACGAATCCGGTTGTATTTCGGCCAGCGGTATGGGGTTGAGATCGAAAGCGTCTACCGGGAAGGCAGCAAAATTTCCGTTCGTATTCCAAAAAAATAAGGATGGTCATAACGATGAAAAAAGTGATGATCGTTGACGATGAAATATTGATCCGCGAAAATATCCGGAGCTGCGTCGACTGGACGAAGGAAGGCTTTATCTACTGCGGAGACGCCCCGGACGGAGAACTCGCTTTGCCTCTCATCGAGCAGCAGCAGCCCGACATTCTGATTACCGACATCAAGATGCCATTTATGGACGGTCTTGAATTAACGGCCATTGTCCGCAAACAGATGCCTCATATCAAAGTCATTATTATGAGCGGCCATGATGAATTCCGTTACGCCCAGAATGCGATTCGCCTTGGCGTCGAGGACTACTGTTTGAAGCCGGTCAGCGCAGCCGAGCTGATTGAGCTTCTACGCAAGGTCAGCGTTAAAATTGATGAGGAGCAGAAAAAGCTTAAAGGCCAGGCAGTCACGAAAGAAAGGCTGCTTGCAGACTTGTGCGGCGGCTTAATGGGCGCTTCGGAGGCGATCGAAACGGCCAAAGAGCTGAATCTATCCCTCGCCTCTCGCTACTATGCCGCCGCTATTCTGGATGTCAGACCGGCTAATTCTGCCGATCAGCAGCTAGTAACCAGCGTCAGGAACGAGCTCGATCGACGGCTTGAACAACCTATCGAATGCTTATCCTATTACCGCAGCAAGACAGAGCTCGTTTATATTTTCAAGTGCAATTCCGCGGAAAGCCTGACAAGGTTTCTCCATACGTTCAACACCGATGTCAGGCTGCAGCTCGAGCGGCAGTTCGGCTGCGAAATTTACGCCGGACTGGGCAGTCTACACGAGCGGATTCAGGGCATTCATATTTCCTATCTGGAAGCGGAGGAAGACAAATACATTAGCCGGCTTACCCGGCTTAACCAAGCTTCGCTCCACGGCATTCACGAACCGATGGACATTGTCATCAACCGCAATCAGTTTCTTGAGTTTGCGAAGATCGGCATTCCCTCGGAGCGGGATGCTTTTGTAAGGGAGTTTGCGGCTCCGTTAAAATCCCTTCCTTTTAAGAGCAGCTACAGCTTCTATCTGTTCAACGACCTGACCTTGGAGGCGCTTCGCTGCGCGAAGCAAACCTTCCGTACCGGCGCGGATCCGGGCAGCAGCGCTCCCCGGCTTCAGCAAGAGATTAAAAAGATAGCCTCCTGGGAGGACTGCTGCTTTTATTTGAACGTTTTGCTGCAAGAGCTCTGGCAATGGCGGTCGGAATCCTCAGACAAATATGGCGATGTAATCAATCAAGTGAAGGAATACATTCAAGCCCATTACAATAATGAGCAATTATCGCTCAAGATGATAGCCGGCCAAGTGAGAATCAGCCCCAGCCATCTGAGCAAAGTTTTCAGCCAGGAAACCGGTCAGACGCTTACCGAATACTTGACGCAGATCCGGATCGGCAAGGCGATGGAGCTCCTGAAGACGACCCGCAGCAAGTCTTTCGAGATTGCATTCGAAGTGGGCTATAACGACCCTCATTATTTCTCCAACCTGTTCAAGAAAATGACGGGCATGACACCCAAGGAATACCGGAACCAGGGAGAAAAGGATGAGACGGCATGAGACGGCTGACGAGCTTGTTGATAATATTCACCCTGCTGCTAGGCGGCTGTTCCAACAATGGGACAGGAGAGCGGTCATTGCCGGCTGCACAAGGCTCCCCTTCGCCAAACGGCGGCTTTACCAAGGAAAAAACCTTTGGCATTATTTATCCGATGACCTATCCGACTTATGAGCTAATTACGCTTGACGCTAACGAAACCGCAGCAAAAAACCATGTGGCGTTAATCGTTAATGCGCCGGATGAGGCCAATACCGAGCAGCAAATCCGCATCATGGAATCGATGATCAAGCAAGGAATTGACGGCATAGCCATATCCCCCGTCGATTCCGCGGCGCTGACTCCCGTCATAAATAAAGCGGAGGCAGCAGGGATTCCCGTCGTTACCTTCGAATCGGATGCGCCGGGCAGCAAACGTACCGCTTACATCGGTGCGGACAACTTTATGACCGGTCGTCAAAGCGCCATGACGGTCAGCCGTCTTCTCGGGCATAAAGGCATGATCATTGTAGAAAACGGCATGGAGGAAATGCTGGGAATGAAGCAGCGACTGGAGGGCTTTCTCGATTATCTGGCTCAGGAATCGTCCATCGATGTGCTGGAGGTTCATCATAATAGAGGCAGCGAGGAGCAGGCGATGAGCGATATCGAGACGATGATTGATGCCCATCCTCACTTTGATGCCTTGGTGGGACTAGACTACATCTCTGCTTCCGCATCTATCCTCATCTGGAAAGCAAAAGGGTTGAACAGGCTGGCTATATCGATGGGGGTTACCTCCACAAACAACGATGCCTTGATTAACGGGCAGCTAGCCGCCGTCATCTCGCAAAACGAAACCATTTGGGGACGGACGATTGTGGAGACGCTGCTCCTAGCAAGCAATGAAATGAAGGCGGATTCCATAATAAATACGGGGATCGCTGAGCTGCGTGCAGACCAATTGCAATAATAGTGGAAGAAAAATGGCGAACCCCATTGGAGTTCGCCATTTTTTTATACCGTATCGAGTCTGTACAAAACGGCACCATGAGGTGCGATTACGGAAGAGAGCGAAGAGCTTAAGGTACCTAAAACCTCGCCGGTCCACAGGTTCTTCACGCTTGCATCTCCGTCCATCCCCAAATCGCCGAAGGATACGGATACTTCCGTTGCTTCTTCTCCGGTATTAAACATTGCCGCATATCTCTCCCCATTGCTTCCTTCCGCTGTCCAGACCACTCGATCGCCAATTCGCGATACTTGCCTTGCGCCAAAGCTGGCGCGGTGCATATGCAGCACATCCCGGTTCGTTAAGAGAGACAACGTCCATTCGTCATTATCGCGCATTTCGCCGCCCATCATGAGCGGAGAACGGAAGATCGACCACAGGGTCATCATCGTCAGCTGCTCGTCGCGGGTGAAGTTCGTCCTGCGGTCCGGGTGCGAGCAGCGTACGCCGATGCGGCCAAGCGGCAGCATATCGCAATCCGGCCAATTGCCCGGCTTTGGACGTCCCTCCCAGGTTTTGCAGCGGTCGAACATGTCGAGCAGCAGCGGCCAGCGATCCCAGAAGTCATCGGTCATTCGCCACAGATTCGCATTTTGTTCCAGGAAATCGGCATGCTTCACGGGTGCGGGACCCGGCGACAAGCTAAGTACGATTGGACGACCAACATGATCAATCGCTTTGCGGATCAGTTCAATCTCGCCGAGATGCGCTCCGCCATGCAGCCAGGAGTCGGCGATATCATCCACTTTGATGTAATCAACGCCCCACTCGGCGTACATTTCGAATAACGAATTGTAGTATTCCTGCGCGCCCTCCTTCTTGGCGTCCACCCCGTACATATCCGTATTCCAGCCGCAGAAGGAGCAGGTATGCGCGATATCGCGGGCTGTCACCGAAGTGCCTTTGATTGGCGTGTTATCGTGAACAGCCTGGCGCGGAATCCCGCGCATGATATGAATCCCGAACTTTAAGCCAAGGCTATGCACATAGTCGGCCAGCGGCTTGAAGCCTTTTCCGCCTTCCGCGGACGGGAACCGGTTCACCGCCGGAATAAGCCGGGAGTAATCATCCATTTCGAGCCGCACGAAGGGGCGGTAGAGATCCGATACGGCTCCCGGCTCGTACCACTGAATATCGACAACGACATATTCCCAGCCGAAAGCCTTCAGATGCTCCGCCATATAGTCGGCGTTACCGCGTACTTCGTCTTCCCTAACGGTTGCGCCGTAGCAATCCCAGCTGTTCCACCCAAGCGGCGGTGTTGGGGCAAATTCAAGATGCTGCATAATGACCCTCCTGTATTTGAAGCAAGAATAGGAATGAATTGCTGCTATATTCCTATATTAATTCCTATCGGATGCGGCCATCTACAGTAATCTAACGTCATTCATAGTAAAATATTGCGCTTTTTCAAGCGAATCCATCTAATCGAAATATACGCGGTTATAGACAAGCTGGCCTTCACCCTGACGGAAATTACCGGGCGTCTCCCCCGTGATTTTTCGAAACCATTTGATGAAATAACTTCCGCCAGAATAGCCCACCTGCTCCGCGATCCGCTCCACGCTCCAGTCGGATTCCTTCAGCAGCCGGATCGCCTCCTTAATCCGGACCTGATTCAAATAATCGTTAGGCGACACGCCTACCGTTTTGATAAATTGACGGAGCAGATGATATTTCGACAAGCTAAGCTGATCGGCCAGTTGGTCAAGACTGATCATATTTTCGTAGTGCTTATCGATATAAGCGACGGCCTCTTTCACCTTTATCGGCCATTCCCTTGTATCGTCCTGAGGGGATAGCGCGAAGCGGCATAGCTCGGAGATGAATTGGTACACATAAGAAGAAGCCGTATAGGGCTCCTTGATCCGGCCGGCATAGGCTTCTTCGTACATGCTTTGCAGCAGCCGTATCGGCCGGCTAGCTCCCGGCAGGAACGGAGTGTCGCCGAGCTGCTTCTTCACTTCCTCCCAATTCGGGAGAATGAGGGAAGGACGAATCAATACGAATATAAAGGACCAATGCGATCCTCCGGGCGGAAAATAATAACGGTGATCACCCGGAATTTCCGTCATAAACGCTTGTCCGGCCTGAATACGGATAGTCTCCGCTCCCCTCTCGTAAATCCCTTCCCCGTCAAACGTATATTGAAACAACAGCAGCGGTCCGTCGTTCCGGGTCCAACCGTCCCATCGGTAATGCTCATCCCGAATGACATCCGTTCCGATAGCGAACAGGTTGCATAAAGCCAGATGCTCCGGCATCGTAAAACGGAAACCAAACGTGCCCGTGCCTGTTAATTGACCTGCATTCATGCTTATACCCCGCTTTATTCGGCCAGCCCGATCAACTGGCGGGCTGCCGCAAGTGCCTGCGTCCGGGAAGATACGCCAAGTTTGGCGTAGATCCTCGATAGGTATACCTTTACCGTGCCTTCCTTTAAAGCCAGCTTAGCCGCGATTTGCTTGTTAGGTGCCCCTTGCTCCAGCAGCTGCAGAATAAAGAGTTCTTGCTCGGTTAACGGCTCGATTAACGACGGTTGCGGTTGAGAGGGATTCTCCTGCTCAGGGAAGCAAGCCAACAGCTTCTCCACGTAAACAAGCGAGACATCCTGCCAAATCGCTTGAGCCGTCTCTCGCTGCCGATGCTCCGCGTACGTATGCAGAAGCTTCTTCATTTGAATCCCCTCGTCAACAAAGCTGCGGATATAACCGTTCGATTCGCCCATGACAAGCGCTTCATGAAGCAGCTGCAATGCCGCGCTGCGATTGCCGCGCTGATATTCCGCCAAAGACTGAACAAGACTAATCTCCGTCCGCAAAAGAAGACAAGAGTCCTGCTCCAGCGACGATTCAATAAATTCCAATTGTCTCAACGCCTCGGTTGTTTTCCCCTGCGCGGTCAGTATTCGGGCATAGACCGTATATTCGATCCAACGGTTGGATGCCGGTTGAATGCGGTCCGACAGGCGCAGTCTGGAAATTTCGGCTTTCGCTTCCGCAAGCTTGTCTTCCTTCACGTAGAGGTGGGCACGGCTTGCGCGCAAAGGATACAGCCAGTGATACTCGCCTTTTTGTTCCGCCATTTGAACAGCTTCGTCGATGGCTTCATGGGCCTTCAGAAACTGGCCGGAAGCGGCATAAATGCGCGATAGCGTAATCCGGTTGGGAACAAACAAGCCCGCCGTCTGCCTGGCCCTGTCGGACAGCCCGATTTTGCGCGCCAGCTCCAGGCTGTCGCTTGGCCGGTTCCACTCGTAATACCCTTCGCATAAGGCTTGAACGACATACAAATTAATGAGCGATTGCCCCCACCCGTGCTGCTCCAGCACGGATACGAACCGCTGACCGATCCGTTCGGTATCGGCCGATAAGATTCCTTTCAAGCCAAACGCCGTCCGCCTGACGAGCGGCTCCATCATGTTGTAGTTAAAATTGTAGAAGATGGGATCCTCCGGCAGTACCCCTTGAAGCCGGTATCCGACAAACGAATCCCATTGCTCGTAACGCCCCGTATAGAAGAGCAGGTTCGACTGGAGGAACAACATGCCTCCCTGCAGCGGTTCAAGCTCGGCCGCGGTCTCTGGCTGCTCGTATCTTTTCTCCAGCTTCTCGACGGTCTCGGCGGAAAAATGCATTTGCCCCATCAGCAGATAAGCAAATGCCTGATACATTAATAAATTCGAAGGCATCGGAATGTGCTCGGAGACCGCCTCAATACGTTCAAGCAGCGAAGCAAGCTCGCCTTGTTTGAGCGCATCCGGAATATATTCTTCCAATCTATCGGCAGCTACCTTGTAGCTCTCGCCGGCTATCGCATGATCGATCGATTTATCAAGCATCCTTCTGGCAGCGAACGCCCTGCTTGCCGCAAGATGATATTGCAGCCACCGCTCTCGGCTCCGGGAGCGGAGCAGGCTCTTCAAGAAATCCGCAAAGAGCGAGTGATACCGGAACCAGCCGTTGTAATTATCCAGCGGAATAACAAACAAATTGAGCGCACGAAGCTGCTCCAGCATCTCGCGGCTGTCCGTGCGGTTAAACGCCTGATTGCAGACCTCCGCATCCATTCGGTCGAACACGCTGGTCTGCAGCAGGAAATCCGTCACGTCAGAAGGAAGCTTGTCGAGCACCTCCTGGAACAAATAAGAAGAGACCTTCTCATTGCTTCCGCCAAAGCCGGCGATAATCCGGTCTATATCCTGCTGGTCCTGGAGCGTGATGGAAGCGAGCTGAAGGCCGGCAACCCATCCTTCCGTTTTCTCGAGCAGCTTGCGGGTATGTCTTTGCTCCAGGTAAACGCCTGCGGATCTGCAAAATTCATCGATTTCCTCTTGCGTGAAATGAAGCTGCCGCAGCCCGATTTCCGTCCGCTCTCCTCTCGCCAGCCATTTGGCCGCATCTAAGGAAATTTCGCCTCGGCTTGCAATAATGATCCGGTGACGGAAAGGCAAGTACTCTATAAAATATGCCAAGCTGTCATGGATCTCTGCGAGCTCAATATGATGATAGTCATCCAGCACGAGAGCAATCGGTTCTTCGAGAGCTGCCAATTCGTTGAGTAGCGTATCGATAATCGCATTCACCGTTGTGCCCGTTACAAGCGCTCCAACTGCGGCAAGCGGATCTGTCAAGGAGGACGGCCCCGCTTCCATATAAGCATGCAATACGTACCGCCAAAATCTTGCTGTATCATTGTCTCTATCATCCAGGGACACCCATGCCGTCTGCATGCGTGCGGAATGTGCCCACTGCGCGATCAGCGTGGATTTTCCCGAGCCCGCAGGAGCGCAGACCGTTACCATCCGGCCCCGCATTCCTTGCTCCAGCGAATCAAGCAATCTCAACCGGATGATCAGATTCTTTTTAACGACAGGAAGCCGTATTTTTGTTTTTAACAGAATAGGTTGAGAGAATAACATACGATCTCCTTTTAATTCCGACATATGATCTCTATTATACTGAATTTTCGACATGTATTGCTCAAAAGAAAAACCATTGCCCTTAATGCCGGCAATGGTTTTCTAACTTATCTTTTAAGTATGGTAGAATTCGATCATGCGCAGCAGCAGCACTGCCGCCTCCGCCCGGGTAGCTTCACCCGACGGCTCGAATCTGCCGTCTCCTCTTCCCTGCAATAAACCTGCTTGCTGCAATGCGGCTACATAGCCGGCTGCCCAAGTCGGAATATCCGCGGCATCGGTAAACAAATCCTTCGCCTTCTCTGGCTCTGAAGGCTTAATACCCGCCGCTTTGGCCAGCATGGTCACAAGCTCCGCGCGGGTAACCTGCTCGTTTGGCCGGAACGAGCCATCCGCATAACCGTTTACGATCCCGAATTGTTTCGCTCTGTCTATCGCTTGCGCCGCCCACCCCGGGATGCCTTCCTTATCCGAAAACTCCGCTCCCGTTCCTGCAGGCGTTGACTTATCGATCACCGCATTCATCAGCATGGTGACGAATTCCGCTCGCGTGACATGCCCTTCCGGACGGAACGTACCGTCATTAAAGCCATGCACCACTCCGCAGCCGTAGGCTTCCTTAACCGTCTCTTCCGCCCAATGCCCGGTCATATCGCCGAATCGGGATGAGCCGCCCGAATCCGGTGTGCAAGCGATAAGCTCAAGCTTGCCTGGCTCTTCCGGCTCCACCGGAGGCGGATTAACCGGATTGTATCTAGTAACTTGTACGGTATACGTCCGTACGGTTGTCCCATCCTGGGCAGTAACAAGAACCATAATGGTTTGTGTACCTACCGGCAAATCAATGATTTCGCCCAGCTTCTCTCCTTTGTCATTCAAAATATCGACTTTAGCGTTCGAATCGCTTGGAACGGCCGTTACCTTTGTTTTCGAAACCGAATAGGTAACTCCTGTATAGTTCAGCATTGCTTCTTGGAACGGCTCATTTAAAACGATGTCGCTTAGCTTGAGCGCGCTCAAATTCGCGTTGCTGGATACAAGCTCAAAGCGATACTCTGGAGAAAGATCGCTTTCGTTGCCGGCAGCATCCTTTGCTTGAGCCTGAACGATATGTTCTCCAATAGCGAGATCCTTCTCCGGTACAAAGCTCCAGCTTCCGTTATCATCGGCTTCCGCCTCGCCATAATGCTTGCCATCCAGCTGAATGGTCACTTTAGCGTGCTTTTCGGCCGTTCCGGCAATTTCTGGCTTTGTTTGGTTCGTTTTCGAATCTTCGGCCGGCTTATTGACCAACGGCACCGATGGAGCCGTCGTATCAATTAAGAAATTCAGCCGCGCAGTGTCTTCACTCACGTTTCCTGCCGAATCCGCTGCTTTGATGATAACCTGATGAGCACCGTCATGCAGAACCCCCGCAGGCGCAAAGGTCCATTCACCTTCTTCATTTACTTGAAAAGGCTCCATTGCCGCTTCGTCCAGCGTTAGGTGAATCCAAGCTCCCGGCTCCGCATTTCCGCGGAGGACTGGCTTGCCTGTACGGAGCAAAGCCCCTTCGGCTGGTGAGGATACCGTAGCCGATTCGGGAGCGGCTGTATCTATCGCAAATGTCACTTTTTCCGAGCGGGCTCCCGTATTCCCTGCTTCATCCTTAGCTACGGCATAAATCGTATGCTTGCCATCGGGCAATGCTTCAAGAAGCGTAAACGACCATGCACCCGATTCGTTGGCTTTTCCTTCTACAGCCTTAAGACTATCGATAAAGACGGTGATGGCTGCGCCTGCTTCCGCCGTTCCGGATATCGCCGTATTGTTCATCCTCGTAACCGCCCCTTCCGCCGGAGCAAGAACAACGGGCGCTTCCGGCTCTGCGGTGTCTACCGTCCACGAGACCGATGACGAGGCTTGACTCGCATTGCCCGCGGAATCCGCGGCCATTGCCTTCACCACATGAAGCCCATCCCTCAGCGCTTCGGTTACCGAATAGCTCCAATTGCCGTTTTCGCTTACCGTTACGGTTGTGAGCGTTGAACCGTCCAAATCTATAGTAACCTTCGCGCCAGCCTCTGCTTCTCCTTTTAACACCGGCTTGCTGCTGCCCGTTACTGAACCGTTAATTGGCGCTTCAATAACCGGTGCTCCAGGCGCGGTAGAATCAATGGTGAAAGCCAGCGCAACGGACTCTTCTGCCGCATTTCCTACCGAATCTTCGATCGATACCTGCACGTGGTGAAGGCCGTCCGCCAATACGGAAACCGGCTGGTACTTCCATTTCCCTTGACCGTCGGTAGTGACAGCCGGCAGCTTTTGGTCATCGATTGAAATCGTAACTCGGGAATTTGCTTCGGCAGTTCCCGATATCTCCGGCGTGTTATCGCTTGTAACTTTACTGTTCTCCGGCGTTAATACGACAGGCAATAACGGCGGAGTCCGGTCAATGCGAACCTTCGTTTCTGCGATAAAACTGCTATTACCCGCTTTGTCAATCGACCTTGCGCTGACCGTACTCTCTCCCTCCGCCGTAACCGACAGCTCTCCTTCATAGTTCGTCCAATCCTTCGCGCCAGCCCCCGTTATGCGGTATTCGGTGCGGTCAAGGCCGGATTCACCGCGATCGGAGTCTGCTGTAATCGTTACCTTTACGGAGCTTGCAGAAGTCCAATCCTCCGTATCGGGTACAACCGTCGGGGCCACAGGCAGCGATCGATCGATTTGCACCTTTTCTTCCCGTACCTGTCCAACATTCCCTGCTTGGTCAATGGTCCTTGCGCTGATCGTCGTCACGCCCTCGGCTTCAATGTCAACCGTTTCGGAGTAGATCGTCCAATCCTTGGTTGTTGCCCCGGATAATCGGTACTCCGTTCGGCTTTCTCCCGATCCCCCTTGGTCTTCGCCGGACGCTATCGCGACATTCACCCGATCCGCCGAAACCCAACCCGGTTTATTAATAACGATTTCCGGCGCGGTTGGGGCTGTTTTATCGAGGTAAACGTTTTGTTCCGCAATGTCGCTTATATTGCCTGCCTGATCCAACGTTCTTGCTTGAATCCTCGTCTTGCCTTCGGCAGTCACCTTAAATTTGCCGGCATAAGTCGTCCAATCCGCGTCAACCGCGTCCGTCAAGCGATATTCGGTACGGCTTATCCCGGATAAAGAATCGTTCCCCGGCGTAATCGTCACTTCTGCGGCAGAATTAGACCAGTTAGATGGGGAGACCTCAATTTCAGGCTGCCCGGGAGCACTGCGGTCAATCTGAACCGTCGCTTTAGAGACTGTTCCTTTGTTGCCCGCTTTGTCTATCGTTCTTGCATACACCTCGGTTTGACCTTCCCCGGTTACGATAACGGGTCCCGTGTAAGTCACCCAATCCGAATTGGCAGCTCCCGTCAGGCTATACTCCACTGCATTCACTCCGGATCCTCCGTTATCGGTTCCGGCCGTTGCGGTCACCGTCACACGGTCTCCCGCATTCCAGCCGGCTGCGTCAGGAGTCAGTAACGTTGCTCCGGGCGGCGTGAAATCCAGCCTCTGGATTTCCACCGCCTCCTCGCTAATGTTCCCTGCCTTGTCTACCGTCCTGGCTGTAACGGTTGTTTCGCCTTCCTTCGCAATCGGAATAGGTGCCGTATACGCCGTCCAGCCCAGCGTGATTGCACCGGACAGCTTATATTCGACCCGATCCGCCGATGAGGCGCTGTCCGCGCCGGCCGTCAACGTTACGGAAACGGATGCTCCGGACCAAGTTCCGCCTGCAGGGCTTATTGCGGGAACCGCGGGCGAGGTTCTGTCCAGCTTCACGATCCCTGTCGTAACAGGCCCTATATTGCCTGCCTGGTCTATCGTTCTTGCGCTTACCGATGTCTCGCCTTCGGCGGATACGGAAATCTGGCCCGTATACGTTGACCAAGCAAGCGTAGTGGCACCGCTCAAGCTATACTCCGTACGGCTGGCGCCCGAACCGCTATCGGTTCCCGCGATAACGGTAACCTTAACGGAAGCTGCGTTTGTCCAGCTTAATGCATCCGGCGTTACGGCCGGAGCCGCGGGCTTTGTTTTGTCCACTTTGACTGTCACCGGAGCCGCCGTGCTTGTGTTGCCGGCTTGATCGATTGTTCTTGCTTCAACGGTTGTCTGTCCTTCCGCGCTTATCGATACCGTTCCGGAATACGTTGTCCAGCCTTTAACGGTTGCTCCGGACAGCTTGTATTCCGTTTTGTTCACGCCCGATCCGCTGGCGTCGGTTCCCGGAGCAACGGTTACCGCCACATCCGACGATCTCCAATCCGTTGCCGAAGCCGCAATTACCGGCGCGGTTGGCTTTGTCTTGTCTATGGATACGACGGTCGTTCGTTCATTGCTTATATTGCCTGCTTGATCTATCGTTCTGGCGTGAATCGTTGTCTGTCCTTCCGTACTGATCAGCACAGTCCCCGCGTAGGCGGCCCAATCCGCTGTTGTTGCACCGCTTAGGCTAAACTCGGTCCGGGCAGCGCCCGAACCGCCGCTATCCGTTCCGGCTGCTATTGTAATCGTTACGTTGGAAGCCGACCATGTTCCGCTGGAAGGCGTTATGACGGGAGCCGCTGGTGCCGTTCGATCGATTTTCACGACGGTTGCCGTTACCGAGCTTATGTTATTGACATTATCCACCGTTCTTGCGCTTAGCGTGGTCTGCCCTTCCGCGCTGACCGTAATCTGTCCGGTATAGGTCGTCCATCCAAGCGTCGACGCACCGCTTAAGCTGTATTCGGTTCTATTGACGCCGGAGCCTCCGTCCGTTCCTCCGGCGACCGTTACTTTGACGGAAGCCGCATTTGTCCAGCTCGCCGTATTCGGTGTTACGGCTGGAGCAGTTGGCTGCGATTTATCCACCTTTACGTTTACCGTACTGCTTGTTCCAATATTGCCGGCGTTATCAACGGTTCTTGCTTCAACGGTCGTCTGTCCGTCCGCCCCGATTAGGATGGGACCGTTATAGGTGGACCAATTCAAGTTGGACGCGCCAGTCAGCCTGTATTCGGTCCGGTTAACGCCGGAGCCTCCCGTATCTATTCCGGCAAGGGCGGTTACGGTAACGTCCGTACCGCTCCAACCGCTCGAGGCTGGCGTAAGGCTAGGCGCTGCAGGCGGTGCTTTGTCGATCATAATGACGGCAGTTCCTTCAGCGCTTGTATTGCCTGCGTTATCGACAGCCCTTACATGGACGGTCGTTTGTCCTTGGGCGAGTATCGAAAAACCGGCGGTGTACGGTTTCCAATCCTGGGTAACGACGCCGGACAGGCTGTATTCAATCCTTTGGACGCCGGAGCCGCTTGGGTCCGAGGATGACGAGAACGAGGCGGATACGGATTTCGAACTCCAGCCTGTTTCCGACAAGCTGATTGTTGGCGTTAAAGGCGGCGTCCGGTCAATCTTCACAACCGCGGTTGTAATAGTGCTTGTATTCCCGGCATTGTCTACCGTTCTCGCGGATACCGTTGTTTGTCCCGGATTCGAGATTCTTATCGGATCGCTGCCATTGTATGAAGTCCAGCTGACGGAGGTAGCGCCTGTCAGACTGTACTCCGTTCGGTTAACTCCCGTTTCCGTATCCGTTCCCGGCACTAAGGACACGTCCACATCGGAAGCGCTCCATGCGCTGCCGACTCCCGTTATTGCTGGGGCTGACGGCGGATTAAAATCGAAGGTCAGCTTGTACATCTTGGTATTGTCCGTATAGTCCCTGTCATTATAGCCGCCTACGATATAAACGTCAGATCCGATAGGGATAAGACTGGCATTCGTCAAATGATTCGGATTCTCAACATCGCTTGTCCAAGTATTCGTCGCCGGATCATACAAATAGAAATTGTAATTGCCCATGACCAATACTTTACCGTTGGGAAGCGTTACTTGCGAATGCCTGAAAAAGATGTCCATTCCGGAATAGGGCAGACTTGCGACCTTGGTCCAGGTATTGGCTGCCGGATCGTAGATATAGGAGTCAAAGGAATAAACATACCCGCTAAGACCGCCCGTCAGCAGTACCCGTCCGTCCTTCAGCGTACTTTGTGCTGCGCCGTAAATGCCCCTTGGAAGTGGAGCAGCCTCATCCCAACGGTCGGCTGCGGGATTATATATATAGGCGTTGTTGTACAGAATCGAGCCTGAACTGGCGGAATAAATCTCGTTTGCTCCTCCTACGGCTAACACGCGGCCGTCAAGAAGCGTGCTCTGGGAATGTCCCAGCACCGTATGAGGGAATTTCGCGGCATTAGTCCAAGTGTTTGCGGAAGGATTATACATGCGTACAGCATCGTTATAGACGTAGCCTACATTATTCATAAACGCATTTCCGCCAATGGCAAGCACGCTGCCGTTTGGCAGCATGGATTGCGCATGATAGGCGACAGGCAAAGCTGGCGCATTCGAAGACCAGGTTTGAGTAGCCGTATCGAAGACGTACGCGTTCTTGGAAAAAGAATTGTTTCTTGCGTTCTGTCCCCCGGTTAAGAGAATCTTGTTCCCTCCAACCGCGCTTGCCATAGCTCCGGGAAGCAGCTCCGGCGGGTTAAAAGCCGAGGGCAGCTCTTCCACCGAGACGGCGGCAAATGCCGTTTTTTCACCTCCCGTCGGCAAAAATACAAAAGCAATTGCGATGAGCAATAGCAAAGAGCTTATTTTACGAAACACAATCTTCGTCCTCCTCTAACTGAATGAGCAGGACAAGCTTAGCAAATATCATTTTCGGAACCAATTAACTTTAGTTAACTGCATGAAATATTTTTTTGTTTTTCCCTTTCCGACTCGCGGTATTGCACCGGTGTAAGCTACGTGGATTACATGAATCGGACTTATCCGGATATTCTGCAATGGCACTAAAAAACGCTGCCGCGCCAATGCGCAGCAGCGTCTTCCTTCTTATAACGTGCTCATCACAATATTACGGAGCTTCCGAGTCAGCGGCGTTGTGCCCGCATCCTTCTTCTGAATCATAAGCAGAATCGTCAATCCCTCTTGCGGGAAATTGCCGAAGTATGCGCCTAACCAGCCATCCCAGCCATACTCTCCCGGACTTGCCAGAATTCCCGTAATCTTCGTGTCCGTGACAACGCGCATCAAATTCCCATAGCTGTGGCCGGACATTGTATGCCAGGCGTCAAAGGCAGGCTGCTGACGGTCATTTAACGTTCCCGACGTTAAATATTGAACCGTTCTTGGACGCAAGATTCGTATGCCGTCCAAGCTTCCTTGGTTTAGCAGCATGGTCGTAAATTTCGCCGCGTCGTCAATCGTGGAGACAAGTCCCGCTCCACCGGATTCGAAAGCCGGCTCACGATCCATTTGATGAATAATGCCCAGATGATTGCCGGTAAAGAGGCTCATTCCGCCTTGCTCGCTTGCGTACGTCTTGACAAGACGCCCTCTCTTCTCTTCCGGCAGCCAGAAGCCCGTATCCTTCATGCCAAGCGGGCCGAAAATTTCCTTCTGCAAAAACTCGCCAAAGCGCATGCCGCTTACCACTTCGACAATTGCGCCAAGCACATCGGCCGATGTGCCGTAAGCCCAGGAAGTTCCCGGCTGGAAGGCAAGCGGGCCTTCGCCAAGCTTGTTCATCGCTTCTACGGTGCCCAACGGAGCTTCCCCGAGCAGCCGCTCGCCAATCTCTCTGAACAGAGCCTCCGTTGCTTGTCCGGCCGCGTTGGTGCCGCCGTATACAAGGCCGCAAGTCATATCGAGCAGGTCATGAATATTCATTTCCCGCTCCACGGGCACGAGCCCGCCATTCGCCTCGGCATGCTGATTTTTGAAGCCGGGCAGGTATTGACTGACCGGATCGAACAAATCGATCTCTCCGCGCTCCAGCAGAATCATGACAGCCGTTGCCGTAACCGGCTTCGTCATCGAGTACAAACGGAAGATCGTATTCCGTTCTACCGGGCGTCCCGTTTCGCGGTCGGCCAATCCGTCCTCATGATAAAAGATTTCTTCGCCGTCTTTAATGACCATAAAGCTGGCGCCTGCTACCTCGTTGTTTTCGATGCTTTTTCTAAGCGTTGCCTTGATCTGGCTGACTGCTGTCTGATCCAACATGATGAATAATCTCCTTTTTTCCAATCGCTTCCTCTGACCAAAAATGTATTCGCTAAAGGAAGGGCAAACTCCTCTTCAATCCCTCGTTACGCCCTGCTCAATTTGTATCGACCGCCTGCAACAGTCTCGAAAGACAATAATCCTTGCTCATCCAACGTTCCTGTAATGGCTATGCCGCCCGATTCTATTTGAAGCGCGGCTGCAGACCGAACACGGCAGATTCCGCCCGAGTTGGATACGACTTCCGCGGCTTTAACCGTTCCGTCTTCCCACTGGAGCGATACGTCGAAATGGCCTCTCGCACGCAAACCCTTTACGTACCCTTGCGGCCAGGCATCCGGGAGGGATGGCAGGAGCTCCAAGTAGCCCTTATGGGATTGCACAAGCAGCTCGGCAATCCCGGAAGTCGCGGCGAAGTTGCCGTCAATCTGGAATGGCGGATGGGCGTCAAACAGATTGCCGTATACGCCGCCATGATGATAATTGGTGCTGCCTTCCTCGACTAGAGTCAATAGATTCGACAACAGCCCGAGCGCTCGGTTGCCGTTGCCGAAACGCGCCCATAATCCGACCTTCCAGCCCAGACTCCAGCCCGTTCCGCCGTCTCCTCGAATTTCGAGGGAACGCTGAGCCGCTGCCATCAGCTCCGGAGTCTCCTCCCACGACAGCTGCCGTCCCGGATATACGCCGAACAAATGAGAAACGTGGCGGTGGAATTGATCCTCGTCTTCGAAATCCTTCGACCATTCCTGTAGTCTTCCGTTTTCGCCGATTTGCAGCGGGTGCAGCCGGCTGCGCGTTTCGACAAGCCGCTCCCTAAATGGTTCATCCATGCCAAGTATGGTTGAAGCTTCAATCAGATTCGTGAACAGATCCCAGATGAGCGACAAATCCATGGTGGAAGCAGCGCTGACCGCAGCCAGGCCTTTAGCCGTACGGAACTTATGCTCCGGGGAGGTGGATGGCGACGTGATCAATCGTCCTTCCTTGTCTTCATGCAGCCAGTCCAGGCAGAATAGCGCCGCCTCTTTCATGACCGGGTAAGCCTTCTCCCGCAGAAACGACTCGTCTAATCCAAATGCGTAATGCTCCCATAAATGCTGGCAGAGCCATACGCCGCCCATCGGCCAGAACGCCCAGCCCGGATCCCCGTGACCGTAATCGCCAGCAGGCGAAGACTGGCACCAAATATCGCTGTTATGATGCGCGGTCCAGCCCGCAGCGCCGTAGTTCATGGCAGCGGTTCTCCGGCCGTTCTTGGACAGGTTCTCAATGAAATCCAGAAGCGGCGTATGACAATCGGCCAGGTTGCAGGTTTCCGCAGGCCAGTAATTCATCTCCGCATTAATGTTAAGCGTATAATTGCTGCTCCATGGCGCTCTTGTCTCTTCGTTCCAAATCCCTTGCAGGTTGGCGGGTTGGGTACCTTTGCGGGAGCTTCCGATCATCAAATAGCGGCCGTAATGATAGAGAAGCTCGACAAGACCCGGATCGCTTGCCCCGTAATCCCGGATTCGCGCGTCTGTCGGATAATCTGGCGGCGCAGCCGATTCGCCAAGGCTAAGCTCCACGCGATTAAACAGCCCCTGATGATCCTCCACATGTCTTTGCAGCAGCGATTCATAGGAAAGCTTCTGTGCCTGCTCCAGATAAGCGGAAGCTGCCGCCGACTCATCTTTGCCTTCGCTTCCCGGTAAACGGTCATAGCCGTTAAAGCTTGTTGCCGCGCTGAACATAAGGGTGACAGCCGTCGCGCCCGCAACGCGTAATCCGTCATGTCCGTAAGATACTTGTCCTCCCTCCAGCCGGGCTGCCAATCGGCCTTCAAAGCGCATCGCGTTGGAGCAGCCCGGCTCGCCATACTTAACGGGCATGTCCGTGTCGTAATAACTCGGGTCAACCTGTTCCGGCGCGTCCCCGCGCAGAATCAGGCCATCCTCGTTAAAGGCCGTTTCATAGCGCAGCGGGCTCTCAAGACGGGCAAGGAAATTAAGCTTGCCCGGTTGGCTCGCTTCGAGACGGAGCACAACGACCTGATCCGGATGGGATACGAATAAGCGTCTAGTATAAGTTACGTTGCCAATCCGATACTCAACCGTCGAGGTTGCATCACCCAGATGGAGCGCTCTCCGGTAATTTTTCATGGTGTTCCCATGCAGGAATTTAACATACAGGTCAGCCATCGGCAGATACGATTGCGTATATGGCCCCATCATCTGTTTGCATAATCGGTCGGCCTCTGCGTATTGTCCCTCTTCGATCAGCCTTCTTACTTCGGGGAGCACCTTGACAGCGTTGTCATTATCTCCGCTGCGGGGACCGCCCGACCAGAGCGTATCTTCATTTAATTGAATGCGTTCCGTTTCCGTTCCGCCGAACATCATCGCTCCAAGGCGTCCGTTGCCGGTTGGCAGCGCGTCGGTCCATCTGACCGATGGACGGTTGTATTGCAGCTTCATAGCAGTCATGCTCCTTCTTAATAGAAGATATAAGGTAAAATCTACGAGCTTATTCCGTAAAATCTTGCACAGTTCCCGCCTAATACAAGAGATCTATCTTCTTCCGAAAAATCTTTAAGGTAATTCTTAACTATAGTTATCGTCTGCTCATACGTACCGCTTAAGGTGCAGACCGGCCAGTCCGAGCCAATCATCAGCCTTTCGGCTCCAAAGCATTGAAACACGGTATCCAGATAAATTGCGAAATCTTCTTCCTTC
This sequence comes from Paenibacillus sp. BK720, assembly GCF_011761545.1. Taxonomy (NCBI): domain Bacteria; kingdom Bacillati; phylum Bacillota; class Bacilli; order Caryophanales; family Paenibacillaceae; genus Paenibacillus; species Paenibacillus sp. BK720. The sequence continues at coordinate 840,144 of NZ_JAASRQ010000002.1, read as the reverse complement.
CAATTGCCCCATTCCGCCTCCGTTACCATGCCGGACAGCTTGCAATACACATTCGGATAAGCTGCGAGTCTCGCCAGATCCTGTGCCCAAGGCTCAAGCCCTTTATTCGCGATATCCGGCTTCGCGATATGATCAAGCACAAAGGGCTGCTTGGGGAATTGCCCTGCGAGCTCGGCAGCATAAGGAAGATGCTTGGGAAACAGCAGCAAATCGTAAGTTAAGCCGTACTTTTCCAGAGAGGCTATGCCATTCCTGAAATCCTCCCTCAAGAGAAAGCGATCATCCGGTTCGTCATGCACAACATGGCGGACCCCTTTAAGCAAAGGATGGCCGCCATACTTCTCTAGCTGCCGTCCGATTTCCGTCGAACGCAAGTCTACCCAGCCAACTACGCCCTTTATTTCCGAATAACGCTCCGCCAAGGATAGCAGCCATTCCGTTTCCTGAAGCGTCTGCCTGGCTTGGACGGCAATGGATCCGTCAAAGCCGTTTTGCAAAAGCAAGGGCTTCAAATGCTCCGGCAGAAAATCCGTCTGAATCGCCTTATGCTGCCCGGACATCCAACCATATTCCTGCTCGTTGTATATCCAGAAATGCTGATGGGAATCTATTCTCATGAGCCGCCTCCTTGTCTCTAAGGCCATTCTATCATCGCTTTGATCACTTTGTTAGCGGGATCCAGCCAAGATTCGAAATGATCCGCCATTTCGTCAAACGGCACAAGATGCGTCACGTAGCCGTCAACATCAATCCCACCGCCGCGGATAACCTCCAGTACATGCCGGCAATCTTCCTTCGTTGCATTGCGGCTTCCCATTATCGTCAGTTCACGCTTGTGGAATTCGGAATCATCGAATGAAATATGGCCTTTCACTAATCCCACATACACAAGGGTTCCGCCATGAGCAGCGTAACGGACGGCCGCGGACATCGAATGGGTATTTCCCGTCGCATCGAATACGATCGTTGGAAAATCGCCATTCGTCAAAGCCTCGAGCCGAGAGAACGGTTCATCCAGCGCGTTAACGGTATGATCCGCCTTCGCCCATTCCTTGCAGAATGCCAGACGCTCGTCATTCACGTCCATCGCAATCACGTTTGCCCCGGCATGCTTGGCGAGAGCCATGATGCCCAATCCGATTGGACCGGCTCCGATCACAAGCACCGTATCGCCTGCGGCCATTCCCGACCTCCGTACGGCATGCGCTCCGATACTGAACGGCTCCACAACGGCGGCTTGCTCCAGGCTTAAGCCGTCCGCTTTCAGCAGATGCGTTACCGGGACCGAAATTTTTTCCCGCATGCCTCCATCCGCATGCACGCCCAGCACCTGAATCGATGAACAGCAGTTTGTTTTTCCTTGCCGGCATGCCGCGCATGTCCCGCAGTGCAAATAAGGAATAACACTAACCTGATCACCGGCTTTGAAGCCTTCCTCGTTATCCGCGATTTGTTCGATAATACCCGACAGCTCGTGGCCGAGAATACGCGGATAGGTGAAAAACGGCTGATTTCCTTTATAAGCATGAAGGTCCGTTCCGCAAATGCCGACCCTCTTAACGGATACAATCGCTTCACCCGGAGTAAACACCGGCTCCTCCAAATCCGCGTATCTGAATTGCTCAACTTGCTCGCATACAATCCCCTTCATCGATTGCCCCTCCCTTATCGCTCATTGTAAAACGGTATACCGCTCGCCCATGTCTCGTTCATAATCGGCGCAAGAATGAATCGCACTTCCTTTAGCAACTCCGTGTTCACCGGCTCATCCACCCACATCGCGTTTTTTACGATATTCGAAGGATTAGCCGTGCTGACCAGCGTGGTCGGGATGCGCTCGTTCATGGTAGAGAATTGAACCGCAAGCTTGGCGATATCCTCGCCCTGCGCGGCGCAATGCTCCGCTGCCCGTCTGCAAATCTCTTTTACCTCCCTGCTGGCGGGATGCCAGTCAGGCGTGCCGCGTGTTCCGAGCAAGCCCATGGACAAAGGCGATGCATTGACGAGCCCGATTCTCTTTTCTTCGATTAAAGGGAGAATCGTCTCCAGCGATGTGTCGTTCAAGGAGTAATGGCAATAAGAGATGATAGCGTCAATGTCAGCGTTGGGCAGGAACTCCTCGAACAAGCTGAGCGGCAGTCCGCAAATGCCGGTATGCCGGATTACCCCCTCGGCTTTTAACCGCTGAATGGCAGGAATTGCCTCCTCGTAGATAATAGCCGGATCTACGAATTCAATATCGTGAAGGAACAGAATATCCAGATAATCGGCATGCAAGCGCTGCAGGCTCTCTTCCACGCTTGCTGTAATAGTCCCGCTTCTGAAGTCGAACGCGTCCGCCCCATACCTGCCCGCTTTTGTAGACAAATAGTACCGGTCGCGGGAAACGCTCTTCAGCGCTTCACCCAGTACGGTTTCCGCTTTTTTCAGCCCGTAATAAGGCGATACGTCGATCAGGTTTATGCCAGCGTCTAATGCCGCATGAACCGTGCGGATGCTTTCGTTGTCATCCGTTTCGCGGAATACGGAGCCTAGGGAAGATGCGCCAAAGCTAAGTGCCGATACTTCCAGGCCGGTCTTGCCAAGCTTTCTGTATTTCAAAGAGTCTCACTCCCGTAAAAAAGAATATAATCACATTTTACATCAGCATAATCAGGCATGATAACGCTCTAATCCTGTTAATTTATGCTCTAATTTGCTATCATCGAAGTAACTATCGGGAGGAGGGAAGAAGAAGCCATGCAAACCATACACAAACGCTTCGAGGAATCGGATCAATTTCCATTCAGCCTTGTCTATCGGGATACGAAATCTCCTCAACGGGAGCTGCCCGATCATCTTCATGACTGGTACGAGATTGTATTTGTGTACGCCGGCAAAGGGACCTTCTTCATTAATCACAGCTTCTACGAAATGAACCCCGGCGACGTGTTTCTAATCCCCGGCAACACGGTACACCGAGCGTTCCCGGATGAATATGCGCCCGTGACCTCCAGTGCCATCTTCTTTGCTCCCCGGTTCATTCAGCCAATGGAATTCGGTGAGTCCCATTCGCTGCTGCGCTGCTTCGAGCAAGCCCGGAAAAGCAAAAGCTATAAGCTGGAGACTTCCCCTGACGGGCGCCTGGCCTTCTCCGGCTTGATTGACGGGATGAATGAAGAATGGCGTAACCGGCTTCCGAGCTATCGTGCGGCAATCGCCGTTAGATTGTACGATTTTCTTATTGGCTTGAACCGGATGGCCGTGACGGAGAGCGAGCATCCGCGCTGCTCCAGCTCCGAACCCGCCTGGATCCGAACCATTCTGGATTATATAGATGCCCATATCGGTTTGCAGGAGATGAGTCTTGCCGACTTGTCCTCGAGAGCCTCCGTTACGTATGCCCACTTCTCGAGAGTGTTCAAACAGCATACCGGCATGAACGTTAGCGAATATATTCTGATCAAAAAAATCATGTTAGCCAAGGAGAAGCTGATGCTGACGGACGATACCATCGCCTCCGTTTGTCTGGCGTGCGGTTTTGAAAGCGAATCCTATTTTTATAAGAAGTTCAAGCTGATCACCGGGATGACACCCGTGGAATACAGACGCAGCTGCCGGTAAACAGCGGCGCCTAGCCTATATGCTAAGGATGAAATCACGCGATTGGAAAGGGTGAACGATGATGCTAGACAGCACGAAACTGTTGACCGATGAGCAAGTACGCTACCGGAGAACGGATTGGTTCAAATCGATGGCATGTTGTCCGCGGAGGAAGTCGAGGAGCTTCGGGGTTACCCCGAAGAGACCATGGCGGTACGGAACGGGAGATCCGCTCAAACGGCAGCTTCGGGGGAGCTTTATTACTCTGAGCTGATAGGAAATCAACGGAATTGTCTGATCTTCAGGAACAAATCCTTAAACACCGCATCGCGGTCGATATAACGCACGTAACGAATGAGATGCCTCGACGGATCGGTACTCCAACGGAAATCATCCGATATGCGGGGACTAGGAAGCAGCTGCGACGGCGCCCAGTTCGGATTGTTGAGCCATGCGATCGTGGAGATATCCCAGATAACACGGGAGTAGGCGTAATGGTCATCCGAGCAATCCCTGTAAGTCTCGTACAAGTACTGCCCAAGCTCCCCCTCCGGCTGCACGTAATCCCGGATTTCGGATAACGTGGTCCGCAGGTTCGAAGCTACTCCCATGCAAGGGATAAGAATTAGAGGTACCCCACTGTCCATAATTACTCTGGACGCATGCAGGTCCTGGGCCAAATTAAATTCCCTCGTGTCTCCCCACTCCAACGTATGGCCGCCTAACCACACCACTACAATTCTTTCGATAATCCCCGGCTTCGTCAGTATGGCGCTGGCCACGTTCGTAATCGCACCTATAGCCACGACATACAGAGGATCGTCGGCTTCATGCTGCATCGCTCTCTTGATCAGATCACGGGCGGCATCGCTTTCAACGGGCAGGTCGGCCCCGGGCAAATATTGCTCCGAGCCGCGAAAGGCCGGAACGTCCTCGCGCTTCAGCAGCTTCCGTATTTTCATTATCTCGCTATAGCTTTTGTCCATGCCGTCGCCGGGGCTGCTCGATAACTCATTGAAGAACGGCGCGGCGTACAGAGCCTCTACTTCCATTCTCTCATTCGAAAGCAAGGAGTAGGCTACGGCGAATTGGTCGTCGATTTCGTTAAACGTATCGGTATCGAGTACCATACGAATTTTACCTGTCGGCGGGGCTAATCTTTGAACTACAAACGATTCGGACAGCTTCGGATACAACATTCCCTATTCCTCCATTATCAACAATCCTTTTAGTGTAAGCCCTTACGGAATTAACTTTAAGCCGCTGCTCTCCTATCGTCAATGCGATCAAGGAACCAATCCGTGCAGCTTCTTGAACGCTTCGGGGTTCATCCCGTTCAGCTTGCGGAATACGGCTCCGAAATAGCTCGAGCTCTCAAAGCCAACCCTGCCCGCTATCTCGTACATCCGCATCGCCGGGTGCTGGAACATGAGCTGCTTGCTTCGTTTAATGCGCTGCTGGTTAATGTATTCCATCGGTCTTATATTCATCGTCTGCTGAAAAATTCTGCATAGGTATTGCGGGGTAACGGCAGCCACAGCCGCCAGCTCGGTAAGCGTCAACGGTCTTTGCAGATTGTTTTCTATATAATGCAGGACTGGCTTTACCCGGTCAAATTCCTGATCCGAATAGGACGGAGACAGCAATTGATACTTGAGATCGATGAGCAGGCCGTATAAAAGCTTCGAACGTTCAAGGCTAGCCTCCTGGTCATTATCCATCGCCAAGGTCAACATCTGTTCCAGCGGCTTAATCAGCTGATTCGTCTTTAATCTTCCGGTCCCCGATTCGCTGATTCCGGCGAACAACAGCATTTGGTCCGCTTCGCGCCCGTTGAACGATACCCAAGATACCTTCCATTTCTGATTCAGAGGCCTATAGGAATGAGGGGTGTCGGGATAGAGGAAAAACACGTCGCCGGCCTCTACTTTATAGACCTTGCCGTTCACGACAACCTCTCCAACCCCCTCCAAAACTTGATGCATCTGATAATCGGGGAAGCCTTCCGGGCGTTCGGTTTCCATTTGATGCTCCCAGTAGCCAACCGTCGTTGCAAAGAGCGGAAGGCCGGAGGTTTCATCCTGCGAGCAAAAGAAATAATTACCCTCCATCCGGATTACCTCGTTTCATATTTTTAGAGATCAATGCAATATCCTTATATTTTATAAGTATACATTCCTCACTATAATATGAATATACTATCATTGAATTTTAGGAGATGAAAAATTTTGCGAGCCAAACTTAATTATCAGCCACCTGCAAACGGTTATCCGGAATGGAACAATAACCCCGAAATTTTTCAAGTCAACCGCTTGCCTGCACACGCATCCATGATGTCTTACCGCTCTGTGGAAGAGGCGCTGATCGGTGATAAAACGGCTTCGGAGCGTTATTTGTCGTTAAACGGGGTTTGGAAATTCGCCTTTGCCGAAACTCCCGCCGAGCGCATTCAACGTTTCTATGAATCGGATTACGATGCCGGCGGCTGGTCCGACATGCCCGTTCCCTCCCATTGGCAGTTCCATGGCTTCGACTATCCGCAATATACAAACATCCGTTATCCGTGGATCGAATCGGAGCCGGAATTGCGACCGCCTTTTGCCCCGACCAAATATAATCCGGTTGGCTCATATATCCGCAGCTTTCAGATTCCGGAATCCTGGAACGGCCAACCGGTATACTTGAGCTTCCAAGGCGTTGAATCTGCCTTCTACGTCTGGGTAAACGGCGAGCTGGTCGGATATAGCGAGGACACGTTTACTCCGTCGGAATTTGACATTACCCCTTATTTGACGAACGGCGAGAATAAGCTGGCCGTAGAGGTGTATCGCTGGTGCGATGCGAGTTGGCTGGAGGACCAGGATTTCTGGCGCCTCAGCGGAATTTTCCGCGATGTGTATTTGTACACGAAACCAAAGGTCAATATCTCGGATTTCTTTGCGCGTACTAATCTGGATGAAGAATACCGAAATGCCGAATTAGCGGTTGCCCTTACGCTCGAAAACTACTTTAACGAAGCAGCGGAAGGCATCCGCGTCGAAGCCCAATTGTACGATGCCAATCAACGGGCCATATGGACGGAACCGGTTGCTGGGACGCATTCTTTCTCGGGCGAGGGAGAGCATCGGCTTTCATTGTCCGGTCATGTGGAGAACCCGCTCAAATGGAGCTCCGAGGCTCCTCATTTATATACGCTCGTATTATCGGTCAAGAATGCGGCCGGATTAATCGAAGCGCATAGCAGCAAAGTTGGTTTCCGCACATTCGAGCTTAAGGACGGTTTGATGCGGATCAACGGCAAACGTATTATTTTCAAAGGCGCGAACCGCCACGAATTTTCCTGCGATACCGGCCGGGCATTGTCCAAAGAAGATATGATCCGGGATATCAAACTTATGAAGACCCATAACATCAATGCGGTTCGTACCTCCCATTATCCGAATCAATCGGTATGGTATGAGCTTTGCGATGAATACGGCTTATACGTCATCGATGAAACAAACCTGGAAACGCACGGCTCCTGGACCTACGGCCAGCAGGATCTTCCCGCGCATACGGTTCCGGGCAGCCATGCGGAATGGAGAGCCAATGTACTGGATCGCTGCAATTCGATGTTCCAGAGGGACAAGAATCATCCGTCGGTTGTCATCTGGTCGCTTGGCAACGAATCCTTTGGCGGCGATAATTTTATCGCTATGCATGATTATTTAAAGGAAGCCGATCCTACCCGGCTCGTGCATTACGAGGGCGTATTCCATTACCGTCCTTCCGAAGCCGCGTCGGATATTGAATCGACGATGTATATCCGTCCGCACGAAGTGGAGCGATATGCCCTCAATCATCCGAAAAAGCCTTATATACTATGCGAATACTCCCATGCGATGGGCAACTCTTGCGGCGGGCTTCATAAATACACGGAGCTGTTCGATAAATACGAGATTTTGCAAGGCGGGTTTATCTGGGATTGGGTGGATCAGGCGATCCGGACCAAAACGGAAGACGGCGTGGAATACCTGGCTTATGGAGGCGATTTCGGCGAATCGCCGCATGACGGCAATTTCAGCGGCAACGGCCTGCTGTTTGCCGACCGCTCCGTTACGCCAAAGCTGTATGAAGTGAAGAAATGCTACCAGAACGTTTCCATTTCGGATATCAATCTCGCGGCTCGGACGATTCGCGTCAAGAATAATAACTTGTTCACGGATCTTGGCGTATACGATCTGAAATGGGAAGTGCAGCATGAAGGCAAATCCGTTCAAAAGGATGTTCTGAAGTTGTCCTTGGCACCGGGCGAGACGACGGATGTAACGGTGCCTTACAGCCCTTCGTTCTGCGAGCAAGAAGCGGTTCTGACCGTTTCCTTCGTCATTCCGGAGGAATCGAACTGGGCTGAAGCCGGTCATGAAGTCGCTTGGGAGCAGTTTGTACTGTCGCCGCGCGTGGCGGAGGTTTACAGTTACGTTACCGATGCCGTACATGCTCCCCTGCAATTAAACGAACAATCAGACGCGCTGCAAATTAGCAACAACGTGTTGTCGGTTACCTTTAACCGTCATACAGGGGATATCGTATCCTATCGTTCGGGAGACAAAGAGAATTTGCTTGAGCCGATTCGTCCCAACTTCTGGCGTGCAGCTACCGATAATGACTTCGGCAACAAAATGCCGGAGCGGTGCTCGGTATGGAAAGAAGCGGGAAGCACCAAACAGCTTATTCAATTTACTTGGACCGCGGCGCAGGACCGCTGCCATGTCACTACGGTGCATCAGTTGGCAACAAGTCCGGTCTCTCTGCTAACGATCAGCTATACGGTTCATGCAAACGGATCGATTCACATTCACGAACAGCTGCAGCCAGGCGGCGACAAGCTTCCCGAAATTCCGGAGTTCGGCATGCTGCTCGTTCTTGACGGCAGTCTGGATACCCTGTCGTGGTATGGCTTGGGACCTCATGAGAACTACTGGGATCGTAAAACAGGCGCAAAAATAGGAACGTACAGCGGTTTGGTTAAAGACCAATTTGTCCCTTACCTCAGACCGCAGGAATGCGGCAATAAGACCGATGTCCGTTATGCCGAGCTTACAAACGGCGCCGATGGAAAAGGTGTTCGCTTTGACAGCTCCGCCGTTATGGAAATCAACGCCCTTCCGTGGAAGCCGGAAGAGCTTGAAGCAAGCGACCACCCGTACAAACTGCCCTTCTCGTCGAAAACCGTCGTACGCGTAAACGATAGACAAATGGGCGTTGGCGGCGATGACAGCTGGGGTGCCCCTATTCATCCGGAATACAAACTTTTCGCCAACCGGCCTTACAGCTTATCGTTCACCCTTTCTTTGATCTGAATATAGCAAACAACAAGACCATCCTGGCAGGATGGTCTTGTTGTTTAACGGGCAATCAGCTCGATTAATTCGGCCGGATGCGTAAGCTTCGGATATTCCGTTATTTTGCCGGCTCTGTCCTCCGGGAGGAACCAGGTGGCGTGATAAGCCTGCAGGCCGTAGTCCGATGCGCCGTCCAGTTCGCTGGAACCCCCATCTCCTACAAATACGGAGTCAGACGGCGATACCCCAATACGCTGGCAAGCAAGCTGGTAGATAAGAGGCTCTGGTTTAGCGCTATGTACCGCATAAGAGAATATAGCTTCATCAAAATGAGGGGCTAATTCGCTGCTCTCCCAAGACGCTACTTCCTCCCGGGTGCAATTACTGATAAGACATACCTTGACTCCCGCGGAGCGGAGCTGACCCAGCATCTCCAGAATAGCTGGCTCTATCCGGTTGAACGGAATAGCCTTAGAGGCGACCCGTTCATTATGGATGTTATCGATGATTTCCTCAGCAGCTTCATATCCTAGCGTGCTCAGAATATCTCTTAATACCGATGGAAAATCCGGATAAGTTCCGTTCATCCTCCGCTCCTGCCTCTTTTTCCACTCCTGCTCGAACAGCTTGGTATCTACCCCCAGCTGTCCCACAAAATGATTCGAACGCGGCGCTTTCCGTACGCCGTTCTCAAACTCGGTAATCAAGGTCTCGAACAAATCAAAAAATACGGCTTGAATTTTCAACGGGATCCCTCCAGGCCGGCATGGTAAGCGGGAGACAAATAGTTTAAGCCTATTTTATTTAGATACAACAGACGCTTTTCCAGCTCCTTAACTACAGGAGGCGAATCGCCTGTCTTGATAGCAGGTTCAAGATTGCTGACAAACAACAGCATGTCGGGAATGGACAATCTCGAAACCTCTTTAATCGTCATTCCATTTACCGTAACAGACAAGCATTCCGTGTCGTAATGATTCCTTTGGCTGCAATCCGGGCAATGAACCGGACCCGAAAAATAATCGATAGCTCTTAGATTGCCTTTGCTTGTTGTGCCGGAGTCTCTCAAAAACTTAACATCGTTTACGCAACCCCGGTAGAAACCGCTTTTTATTTTTGATTTATGCTTATAAGTTAAGAGTTCTTTCCTATAGCCGTACAATAAAATCTCGATAAAAGCTGGATCTTGCCCTGCCAACGGACGATCGTAGCGGATGTCCAGCACCTTGGCCAATTGCTTAATCATTTCGACCGGTCCACAGTTTGCGCCAGCCCATAATAATACGGCTCCGCGCTTAAGCGATAACTCTGGGGCAATCATGCGGCGGGGATCGATATCTATCCTTGCGGGATTACCGCTGCATGAAGAGCATCCTCCATTTATCAAGCGTTCAGAGAAATGGTCCGCTTCCCATCTCTTGCCGTCATCCCTTTGATTCCCGCTCCAAGCATATAGTTGCTTTAATCTTTCCTGTACGCTTACGATTATGGCAACAAGAGAGCTGCGGGAATTAAACCTGTCCGTTACGATCGAGGCTTGCTGCATGCTCAGCGCCCCCTTTCCTTATACTGGAAACGAGTATCTATCTCCAACTATAACGAATCCTGGCCTTCCTATCAATCATCCAATATGCTAGTATAGCGAAAAGAATCCGTTCTTGCTTCATAAAGGAGGCCGCAGCAAAATGTCTACATTCCGTTTCTCCCCTTATAGCGTAGCTATCATCACGCCTTTCCGTCAGGACGACACGATTGACGAACAAGGAATCCATCATTTGGTTCGTTACTATTGGGAACATCAGGTCCCCGCCCTGCTCGTCGGAGGATCGACCGGTGAACAGCACTCCTTGTCCTTGGAAGAGAGAAGAAGTCTCTATCGTCTGACCAGACAGGCCGCTTCAGCAGAGTTTCCTTTGTACGCGGGAGTGGCAGCGATTCGAACTCGTGACGCCGTCCAACTGGCGTTGGAGGCTGAAAAAGCTGGACAAACGGCGATTATGCTTGGCTTTCCGCCCTATGTCCGCCCAAGCCAACGCGAAGCCGCAATCTATGCTGAAGCGGTATGCTCAGCGACGGCTCTGCCCGTTATGCTTTACAATAATCCGGTACGAACGGGATTTAATCTGGAGCCTCAAACCCTAATAAGTTTGGCGAGGAGGTTCCCTCAAATAAGAGCATTAAAAGAAGCGGGCAACCCGGATGTCGTCAAAGGGATTAGAGATGAGCTTGGAGAAGACTTTCAAGTGTTATCCGGAATCGACTCGACAATCGTTGACTATTCCGCCAAAGGATATACCGGTCTCACAAGCGTTGCGGGAAATCTGTTTCCGAATGAATTAAAAGAAATCGTTGGCCTCCTAGGCTCGGGGCAACTGGAAGAAGCAGCGTTGATGCTAAACCCTCTCCGGCCTAAGCTGGAGCTGCTCGGAAGCATCGGTTGGGTCAGAGTTATCCGTCACCGCCTTGCAGCTCAAGGAATCGTCGCCGGAGGCTTCCGCGAACCTCTCACTCCGCTAACGGCTGAGGAAGCAGCAGCGGTCACCAACGTCTTGCATTAAAAACGGAAGGCGCCATGCAAAAATTGCAAGGCGCCTTCCGCGTACTATTCGATTATGCGGTACAGCTTATTCTCCCAGCCTTCCTGGCGGACGGTATGCTCATGCTTGAGCCAGAGAACCATTGTTCCCCGGGAGCGGTTATTCCAGTAGGGATAAGGAACCGCCGTAATGGGACGGCCGTCCGCATCTGTTGTCCGGATAAGAACGGCACCATCGAAGAAGCCGTCGTCATGCTTCGTCTCGAATACCGGCTGAAGCGGCAGCTTGCGGTCCATATGATTAACTCGCAGCGCTTCGCGGGAATAAAGAATAGTGCCGTTTTCCACCTTTTCATTATCTACCGATTCCAGACAGTACAACACCGGCCCGCGCCGGATGGCCGCTTTATCGGCATGCGTCTTTACATTCGGATGAACCTCCACCAAATGAACAGGCATATCCAGCTCAAGCTGAATCCGATCCCCCGGAGACCATACCCGGTTCAAGACGGCATAGCCGTTTTCCAGCTCAGAGTCGGCTGCCTGATCGTTCACTCGGATAACATATTGCCCGCACCATTCCGGAATGCGCAGCCGCAAGTCAAACTGGGCTTTCCTCTCCGGCGTAACCGTAATGCCAACCGCGCCTGACCAAGGATAATTCGTCTGCTGCTTGATCGTTACCGGAACATCGCCGATTAGCAGCTCGCTTTCGCTTCCAATATAGAGATTGACGAATGCTCCTTTTCCGTCATAGGCGTAAATATACGAAGCAAGCTCCGGCAAAAGCTTCATAATCATCGGCGGACAACAAGGGCAGCTATGCCATTCCCACCGGTTATGACCGCCTTTGCTGACCAGCGGATTCTCGTAAAAGTATTTATGACCGTCCATCGAACGCCCAGCCAATACGATATTGTATATAATCGTCTCCAGCTTGTCGATATAACGGCTTTCTCCGGTAGCAAGGAACAGATTCCAGCTGAAGAAGCCCATGCCAACGCCAGCGCAAGTCTCCAAATAGCCGTTATCCGGCAATTCATAGTTTGCGCCAAACTTCTCGTCATGGTGAACCGCCCCCACACCGCCGGTAATATGAGATTTCTGGTACGAAATATTATCCCACAGCTTCCTCGCCGTCTCTAAATAAGGCTTCTCTCCCGTGCATAAATAAAGAGCGGTCAGACCCGTGTACAGCAATGTGGCGCGAACCGCATGCCCTACCGCTTCCTCCTGCTCCAGAACCGGTTTATGGTCCTGCGCATACTCCCCGCCATGCGAATATCTGCCTTCATGATTGCCCCGGTTGCGAATCCAGAACGTAACAAGTTCAAGATAATCCGAAGCGATGAAAGGAACCTGCATCGCCGCGCCAAGCTCCGGCTCATCCAGAGCCAGCTGATACAGCTTCAGAACCGCCTCCTCCGGCAGCGAGTGGGCAGGGACAATATTCCGTTTAGGCGGAGGCCCCATTATGCCGCTCATATGATTGGCGAACCGGACCGCTGCTTTGAGCAGGGATGTTTTACCCGTGGCTTTATAATGATGAACAGCTGCTTCGATCAGACAACCGGCATTATAAACATCATGCTGCCATCTTAAGAATCCTCCGTTCTCGCCCCAGCGCTGGCCGGGACGGTCAAGCTGCGTATAGGTGTTGATATAACCGTCGCCGCCAGCTTCTTGGGCACGGACGATTTTTTCGATAATCCCATCGACTTTACCATCCAAACGCTCATCAGGGGAAACGGCCAGTATATCGGAGATCCCGCGGATGGTTTCGTAGACGAGTCCATCGAACCAAGGCTCTCCGGAATGGAATCCGACGGTTCCCTCCGCTACGAAATCAAAATTTCGCAAAGCTCCGTCATTCTCGAATTTGTGAAGCACATCATAGGCGGTTACTTCATGCAGCACCTTTAATTTGGGCTCCCAGAATGCATCCTGGATGCGGACGGCTTGAACGGGCACATTGTTCACCGTCTGATACTTGTAGGTTGTTGTCTTCTTATTAAGCCGGGTTGCTTCGAAAGTCAAACTTGGACACCCCTTCGCATGGAATGGAATTGTATTCATCCGTCATACCGCGATCAAATCATATATAGCTTGAGCAACGGTGTCAGCCCGATGGGTGGCCGTTGTCAGAACAGTGCCATGGGCATGAGACATGGCAAAGCTGCGGGAGCAAATGCGGAACATCGCCAAATCATTAAACGAATCGCCAATACAGGCCGTCTCTTCCCTGCGGATATCCAATAATTGCATGAGAGCCTCAACAGCCGCACCTTTATCAACGCCGCCGGGCATGACATCAATGCCGTCAGGGTCGGAGAACGATGCCGTAATCCGGTCTGCAAACCGTTGATCCAGAGTCTCAAGCATCTGCTCCAGCAGAGGAACCTCGCCATAGATGGAAAACTTCGTAACCGGCATTCCGTTTGCCATCTCTTCAATGACTTGGCGGCGCTCGATTAACGGTGTCAGGAAGCGCGTGCCTACATGCTCCGTCTCCGCCGTTTGCTCGGCAACGTAATTGCCCTCGCTGCCGCAAATAACGGTAACCAGCTCGGCCGGTTCTGTCATCCGCTGCACCGCAAGCGCCAGATCAGCCTGGAACTTGCTGGCCCGAATGACGGTTCCATTCCGGTCCACAATGGTTGCCCCGTTCTGGCAAACGGCATAGCAAGGGATGTCCAGGAGCTCCATAACGACCTTGATCTCCTCATACATCCTTCCGGAAGCCAGACAAATATGGACACCCTGCCGGTAAGCCAAGCGTATAGCGTCTATATCCTCCTTGCAAATCTGCTTGCTTCTGTCCATCAACGTGCCGTCAATATCCGATACAAAGAGCTTAATCAACGTTCAACCACCTCTTCGCCTTTTACTTCTCAACGCGTACTCTGCGTCCAAGCTCATAGGATTGGATTGCGGCTTCCGCAATCAGCAGCGCCCGGTAACCCGCCGAAGCATGAACCGGAGGCGCTTCGCCGTTGCGCAATGCCTGAAGCAATGCATCAACATGGTAATCAAACGTACGGTGAAAATCACGGTCAACGTCGTTGAAATAACCGGCCTCCCAGCTTTCCCCGACCTCATTGCCTGCGGCGTGGAATGTATATTTCTTCACCGTATCCTGTATAACGCAGCGGCCAAGCGAGCCGTTAATCTCGATGCGGTGCGTATCCGGATATGCATAAGAAGAATCATAGCTTCCAACCAGACTGCCGACTGCTCCATTCTCGAAGCGCAAAGCAAGCGATAAGGTCCGGTAGCCGCCGCCCGTCATGTCCGTCATTTCCGCCATAACCGATTCAATCGGACCGCATAAATACTCCAGCATATCAAAGCCATGGCACTGCGTTTCGATGAGATTGGCATGCGGATGATCACTGCTTCCTTCTCCGCCGAAGCGCCAGGTTGCGAAGGAAAGCTCGCCGAGCTTTCCTCCCTGAATGGCAACATGCGCCAGCTGTACCGGCTTGGCGAACCGGTGGTTGAAATTGATCGCGAAAAATACGTTGCGCTTAGCCGCTTCATTAAGCAGAATGTCAGCTTCCTTCAGGCTGAATACCAGCGGCTTTTCGACCAATAACGGAAACCCCGCCCGGATTACTTCCAATGTTGCATCGAAATGGCCCTGATTCGGCAGGCACATGCTGACCAAATCCGGCGTTTCTTTTTCAAGCATATCGGCAATACGCGTATACCCTTTGGTTCCGAACAACGCCGCTTTTTCCTCTGTCCGGGCAGCGTTGCGTCCCACGATTGCACAGAAGTCCACATCCGGTCTTCCTTCCCAAATCCGTGCATGCTGCAAGCCCCAGCTGCCAGCCGATTGGAAGCCTTCCGATCTTCCCAGGCTGCTTACCGCTCCCCCGGTGCCAATTAACGCTACCTTCAGCTTTTTGTCCGCATTGTTCATTGTTCGATTAACACCTTTCCGGTATTTCCTTGGAAGAAGAGCTCGTAAGCCTCCTGAATTTGATCCAGGCCGTATCGATGCGTAATTATCTGCCGCAAGTAAGGAAGATGCTTAAGAATAAGGGCATGATTCTCGGCCAGCTCGTTAAATTGGAAATACTCGCTTCCTAGCACGGCGCGTTCAGGGGCAATCAGATCATTCGATACGCCGACATTCAGCTCTTGCCCATGACCGACGCAGACCAGCACGCCGCGCTGGTTAAGCGCTTCCAGTGACGTACGGCGGCCGGAGGTTTTGCCGCTTGTATCAATGGCAATATCCGCGCCTTCAAGACCGGCAGCCTTGATGACCTCCTGAACCGATTGAATCGCCAGCTGCACCGGAATAGCTCCCATCTTCTCCGCAAGCTCCAGACGATAATCGACGTAATCCATAATAAAGACCGGAGTTTCTTCGCCAAGCAGCAGCTTCGCCATGGCAAGCACGCCAAGACCGATAGGACCGGCTCCCGCAATAAGAACGGACCGAATATCCGGATGAACCAGCTTTGCGCGCTTAATAGCGTGTCCGCCTGTGCCCATAATATCGAGAAGCATCGTTGAGTCAGCCAGCGGAATAGAAGGATCAATCGGGAAGAAGACGTTCTCATTAACAACGATATAAGGCGTATAACCACCATCATGAGTAAAGCCGTAATCCGCTCTCTTATTCAGACATTGGTTCGTGAAGCCCAGCTTGCAGCTGCGGCATTCCCCGCAGAAGTCCATCAAGAACACAACCCCAGGCGTCCCGATTGCCGTTGTAACGCCATCACCGGCACCAACGACAATACCCGCCGCTTCGTGACCGGGAACGGTCGTGCTTCCTTCATAGTACTGGCTGCGGTCCGACCCGCATAGAGCGTTCGCTTTTACCTGCAGCAGCAGTTGTCCTTTGCCCGGTGCGGGTACCGGCTTTTCGCCGTATTCGATTTTCCCTTGCCCTACAAAAAGCGGAATGTTCATTGTTTGTGGCACTTGGATGACTTGATTCATCTTCTTCCATCTCCTTAACCGTTCACATTATCGTTCATGTTATAAGGTAAAAAGGGCCGCATCCTATCTGGTGCTATCCCTTAAGACCAACTTGGTATCAATAATCTCGTTAAACTTTTGCTTCGAATCCGGATGGTTGATCTTGTGCAACACAATATCAACGGCCCGCTTGGACATTTTACCCTTGGAATTGCTGACCGAGGACAGCTGGAACGGGATAAAAATCCGCGACTGGATGTTGTCAAAGCCGATGACCGAATAATCCTCCGGCACTTTAAAGCTGTATTTGCTTAATACATATGCCGCTTCCCAGGCGATTACATCATTGAAAGCAAAGATTCCGGTAAATGCCGTCTGCTGCTCGATAAGCTGCTTCATAACCTGCCGTGTATCACCAGCGGAAGCTCCAACCTCAATAATCAGCTCCTCAAGCACGGGCAAGCCCGCTTCCTCATGTGCACGCCTATACCCTTCAAGCCGCTCCTGCGCACTGGAAATCCGGATGGGACCGTTCAGGAACAACACTCTTTTATGCCCGCTGTCAATGAGATGCTTGGTTGCGAGATATCCGCCCTTGCAGTCATCGCAAATAACGTAATCGAATTCCGGCTCATCCTTGAACCTTCGGCCGATCAGCACGAACGGCACGCCGTTCTTCTGCAGAAACCGGATGTTATCGGCTCCCCGCTGGGAAGGACAGATGATGATCGCATCCACATTTTTACCGATGGCGGTGTAGATGGCCCTCTCTTCCATCTCGTAATCATCTTCCGTGTTAATGACAAAGATCGTGTAATGATGCTTGCGCGCCGACTTCTCGATTTCCTTCACCATAATGCCGAAGTGCGGGTTGGCGACATCGCTGACGATAACCGCAATCGTTCGGGTCAGACCCGACCGGAGCGAACCGGCAAGCGCGTTGCCGACGTAACCCATTTCCTTGGCTAAATCCTTGATCATCTGCCGGGTGGAGGCCGCGATATCCTCTTTGTCCTTCAGAGCTCTTGAGATGGTGTTGACCGAAAGCCCGGCTTTTACGGCCAGATCCTTCAGTGTCACTTTCCTGCCTTCCATGCTTTCTCCCCCAGCTACTAGTATGTGTTTGCTAGACTCTCTTGTTTGTTAAATAGATTAGCACTTGCCATTTTTGGAGTCAATTATCCAGAGGAGAACAGCTTATTAACCTTTTAATCCGGTCATGACGATGCCTTCCACAAAGTATTTCTGCCCGAGGAAAAAGACCAGCATCGCTGGCAGAAGCACGACGGTTGTTGCCGCCATCATTAAATGCCACTGCGCATTATACATGCCTTTGAAGGTTTGCAGCCCAAGCGCTAAGGTATACAGCTTCTCGTCGCTCAAATAAATGAGCGGTCCCATAAAGTCGTTCCAGCCGTTCAGGAAAGAGAACAATCCGACTACGACAAGAGCAGGTACAAGCAGCGGCAGCATGATCCGGCTGTAGATCCGGAAGTACCCCGCTCCGTCAACCAGTGCCGCTTCATCCAGTTCTTTCGGAATGGTCATAAAAAACTGTCTGAGCAGGAATACGTTAAATGCTCCTCCGCCGAACCATGCCGGAAGCGTCAATGGGATAAACGTGTTGGTCGCCCCTAGCTTCGCCCATCCGACGTATTGAGGGATTAGCGTCACCGCTCCGGGAAGCATCATGCTGGTCAGGATGACCATAAACACGAGGTTTCTCCCCGGCCACCGCAGTCTGGCAAACGAATAAGCGCAGATCGAGCTCGACAGCACCACCCCGGATACCTCCAGCACAACTATGATCAACGTGTTCAGAAAATACCGGTTAAACGGCAGAATCGTCAGCGCCTCCCGGTAGTTGCTGATCAACCAGTCTTGGGGAATCCAGATCGGGGGGATAACAAATATATCCGACTGATCCATAAACGAACTACGCAGCAGCCAGTAGAAAGGAAACAGGCAGAGACAGGTTCCGGCAGCGAGCAGCAAATAGATGAGTGATCGGGATAACAATCGGCCTCTGATCATCGTTTTCCCTCGCTTTCGCTGTATACCCATAGGGCGGATGTTTTGAATACCATCATCGTCAACGCCAGAATGATCAGGAACATCACCCAAGCGATTGCCGAAGCGCTGCCCATGCTGGAGAATTCGAACGCTTCGCGGTACAGATAATAGGAGTAGAATAGCGTCGCATTGTTAGGTCCGCCTTGCGTCATGATGTAGGCCTGCCCGAATACCTGAAAGCTTCCGATGAATCCCATGATCAGATTAAAGAAAATCGTAGGCGTCATAAGCGGGATTGTAATCGAGAACAGTTTATGCAGCGGGCCGCCGCCGTCAACCTCCACCGATTCGTACAGATGCTTCGGAATGCCTTGAAGCCCGGCCAGGAAAATAACCATTGTGCCGCCAATCGTCCATAAGCTCATCAATACCAGGGACGGTACGGCAAGATTTTCGGAATAAATCCACTGCAGTCCGGGAATGCCGAATACTTTGAGCAGCTGATTGAGCAGTCCCAGGTCCGGATCAAAGAGCCACAGCCAGATCATCGACGAAGCTACGGCAGGAACGATCGTTGGCATGTAAAAGACGGTGCGAAAGAAAGCTTTTCCTTTAATGGGATGATTCAGCAGCAGCGCCACCATAAAAGCCAGCAAGATCTGCAAAGGCACGCTCAGGATGACATAATAGGCCGTAACGCCAAGCGACTTGTAAAATAGCGGATCCGTACCGTCGAACAAGTCGGCATAGTTGGAGAAGCCGATTATTTTCAAGGGAGTGATGACGTTGTATTCCGACAAGCTGAATATAAAGCTGGCAATCATCGGCCCCAGGACGAAGATCAGAAAACCGGCAATAACCGGTGACGCAAACAGAATGCCGGCCCGGGCCTCTTTATTCCAAAGCTTCTTCCCGGTGATCATCGCTCCGTATAAACCCCTTTCAGCTCTTTCTCCACTTGGGGCTTGATCTTGGTTAATGCTTCCTGCGCCGTTGTCTTGCCGAGCCAGACCTGCTCGAGAGCCGGATCGATAATGCTGTTGATTTTGGACAAATTCTTCACGTAATAAGAAGTATTCGGGAAGCCGTTGTCAAAGGCGTTTCTCATCACCGCATCCTGGTAGCCATCCGGATGAGCCGGATTGCCGGCTGCCCACTTCGCAACCAAATCCGCATTCTCATACCATTTCTTCAGAACCGGCATCCACAGTCCGCTCGTTTGCAGCTCCAGCGTATTTTCCGGATTCATCATCCACTTGTACAGCATCCAGGCTTCTTCCGGGTGTTTGGTATCCTTGAAAATCACGATCGGCTCTCCTAAGGTCATCGTAGCTTTGCTCTTCATGACGGGGGTGACGCCAATTCCGAAGTTCAGCTTTTTCGCTGCGCCAAGATCAACCAGACTCCACTGGCCGTCAAGCGTCATGGCCACCTTGCGGGAGGATAATGCATTGGCGCCGGAAGGAATGTTCTTCGACTGGGTTGGCGAAGGGGCAACATGGTATTTGTTAATCAGATCGGCCCATTGCTGAATCGCTTCGGCCGCTTCCGGATCAGCCAGCTTGAACTCGGTACCCTCCTCGTTCACGAACTGTCCCCCGTTTGACGTTACTCCGTTCATGTACGCCCAGAGAGGCATCGTTACCCCGAATTGCTTGATCGACTTCGGATCGAAATCCGGATCAAGCGCATTCCGGCCTTTTTGGTCCAGCGTCAGCTTTTGCGCCGTTTCCACAAATTGCTCCCACGTATACGCTTCATCGGCTTTAGTCGGCGGGAGCGGCAAACCGGCATCCGTAAAGGCTTCCTTATTGTAGAACAAAGCGAAAGCTTCCAGCGCTCCGTTTACTCCTGCCAGCTTTCCTTCCTCCCAGTAATACATCGTGTTAGGCAAAATATCGTTTACGCTGACATCCGGATCATTCGCAAGGAAATCCATAATGTTGTAGATTCGGCCCTGCGAGGCCCATTCCAGCGCGACATCGCCATTCAGAAGTCCAATGTCGGGCATCTGATTCGAAGAGGCCATCGTTGTCAGCTTGGTCGTATAGGACTCCGGTATATGGAGAGTATTAACCTTAATCCACGGATATTTCTCCGTAAAGGATTTGATCGCCGCTTCCTGAACCTTCTTCTCGTTTGGGCTTCCCCAGAACGTATACTTAAGCGTCACCGGATCATGCTTCGCCGGCTCTTCCCCGCCCGCGTTACCGGCCGGAGTATTTGACGTTGATGCGGTATTGCCGGAGGTCTCTTTTACTTCCGAGTTACCGGTCGTACCGCTATTGCCGTTATTCCCGTTGCTGCTGCCGCAGCCGGCCATCATGACCGAAAGCGCTAACAAAGTTACCGATGCCATTCCTACTGTTTTTCTCATTGACTTACCTCCCTGGAATTGGTTAAAGATCCCCACTCTCTTTCTTTCAACCAATGCTGCAAGTCATGATGTTTGCACTCTGATTTTGCTTGTTCACACCTCCATTTTCGTTAACATTATCGTTAATGTAGGTTACAGCGTCATTATAAAAGGATTGTTAAGGAATGGTCAATTATAGAAATCAGACAATTCAGAGTAATTATTCAACAATAATCCGTCGTAATTTTGGAGTGATTTTCCAGGATAGCCAATACAAAAAGCCGGCTCCAAAATTGAAATTGGAACCGGCAAATGACACTGCCCGACAAATTATTTAATTGTCTTGATTACATGTTCGAGTCTGTTCAGGCCTTCTGTCAAAATCGCGCGCGAACAGCCGATATTAATGCGAATAAACCCGTCTCCGGCATTTCCGTAAGTAGATCCCTCGTTAATCCGAAGGCCTGCTTCGTCAAATAATTTGCGGCTTAGCTCCTCGGATCCGATCCCTAGAGCTCTGCAATCCAGCCACATCAAATACGTCGACTGCGGTGCAATAACCTTGAGATTCGGAAGCCGTTCCCGGACAAACGAGAGGAAATAATCGCGATTCTCTTTCAGATAGACCAAGAGCTGATCCAGCCACTCTTCCCCTTCGGTATAAGCAGCGATAAACGCTTCAATCCCGAATACGTTCGGATCGTGAATGCCGCTAGCGAGCATAACCTGCTTCACTTTTTCCTTGTAATCCATGTTAGCCGTAATGATGTTCGCCATTTTTAATCCGGCAATGTTAAAGGTTTTGCTCGGAGAGGTGCAGGTGATGGAGTTGTTCGCGTCAAGCGAAGCATACGGCACGTAAGGCCGACCTTCAAACACGAGATCCCTGTGAATTTCATCGGCCACAACAAGGACCCGATGCTTTCGGCAAATGGCGCTTAGACGCTCCAGCTCCTCCCTGCTCCACACTCTTCCTACCGGGTTATGGGGATTGCACAAAATAAACAGCTTAACGGACTCGTCCGATGCCTTCTTCTCGAAATCCTCAAAGTCGATTTCATACGACTCGCCCGTATTAATCAAGTTATTCTCAACGATCTCGCGGCCGTTGCTTTTTATAATGCCGTAAAAGCTGTTATACACCGGGGCTTGAATAAGCACCTTATCTCCCGGACTCGAAAAAGCTTGAATAATAGCTGCCAAAGCCGGAATAACGCCGGGAGTAAAAGCGATCCAATCTTTTTCGATCAAGCAGTCATGCCTCTTCTGCCACCAATGGATCTCCGCCCCGTAATAAGCCTCAGGTAAATGGGCATAACCAAATACCCCATGCCGCAGCTTGCTCTCCAATGCCCGAAGGATTGGATCGGCAGCCTTGAAGTCCATATCCGCAACCCACATCGGTACGATATCTTCTTTATCCTTTGCCGAATCCCACTTGAAGCTGTTCGTATTTTTCCGGTTAACCACTTCGTCAAAATCATACTTCATCTTGCATGCCACCTTTTCTGTTCCCAAACTTCTGCCTAACTTATAATAGCACAACTCCCGCCAGCAATGCCCATAAGGGAACGTCAACACGCGGATGGCAAGCAAAAAAGCAGCACCACGATGAAGTGATGCTGCGTCGTAATTTTCTTTTTACTTGGTTACGCGAACCAGCAATTTATCGCTTGAAGTAACTCCTCCCGCATTGATTAGCTCGATCCTGTAATCATATTCGCCAATCGATTTACCAGAGAGCTTGATAGAGGCGCTTTGCGCGTTTGGGGTAGCCGCGGTTAAGGGCTTCGACTCAATCAGCTTATCGTTTTCGTACAGCTTGTATTCCGTTGCATTGGTGCCCCACCACATGTTAAACGTTAACGTGAAATTGCCGTCTCCATCCCAATTATCATGGGAAAGCACCGGTTTGCCTGGCGCAGCATCCGTTACATCTACAACAAGCGGCTGGCTGACGGTTGATCCGAAGGTATTGATTAGCTCGGCCGTATACGTGTAGGTTCCGTTCGCTTTGCCATTCACTTTAACATTCGCGACTTGAGCGGACGGGGAGTTTTCCGTCAACGTCTGGGTGGAAATCAGGACGCCATTCTCGTACAGCTTCAATACGTCGCCGTTGTTTCCCCACCACATATTCATCGAAACGGTATAGTTCCCGTCCTTCAGTCCGCTATATCCGTTATCGCTGGACAGAACAGGCGTACCGGGAACGCCTGTATATTTAGGCTTAGCTACTCGGATCGTGAGCTCGCTCGATTTTACCGTCCCGTTCAGATTTACCGTAACTTTTATCACTGCCTTACCATCGGCAACCGCGGTAATGACGCCTTTTGAATCAACGGTTGCTACCGAAGCCTTGTTGGAATTATACGTGACGGAGGCGCCAATCAACGATGCTGGCACATTGCTGCTTAATTTGGCTTCTAATTTCGTAGTGGCCGTATCGCCCGGCCGCAGCGATGTTTTACTTGCTGTCATGATTAACTCGCTGAGCTTATTAAGCGGCGAAGGATCAAGTACCGTAACCCCCGTATCCGCCCCAACGATATCGCTTGACGGCTGCTGTATATTCACTGGCAATGTCGAATAAGGCCCCATCCGGTCAATCACATTGTCGGTAAAGGTCACATGCTCCGAATTGCGGACAAAAATAACCGACGTAGGATCAATCCCTTTGTCCGCGCCATTGTTGCCCGGATCCTCGAGGTGAGTATTCAGGAACTTGTTGTCCTTAACGATCGCGTTCGAGACGCTGCTGAGATTGAGATTCAAGCCATTTACGGAGTCAAACGTGTTGTTCTCGATCAGAATGTTGTCAAAGGCTTTCATGCTGGTAATATTCCCAGCCGCGAAGCCGATTGCGCCTGCTTGATCGGACCATGGCATAAAATGATGGTACCCTGTGCCGATAATTTTGTTATTGCGGATAATCAGATTTTGCGCAGCGCCTGCATGCGAATCCGTTACATCCTCCGGAGATACCATAATCGCCTTGTCGCCTCCGCGGAACGTATTGTTCTCGATAAGGCCATCGCCGGCTTTCAGCAGCATTCCGCGTCCAGGGCTGTAGACTTCGTTATTCCGGAATATGAATCCGTTGCCCATCCGGTCGGGAGAAAAGATAAAGTCCTCTACCCGGAATGGAGACGGACGATCCAGTTTGATCTTGTAATACGTCTCTTCCGTAAATCTCCATGGCGTCCAATCGGCGGCACTATTGATTTTCTGCAGTAAAGCAGGGTCAATGCCGGCGTCAGCCTTCGTCACTTTCTGCACAGCTGTTACGATTGCTTCCGGCGAAGAATTAAACCGCTTCAGCCTGTCTCCGACCTCAAGCTCCTGGCTTCCGTCGCGGAGCACAATCGTAATCTCATCATCGGCCACCTTCACGACGCCTATGTCGCCCGACTGAATGCTAAAGGAGTCGTCCCCGGCATTGTGAATGACGGAGTTTTCAACGATTGGACCTTTTTTAGCCGTTTTGAATTGGATGCCATCCCACACTGCCGTAAGCAATGGCTTCTCTGTTGCGCCTTTCGGAGCAGGACCGGGAATAAGCTTGAAGCCGTCAAGCACCGTCCCGCCTTCGCTGCCTGCCTCTAGGTAGCCAAAGCCCGGCGCCGTATTCAGCGTTACATCCTTAAACACAATACCGCTGCTTCCCCCAACCGTAATGCCATGCGGAATGCCGTTTCCTTCGGGGCCGCCGGCCATTGTCACCGGATCGCCTACATCCACGTTGGAGCCAACGCCCTGTAACGAAATTCGCATTGTACCGTCCGGATTCCAGGAAGCTTTTGTTCCCCATAAATGATTAATGCGGTGCTTCTGGAATTTGGTCGCCGGATCATACACGGTCAGCCTTGAATAAAGCTTGCGAGGGTAGCCTGCGTCCAGTTCGATATCCAGGTAGGACAGATCGGGGGCTATCGCCTTCACATGACCTTGAGTAAAAGGAAGCGGATCATAGTTAATCGTCATCCCTTTGACCGTAACATTGGAGCTGTTTGAAATGGAAAGCGCTCTGGTTAACGTCGTACCGATTACCGTTACGCCGTCAGCGACAATTTCCAGATCGTGGGCACCGCTGATCGGAATAAGCACGCTGCCGCTTTTAAGACCGATCCGGTACGTATTGGGCGGAATCACGACTTTGTTTTTATGCTCGGCGATCGCTTTATTGATCATTTCTTGCATGTCCATCGACAGCAGCAATCTTTGAATCATCTCGATGGCCTGGAATCGGGTAAAGGTTGCCTGCGGCTCAAACTGGGCCGGATACGGGTCGTTCGGTTGAACAATGCCAAGCTTGCTGTCCGCCTGCACGTATTTGATGGCCCACTCGCTGATTGCGTCTTTATCCTCCAAATTGCCGATATCGCCAAGAACGGCATTCTGTTCCATGGTGTGGTTATATCCGTTAATAAGAATCGATGCTGCTTCTTCTCTTGTTAACGGCGCTAGCGGATGGATGCTGCCGTTATTAAGCAAATGCTCATCTATGATACCGTTATCGTAGGCGCCTTGCAGTAAATCGGCGGAAGCATTGCCTTGCGCCACGTCGTTGAAAATGCCCTGATACGGCGAGCCTGACAGCTTTAAGGCTTGAGCGAGCATAAAAATGAGCTCGACTCTCGTTGTGGCGCCATTTCCGTCTACGTCGACTTGGGCTTGATCCATAAAACCTCCATCGGCTGTCGTTACGGTTATGGTTGCTGTACCTGGGCCGACCACCGTAACAATTCCGTTCTTGACAGCTGCAACTTCCGGATTGCTGGATTTCCAATACAAATTGGTGTTCGTGGCATTTGCCGGGGAAATGGCGGCGTGAAGCTCAATCGATTCGCCGATTCCAGGCGTAAGCTCATGCTGGTCCAATGTGACTTGCGAAGGGGAGATAGTATCTGTCACATCGGTGTATTTCAGCGTTGGGTCCCATGTAATATCGTCAAATCCGTTCGCGTGATCCGCACCGCTGTTGGCTATGAAATAAATACGGTCTCCCTTCAAAACTTGCGTCGATACATCCGGGAAGTTGATTGTTTCCTTGCTGCCAATGGATGCCCATTCTCCGCTCTCCGGCCAAATCTGGCTATCGTTCTTCATAACCTTTAATCTTGCGCCGCCGTATGTATCCGGATGAATGGTAATCGGCTGAGCGGCTTTAATCGTCAAGGTTCCTGTCGCAGGCGCGATAAAGGTGCGCGCCGTATCGGACTGCGTGCCCGGCGTCACAAGATTGCCCGATAATTTGCCGTAATCCCAGTTGTTGCTTGTTTTCCACCAGCCTCCCCCGCTGAATACGGGTAGATCTTCAAATTCGGAAGAACCGAAAAGACGGTATTGGTAACGCCAGTTATCTGCGCCCTGTTGGCCCGAGAAGCCGGCCGATGCCTTGTAAAGCGGATATCCGATCGCAGTAATCGAGCAGCTATCCGTTAATCCGCCGTCTTGCGTCGTCACGGTTATTACGGCCTTGCCGCTTGACACGGCCGTCACGACACCGTCTTTCACAGTAGCTACATTCGGGTCGCTGGATGACCAGATCAACCTTGGATTGGACACGTCGGCAGGAGCGATCTCCGCCTTAAGCGTTGTCACATCATCCACGTTTAACGTCAATTCATGCTGATCCAGCGTAACCTGGGTTGGCGAGACGGAATCGGTGACAGAGGAATACGTTATGATTGGGTCCCATTTAATATCATCCTGCCCATTCGAATGATCTGCCCCGCTGTTCGCGATAAAATAGAGACGGTCCCCTCTCGCCACGGTTGCCGTCAGATCATTAAAGCTGATCGTCTGATTCGCGTTGATCGCTTCCCAATCACCGGCTTGCGGCCAGATCTGCGTGTCGTTCAGCATGATTTTCAGCCTAGCACCGCCGTAGGTGCCCGGGTTTATCGTAATGGGCTGGGCAGCCTGAATGACCAGGGTTCCGGAATCCGGAGCAACAAAGGTGCGGGACGTATCCGCCAGCGAGCCCGGCGTGATTTCATTGCCCGCAACCTTTCCCCAATCCCAGTTGAAGCCCGATTTCCACCAAATATTGCTCGAGTAAACAGGTAGATCTATAAAATCATCCGAATCAAATGCCCGGTACTGATAGCGCCAATTCTGATTTCCCTGTTGACCGGAATACCCAATTGAAGCCTGATAAACGGCCGATGAACGATCATCGGCAAACGCAAGATTTGCGGGTAGTATACCCGTAAACAATAACAATACGGACAAAACAAGGGGCCATTTTCTGCTGCCTCTCTTCATTATAACCTTACCTCTCTTTCGGGCTGATCGCCCAGGAATATTCGCTTATAAGCACATTCCAAGCAGTAAAGCTCCCAAGCAATACGCATATCCTCCTGTTCAATGAAGCGCTTACATTTATCTCGGTCATCACCCCCCCGTTATTTGAAGCAGCCCTATCCTCCGCCCAGGCGAAGAACAAACATGTATGCTTCGAGCTTCAACCTTATCATACTTAATTTTAGTTTAAAGTACAACATTAAATTTAGATAAATTATAGTTTAAAACACTAAAAATCTATTGTGATTACAAATAAAAGAGCCCGCTCGCGCAGGCTCTCCCGTTTTCTAAGTCCACTTTTTCTGATAAGCGGCAATTTCCTTGTATTCGGACGTAAGCAATCTGGAAATCCGGACGTAGATCCGGCTCAGCTCCTTATAACGCTCCACGTTGGCTTGTTCGGGCAAATGCTTGTGGGAGGTTCCCATCATGCCCGACACGACATGAAGGGAATCGACTTCGCCGATACTGTACAGGCCGAGAATCGCGGCGCCAAGGCATGAGCTTTCGAAGCTTTCCGGCACATGGACCTCCTGCTCGAAGATATCGGACATCATCTGACGCCACAGCTCCGAGCGGGCAAAGCCGCCGGTTGCCTGGATTTTCGTCGGGTGGCCAATCAGCTCCTCCAGTGCCATATACACGGTAAAGAGGTTAAAAATCACGCCTTCCAGCACCGCGCGGATCATATGCTCCTTCTTATGCTGCAGGCCAAGACCAAAGAACGAGCCTCTTGCATGGGCATCCCACAGCGGAGCCCTTTCGCCCGCGAGATAAGGATGGAATAACAATCCGTCCGCTCCCGCCGGCACGCGTGCGGCAATTTCCGTCAGAATATCGTACGGATCCTTGCCAAGCCGTTTAGCGGTTTCGGTCTCCGCGGCGCAAAGCTGATCTCTCAGCCAGCGGAATATCATTCCGCCGTTGTTGACCGGACCGCCGATCACCCACATATCTTCGGCCAACGCGTAACAGAAGATCCGCCCCTTCGGATCGGTCACCGGCCGGTCCGTCACAGCCCGGATTGCTCCGCTTGTCCCGATCGTTACGGCAACGGTACCCGGTTCTATCGCATTCACGCCAAGGTTGGACAATACGCCGTCGCTTGCCCCCACGATGAATGGCGTTGAAGCCGGCAGCCCCATCTCTGCAGCCCATTCCGCCTTTAGGCCTTCCACCGCATAGGTCGTAGGCACGGGCTCGGATAACCGCTCCGGCGTAACGCCAGCCACCCGCAAAGCTTCGGCATCCCAGTCCAACTGGGATAAATTAAACAGCCCGGTCGCCGACGCAATCGAATAGTCAATCACGTACCGGCTGAACAGCTGATGGAACACATATTCCTTGATGGAAATAAACTTGCGCGTGCGGGCGAACAGGTCCTGCTGCGTGTTCCGGAGCCATACCAGCTTGGACAACGGAGACATCGGATGCAGTGGCGTACCCGTACGCAAATAAATCTGATGCCCATTCATCTCGTTCTTAATCCGTTCCGTCCACATCGCGCTGCGATTGTCCGCCCAAGTGATGCAGCGCGTCAGCGGGCGGCCTTCGCCGTCAACCGCTATAACGCTATGCATCGCGGAGCTGAACGATACGCACAATACGCCTTTCTCGCCAACCCCGCCTTTGGAAACAACCTGCTTGATCGTGCCAACCACCGCGCGGAAAATCTCATCCGGATCCTGCTCCGCTACGTCAGGCTTCGGCGAGTACAGCGGGTATTCGATCGTATGCGTCGCGATAACATGTCCAGCCTTGTCAAACAAGACGGATTTCGTGCTTGTTGTTCCGATATCCGTTCCGATTACGTAAGAGGAAGCCATGACTGCTCACTCTCCTTTCTCTCTTTCCAAACGAACCATACCTCTAACCTTTATACGATCGTATTCAGCGCCATAATGAGCACAAGCGCAACAACGGAAATAATCGTTTCCAGCGCCGTCCAGGTCAGGAGCGTCTCCTTCACCGTCATGCCGAAATATTCTTTGATCAGCCAGAAGCCGGAGTCGTTCACGTGGGACAAAATAAGCGAGCCTGCGCCTGTCGCCAGTACAAGCAGTTCCACGTTGGTTCCCGGCATTGCCGCCGCGATTGGAGCCACGATACCCGCAGCCGTCATCATCGAGACGGTCGCGGAGCCGGTTGCGATCCGGATCATCGCCGCAATGCCCCACCCCAATAGAATAGGCGAAACATGCGAGGAGGTGGCTAGATCAGCGATGTAATCGCCGATGCCGGAATCCAGCAGGACGCGGTTAAACGCGCCGCCCGCGCCAATAACCAGCAGAATCGTTGCCGTAGGCGCAAGGCAGTCGTTTGTGAACTTCAAGATTTTCTCGCGGCTGATACCGCGGGCAAAGCCTAAGCTGAAGAACGAGTACACCGTTGCGATCAGAAGCGCCACAACCGGGTCGCCAACAAATTTGGCGGCAAGGAACAGGGTATCATCCTTGGCAAGCGAGCCGCTTTCCACGAATACGTCCGCGAACGTAGCGATCAGCATCAGGAATACCGGAATCAGAATCGTGATGAGCGTGTTGGCAAAGCCGGGCAGTTCACGGTTCTCGTCCGTTTCCGCAAGCTGCTCTCCCATTTCCTTCGGTACTTCCTTATGAATCCGTTTGCCAATCCAGCTGCCATACAGCGGTCCGGCAACGATTGCAGTCGGAAGACCAACGATGATCGAATACAAAATCGTCTTTCCGATATCGGCATTAAAGATGCCAACTGCCGCCATAGCAGCGGGATGAGGCGGAACCAGACCGTGTACGACGGATAAGCCCGCTACCAGCGGTACGCCGATTTTGACAAGCGAAAGACCGGTTTGCTTCGCAATGGTGAAAATAAGCGGTACAAGCAAGACGAAGCCGACCTGGAAAAAGACCGGAATGCCTACGATAAACGCAACAAACATCATCGCCCAATGGACTCTCTTCTCTCCAAACAATCTGATCAAGGTCCGTGCGATCCGCTCGGCGCCACCGGATTCGGCCATCATTTTTCCGAGCATCGTGCCAAGTGCCAGCACAATCGCCAGGAAGCCTAGCGTATTCCCCATCCCTGTCTTAATGGAATCGATAATGCCGGTCTGATCCCCGGTAGCCACGAGGGGCATTCCAGCCGCAAGCCCCGTCACGATCGCCGTGATAATAAGCGCGACAAACGGGTTCAGCTTGGCAACGGTTATGAGCAAAAGCAGCACAACAATGGCCGCAAGTACGATAAATAGCAACATGGTGTAATTCCTCCTAAAAAGAATATTTTATTGCGGCTGTCCGTCGCGGTATTCCTGCGGCGTCATGCCGAATGCTTTCTTAAAGGCGCTGATGAAGGAATGCGGCCGCTGATAGCCAAGCTTGGCGGCAATGACGTAGACCTTCTCGTCGCTGCGAAGCAGCATGGACTGCGCTTCCTCCATCTTCGCGCGTTGGATGTAATCACTTAAGTTTTCGCCTGTTTCCAGCTTGTACACCTTGGATACATAGACCGGATGCAGCTTCACGCAATCGGCCACCGATTGAAGCGAAATATCGCCGGTTACGTTGTCATCGATAAAGCTTCGAATTCTTTCAATCAAGGAATGGCGGTTATCCTTGGTTTCCTTGGCCATATCCTCCTGCAGCGCTTTCAGCGTGCGAAAGGCCCATTCCTTAAGATGCTGTACGGTCCGGAACGGCATGCCGGTCGTCATCTTGTTGTAATCGGTACCAAGAGTTTCGTTCAGAAGACGTCCGTTCTTATGAGCGATATAGGCATAGGCCGAAGCCATCGTGAAATAAATTTCAAGCAAATGCTCTTCGGACACGGCTATCCCGCTCTCCACACCCGTGAAGATCCGCTTATACCTCTCTTCCACCGCTTCCCATCTTGCGGCTTCGAGCAAATGAATCAATGCCGGCGGCTCGTACAGGTAGTCCAGCGACCGTATCGCTGCCGGCTCGCTTTCCTTCTCTTCCAAACGCATGAACTGCTCCGGCTCTTGCCCGATCCGGTTACGGAATGCCGTGACCGACCGGTTATAGAAGCCGGGAACGTCTTCCGGAAAAGCGCCCGCGCCGCTTACCATCATGGATACCTTTCCTTTCAGGTAGACGCCTACGGCGGATTGCAGCACCGATGCCGTGCGCTCCAGCCAGCCCGGATCATCTCCTTCCGCTGTGTCCTTAGGAGTCAGCAGGAAGATTAGATAATCATGAGCGTCCTTCGCATGCCACAGCGAGTATCGACCGCCGAACAGCTCTTCCGCCATATTGGCGACCGCGTATTCCTTCCATGACATATCCGCGCCGGCAAGCTCCGCGAAGCGGTCATCCAGCCGAACGGCCATCAGCGAAAAAAGCTGCCAATCCTGATCGCCAAGCTCTAACCGCGACATTTTTTCCAGAAGCGTCTGTCTGCTCCACAGCTTTCCCTGCAGCAGCTCCTGCAGCAGGTTTGCCCTTAAGAGCGGCAGATGCTCCTTCAGCGTATACGTCATCCGCTGGGCGGAGATAACCTCCTCCCACTCCTGCTTCAGCTTGAGAAGCACGCGTTCCACCGTTGACAGGAGATCCGCGGTCTTAACCGGCTTGAGCAGGTAGTCCTCGGTCTGGAACTGCATAGCCTGCTTCGCATAGGTGAATTCGGAGTAACCCGAGAGCAGGATGCTTTTGGTCTTCGGCCATTGCCGCTTAATCTCGGAAATAAGCTGAAGCCCCGACATACCCGGCATACGGATATCCGTAATAACTATATCGATGGAGAATTGATGAAGCTGCTCCAGCGCTTCCTGGCCGGAATACGCCTTGTACACCTGATCGATGCCGACGGATTCCCAATCGACCGTTGTGGCCAGACGGTCCACGACATGCGCTTCATCATCCACAATCAAGAGCTGGGCCATACCGCTTCCCCTTCCAACCGATTTTCGTCCAACGCTTTGGCAGTTGCCTCACTCTTCAGCCACGCAATGGTAACGACAAGGCCTTCTCCATCCGCTGCATGCCGGAAACGAAGCCCCGAGCCTTTACCGAACCGGCCTTGCAGCCGCTGATGCACGTTCCAGGTACCGCATCCGATCTCGTCGCCCATTTCCTTCTCGGCTAACAGCTCTTCCAGCCGAAGCTTTTCCTCACTGCTTAATCCCGCTCCGTTATCGGCAATCTCCAGAAGGTTATAATCTCCTTCCTGCCTTCCGGTAATGACGATGCATCCTCCGCCAATACGCCCTTCAATCCCGTGCACAATCGCATTCTCGACAATCGGCTGCAAGGTAAGACGCGGAAGCGGCTCCTCCAGCATGGCATCCGGCACCTCGATCTCGAAGGCCAGCCTTCCCATCCTCAATGTATGGATGTTCAGGTAATGCCGGACGAATTCAAGCTCCTCTCCCAAGGTCGACAGCTGATTGTCCACCTTGGTCGTGTACCGATAAAACTCAGCCAGATTTTCCGACATGGATATAACCGAATCCCGGTCTTCCATCATGGCGGAGTTGATTATAAAGAACAGCGAATTATACAGGAAATGCGGATTAATTTGTGATTGCAGCTGCTTCAGCGTCGCTTCCCTGGATCTTAACCTTTCGCTGTAAATATCTTCGATCAACCGCTGAATCTGGCCGGCCATTTCGTTGTAATGCCGAATCAGCTCGTCAAATTCATTGTTAGCCTTATAGCCGATCCGCCAGGACAAATCGCCGCCCTTCATCCGTTTGACGCCGGCGATCATCTTGGACAGCGGGATCTGGACATTGCGGTAGAGCAGAACGGAAGCCAGCAGCCCGAGCAGTATCAGAAAAGCGATAGAGCCGTAGAACCAGTTCCTAGCCTGAATGATGGGGGCTACAATCCGTTCGACCGGTACGTAATCAACCAAATACCAGCCTAACTGGCGCGATTTCGAATAACTGACCAAAT
Organism: Paenibacillus sp. BK720; assembly: GCF_011761545.1. Taxonomy (NCBI): domain Bacteria; kingdom Bacillati; phylum Bacillota; class Bacilli; order Caryophanales; family Paenibacillaceae; genus Paenibacillus; species Paenibacillus sp. BK720. Next base: position 807,186 of record NZ_JAASRQ010000002.1, on the reverse strand, counting down.
ACGTTTGTCCATCCATCTTCAAGAGCCGTTGGCCGCTTTGCCCAAGGCTCCCGTGACCAAGCTCCCGAATGACCTTGGCGGAGGCCGTCTCCTCATACGTGCTATTGCGGACAGGCTGCTCATTAGAGCGGAACAAGAACGGGTCGCCCCGGTTTTCCTTCTTGTACACATCAAGCATGTCGCTAATATTCTGGATGGGAAAACGGACCTGGATAACGGCCTCCGCCTCCCCAACCTTGACTGCGGCAGCCGGAACTCCTGTCTCGCGGACAAACGTGTCGATCGGATAACCGCGCGAGTTGTCCCGCTCATACGTCCAATCGTTCATGATCTTCCTGCCTGGCGACTCGACTTCGCTGCCGTTTAAGTAAATATTGGAAGAGAGGACGAGATTTTTCCGTGGAAAAGCAAAGGTTGATTCGTTGGACCATGAGCTGGATACGCTTTGCAGTCCCAGCTTTTCCGTTACTCTGGCCTGCTCCTTCAGCAAGCCGCTTTCCGGCTCGCCTGAAGCCGGGGACAGAAAATCGCGAATATGCGGATCGTCGCTTAAGATGACCGGAAACATCGACAGATTTTCCATCGTTCCATCCATTTGATCCATAAAGAAGACAAGCTTGCTCAAGCTGGACGAGCGCATTTGCTCTTCCACAACGCCGGTCGCAATCCGGTTCGAATAGCCGTATAGCAGCACAACGGGCACAAGCAGCAGGATGATGGTAAAGGCAATCTTGTTGAACATCGACAGTCGGTGCGGCATTCCGGTTATTCCGCCTCCTCATCCAGGAGAGCCTGCAGAGCGGCATTGGCCTGATCGGCCGATTGCCGGATGTCCGTCTCTCCCGTGATGACCATCTGTACGATTTTGCCTACCTGCTCCCGCGCCGCCGCTACGTCAACGGTCTGAGGACGATCGTGATCAACGCCTCCGTTAACCGTTTGCTGGAATACGGCTGCCAGTTGTTCCGGGAAGCCAATCGTGCCCCTCGGATCCCTCCATACCGACGATCTTGGTCCCGGATTACCCGCTTGCTGGGTAAGCAGCATGACGGACTTTCCGCTTGCCCATTCAATAAACGCCCATGCCGCCTCTTTATTCGGCGATTTCGGGTTGATGGCAAGCCCCCAGGACGTAATGTTGTACGGCATGGAACCTCTTGTCCCCGAAGGAAACGGCGCAAAGCCGACATTTTCCCGAACCTTTGACTCTTCCGTATCAAGCGCGCGGTAGATCGAATTGGCATCGGTATAAAGCGCGGCTTTCCCTTGCGCAAAAAAGGCGCTTGCCTGAGGCCATGACATGTTGATCGCATTAGGCGGCCCGTAATTTCGGAGCAGTCCGCCATAGGTCTTGAAGGCTTTTATCGCCTCCGGAGAATTAATGGCTGCTTTGCCGTTCTTGATAAAGTCGCCGCCTTCGGAGTATAGAAACGACGAGACCTGCGTCACTAGCGGACTCCGCTGTCCTCTGGCCACAAAGCCGTAAATACCTTGCTCCGGATGATTCAGCCTCTCTGCCGCCGCTTCAAGCTCATCGATGGTAGCGGGAACCTTAATTCCCGCTTCCTTCAGCAAATCCTTGCGGTAATACAATATTTGTTGCTCCGTCACAATCGGAATGCCGGCCAGTTTGCCGTCTACCGTTGAAGAACGGATGGATTGCGGCGAGAAATCGCCCAAATCATATTCCGCATCCTGATTGGCATAAGCATCAAGCGGTTCAAGCCAGCCGCTCTGGAAGAACAGCTTTCCTTCCTGCAGCGGCCGGTACATGAACACATCCGGCGTCTCCGAGCGCGCCGTGAATTGTACCGTCAGCTTCTGTGTCAGCTGATCTTCGAAATAGCCCTGGATCCGCACGTTAATGCCGGTTTCCTTCTCGAACTGGGGAATTAACGGCTTAATGACGTCAACCCATGGGTGGGATCCGGTCACGAACGTAATCGTTTTGCCTTCCAATCCCTCCCCGGGCTTTGCTTCACGGTCTGCGTTACCCGGCTGTTTCCCCGGACTGTTACTGCATCCGGTTAATGCTGCAACGACCAATAATCCGGCCCATCCGGTCTGTAAGAGCTGCAGCTTTTTCATGCCTTACTCTACTCTCCTTCAAGCGGAATCGGCCTTGCCTCAAGAAGCAACGTCGATTTGCGTCGAAAAATTTTATTAAGCATCTTTAACATTACTGGATCGCGGGTTTAGGCGATATAACGAATACTTAACATTGATAACGAATCCTAAAGATCGGCTTTAGCTTTACCTATTATTGTCTATTCGCGAAATATCATGTTATTTAAGTTTGCAAACTATAGAAAATTAAAGGTCCGGCTTATCCTCCCGCACGTCAAAATCAGGCAGCCGATCATGTCGATCGGCTGCCTGATTTTGACTTTATCCAACTATGCCTAACCATTGCTGTCAATAAAAACAGCAGCGGCAATACGAATCCGAAGATGAACGCACAAATCGTCCAGACGTATCTGTCAAATGAAATGAAGTATCCCATATCTGGAGCAATGATGATGGACGCCGCAAGAATGAGCATGCCAATCGGGAATATAAGCGGATGGTATTCCCCCAGCTTGAAGCTTTGAGAGAAGGTTTGAATCGTCATATAAAAACAAACGATCAGCTTGCAATAAATGGTGACGAACCAAATAACCGCTATGATCACTTCAACCCTTTGCAGGAACTCTCCGATTTTAATGATTTTAGCCAACTCGAAGCTGGCATACAAATTATTTGCCGTCATCTCCGAACCCATTACGAGCAGACATAGTGTTGTAATGGCAAGCAATACAAGCCCTCCAAGAAGCATTCCTTTGACGAATGCTTTACCGCCTTCCCTTGGATCCTCGACATGAGGCAAAATCATAAGAAATAATACGTATTCGAGACAGGGAAAGCTTACGTAGGAATAAGTCGCATTGAGAATCGGCGAAATTCCGTTGCTTAATACAGGTTGTATTTGATTGAATTTAATCTCCGGCATGAGCAAAATGACGAATATAATAAACAATATGATAATAAAGGGATAAAAAATATCCATTGTCCTTGCTAGATTAGATAGGCCATATCGGATACCTATAGCAACGATCAGCAGATACACCAAATGGATCGCCGTAATAGGCGTTTCCGGAAACATGGATGCTGTTAGAAAGTCGCCAAGATTCCGCAGGACGAGCGTAGTTAAGAGAAAGGAATACAGAAACAGGGAAAGGGAAAAAAACATGCCTATCCATTTCCCGAATAAAACCATGCATATCTCCACGATCGTTTTTCCCGGAACCAGACGAGCCAACGCAAGATAAAGGCCGATTAGAAGCAGTGCCGCCATAGTCCCGAGCAGAACCGGTGTCCATGCATCGTTTTTTGCATCGGAAGCCAGCGCGCTCGGAACAAGGATAATGGAGGTTCCAATCGTAAACAAGAAAACCATTTTTTTGAACTGAGTGGCTTTAATCTTCGCTTCCCCCATTTACGATACCTCACTCTCCTCGTATTGCCTTACCCATGGGTTCGAATAGGATTCTAAGCGGTTCTGCCGGGCTCGGAACTTCGATTCCCGCAAAAATGCAAATCATTATCCCTAACCCGATAAACAGCATAGTGAAAAAGGCGACTATCGCCCGTGCAGAACCTTGCTTTCTCAATCCGGGCCATTCATAGGCGACAATAACAGCACTGACTGCTATGACAGCTGTTATACCAAACATGACCGCTACTCCTTCATCCGTTCGCTGAATGATTTGGTTGTCTTGAACATTTGTTTCACATTGACCTTCGGTTGAATCTTAATCTGTATGGTGGGAAACACGCTATCCCATTCGCTTTTTGCTTTTTTCCAATACTTCGGGTATTTACGCTCGAATAGTGCGCCAAATCCAAAAATGTCGGAATTGTACCGGCTGCTCTGCATCTTCTGAACGGCCGATGAAATATAACTTTTTATTTGGGCGTTGGAATTGTTCTCTACTTGCGTGATCGTTTCCGGTTTCGTAAAATCCAGCGGACACTGAGCGTCCGTTACGATTCCGTCAGCTTTGACGTCAATTTGGACCAACGGTTTCCCGTCCTTGATAAAGGCTTTCATCTTGGACTTCGTGCGCACCAGCTCAACCGTCAACTTACGGTCACTATCCGGACATGGTTGAAGCAAAGATGTGCTGGTAATTTTTCCCTGAGTGAAATTGTAGCCGAAGCTTTCTTTTTCGTTTAACCAGCCAATTAACTTATCTTTCTTAAAGACAGCAAGCCCTGCAAACACAAGGCGAGCGCTTGGAAAGACCTTTGTTGTATTGCTCAGGTTGTTTCCTTTTTCGAAGGAGCCCTCGAGCCGTAGCCCGGTCAGAACCGCTTCTCTGCTCTTACTGATCAGGTTGGAAGTAAAATCGCGAAACTCTACGGCTGTAGTCCCTCCCCATGCTTTTGCGGATACTTCGAGTGAGTTTTTTAGTTTTGTCGCGGGAGTTTTCTCCAATGGCGTGGAAATTCTCAAGACATCCCGTGCTTCCGTTTCTCGAGCCACGATGACATAAAAATCGCTTCGGTATTCATGATCTCTCGAAATATGATCCAGCACTTTGGTCACCCCTTCTCTGGCAAAATCCTCACCCAATATCAGCATCTGCAGCTGCCCGACATATATTTTCCTCGTACTTCTTCTTGTCATTTTCCTTGCCGCTTCTTGAAAACTTCCCCCCGACTCCTGAAATAAGTTAACCGGAGCGCTCGTTGAAGAACGGTTGCTTTGCCCGGATATTGCGCCCGCATTAAGGATTTGATCGGAGAGGATTATTCCATCCCCTTTTTTGTCCACGCCAACGGCTACGGATACGGCTAATTCATTCAGCTCACGCCGGTTCCAGCATCCTGAAAGCATAAAGCAGCTCATCGCGGCTACCAGCACAATAATGACTGTTCTCAATTTACTCCCCTTCCCTTTTCGATGTAGGAGTGTCCCTATCAGCATGATTACCGCCAGCGTTTTCCTTCAAATTGGCCATGCTCACCTTTTTCCGCATGATCCACCAAGGAGCACGCAGCAATGTATCTCTTTGCATGGAAACATTCACAGGAGCAAATGGCGACAAGTAAGGAATCCCGAAAGATCGCAAATGGCATAAATGCTGAATGATAAAAATCAGCCCAGCCACAACACCGAATAAACCAAAACAAGCCGCAATACCCATCATCCCGAATCTTAACATCCTAATCGAGATTGCCATGTTATAAGCGGGCATGGTAAAACTTGCAATCGCCGTGATGGATACGACAATAACCATGGCAGCCGATACGATACCTGCTTGAACTGCAGCTTGGCCAATGACCAGCGCCCCTACAATTGAGATAGATTGGCCGACTGCTCTAGGCAGCCGTATCCCGGCTTCGCGCAGTAATTCAAACGTCAGCTCCATCATCAAGGCCTCGATAAAGGCGGGAAAGGGAATGCCTTCCCGCTGCGCCGACAAACTGATCAGTAATTGGGGCGGCAGCATATCATGGTGAAATGTCGTAATAGCGATATATAGGGAGGGCCCAAGCAATGCGATTATAAATGCAAAGTAGCGAAGCCAACGGATGAAAGTAGAAATGTCAAAACGTTGGTAATAGTCTTCGGCAGCTTGAAAAAAATGCGTGAATAAAGCCGGAACCATCAGCACGAATGGTGTACCGTCCACAATGATTGCGACGCGACCCTCGAGCAGTCCGGCGGAAATGACATCGGGTCTTTCACTGTTGAATACGGTCGGAAAAACCGTAAATTTATTATCTTGAATCATTTCCTCGATGTATCCGCTCTCCAATATCCCGTCGATCTCAATCCGTTTTAATCTTTCTCGGACTTCATCTACCACCTTGTTGGAAGCGATTCCGTTAATATAAATAATCGCAACCCTCGTCTTCGTAACCTGACCGATGCGGTAGTGTTCAGACCATAGATTTGGATTGACGATTCTCCGCCGTACCAAAGCGATATTTGTTGTCAGGCTTTCTGTAAAACCATCCTTCGGTCCGCGAATCACGGTCTGGGAGGTTGACTCTTCTACGCCTCGCTCTTCCCATCCTTTAGATGCAATCAGCAACCCGCGGTCGTACCCATCGCATAGGAATACGGTATCCCCGGATAACAGACCAGTTAATAGAGTGTTTAGGTCGTCGGTCTCCTGGATCCCTCCTATAGGCAGCCGGTGTTGCTTGAAGATATCCATTAAACGATCCTCTGTTGCATCCGAAAAAGGGACCAAGGGAGACATGATAAACTGATTGATGAATTGGTTATCTACTAGTCCGGCTACAAATATTAAAGCAGCTTGACAGGATCCGAAATTCCATTCGCGAATGATGATATCCGGACTAGAGTTGGTTTCTTTTTTGAAAAAATCCAAATTTCCCTGAAGATCGGAATGCAAAGTTATCGGAATCCCATTTTCCGGCGGCATGCTTGAAGACCTCATTTGTTTCACCCCAACTTACTGCAGTTTTAATAGTGTTTCCTCTAATTACCATTATTTATGCAACAAAAAAAGACGAACCCCGGGCAGGTCCGCCAACAATTATTCCAGTCAAATATTCATAAATTCACACATAAAAACTTCTAAAAACAATATCCTGATCGTAGTTGCCAAAGCCCTTTCCGTACAGGGTTAGTCCTCCCCGCCCGCGCCCCGTATCTTCCGCCGCGATGCGGAATGTCCAGTTAATTGCACCCGTTCCGACATCTCTAAGACCCACGTCCGATATTTTCAAACCGTCGATATACGAGCCGCTCTCCTTGACCCGGAGCACCTTCAAGAGGCCGTACTGATTAACGTCGCTGGACCACCAATCCGGTGTGAGCCTTCCCCTTGTTTTCCCGAAATCTCCCGGGCTTGTCCATACGCCAAGCGATCTGCCGTTGAGACTGAAATGGATATCCGACGGCCAATTCTCGTTTACGCGGGGAGCCTCGGAGCCGATTTCGAAGGAAATTTCGATCTCGTGCAGCCGTTGATCCTTATACAGATAATTAGGAATTTTGTATTCCACCCAGCCTCTTGCAAGCCACAGGATTCCCGCGTTTACCCTCTCCGGGTCCATGAAGCAGGCCGGATTATCGTACTGCCCGATCATTTTCTCCGTTGTTGCAACCCCGCAGGTTGGCCATGCCTCGTAGTTGGTGTAGTGGCCGATTGGCACGGACAGCCCATGAAAGCTTAAGGACGAGGAAATATTGGGAGACAGCTTGATCTGAAGAAACTCAGACTTGATATAACAATACTTATAAGTTCCTCCGTCAATCCGCTTCATCTTGCTGCCGACAATTCCCGCTTGTTCCAGCTTGCGAATATGGCCGCTGATGACCGCGCTGCTAAGAAACATCTCGGAGGCGAGCTCCTTTACATGGCGCTCCCTCTCAAATAATTTATCGATAATTTTTAAACGCACCTCGCTCGCCAGCGCTTCATAAACCATTAACGACTCCGCATTGGTGGACAGCATCTTATCACCTCAGTAGGATTTTGTTTTTACAAAATCCTAAAACTTATTGTTGTTTGCTATTACCTATTATGTTACGAATAATATAGGATTTCAACCCATACGGATTTTGTTTTTCCCTAATTCTAAAGGAGGCTTTTCCATGACTATTCGTTCCAGCATGCTTATTGACAAGAACTTTACCGTCTCCCCCGTTGATCCCCGTGTATACGGTTCCTTTATCGAGCATTTGGGCCGCGCCGTATACGGCGGCATTTATGATCCGGGACATCCGACGGCTGACGAGAACGGCTTCCGGCAAGATGCCATTGAAGCCATCAAAGCTTTGCAGGTCCCTATTATCCGGTATCCGGGCGGCAACTTTGTATCGGGCTACAATTGGGAGGATGGCGTTGGGCCGAAGAGCGAGCGGAAACGTCTGCTTGAGCTGGCCTGGTGGACGACGGAAACCAACGAGGTAGGCACCAACGAATTCGCGGATTGGGCCAAGCTGGTTGGAACCGATGTCATGATGGCGGTGAATCTCGGTACGAGGGGAATGGATGCGGCTAGAAATCTGGTTGAATACTGCAATCATCCCGGCGGTACTTATTGGAGCGACCTGCGGATTTCTCACGGCTACAAGGAGCCTCACCGATTCAAAACCTGGTGCCTGGGCAACGAAATGGACGGTCCGTGGCAGATTGGCGCCAAGACGGCCGTCGAATACGGAAGGCTCGCCAATGAGACCGCAAAGGTAATGAAATGGGTTGACCCGTCGATTGAGCTTGTAGCCTGCGGAAGCTCCAGCAGCGGCATGAGTACCTTTGCGGACTGGGAAGCAACCGTACTAGATCTTACTTATGATCAGGTGGACTACCTGTCTCTTCATACTTACTACAATAACAATAATAACGATACGGCGAACTTTCTTGCCAAATCGCTCGATATGGACCAATTTATCGACAGCGTAGCCGCGATCTGCGACTATGTGAAAGCGAAGAAACGGAGCAAGAAGACAATCATGCTCTCGCTTGACGAATGGAACGTATGGAACACGATCGGTACCAGCCGCGCCGACGAACGCTGGCAGATTGCTCCTCCGGAGTTTGAAGATGTGTACACGCACGAGGATGCTCTTGCGGTCGGCTGCTTCCTGATTACGCTGCTTAAGCATGCGGACCGCGTCAAAATGGCCTGCATTGCCCAATTGATTAACGTTATCGCGCCAATCATGACGGAAACGAACGGCGCGATCTGGCTGCAAACGACTTACTATCCGTTCTTGCATGCGTCGAACTTCGGACGGGGTACGGTGCTGCAAGCGGTCATCTCTTCTCCGAAATATGATTCCAAGGACTTCACCGACGTTCCTTATCTCGAAGCGATCAGCGTCCACGACGAGGAGCAAGGTCTGATTACGGTCTTTGCCGTTAACCGCCATCTGGAAGAGCGAATGGAGCTGAGCCTGGACCTCCGCAGCTTTGGCGAGGTCAGCGTTATCGAGCATATCGTCATGGAAAGCGAGGATTTGAAAGCAACAAACACCAAGTCCAATCCTCGCAATGTCGTTCCGCGTGCCGGAGGCCGCACTACGGCAGATAACGGCAGCGTTCAAGCTATCTTGGGTAAAGCTTCCTGGAACGTGATTCGCTTGCAGACGAAAAAGGGATAATACGAAAGGCAGCCGCAGCGGCTGCCTTTTTTATGCCTTTTGCATGCTTTTTTTACGGATAGAGCCTATTATGAGCAGCAATAATGGAACTCCAACGAGATTGATGGGAAAGATCCAATCATGCCAGATCGTTTTCGCATAATCCATCGTATCGTTTGTGTTCCGGGGCAGAAGCGACAGGACAAAGACGATTGGGGCAATCCACCATATCGTCCGTTTCCAATTGTTAATGCGGAACAGCTGCGCAGTGCCGTAGCTGGTGATAAACATATAAAGAGACAACTTAGTGAAGATGCTGATGATCCAGAGCAATACAATTAAAATATCCAAGTTTTGTATAAATTCCATCACGGAAATAAAGGAGACGACGGAACAAAGAGGGTAAATAAATTTAGCCGGAAGGTTGGGTCCCATAACCATGATTATAGTCAAGGTCATGCTTAATATTGCGATTGAAGCGGCAATTACGCCAAGCATTGAGCATTTCAAGAGCTGCTGCGGTTTCTTCATAAAAGCTACAAGCATGACGACCATAAAGGATTCCGCCAGGAAAGAGGCAGGCGTTAAGCTTCCTTTAAGAATAGGCAGTAATCCCGTGTTGGAATATACCGGAAGCAACCTTAACCAATCCCAATCTTTCATGCTAAATAGAATAATAAGGACACTGCCTGCAGCGCTGACAGGTCCGATTATTTCACTGCTGCGTGCAATACTTCTGAGTCCGCCGCTATAGGTAGCATATACAACAACCAATAACATAATGAGAATAACCACCCAAAGCGGTGTCGATGTGAATAAGGTAATAAACACGAAATCTGCAAATTCCCTCAGAATTACCCCTGTAACCGTAAACCACATAAAAAAGTATGGAAGCAATATCAGCTTCCCGAGCCATTTGCCAAGGATCGTTTGACTGGATTGGATAAAGGTCTGCCCCGGATAGAGCAGACCAAGCTTTACGGCGATATAAGTGACTGCCAACGCAAGCAAGGACGCGAAAATGATCGATATCCAAGTGTCCTGCTTAGACTGAAAGACGGCAGGAGATAGAGTAAAGATGGCCGTCATTCCGTATTCCATCGTAAACATAAGCCAAAACAGCTGATACCCGGAAATTTTCATGATCTGATCTCACTTTCTTTATATTGAAGCGGAGGTCCAACCAGTCCCACATATTTCAGGTTGATTTTGACCCGAACGTGTACATCGATTTCCGGAAAAATCGTATCCCATTTCCCTTTTATTTCATTCCACACCGCGGGATGCTGGCGGTTCACGATTTGATTAAAGCCAAATACATCGGCTTTAAATTGCTTCTGAACCTTGTTAACCATCGCTTGTACATGTTCGCTCATCCGCTTGTTTATTTCGGCTTGGATAAGCTTTACGTTGTGCGATTCGTTCAGGTTAAGTGTGGTGTTGTTTTCCGAAACATGTCCCGCTCCTGTCAATTCGATATCCATCTTTATCTTATTTGTTTCTATTATGCTGCTGGTTAACTTGCTTCCAAAGTGATGGAGAACGACCCCGACGTCCCCTCCCGCCTCTGGAATCGTTTCCGAAAAGTCTAGATAGCTTATCCTCTGAAGGATCCATTGCCGGTAAGCGCCTTCGACGAAATTCAAATAGCCGATCATCTTAAAGTCATGGTTAAAAATCGCGCGGCCATAAAAACGAATCGTTTCTTGCGGAGCATCTTCCTGGACAATATCAACAACCGGCAAGGTCGGGCTGCTGCCCTCTTCGCTTGCCGCCATCATAAAATCGATATAAGAGGTGCCTGTCGTTCCTCCCACCGCTTTGTGAATTTTGACGGATGCGACAGAAGGGATCTTCTCCAAAGGATATTGTACCTTTAAGGCATCCAATCCCCGTCCCCCCTTAACGACCCAAATATCCAGCCGGATCCGATTGCCGGGATCACGGGAAAATCCGTCTAGTAGGTCCTTGATCCCGCGTTTAGCCAGCTCCTCGCCAATATAATAATTTCTTCTGTGACCGCGGGTAATGATGCGTGAAAGCTTCTGCCGCGTTTTTTGAATGGCTTCAGTAAGCGATTTCCCGGTGCCCGTTTCGATAAAGTAAGGCTTTCCATTGCTGGATTGTCCGGAGACTCTCGATGGAATGATGAATTGACCTGCAGATAAATAGGTGCCGTTCTCCAATAAATCGGTCGAGGCAGCAAGGTCAAATGCCCTGTCGGAAAGCTCTTCCCGGTCCCAGCATCCTGTAAGAAGAAGGGCGAAACAAAATAACAGACTAAGACAGACTGAAAGGCGGAATTTCACTGCGCGTCGTCTCCTTGGGTGCCAGGTTTTTGACCTCTGGGAAAGCGTCGCTTATGGCGCTTTGATCCCGATAACGGCAAGGAATGCATGCTCCATCTGGGTGCACGGATGAGAACATCCTTGAGTTCCTCTTTAGATAAGGGAGATATCGGGCTTAAATAAGGCACTCCAAACGACTCCAAATTCGTGAGGTGAATATGAAGCAATAACGTGGCCATCGTAATGCCGTATAAGCCAAACATACCCGAAAAGAGAAGCATCGGAAATCGAAGCATTCGAAATGCGATCCCCATGCTGTAACGAGGAGTTATCAACGAAGCGATACCCGTTATGGAAACCACGATAACCATCGGAGCCGATACAATCCCTGCTTCAACGGCTGCCTGTCCGATCACGAGAGCACCTACGATGCTGATAGCCGAGCCTGTGGGACGCGGCAAACGGATGCCGGCCTCCCTAAGGCCTTCGAACAGAAATTCCATGAGAAATGCTTCAATAACGGCGGGAAACGGTACTCCTTCACGCGCCGAGGTAATGCTGAGCAGGAAATTCGCAGGCAGCAATTGCGGATGGAAGGTGGTAATGGCGACATACATGGAGGGCATGAATAAGGAACCGATGATCAAGATCATTCGCAGCCAGCGAATCATGGTGGCATACAGAAATCTCTCGTAATAATCATCTGCGGATTGGAAGGCATTCCAAAGCGTGCATGGTGCGATAAGGACAAAAGGAGATCCGTCCACGAATATCGCTACCTTCCTCTCTGCAAGATAAGCTGCTACAATATCCGGCCGCTCCGTGTTCTGGATTTGCGGAAAGAAAGTGAACGGATGGTCTTCAATAAATTCCTCGATAAAATTGCCGCCAAGCACGGTATCGATTTGAATTTCGCCAATTCGCTTGCGAACCTTTTCGACAACCGATTGATTTGCGATACCTTCCAAATAACCGATTACCACGGTTGTTCGGGACAAGCTGCCCAATGTCACCGATTCCATCTTAAGCTTTGGACTTTGGAGTTTCCGGCGAACCATGCTTGTGTTAATGTTAAGGTTTTCCGTAAAGCCTTCTCTTGGTCCCCGGAGCGTAATTTCATTGGAGGGCTCCTCGACAGCTCGATGCTCGAAGCCCTTCAAATCCGCAATAATCGCATTTGCCGCACGTTCTGCTAGAATAACGACATTCGCAGTTAGGATGCCTTGCACGATCGTATCGATATTTCTGGCAGTTGCAGTCTTGGAGACGGCTACCAGCTGCTGCTCCAGGATAGCGTCTACTTTGTCTGTATCGTTTAACTTAATAGAAGGAAATCCAAGCATCCAGGGCTTCAACAGGATTTGATCCAGGGCTATGGTGTCTACGAGACCATCCATATAGATTAATAAAGCATTGATTTGACCGAATATTTGTATACGCCGAAAAACGATATCATAGCAGTTGCTGAATATCCCCTTAAGCGTCTGTTCATTTATTTCTAGAGATTCATTTAGCTCTGATTTGGAGCTAGCTTCGATAAACATGCAGCACCTCCCCAACTAAGAAAATGAATATGCTCATGTTTACCTTCTTGCCGGGGTTTTAAACGTTCGATAGAGTTGCGACCAAAGAGCTTGCAAACAGGTCGTAAGAATAATAACTGTCAAATTGATGGAACATAATGGTCATGGTCAATCCCCCTGTACTTCGATCTGCACTTCGATCTCAGAAAGGATTTTACTCATGAACAAATACGGTTTTATAGTGACCATAATGGTGGTTTTGACCTTAGGAAATGCGCAGCTCGCTAATGCTAACCGGCCTCAGGCAGTTTCCGAACCTTCCCAAGCGGACTCCATCCGTTCGTTTCAAGCGCATATACCGGAAGCCGAGCTGAGCGAGCTTCGCAGACGCATTAACGAAACCAAATGGCCAGATCGCGAGACGGTTAAGGATCAATCGCAGGGCACGCAGCTGGAGACGATGAAAGAGCTGGCGCGTTATTGGGCGAAGGATTATGATTGGCGCAAATTCGAAGCGAAGCTTAACGGATATCCTCAGTACATTACCACTATCGACGGATTGGACATTCATTTTATTCACGTCCGTTCGAAGCATAAAGGCGCTCTGCCGATCATTCTTACGCATGGTTGGCCGGGCTCCTTTGTCGAGATGATGAAGATTATTGATCCGCTCAGCAATCCGACGGCTTATGGCGGAAAAGCCTCGGACGCCTTTGATGTCGTGATCCCCTCTCTGCCGGGCTACGGATTCTCAGAGAAACCAACGGAACCTGGTTGGGGACCGGACAGGATTGCAAATGCCTGGATTGAGCTGATGAAGCGTCTTGGTTATACGAAGTATGTGGCGCAAGGCGGAGATTGGGGGGCGATCATCACCGACTTGATGGCGGTGAAGGCGCCTGAAGGATTAATTGGCATCCACTCCAATATGCCCGGAACGGTTCCTGCCGAAATTGAAAAAGCGCTCCGATGCGGCGATCCGATGCCCGACGGTCTCTCTCCCGAGGAGAAACGCGCATACGAACAGCTGCAATTCTTTAACATGCATCTTGGTTATGCCGAACTGATGGGGACTCGCCCGCAGACGTTAACCGCATTGGCCGATTCGCCTATCGGTCTGGCAGCCTTTCTGCTTGATCACGATGAAAAGAGTCTAAAGCTGATGTCCGACGCCTTCAGAGGAAAACCCGGAGGATTATCGCGCGACGAAATCCTTGATGACATTACGCTTTATTGGCTGACGAACACCGCCATTTCATCGGCTCGTCTCTACTGGGAGAACAAGTATCCTTTCTTCGGCGTCAAAGGCGTCAAGATTCCGACGGCGGTCAGCGTCTTCCCCGATGAGCTTTATGAAGCGCCAAGGAGCTGGGCCGAGCAGGCTTATCCCAAGCTCTATTATTACAACGTGCTGGATAAAGGCGGACATTTCGCCGCTTGGGAGCAGCCGGCGTTATTTACGAATGAATTAAGGTCTGCGTTCAGGAAGCTGCGTTGATCAAGCAAAACCACGAAAGCTGACGCCGGTTAAATACCAGCGTCAGCTTTCCGTTTGTACGAACTATAAAAAGAATCAGACGGTAATAGGCTCTTCCCAACGAGTCATTCCGGCAAGCTCCGGATGATTGTCCGGACAGGATTCCGTTGGCAGCTTGGTTTTCTTGGATAACACGCAGCCGCATTTGCCGCAGATCTTCTCGGCAGTTCCGTCGCTTGCCGCTGATTTGGACAAGGCGTTGTATAGCAGCTTATCCGGTTTACTCTGACTGTGCGGACATACCGTACAGGCATCCATCCGCTTGCGGTATATTTCGTCCTCTACCGTAGCAAAGCCCGCTTTGGCCCATTTCCACAAGGCATGTCCAACCTTCTTGGCGAGTTCCATATTGGAAGGGTTTCCTTCAGCGGATGTTGCCTCCGTCTCCGCTTCCGACGCCGAATCCACCTTAGGAGGATTACTGAGCAGATAATTCAGAAACATCTCCGATCTTCTTGCGGACAATAAATTATGCGCATAGCTGGGATCATGAACAGCCGCGAACAATACCTCTTCCGATACCGGGCCGTCCAAACCCAGGATACTGCCGAATTGCCTGCACTGTTCTTCAATCGTCCCTGTGAATGCTCCCATCTCTGGAGCGGCTGATTCCATCTCTTAATCCCCTTTCTCGTTGTTATTAAGCTGTTATTTCAACGTAACTTCTGCCGTCGAGGCGTTCGGATCCAAGGTTGATCCGATATCCGAAGTTAATGCTCTGGAGACGGACACGGTATACGTGACTCCGCGCTCGAGAGAAACCTTCAGCAATACCGACGAATTGTTCTTGCCCGGCTGCGCATCCGTAATAACGGCGTTAGGCGTAAACGAAAAATCGTCTTCATCGGCCGCATGGATCGCTTTTACAGCCGTATTGAAATGCAGCTCAACGGTGGATGCGGCATGCAGCAAGACATAACGAACCTCCTCCGTAAGCAGGGTCCTCATTTCGTCAGCCTGATCGGCGAACAGGAACGATAAGTCCGTTGCTACCGTGAAATCCGCCGCAATCAAGCCAGACGCATCTACAATGCTTTTCTCCTGCAGCAGCTTGAACGCCGCCGCCGCAAGGTCGGCTGTAATATCCGCCGTCACTAGCGAAGCAGCACTGATTGCCGGCCCCGTTACCGTTGCACCGGTAACCTTCAGCCCGTTCAGCTCAGGGCCGCCAATCCCGTTCGGAGGGAAATTCATGCCGTTGCCCGCTTCCACCGCATCCATTCTCGTTCCCGTCGTCGGCTGGAAAGGATCGGTCTCGAAGGCATCGTGCAGCGAGGCGTTAATGTTGCCGAAGATCACGTTTTGAATCTGCTCCAAACCGCTTGTCATCAACGGAGCATAAAGATTGCCGAAGAACATATTTTGCAGGATCGCCGGCGTGTAGTAATCCGCCATGCCAACGGTCGTGAAGCCGTCCGCGTTCAGCGGGGCGCTCTTCTGAAGACGGCTGACCATATTTCCGAGGATAAAGGCCATTCCTTCCATGCCGAGACCTTTAATGCGGGTCAATCCGCCCGAAAGAACAATGTACTGTTTGCCATATTGGGTGAAGGCGTAAGCGTTTGGCTCCAGACGGCCAATGTCATGGTAGAAGGTAATATCCGGGTAGAAGCCCTGGAACAGGTTCACCAAATATTTCACCATCGCATTGCCGATGCTCACTTCCGTAAAGCCCCATCTGTCCGCTTTATCGTTTACATCGATGGCTTGCAGAGGACTGATGAAGCTTGCCGCGTTGTCCGGTACAAACGCCACGTTGGAGCCATGCACGTAGAACTTGCTGCGCTGCGCCGCTGCTTCGGGAGATGCTGCTACCGCATGCGTATCCTCTCCCGCTTTAAGATTTGGAGCGCTGAACGACAAATAATTTCCGGCAACCAGATGCGTATGAGCCGCTTCGTACTCTTTCGTACCTACGACCGGATGATCCTCGGTATCCTCCAGCAGACCGCTTCCCAGTAGCTCTCTTTGATGGATCTGCAGATTGAAATCGCCGGATACGAGTCCTTCTGACAGCAGCAAGTGCCCGTCAAGCGTTCCGTCAAAAGCAACATCGGTAGCGATATGATGCACGCCGCCTCTGTATTCGCCAACGCTGATCTCGTTGATTTCTACTTGCGTATTGTTGTAGGACACGAGCAAATCCTTGCCCGGCACAAGCCGGTCAGCGCGCTTCAGCTTGCCGCTTGGCATAAGGAACAGATGGTCCGGCGTTACGATGATGCTGCCATGACCGCCGAAGCGGATGTAGATCATCGCGGGCTGATGACTCTCGGGGCCGGTACCGTTACTGAAATTCAGCTTGGCTTTCTTCCACTCCAGGTGCAGCCCTTCCGAGCTTTGCTTCAAGCTGGCCGTGATCACTTTATCTCCGACGCTGAATTTCTCGATCGCTTGAGAGCCCTGCGGCGTGCCGATTTGAGTGCCGTGCGCAAAGCAGGAGCAGCAGCAATAGCAGGTAACGACATTCCAGGTATCGCCCAGGCTCATGCAGCCTCGGTTGCCAAGCGTGGCGTGGCTCAAATCGGAAGGATTGCTGGTATTGAAGCATATTTGAGCGGCATACGGATACAGGTAGTCGTGCGGAGAGCAGCCCGGAATCGAATGCCCGTTAATGTCGGTGCATTGGCACAAGCGGTGAGCTTGAGGCGTGAAATTGACGTTATCCTGGCAATGCTCCCCGGGACATACCAGGTAGAACGGCTTTCCGAACTGAAAGTTGTTGTTGTTAATATCTTGAATATTCACCTGGGACCAGTTCACGTCCGTTAAATTTTTCGCCGCGCCCAAGTTGATTGCAAGAGATTGTAGACAATCCATCATTCATATCCCCTTTATTGGTTAATTGGTTGTGTTTGACTTTGCGAATACATTCGATTGATAAGTAATGATGACCGTGAGCCCGGCTAACACATCCGGATTTAAAGAACCATTGAGCAATAAATCTGGCGGCGCAGCGGATAATTCGAATTGCAGAACGGCGTTCAAGCCTGTTCCCGTGATATTGCTTAAATCGCAAGTGCCCGAGTTGTTCGTGACGCGGATCGGCGCCGCAGGATTATCCCCAAGCTTCAAGCTTAAAAACGGCGTATTCGCATCCTTATCGGAAACGATTGCTTGATTGGACGTCTGTACCAGAACCGTAGCTGACAATAGGCTTACATTCGATAAATGAGTCAAAATCGTCCGGTCCGTGATTGGGAAGCTGATCTGCTGCACGCCTTGAGCCGCAGGCGGACTAAACAAAGCAAACCATTCGCTTGGGAAAGCTTGCTTCAGGTCGATGATTTTCGCCGGCGTATACGGATATGGAGCGTTGTCCGCATGCAGCAGCTGCCGCACCTGATTGGCAAAGTCTGTCCCGCCGTCTTTGGCCGTGTACTGGATCTTGACGATTACATCCGAGATATTGGCGAAATCGAATCGGTTCGTCTCCGGCGGTAGACTCAGCGTCCACGAGGATACGGCTCCCGTCCCTTCGAACGGCAAATACCGGTCGTCTCTGAAATCGAGAACAAACAGCCCGGAATCATTCATCCCCCTGGTTACGGCAACCTGCTGCGCGAGACGGCTTTGCCTTAATACGTCCGTTCCCGGTAACGGATTAGCCGGATCGAGGAGATATTTGACCCCCGAGATTTTATCGTCCGATTGAACGACAACCGAATTGCGGTTTTGAACCAGTATTGCGTTAATGTTCTGGTACGGTCCGACAACAGCCGGAATGGATATCGCGATGGACTTGATCTTGCGGCAATAATGACCCGGGAAGTCGAAATCGAACAGCTTCTCGCTGAATTCGAAATCCAGCTTGCCCTGTGTCCCCGTGCCGCCCGGCATCCCCCCTTTAAAAGCCATAAATTTGACCGGATCCAAGCTAAGCAAGGAAACCGTCTTCTCCAGCTCCAAATCTCTCGAGTTGTTGAACAGGTATGCCTTCTCCATCTGGTTCAAGGCCAGAAGCAGCCCCTCTCCGGCAAGAAGTCCCCGATGGAGATTGTCCCAATAGTCGAACTGCAGGAATTGATCCTGCCGCTCCAGCTCGTACTGGTAAGCCGCTTGCGCAGCCATCGACAAGTCCATCGCCAGCTGATAACACTGGAAATAGGTGGTTGACAGCCGGCTGATCATCCATTGGTACAGCTCTTGGCCGGTAAACTTGCCGCGCAGGAACTGCTCGACTTCATCCTGCTGCTTCATCGATTGTTGATGAATGTCCAGCTCCCGCTGCAGCATGTCCGCCCGAACGTTTGAACCGGCAATTTGCTGATCCAGCTGCTTCACCTCGGAAGCCGCTATGTCCCGCTGCAGCCCCCACTCCTCCCGGCGGCGCACGTACTGTGCTCCGGTGCTGATCAAGCCGGCGGCTTTATCCAATCCGTTTGCCGTTCCGTCCACCATGGCGGCGCCCGCATTTACCGCATCGCCGAATTGCATGCCGCCGTCCGCCAATCCGAATATGTTCGGTGCCAGATAAGCCCCGACCGACAGCCCGTGAATGGCAACGGAAGCCACCTGAAGATTTGCCGAAACCCCTCTTAGGGTCAAATCGGTAATCTCAAGCCCGTTGATGTTCTCGTTATACAGGGAGCTGTAATGATTCTGACGGAACAAGGCATTTGCCCGGCTCTCCGTCAGGGACGCAACCGTATCCGCAATCTCCTCCAGCTGCTTCTCCTTGATCATTGTCGTGAGATTAAGGATATTTTTCTCGTGCGTGCTCTGCAGGAGCGCCAGACCTTCCGCATCGTTCCTCTCAAGCGCGGCGAGCAAGCTTCCGCCAAATTGAGTCAACGTGCCCGCGATCGATTTGGCTCTCTCCAGCAGGAAGGCGAACCGGTAAGGAACCCCCTGATCCACCGGCGACAGGGCAGACAACGGATTTACGCCGGAGCTCGCCATGCGAATTAATTGAGCGGGATCAATCGGCGGCTCGAATAAAGCGAGAGATTGCGGTATGCCCTGGATGTTGAGACAATGCCGGATCTTGAACAGACGGTCCTCCACCCGGTCCCAATACCCGATAAATTGCCGGTTCTCCGGTACGCAGAAATAGGTGTCCAGCGCATTGAACGGAGAATACGCCATTAATGCGTCGCCTGCAGGCGCCTCCTGCTCCAACGCAATGAAAAATTGCGGAATGTCCTTCTGGTACTGCGCAAGAAGATCGTTAAACGTTTTGGGCTCCGGTTCCGGGAATTTCCCAAGATCCTCCGGTCTTTGCCCCAGCAGATCATAAGCGTACACGTACATCATCGTAGCCGTTACAATCGACTCCCAGGTGTACTGCGCAAAGTAGGAATCGCCCCATTGCAGAAGGTTGTCGATATAAGCCATTACAACCGCTTTTTCATAAGCTCCAATACGCAAGCCGGCGATGGCGTCCGGATCAAACGGATCCATATTGTAGGCGTCAATCTCCTGAGGATTGGTCAATTGATCCTTAAGAGCTTCCAAAGTGTGATTCCGGAAAGGATTAAACTGCCAGAAACGCGCATTCGAATTGCTCAATTGGTCGTTCAGAAGCCGGTTTCGGACCGAATCGATCTGCTTGTCGTCCAAGAAAGCGAACAACTGGTCAATCGGCGTGGTTTCCGAGAAATCCGTGCTTACGGCCCCTTCGTCCGTAATAATCTTCTGATCGACCAGAATCTTGTAAATACGCTGGGAGCTTGTCAGCCCAATCGTCGATGTCTGGAAGTCACCCGGACCGATCTGCAATGGCTGCAACGTAGGGTTGAAAATATACTGATACCACTTCTCTGCGTCCTGATAGCTTTGATTGGTCTTGAGCAGGTCGGCGATCAAATACGGCGCATGGAAGAACAGCTCCCAATAATACGTCTTGTAAGCTCCGTCAAAATCAACCTGCGCCCCGTCCGCCGCCGCCGGCGCTATGACAAAATGGCTGTCGAACCGGAATCGCTTGAACAGCAGCTCCGCTTCAACCGGAATTTGCTGCGACTCCAGGCTGAGCAGCGCGTCGATTCCGCCGGTGAAGAGCGCCGAGCTAAGCCGGTGAACGGCTGCTGTCGTCAGGCGGAATGCCGTGAAATTGTATTTCATGCTGCCGATGCCGTCCTTGTTCCGGTCCAGGAAACCGACGGATACCGGGAACGGCCATTGGTACAGCGTATCCATGACATGACGGACCTTCAAATTCTCGTTTGGCTGTCCGTCCAGCAGCCCTTCGACGAATTCGTTTAATTCATAGAAATCGATATCGGCCATAATTCTGCCGTTAGGGTCCAAGTACCCCGATTTGACGAGCTGCTGGTACACGGATTGGGAGCCGGAAGCTTCAATATCAATCGGCGCCGGCGCGACAAAGGACTGTTCCATGAACATGGGACTGTTCATCAGGATGTTCACGACTGCCGAAGTATTGGCGACGAGCTGCGGCTGCAGATACTCCGTCAGGCTCTGGGCATCCGAGTCATTTTGCAGGACCCCGTCCTCATCCAGGAATCCTCCTTGCACGAGCAGATTGTAGATCGATTGGGAACCGTCTGCGTTAATGTTGAGATTGGACGAAATAAAGGACGCCGGCGTAAAAATCGTATCCGGGTTCAGCAGCGCTTCGCTAATGGCGGGCACATGCAGCTCCTCATCGATATCCATCAGCAGGAAGGCTTCTTTATCTCCTTTGAACAAAAAGGCCGCCGGATGGTTCTTTACGGTAAGCACTTCGTATTCATTGCCCCTCATATTGCCGGACAGCGATACCGTTCCCATTGCTCCGCTGATCTGCTGCAGCACATAAGACGTTTTCGCCGGGATATCCGCCTGTCCGGACAGATAGCCGGCCACGTCCTTTCCGAGCTGAGCAAAACGGAAGGAGCCCTGAACGAAGCCTCGCTCATTGATATAGCCGGATTTCATAAGCCCGTTCCAAACCGCCGTCGACTGCCCGGCATCCAGGCCAAGCGATGACGAGACAAAGGATGCTTCATTCAGACGGGAAGCCGCAACAACCGGCGAAGGAGTCCGGATCGAATCAGCCGCATAGTTGTCGTATACGATTTGATTCGTGTCTATCAGATTCAGCCTGCCGGAGCTGCGGTCAATTTCCGGCCGGAAATAAGTCTGGCTGATTAATGCCTCTTTCCCCGCTATGATGTACTCGTCCGGGTTTACGATAAAGCCGGGCTGCAGGTCATCGTTCATTACGATAGGACGGAACACGGGCAGGAAGCCGGTGTGCCCGACATTTTTAGCCAGGACGAACTGATGAGTCACTTCGTATAAACGGTCCTCGAATTGCTGCAGCGCGTCTGTAGCGGACTGCGGGGCCGCCGGCATCGCGAATGCGGACAGACCGCCAATATCAATCATGGGACCCAGGAAAATGACCAGCTTCTCGAATGGGTTGGCCCCGACATTAGGCGTTAGATAGTTATTTCTTTCGATCTTAAGCGGATAGACCTTGTTCCACCAAAGCTGAGAGGCATCAAATTGCGAAGCGTCGAACAGCGTTTTGACTCCATTCAAATTCATAAAAGTGCTGTTGTCCGCCGAAATGACCGTATCCTCCGACAGCGTTTGCGGGGCAACCCAGCTGCCGCTGAAGTTGTAGAACGTATACCGGATCGTGGCTCTTACCGAACGCTGCTGTGCCGAGCCGGTGCCGTTATCCCTTACGGATTTCTGCTCGACCCAAAACAGGAAGAGGCGGTTGAATACATATACGGGCGAGACGGTATCCGAATTGATCGAAACTTTAATCTCGTTCCATTCCGACCACACGTTGCCTTCATCCCGCGTCATATAGTAGTACTTGTAAGGCTGCGTTTCCGTCCGGGCAAAAAGATACGTCACCTCCGCGTTATTATGCGTCTCATCCGTCACACGCGTATGATAGGTGTCGACAACCTTCAGCTTGGCAAGCTCGGCGAAGCTGTCCAGGTACCTGCGAAATGCGGCCTCCACGGTCCCCTTCGTAATATCGCCCTGCTTCAGCGTATTCTGCAAATCGGTGAACAGAGAGGTCCTGTTCTTCCGGTAGGACGGATTAATATAGTTTTCCGGATATAGGAACACTTGGCGGTTCGCTTCCCAAAGACGGTAGTTGATCATCCAACTCCACCAGGCCTCAGGAATATTGAATTGAACGACCCCCGGCTCCAGCCGCTCCCTGCATCTCTGGAGATACAGCTGAATGGCGTTCAACGCTTCTTTGATATAAGAGATAGTCGCGCAGCCACTCATTTCCACGTCGATTAACAAATATTCATACAAATTCCGGCTGTTCTTGATCCATTCCAAATCATCCTTTTGCGACAGCGCATGGAGCGCCGTTGGAATCAATGCCGTCCTCTGCTTCTCCTGAACGGCACCGTTCACCTGGAGGAACAAGCTGTCCCAATCGTCGCCTCCCAAACGCGCTCTTAACGCCAGCAGCAGATTATCCGCCGCTTTCGCGTAGTCCGTCCAATGCGTTGCGGCATCCTGTCCGGCAATCTCGCTAACACCTAACAAAAGACTAAAGCCGGCGCCGGTTGCATGCATGATCCCCGTCACCTTCTGCAGCAAATATAGACGGTCGATGCGGGATAACTGCGGGAACAACCCAAATAGGGAAGCCAATTCGGTATCCGTAAGCCCGGCAACCGGGGCGATAGCGGCGGATGCGTCACTTTCCGAGGAAGCGCTGAGGTATCCGGCAACCGCTCCGTTGACATCGCCAAAGATCGCTTTCAATTCCTGATAAGCGTAAATGTCAAGTACATTCGAGGCACTGAGCTTTGCCGGGTTAACAATGCCAAGTGCGGTGAGGCTGTTCTTGATCACCGCAAGATCATCGTTTGTCAGCCCGAACCTCTTCGCCAGCACAAGCCACTGCGACAGCTGCTTTATTCTTGCTTCCGCCGTGGATCGCTGCTTCGGATCGGTGAATACGGCGATCATATCGGTGTAGCCGAACATTAGAATCAAGCTGCTTATTCGTGCGGTTTGCACATGGAAGAATGCCGCAAGCTGTCCAATCAGCTTTAATTGCTGATCCTTCAACGCCATGTCGGCATCCTGATCCGAACCCGCGCTTGCGATAAGCTTGGGCAGATTGCCGAGCCAACCGTCCAGATCCGCGGAGCGGTACAGCGGATCGACGTAGTCGGATACGTTCCCGTTCACCACGTAATCCAGTTCGTAGACGTTAAGTCTCGACCTCTTCAAGCGGTCCGCGTTCTTTCTCAATAACATCCACGCATCCATTGCGGGGATGGGCGTAAAGGATTGAAACAAGGCAAGCAGCATAACAAATTGCGCCATAGGCATTCCGAGCATGCCGGCGAACAAGGAATAACGATAGAGAACCGATAATTGACCTACGGTTAACGCTACCTTCGCCTGGTTGCCGAACAGCGCTGCCGCAAGCTGCTCAAGATCGTTTTGTTTCAGCTTCAGGGCCGCGGCAATCCGGGCGGCGAGCTTCATATTGTCGGCATCTGCCGCACCTATCGTCCAATATAAAAGGTTGTCCTTAAACATCGTATTAGAGGAATAGCTGCTTTTCCCTTCGTCAGCTGGATGATAGGAGGCGGATTCCGGTCCGTTAAAAAGCTTATCGAACACCGTATTCGATACCGCGGAATCGCCCTGCCCGTACGTCTTCACATCGAAGATAAGCGCGCCGGCTTGCAGGACGGACATGTTCCATTGCTCCATCGCAGACTTCAGCTTCGCAAGACCGGCCAACGCTCCGGCGTCCAGCTTCGGAGCTCCGGCGTTGACGCATTGCAGCGCCCAGTCCAGATCCGCATAGCTCCAGCCCAGCTTGCTGCTCAGCCTCAGGAACCGGTGGATCCGGTCCAGAGCGTCATTGGTCAGATAATCGATCTTCAAAGCCTCACCTTGACTGTTGACCTGAAGGGGCTGGGCAAGCCCATAGTTAATGAAGAACGATTTCATCAGCCCGGCTTCAATCTCGGCTGCCGAAAGATCCTGGTTTAACAACGTCTGAAGCTGCACCAGCGTTATGCCGGTTTGCCCGCAGAAGGTCTTTACGTCGGACAGCGTTTCAAGATCGGTTACGCCATAAAAGGCCTTCAGCTGCGTTTCGTCCGTTGCAGAGGTGCCAATCAGATGGAATTCCTCCGGGGACAGGCCAAGCGTTTCAGCAGCCGTTCCCTCGTCAGGTGCGCCAAATCCCTCAAATAAATCCCGCAGCCTTACATTCATCCGGCTTAAATAAATCCTGATCTGCTCCAACGGATATTGAAAAGGCAAATTAAACGGAAATACCTGTGCTGCCAGCGTCTGATACAGATCCCCCTCGATTTCCATTGCCGAGCTGACGGTCGCCTCGAGTCGCTCGTTAACAATCTGCAGATAAGGCATCGTGGTGTTCGTATTCTCGCAGGTAAGCGCTAGATTGGCCAAATCCGGGCGGCGAGCCGCCAACGCCATATTAGCCGGAATAGCCGATTGGTTTGGCACCGTGATGTTCTGATTGACAATACGCATCAAATCGACCAGGTACGCCGCCGGTCCAAAAATGGATTTGCATTCATCGCACTCGCAGTAGTTCAGCGTACCGAAGATCTTCTGATAATCGGGGAGCTCTTCATAATGCTGAACAATTGCGCCCGATATGGAGTTAGCCGCGAAATTTCGCGTATAGGGCGCAGACAGCTGCGAGACTGACGCCCATTCATGCATCAACTGAGCTTGAATATGCCTAGCTTTCTCATGAATGGCGGTTGCTTGCGCTTCCCCGTCATCCCCCAGCAGCGGTCCGTAGGAGCTTACAAAATGCTCCGGATTGACCGCTGCAATCTGAATCGCCGAATGCAGCGGAGGATGTCCGTTGTCGCTGCCGGCCAGCAATACGCCGGCCGCCTGCGGATTATTGGTGAGTCGGAGCAGCCTTTGGTAGCCGCCAAGCAAATGCAGCGCCTCCGCATGTTGTTCGCCCGTTCCGTTTAACGCTTCTACCGATGCCGCGTCTGCGAACAGGAAGCTGGTTACATCGAACTTCGGGTTATTGGCGTAAAATTGCGCCACCGACGGATGAGTATCGCTCAGATACGATCGAATATCCATGTATAATATGGTCCTCCTTGGTTCCCGAATGGAGTTAATAGCCGAAATGGCTGTTCAAACTCTTGGTCGCTTCCGTCTTCTTCTGCTTCTGGAGCGTATCCGCCCGAAGAATATCGGCTTTGAACTTGGTGGCGTAAACTTGTTTGCCGCTCAAGTCATAGATTTGATAGAAGAATTCATCCGCAATATGCGTGATTGCGCCGTCAGCCCTAAGCCGCACATTGGCGCCTACCTTAATGAGCACCTTCTCGCCCGTTGCGCTGACAAAATCTTTAATGGCGAGCTCTATTCCGAGCTGCACGAGGTTGGAGCCTTGGCTTCCCGCCACGAGATTGTTGGAAGCTTCCGGACCGCCCAGGCAGTGAGCGATCAGGTGGCACCAGGCCTCGCCCAAGCCGCCCAGCTTGGAATCATCCCTGCTGGAATACAGACTCGCCGGCAAGTTGTTTGTGCTGTGGAAGGCGCTTGCCTTGCCCATCGTGTCGTTGGTGGAATCGCGGCCGTCCACGTTTAGACTGGATGGGGAAACGATATGCTGTCTCTCGATGTAGTCGCGTTTGCCGAAGAAGAAGCCTCCCTGCACGCCTGTCGGGTCTGCTACCTTTACCGGCAGGGCTTTGCCCGAGCTTGGCGGCACGTCGAACTGGTCCAACTCCACCTGCGCCTTATCCGCTTCCTTATGAAGCACCTTGCGGACAAAAGACTGTCTCGCCAAAGTTACCCGGAGAGGTCTTCCCCTCAACTGCGAAATGGTCTGCGCTTTCGTCGCGCTGTCGCCGTTAACAAACTTCGTTAGGTCGTTTTTCCGCTGCTGTGCCTTCATCTTGGCTGCCAGCTTTTTCTTGGCGACGCCATTTCCGGATTTCTTCTTCTTCTTCCCCATTCCGTTCAGATCAACGAAACGGATCGGGTTGCCGCTGACAAACGCGTACATGTTCGGATCATCCGCCGTGCCTGCCGGGTCCGGGTTCAACCAACGTCCCAGCCAAGGCGGATAATACCGTGCTCCGTAATAATACAAGCCGGTGCAGTCATCCCGCTCCCTGCCGCTATAGCGGTACTCCTTCAGCTGGACCTCCACCTGATTCGGTCCGGTCAGATAAGACGTCCCGCCATATGGGAAATATTCCTCGTAGCTGATCAAGCCGGCGTCCTCGTCTACCTCCATGGTGGAGGAACCGAGATAATCGCTTAATTGATACCGCAATTGCCGTTTGCCAATGGTATCGGTCTCGCGTCCCGGATCGTCCTTGGTCCAAAAGTTTACGATGGCGGCCATTCGTTCATCCTCCATGACCCGGTAGGTGTACCGCTCAAGGATGATGGATCGCACCCCATTCTGAACCCGGGTAACGCGTTTGATTTCCAAACGGCCCGCGTAGATTTTTTCTTGAATCTCGGTTATGCCGTCGCTGATTTTGCGCTCCAGCACCTTTCGGACCCTGTGTCCGCTGCTTTCGTAGATGAAGTAGGAGCAGTCCGATTGGTCCCCTTCTCTCGCGATGACGGTTGCGCTTGCCAGGTTGTTCCGGTAATTCCATTGCAGGGAGCTTAAATGCTCAAGCGCGAGCAGATTGCCGTTACCATCGTATTGCAGCTGTACCGGAAGCCCCGACTGCGTGCCGGTTGTCATTTCCTTCAGCCGGTTGGAGTCCTCGCTTACCGTCAGTGCTCGCGTCCAAGTGGCGGAAGCTGCGGCATGCCGGGTTCTGACGAGATTGCCCGCTTCGTCGTACGTATAGGCCTCCGTATAATTTTCCAGCTTGTCCCCGTCTTTCAGGTGAGGCGGCGCTGCAGGCAGCCACATGCTTTGCTTGAAACCCGTTGCGTGCGTATCCGGCAATATCCCCGGATGCTGGCGTCCCGAAGCCTGAATCAACCGGTAAAGGGCGTCATAGGTGTAGTCGCTTAGCGGCTCCACAATCTGCTGATTCTGGAATACCGTATCGAAGCTGTCATCGCGCATCCTCGTTATGTTGCCGACAGGATCCATCGTGTAAGAGAGCTTCTGCAGGAGCGTGCTTCTTCCCGCCCCTTTGCCGTCCGCAGCGGACCGGGTTGTTGTTATCCCAAGCAGCCTGCGGGTAGTCTCTTCGTAAACAAAATCCGTTATTGTCCCGTTGCCCCGGATAATCCGCGAATGCTGGCCGTCCGCGTCGTATTGAATGTCTTGAATGAACGGCACTCCGTCTTGCTCCGCAAAGTCAACCGTCACCTTCTGCAGCTGTCCGGCCAAATTATAAGCGGTCCTGTACACCGTTTGATCGGCGGAGGTTTCGGCGATCTGGCGTCCCAGACCGTCATAGGCATAAGAGGTAACGAAGGATTCCCCGTTTAGAGCGGGCTCGTCTTCCGCATCCCAATCCGGCTCGGCCGCGTAATCAACAAGCAGGAGCTTTTCGGTAGCCTCTATATGTCCTTGCAGGCTATATAGCTGATAATGCGTGACGCCAGACTGGTCATATAAGGTATACAGCTTGCCAAGAAGATTACGGTTTTGGGCATCGGCCAAACTAAGTCCGGCATTATCCCCGTAAACGTATTTTTCAACCGTATTAGCCAGCCTCAGACTGGAAGCAGGGTCCGCCCCGTCCACGCGAATGGAGGCTGTTCTTTGCAAACCGTCATAAAGGATTGCGGTATGGAAACCTCGGTTGTCCCAGGTATGCGCAGGATCGTCGTACATGTTGTTTATCCCAAGTCTCACGCCTGCGTCCCTGCTGTCCGTGCGTAACAGACGGTTCTGCATATCATAGGTAAACTGCACGTCCTTCAGCAGAGCGCCTTGAGCAATGCCCGCATAATAATGCTTCGCGTTGATCTCGAATTTGACGTTGCCCTTGCTGTCATAACCCGTGTATTCCGGCAGACAGCTCTGTCTGAGTAGCACGGCAATCCGATCCGCGAAAGGCTCATATGCCGGGCCTACCGCAAGCTTGAAGCCTGGGGCATAGGGACGGAACTTTGCCGTTGCTCTTCCGCTTCCCGAGGCGTCATTCGTCATCTCCACATATCCTTGCTGAACCAGTTCGTTCCATACATCCGATGCGTTTATGCTGCTTCCTTGCACCATAGCAGAAAACAACCCGCTTGACGTTTCGCCCAGATTATCGCGCAGTCTCAGAAAAACGCGTCCCAAGTTATCTTTCACTTGCACAAGCGGCGTGTTACGGAACCGGTAGGCCTTGAGCAGAGCGTCCTTCTCGTCTGCCTGGCTTTGATTCGGCTGGCTTGGGTAACTCTGCATGAACTGCTTGTAATATTCGGAATCCGCAATCGTGTCATTTGAGTCGTACTGCGCTTCCTCCCAAGGCGTAAATTCCGTTTTGGCATAAAACCCTTTAGGCGAATCCACGCGGTACACTCGGGAAAGCGGGTCATAAGAGGTCCTTGTCGGCGGAGGCAATACTGCCTGTGAATCCGCATCCTTCTCATAGACGGGAACGCTGGAATAATAGGGCAAATACTGCTCGACAGGTCTTCCTTTGTTGTCGTAGACCGTGCGGCCGGAGACGAGCCAGCGTTCATCGCCCGCGGAATCCGCTCTTTTCCTCGTTTCCATAACCCTTCCTAGTCCATCGATGTAAGTGACGTTGACGAGAATACGGGTTGTTTGGCCGTCTGACTCCTCCGACACGCTCGTTTCCCGGAAAAGCTCGACGGTACGGTTCGGACCTCTGCCTTGTCCCCAGGCAAAAAGATCGTAGTAAGTAAACGACGATGCCTGCTGAAGGTAACGTTCCGGGTGGGCTAGCACATCCTCGAATGAGCCTTCCGTGACGGTCTGGTACGCGTTAAGATCTCCGTCTCCCACCCTCTTGCCGAGCAAAGTACCGAACAAGGAGGACACCGTGACCATGCCCAACGGATCATAGAGAACCTGAGCCGTATTCCCGTTAACATCCGTCGTGTATTTCGGCTGGATGACGTTGTAATCCAGAACCATGGACATCGAGGTGGATACCGTTTCACTGACATATTGAGTCGTATTCGTCGGAACCAGACAATAAGGATCGTAGCTGAACTGCGTCCGGTGGAAGAGATTCGTGTTGCCGGCTAGCAGCGTATTCTCGATTTTCCAAGGCAGATAGAAACGGTTATCCGTACTGGGCGCGTAGTGCTGGACCAGCCCCCGATTCCACCAATACCCTTCATTCAAAACATAGCCGCAGTCGTCCGTGATTTCTTCGTTTGTCAACCTGGACGCATAGAGGCTGCTGACCTGGTCCGATGCAAGAAGCGCATGCTCGCTATGATGGTGAAGCGCTATTCCCGTCGTTTGACCAAGCGGCAAAGCATCCGTCTGAGCGAAATTCCAATAGTAATGCCGGGTCCAGGAAAGCAGCTCAGCCTGAACCAGGCCTGCTGTTGGAAGCGTACCGTAAGGTATGACCGGAGGCAGCGAGTCTTTGAACCGGAATTGCAAATCTGTCACATTGAAATAAAAGGCTGCCGGCTGCCCGATCCCCGACAACGCGTAAGCTTGGCTCTCGCATTCCATGCCAAGCAGACGAAACTCGGCGGTTTCGTTAATATAGGCATTCACTTGAAGCAGCATTTGCAGCTGATGCTGTTCAGGCAGGGAGAGCTCCGCCTCTGACCGGCGAGGATAATAAATTTGAATCTCCTTCGTCGCATGTCCGAACTCATCCGCCGCAAGAACCAGATCATGGCGCACGCGCGGATCGTGCGGATCCCGCTCATACTCGTAATCTATCGATTCCCTGGCCTGGACGAGCAGCGATGCAAACATGGCGGATGGCCGCCGTGCTTGGATCAGCTTCACGGTGTAATTGCTCTCGTGCACGGTATACGGATGCTCGGAGATTCCTCCCGGCTGATCTAATCCGTACACCTCTTCGCGAAGCGGCATACCCTTCAAGGCAACATAGCATTGGCGCAGCGTCTCTCCATCCGCACCCGTCAGCGCCTCGTCAAGAGAACTGTCCGGCATTGCATAAGCGAATGCGTCCTGTTTATAGTACTGATCGTAATAGCGGCGGGACAAAGCGGCTGCGTTTAGCGCGGAGCCTGTATGGTACCAACGCCTCCAATACACAGGAGCCGCTCCGGTTCCCGTTGAACGTTCCTCGGCGTCCCATTGCTCCACGAAGCCGAAGCCTCTGAATTCCTTTTCCGCCGGATCGTAATACCCCTCATGATAGCCGTACCGGGTAGTGAGCTGATTGCCCGTGCATTCCTCTGTCACGCGAACCCGCTCCACCACGTGGACGGGAAACGGAAGTACGGTCTGCCAGCGGCGGCCTGCCTTTTTATCCTCCAGATAAAACCTGACCGAGCTTGCATATTCAATTTCGGTTATGGCGCCTACGCCGTTGTCCGTCCGGTTCAGTAGGTTTGGCTTCTGTCCGCCGGAAAAATCATAGTAATAATGCTTGACCGAATCCGTGCTGACCTTAGTGAAGAGCAGGCAGTCACATCCATTGCCAAGCACGTCCGTAAGCTGAATGCGATCCGTCTCCGCAAACGTTTCGGGCAAATAGACCGTTACCGGTTTGCTCCACGCATTGCCGCCCTGATTGAAATACAAATCCGCCCGGTCCGGGTACACGTAGACGATATCCGTCAAGCCTGATCCGTTCAGATCGCCAAGAAACAGGCGAGAGGCATTAAATTCGTCTTCAAAGCAAGGGGCTTGCTCCATCCGGATAACCGGAGCGAACTGTCCGTATCCGAGGTTAGGCCAGCATTCTATACTGCCGTTCCGGATCCTGACCCGGTGCGGCAGACCGTCGCCAATAACATCGGCAAACGTCACCACTTCATTCGCGCTGTCCGTTGAGCCAAGCGGAAATGCTGCAGGGTACAATGCGGTAATCGGATTCCCATAGCCTCGTTCATACCCGGAAGGGTAGATTTTGATTTGGCGATCCTCAAAAACAACCAAGTCGGGAACGCCGTCTCCTTGCATATCCGCCAGCTCTTTCGGATTGGAGCTTTGCAAATACTCCAGCGGGAAGCTTTCGAATGGCCGCAAGCCATTCCAGGATCGCCCGTACTCGGTTTCATAGAAACCTGCCCAATGCGTATCCGTTACGACCAAATCCATGACGCCATCGCCATCGAGACTGGTTAAAGTAAAGGTCCTCGATCCCGCTGCAGACTCCTCCGTCACGGGAAATGAATCTGCAACCCGCACGCTTCGAAAATTTCCGTTTCCTTCCGGTTCCCAATAGGCTGCCGAATTGGAGCGGACTTGCAGGATACCGGGCAATCCTTCGCCGTATAAGTCGGCAAATTCATAGGAAGTACCGTCCAGATATCCGGGGATGGTATGTCCTCCCTCAATCTGAAGGAGTTGAAATGCTTGGTGTTTCGGTTGAAAAGAAGTGTAAGTAAATTCTAAAGGAGGTGTGGAAAGGGTGATGTAGCTTCCATTCTGTTGTCTCTGACAGCCAATCATCTCGACCGAAGTCAGCCGGTTCAATTGAACCAAGGGATCGAGAGAATAGGAGAACCGCGTCATGCGAACGAGACAAGGATCCGGACCAAGCTCCGCAAACCGGTGAAACATGAGAACCTGACGGCAAAGCCGGTGCGTTCGCACCTCGAATCCGCTTCGGTAGGTAGAGAATGAGTCCACTCGCGTTGGCCAAGATGTCTGGGGGACGTGGGGGTTGCTGCCGGCCTGATTTAGCGACTCTAAGGAGATATCGTATTCTCCGTAATCAAATACAATCTGATAGGCAAATCTCTCTTCCTGTTGTTCATCGAAGTAATTGCCGTAATCGATGCTGTGCAAATAAACGGCAGCCAAACGCTGCCTGTTCTGCCCGGACAAATCGAGCGGAATATTCTCCCCGTTCTCGGGAACATACGAATAGGCTCGCTTATTGCCTTTAGCGTCGGCATCTTGCTCTAAGCACCACTGAAAAATCCGTTCCGGACGGGCCGGATCGGCTATGCGGGCCGTCGCGCTCTGGCCGTAAACCGAGCTAACGTTGCTGCCGGATTGCAGCCTCCAAAAAGAAGCTCCGGCGGTCTGCCAGAATTCGATTTTCGCGAAAGAGCCCTCCAGCCTATGGATAAAGTCGGTAACGGTCCAAAGTTGATTACCTTCGTTTTCTGTTCGGATCAACGGATTGCCGGTGTCGGGATCAAGCTTGGGAATAATCTCTTCGCCGTCCAGCAAAAACCGGTCCGTACCGTCGTATTTCGGAATTCCGGTATCCGTTCGCCTAGAAATCGATGAGACGGATAAGGAAAAGCCGAGTCCAAACACACCGTTCCCGCTGCCCGAGCTGTATTGAAGCCGGAGCTTCGGTTCAAACTCCCTGCAGGGCGACGAATAGACAGGTATACTCATATGCATGCTGCCCGTGAATAAATCCGGCTCGTAAGTCTCGCCCATTCCTCTGACGGCTCCTCCACCTTTCGGAAGAGTGAGCTCAGATTTAATGAATGACGCGGACCGTTCCTGCTCGTCATTCCATGACTTGCGTTGCATTAATTCCCTCCCATATCGTTCAAATAATATCCTTGTCACTCCATATTAGGGCGTCCATGACTTTTATCGGCATTTGGAAAAAGTTATTGAACCCAGTGTAAGGTTTATGTCAGAATTGTTTTAATCATAAAAAAATAACCCGTCCGTGATCGACCGGGTTATTGAAGGTTATTTATTCAGTTATCAAGTTCATCTCAAACTCCTCGTCCCGGTCGCATACGAGAATTCCGTCCCGCACATCGAGCCGTGCTGCTTGAACGGATGACCGGCGCTGCTCGTATCCTTCTTTTGCGCCCTCTTGCATCCCGTTACGTCCCGGATGGGTGAAATAAAAGACATACGCCTCATTCCCAGTGACGACTACATCCGCATGATGGCCGATCCATGCGTCATCCTTACGGACGCCCGGAGTTTCGAGAATCATCCCGTTCCGCTCCCAATTGTCCAGATCATCGGAGCGGTAAACGCCTTGCCCTCTCCATTCATCGATAATCATCCAGTAGCTGCCCTTGAACCGGAAGACATTAGGTCCTTCATGCCCGCGGTGCGTAAGTACAGGTCTGGGATTATGCCAATGGTACAAATCCTCGCTGTCTGCCGCGTAGGTAGCCGATCCATGCTCTTCATCCTTGTACCACAACCGGAAGCCGCCTCCCGGAAGCTCATGGACGCATGCGTCAATCACGCGATTCGAGCTGAGCGGCAGCGGTCCCTCCAACTTCCAGTCGATCAGGTTCTTGCTCGTATAATGAATAATCCGGCGGTCTCCCGTCCATTCAATCTGGATGCCTTGAATATAGCTGACGTACATATGATAGACGCCTTCATGCCAATAGATTTCCGGTGCCCAAAACGTATTGCGCCCCCACTCGAACTCAAGCCCTGGCAAAGTCCCCCGGTAAACCCAGTTCCGTCCGCCATCCGAAGACGTCGCGACTCCGAGATCGGAGCCATGTACCCAAGCCACTCCGGGACCTTCCGCGGTTGCCCGCCTGCTCGTATAGACCATCCACCATTCCTTCGTTTCCCGGTTATAGACGACGGTAGGATCCGTTGCCCCGTCATAGATCGGATCTCTGAATAAAGGTGCTTTCATAGCCGCTGTTCCTCTCCGTTTCCTGTTGGAATTAACCTTTTACCGACCCAAGCAATACGCCCGAAATAAAGAACCGCTGCGCAAACGGATACATCACAATCATCGGAATCGATGCGATGACCATGGAGGCTAACTCGATCGTTCGCGACGTAATTTCGCCTTGCCCCTGCGCGAGGGACAGCAGCTCGGATACCGCGGGATTGGACAGCGATGCCGAGCTTGACAGCTGCTCCACCGCAGAGCTTGTCTGAAGCAGCTTCAGGATCAAATACTGGAGGGTCTGCAGGTCATTGGACTGCGTAAAATAAAGCGTTGTTCCGTAATCGTTCCAGATTCCGACCGCGGTAAAGATCGACAATGCCGCCAATACCGGCTTGGACAGCGGAAGGACGAGGCGCAGGAAGATCGAGAACTCGCTTGCCCCGTCCAGCTTGGCGGATTCAAACAAGGCATCCGGAATCGCTTTATAGTTCGCGTTCAGAATAATAACGTTCCAGAAACCGCCAAACAAAGAAGGAATAATGTATACCCAATAATGATCATAGAGATGAAGCCAGTTGATCAAAAGAAACGAAGGAATAAGTCCGCCGCTGAAATACATGCTGGTAAATCCAAGCGCCATATACCATTTTCTCCATTTTAAATAAGGACGAGAGAAGGCATAAGCGAACATCGCCGTATAAAAGATCGAGATAATCGTTACAAACGCGGTGCGGGATACCGTAATCCAGGCTGCGCTTAGCAGACCCGGATCGGCCAGAACCGCGCGCCAGCTCGCCCAAGTAAAAATGCGAGGCCATAGAAACACCGGTCCGCGCTGCAGATCAATCCCGCTGTTCAGGGAACTAATGATGGCGTACCAAAAAGGATATACGGTCACAATCATGATCACGACCATGATCACTGTATTCGTAATGGAAAATGTACGGTCTCCTAAAGACTTTCCTCCAACCATACCGGGATGCCTCCTTAGAACAGACCTGATTTTGTTATTTTTTTCGAAGCATAGTTAGCTCCCACAAGCAGGACAAGCGCAAGCACGGACTTCATCAAACCGATAGCCGTCGCGACGTCAAATTGGAAGTTCAGCAAGCCCGTCTGATAGACGTACGTATCGATAACCTGGCTGGCTGGCATGTTCAAAGAGTTTTGCAAGACATAGATTTGCGTAAAGTTATTGTTCAGCATGCCGCTTACCGCGAAAATAATCATGATCATCAAGGTTGGCATGATGCCGGGCAGCGTAACAT
Source organism: Paenibacillus sp. BK720 (assembly GCF_011761545.1). Classification (NCBI taxonomy): domain Bacteria; kingdom Bacillati; phylum Bacillota; class Bacilli; order Caryophanales; family Paenibacillaceae; genus Paenibacillus; species Paenibacillus sp. BK720. Next base: position 771,872 of record NZ_JAASRQ010000002.1, on the reverse strand, counting down.
GGAACATTCTCTTGAAACGTCCCGCTCCGTCGATTGCTGCCGCTTCGTATAACGATTGGTCGACGCCGGCCATGGCGGCCAAGTACAGTATCGCTCCCCAGCCGAGATCCTTCAGCAGATTCGTCACGATGGCCAGACCCCAGAAATAGCTTGGATCGGACAGAAATTGGAGAGGCTCTTTCACCAGATGCAGATGGACCAGCAAATAGTTGATAATCCCTTCCTGCGGATTCAGAAGCGTAATATACAAGCCGCCGTAAATAACCCAGGATAAGAAATGCGGCAAATAGGTAATCGTCTGAATAGCCGACTTGAACCTCGTACTGACGATTTCGTTAAGGAGCAGAGCGAAAATAATCGTAACGGGTATGCCGACAAGCGACCCGATCAGATTAATGCCAAGCGTATTTTTGACCATCGGCAAAAATTGAAAGTTATCGAAAATAAGCTTGAAGTTATCGAAGTGGTTCCACGGGCTTGCGAAAATCCCTTTAACGCCGCTGATGGGGTCATAATGCTTGAAGGCCATCAGCAGGCCAAACAGCGGCAAAAAGCTGAATACGATGATGGAAATCACGCCCGGCCCAATCATAACCACTAGCTCGGTCTGCGTTCGCAAGTCGGATTGCAGCGCATAGCCTTTTTGTCTCTTCCTTTTTTTATCCGACGGATTCATCAATAGACTCCCTCCTGCTCAAGGGCGGATCGTGCCGAAGCACCCGGCTTTGACACGATCCCCTTCTTGCGTTGCTTAAGAATTGATGCCTTTAATCGTTGTACCGTAACTTTCCTGCTGTTTATGGAACTGTTCGTTGATTTTCGCATTGATATCGTCCAGTCCCATCTTTTTCACCTGGGCAATCATATCGTCATAGAGCTTATCTCTTGATACCTCGTCTTTTGCCAAAATCATTTTGGATATTTGAGCCTCGAGATAGGTTTTGATTTGCAGCTGATCATTGGCCATCTTGCTGCCCGCCTCAATAAAATTGCTAGGCATAATCAATGCAGAAGAATCGTAAATCTCGGAATTTTTGCCAATCGTCGTCTGTACCTGCATGGCCATTACGCTGTCCGCCCCTTTGTTCGAGGTTGGAGCTACCGTTGCATGGTCATGCCAGGCAATATTATGGAATGGCCAGAAGGCAAATACGCCGGTCTTGGAATAATCCGCGGCATCCTTCAGCCCTTGCTCGGTTTGCACGACAAGCCCATTGGCATCAAGCGTATAGTCGGTTCCTTCGAAGCCGTAATAATTAAGCAAGAGTCCCTCGTCGCTTGTCATGAAGTCCAGCCATTTAGCGATTCTCTCCGGGTTAGGCGCATCCTTCGAAATAAACGTGTTCATCCAGCCTGTGCCTGCCTTCAAGGAGCGGCCTGCTACCGGCTTTGTCCCCTCATTCGATAACATCGGACCTGGCGTAATCCATGTACCGACCGCATTCTCGTCCGTGAATCCGGTATTCGCGGAGTTGCCGATGAAGCTGAATACCCGACCGGTCTTGACGGATGCTTTTGTGGATGTATCATCCACGGTCATCTGGCTTGGATCAAAGGCGCCTGCCTTTGCCGCCTTGTACAGAAAATCAAGCGCATGCTTCGTTTCCGGAGCCAGGATGACGTCGCGGTAATTGCCATCCTTGTCGACCGGCATGGCGCCAAACATCGCTTCCAGCGTGCCCAGGGTGCCGCCATGTCCTGTTCCGCCAACCGATAAACCTTGATAATCTTTCCCGTTAATCATCAGCGGAACAACGGGTGCTCCGTCGATTTTCAGTCCCTTCACTTTCTCGAAAGCCGCAAGCACGCCGTCTTCCGTCTTTAGCTCATCTTCCGTAATGCCCGCCTGCTGCATAATCTCCTGATTGAACATAATCGAGTTATTGTTCCGATACTTGGCCGCGTCGGAGAAATATTCGCTGGACGGCGGGTAAATCTTGCGTGCATCCTGCGTATCCATATGGCTTGGATAGGCATACCAACCACCGTCACGCTCGATTAAAGCCTGCTTTAAGTCCTGCGGAAAATGGGTTAGCAGCGGGGAGGAAGGATCATACTTTTTCAGAAACTCATCCAGGTCCCATACTTTTCCGGCATCAATCAGCTTCTTCTCCAACGTGCCGTCCGTCAGCGTCATAATGTCCGGCAGCTTATTGGACGAGACAAGCATCAGGCTTAATTTCGTGCCCGCATCCTGTGCCGGAATGTTGAACTCGAAGGACAGTCCGGTCTTGCTCGTAATCGTCCCTTCTACCGAATCGGGATCCGAATTCCAAGGCGAAGGCGGATTCCAGCCGCTAACATCGGAGAACCAAGTCAATTTGACCGGCGCCGCATCCGCGGGCGCTGCGCTCGCCGACGGCTCTGCTGAGCTAGCTGCGGCGTTATTCGTCCCTTCCTGGGTGTTATCCGGTTGATTCGAGCTGCAGGCTGAAAGCGCTATCGAACAAGACAATAGCATGACCGTCCACAAACTGTAATGCTTTCTCATACCTTTGTTCCCCCTTAAGACTTGTAATGGCTTTTGCCTCTTTCATGATAGTCGGATTCGGCAATCGGCCATATGTTTATAATTTTGCAAATTGGTCTGAATTGTAGATAGCGCTTTCATATTTTCCTGTATTTGCTTGGCGTTAACCCGATATGCTTCTTGAACAGCTTGTTGAAGTGAAAATAGTCTTTGTAGCCAACACGCTCCACGATTTCATGAACGGATAATGCGCTTTCCTTGAGCAGCTCTTTGGCAAGCGCGATTCTTTTGCCCGTAATATAGTCCGAATAAGAGGTTCCCGTCTCCTTCTTGATCAGGGAGCTAAGATAACTAAGGCTCAAATGAAACCGTTTTGCGACGGCTCCCAGCAGAATATCCTCCGTAAAGCTTGAATCGATATAAGCCATAACCGCTTTCACCTGTCCGCTCATAACCGGGAGATCAGGCATTCCCTCCAGCTCAAAGCCCGACTTCAGCCTTTCAAACACGGCATCCAGCGATGGGTAAGCTCTTGCCAGCTGATCGAAGGTGAGAAATTCGATGTCCCGTTGCGGGCTTGTCTGGCTGTAATATTTATGAATAAGGGAGATGATCTGATTGTACACGCTTGCGACCTGATCCAGCTGCATGCCGAAGCACTGCTCCGCAAGAAGCTGAAGGCATTCCAGCATCCGCGCCAGCTTGCGCTCCCTCATGCTCAGCTCCAGCTGCAGCATAACGCCCGAGATCCCGGCGACGCCAGCCTCCTGCTCTTTATAACGAACGATGCGCTGGTCCGGATAAAAGCATGACGTGAACAACGCGACATCCGCCGCATGCAGCATCTTGGAGAGCGGATACGACAAATGAGCGGGCATGCCGATACCGATATGGCTCGCCTCTTGAAGATTGCCGCTTATAAACTCCAGCAGTGCATTGGCATGCGAAGCTTCGTCGTATAGGAGAATATAGGTCAGCTTGTTCGAGCCTGTTCTAATGACATAACCATCCATCGCGTTCACTTCCCTAAGCCTGCCGGAGGAATCCGTCATTGCCGCATAAGGAAATAGCGCATTGAGGAGCAAAGCATTCGGATGCTCCGACTTCATACCCCGATTGCGCAGATATTGCCCAATCGGGGTATGGCCGTCGGCATCCAGCAGCTCGAACAACTCGTCCAGCGGCGCATCGGGGTCGCCGGCAGACCTCTTTTTCTGCTCCAAATGGCTTCTCAGCCGACGAACCGTTTCCAGCAGCTGATCCTTCTCGATTTGCTTAAGCAAATAATCGAAAGCGCCAAGCCGCAATGCTTGCTGTGCGTATTCGAATTCGGAATACCCGCTTGCCAGAATGACTTCCGTATCCAGCTTCTGCTTGGCTATTTCATTAAGCAGTTCAATCCCGTTAAGGCCCGGCATCCGGATATCCGAGACAACCGCCTCGGGCTTATGCTCCTCGATAAGCCGCAATGCCGACGAACCGTCATAAGCTTCGCCAATAACCCGAAACCCCTCCGACTCCCAGTCGATAAGCTTCGATATGCCGTAAGCTACCCAAGGCTCATCATCCACGATTAACACGCGATACATAACCGGCTCCTCCTTCGATGGCGTGCGGCGGAAAAGTAATGCTGACGCTCGTCCCTTCATTTAACACGCTGTCAACCTCCAGCGAGGCAGCTTCCCCGTAGAACAGATGCGTCCGGTTATAAATATTGGAAATTCCGATCCCCTTCTGCTTCCCCTGTTCCCCTGAGGCAAATTCCTGGTTGCCTTTCAAGCCTTCCCTTAATTCCTGCAGCTGGCTTTCGCTCATGCCGTAGCCGTTATCTTGAATAAGAACCCTGATCCGCTGATCGGCGAGTTTATGGATATCGATAAATACTTCGCCTTCGCCGAGCTTCCGCTCGAGCCCATGAAATACCGCGTTCTCCACAAGCGGCTGCAGAAGCATTTTGAGCATTGTCTCCTTCAACAAATCCTCTTCGCAGCGGATAACGATCTTAAACCGCCCCCTGAATCGGAAATCTATGATTCTCGCATACTCCCTAATATGAGCCAGCTCCTCGGCTATCGTCACAAAGTTGCTTCCTTTCACGGCATAGCGGAACATACGCGACAGTGACTCCGAAAGATCGGCAATATCGCGGACATCATGGTAAAAGGCCATGGCGCGGATGCTTTCCAGCGTGTTATAGAGAAAATGCGGATTGATTTGGTTCCGGAAGGCCGAGATTTCCATTTGTTTTTTGGCCAGCTCAATTTCCAGCATTCGGATTTGGGTAGAGCGGACTTCATCGCTTAGCTCGCTGATATCGTCCAGCATATTATTCAGCTTTTGGCCAAGCACCCCAATCTCGTTTTTGTGAACGACCTGATAACGGTTATCCTCTCCGTTTTTCGGATAGGACTTGATGAAATCCATCAACGATTTAATAGGCTTAAGAATTCGGGTGAAGAAAATAAGCAAAAACATACACAGAATGCCGAACATAATGGCGTAGGTCGTAACATTAATCCGTTTGACGGTTCCCAACTCATTAAGCAGCTCGCTCTTGGGGATAATGCTGATCAGCTTCCAGCCGGAAGGACCTAGCGTAATCGACTGGACGATAAATTTAGGATTCGCCTTCCACTTGCCGACGTTAACCGAGTCGCTGCTCGACACCTTTCCTTCGCTGGTTAAGATATGATCATTCCGGTCCAACAGCATCACCCGGGAGTTGGCCGTAACTTTCGCGCTTCTCAGAATCGGGCTAAGGTTAGAGACATCCATCACGTAACGGCCCGTTCCCCGGTATTCCGTTGCGATATGGTTGCTGTCCAGTCCATATACCGGAGCCGTAATGATGTAAAAATGCTCTGTCGGACGGTCATCCAAATTAACCAACCCGGAGTAGGACATCGTCTGTACGGGAGCTGTCGTCTCGTCCTGGCCCTCGCCAAGTCTTGTCATCAGCTTCCCGCTGCGGTCGTACAGCTGAATTCCCCTTATATTGGATTTTATGGACATCGTGTTGGCAAACACCGACAGCACTTCGCGGTTCATCAGTACCCGGTCCAGCATATCGTCGGTATTGATATAGGTCTGCACGGTAGGGCTGTAAAACAAGAAGGTGGATATTCCTTGCATGTCGCTGTCAAAGCTCGTCATCTTCTCATTCACCTGCTGCAGGATAGTATTGACGGATGCGGTTACCTTCCGTTCGATAATTTGCTGGGCTATTCGGTTCGTAATGATGTAAGTAATAAGCAGCGTGAGCAGCATAAGCGCAATCAGAATCAAGATTTGCCTCATCAAGCTGGGCTTCCATATCCGGTTCAGCATAACGATCTCCTTTTCGCAATAACGGCTGACTGATCCTCCAAATAACAGAAACAACAAAAAAACCGCTTTTTAAGGCGATTTTTTTGAATCTTGCTTTATTTCACTCTGAATACCGTAATCGAATGCTTGGGAAAATCGTACGCAAACCGGTTGCCTTGGACACGGATTTGGTTCCGCTTCGGAGATACCCGATCAGGCGCATCGAAGAAATTCTCGTCATCCAACGAATGGCCGGACATCTCGTGGACATCAATGTTCAGAAGCGGCTTCCGCCAACCCTCCAGCACGACGTCAACGTTAACCGGGCTGTCCTGCACATTCACAACCTTTACGATGGTATCGCCGGTTGTCCGGTCATAGCTTGCGGAATAATACAATGGCTCGATGACCGGCAGCGTATCTTCCGTCACATTGCAGAGTTTGCCGTTAATCCAGGTGCGTATCCGGCGACCCGACACTTCGAGCTTCAAGTCGTATTCTTTATGATCTTCTACGTTAAAAAGACTTTGGGTGAGGACGGAGCCTCTTCCATCGATATGGGAGGCTATAATGGAATCCTGATTCTGCCAGCCGCCAAACTCCCAGATCCGCTTATTCTTCCCGTCCGTTTGACCGAACGCGAGATTAAAGCCTTTAGGCCCGCTGATTCTTTGAGCTTTCAGGGTGATCGTATAGTTCTCCCAATCGGTCTCCCCTAGATCAATTGCCCGGACCATCGTCCCGTTACGCCGGTCTTCTTCCGTATCGGAGAGCGTGCAAGGCAAGCCTCCGTTCAGCTCTTTTACTTCCCCGTTGTCGTCGTTAACCAGCGCGATATCCCAATAACGGAATGAGCAGCGGTCCGTCTCAAGGGTCAACGCTCCGTTGATCGGCTTCTTAGCGTTGGACGGGGCGGCGTCAAGACCACTCGCTTCTATGGCTAACAGCTGATGCCCTTGATGATGCATAAACAGCTTCTGCACATAATAGTTAGGCGTGCCGTACGCCTCGTGATTGTTGAACCAGATCATATCCGGCTTCCAGTTCACGTAATCGGCGTTGCATAAGAGCGGTGCGTAACAGGCAAGCCCCACGGCATGCGCGTTTTTCTCGAGCCCCGTCATATAGGCCGCTTCTGCAAGGGCGTTATAATACGTATTCCCCCATGAGGCGTATTCGCCCAGGAAAACTTTCGGGTCATCCTCTTTAAAATTGTCGTACCGGTGGTAGTTGGCCAGGAACCATTCCGGCGAACTGTAATAATGCTCGTCCACCAGATCCGATCGATGCTCTCTGGCCGATTGCCAGCCGCGTTCATATTCCGTTCCCGCGGCAAAAGGCCCCGAGGAATTAATCACTTTCATGGCCGGATACTTCTCTTTAATCGCGCGATGGAAGTACGGGTAACGTTCAAAGAACGGCTCTCCAACCTCTTCATTGCCGATGCCGATATACTCTAGGCCAAACGGCTCCGGATGACCCAGCTCCGCGCGAATCGCTCCCCACGTAGTCGAAGCATCGCCGTTAGCGAATTCGATCAAGTCAAGCGCATCCTGAATCCATGGCGACAGCTCTTCAATCGGAACGATTCGGTTGTGATGCGGATCGTATCCGCCCGGCAGAATCGGGATGGGCTTGGCGCCAATGTCTTCGCATAATTGAAAATATTCATAATAACCGAGGCCCAGCGTCTGATTGTAACGCCAATTGTTCCTTCTGGCCGGTCTTTGCTCAACGGGGCCTATCGTGTTTTTCCACCGGTACATCGAGTTCCGGTCATCCGGATTCTTGGAACCGTCATGCACGAGGCAGCCGCCCGGGAAACGCATAAACTTCGGCTTCAGGTCGGCGAGCAGCTTCGCAATATCCTCTCGCAATCCGCCTGGCCGGTTGAGATACGTCTTCTCCGGGAAGAGGGATACCATATCGAGGTACAGCTTTCCTTTCCCTTTTCCCAGCAGGACAAGACGGCTGTCCGTATCCGCTGTATTGGACGTTATTACCGCCTCGTATTTGGTCCATTCCGCCGACTTCACCTCAACGACGGCTTCGCCGTAAACGGTACCGTCTTTCCCTTCGATCGTTACGGTTAGAGGTTCATGGAAGCTGGCATCGCGCCGCGCAAATACGGAGAACAAATAACGGTCGCCTTGCTTGACGGAAATACCGCTGTTGAACCCCTGGTTCATAAGCCCGACCCCGCTGCCCTCCGCGACAATTTCAATAACGGCGTAATGAGGATTTCGCCCGTTTAGAGGATGACTTTCGCCAATGGAAATTTCCGCCTGGCCGCCGCCTCTCTCTACCTTCTCCCAAGCCGTAAAAGCATGGTAATCGGGATGGTCGATGGGATCAAATTCAAACGATCGGTTCCGAACAAGCTCCGCGTAAAGTCCCCCATCCGCCGCGTGATTCAAATCCTCGAAAAATATGCCGAACAAATCGCCTAATTCCGCGCCCCGTTCTTTCGTGCGTACCGTTAATGCCGGTTGTGTGCCCATGTCGATTGGATCTCCTTTTTCCTCGTTTTCTTACGATTCTAAGGAGTTGAGCCTGCGAAAACAATTCATTATCCTGCCTTATAACTGACCTATCCTGCTATCCGGTTGCCTAGGGATGTTCGGGTTAACTAGCAACCTACGCATTATAATGTTCTTCTACTCCAGAATCAAAAACAGAATAAAAACGAAAAATAGCGTTGCAGATAGCTCTCTGCACGCTATTTTTCATGAAAATCATTTCTATCATTTACTGATGCAAGCCGTTTCTAAAGCGGGCAGCCTCTTTCGAGACGGCACCGGCAGATCAATAACGACTTTGATTACGTGGCAATCTCCTGCTTGATCGCATGGCTGTTAACCAAAAAGGCAGAGCGCTCTACCTGATACAAATCATAGATTTGCTCGGCGTAATTAATACGTGCATGCGTATACGGATTAAGATCGTTGGCAAGGGTGACGTAGGACAGCTTCTCGACCGCTTTTTTTGACCGGATGTTTTGCTTGCGGATTTTTAAGAATACCGTTTCAATCTCGTGCTCCAGAAATAGCTCCGAGAAAAAAGCCTCTTTAGCCAGCCGGTTATAGCCTTTGCCGAAATAAGGAATGCCGATCCACGTAGCCAGGAAGCCTGTATGATTAACGATATCGTAAAGGTCGATACTGCCAATGGGTTGTCCCGTCTCATTCAGAATCGTTCTTGAAAGGCATGTCCCTTGTTCTTCTTCGACGATCAACTGTTTAGTTGCGAATAAATACTCTTCATACGACTGGGGCTTGTAACGGATGTACGGGAAAACAGCGGGATCAACCAATAAATGATACAAAGAGTGGCATTCATGCAAATCTCGTTTTTTAATCATCGTATCTATCACCCTGGTCCTTGAAAGTCGTCTTCTCAAGTATATAAAAGGACATGAGGGATTGTATGAACGCCACGTTTTGTTTGTGTAAATGGCGGTTGAAAAAAGGACCACTCCAAGCTAACCGGAGTGGTCCTGTTCATTAGTTAAAGGTTAACGCAAATCCGCTTTGCACATAGTTCACGTTCGGGTAGGCGATATTTCTCGTGATCAGATTATTAAACGTTGCCGAACCGTTCCCCGTATAAGTGTAGATGGCCGCGCCCAGATGAGGGCCAGAGAATCTCGACGTCGTCACCCCGTCTTTGCCGGTACCGTCAATGGTAACATTGTTAAAGACGATATTCTCGAAGCCTCCTCCGTAACCGAACTGGATCGCATCACGCTGCGCATTAATGATATCCATGTTGGTAAAGGTTACATTTTTGATCGAATCGTTGGAAGCCTCCAGGTCGATCGCTCCCCGCTCCCCGTTGTACAAGTCCTGACTTGTGCCGCTATTAATGATCGTCGTGTCCGAGACCGTAATCCCCGTATTGTTCTGGAAGTGGTAGCCCGGGAAGACCGTATTCAGACGGACGCCGGACCCGCCAACGGTATCGATAATCACGTTGTGATCGGCTTTGTGTCCGCTGCCGCCAAAGAAGGCAATCCCCGCTGCGCGCCAGTTGTTCTCAATGGTGTTATAGGAGAACGTATTGTTTACGCCTGCGGGAGCGCCGTTTGTGTTACTCGTCCAGACCGCCAAGGCATCGTCTCCGTTATTGCGGAGATTGCTGTTGCGAACGATGGAATTGCTGGTGCCCTGCGAGAAGTTAACGCCGTCAGCCAGGTTATTGCGGATACGGCTGTTCTCGATTGTCAGCCCGTTCGCGTAAATCGCAGGCGTGTGGGCATAATCCCCCACCCAGAAGCCGCATTCGAAATGCTCCACCCATACGTCATGGATTTTGGAGTTGGTACCGAAGTTATCCATGAAGCCTTTGTATATCGCATTTTGCCCGTAACGGGATCGAAGCTTCGAATTCAGGTAGACGTTGCTGAAGTCCAGCTTGCCGGTAATCCGCAGGGAAATCCCTCCGCCAGCCGCATTGGGGTTCGTGAACTGGATATTCGTATACCAGTAGCCCGCTCCCGTAATCGTCAGGTTATTGATCATATTGCTGACCGAACCAATCTCCCACATACTGCCCAAATGGAATGTGCCAGCAGGGATATACAGGGTCTTATTGGCGGCAACGGCTGCCGTAACGGCAGCTTTAAAGGCAGTCAGGTCATCTTGGCCGTCATTGGCAATCGCGCCGTAATCGGTAACGGATACCGAATTGGACGGCTGGGCAATGGCGGTCGGAACCTGTTCGATTTCAATAAAGTCTACGCCGTATTCAATACTGTCGTTTCCTTTCTGAATACGAATGGTGTCGCCAGGCTGAACCGGCGTATCCAGCTTCCAGTGCACTTCGTCAAACCGGAACAGCGGACGTCCTCCGCCAGGCGCGTCTGCCGGCATATCGCCCGAGAAATATTGCCAGTTATAATAGGAGGTTAAGGCAACGGTCTTCACCTTCACATTGTTGACATAAACGTCCAGTGAACCGTTCAGACCCATGCCATCGGCCGAATCCGGCATAGTAAAGCGCATGGTTACGCCCGCTCCGCCTTCACCCTGCCGGACGGTCCATTGCAGATAAGAACCGCTCGATGGCAGCGAGATATATTTCTGGCCGGAAGCTTCCGAAGCTATTAAGGCTTGGTCAAAGGTTGGCGCGGATAACAGCGTTGCTCCGCCGCCGCGTGATGCGTCATCCGTATCATAGCGGGTATAGGGTACGCTTGCTCCGCGGATTGAGTACACGACCAGATTGGCGCTGCTGACGTTATTTCCTGACTTGGATACCGCTTCATTGGCATCCGCCGCGATGGTTGTCGTTACGGTGTAATTACCGTTAACAGCCGTCCAGTTGCCCGGAATGCTTACGTTAGCCGAAGCACCCGAAGCCAAAGCACCGTTATAAGTGCCGTTGAACGTTTGAATCGTGGAACCGGCCGAATTTTTCAAAGCAACGGTAATGGCATGGGAGCCGCCTGCCGAAGCCACGCTACCCTGGTTTTTCAAATTAACCGTAAAGGCAATCGAATTGCCGGCTACCGGATTGCTTGGCGTCCATGATGTTGTTCCCACAAAATCGGCGCTTGCAATTGGCGCAACCACTAATGCCGCAACGTTGGTGTAGCTGTTATTATTGTCGTTAAGCTCGATGATGGCATTGTTCTCGTCTACTTTTGCGCTAGCCGAATAGTTCGCCGCTGTCTTGCTTCCGACATTTACGGATACCGGAGCTGAAGCACCCGCAGCTAATGCTGCAACCGTGGCGGAACCGGCAAGCTCGTTGTTCAGGTAGAAGTTGACGGTAGATGCGGCGGAGCCGGCACTGCCAGCGTTCTTAACCGTAGCGTTTAGCGTAATCGCGCTGGACTCGTCCGGGGAAGCCGGCGACCAGGACAAGCCGGTAATCGTCAAATCCGGATTGGCCGCAGGCGTGCCGAATACCTGGAACTCCGCAATTTGGCCTGCAGGAGCGCCCGAATTGGACGTTATGTTTAATTGAAGCCGTTTCACGGTTGCCGTAACCGGAATCGTCACGGTATTGCCGGATGCCGGATTAAAGGTATAAGACTGCGATGAAACAAGATTGCCGAAAGTTGTGGTCGCCTGATTGTGGCCAAGCACTTGAATCGTTTGGGTGCGCGTGCTCCACTCGCTTGCCGGATTCAGCTTTAACACGATGGAAGCGACATCATAGTTTTTGCCGAGATCAAGCGTCAGCGTGCTTGGGTTGCTGCCGCCTTCCCAATACGTGCTTGTATTGTTATCGTTGGCATTCGAAGCCGCGTACGTTTGCGTGCTAGACGACGCCGTTATCGTTTTGCCAATTGCGATATTATCGGTTGCCGGCGGTGTTGGCGTTGGCGTTGGCGTTGGCGTTGGTGTTGGCGTTGGCGTTGGTGTTGGCGTTGGCGTTGGCGTTGGTGTTGGTGTTGGTGTTGGTGTTGGCGTTGGCGTTGGCGTTGGTGTTGGTGTTGGCGTTGGCGTTGGCGTTGGCGTGCTGGAAGCCGTTACTTTGATCTCGTCGATGTTAATGTTGGCGGAGTCGCCCGCATCGTACTTGTAGCCAATCGTGTTGTTGCCCGCGTTAAGCGTAAGGGTCTCCGTCTTGGTCCCCCAAGTGTCCCAATTCGCCAGATTAGGCAGCGATGTTTGACGGATTTTTGTGCCATTGACATAAACGCTCACCGTTCTCGAAGCGCCGTTGGCATTGGCGTATTTCAAAGCGACATCATAGCTTCCGGCGGAGGTTACGTTGGCTGTAAAGGCCGTTGATGCCCCTTGCGTCCAATATCCGTCTACAAAACCTGTACCGGAGAAGCCCGCATGATCGGTATTCACCTTTGCTCCGCCCGATAAAACAGCGGTTTCCGCTTGATATGTACCTGGCGTTGCAGGAGAGCTCGCCCCATAAATCTCGAACTCGGATAACTGTGCCGCAGGCCATCCGGTGTTAGCCGTAACGCTCAAACGGACATAACGGGTGCTAGCCGCCGCAAAGTTAATCGTAACCGTGTTGTTCTGAACGGATGGATCGAATACATAACCGGTTGAAGCAACGATGTTTGTAAAAGTCGAGCCGTCCGCGCTTCCTTGGACTGCCAGGGTTTGCGTCCGCGCGCCCCAGCCTGCAGGCAGCTTCAGCACAATCTGGTCGATGCTCGTAATGGCGCCCAGGTCAACCTGAATCCATTGCGGGAACGCGTTATTCGCGCTTTCCCAATAAGTGGCCTGATTACTGTCTTTAACATTGTCGGGCGAATACGTTTGCGATTGTCCGCTTGCGGTAATGGACTTGCCAAGGGTTAAATTCGTTCCTCCCGCAGCGGAGACGGGCTTTCCAATGGATACGAGCAGGCTGGTGATCAGCATCGTGGCAATCAGCAGCCATGCGACATGCTTGTTGCGCATTCTATTCCTCCTCAAATGATAACTCGGATTGGCCTTTCCCCTGGAAGCGATTACAAGTTGTCCCTTAACGGTCCTCCTTTCATTGGCATATCTCTAATTATAGGAAGGATAAGGCGCTGGCAATAAGATGCAATACTACGGAAAATGTATGTATTTCCAAGATGATCAAGCCGGAGTTTCCCTATTCGAACCAAAAACAGCCCCATAAAGGGGCTTCTTCCAAGCTATCGCCGCAGTTTATTTTATGAAATAAAAAATAGGGACGCATGTTTAACATACGCCCCCCGCTTTCGCAATCTAGTTAACTGTAAGGTTATCCACCGTTACCGTCGCCTTATCCGCATACCATACTCGAAACTCGAGATTCCGGTTTAGAGTCTGGTTGAAGGATAGCTTGAAATCCTGGTACTGGTTCGCCGACGCGAACTGCTGACGAGAGATCTTCGCTTGTTTCACAACGGATTTTGATGCCGCATCCCAAACATCTATAACGGCTACTACGTCTTTGTCTGATGTATTGTTATCGATTTTCATGCGATAAGTAATCGTATGCTTCCCCACCGGAACGTTTGTATCGTTAGGACCGTTCAGCATATATCCCGTTCCATCAAGCGACGGCGTAGCCTGCCAGCCATCTCCGCTCGCACGTCCCTGCTCATGCCCGATAACGGCACCTTCCGCTTCATACTTGCCATTGCTTTTTGTTACCGTTACCTTATCGATGCCAATTGTTGCTTTATCCTGGTAATAAGCCTTCAATTCCAGGCTGCTTCCCGGCGGATTGTCAAAGGACAAGTTGAAGTCCTGATACGTATGGTTCGTTTTGAACTGATTACGGTACACGTCAACCGAAGCAAGGGTATGCCCGGTTGCGTTATCGCGAACTTCAAGCGTAACGACATTATCGTTAGCACCTGCGTTGGAATCGATCTTCATCTTGAAGGTCGCCGTATTGCTGCCTGCAGGAATGGTGTTGTCAGCATTGCCGGACAGCATGTAGCCTGCTTTGTCCGCGCTTACGCTTGCCGACCAATCGCTACCGCTCGCCGCGCCTGTTTCATGCGAGAATGCCGTTTCCGCCTCATATTGCTTTACGACTGCGGACGGATCGATAGGAAGCTGGTTATTTTCGCGCATTAATTGGAAATAAGTATCCGGTCTGACAAAAACAATATCGCTGTTGCTGCTAAAGTTATTTACCGCGTTGACAATCATCTGGTACGAAACATCCCACGGATTAGATTGAATGCTCACAAAACGAGGAGCTGTTCCATCCCAGCCGGCGATCGCGTGATTAATCTCGGAAATAATCGTTGCCTCGGAGTAACAATACGTTGCGCTTAGTCCCTGCGTAGGCAGCGAGTTGCCGTAGATGGTAATCGGACTGCCGGCGTTTTGGCCCGTTAAACCCAATAAGGACGGCGCATATTGGGCAAAGCTTTCTCCCACGTTCGGATTAATGCCGCCTGTGATGGTATTCCAGATGGTGGCGACCTTTAATCCCGCACGATTCATATAATCGTTGGATAGTGCGACGAATTTATTCAAATAGGTTTGATTCGCCCATGCGTTCGGATACGTATAGCCAAACCCGGACGGTCCTGCAATAAGCGCGTCATTTGGCGTAGCGGAATCGTACAAATAATTCAACACGCCAGGCATCGCATCGAGCATGGCCGGCGATACCGTCCAGCCGAGCGGTACCGTTCCGCGGTTGGGTGAATCCCAAATTTTCTTAAAGCGGTGTTCCATGTACTGCAGATTATCGCCGTCGCTCAAAATAAGCGAGACATAAATTTTGTTCTGAAGCGGCGGTTTATTCGGCACCGGCTTCACGTTTACATTTCTGGAAGTGCCTCCGAATACCGTGAGGTTGGAGGACCAGTCGCTGGCAATCGTTGAAATGCCATATTCGGAAGCGGCTTGTACGCCGATTGCCTCATCCGGCCACCAGCCCATGTAAACTCCGCTGCCTGCAGGCATATCGGCGAAGAAGCTTTGCAGAAGGGTCTTCTCCGCCGGGACAGAAGGATTCAGCCAGATGACAGCCGCGCCGGTTGCCGTCGCATAATCGCGGAGAGCGCCTTTAATGCCCGGACTTAATCCAATAATGAGATTATGGGACAGCGAGGACCAATAATGATCATGCAAATATTGATACACTTCAAGCTTCGTGCTGAAATCCCCGCGCAAATCGTCAAGGATCGGCAGATTGTACGGTGCGGAGGTCAGTTTGCCAACCAGGCTTGGCGGCGCAACAATGGCTCCGGACTGCGCGGCGATTGTTGTAGCCAGGTTTACCGTATCCGGCAAGGCATCGTCATAAACGACGATTCCGTTAATCTCGCTGGCATATTTGGTAAGCAGCGACCAGTTGTCCGCCACATCTTCATGTCCCATTCCCAGGTCATTCAGCCATTTATCTTTTCCGTCTTCGTTTCTGACGTTGTCATCATACGTATAGATCCTTGGCTGCGTTTTATTGACAAGCCCCTTGAGTGTCGTAAATAAGACCGTTTCATCCGATTTCCCTTGCTGGATGGAGCCCACAGCATCTACTTTGGTGTAAGCCCGGCCATACCAGTACACCCTGAATTCTAACTCATGGCCGATGGCCGGGTTATTGTAGTTGAGCGTAAATCGCTCGTATGTTCCTACCTTCGTCCATTGCTTCCGGGTAATGTCACGGCTTGCCAATACCTGCCCGGTCGTGTTGTCTCTGACATCAACCGTAACAATGAGATCATCGTTAGCCGTATTATTATCGATAATCATATCAAAATAAGCCTGATTTTCACCTGCCGGAATATCTTTAGCATACGGCCCGTAAACCATATGCTTATTTGGAGCATCGATTGATGTTTGCGCCAGCCAACCATTGCTCTCCAAACGCCCGGTACCATGTCCGATCTGTTTTCCTTCCGCCTCATATCGATATTCCGTAACCAAATTCATAACGTCGAGCGTGGGAGCCGGCGCCGAGAAAGACGGCAGGATTTGCTCTGAGGGCCAGCTTAATCCGGCCGCCTCCGCTTTGGGAAGCCCCACGAATGGAGAAGATGCAGCCATGATAACGGTTGCAAGCAAGACTGCGCCAAATTTCCTATTCCATTTCATCTTTAGTCTCCTTTTCCTCTTACGGTATTGGGTTTAACTTTTAGGCAAAAGCCTTACCTATCGCCGATTTCCTCTTCCTATCACCTGCCTTCGCTTTTACCTGCCATGCAACGCCATACAACAGCGAATAAGCGGCCCACAATCATTCCAATTGCACCTAAATATGTAAGCGCTTATTTCGTTGAAGATTATAACACCTATATTATTTATATTCAATATATCATATTTTCTCATTCTTCCCCTAACCTATGACATGGTTTATATTGAGAGACAAGACTATTATCGACTTACGAAGTTGCAATCGAAGGGGGCACAAGCTTGAATAAGGCATCCACCATTATGGTGCAGGGCACCGCATCGGACGTAGGAAAAAGCGTGCTGACGACGGCGTTATGCCGTATTTTCTTACAGGACGGACGGAAAACAGCGCCTTTCAAATCGCAAAACATGGCTCTTAATTCCTATGTAACGCTTGACGGCAAGGAGATCGGCCGAGCGCAAGGCGTGCAGGCGGAGGCTTGCGGGATTGCGGCAACGACCGATATGAATCCGATTCTGATCAAGCCTACCGGAGAGATGAAGGCACAAATCGTCGTACACGGCAGACCGCTGGAGGAAATGAGCGCCTGGCGATACCGCGAGGAGTATATTCCTCTAGCCGAAGGCATTGTACGGGAGGCATTGGACCGCCTTCGCGCGGAGCATGATATTATCGTGCTGGAAGGCGCGGGAAGCCCGGCCGAGATTAATCTGAAGGACCGGGATATCGTAAATATGCGCATGGCCCAATGGGCCGATGCCCCCGTCGTGCTGGTCGCGGATATCGACCGGGGCGGCGTCTTCGCCTCTATCGTGGGAACAATGGAACTGCTGGAAGAGGACGAACGAAGCCGGGTAAAAGGATTTATCATTAATAAATTTCGCGGCGACATCAGCCTGCTGCAATCCGGTTTGGATTGGCTGGAAGAACGTACCGGCATACCCGTGCTTGGGGTTATCCCCTATCTGCCAAGGCTGGATATTGAAGCGGAGGACTCGGTTGTGCTGGAGAAGCGGGCGGATCAAGATGCGGATAAAAACAAGGAAATCGACATCGCGGTTATCCGGCTGCCCCGTATTTCCAACTTCACCGATTGCGATCCGCTGGAGGCAGAGCCGGATGTCTTGCTTCGTTATGCGGGGAGCGTGGACGAGTTGGGGCATCCCGACATCATCCTTATTCCGGGCTCGAAGAATACGCTGGAAGACCTTCTGTTCTTGAGGAAAACCGGCCTGGCAGACGCTATCGCCAAGCATGTTGCGGAAGGACGCTGGCTTGCCGGCATTTGCGGAGGCTACCAAATGCTCGGACGTAAGCTGCATGATCCTTATCAAGTCGAATCCGCGCAAATCGAAGCAAATGGCCTTGGCTACCTTCCGCTTGCCACAGCCTTCTATCCGGACAAAAGGACGGAACGAGTCAGCGGCGCTGTTGCCAAGGGGCATCCCGATTGGCCGGCCATGCAAGGTTTCGCCATCGAGGGGTACGAGATTCATATGGGACAGACCACGCCTCTCGCTCAGGTTCATCCCCTTCTGACCATAAACGGTCAACCGGAAGGAGCCGTCTCGGAAGACGGCCTGGTCTTCGGAACATACGTACACGGAATTTTTCATAACGACGATTTCCGCAGACAATACTTGAACATGGTGCGCGCGCGTAAAAATCTGGCTCCAATCGAAGAGATCTTGCGGTTTCGCAGCAGACAGCTCGAAGCTTTTGACCGGCTGGCCGCGCATGTCCGCGCTCATCTGGATATGGAAAAGGTTTATGGCATTCTGAACAAAGAATAGCCGGCAAAAAGTCTATTTATTATATTAAAATAAAATAATGTATATCCTATATAACAAAATATTTTGTTTGTTTCATCCTAATGCAAAAAGAAAAAGAGACATCGACCGATGTCTCTTTTATCGTAAGTTCTTAGGCTATTATTTCGATGCTTTTTCGCTTCGGTGCAAGCTCTGCCGCCTGGCGGAGCGCTTCCTTGAGGCTTGGTCGCCCGCTCTTCAAAGCTCTATAATCGCTCTGGCATCATCTTCTTATATAGGATCCTCGAATTCCGCGCCGCCCGACGCTTTGCGCAGCGTCTTGATATCCTGAAGAGGCGGCTGGCCGAATAGTCTACGGTATTCCCGGTTGAACTGCGACGGGCTTTCATAGCCAACAGAAAGGGCCGCTGTCGTAGCTCCTACCGGACCGCTCAGCATTAATCTCCTCGCTTCCTGCAGGCGCAGCTGCTTCTGATACTGCAAAGGCCCCATCGTCGTGATGGCTTTGAATTTATGATGAAGTCCGGAAGTGCTCATATTGCACGATTTCGCAAGCTCCTCGACTGTAAAGGAGTGGGTGTAGTTCTCCTGGATCCATTGAATGGCCTTGGCTATTCCGTCCGCCCGTTGGTCAAACAACACCTTTTGCATAAACAAATGCCCAAAATCCCCTGTCAGCAGGTTGAATATCATTTCCTTCTTCAGCAGCTCGGACAGAAACCGGGCTTCCTTCGGTTTGTCGATTAACTTCAGCAGCCGGTAGAAAATATCCAGCAGATCGGCATCGGATTTCCCGATAAAAGCGGCGGAAGACAAGTCCTTTTCTTTGGGCTCCGCGGCAATCTCGGCCTCCATGACGACGGAAGCAATTTCTTGCGTCGTGAAATCGACCCGCAGTCCGATATAAGGATGTTCTGCCGTTGCTTCCACCACCTGCCCAAATGCAGGGATGTCGAGCAGCGATGCAACGTAATCTCCCTCTCTGTAATGAAAGATATCCTGACCCAGATACAGCTTCTTCTCCCCTTGGAGAATCAGACAAAAAGATGGAGTCAACACGCCTGGACATCGAACCGTATCGTGACTGCGTTTGACGATGGACAGGAAAGGCACGATCGTTGTGTTCCGCCCTTCCTCCAGCGTCATCCGTTCCGTCATCGCTATAAGCTGATCCAGCGTTTTCTTGTAAATCGAAATGCTTTTCCCTCCCGTTGTCCGGGAATCCTTTGTTTGCTCCGGCATATCCGTTTTCCCTCCCGCCTTGTTCCTGATTATATAAGCATTCTTGACGAGTGGAAAGCAAAAGATTAGCTGAATTGCAGGTTTAGGCAACTTTTAAGCAGGAACGATCTACTTCGCGCCGCCGATTCCATTCATAATAGCTTTCAGAAACACTATTCCGGAGCAAAGAAAGGAACGTGCACATGCATCAGTCCAAATGGATTATTCTCACGATTATTATCGCGTGCCAGCTTATTGTCGTGCTTGACGCGTCCGTTATGGTAACGGCTATTCCCCAAATCGGCAGGGCTCTTCACATGTCGACAACCAGCTTGACTTGGGTTCATAACAGCTATATTCTCGCCTTCGGAGGCTTCCTGCTGCTTGGCGCCCGGGCGGGAGATCTGCTCGGGCGCAGACGAATGCTTGGCATAGGAATCGGGCTCTTCTCCTTAACCTCATTCCTTGCGGGCATAGCGCCAACGGCTGAATTCCTGCTTATCTCTCGGGCCCTTCAAGGCTTCGCCGCCGCACTCGCCACGCCTGCTGCGCTTGCCCTGCTGTCTGCAACCTTTGTCGAGGCGAAGGAACGCTCCCGGGCGATTTCCATGTATAGCGCCGTCTCGGCTGCAGGCGGCAGCATCGGCCTTATTCTTGGCGGATTTTTCACCGATTTTGTCTCCTGGCGCTTCGGTATGTTTATTAATGTACCCATCGGAATCGCTTTGCTGTACCTGGTTCAAAAATTTATTCAGCCGACAACCATCAGAGCCGGCCGCTTTGATCTTGGCGGTGCGCTAACCTCCGTGATCGGCATGACGTCCTTGGTTTACGGCTTGGTGCAGGCAGCGGATTATGGCTGGGGCAATCCCGCCACATGGATTCCGCTTGCGGCCGGAATCGTCCTTTTGGCGGTATTCATTCTTATTGAATCCCGGGCGGCGGAGCCGATTATCCCGCTGCGATTGTTTGCGAACCGCCAGCGCTCGGGGGCTTATCTGGGCAGATTTCTAATGGTAGGCGGGAACTTTTCCCTCTTTTTCTTCATACCGCAATATTTGCAAAATGCCCTCGGGTTCAGCTCTTTCGAGGCGGGTCTTGCGTTCCTGCCGTTCACCGTTGCGCAGTTCGGAATGATGTACCTGATCCCCGGACTGGTTCGGCGGTTTGGCAATACCAAAGTGCTGTCTGCCGGCTTGATCATCGCGATTATCGGTACTCTTCTGTTAAGCCGGATCGTCTCTGAACAGACTTCGTTCTTCCCGAACGTATTTATTCTGCTCGCGATCATGGGCATAGGCGCAGGAATGGTCTTCCAGCCGCTTACGGCGATGGGTCTGGCCGGCGTGCAGCCGCAGGATAGCGGTGCGGCTTCAGGCTTGGTCAATGTCGCCCATCAGAGCGGTGCTTCCTTGGGTCTTGCGGTTCTTATTACGGTGTTTAATACCTCGAGCCGCGCGGAGCATCCTTCGGTAACGGAATTTGCGCATGCGGTCTCAAACTCCATTTTGGGATCCGTCTTCTTTATCGTTTCGGCTTTGCTGGTGACGTTTATATGCTTTGCATCCGTACGTCAGGTAACCGGCAAACGGGCTCTGGAGGCGAATAAATAAAAACGGCAAAAAGGCTGCTTACGCGAGTAGGCAGCCTTGTCTGCGTGCTATTTCTAACGACGGAAGTTATTGGATGCGCCGCCGAGGCTTTGCTCAGCGATTTCAACCAAACGGCGAGTAATCGATCCGCCAATTTTTCCGGCATTATAAGTTGTAATATCACCGTTGTAACCATCACGCGATAAGGAAATACCGAGCTCTGAAGCCACTTCGAATTTGATTTGATCCAAAGCTTGCGCTGCTTGTGGTACCACTAAAGTGTTGCTGTTGCTTCTAGCCATTGAAAAGCCCTCCTAATGTGTTGGTTTGTATTGTAATTTATGGTGCTGAAATTAATTTCTCCAGCTGCAACCACATTATGCAAGATGCCGGAAAACTTTTTTAATAACGGAGCCACACGTTCATTTCGCCGGGCTCCCGATTGCCCCACAGATAGTAAGGAATCGCTTTGAAACGCACGGTCTCTCTCTTCCTGATTAACGGCTGATAAGGCTGTCCTTCCGTCCAGCCGGAGCTATCCAACACAACTCCGTTCCCTTCCACAACGACGCAGCCGCCAAGCAGCTCCGAAGCAATGCTTGCTGTCAGCTCCGGTTCTTCCGCAAGCGACAGGGAGGCCAACGGCTTTCCATTGTCCGCTTCTTCCACGCAATAGACGAGCGGACCGCGCTGAATGGCGGCTTTTCCCGCGTCCGCGCGAATCAACGGATTCGCGGCAATCAGCTGCGTTTCGATTGGCAGCAGCCATTCTGCCTGATCGCCGTCTTGCCATACGCGGTATACGGTAGCATACCCCTTCTCCACGTGGTAACGGACTTGCTCTCCGTTTATTTTCAACATGGGCTCTTTCGCATGGAACCAGTTCGGAATCCGGAGCGCAAGGATAAACGGAGCATCGTTTTTGTTTTCCTTCACGGATACCTTAAATTCTACAAGGCCGTTCCACGGAAGCTCCGACTTTTGGCTTAGAACGATCTTCCGGTCACTCGTCTCGAATGCGGCCTCGCTTCCGATAAACAAATGGACATGGACGCTCGAGCCATCCTCCGACACATCGTAAATGTATTCGTCCAGCGAACCAAGCAGACGGGCTACGTTAGGCGGGCAGCAGGAGCATCCGAACCATTTCTGCCTAACCGGCTTCACATGGAATTTATCCGGGCTCTTGGCGCTCGCTTCCGGCCATACCTCAAGCGGATTCACGTAGAAGAAATGCTTGCCGTCCTTCGCCATGCTTCCTAGAACGTTATTGTACAAAGCCCGCTCCATCACGTCGGCATATTCGCTTTTGGCTTCCAGCCGAAGCATGCGCCGTGCCCAGAAGATCAGGCCGATTGACGCGCAGGTCTCCGCGTATACGGTATCGTTGGGAAGATCGTGGTCGAACGTAAAAGCTTCCCCGAGATGCGTGGCTCCAATTCCCCCGGTAATGTACATTTGCTTGCCCGTCGTATTCGCCCACAGCCGTTCGCATGCTTCTCGAAGCTTGACGTCTCCGGTTAAACGTGCGAGATCCGCCATTGCGCTATACAGATATACCGCGCGGACGGCATGCCCTACGGCAACCGGCTGCTCTCGAACCGGAAGATGGCTCTGGTAAACCTCCAGATTAGGCTCCCCTTGTGCCCAAATCGTTGTCCGACCGCGGCGCTCCCATTCCTCGAGAAAATAACTCGGCTTGCTGCCGCGTTCATCGATAAAGTACAAGCTTAGATTCAGATAGCTCTCATCCCCGGTTGCCTGATACAGCTTGACTAATGCAAGCTCCACCTCCGGATGTCCGCAATAGGCACGTTTTTGCCCCGGCTTCGTACCAAACAAGCTTGCGATAAGGTCGGCAAATCGACGGGAAATATCGAGCAGCTTGCGCTTGCCCGTTGCCCCGTAATAAGCAACAGCCGCTTCGAACAAATGACCAGCGCAATACAGCTCATGCGCTTCGTACAGGTTGGACCACTCTTTTCCCGGCTCCTGGATCGTGAAATAAGTGTTTAAATAGCCGTTCTCCCGTTGGGCTTGTCCAATCAGATCGATAGCTTCATCCGCTATTTTTTCCAGCTCCGGATCGGGCTGACGTTGAAGCGAATAAGCAACTGCCTCCAGCCACTTGTACAGATCGCTGTCCTGAAAAATCCATCCGCCGAACTCGCCCTTCTCCAGGCCGGCGGCAATCCGGAAATTACGGATCGAATAGCTGGGCTCCGCGTCTTGAATCCGGTCGTTCAGAGCCTCCCATTGATAAGTGATAACGGTTTCGCGCACTAGCTCTGTATATTCATTCCAAAAATCATCCCTGATGCTGATCAACGTGTCCTTCATCGAAATCCTCCTTCACATGAATGCCTAGCTTTCGTAAAACGATAAAAATTGACTCCTCGTAAGTTCGAGTATATGCTTTATTCATCCTATTCAACAGGAACGGAATGAACTTTTTCTTATACAAAATGACACAGTCCGGGATGTGAAATTTCCTTGAGCAAAGACAACTTCGTGGAACTGCAAACCCCGCCCCTCCCTTATTATTGGGAGTCTGGACGCTCCGAGTTTCAGGTTGGCGACCGGCATCCCAATCGGAGAAGCTTTGGCATATTCGACTTGATCATTGTGGCTGAAGGAGAGCTGTTTATTGGGGAGAACGGCCGGGAATGGTCGCTAGGCAAAGGGGATACCCTGCTATTGCTGCCTGACGGCGAACACTATTCGGTGAAGCCTTGCGAGCAGCATACCGTTTTTTACTGGGTTCATTTCGAGCATCTGATCTGGAGATCGCATGCCAAAGAAGGAGCTTCGGCAAAATCCTTCTTGAATCCTCACCTCATCCGGATTCCAAAGCAGATCTCCCTGAATGATCCCGAGAGTGCCTTTAAGCTGATGCGTCAGCTCCTCGAGCTGACTGTCGGGGATTCCTTCTGGGAGGAGCAAAGCTTGCTGGCTCGTCTTCTCGCGCTGCTCGAAAGCGAAAGCTTGAACAATACCAGCACGCCGGCAACCCGTCTCGCGGAAAAAGCCGCCTATTTTCTGCAGCAAAATTTTCGGAAAGACATTACGAACGAGCTGCTTGCAGACGAGCTGCACTTCCATCCCAATTACATCGTTCGCTGCATGAAGAAGAGATACGGCATGACGCCTAGCGGCTACTTGCTGGAATTCCGGCTGGATCGGGCGAAGAAGCTGCTCGTTTCCTCCGAGTGGTCGATTGAACGAATTGCCGAAGAGGTCGGCTTCCGGTACGCCCCTTATTTCACGGCCTGCTTCAAGCGCAGGGAGGGCATTTCCCCGCTGCGTTACCGCAAATCGATCCAGCAATGAAAAAAAATCGAACAAAAAAAGCCGATAGCTTATCGGCTTTCTCTTTGCTTGAGCAAATTGATTATTCGTTCATAGTCATAAAGGTTATAGGTTTTAAACGCTAATTTATGCATGCTGCCGCCTTCCGTGAATGGAAAGATGACATAATCGTCATCCCTCTCGAAATCCAACGAAAGACTATCCTTGCCGATTTCCTTAATGAGCACGGCTTCCGACTCCGCCTGGAACAATGATTTTTTCATGACTCTGACTGCGTCGTCCGTAAAGACAAAAAAACCTTTGAACCGCACATCGTCTATCAAAATCGTCAGATCCTTAATCTTGGCATCGGCTGCTTCAGCAATCTTCTTCTCTACGCTGCTGGATGAGGTTGACTGGAACATCGACAAAATGCCGGATTGAACCGGTTGATCAGCATTAAATCTGTTCACCAGCTTCTGCAGCAGATTAACCATCTCCGATAAGCCTATAAAGATAAAGCCTGCCGTAACCCCCGACAGCCACCAGTACAAGGCCGTGATCAAGTGAAAGCCATCATCGTTTATTCCAAATAGGAGGCCTGTAATAAATCCAATGACAAGCAGCAAAATTCCGATACCCATCAACCATGTTGAAATAACATTTCTCATTTATGAGGACTCCTTGTCAGGCGAAAATTTTCCTATTGGCATCATAGCAAAATTTAGTAGATTGGACTAGTTATTTCTTCCAAATAAGGAGCCTCTTTGATATTTCTGCCTTAACTATACACTCTTTTGATTTCTTTATTAAACCAGTGAATATAACCGCAGCGGTCACAGATCAATAGATTTGCAGAACGGTTAGCAAAATCAAGATTAAGGAAACTCATAAAAGCAGTGTTTAATTGCGCGTAACTCTTTTCGAATTTATTATAGTGGCAATGCACGCAAAGAACCGTAATGCCATTCGCGCTATATTCACCAGGCCCCTTGGCTTCCTTGAGATTTTTGGCAAACAACTTCATAAATCTTTTCGCCCCGGCTATTATCCTTCATCCTCTCTTGGAACCTTCTATTCTTTCAATGCCAAATTAATAAGCTTTAGCATTTACTTTAACTGCTTCTCAAAATCTTTAACTATTTTAAGTAATTTGTGTCGCAGTATCTCTACCACAGACCATTCTTTGTGCAGCTCTTCGTATGCGGATAAGTCGTATTGTTCTATAAAGCGATATTTCGGAAACCAGTCATAGAAGGACTTTTGTAGCCACTCCTTCATCTTGAAGCGCTCCAGTGGGTCATGAAGTTTAATGAAAACTCCACCTTGAGAAAGTCCAAGTACATACATCCTATACGTACTGAAGTCAGCATTAATAATTTCATCAGGCGCATACCGATTAAACTCTTCTTCAAAATCCATTTGAAGATCTCTAAAATCGTCGTAAGGAAATGGATTATTCCTTATTGCATTGTAGATTTGTTGAAGCTCTTCGATCTGTTCCTTCAAGAAATCACCTCGTTTCCGCCTCCTATATACGATAAGTTGAATCCTTCTTCTGCCTTTGAATTTACCCGTAAGATTAAATCACAGCGATATTATTTGAATTGTACCATAAACTGGAATGCCCTCCTCTAATACGAGGTAATTATTTACAACAAACTTTATTTGCAACAATTAGAGATGTACATGCGTCAAAGCTAATGCAACTTGAACGGGGAACATACCCCGACATCCCGAGGAGGTAGAAAATAATGAAATTTTATAAATCCATGAAAAAAATTGCGGTGGCTACCGTGGCTGCCGGAACTTTAGCTTTGACTGCCGTAGGAACCGTCCCATCCCAAGCAGCTGCCGCTCAAAGTGCCGCTCCCGTCGATGCGCACGCGAAAGCTTTCCAAACGTTAATGAGCTTCTATAAGCCTGCCCTTAACGGCCAGTTCCCTAACTTCCACGGCTTCACGATTGGTTCAACTACGCATGCGTCGGTTATCAAAGCGATCGGAGAAGCTGAATCTCCCGCGAAGGATTCCGACGGCTTCGATGTTTACCATGCCGAAATGGGGCATCCCGGATATGCGATCAGCTATAAGCTAGGTAAAATCAAGGAAATGCGCTACTTCGGAACAAATGTTGAGCGAGAGACCAACTTGGGGGGAATTACCGTCAAGATGCTTACTCAACACTGGGGTACCCCCGATGAGTCCGTCCTGATTAAGTCGGGCAAAACCGTGCAAAAGAAAATCACCTATGTTCGTGGCAAATACCAACTTGAATTCATCTTTGACGGCACGAGCGGAACAGGGTTAAACCATATTAACCTTGTAAACAAAACAATTAAGTAAAGAAAAATTAAAGGCAGATGGTCTACCTAAGACCATCTGCCTTTATCCAAA
Organism: Paenibacillus sp. BK720; assembly: GCF_011761545.1. Lineage (NCBI taxonomy): Bacteria > Bacillati > Bacillota > Bacilli > Caryophanales > Paenibacillaceae > Paenibacillus > Paenibacillus sp. BK720. The sequence goes on along the minus strand of NZ_JAASRQ010000002.1, from coordinate 745,291 downwards.
ACTAAGCCTATTAATCCGGGAAAATAATTTCGCCTTCGTCACTACTGACATCTAAAAATCCTGCCTTGCATTCTACAGCTAACTCTCGCAAGGCCGAATACGCTTCATCGGCTACGGAATAGGCGAAAGCCGCATAGATGACGGCTGAGCCCAACGAGTAATCGGTTAACCGGTTATCCGTTCCGGCTTCCTCCATGTTTATTTACGCTTACCCAAGAAAAGTTGACTAACCCGTTTAGAGAAGTCTTCTATTCCAAAGCTTGCCGTATCAATCCGGTTGTACCAATTCGTTATCGTTTCCAATATCCATAAAGGGATCTGCACTCCGCTAATCATAGGGTAAAAATGTTTGTATGACCATACCAAGTGCTCCCAGCGGCTATCGTTTCCGTCCTTGCAATACTCCGATACATCAAGAACTTTTCCTCTCCCGTCCTGCAGGAGTACATTTTTAAGATGAATATCTCTTGGGTTCATTCCTTGGCTGCGAATAAACTCACGGGCATTTTCAACGTCCCGTATCACTTGCTCCGGAACATGGATCCCTTGCAGAAGACAGTCATACAAAGTAATTCCTTGTTCAAAGCTTAATACCAAATAGTTCGATCCGGTACCATAACAACGGGGAAAATAGGGAGATCCTTGCAGACGTTCATAGATGCCTGCTTCCACGTCCTTCTTCTCCAATGACTGGGCGGTGTACACTTTATATGCATAATTAGGGGTCTCCGAGTGATAAAAAACCGCTGCATCCGTTCCTATGCCGATGCAACGCAAATCTTCCGAGAAACCGACAACGGAAACCGGTTTATTATTTTCATATCCAACAACCTCGATGCTTTTTAATGCTTCTTCAACTTGTTTCCAGTCTTCAATCACAAGATCTGCTCCTTCTTTCACTTGGATATTGATAATAGTTTTACGTTCACCATGCGATAACTGTTTCAACTATATCCTGGCATAAGAAAAAACGACTGTGCGAATGCACGGCCGGTTGTTTCAATTATGGTTATTACTTGCTTTCGCTGTGACTCAACTCTAGCAGGGATGACTACCCCAAATCTAATGTAGTCCAACCATGTTTGGTAAGCGAATCGTTCGTTTTCCTAAATTGGGCATAAGCCCTTCTACTTCTTAGGTTGCCTATTATCTTCAGAAAGCTACTCCTATAAGGATATACGAAACGCGTCCTAGGCTCCGTAAACAATTCTATGTACATAGGATTATCGAAAGCATCCCTCAAACCAACGCAGCTTGATGAATGGATGCTTCGATCTTCTCCTTCAAATAAGTCAGAACGATTTAAATAAAGGACCCCGTTTTTTCTGCATTCCATAAAGTCGATTAAAACTTCCGCGTGCTGATCATTAAAATAGGCTAACCCGCATGACGTTATGTTCTTGATTCTGGAATGGTGAATAACGATCAACATCTTCTCCTCCATTCAACGAGACATAATAACTCATTCCAAGATTAACTTTCCCCTATAGACATACTTGTCATCGGAGGAAATTTCAATACTGGTGCTCCCTAGCTTATTGTTACGGTTGTATGCCGTAAACTTGATTATAGTTTTATATTGCACTTTATTTTCTTCCGTTAAAGGCGACCAATAGATCGTTTCACCTGGCTTCACTAGGACTTTGTTCCCTTGCGCATTTACTTTACCATCCGAAGATTTCCAAAATAACAGATCCCCTTCAGAGGAGCGAACTATAATCCGCGTTGCTTCATTATTAGAGATTGTAATTGGAAAACCCGGTACACTGCTCATAAACAGCGTGTATTCGGCGAGAGGAAACGCAACCTCAGGCGGGTGAAACCTTTTATTAGGAGTCCCGAATTGAAAGATAAGCATGATCCCGATAAGAAGGATTAAGCTAAACATACTGACCGCAATAACAACCGTTAATTTCCCGGAGAATCTATTATTTCTGTGCGACCGTGAATCATCGAGATTTTTTATTGCTCCCATATCGCTCATTCTTCCAATCGCACCTTCCCCCTATTAAACGATAACGCCTATAATGCTGAAACCAATAAACAATAAGAGCATCCCTGCGCTGAAAAAAAGCGGATGAAAGCTCCCTTCTTCCGTTACCCTAAAAGCCCTCCGAATGCTGCCGCCGCCTAAAGTAACGATTACAGAAGTCAGCAGAACTGCGGCTATATGAGATAAGTGAATCCGTCCTATAACGATAAAAACAATGGCGCTGCTGCATACTCCGGCCAAAAACCAATATATATTCTGTTTGTTAGGTCTCAATTCATCAACGCTCCTCACCAGAGAAATTTCTTCGAGTATTGGCTTAAATATATACGCTTCCAGCGTTTGGAATGTTACGTTAACCCGCTCTTAGAAGAAAAAAGACAGCCGGTCATCATGACCAACTGCCTCCATGCAAGAATGAAGAGATGATGATTATCGACCGCTCTTCGCCCGTTCCGTCTGCTCTTCCAATGAATCCGCCTGCTCCACCTTCAGCACGTCCAGCATAAACATAAAGATCGGAATACCGATCAACAGCCCCCAGATGCCCATATAATGCTCTGATAAAATGAGAATAAAGAACGTGTAAAACATCGGCAGGTTTGTTTTGTGCGAATATAACCTTGGGTTTAAGAAATACGTTTCAAGAGCATGAATGAGCAGCACCAGAACGATCACCCAAATGACGGTTTTTATTCCGCCAATCTGGTAGCCGATAATGCCAATCGGAACAAAGGAAACGACTACGCCCGCAACCGGAATCAGACTAAGCAAAAACACCATGATGGTGAGCGCGAACAGGTACGGGAATCCCATAATCCATAAGCCGCCTATCGTAAGCGCAGTGTTGAATACGGCAATCATCAGCTGTACTTCAAGCACCTTGCCGAAGGAAGCAATAAACTTGCCGCCGAAATACCGGAATTCGAGATACAGCCAACCAATCGAGCTTTGGCTGAATTTCTCGGTAAATTGAACGATCTTGCGTCTCTCGAGGAGGAAGAAATAGCTAAGCAGGATAACCAGCAAAATAATCTCGAGCCACCCGCCAATCTTCTTGGCATAAGCGAGCGCGCTGTTCAAAAAGGTTTTGTATTCGATCTTGTCGAGCGTATCGGCGACCACTTGAGCAATCTGATCGTTTTGGGAAGACCCTAAGAACTTTTGCACGTTGTTGACGATATCCACGATCTCGTTAATGAGCTTCGGCACGTAATTGACCAGACCATACACAAGGCCGAAAATAAGCGCGACGTACAGGACCGAAGTCACTACAACGGGCGATACCGGGATCACCCGCCGAACCTGCTTCGTAATAAAGCTCTGCAGGCGCATCATCACAAACGTGACCATAAACAGAAGCAGCAGCAAATTCAGCATATCGCGGAGACTATAGAGCAGAGCAACGACCAGCAGGACAAACACCATTCTTTTGATAATCGGATGAGTAAAAAAGGTTCTGAGCGTTTCCAAAGAGTTCCCCCGCAAAATTCGATTTATTTATTAAACGTTTATAATTAATATACCTGTTTTATGAATAAAACGCATCTTTTACGGTTTACACAAGGTGAAACGTCCATCACAGCCCTTGGCAGCGGAGTTTCAATCCGGAGAATCTTAAGCCATTTTATAAGATTAAACTTGTAAATTTTTAAAAACAAAAAAACAAAGCTGCCGGCATCGGCAGCTTTGTTCAACTATTCTGAGGTTTAGCAGCCTTATACAAAGCACAAACCTGACGTATACGGAACCGGAACCGGGAATAAATCCTGGTAGGCTTGGGCTTCAGCGGGCAGATGCAAAGTATCCGTTCCGGCACGATCGAACAGCAATTGGACTAGCTCCGCATCGCTTAGAACAACGGAAGGCCGGCCTGCAGAGTCGGTCATTCGCCAGCTGCCGTTATCCCTCCGTTCAAGCCGGAGACCGCTTGCGGGTTCTTGCTTCTTCAGCCAAGGCGATAATTGGTCCAATAAAGCCTCGCCGCTCAGAATACTGACGGTACCTGGTTGCCCCTCCTCCGATGAAGGAATTGCTGCTAACCGGGCATGAATGTCTTTCTCATGCCATGGCACCGGAATCTCCAAGGACTGCAGTCCAAATCGGTCTACCGCGTTGGCGAATAATCTGACAACCTGAGCCGAATCGCCGGCAAATTCGAGAACCGCCCCGTTTGGTTGCGTATCCGATAACCCAATTACCGCAAAGCCGACAACCTTCCCGCGCGACTCCTGCACCAGTACCCGTTGACTCATCCGCATCACGCTTGCGATGGCTTCCGCCTTGAGCAGCGCGCCGAATTCATTTATGCCCAACTGATAGCGTACCTCCCGGGCTTCCGCAGTCTCCTGAACGCCGAACAAATCCTCCGGGCGCATCTCGCGGATTTCGCCTATTGCTTCCGCATTACCCAACAAAGATTCTGCCTGCAACGCATTCATGCGGTATTTGCTTATTCTTCCGAACAACGAGCAGCCTGCCTTGGTGTACAACGAACGGTCACCGGATACAAGCAGCAACGAAGCTCCTGCATCCCGCGTGAAAGACTGCACTTGCTCGAGCAGCCGGCTAGCGTAACCTTTGCCTCTTGCGGACGGTTCCGTACAGACCGAACCAAGCGAGGCTACGCGCAGCGCAGCCTCGCCGATTCGAATCGTCCATAGGACAACGCCCATAAACGATGCCAATTTTCCGTCTTCCTCAAATGCGCCGTAGGATAAGTGCAACGCCGCATCGGAGAAGAGGAACGGAAATATTCGGCCCATGGACGTCTGATTCCCGTCCCGGAATGTTGCGTCTGACAATCGAACAGCCTCTTTCATTTCAGCATCTGTCAATCTTCGAATCTGCACCATTACCATTCCTCCGTTTTGCGTTCTCTCGCCAACAAGCCAAGCATAGCTATTCTTCTTTTACTGTAATCTTGAAAAGAGCTTCCTTGTCAGACTTCTTCGCCGTTATGCCTAGCGATTCCTTCACATGCAGTAGTCTCCCGGCTGATATTCACCTAAATGACCTCCTCTTATCGGGATTGTCTTTTACAAATACGCGTAATTTCGATTGATAATCAGCAGATTAACCCGCCACGGCAGCCCTTCGCAGGAACGGAACCGCAGCGATGCGCAGCCATCCTTTTTTTGCGTAATCGGAATTATTTCCGTTGCGTATTCCCCTGCTGCGAGCGGTTTCTCCGGCTTCCACTTCAGCTGTCCGGGGATTTCAAGCTCCGTGCAGGAAGGGGCCGCTTCATCTCCGGTTACCAGGAGCAGGTCGTATCGGCCTTTGGGCAGCTCGATCCTAAATACCGCTTCGCTTGCTCCGCCAATGAAATCCCGCCGAAGCAGGTCGGGGGCTCCACGGTCGAGAGCTGCAAGCTCATCCGGCCGCTCCCAGCCAATCCCGCTGCATGCCGTAAAGAGCGTATCCGGTGATATTTTGCGGAATGCCTGACCAAGCACCCCTTCAACATGGATCTGGCGGGGCAGGACTTCCGAATAATTTTTGCCCGGCAGCTCTTCCTTGACGCCGAAATCGAGCCGATACGCCGCAAGCCTCGATACCCTGCTGTTTCCCGCGTAATAATCGAAGGTAAAGTGATCGATCAGCCGGTAATGCTCCGTATCCCGGTTCTTCCCCAGAAATACGCGCCGCCTTGTGTGCGCTTCATGAACATGCGGTCGACTGACGATATTGTCATCCTTGATCCCCCTCGCATGAGCCAACGGCCAATCGGATTGTAAACTACCTTCCGCAAAATTCGCATAAACGAGATAATCACCGCCTTGAACCGTATCGAAAACCAGGCATCCTTCATCCCAAGCATACTTCTTCATCCGTAAGGAGCATCCGGACAAATTCCATACCTTAACGTTCTCGTTCTCTTCATCATAAAAAGGATTCCGCAGCATTACCCTGCAGCCGGCAAGGCTTCGTATATGAACCCATTCCGTTCGTCCTTCCTTACGTCTGGCACTCACTTCAAAGCCGCCGACCGCAAGCAAGCCCCGGAATGAGCAGTCCTTCCATTTACCATAGGAACGCTCTTCTAATTGATGGTTGTATCCTCCCTTTGTCCGTTCCGGCTCCATGGTTCCTTCCGGAACCGCCGGGAATGCCTCGATTACGCCGTCATAGCTTTGCAGCAGCATCTCGTTTACGGCAGCGACAAGCTCGCCGGAAGCTTCCATCATAAACGGGTGGTACAACGGTTCGTTGGTAATATTGCAATAATTCATCCACCTTTCCGTCTCCTCCGCGAACAACCCGTTGCAACGAAGCGACAGGTCGATTCCCTGTTCATACAGAATCCTAAGCGCATCATCTCCCTTGCCCAACCGGGAAGCCGCGCAGGACAGCCAGCCGAACTGGAACATGCCGAATTCCGTATTCTCTCCCGCATAACGAAGCGTATTTTCCGCCTGCCTCCGGAGCGGCGGCTTGGATTTTCTATCGATTTCTCCAATCGGATAGATAGGCATTAATAGCGACGGATGCCGCAAAGGAAGATCGGGCGGCGCCCATTCGGAATCGAGCCAAATGTGCCCGTAACGCGTTGATTCCGCGCCGGGATAAGGAGCCAGCTTCCCCGCTAGTTCCTCCCATTTGCTGCGCTCCTCCTCCGGCTCGCCTAGCAGCATGCTTGCTTCTATTGCCATGCGGAATAAATAATTGACGGATGCCAGCGTACAGGTGGAATTACGCGTAAGAGGTCCTTGCTCCGGCGAAATATCCGGGAATACGTTATACAATCCGCTCCCGGGATCAAATAACAATAAGCCTTCGAAAAATCGGGCGATCTTTCGGATCAGCGGATAAGCCTTCTCCCTCAGAAACGTCTCGTCCATGCTGTACCGGTAATAATTCCATAAAAACTGCGCGCACCAAGGCCAAATGCTGTAATACAACGCATGCGGATAGTCCGCGGCTATCCCGTCCAATCCATAGAATTGCTTCGCCATTCGTTCGGCGCTGCCGGCATACGAGAGCAGTCCTTCATTAAAAAGGCTGGCCAGCTCCAAGTGATTAGCCGTATACAGCGGCCAAAAAGCAGCTTGAATGTTGACATCCCAATACCACATGCTGCCCCACTTGGTCGGTTGTTTGATATCCCACAGACCATTTAATCCGCAAGCCTGCTCGGGCATTGACCCTCCCCGGCCGCTGCTGCAGGAAAGGGCATACAGGTTGATCCTGTACAAATCCTCAAGCAGCTTATCGGGAAGCGTAACGGATGAACGTCTCCAGAAGCTCCTCCAATAGGATTGATGACGTTCCCTTATCGCGGCTAATTCGGAAACGGATTGCCGCATGCGCTCAAATGCGGCCTGCAGCGGGTGGTCTGCTTGCGCTTCCGTTACAACCGTCGTCAGCAAAGTCAGGTTATCCTCGGCATCCTCTAACCGAATTCGGATGGAGCCGGTGCTATTTACCGCTGTTCCTTTCGCGCCAAGCAGTTTTGTCATAACAACAAAGGAAAAGGGAGGATGGCTTTCCTTGTCTTCCCCATCCGGGTAGAAGGAGCCTATATAGTAAAAGGTTGTATCATCATGCGAATGGTAGGACGCTTCAATATCCGCATATCTTCTTAACGGCAGCGCAAGTTCGATTTCGCTTAGCAGATCGGTGTCCGTTTGCCTGATATCCGTGACAATGAAATCGCCATCCTCGGCTGCTATCGTAGCAACCTCCAGCTTCTTGTCCTCCTTCCTGATTCGCAGCCGGACTTCCGCCTTGATCACGTCAAGCTGCAGCTCGTAATGCTCCGGATCCTTCAGTTCCGCAGATGGATAGATCATAATCTCACCGGTCGGGTAATGGGAGTTCCCCCCGGGCAGCTTGCCGTATTTGCGGTACATGCTGCTGTCGCTTAGGGCATCGCCATACAGAAAAAGCGGTTCTTCTGAAGGGCTGCGGTACATTTCCCGCGCATGCTCCCGCAGCTCTTGAAACGTCCGGCCATACTGCAAACGGAAATTTGGTCCTTCCCCTTGCCGAAAAGCCGTGCTGTAACGGTGAAGCTTGCGGTAATACACCTCGTAATGGTTAAGCGCCACGGTCATGCACTCATCCTCGTAATAGACCATTCCGCCAAAATGCCCGTTGCCAAGCGGCAAGGCTTCGTTCCAGCCGCATGGCGCTTTATCGTACGTCACGGTTGTCACAGGACTTCCTCCTATCCTTTGATCGCCCCGATCATAACGCCTTTAACGAAGTACTTTTGCAGGAACGGGTACAAGCAAATAATCGGCAACGTCGAAACGATTATCGTGGAATATTTGATGGTCTCTCCGATGGCGTACTTATCATCGCTGGCCGCACCGGTCATCATCGAATCCGTGCTGTTGGCGATCAGAATGTCGCGTAGCACGAGCTGAAGCGGATACTTCTGGGTGTCGCGCAAATACACGAGCGCATTGAAATAAGAGTTCCAATGGCCAACCGCGTACCATAAAATCATGACGGCGATGACGGGCATGGACAGCGGAATGACAATCCGGAACAAAATCGTCCATTCCCCCGCCCCGTCCATTCTGGCCGATTCCTCCAGGCTCGCCGGTATGGTCTGGAACGAAGTTCGCATGATAATCAGGTTATACGTATTGATCGCGACGGGAATCAGCAGCGCCCACATCGTATTCATCATGCCAAGCTTGTTAACGAGCAAATAACTCGGAATCAATCCACCGTGAAAGACCATCGTTAATACGATAAGGAACATCAGAAAATGCCGGAAATATAAATTCGGCCGGGACAGCACGTAAGCGCCTATAGCGGTCATGACGAGGTTAATCGCCGTTCCGAGCAGCACGTAGAGCAGCGTATTCTCGTACCCCTTCATCATCATCGGGTTGCGAAAAACCGCCTTATAGGCGCTTAAGTCAAATCCCGCAGGCGCCAGCAGCAGGCCGCGGTTCTGCAGAAACGCCGTTGCATCGCTGAACGAAGCGAACAATACATACAGAAACGGATAAAGCGTCACCACGCAAAGACCAATCATCAGAATGACATTAATCCAGCCGAATACCCTCTCTCCCATCGTTCTTCTCATAGCCGCTCTCCTCTATCACCACAATTTGGTTTCGCTGAACCGTTTGCTGATTTTATTGGCTGCCACGATCAGGATGAAGCTGATCACGGAATTAAACAAACCTACCGCGGCGGTAAAGCTGTAGCTGGCTTCCAATACCCCTTTACGGTAAACGTAGGTGGAGATCACATCCGCCGTCGAATAGGTAAGCGGGTTGTAGAGCAGGAGCACCTTCTCGCTGCCGACGGACATCATATTGCCCATTTGCAGAATCAGCAAAATAACAATCGTAGGCATAATCCCGGGCAGCGTCACATTTAGCGTTTGTCTCCAGCGCCCCGCTCCGTCGATTCGCGCGGCTTCATACAAGGTTGGGTCAATTCCTGAAATCGCGGCCAGATAAATAATCGATCCCCAGCCCACGCCTTGCCAGATCCCCGAGGAAACGTACAAGAACCGGAACCAGCCCTCCTCCATGAGAAAGTCGATCGGCTGGGCGCCAAAGGATCCGAGAAGCTGGTTTACGAGACCGGTTCGGCTAAGAAAATCGACCATCATTCCCGCTACTACAACAATCGATATGAAATGCGGCAAGTATGAAATGGACTGCACAATCCGCTTAAATGAGCTCTTCCGGATCTCATTCAGCAGCAGCGCCAAAATGATCGCAGCCGGAAATCCAAATAGCAGCTCGTAGGCATTAAGCAGAATGGTATTTTTGATTAATCGCCAAAAGTAGATCCCGTTAAAGAAGTTTTGGAAATGCTCGAATCCTACCCATGCGCTGCCCCATATCCCTTCGGAGGGCTGAAAGTCCTTGAACGCGATCTGCAAGCCGTACATGGGCCCATAATGGAAAATAATATAGTAAGCAACTACGGGAAGCGCCATCAAATAGACGCCCCAATGCCGCTTCATATCCGATTTTATCGTGCGCAGCAAAGCTGGATTTCCGGCGTTTCTGGACATCGATCCTTCCTTCCTCTCTGTTCAAGGTGTTGCCATCGCGCTGGTGGAGACGAGATCGTTCGCCCCCGCCCAGCCGATGATCCGATTAGCGCTTCGAGAAGCGTTCGAGCGCAGCCTGCTGAATTTGGACGGCATCGTCGATTCCCATGCTCTTAATCTTCTTCACGTAGTTGTCGAATTGATCGATAGGCTCCACGCCCATAATAAATTTCAACAGCATCTCGTCCTTGTAGGTATTAATATCCGTCATAATGGAGGCGAACTTGCTGCTCTCGTCCTGCGTTGGCGTCACAAGCGGCATCTTGCGCTCAACCGTCGGCTTGGACCAGATCTCAAGGGCATCCTTCTGCTGCGGAAGCGCGAGATATTGCAATTGGAAGTTGTCGCTGAGCACAAACGGCGCACTCCATGTGGCACGGTTATACTTGGCAATGGCTTGCTGGCTGCTAACCCCGTTAGGCGGAGTCAACAATTCAGGCTTCAGGACAGCTCTGCCGTCCTGCATGGTATAACTTTCGCCCTCAATACCGTAGTTGAACAGCAATTCGCCTTGCTCGCCGTAGGCGTAATCGAGCCATTTAACGGTTTCGATCGGATTTTTATCGCTTGTTGTAATCGCGGCGCCAATCCCGTTAAAGGCAAAATCCTTCTGTCCCCAAATCGCCGTGTCGCCCGGATTCAATACCGGATAAGGAGCCGCGACAAGCTTGAAGCCAGGATCTTTGTCCTTCATGAGACCGGCATATTTGCCAATTCCCCCGCCGTTATAGGTAGCCGTGGCGCCAAGCAGATTCGTTGTCATTTTATTGTCCAGCAGCTTCGCATTGGGCGCGGCGAAATCTTTGTCCAGCAGCCCTTCCTTATACCACTTGTTCATCGTCTCCAGGAACTGTTTAAATTCCGGCTGAATCGGGCCAAACTTGACGGTACCGTTATCCTGGTAGAAGCTGTTGTTGATTCCCCATGCGCCTAGGAACGGTGCGTCCACATTCAGCAGGTCTTTGTCCAAATAAAGCGGAATTTCGTCCGCCTGCCCATTGCCGTTGGGATCCTTCTCCTTAAAGGCTTTCAAAACGTTGTACCAGTCGTCAATGGTTTCCGGTTTGCCGAGGCCCAGCTTATCGAGCCAATCCTGGCGGATCGCAGGTCCGAAGAACACCCTTACTTTATCGTCGCCGCGGAGGAACGGGAAGGCATAGATACTGCCGTTATCCGTCGTGATTTGCTTCTTCCAGTCCGGATGCTCGTCTAGCAGCTTCTTCAGATTAGGCGCGTATTGATCGATAAGCTCGTTAAGCTTGATGATTTTCTTATCCTGAATCGCTTTCTCCGGACCGCCCAGATAATCGTTCCAGTTGTACTCGATTACATCCGGAAGCTTGCTGGACACGATCATGAGGTTAAACTGCTCCTTCGCTTGCGCAGGGTCGAGCGGCGGGTGCTGGAATTCAACCTTTACGCCCGATTCCTTCTCCCTCTCCTGATACATGCCCATTTCCGCGTAGGTTTTCATTTGCGCTGCGGCTGCGGCATGATTCGCCACCCAATAAGTTAGCTGACTAAGCTTTGGCGTCTGCGTCTCCTTGCTGCCTGCCGTTTCCGCTTCGCTTGTCTGCTGCTCGACGTTCCCCTTGCTCCCGTTATTCCCGCTGCTGCATGCCGCAAGCGATACAGCTAAAGCCGATACGGTCAAAATACTGCCGGACCATTTTAAAGTTTTGTTCATGCGTGTGAACACTCCCCCTGAATTAGTGGTCATCATCTTGCAAGCGCTTACGATTCCAAGTGTACGTTCGGAGGCCAGGATGCGCCTATGCTCTACTTTTCATCTGCGCTACCTTTTCATAAGATTTCGGCACATGCAAAAAACAAGTCAGTTCAACCTTAAAACCGGTCAGTTCTCGATTTGAAATGAAAAAGACAGCCTCATGGAGACTGCCTTGCTATTCACTGAAGCTAATGGCATCCGGTACAATGGTCTCCCGGTACTTACCGGGCGTAATCCCCTCCAGCTTCTTGAAGCCCCGGATAAAGACTACGTCATTGTTGTAACCGACCAGCTGCGCGATTTGGGCGATCGTCAGATCCTTGTTGTCCATCAGCTGCTTAGCGGCCTTCATCCGCTTCTGGGTAATGTAATCGATCAAGTTCTGGCCTTGATTTTTCTTAAAGAACGTTGAGATATACGGCGGGGTCATCCGGAAATGCTCGGCGATCATCGCAAGCCCCAGATTCGAATCGCCAAGCATCTGCTCTACGTAATCGAGAATATCCTGAAGCAGCTGAGTGCGGTGATCGGATCGTTCCACGTTGAATGACCTGGTAAGCGTGTCATACAACTCCTTCGTCTTGCGTTGCATTCCCTCTGCCGTTGTATAGGTAAACACAGCTTTTATCGGATCAAAGTCCTCGCCAAGCTCCTCCAGCTGATTCATATTGGCCGAATTCATGATCTTAAGGAAGGTGCTGATAATATTGAAAAACAAACATTTTCCCATCTCCGGGGTGAAATGGCTGGACGAGAAATTCATTTCGTAGATTTTGTCCAGCAGCTTCCCGGCATTGTCGGTATCCCCGCTTCTCACGAAATTCGTCAGCTGAATCTCGCTTTCAAGCGGATAGTAATAATGCTGCTTGGTGCTGGCAAGATCCTGGAAATAAATAATGGCGTTTTTGCCCAAAATCAGCCTGTATTCCAAAGCGGCCAATGCTTCCGGATACGAATTCCGGATTGCTTTCGGACCTTCGTGGATGCCTCCGGTTGCGATCGTCACTCCGATTCTGAATTTCTTCGAAAGTATCTCGTAAAGGGACTGCACGATATCGCAAATGACGGCTTCCTCGCTCCTTCGCTCCTTATCCAGATTAATCAGGAAAGCAAGCCGGTCCCGTTCGAGCTCCACGACATATCCCTTCTGCGGAGAGACGATCAGATCGATTCCAATGTTGGATACCACGAATCTGGCTCTTGCCCATTTCTCTTCATCCTCATCGGAGAAAAGATGCACATCCTCGATTTTCACAAGAAAAACGGCAAACCGGTCGCTAATAAAATTCAAATTCATGAAATGCAGGGACTCTTCGCTCTCGGAGGACAAATCCACATCCATATAGCCGTGAAGCAGGCGGGACAAGTAATTCTCGCGAATGAACGGTGTCTGCCTGGTCAGCGTGTTCCGCAAATGCTTTTCTTCGTGGATGGATCCCTCAAACGTCTGCCTTATGAACTCGTATTCATTGTAGAAGGAGCGTCCGTTTATGGCTTTGCCGCGCATAATCGCATGTATGGTGGCATGCAGCGGCTTATAGCTGCGGTATACCCCCACTATGACGGCAAGCAGGCCGGCGATCAGGCATAAGAGAAATAATCCAAGCGACCAGCTTTGAATCTGATTCACCTGCTTCATGAACACATTGTTCGGGGTAATCGATACATAACGGAAGCTCGCTTTCTGAGAGCTGACGAACGATACCATCTGATCCACTCCACCCATCTTGTAAGCGAAAGGGGCATTGGTCTGATCCATTCGCTTAAGCAGATCCGCGGGGAACAACGCAGAGCCGGTGCTCATTATCGTCTGTCCTTCGTTATCGAGAATATAGATGTCGCTGTTGCTTGCCGATTCAAGCTGGGCGAACATGGCTTTGATCTCGTTCACATCGATCAGAACGATAAAGTTCCCCAGATGATCCGACGGCGAGCTGACGGGCAGCGTCTGTTCGTACACGATGACATCGCCCGGAATAACCTCGAGACTGGCGAGCGGATTTAACCCGCGGGAGAGCGAAGCAACCGGCAGGTAGGCCGATTGATGCGTGCTTTCCAGCATTCCGGTTTTCCACTGCTCGTAGGATTGATCTTTAAAGGTATAATTTGTTTCGTAAAACGTATGCGAATCCGTAAGCTGATCGGATTTAATGATCGTATCGCTTCGAGAGAAATAAACGAAATAATCAAAGATAAAGCTGCTGGTCATATTTCGGTACCGAGCCAGCTTGTCCCGCATGAATTCGACGAACTGATACCGGTCCGCGCTGCTTGGATGTCCCTGTATCTTCAGCATGTAATCCAGCTTGGGATCAAAGACGACCTGACGGGCGAGCAGATCCACTTCCGACAATTTATTGTCGAGCGTGAGCCTCAGCTGCTCCAGCATCGCTTCATTGGACCGATTCGTGCTTTTCTCGAGGCTGTTCTCAACCTTCGCGTACAGAAATACGCCCATCGCGAGAGGGATAAGAAGAATAAAAAGATTGGAGACAATCATGGTTTGGAGCGCATGGCTTCTATTGCGGAATAACCTCTTATGAATCGGCAGATGCAAGCTAATCACGTCCCATCCTGAAGTGATCTTACGGATGCTATACTTCTGAGCCTGATAGGCATGAGGAATAATTTACTTACATATTCGCCTAATTACAAAAAGTTCCTTTAAGCTCCTTAAGAATAAAAAAGCCGGCTCCCTGTAAATCGGGACCGGCTGGCACTGTTCTTCAGGTTGTTATTGACGGAATGGAAACGTTTCGTTAATCGGTTGGCTCATGGCGTTCGCCGCAGGCTGATACGTCTGAAGAATCGTATTGGTCGTCTCTTCCTTCATCGTTGGCACTTGATAATAGCCCATGCGATTCATGTATTGCCATACCTCGTAAGCTTGCTCGGCACAATTTACGGAGCCTTGCTGAAGCATGCGGCGAACCTGCGGATCCGCGCATTCCAAGGCAGCCATCATTTTTTTCGCTGCCGAATTCTTATGACAGAGCAGCATTGCGGTCGCGATGGCGCGGTCGTCAAACGTGCTGCCTGTAAGATTCGGGCTTTGCGGCGCCGGATGATCCAGACCGTATTTTGGCGTTTGATTTTCCATCGTTCTATACGGTGTCATTTGCCCCGAGCCTTGCTGATTTAAAGACTGTACGGCCGTTTGGTACTCGCTCATCATCATTTGAGCGTGGCGGTCTAGAATTTGCGATAATTGTTGATCCGTAACCATGGAACGATAGAGTTGAAAGTGGTTAATGCCGTTGATAGCCGAGGTTAAAATTTCATGAATCTCCATGGTTTCGTGAGCGCCTAAATGTGCAGCCATTTGTAGAAATCCTCCCTTAAATTGATTTGCGACCGCGTTATTATATCCAAGTTTCCCAGGCTCATCCTCATTTGGTTCCGATGTCACAAACTGGTATTTTGCATGGAAGGCAATGAAATCTATAGTGGGTATACGGGCGGCTTGTTTAAAAGCAAAAATTCCTTTATGGTGAAGGAAACATGGCAAGCTATAAAGAGCGTAGGAGTCATACAATGATCAAAGCAAACGGAGATAAACATTTCCTGCCCTTATACGAAGCGCTGGCAAGCGAGGTCAGGTGGGGAATTATGGAGCTGCTCGCCGAAGAGGAAATGAACACGAAAGATATTGCCGGCCGCATGCAGCTTAGCCCTTCCATCATATCGATGCACATCCGCAAGCTTGAACAAGCCGGACTGATCGGCAGCCGAAGAGTTCGCCGGAACGGCGGTACCCATAAACTATGCTTCCTGACGGAAAGGCATATCGAGATTGAATTGCCCTTCGCCAGCAAGCCCCGGCCATTCAGAGAGCAATCCATCCCGGTCGGCCATTATACCGCCTTTGAGGTCTATCCGACCTGCGGGCTTGGAACGCGGGAGATGGAGATCGGCGTCTGGGACGATCCCCGTTATTTTCTCGATCCGGAACGGGTAAATGCCTCTATTCTCTGGTTTGGGAAAGGATACGTGGAATACAAAACGCCTAACTATTTGCAGCCGGAACAAGTCGTCAGCGTCTTGGAAATTTCCATGGAAATCGCTTCGGAAGCACCCGGTCTCAGCGATTATTGGCCTTCCGATATTGCCTTCGCTTTTAACGGAATAGACCTCGGGACCTGGACAAGTCCGGCCGATTTCGGGAGGGCCGCGCGCGGCAGGTATACGCCGGATTGGTGGCACCGCAACGTGAATCAATACGGGCTATGGAAGACGATTCGCGTGGATAAGGAAGGCACCTTTATGGATAACGAACGAATGTCTGATGTTTCCATTGCCGATCTTCGTCTGGCGGAGCCGTTTTGGACGCTTCGTTTTACGGTAGACGAATCCAGTCCTAACGTTGGCGGACTGACGCTGTATGGCGCGGGCTTTGGCAATCACGATAAGGACATCGTGATCCGCGTTTATCCCGAAGACGTGTAAATTAAATTCATATAAATATGAATTCATCCAAAATAGTTCGCCGCCTCCCTCTTACACCATTGAACGCTTGGCGCTTATGTTGTTTAATTTCCTTATTGGCGCCATAACCAACATTTGATGAATTAGAGGTAGCGGTATGAAATTCAACAACCCGGTTATTAAAGGCTTTTATCCCGACCCAAGCGTGTGCAAGGCTGGAGACACTTATTATCTGGTGTGCAGCTCCATGCAGTATTTCCCCGGCGTCCCGCTGTTCGAGAGCAAGGATCTCGTGAACTGGCATCAAATCGGCCATTGCCTGACCAGAAAAAGCCAGATCCAGCTCGAAAAAGTGAATAGCTCCGGCGGCGTCTTCGCCCCTACGATCCGCAACCATAACGGACGCTTCTACATGACAACGACCAACGACACTACCCGTCAAAACTTCTATGTATGGACGGATGACATTTACGGCGAATGGTCCGAACCGGTCTATGTCGATCAAGGCGGCATTGACCCGGATTTATTTTTCGAAGACGGAAAAGCCTATTTCATGAGCAACGGAGCCGATGATTTCGGAGCAGGCGGGATCGTGCAATGTCAAATCGACATTTCAACCGGACGCAAGCTGACTCCGAGCCGTACGATTTGGCAAGGTACGGGAGGCCGTTTCCTTGAGGCTCCCCATATGTACAATATTAACGGACTATACTATCTGGTAGCGGCCGAGGGCGGCACCGAATTCGGACATATGGTTACTTACGCGCGAAGCGAATCCTTGCATGGTCCTTTTGAGGCTTATCCCCTCAATCCGGTCCTGACCAATCGCGATTTAGGCGGCTATGAAGTACAGGCTGTGGGTCATGGGGACCTGATTCAGGATCCTGAAGGAAATTGGTGGATGCTTCATCTGGGCTTCCGACAAAGCGGCCAATGGCTTGCTTATCACCATCTTGGACGGGAAGTGTTCCTTACGCCGGTTACCTTCGGAGTGGATGGCTGGTTTACGGCCGGCCATAACGGCACTACGCTGAGCAGCTTTGACACCGCGTTAATTCCGGATCGGATTGTGCAAACCGAGAAAACTAGCTTCACGTTTGAAAATACGGACTGGAGCAAAGAGTGGTGTTATCTCCGCACCCCGGAGCCAGGAAACTATCTGCTTGAACGGAACAAGTTAACGCTTAAAGGTACGGAAATATCCCTGGATCAGGCGGACTCCCCGACCTTTATCGGTATTCGTCAAAAGGACTTTATCGCGGATATCTCCTGCAATGTTTCCCTAACCGGCGGCGAAGCAGGCCTTACTCTCTATATGGATGAAAATCATCATTATGACTTCGCCATCCGTAAGACCGAAGACGGGTACAAAGTGATTCAGCGCCTGAATATCGGCGATATTAAAACCATTGTGCACGATGTGAATTTGAAGCAAATTAATCATGCGTCACTGCTCATCAAAGCTAGCCATTCCCGCTACAGCTTCCATCTCTTTACGGACGGCGGGTTGATTGACTTGGGATCGGCACAGACGAAGTACCTCTCATCGGAAGTCGCCGGTGGATTTACAGGCGTTATTATCGGGCTTTATGCCCAAGGTCGTAACTCTCAAGCAGAGTTCTCGAATTTCAAATGCGATTATTCTCCTAACCCTTCATAAACAAAGCCCCACCGATGGTGGGGCTTTGTTTTTATGTCAATCCTTTAGTTGTAGGTCATCCAAACCGTACTCCCCACGACTTCGAACTGCTGTTTGAACCAAAAGTTTTGCGATTTATCGAGCGAATAGACATACATCTTTTTATTCGGGTATTTCGCTTTCAGCCAATTCATGAAGTACGCCGCATACCCTTTTCCTTCATGCTCCTTCAGCACATCCAAGGCTTCGATAAATATAAAGTTCGTCTCGTTCTTGATATCAATATAGAAATCCTTCTCCAGGTACCGTTCATCCGGGTGAAAATAATCCTTCTCCGCCTTCTGAATCAATTGGTTACCTTGCGCGTATTCCCGCACGACTGCGTATCCAACCATTTCTTCATCGTTCTCAATCAAATAAATCTCTTCCGGTAATTCCGACGGCTCCTTCCGGCTCAATTCTCCGGCATGATAACCCGAGCTTAACCCGCCTAACAGATCTTGTATTTCCTTATCGAACGGCTTTGTAATAATTGAAGGCATTTGTATCTCCCTTTTGCTGTTTCATCGTTATATCAGACTATAGTACGCAGCGATTATAGTCAAATCCTATCTGGTTAGCATATAAAAATCCCGATCAATCAAGATCGGGATGAATGCTTGGCTTTTATACGGCTTTTTGTCCTACCGTGTTTAGCTTAGGCGCACTCGTTCCTCCTCTGACGAGCAGGAAGTACGCGAGCATGGCCGCAATGCTTGTGATTAATATAATAATCCCCAGCGGAACCGCCGTATCTTCACCGGCGATGCCAACCAGCGGAGCGACAACCGCTCCCAGCAGGAAAGGAATAACGCCAAGCAGCGCAGCCGCGCTGCCCGCCTGATTAGCCTGACTCTCCATGGCAAGCGGGAATGCTGCCGTTGAGGTAATGCCAATCGAAGCTACGAAGATAAACAGCGGAATAACAAGCGTGAATAGCGGTCCATGAACAAGAGTGACCACTACAACGATCATGCTTGCCAATAAGGCAAGACACAGACCAAATAACAGCAAGCTGCGCTCAGATACGCGATGCGCCAGACGTCCGACGATTTGGGAGCCGATGATCAGGCTGACCCCGTTCGATCCGAACAGAAGAGCAAATACGGTTGGCGATACTCCGTAAATATTTTGGTAAATAAACGGCGTTCCGGATACATACGCAAAGACCCCTGCGATCATAATGCCTTGCGCCAGCATATAACCGACAAACTGGCGGTCCCGCAACAGCGAACCATAGTTGCGCAGCTGCTGCCCGAAATTCGAAGGGCTGCGGCGGTCGACCGGCAGCGTTTCTTTCAGGCTCCATTTGGTCACGGAAAGCAGGTAGATGCCAAGCACCGCCAGGAAGATAAAGACGCCAATCCAGGAGGTAACCGATAATACCCCGCTTCCGGCAACGGGAGCCACGAGAGGTCCCAAATTACCGACGAGCAAGAGCAGCGAGAAAAATCGGGTGAGCTCGTGACCGCTGTACAAATCGCGTACGATCGCGCGGGAAATAACAATGCCTGCCGAAGCGGCAGCGCCTTGAATAAAGCGGAATAGAATCAAAAGAACGATATTCGGCGAGAATGCGCAAGCGAGTGAGGATGCCACATAAAAGACCATCGAGATAAGCAGCGGAATACGTCTGCCATAGACATCGCTTAGCGAACCCATCACAAGCTGGCCGATGCCAAGCCCCAGCAGGCAGGCTGTGAGACTGAACTGAACAAGCGAAGCTGACGAGCCGAGCTGTTCCACAATTTCCGGGAACGCCGGCAGATACATATCAATCGTAAACGGGCCTAGCGTCGAGAATAACCCGAGCAGCAAGGCTTGGCGAATGAAATTCGATTTTTTGTTTGCATTCATTGCGAATAAGAATCTCCTATCTCCCTAGTCTGTTTTCTCTGTCTGTATCAAATGTGATTATACAACCAGGAGTTCACTCCAAGTCAAGAGAAATAAAAGTAAAGCAATCGCCGTGCACGAAAAGAAATTCCCGCCTGCGGGAGTTTCCACTTTCAAATCCTATGCCCGATATGTTACGCGGTAAGGCTTACCCGCCTCTACGGATATTTCAAAGGTCTTTTCCCCAATGCTTCTAATTTCGGCGTCCGGGCTTTCGGGAGTATGGCTGCTTGCAAAGGTCAGCACGCCAGAGCCGCTTGTGCTTTCCACTCGAATGCTGGTCGTATCCATCTTGACCGTGATTTGCCCTTCTCCAATCGGAACGGTCCCCTGCATATGCCGCAGCCCGCCTAGGTTCGGGCTGATGCGATAGGTTTCATAGCCGGGTGATGACGGAGTGATGCCCAAATAATATTTTCCGATCAAATAGATCGGGCCAGCCCCCCAGGCATGGCATAGACTTTTGCCAAATGGCATGCCATACATGCCGTAATGCTGATCGTCGGCAAGAGAAGGGTCGTACTCCTCCCAGAAGGACGTTGCTCCCAAATCCATCATGCCGCCCCAGTAAGACAGCATTTCCTTGCGCACCACATCCTGCTCGCCGCTTTCGCATAACACGGCTAGCTCATGGAACCGCATATAAGGAGTCCGAATTTGCGGAACCTCGGGATTCAGCATCACCTGACGAATAACGCTCGAACGTTGTTCTTCCGATAAATAACCGAAGGTCATCGCAAACATATTCGCATGCTTCGTGAGTATCGGCTTGGTTTCCCCATCGACCCGGTGATGCAGCAGCCCGCCTCTTTCGTTATCCCAGAATAAGGACAGCGTCTTATCCTTAAGCTCGGCCGCCAAGCGACCGTAATGGGAAGATGCTTCACGATCGCCTAGCAGGCCGGAAAACGTGCTCATCGCTTCCAGGCTCCGGGCCAATAAAATTTGCAGCGTACTTACGGCGCCCGTATTGGTCAAAGCCGCCCAATCCACAAATACCCAATCCTGCGGCCGGCCTTCGATAAATCCTTCTTCATTTCGCTGGTTTAAGCAAAACTCCATCAAGGTTGCGGCACGATCGTAATTTTGGCAGACGAAGGAAAAATCTCCCGTATACAGATAATAGTCGTAAAGAGAGACGAACCAATAGAGAGAGTAATCGACGATGGTGTTGAGATGCATAGTTAGTGGATCTTTCCCTCTCAAAGCGACAAGCGTCCTGCGCGTGACATCCAGATCGAAAAAGCTGTAGTAGTTCATCAGGAAAGCTTGGTAAGCATCGCCGGACCAGACCCAGCGGTCCCGCTTGATTCCGTCCAGGAAAAATTCTCGCGTATTCAAGTGCAGCGTATACAGCGACATTTTATAAATGTCATTTAGTTTAGCATCCGAGCATTCGAATGAGCTTCTGTATTGAACCGGCACATATTCGTAGAGCATCGATACCCGCTCCCACGTTACGCCCGGATCGGCGTGAATCCATACATACCGGAACGCCTTCGGCTCCTCCAGCGTGAATACGCCATCCACTTGCAATCCTCCCGCCTCTTCCGCCTCGAAAGCATCCAAGGTCACGCATTCTTCCGGCGAAAGCGCCTCGGCGATGGATTCACCGTAATAAACCTTTACCGAACCCCTGCCCGTCAGCTTATGAAAACGGAGGTAGCCGAAGGTTTCTTTGCCAAAATCAAGGAGCGGAGAGCCATCTTTCTCCATAACCGAGAGAGGCTCTTGGGGAGTAACCGCCAGTCGGAAGGCGGACGGTCTATTCTCCGGGGTATCAAACTTCCAGAAGCCGGCCGGCAGCCAATCATTCTGATAAGACGTCACTTCCCAAGTGGAATCCGATTGGATGGAGCGTCCCGCTACATAAATCGCCGGTATTTCCGTATCGTTAAACACGCTGACCGAAATTTCATGGCGGCCCGCAGGAAGCGTTATCCTTGAACGGCTGTAGCGGTAATTGTCTTTGCCGTCCAGGTAGAGAGAAAAGACGCCTTCCGCGGCAATCGTAATTTCCTCTTCATGTTCCAATTCATAGGTATATCGGAATTTAACATTGGAATAATGCCGGTCAAGCCGCCAATAAGCGGGATACGCAACCCCTCGGGCGGTGCGCTTTGCGGACATTTTCTCATGCAGCCTAATCTCGAAATCTCCGGGATACCAGATCCAGGCAGCCTTTTTCTTATCTTGCGAAACCATCGGTTAGCTTGCCCCTTTCGAATCGTTTACGTAAATTGTATAATAAGCAAAATATCCGAAAAGCAGGAACAAATGACATGATGCATAGGGGAAAATGACATGTTTGCTAACGATCGCAAAAAGGCGGGTAAAGCTCCCGCCCACCACTCCTCCATCGAGGAGCATTTCCATAATCAATTTCCTGTCTTTATTAACCGCTGGGAAGAGGGCTTCGATCTTAGGGAGCATGATCATGCCTATCTAGAAATCGTGTATGTCCTGTCGGGCGAGGGTTATCATTATGTGGCAGACGAAGTGAACAAAACGAGCAAGGGCAGCCTCTATATCATTCCGATAGGTACTTCCCATATTTTCCGGCCCAACGGAGCGTCCAAAAGTCTACTCGTCTATAACCTATGCATCCGCCCCGATTGGATCGGAAAGCTTAACCTATGGCTGTCTCCCTATTGCAGGGACACCGACGTATTTCATATTCTTGACGGCAAACCTGGGACGTATCTGTTTCTCCAGGATACTCCGTTGGAGTTTGCGCCATGGTTTGAACAGCTGCACCGGGAATTTACGGAGGAATCTTGGGGCTTTGAAACGACTATACTTGCCGGCCTGCTTCAGCTGCTGACTCGCATATCCAGGAAACTGAAAATGCAGGATGCCACTGGCAATCATACATCCGGCAGCACGAGACAAAGCGGGCTAGCCAGCTTACTGGACCATATTAATGAGCACCTGGCTGAAGCACTAAAGGTGGAACGGTTAGCGCAACAAGCCGGTATTAGCCAGCGGCACTTCATCCGATTGTTCCGGCAGCAAACCGGGATGGGGTTCTCCGAATACGTGCAGCACAAACGCGTAGAGTGGGCTTGCAGATTGTTGAGCGGTACCCGCCAATCGGTAGGCGAAATCGCCAAGCAGGTCGGTTACCAGGATCCCGCTCATTTCCGTGAGGTATTTCGGAAGGTTATGGGCATGACTCCAAGTCAATATAAACAATCAAATTAAATGTTTCCTGTAGAAATAAGGATCGCCACTCCTTTGAGAGACGATCCTTTATATTCGTGCCATGACGGCCGCAGCAGCGTCCTCTATTCTCTTTACATCGCTTTCGCCAAAGAGGAGGAGCTTCTCAGAAATACGGAAATAGAGCTTAACAGCAAAAATAGTAGTCCGCCAAACACAACGTATGGCGTACCGATTCCGGTAATAAAGAGGCCGCATATCGTTGCTCCAAAGGTTGTGCCTAAATTGGCCGATGTCAAAAATAATCCATTGGCGAACTCTGGCGCCTCCGGAGCAGCGGACGTTATCCAGTATTGATTGATATTCGCCCCGATACCCGCCACTATTCCCCAAGTTACAATAATGAAGAACATGGAAATGCCAAGCTGTCCCGCGGAAAACATAACGATATAAACCGCTCCTAGCGCGAAAGGGAAAATCGCTGCGCATTTATAGGCGTATGCTGCAAGAAGCTTTCCTGCCAAAAAGTTCCCGACTATATTGGCCGCACCGTAAAGGAATAACACAAGGCTAATGGTGTTCCAAGCCATATCCGCAACGGTTTCCAGATACTCGGCAAGATAACTATATACCCCGTACACGGCTCCGTTCATAAAGATAACGGCGGCGATAGACAGCCAGATGACCGATTTTTTCAGCACCCTCACTTGCGCCCCATAGGATGTTTTTTCTTTAACCGGCATAGCAGGCACAAAGAGCAGGGTTGCTAAAAACGCGAGCGTATTCACGACAGCAAGAAATATCATGGCTATGCTTAAGGACGCGGCATCGGCAATTAGACTAGTGACAGGCACGCCAAGAACCATGCCTGCCGATACTCCGATAAATATTTTTGAAACCGCCTTGGGGGCTTCTTCCTTGCTGACGGATGAAGCAGCTGCCGTAAAGGCTAGCGACACATATACCGGATGAAAAACGGCCGGAAACACCCGAGCAATTAATAACAGCGTAAAGTTGGACGTTGCCGCGGAAACCGCATTGCCCAGGATAAAGATAGCGAGCACAAGCAGCATCGTCGTCTTGCGATTCACGCGAGAAAACAATAATGGCGTAATTGGACCGGATACGGCAATAGCCAGCGCAAAAAGACTAACCGACAGCCCGGCGGCGGCGATGCTGACATCATAACGTTCGGCAATTAACGGCAATATCCCGATAACGCCCATCTCCGTGTTTAATATCCCAAAGACGCCTAATGCCAAAATAATAATCAGCCATTTATTCGGGTTTTCGGGCAATAGAAATCATCCTCATGTCGACCCGATCAGCCTTGATACTGATCATCGCTTACTTTTTCCAGCCATTCGACCGCCTTGCCGTCA
This sequence comes from Paenibacillus sp. BK720, assembly GCF_011761545.1. Taxonomy (NCBI): domain Bacteria; kingdom Bacillati; phylum Bacillota; class Bacilli; order Caryophanales; family Paenibacillaceae; genus Paenibacillus; species Paenibacillus sp. BK720. Next base: position 720,994 of record NZ_JAASRQ010000002.1, on the reverse strand, counting down.
AGACGTTCTTGAATGGCCATATGAGTCATCGCTGTCGTTGGGGAAGCGCCATGCCAATGCTTCTCGCCCGGCGGAAACCAGACGACGTCACCTGGATAAATTTCTTCAATCGGTCCTCCCCAGCGCTGAATTCGTCCACTGCCCGCGGTTACAATCAGCGTCTGGCCAAGTGGATGCGTATGCCATGCCGTCCTTGCTCCCGGCTCGAACGTCACGCTTGCTCCTGCAACGCGCGCAGGATCCGGTGCCTCAAACAGGGGATCGATACGTACCGTTCCCGTAAAATAATCAAAGGGTCCCTTCCCGGAAGGCTGAGAGCCAATTCTTTTGATTGTCATTTTTATAATGCCTCCATTGCTCTGTTTAATATAAGCTTTACTCGTTCATCATCGTGCCGATATCAATCACAAAACGGTACCGGACATCCGAAGCCAATACGCGCTCCCAAGCTTCATCAATCCGATTGGCCGAAATAACTTCAATTTCGGGAGTAATATTATGTTCAGCGCAAAAGTCCAGCATCTCCTGCGTTTCGCGGATTCCGCCGATTGACGAACCGGCAAACGAACGGCGCTGAGGGATCAGCGAGAATACTTGAACCGGCAGCGGCTCCGACGGAGCGCCAACATTAACCAAAGTACCGTCCACGGCCAGGAGCGAAAGGTACGCATTGATATCGATCTTCGCGCTTACCGTATTTACGATAAGGTCAAACGAACCGCTCAATTGCTTGAACGTCTCCGGATCGCTTGTCGCATAGTAATGATCCGCGCCAAGCTGCAAACCGTCTTCTTTTTTCTTCAGGGATTGCGATAACACCGTTACCTCTGCCTCCATGGCATGAGCAAGCTTCACGGCCATATGTCCGAGGCCGCCAAGTCCAACAACAGCGACCTTTTTGCCGGGACCGGCCCCCCAATGGCGCAGCGGCGAGTACGTTGTTATGCCTGCGCACAGAAGAGGAGCCGCAGCGTCAAGCGCCAACGCGTCGGGAATTTTAACCACGAACTCTTCTTTTACGACGATATGCGTAGAATATCCGCCTTGCGTATATTGCCCGTATCGGTCGATAGAGCCATAAGTGCCGGTCATTCCTTCCAGGCAATACTGCTCTTCCCCCTTGTGGCAGTTTGCGCATTTCCCGCAGGAATCAACCATGCAGCCTACTCCCACCCGGTCGCCAACGTTATGCCTGGTTACCTCCGAACCAACCTTCGCGACGATCCCTGCAATCTCGTGCCCCGGAACAAAAGGATATTGAACGGGCCCCCATTCGCCCCTGGCCGAATGGATATCGGAGTGGCAAATTCCGGCATACTTAATTTCAATGAGGACATCGTGAGGCTGAAGCTCCCTGCGTTCGATAGCCGTCAATTGAAATGAACCTTCCGAACTAAATGTTGCTCGTGCATTTACAGTAATCATGATTAACCTCCCGGTAGATTGGTTTCACGTGAAATTGGTATATGAAAAATAATCATTCAACATGAACTGGATAAACAAAAATAATTGTTTAATCAACTCATGTTCATTATTATATAGCTTAAAGAAACGCATTCAATGGTTAAAAAATCGGGATATGTTGATATATCAACATATAGAGCAAAAATGTTAATTATCTTGCAAAGGCCAGGTGACTATTTTCATGCCCAAAGCAGATCGGAGAATTCTAAAAACGCAGGAATCCTTAAAATCCGCGGTTATCGATCTAATGTCCGAAAAAAGCTTCGACGAAATTACGATTCAGGATATCGCGGACCGGGCAAATCTAAACCGCGGAACGATATACCTGCACTATCAGGACAAATACGACTTATTGGATAAACTCATTGAAACGCATCTGAACGAATTGGGAGAAATGGATAAATGGGCATGCGAAATGGCTTGGACCGATGCCTTGGTGCCTTATTTTAAATATTTCGAGGAAAATTATTTGTTTTTCTCCACTATGCTGGCGAGCAAAGAAGCAAAAGGCGCTCCTTCGTCCTTCAGAACCCGGCTTCTCGACTCTTTTATGGAAGGCTTTAAAGGCGAGATTGACAGAGAAAGCAACAGAAATGCGGATTTAAGCGATGAAGTTATGCTGCAATACGCCGGCACGGCCTATGTAGGGATAATTGAGTGGTGGATCAGGAATGGAATGCCTCATCCGCCGGAAGTTATGGCGAAGCAGGTTGGGGTTCTGCTGGAACGAAGTCTCTAGAAGATTGCAAAGAACATTAAAAAAGCCCCTATCGGAGCTTTTTAATGTTCTTTCGCTTTGCGCCGGTTTTACGGATTTGTCGACCACAGACCGGCATGCTTCAATACAACGCGAGGGTGCAGCTTCAATTGCGCGACGATCAAGTCCGCCAAGTCTTCCGGCTGCATAACCTTCTCCGGGTTGCCGTCCGTCAGCTTGAGCTCCAATGCCATATCCGTTGCGACTGTGCTTGGAGTTAACGTCGTTACGCGAATGTTTTTCTTCCGAACCTCAAGCATTAAAGATTCGCTTAACCCAATAACGGCGGCTTTCGATGCGGTATACGCGCTTGTGAGCGGTGCTCCTCTTTGACCCGCCGTGGACGCAATGTTCACGATATCGCCAGTGTTCCGTTCCATCATTTCCGGCAATACCGCGCGGGTGGCGTAGTACACGCCTTTAACGTTGACATCGATAATCTTCGTCCATTCTTCCGGCGTTAGCTCCATAAAGCCGCCGAATTTGCTGATTCCGGCATTGTTAACGAGAATATCGATGGCGCCCAGCTCTCCGCGAATGGATTCGACTGCCGCAGTAACGGAAGCCAGATCGGCCACGTCGGCTGTCGAAACCGCTGTCTTCACGTCGTACGGCTTAAGCTCTTCCGCTACCTTTTGCAAGTTTTCCAGCGAGCGTCCTATTAGTCCGACGTGAATGCCCTCTTGCGCAAACGCAATGGCTGTCGCACGCCCGATACCGCGTCCCGCTCCGGTGATTATTGCTACTTTTCCTGCTACGGATTGCATAGTTCTCGCTCCTTTAATTCCGGTATGTAAAGTTCGCTACACACCATATTTTAGCACAGCCGCACATGTTTAACGAACCTGATACCGCAGCTTTTGGAATGCTTGTTTTCATGATCCCGGTTGCAGCGCGAAAGACTTTCTTTCGAAACGGTGCATCCTTGGCTAATTTCCTCGAAAGTCTGGCTTGATTTCTCAAGCTCTTCATCGCAGGTACTTCCATAAGATCCAAGAGAGCATTGCGGATATCCAGGATACAAATCCGAAAATCATGACGATCTTATTCTCGCTCCAGCCATATTTCAAGCTGAAATGGTAGTGAATCGGAGCCATCCGGAATAGTCTTTTTTTCGTTCTCTTGTAATACCAGACCTGCAGCATAACCGAAAGCTGTTCCGCTAAATAGACTGAAAATAATAGCGGAATAAGAATTTCAACCTTTTCGATAACAGCTAGAAAGGTTAGCGAGCCCCCAATCGCAAGCGAGCCGGTATCGCCCATAAAAGCTTTGGCGGGATAAATATTGTACAAGAATAACCCCAGCAGGCAGCCAATCATGACTAACGAGAAGGTCTTGATTTCTGTTTTGTCCGAAATCATAAAGAAGAAAAAATAGGTTGGAATCGAGACGTTAATCAACAGCCCGTCGAGCCCGTCCGTAAAGTTGATCGCATTCGCGGAGCCGACAATAAACAGCATCGCGAGAATCAGGTATACCCACACCGGCAGGTGAATCGCTAAGTCATAAAACAGCAGAATATCGGAGCTCAAATGAAATTGAGTCAATAAAATATACAGTAATAGAATCGTAAACGCAAACTGGAATACCAGCTTTGTTTTCCCCGAAATGCCTGAAGGATCTTGAAAGGCCGCCTTCTTCATATCATCCATAAAGCCTACCAGGCTAAACAGCACAAACGTTGCTCCCAGAAACAGCACAAGCGGACTTGGATAAAAATAGACCGAGGTAAACACGCCGGTCAGCAGAATGAGTCCAGCCATTAGAGGCGTGCCGCGTTTAGCCTGGTGATCCGCCGGCAGCTCAACCCGAATAGGCTGAAGCAGCTTCAGGCTGCGCAGCCCCCATATCAAGACAGGAGTAAACACCGTCACAAAGACAAACGAAATACTTAATGCAACAAGTAACGAAGTATCCACCGCAGTCTCTCTCCCCCAACCGCTTACATGCTTATCCAATATTTTACTCCTGCCTCTTTTCCTCTACAATGACTCGTCAATGATAATTGCATTATAAAAACTTCTACGCAAATAAAAAGGGAAGAACAGGACGCACCTGTTTCTTCCCTTTTTGCTTGCGCGGCCCTGTTTAGGACAGGATGCATGTCGCATTTGATTTAGCAAGATATTCAAAGGCTGTTGAGCAGCTGGACATCATCGACGAGCAGGTCCGCCGAATTAGCCAGCAAACCGGTCGTAATGAAAATTTGAGCCACGGTCGCTCCCGGGAAGGCAGGTTCCACATTGAAGTAGGCGGCCTTCCAGTTATTCGCCGTGCCGTCCGGCAGACGGGAAGGAATCGTGGCTAAAAGTCCCGTATTCTGATAGACGAGCCCGGTCGTGAAGTAAAAGACCCCGATAATGACGGACGGTCCGAGACCGGAGCCGTTCTTCGACAGCGAGACCATCAGCTCGAAGTTGTTGCTGTCGGGTACGCTAACGAGCTTATAGATATAGGAGCCGGACGTCCCTCCCGCAACCTGTGCGGAGTTCGAGCCGGTCTGGCTGTAGGTCGAGTTGAGAGTTACTGTCCCGGAGGTCACCCACCCCGTAAGTCCCGATTCGAATCCGCTGTTCGCGACGTAATTTATGATGCTCATCGCCTGTTTCCCCCTCATAGATGGATTGTGAAGCTATCTCATTCTATGAGGGCTTGTTCGCCTTGGTTCTTCCAATGGCCTGTCCGGAGGCCCATTTCATAGAGTTACAAGAAAGAAATTTTCCGCATCATTCTTGTTTATTCAGGGCTTTCTCTTTGTATTTGCATCATTCGTTTTACCCTTTGACCGCCCCTTCGGTAATGCCTTGGATGATCCACCGCTGGAAAAACGCGAAGATCAGGACGATCGGAATGGACGAAAGAATCAGCGATGCAAGAATCAGCGCCCAGTCCCGGCTGTATTTGCCGAAGAACATATTGATCGTCAATACGAGCGTATACTGGCGATAATCGTTCAACAGCAGCACCGGCAGCAGGAAGTCGTTCCACAGCCAGAGTAGATTCAGCACAACGATGGTAAACGTGATCGGCAAGAGCAACGGAAAAATGATCAGGAAGAACCCTTTCCATTCGCCGCAGCCGTCCATGCTGGCCGATTCGTCCAGCTCCCGGGGAATGCCTTTAACGAAACCGTGATAGAGGAAAATGGCCATGTTGACGCCAAGCCCGGCGCATACGACACCGAGACCAAACGGTGAACCCTGAAGCCCGAGATCGCGGGCCATCTTCGTCAGCGTAACCATGATCGTCTGAAACGGAATGAGCATGGACGCTACGAACAGCATGAAGATCCAGCTGCTGAGACGGCTTCGCGTGCGCGACAGCTTATAACCAGCCAGGGAACTGCACGCAACGATGCCGACTATGCCCGTTACGGTCACAACGACGGTATTCCAGCCGCTTCGGAGCATGTTTGCCTTCTTGAAGGCATCGGTGTAATTATCCAGTTTCCATGCTGACGGCAAACCTAACACGGAGTTGTATACCTCGCCTTCCGTCTTGAACGAATTGACGATGGCCATATAGATGGGAAAGAGGAAGTAAACAGCCAGTACCGCAAGCACGAACCAGGCCAGAACCGGATAGAGTCGTCTGCTCATGCTTCCACCTCGCGCTTCTTCATGACCGACACTTGAATCATGGTGATGACGAGAATTATCAGAAATAGAATGATCGCTTTGGCGCTGGCATAGCCGTATCGGTTGTTTCCTTGGTACGCTTCCTCGAGAATGTTCATCGTAATAACCTGCGTTCCCCGTCCCGGGCCTCCGCCGGTTAAGGCGTAGACCAGATCATATACCTTAAACGAGCTGTTTAAGGTCAAGAAGATGCAGATCGTCAGCGCGTGGGCGATTAACGGCAGCGTGATGTACCGGAGCATACGGAAAGGCGTCGCCCCGTCGATGATGGCCGCTTCCTTCAGATGCGAGGGAATCCCCTGGATCGCCGACATGTAAATCAACATCAGAGTGCCGACCCCGCCCCATAAGGACACTAGCAGAATCGACCAGAAGGATACCTGGGGATCGCCAAGCCAGGACAGATCGAGGAATTTAAATACGGCGTATTCGGATAGGGCCGGAATAACCTTCGAGAAGACGAATACCCACATAAACGTACTGATAATGACGCTGAGCATGTTCGGCATGAAGAAAATGGTCCGGAACAGCCCTTTGCCCCGCGTACGGGATTCGATGAGCATCGCCAGCAGCAGGGCGAGTACGTTCTGGAAGACGACCGCGAAGATTACGTACTTGGCGGTGAACCAAATGGCCGAGCGGAAATAGCGGTCATCCCGCAGCGCCTCGACGAAATTTTGAATGCCCACAAAATCGTAGGTCTTGTTCAGTCCGTTCCAATCCGTGAAGCTGTAGTAAGAGCCTTGGAGCATCGGAATAACCAGAAAAAGCAGATAAAGCACGAAGGCGGGCAGCACGAACAAAATGAGCGACAAGGTCGCTTTATATCGTCGGCTCGTCATGATTGCATTCACTCCTTGGGAAGACATGCCCTGCTCCCGCCTGACCCAAGGGGCCTTGCGGAAACAGGATACGCTCGTTTTGATCCTGGCTTCGAGTTACTTGGCGGCTGCCGCGTTAGCTTCCTTCCATGCCTTGTCCAATTGCTTGATAACGTCTTCCTTGGACAGCTTCTTGTCAAAGTAGGATTGCAGCGCTTTGCCCGACTCGTCTTTAACCGCGGATGGAATCGCAGGGTCCCTGTAGGATTGGCCTTTGTTCACGTAAACGGCGGCGTCTTCTACCCAAGGGTAAGGTTTAAAGGTATGGTTCTTGGAAACCGGATTGAATTTCAGGCTTTGGTACAGATCGTTTGATGCTTGGTCGTCGAGGATGAAGTTGAGCAGGTCGATCGCGACCTCCTTGTTCTTGCTGGTCGGGGGCACGGACAGTGCCGTAGACACGGATACGTTAATGCGCAGCGAAGCCGGATCGTCGTTAATCGGCAGCGGCGCGACGCCGAATTCTGCCTTGTCATTCATTTTCAGGATGCTGTCCGCATCCCACGGGCCTTGCACCCACATTGCCGCTTTGCCATTCGCGAAGTCGGCAGCGCCATCGTCGTTGCCTTTCTCGAATGCCCGATCCGTGCCATTCGCGTTGACAAGATCAATGATGTCGAACATTTCCTTAATGTCGGCGAAGCTGCCTTGGTCAGTGTTCATTTTATCCATGAAGTCCGGGTGGCTGCTGTTGACGAGGCCGCCTACCGTCAGCGGCAGGAACAATTGCGGAATCCAGCTTTCCTTGTAGCTGAGCAGGAACGGCGTCACCTTGTTGTCCTTCAGCTTCTGCACAACCGCTTTCATTTCGGTCAGCGTGTTAGGCGGCGTGATGCCGAGATCGCTAAAGATCTTCTTGTTATACAGGTAGCCCCACGACAAACTTTCCATAGGCACCGCAACGACCTTGCCGTCCATGGAAACGAGTTCCTTGATGCCGTCGATAAGCTTGCCCGCCAGCGGCTGGTCGGACAAGTCCGTCAAATAGCCGGCCTTGTAGAAGGTAGGCATATCATTGCCCGCATGAAGGCTGAATACATCCGGTACGTCACCCGTGGCGAGACGGGTTTTCAAGATTTGAGGAGCGTTGTCCGCGCCCGGATACTCGGAGTTGAACGTGACTTCAATGTTTTTCTCGGCCTTCTCTTTCTCCGCGAATTTCTCGAAATAGCCGTCGAACTGATCGCGGAATCGGTCTAGACCGCCGAGGAAGATCTTCAGCTCTACTTTCTTCGGAGCTCCCGAAGGTTTGTTGTCGGCCGCCGTATTTGAAGGAGCATCATTCGCCCCGCTTGCTTGCGTGTTCCCGGCTCCCTCTCCGTTATTCGAGTTGCCTCCACCGGAGCAGGCTGCCGTTAGTCCCAATATTGTAACCGCTGTCAAGATCGAAATCGTTTTCTTCATTTCAAGACCTCCCTAAGTATGGATAACGCTTACATCATGAGTATAACGGGAGACAGCACCTTTGGCATTGGACCGCATTTGCGTGATTTTATGGACGATATTGATATTAGAAGGTTGATCGATGCGCTATATGACCCTGTCCGGCCTACCAGTTCGCCATCACGGCTCCTCCGTTTCCCGTCTCGCCTGCGCAGGCGTTATACCCGTCACTTTTTTGAAAATGCGGTGAAAATAGGTCAGGTCGGAATAACCAACCGCTTCCGCCGCGCTTTTGATCGAAACGGAGGACCGCAGCAGCCGGTTAGCCTCTTCAACCCGCTTCATAACGATGTAGTCCATGACCGTTGAGCCTGTCGCCTGCTTGAATGTCCGCGCCAGATGCTCCTTGCTGACGAAGTAGAGGCTCGCGATCGACTCCAGCGTAATCGGCTCCGCGTACGAACGGTTGAGGAACTGGCGGATATGCTCGATATCGAGGCGATGCTTGCTTTGGCGCGACTGAATCGTCTGCTCCAATACCGCTCCGTACGAGGAGCGGAGCATGCCGATCCACTGCTCGAGCGGCGTGAAATCGGTGACGAAGAACGATGCTGCCTGCTCCGGAAGCGCCGTGGCGGAATCGATGCCGGCTTTCGCCATCAGTTCGTCCAGCAGCAGCATGAAATGCTTGTAAAGTAAATGATGCAGACCAGGGGCGGGCGTTGCCTGCGATCCCAGCAGTGCTTCAAGCGCCTCGAACGACTCGCGGACAGCCTCGGCCCGCAGCTCCTGAAACTGCCGCGAGATCTGCTCCTTATATTCGGTCACGACACTCATGACGTCCTTGTTCATGGGCTGCGCGGCATGAAGACCCCGTGCGATTCGCAGCTCCGATACAGCCTTTTCCAGCGCCCGGTTCAATTCCTCAGCCTGCACGGGCTTCAGGATATATTCATCCACTCTGGAGAGAATCGCTTGCTTCGTGTACGCGAAATCGTCGAAGCCGCTGATGACGATTTTCCTTATGAAGGGATAATCCACCGTCAGCTTCTTCAGCAGCTCCGCGCCGTCCATACCGCGCATTCGCATGTCCGTGATCACGATGTCCGGATGGATCTGATCGATAATCCGCAGCCCGCTTAATCCCTCTTCCGCTTCTTCCACCTGGTTAATCCCGAATCGTTCCCAATCCGCGAGCCGCTTAATGCTGTCGCGCGTCCAGAATTCATCGTCGATGATTACCGCCTTCATGTCTTCTCCCCCTCTTCGTGCGCGGGAATGAGCAGCTTAACGGTTGTTCCCGCCTTCCATTCACTTGAGATAAACAGTCCGTATTCGTCGCCGAACAGCAGCTTAATCCGAGCGTTGACGTTGCTTATCCCCATACTTTCTCCGTTCTCCTGCCCGTCCGCGGGCTGGCTGAGCTGACGGCGGATGTCGGCCAGTCGCGATTCTTCGATGCCTATGCCGTTGTCGGCGATGCTGATTTCAATCTCGTCCAGCACCTTCTCTACCCGAATCGTTATCGACCAGGCATCCATTTTCCCCTCCAGCCCGTGAAAGAAGCAGTTCTCCACGATCGGCTGAAGCGAGAATTTCGGAATTGTGCAGCCCAGGCATTCCTCGTCCGCGTCGATCCGAACCTCGATCATGCTCTGGAAGCGCAGCTTTTGGATCTGCAGGTAGTTCCGCGCATGCTCCAGCTCGTCCGCGACCGTAACGAGGTCCGATTTCATTCGGATCGTATAACGGAACAAATCGCTAATCGCTCGGACATGCTCATTAATCTCCGGTACGTTCCTGGACAACGCGATGCCTCCGATCGCCTGCAGCGCGTTATGCAAAAAATGCGGATTGATCTGCGCCTGCATCGCTTTTACCTGAGCCGTTCGTTTCTCAATCGTGGCCTTGTACTCCGTCTGGATCAGCTCTTTAATCCGGCCAAGCATCGAATTGAACCGGCGCTCCAGCGTGCCGATCTCGTCGCTTCTCGGTTCCCGGATGTCCACCTCAAAATTTTGAATTTCGACGGCCTTCATCGACTGCGTAAGTCTAATGATCGGCCGGGTCGTGATGTACGCGATCAGCACCGAAGCCGCAATCGCGACGATCGCGAACGCCAGCGCCGTGATCAGGCTGAAATTCAGCGTTGAAGACGCTCCTTCGGTTACGTATTCCATCGGAATAAATTTTACGATCCAGACTTGTCCCGACACGCTTGGCTGATAGAACAGGAAGCCCCGCTTCGATTCCGTATAGCCTTGACCGCCGGGTCCGGCAAGTGCCGCCTTCACCGTCTCCGGTTCGGTGGCGATCCGTTCGGAATACGGATTGTACATGACGTTGCCGTTCGCATCCGCCACGAACACCTCGCTGTTCGACTCCGAGTGGACCATGTCGAGCACGCTGTTCATCATTTTCCACCGCACCTCGAGCTTGACGCCCCCTAGCACCTCCCGGTCCGGGAACCGGTTCATGCTCCTTACAATGGAGAAGGTGTTCTTCCCGTTGTTAAGCAATAAATTCAAGCTCTCGTGCGACCGCCCGATCGCCCCCCAATCCACCTGCGGCGTCTTCAAACGATCGGTCGAGATACCCGCGTCCTTATCGACGACGTAGAGGCGATTTTGAGATTTCAGATACAGCGCAACCTGCGCAATGTTCTTGTTGTTGGCGCTGTACAACGACTTCAGCCTGTCGATCGTATATTGGTTTACGAACGAAGGCGTGCCCTCGCTCTGAACCGCGCCGTCGTTCGCGTTCGGGAACAACGTGCTGTCAAGAAGAAGCGAATAGGAAACTGCCTGCAGCTGATCGAATTTCTCGTCGAAATATTTAGCCGCCCATTCCATTCGGGATTCATTCGACCGGATGACCTCCGAGGCGAGCGAATGCTTGGTCGTCTTCGTGGCGAACAGCGTGACGAGCGACAGCGGCAGCACGGCGATCAGCACCATGAGCAGCATAAGCTTGTACCGAAGGCTGATTTGAAACGGGCGGACGATTCCCCGCAAAGCATGACTGACCCACTTGATCCTCATCGGCATCCCCTCTTGTACGTATGATGGCATCTACAGTTTGACCTCGGCCTCGCCAAGTTGTCAACGCTTTCATTATTCGAGACTCCGCATCCCGCAAAACATCCAAAAAGCGCAGCATCGCCGGATTCACGGTAGATAGCCTTTCGCTCCATGAATCTCTACACCGTCAAACGCTAAAAAATCCGTCTGATTGCTTCTCCGAATTTCTTGTTTAAATCCTCGATTCCGGAATCCAATAGCTAGTAAACTTGCAAAAACGATCACTCCCCGGCAGCCGAAATGCCGGAAAGCGATCGTTTATTGTTTGTATCTTCGTATGAACTTGCAGCGGCTCAATTCATTTTACTTCTCCATGGCTTTGAGCAAGGTCGCTAGCATCTTAGCCGCTTCTCCTCTAGATGCGCTTTTCTCTGGGGAGAATTGATTATTAGGCATGCCGCTTACAATCCCGGCTTGCTGCGCCTTTTTTACAGCCTCGCGCGCATAGGAGGAAATAGTGGCTTCGTCCTTGAAATGAACGGGCTGGGCGTTGGTCTCCAAGGTGTATCCAAGCAAGTCGGACAGTCGTACAAGAATAACCGCCATTTGTTCCCTCGAAATTTTCTCGTTGGGAGCAAAAACATTTGGTTTTACTCCAAGCACGATGCTATTCTTCTTCGCCCATTCAACGTAAGGCGAGTACCAGGCGTCCGGCCTGACGTCCGCGAACGAGCTGTTCGTGAACCCGGACACGTCCGCTCCGGCCGCTCCGGCGATCAACTTGACGAATTCACCGCGCGTGATCGTGTTATTCGGCAGGAACTGGCTGTCGTTAACGCCGCTTATCATGTCCTTGCCAACCAGATAATAGATGTCCGCTTTGGCCCAGTGAGCGTCGGCGTCTTTGAAATCCAAGATCTTCTGCGACGTTAGCACATACTCGACCGACGTCGAGGAAGTGAAAGGAATCGCTACGTTTCCGTTTTCGTCGGCGGTAAGCTCGGATACGAGCACAGGCGCTTGATCGGCGGAATTTACCGCGTAGAAGAACAGCTTTTTGCCCGCTTGATCTTTGCTCGTCGGGATTTCAAGCGTCATTTTCCCCGGAAGTGCTCCGTTCTGATTGAGAGACAAGCCCATAACGACTTTCTTTCTATTCACTTGAACAGGGGTCGAAACTTTCCCTACGGGAGCTTGATTTTTGACGTTAACGCCTAAGTCTGCGTCAGCGTTAGGATTCGTGATGTCCGCGCCAATGACTTTCCATTTGTAGCCGTTGCCCGCGAACGTCATCGTTGCGTTCTTGTCTTTCGCGAGTTCCGCGAAGACGCCGGCTTTCACGACGCTGTCCTTAGTCAAATCGACATCCGGTTTAGTCGCGACCGGACCGCCATTGTCTGGAGCCGGAGGCGTAGTCGGCTTGGCAACGATTTTCGCGATGGCCGTCGCCTTCAATCCGCTGAACGTAACCGTGATCTCTTCGTCGCCCTCGGCATCTGCGAGGATGACTCCGGCATCTTGCATGTGTGCCTTTCCGTTCTTGAAGCTGAAGGTAACGTCCTTCGCGTCAAGGGCGTAAACCGCGCCGTAAGCGTTAGTCGCTTTGATCGTCGGGATGAACGTACCGCCCACTTGAGTGGATTCAGGAACGTACAAGTTCAGCTTGACAGGCGTGACGTCCGTAGGCTTGACCGTCTCGACCGTGACGGAGCTGGCTTTTCCTCCGGAAACTCCCGTAATAACCGCGGAACCGCTGGACTTGGATGTGACTGCGCCATTCTCGTCCACGGAAGCGACCGCTTCATTACTCGAGCTCCACTTGATTCCGACCAGATCGTGATTGTTAATTTGGGTCACATAATTGGCAGGATACTCTCGGAAATCGCCGAACATATCCAATTGGACCTTGGAACCAATAACCGCACTCATCTTATTGCCGATGATGGCTTCGTTTTTAATGTACGTTTTCGTGAGAAGCGGGTCGTAAGTAAATTTCATCTTGCCGTCGGTAAGCGTTATTTTGCCGCTTCCCAGCATATCCCCGTCTCCGTGCGAGACATAGGTTTTATCCGCGCCATTGCCGGTGATGATGTATTTTACTCCGTCTACGTCCCATGTTTGAAGCGTATGAAGGTGTCCGAACAAACTGTAAATCTCGGTGTCCGGATGGGCCTTTTTATACTCGCCGAGAATAGATTCGTATCTCTTCGCATCCTCTGCGTCCATTTGGTGAGCCGTACCGAACGAATCCCTTGTAATAACATGGTCGAATACGAGCACGTTCTTCTTTGTGTTCTTGGCTAGAACGTCCTCCAGCCAATGGAACTGGGTGGAATCCGATTCGGTAATGCTTTGAATATAAGCCGAATTCAACATAATGATCTGCGTGTCTCCGTATTCGAAATGCTGCGTCGGAGAACCGAATTTCTTGTAGAAGATGTCGAGCGTGTTCTTAAAGGCCTCATGGTTGCCCGCGAGCACGAAGAACGGCTTGGCACCGAACAGCTTGGTGAAATCGTCCGCCTGATCGTACTGCAATTGCGAGCCGTCGTCGACGATGTCGCCCATGTGCATGACCAAGGAAGTATCGTCGGCTGCCGCGCGGCTAAACAGCTTTTGGGTAAAAGCGTTGCCTTGCGTATCCGGAATAACCGAGATGCTGAAGTTATGGCCGTCCGCAGGCTGGGCGACGGCTTCGAGCGTCAATTCATCCTTATAGGTTGGCATGGCATTCCCCGCATTATCCCGGGCATTGATGCTTAAGGTATAGTCGCCATTCGCCAAGTTGCTTGCCGGTTCGGCATAGCCCCAACCCGTGTTGGCATCGTAATACACAGGCAGCTCGATATCATTCATCCTAACGGAAATGCTCGCCGGATCCACTTGCGATTTGCTATCCAACAGCTTGAACGTTACCCTAGGCGTCGGAATTTTCACCTTGACATCTTTCGTCGGCGTTACGTCCGTCATCGTCGGAGCTTCTTCGTCCGGCGTCAAATCCACATGGTACGTTTTATCGATCCAAGGAACGGACTGGTTGCCTGCTCCGTCCTTTGCTTCAACGTATACCCTGTAATCCCCTTGAACCAGATTTTCCAGCTTGAAGCTGAGACGACCCGTATCTTTGTCGTAAGTATAAGTCTGCGGCGCGTCGTTCACTTTGACGATAATGCTGTCCTCTTTCACGCCCGAGAGGTTATCGGTTATCGTCGTCGAGAAATCAAGGGTGCTGTCGAACCAGCCGTCTGACGATGGGAGCGTATTGGTGAATACGGGACCGCTGATGTCTTGAACGTCGTCGGTATAAATAAATTTCATATCGTCGAAATAGATCGAACCGGAATAGTTAGGCTTCGTTTTCGTTGTCTCGGCCATGTACACGTAATTCAGCCGTATCGGCAACGCCCAGCCTTGAGGAATATTGAGTTCGAGATATTTCCAGCCTACCCAATCGATATCTTGGGTTTCGGTAGTCAGATCGAGCGTTTTGTTCGTGTTGGTACCGTCTTTAAAGATGACCCTGAGCCAAGGAGCTTTGCCGTCTCCGTATACCCAAATCCCAAACTTCTTCGGATAGATATCGGTTTTATAGGATTTATCCATCGAATCGGCAAGGTCATCGCTCCAATTGGGGCTCTTATACCAATGCGGAATCCAATTCAAAGTGCCGTTTGCGGCTTTACTCCAATTGGCCATGTCGTAATCCATTTTAAAGCTTCGGTCTCCCGAATGCTTGATGGTCGTTGAGAAACTGAAATAAGGGCTGCTTGCGGCATTCGTATTCGCAGGATAGGCTGTTCCGCTATAATGATAACCTTGAATCGGGTAGTTGCTCGGATGGATTCCGACACTGTCCGAAACGGTATCGAAGTTGTCGATGATCTGCTCTTTGGGTCCGACCGTGACATTCGTCGTTATCGTATACGATCCGAACGTTGCGGTAAGCGTGCCCGTGCCGCCGTTCTCGTTCGTCGTGACGAGACCGCTTGCGTCTACGTCCCCGATGCCTCCGGAAAGGCTCCAAGTCGCGACGGAAGGATCAATGTACACCTGATTTCCGGATCCGTCGACCGCGGTGAATCCAAACTGCTTCTTCTCATTGTTCATCATAACCACGTTATTGCTGGTAAAGGCGGCATTGTTGACGGTATTCACGACCGTTACCTTTGCGCTGCCTTTCACCCCGTCCACCGTCGCGGTTACTTCCCCTGCACCGATTCCTGCATTCGCGACATAATGGCCGGCCGGGTCGACGCTTCCGATGGTCGATGCCCAAGCGGCGGGACCGTTGCCGCTGGAGATGGGATTGCCGAATTCATCCGCCAAACGATAGGAGAAATCGTATTTCGAGCCGGTATAGAGCGTCACATTCTTGTCGACGACCACGTTGCCGACAGTCGCGCCTTTCGTCGCCGTGCTAACGAATAACAAGGAGCTGGAAACGAGTCTGGATCCGTTGACATCGCCAGGATGGCTTATCGTTACCGGACGATCGCTGCCGGCTTGGCGCACGATCATCTCCGTTGAACCGCCGCCGTCCAGATTAAGCGCATTGACCGCTCCCGCTTCTTGCAAATATTTCGCAAGATCGTCAAGACTTGTCCCGATGCTGCCGGTATAACTGGAACTTGGTTTGTCTACGGTAACCGCGATTAAGCTTCCGTCCGCCTTCATGCCCAATGCCGTATGGGCGTTGGGAGCCGTATCTCCGGTCGACAGCGCTACGCCGTCACGCACCAGCCAGGTGTTAAAGGTAATTGACGTCACGATACCATTGTTCATCCTATCGTTGTTGTTCGCATCTTTGCCTGCGTACAAGTCGTATTTAAAGCTAACCTCGGCGTTGGTTTGCAACGCCTCGACGATCGGTTTCGATGTGCCTACGCCTTCCAGAACGACGGAGTCGTCGGGAATATCGAAGCCTTCCGTGGAAGTTACGTTAACGACGGTACCCGTGTAATCCTGCCCCGGATGAATGCCGTCGAAATTGCCGTTGACGCGAATCAACGCAAAAGCCGATTTGCCTCTGTCGGCAGCGTAGTTATGCGTCATTTTACGCGTTTTCGTAATTTTGCTCGTGTGGATGACCAAACCGTTCGTCACTTTTTGGTTTCGGTTAAGCAGATTTACGTCGTACTGGGCCCCCGCAACCGAGATTTTGCCTTCCGCATGAATTTGGTTAATTCCCGGCTTATTTGCGTTGTCCATGTAAAAGCTGGTGCGATAATTCGTTGCATTTTCGTCTGGCGCCTGGCTGATAATCAGCTCGCCGTCCTTCATCATCAGCCCAAGCGGACTTCCGGAGGCAGGATCGATATCGTAAAAATCGCCGTCGATACCGGCAATGACTTGATTGCCTTTCAACATTTCCCGGTTTGCCTGGTCGCCGATCGTTTCCACGGCGCTTATAGTGTCGTACGCCTTGGCAGTGATGATCCTCGTATTCGAATCAGCCGGGTTAATATCCAGACGGTTAACGACTACTCGATTGTTCTCTTTATAGTAGTTACTGTACTCCTCCGAGGTAAAGTGGACGCCGGAGGAAATTTTCTCGCTTTTCAGGACATTTACGCCTGGCGGAGCTGCATTGGCTGTGAAAGCGCCAATATTGGATAAGTTCAATACCGTTGCGAGTGCCAGCACCATCGCCGGCAACTTTTTGTTTCTTATAAACCTTCTCATGATGACTCTCCTCTTATTTCGAATAAATGATTGTTTGGTGCGAGCCTCCTTAGATCAGCAATTTATTTTATCGATGAAACATTATCCAAACTCGAGAGTAAATCGCGTTTTTTGTTAAAAGTTTCATATGTTATTGTAAATTTCCACATGGTTATAGATCTGGTGCTGCTTAGGTTGATATTAAACAGTCAATAGCGTTGGAGCCGGATGAAAGGTTTTAATAAATCTTTAAGATTTTCAATTGCTTTATTTTAAATTTGTTTCCTTAAGCTAGAAAAGAGAGAATGAGGAGGGACAATTCATGAGAAAATGGTTTTTACTGCTTACGGCATTGTTGTCGGTGATAGTGATCTATAATCGGTTCATGAGGGCAGATGACGAGCTTCCGATTCAACAGGCTGTGAAGGGCAGCCCTTCGGAATCGTCCATTTCGGAGAGTGGACCGCATAATGACAAGCTTGTAATCCGAGTCGGGAAGAATCAAGTACACGAGGGGAATTTGCTTCTCATCAACGAGGAGCTTGCTGTACCGCCTAATCATGCGGATGCCGAAGCGGTGAACTTGTTTGAGCATAAGGAATTGCGAAATGGCTTCGGCTTGCTGGACAGAACCGTTAGGCTTTCTCCCGATTTGACAAAGAAATTCGCTACGATGATCAAAGACGCCGCCGATGACGGTATAGATCATTTTCTTATCAGCAGCGGTTATCGAAACAACAAGGAGCAAAACGCGCTATACGAAGAATTGGGACCGGATATCGCGGCAGTTCCTGGACATAGCGAGCATAACTTAGGGCTTGCATTAGACATCGGTTCGACGACGGCGCAGATGAAAGACGCACCGGAAGGAAGATGGTTGAAGGAGAACTCCTGGAGGTATGGGTTTATCGTTCGTTATCCTGAGGATAAAACCACAATTACGGATGTCGTGAACGAGCCTTGGCATATACGGTATGTCGGGCTTCCGCATAGCGCAATCATGCAAGAGAATCATTGGGCGTTCGAGGAATACTTGGATAATTTAAAAGAGCGCAAATCAATCACGACGGTTGTCTCGGGCATAACATACGCCGTCTACTATTTTCCGGTATCTTCGAATACGACGCTCCACGTGCCTGCTGCCGGAAACTACGAAATATCTGGAAACAATTCGGACGGCGTGATTGTGACCGTTATGAAATCATAAGCTTAATCGGCTGTATAAACTTAACGATTTCGGTTTAACAATTAATAACAGAAGGAGCAGTCTGCCAGGATTGATGGCAGACTGCTCCTTGATTGCTTTGAACGCTAATGAAATCTTCATCATTCTAGTTTCTATCTATTCCTGCCTTTTCCTAATCTTTGGGTATCGTAACGCTCACCCGCGTCCAGCACCCGGGCTCGCTAGCAATGGTAATGCCGTATGGGCTTCCGTATTGAACCCTTATCCGCTCGTGAACATTGCGGAGACCGTACCCTTTAGACTGTTGGGTCAGCAGGGCATCGGCTATGTCAGGCTGAATCCCCGGACCGTTATCCTCGACAGTGAATACAAGAGTTTTATCGTCTTCCCCCAGCTTTCCGCTTATTCGCAGAGCCCCTCTTCCGGTTCGCTTCTGGTCGATCCCGTGCTCGATCGCATTTTCCACGATAGGCTGCAGAATGAGCTTAATGATTTGCTGTTCGACGATTCTCTCATCAATCTCGTACGCGACGTCGAAATTGTAATCATGCATGATTAATTGCATCTC
This sequence comes from Paenibacillus sp. BK720, assembly GCF_011761545.1. Classification (NCBI taxonomy): domain Bacteria; kingdom Bacillati; phylum Bacillota; class Bacilli; order Caryophanales; family Paenibacillaceae; genus Paenibacillus; species Paenibacillus sp. BK720. The sequence continues at coordinate 702,433 of NZ_JAASRQ010000002.1, read as the reverse complement.
GAGATAAGATTTCGTGTTCAGAAATTCGTCCTTGACGAGGATATGATCCTTCCCTTGATTCAGCGTCGTGCGATAAAACGTGGACAAGAATCCCGCCACCCGGCTTATTTCGTCAGCCCCTGCGTCAATCGCCTTCCAATTGATAACCGACAACGAATTATAAAGGAAATGCGGATTAATCTGGGCCTGCAACGCTCTCAATTCGGCCTCTCTTTGGGTAATCTTGTTCTGGTAGCCTTCCTCGATTAACAGGTTGATACTCGCCAGCATCTTGCCGAAGCGGGATTCCAGCTCCCCGATCTCGTCGCTTGCATGAACCTTCAAGTTGATCGTAAGCGTGCCTTCCTCAACCAATCTCATCTTATGGTTAAGACGCTGAATCCTTCTTACAAACCCGCGGGTGAATAGGCCTATGATGAACAATAACACGACTACGCTGATGCCTTCGATAATCAAGGTTGCGCGAATGATTTTCCATGGACTGACCGTTAATGCCTTGACGGGTACAATCAAGGACAACGTCCAGTTGGATTCCCTAAGCTTGCGCTGGAGCAAAATATATCCCGGAAGCTTTCTACTCCCTACCTGAAGCTGCATCTCCGCAAGCTTGCCCGCATCGAATCCATTATTCGAGTCCGGCTCCGCCTTGTATACCACGTTTCCCTGGGGATCGGTGATGACCGCTATCGCTTGCTTGATGTCGGACAGATCCAAAGAGCTGGATAAAAAGTTCGGAACCAATTCTACATAAACAAGGTTCTTTTTCTCGTAATTGATGTCCCCGAATATTCGCCGTACGCCGAAAATTTTGCCGTCCCGCGCATACCAGTGCGTATCAATCGTCTGCATGGCCTCTTTATACCAATCTTCGCGCTCCACCGAAGCAATCGGCATGATGGAATTCATGCGTTGCGTCAGGTTGTTTTCCGTATATATGACAATCCGCTCTATATCTTTGTTTAAGGATGTCGTCGTATTGATAAGCGGGTCGACGGTCTCCTTCAGATCCACGTACATCTCAAAATAGCTATCGTATTCCTTGTTGAAAATTTGCGAGAAATTCGGGTTATAGCTGATTAATTCGATGGCCGAGTTAAATCTTTGAAGTTTATAGCTCAGGTTATCGTCGATTTTTCTCAAATTATCTTGCAAGACAATATGGGCCTGCTCCAGCTGCAGCTTTTTGGATTGCTGATAAGAATAGATTCCCAGAATCGTAAGCGGAATTAAAATCACGGCCATGTAAGAAACAAACAGTTTGTGCCTTAATTTCATGGAGTTGAACCAGTTCGCAAGCAACGGCATATCCGCCCTTTCCCTTTGTGCATGATCCTGCTTCGCAGATTCCGATGCACGCTGCTTAACGGCTTCGCCAATCCGACCATCCTATCTTCCACTTTAAGCGCCGATTTCCTCTATTCTTTTACCGCGCCAAGCACGATGCCGTTCACGAAATATTTTTGCAGAAACGGATAAATCAGCAAAATCGGGACCATGGACACCATCACTTTGGCAGAATTAAGCAGCTGGCTTGACATATTCGTCAATCGCCTTATTTCTTCGGGGTCCGTCGTATTCATGATCGAGCTGACGCTGATGATCAATTGCTGAATATAGGTTTGAAGCGGCCAGTGCTCTTTATGATTAATGAGAACCATGCCGTCAAAGAAGGCGTTCCAATGCCCAACGATCGAAAATAGCGTTACGGTAGCCAAGGCCGGCAAGGAAATCGGGACAAAAATGACAAAAAGCATTTTCCATGGTCCCGCTCCGTCCATACTCGCCGCTTCCTCCAATTCCTTCGGAATGCCCCGGAAAAAATTCATGAGCAGGATGACGTTAAAAATAGGGACGGCCGGCGGCAGCACCAGTGCCCAGATCGAATCCAGCAAACCAAGCGAAGATATAGTCATATACCAAGGAATCAACCCGCCGTTGAACAGCATGCAAAAAATAACAAACCACATATAGACATTCCGGCCGGGGAACAGCTTAGCCGATCTGGACAAAGGATACGCCATCAATATCGTAATGATAAAATTGATTGCCCCTCCAAGCAGCACCCTTTGAATCGAAACGCCAAAGGATAAGAAGAAGCTGCGGTCTCTAAGGATCGACTCGTATGCGCTAAGATTAAATTCAACCGGCCAGAAATAGACTTGCCCCGACATGGCCGGTATTTTGCCGCTAAACGAAATGGCCAGCGTATTTATGATCGGCGCGATAGACAAAAAGGCGATAACGCCCAAAATGAGATAGATTGTCAGATCAGCATACCGGTTTGTTCCACGAATCATATCAATCGTCTCCCGTCAAAAGATGCGGTAATTGGCAAAGCGTGCGGCAAGCATGTAAGAGACAGCGATCAGGAGAAAGCTGACGAGAGATTTCAGCAAGCCGACAGCCGTAGCCAAGCCATATTGGATTTCCTGCAATCCCGCGCGATACACGTAAGTATCGATAATATCTCCCGTCTGGTAGACGATGGGATTATACAGGTTCAGGATCTGTTCAAAGCCGGCGTTCAACACGTTCCCGAGACTTAAGGTCGCGAGCAGGATCACCGTTGGCAGCAAGCTGGGGATCGTAATATAAAGCAATCGTTGAAAACGGCCGGCTCCGTCAATGGCAGCCGCTTCGTATAAATTCGTGTTAATCGAGGTAAGAGCGGCAACGTAGATAATCGTGTTGAAACCGAACTCCTTCCACACGTCGCTGGCAACCAGCACCACCCTAAACCAACTATTGCTCTGCAAGAACATAATCGGTTCTCCGCCGAATACATGAACCACTTGGTTGACGACGCCATCGAGGCTAAGCAAATTGATCATGATGCCGGACAGGATAACCCAGGACATGAAATGCGGCAAATAGACGATCGTCTGAACGATCCGTTTGAATTTCACGTTAATAACTTCATGAAGGAGCAGAGCGAATGTGAGCGGAACGGCCATGCCGAATACGATTTTCAGTGAAGCAATGATAATCGTGTTGACAAAAACAACGCGGCTATCCGGCAAGGCAAACATATATTCAAAGTTTTCCCAGCCTACCCACTCCGAACGAAATATACCAAGCGTCGGTTGAAAATCCTGAAACGCAATCACGATGCCGAACATCGGAATGACACTGAACACGAGAAGCAGCGCAATCCCGGGCATCAACATGATGTGATAATTACGGATAAAAGTGCGGTTTCTCATTCCATCTCCACCTACGCGAAAAATTTGAATTCATGAATACGGGGCCACCTCATCTTCCTGGCAGCCCCTGACAGCAACTCGAATAGTCGGCTTGATTACTTCTGTTTGACGATTTCCCCAATTTCTTTCGCGACCTGATCTCCGCCAATGGATTTCCAAGTGGAGACGAATTTGTCGAACTCATCCAAAGGCGCTGAGCCCGTAATAATTTTCAAGAACGTTTCATTCTCCAGCTTATCGAGGTTTGCGCCTCTCTTCAGCATCGTTTCGGTATTGCCGTAGAAAACGGGATCAATGCGTTTCAATTCCTTGGCGCCGGTTACGGCAGCCGCGGTATAGAACGCCAGCGAATCCGCGTACGCCGCCATATCCTGCTTCGGATTATCGTGATTTTTCAGAAGCGACTCGACGCGAGGCAGGATGCGTGCCGGCAAATCGGTCTTATCCTTGTCTTGAAGGACTTTGTCGTAGATCGGTATGTCTCTGGCAAGCGAATCCTGGAAGTCAAGCTGCAGGTTGAGCGGGTAATTGAGCCAACCTACGCCCTGCCCCTTGTAAAGCTCCTGGGTTGCGGGATCAATCAAGCGAATGCCTTCATACTCCACATTCAACACCTTAAGAACTGCCTCCGGATTTTTCGCGTTTTTGTTGACGACAAGGAACGAGCCCGAAGGAACGGACGGTACGATGTTGCGCTGGCCCGCGTCATCGAGCGGGACGGCGAGCGGTACCCAGTCGGCGTTTGCGTTGGCCTTCACCGCATCGGACATGGCCCAGCCGGCGAACCATGGCGCAAATAAAATGCCCGCGCGTCCGCTCGATACCAATCCGGCGTTATCTTCCCATTTCCGCGTCAGGAATTCCTTGTCTATTAGACCGTTTGCGTACATGTCGCGCAATACGCCAAGAGCTTGCTTGGTTTCCGGCGTAGTAGAGCCGTAGAAGATGTTGCCCTCTTCATCCTTGAACCAGCTCTTAGGATAGGAGTGATAGGCGTTAAAAATAGGATCAAAGGTGAAGAATCCTCCGTCTCCGACAATTGTCGGATCTCCTAGAAGTCCGGTTGTGTCTTTCGCGCCGTTGCCGTCGGGATCCTGCTCGACGAAAGCTTTGACGATGCCTTTAACGTCATCCACGGTCTTCGGAAGCTGGAGCTGAAGCTTGTCCAGCCAATCCTTGCGAATCCAGAGCAGCTGAAAATTCCCGTCGATATTCGTGTTCGGAAGCGCATACAGCTTTCCGTCGATTTTGCCGGTGTTCAGGACCCGGTCTCCGGTATAGGAATTATAGTACTCTTTAATCAACGGCGAAGCGTAGTCCTCATAGATGTCGGTTAGATCGGCCAGCATATTGGCTTTGGCCAATTGATGGAACTGCTGCTCGTCAACGATCATCACGTCGGGTATGTTGTTGCTGGCAATCGCTAAGGTGACTTTCTGATTGTAGGCCTTCAAATCCTCAACCGAGAACTCGTACTGGACGTCAACGTTTAGACGTTCCTCCACGTATCTCAGATATTCGTTGTCCTCCAGCGTGTCGCCGGCAGGCAAGTTGTTGCCGGACACGCCTTGCCGTCCCAGCGTAATCTTGACGGTATCCTCATACTTGGCGAACGGTCCGTCTGTCGCGGACGCGTTGCTGGATTCGGCGGGCGACTGAGAATTATCCGGTTCTGTCGCCGTATTAGGCGATGGACCGTTATTCCCGCCGCTGCAAGCGCTCACGCCGAGGAGTGCCGTCATGCTAAGCAAGATAAGCCATTTTTTTCTGTTCATGCCCCAACCTCCAATGATTTAACTTGTAACGTGTCCATCATACCAGCGTTTCGCAAACGCCCTCTATCTCATATATTTATGATTTGCGCCATTTTTTTACGGAGTTCTTTCCCTGTATTTGGCCGGAGTTACGCCATAATGCTGACGAAAGGACTGGATGAAATAGTTCGAGTTTCTGTACCCCAGCTTTTGGCAAATATCAACGATTTTCATGTTCGTATCCCTCAGCAGCACCACGGCTTTGTCCATGCGTACTTGCGTAATATACCGGATCAAGCTTTGACCTGTTTCCTTCTTGAAGAGGTAGCTTAAATAGCTGGGCGTTAAATAGACCTGTTCGGCAATTCCCTCTAGAGAGAGGTCCTGATCGTAACGCTCCTCGATCATCTGTTTGATCTGCTCAATGATCCTATTCGCGGATTCTTCTTTGTTCCTGGCGCCGGTGCAGGATTCTACCAGGTCGAAGACGCCGAGCATCAGATCCTTCAGCTCGTGCAAAGAAGAAGACCGGGAGATTTTGTCCAAGTAATCGTTAATAACCGCAAGACTTTTCTTATGCTCTTTCACCAGCAGCTTGTTCATGATCTCCGAGCATAAAAATTTCGTGTAGAGCGAAGAAAAATGACCTGTTGTTTTCAAATAGGAGAACAGCAGCTCGACCCCGTATTTGGCTCCTCGCAAGTCGCTGAAATTTACGCACTGGTAAATTTTATCCGAAATCGACTGTAATTCTACCTCGTCAAAAGAAGCTTCGGAGAAATGTTCTTCGGCAAACAAAATCGCTTGTTCATTCATGAAAAACTTGAATTCCAGCAAACGCTCAATCCCGCAGTAAGCGGAATGAACGCCATCCCATCCTTCGGCAGAGGCGCCGACAATAATGCCTACCGTCTGCCCGTAACGCTCTAACGTGCTTGCGGAGACCGTTTCGGCCAAAAACCGGAGTGTCTCCCTGGACAACGGAACGGGATGGCGGATGAACAGAAGGCTTTGATTCTCGTTCACGTTCAAATAGTCGAAAGGGAGATTGAGGCGTTCATGGAGCATCGCCAAAAAATCGTCATTATGCATATCGAAAAAATGACGAGGGCACTCCACGAGCAAGAGATGGATGGACTCCGGTTCCGCGTCATCTATTCGAGCAGCTGCGGGGGGCTTCATCGGTCTGGTTCCGTTTATCGCATCCAGCAGCATCTTTTCTCTCTCGTATGCCATTCCTAAGCGGTAGCCTTCCAGCAGCTGAAGCTCCCGCTTTCTATCGGCCTCCTTCTCCAGGCAAGCGTCCGTCGCCCTCTGGATCGCCGCAAGAAATTCAGGCACCTGTATCGGCTTCAGCAGGTAATTCGAAACGTTGGCGCGCATCGCTCTTCTCGCGTATTCAAACTCGTTGAATGCGCTGTAGATAATAAGCTCGATATCCGGATGTTCCTCCCGGATTTTTTCGGACAATTCCAGACCGTCCATAAAGGGCATCTTAATATCCGTAATGACAATATCGACCGGCTCGCTTCGCACGATTTGGAGGGCTGCCTCGCCGTTCTCCGCCACGAGGGGATCCAGCTCCAGCTTTAATTTTCGAATCAGATTGCGAATGCCTTCCCGTTCTATTCTCTCGTCGTCAACAATCAGAATCCGATGCATACGAAACTCCTTCCTGCACGCAAAAGCACAAAAAGGGCTTCTCTGTTGACAGAGATAACGCCCTTCTTATGCTTGCTGAACTATATACTTCTAAAAGCTATTGTACCCGCGTTTACGGAGTGGTTCGCCCGAACGGCTTCGTCTACCGCATGGAACGGCTTGCCCCACTGAAGCGTATAGCGGAATTCATAGAACCCGCCCAGCGTCGCCTTGAAATTCGTCTCCCAATAGTTGGTCAGAACCCAGGCGTACAAAGATTTGCGTTCGTGAGGCTCCTGGCCCTGAACCCTTCTCTCGCCGAACTCCAACGGCCCGGCCTGCATGAGCGGCGTGTCCGGCGTGGCTAGAGCAAGTCCGCCAGTCGGCGCGGCAAGCGCCAGCCCTTCCTGAATGCAATAGAAATCCGTCAGCGTACCCGGAATTTGGTCGATTCCCGGACGAATGGCTGCCCCTGCCTTCTCAAACCACAGCTGGCCGTTGTCCTCCCGCAGGAAAGGCAAGGAAATGTAAACGTTCTCGGGTTCCCACACGCTCGTTTTGTGCATGCGGACGGACACGTCAACTCTTGCCTGCCCTTTATATACCTTCAGGAAGAGCGAGTAGTGACTCATTCCTTCCACTTGGTAAACAAGCTCCACGATGGCGTACAGCGCTCCGTTTGTTATTTCTTTGACTCCGGAAAGACGGCCAAAGGAGCGCTCGACATTCATCCCTTTGCGGTTTCGGCCCATAATTCTTCTGACGGTCATCTGATCGCCGTGCTCTCCCTTGGTCACTTCATAGACTGGCGTAAAGGCGCCGCAGGCCTGATCGGCATCAATCAGTTCCTTGCCCGTACTCTTGTCTACCCAGGAGACGATTCCCGCTCCGCGCTGCCAAGAAATTCGCACCTCGGCGGACTCGACGCTATTTTCTGTAATCGTGATCTTGTTGGGTTCTTGCGCTTGCGGGATGAGATCGCGAATATCATGGATGCGGTCGGCGCCTATCAAGCGCGTGCTGCTCGTGGTGCGTCCCGCGGCGGAAGCCGTGGCGCTACGGATCACGTATCGTTTCTCTTCCTTCGCGCCCAGCTTGGCCATAACCGCAATTTGATACCCTCTGCTCACTTTTTCCTGCTGGTGGGGCACAATCTCCCCGCTCTGTTCCTCGATGACTTCCATGCCGTTCCGGAAATAATCGGCCTCCCACTGCTCTTCCAGGTAGAAGAAGGCGAGATCCTCGACGGGGTAGTCAAACGAATTGATCACTTTATAAGTAAATTCCCGGTTCGGCCTCAGCAGCACGTCCCCCTGGTCCTGCAGCACTCTGTCCAGCGACCGGTAAACCAGGCGGCTTGCGTTCGCGGCATAGGCTTCTTTGCGAACCCCCAATTCCTGCACCATCTGATGCCACGGCTCGGAGATGGAGGAGTGATACCCCCAGGTATGCTCGGCGTACATCATTAATTGCTGCTCGGCTTCTTTCATCTCATTCGCTTGAACGCTCTTGCCTTGCGGATCAAGCCGTTTCACGACGGACAGCATTCGCTGGGCGTTGCGGAATATTTGCGTATGCATGGCGGTTGATGCCACGCCGTCGGACCACCAATCCGGCCAGTCTCCCTTGTACACCGGGATCTCCGCATCTTGTTGCTTGACCAGATCGAAATAGCGGTTCAGCGTGGTCATCTCAATCTCTACACGGTCCCCATGCTTCGCATTCCATTCGTGAATGAAGCTCATGACGCGGCCGTTTGGCGCAGCGTTGTCCCGCAGAAGCCCCATGACGTTGACCAATATAAAATCGTACGGATAGTCTTCCTTCTCCAATTGCTCAAGATAACGCGTTATTCTCGTCTCGGCGATCTTCCAATGATCTTCGGCGATGCCCCAAACCGGCGTTTCGTCCCGAACGGAGTAGGATAACGTTCCGTCGGGATTAATTCCCAGATCATTGCCCATCATATAATGCTCGCCGCTCCAAACGAGAATACGCTTGCCGCTTGGCGCCTCCCAATAAAACGGGAATTGCTTGCGCCCAATGGCGAACATGCCATGGTGGGTATGGATGCAGCTCAGCAGGTGCTCAATGCCGGCATCGGCCAAGGCCTCCGCATATCCCCAGCTGTAGCCGTTGATGTCGGCGGTCATCGCCGATCTGACGCTAAGACCGTACGGCGCGGCGAATTTCCCGGCTCTTGCCAGCATCTCCGTAAGCAGCTCATATTGAATAAGTTCCGTCATGTTCAAATAAGTACCCGACAGCTCGATATCTCCCCTGCTCAAGGCGTCGACAAAACGTTTCTTCTCTTCATCCGTCGCGTTCTCGAGAAACTTCTCGACGGCCCAGAAGGTCTCGCATGTCCACTTGAAGCCTTTCCATTCCGGATGCTTTTCCGTATGCGATGCCTCGCAGATCGCTACGGCCTGTCTAATGAAATCCACATGATATTGCTCAATTTTTTCCTGTCTTTCCGTATAACCGATGTCCGTGTGAGAGTGATGAATCACATAAATTTTCCACTTTTTCTTTGCGGTTTGCATTTGCTGTCTCTCCCCTAATCAAGTGTTCTCTCCCTGCTTGCGATCAGTATAGCGCCAGGCCAAATAAAGCGGTAGACGACATTTTTGCGATTCGTATCAGTTTTTTTCGTTCCCGTCCGGCAACCTTAAAAACCCGTGTACGCCAAGAAGCGTGCTGGACAACGTATCGCGGCTGACGCGAACTTCGGCCAGCAGACGGGACTTTTCCGCCGCCTCCCGAAAAGCGGGAACGAACAGATGCGCGCTCCTCGAGATCTGGCCGCCGAGAACGATGCGATCAGGCTTAAAGCGGGTTAGCGACGGGATTAAGATATCGGCCATCCGCAATCCGAATTGCTCGAAAAGCTGCAACGCCGCCTTATCGCCTGCATCCGCCAGGCCGGCCAATCCCCGAACGTCCAGCTGCGCGCCATCCAGACCCAGCCCGGCGGCCAGCTGCAATACGCCCCTGCGGGAGACATAGTCGTCCGCGATGCCATCCCGATAAGGAACGGTATATAACCAGCCTTCGGCCGGCACATCCCGGCGGTGTTTCACCAGCCGCCCGCGCTCTAGAAAGCAAGATCCCAGTCCCGTGCCGATCGTCAAGCAGACCGCTCGATCGGCACCTTCCGCCGCACCGCCCGGGCTTGTCTCGCCAAGACCAAACAGAGCCGCGTCGTTCTCGAAAGCGATCCGGAAATGTTGCGAGAGCCTTCCGCTCGTCCGCTCGTCCGCGCGCAGCGATTTCTCGAGCAGCCGACCGACAGGCAAACCGTACAGCGATTCAAATTTGCCCAGTCCTTGAATGCGGCTGACTCCTTCTTCATAATCAAACGGACCGGGAAAAGCTATGCCTAGTCCCTCCACCGCCGCATCCGGCCCGGCCTTGGAGAGAATGTCCGCGAAGATGTCCGCAAAATGGGCTATCATCGGTCCGGCTGCAAGATCGGCCCGCGATTCATAGTGGCCCGCGGTTTCTTCGGCAATTACGCCATCCCTTAAGGCGGCCGCTTTAATCTGCGTCCCGCCCACGTCAAAGGCAACTATCCAGGATAATTTCATTTGCGCAGCGCCTCCTATGCCCGGACATACGCTTTTATCGTAGCTAACGTCTTGCCCGCGCTTGGTCCGCTAGGCCGAATCGTGTAGGAAGCGACGGAGGCCGGCACAATAAACGTCTCGGCATAATGAACGACGAAAGGCTCGAAGGATCCGTCCGGGCTTTCGATCGTCGCTTCTTCTCCTTCAATTAGATTGAGCATATGGACGCTGCCGTTCTGCGTATGCAAGACGGGTTCGGAGAACCAGTGACGTCTCGTCTCGATGAACTCAAGCCCGTGAAGTCCCGTACGCTCTTCCTGCCAGCCCGCCCCTTCTCCGATAGGCTCAATGCTATTCACGCATTCCGCTTCGATCCATGGCGTAGTTCGATCCCATCGAATAACCTGCCCGCCATGCTCCAAATGCACCGGGCGAGGCTTGCCGTCTAGTCCCAACCGGTCCCAGTCCCATAGCTTAAAGGTGAAAATGTACGGCGTGGCGCTGATCTCCAGTACCATGCAGCCTGCCGCGGAGCAATGGACCGTGCCCGCGGGGATGAGAAAGTGGTCGTGCCTCGCTGCCGGGAACGAATTGACATACTTCTCCGCGGGGAACGTATATCCGCCTGCCTGCGCTTTGCGCAGATCTTCAAGCATATCCCCGGAGGAGACGTTCTCCCGCAGCCCGAGATACACTTGCGCTCCCGGAGAGGCGTCGAGAATGTAATAGCTCTCGTCTTGGGTGTAGGTCATGCCGAAGTGTTCGCGGATATACTCCGTTGTCGGATGGACCTGCAGGCTTAAAGGCTGACCGCCTATGGTATCGAGGAAGTCGAAACGGATGGGAAATTCAGCTCCGAACCGCGCGTATACCTTCTCGCCAAGCAATTTAATAGATTGGAAGAATACCAGATTGATCGCCGGCAGCTCTACGAGAATGGTGCCATATTGAAAATACAGGCTGTTCTCCTCCGGTACGCCGTCGAACCCCCAGGCATAGGGATGCTCGCGCTTGGGCAGATCGATCCGCTTCTCCAGCCAAGTTCCTCCCCATACGCCGGGATCGAAATAAGGAACCAGCCGGAATGGACGGCTTGCCGCCTGGTCCATCCCCTCAAACAGCGCTTGACGGGTAACCATCTTGGGAGAATTCTGAACGTTCGTATCCAGATAGTAGTCGATTTCGCCGAGCCGCTTCTTCTTAAGCCGATCCGCCATGCGCCACTCGAAGAAGAACCCCCGCTTGTATAAGCGCAGGATATCGTCCTCGCGACGTCCCGCTCGCCAATTGCCGAGTTCTCCTGCCCGGTATCGCTGCTGGATCTCCCAACGGGCCAGATCCGCATAAATGACCAGGTCTCCCCGGGCGATCAGCGAAGCGCCGAAGCCGATGACAAGAACGATGCCATCCTCCAAAGCATCAATCCGGCTGCGAAGAGCGCGGATCCGATCCGTTTCATAAAACTCTTCGATTCGAAAAGGCGCCATAAAACCGAATACGCGGTCATCCGTCAGATAACGTTCTACTTTGCCGTCGACTGCATCGGGAGTCAACGCCGCTTCCTCGGCTTTAACGACGGCTAACGAATCCATAGCACGACTTAATCCTTCGACGACTTCCTCCTGGCGGACGCCCGGGTAGCATTCCAGCACAACCACCGTTTTTCTTTTCCCAAGGCGCTTGATCGCGGAAGCAAGCTCGAAGCCAACCGCTTCGTACCCCTCCCAGGCCTCGTCTTCCCATCCCCGAATCGCGATAAAAGGCTCTTTATCGTAGCTTGATGACATATGAATGATGCCACTCCTTTGCGTTGGTTTATTACAATATAACATAAACTAACACAAACTAACATAATTTTTCACAAATTATCGCGAATACAGATACGGAATAGACCATCGAGTTCTAGATGATGTGAAGCTCCACGCCGCTCTCCTCAATGAGCTTTCTATGATCATGCGTCAAATTGTCATCCGTCACGAACACATGGATGTCCGTCAGGGCTGCAACCGGCGAGAAAAAGCGTTTGCCGATTTTGGAGGAATCAAGCAGCATCACGACTTTTTTGGCCGAACGCATCATTATTTTTTTAACTTGCGTATCCATGAGATTCGGATCCGTAAAACCCGCTTCCGGCGTATAGCCCAGCGCGGACAAAAACAAGGTGTCGGCATGAAAGCGCGAGAAGAACTCCTCCGCCATGGGGCCTACGAACGTGCCGGATATGTCCCTGAACATGCCTCCGCAGCTAATGATCATCCTATTGTCGGTTGCATAGGGACGGAAACGGCTAATGGTATCGATCCCGTTCGTCAATATGGTTAACTGATCCAGATGGGCCAACCGCTCTGCCATTCTCGATACGGTGGTACCGTTCTCGAGCACGATGGTATCTCCGCTTCGAACAAACCTCTGCGCGGCATACGCGGCCAGCCGTTCCTTGATATCTTGGTTGACGGCCTGCTTTGCTTCGATCTCCGGCTCGTCCTGGCTAATTTCCTGTTTTTGCTCCTCATAGACCGCTCCGCCATGGGAACGGCGTATACGGTTTTCTTGCTCCAGCGCATTCAAATCGCGGCGAATCGTCATCTCCGAGACACCGAAGCGGTCACTCATCTCTTTTAACGTAGCAGCGCCTTTGTCGGCCAGATAGGCCAGTAACGCTTGTTTTCTTTGTAAGGGCAGCATAACGACACCTCGTCTATTTTTTTCTTATTCTATCACAAATGAACACAATCTGTATTTATGATGAAGATTACTTACAACCATATAATCCCGCACAGCAAAAAAAGGGCTTAGGTTTCCCCTAGCCCAAATGACGTTCATGAGTCTACTTCACGACAATCTCTGACAGACCAACGTTGGCTCTCGTACTTGCATTCGCTTGTCCTTTAGATTCATGCGGTCATACAACGTCATTTTGCTAATCTTTCTTATAACAACGTCGCACAATCGTTGCCCCCTCCCTGAAAAAGCTCCTCATTCAGTAACAGGTTCTTTTACCTGTCTCCCGTAAGAGGAGCCTATCACGTGAACAGCTGCTGTTTGTTTATACGTTCATCTTTTTTAGTTTAATGGATCGGCGCGTCTACTCTGCAGCCCGGTAATCCATCCAGTCGAAATAAGCCGGCGTTATAGAGCGGGCCCCATTACCTGTCGCATACATGGCGATAAATACGCCGGTGAACCCGCCGGCTACCTCCGTGGCCAGCAATCTGCATTCCCCTTGCCCCATTCGGATTGGCTCTTCTTCCCCGCTTCCGGCGAAGCCAAAGACGTAGCTCATTCCATCCGCATGAATGCTTAGTACAACGGAGTCAGTGGACCACGGAATCTCGCTTTCTACCTTCCAGAGCGTCCCAAGCCTTCGACGGAAAATCAGCTTGCGAGCGCCTGCTATTTGCGTGACCGCAATCTCGTAATGGAAGCGTTCGTTCATATACACGGCGATACCCGCTTCCTCCCCATCCCGCTTTGGCGCAAAGGTGAGGTGAGTACTTGCCCGGAATGAAAAATGCTGCTGCCTGCGCCCTACAAAAGACGGAGCTCCCGTTTCATTCAAAGTATCCCCTGAGCCATATAACGTCAGGCTGCCTTTCTTCGCTGAAAGCGACCAATTGCCTGGATCCGGCGAGCGTAGAAAATTCCAGCACGAGGCAAGCGATGCCTCATCAAAGTCATCTCTTCCTGCAGGCTCCGTCTTGGGCTGCAGCGGAAGATTTCCCGCCGGCATGATTTCACCGATCGTTCCGTGATCTCCAATGACAGGCCACGCATCTTCCGTCCAAGTAACGGGAGCCAAGAAGGTCTCCCGCCCCAAATAATGATGATGGGGATAACCGGCAGGGCGAATGCCCAGGCAAACGGCCCACCAGCCGCCATCCGGCCCTTGAATAAAGTCGGCATGCCCCGTTGCGTGAATGGTTCTCAATTGACTGCGATGGGTTAGGATCGGATTATGAGGACATCCCTCGAATGGACCGTCCGGCCTCTTGCTCCTCGCAACGGTGACCATATGGCCGTACTCCGTTCCTCCCTCGGAGATCATGAGATAGTACCACTCGCCAATGCGGTAAACATGCGGAGCTTCCGGATATTGACCGCCGGTCCCCTTCCACAGCAAGCTCACGTCGGACAGGCGTTCCCCGGTTTTAATATCGATTCGGCTCTGATAGACGCCTTGTCCCTTGGCATCATGAGAGGTGGTGTAATAGACGGTGCCATCCTCGTCGAAAAACAAATCGGGGTCAATACCCGGCTGGTCCACAAAGACGGGATCCGACCATTTTCCTCTTGGGTCGTCTGCATGGACATAGAAGTTTCCGCCGCCGGATACATTGGTCGTTGTCATGAAGAACGTTCCGTTGTTATAGCGTATGGTTGGCGCATAAATGCCGCCCGAGCTTCCCGCTTTGCTTAAATCCAGCTGTTCCGTACGCGTTAGGACATGCCCGATCTGCTCCCAATTCACAAGATCCCTGCTGTGAAATAAGGGAACGCCCGGGAAATATTCAAATGAGCTTGTCACCAAATAGTAATCTTCTCCTGCCCGGCACACGCTGGGATCAGGGTGAAACCCGCTAATAACGGGATTGCTATATTGATTGCTATATTGCTTCACTATGTTCTCTCTCCTCATCCATTCCATTTCCTTGAGGCCTATTCGCTCCAGAGCTTTACGCGGTCCTGAACATACTTCGTAAAGCCTTTTTCCATTTTCTCTACCCCTGCGTCCAGCAGTTCCTTCTGGTAGCCGTCCCACAATTTATCGAAGTCTTCCGGCTTCGCCATGACAATTCGCGGAATCTGCTTCCATGTAATGTCCTTCATTTTATTGGCGAGAATGGTCACTTCGTCATCGCCGGGCACGGTTATATTCCAAGCCGCTCCCCAAGCCTTTACCGGAAACTGATCCTCTTGCGGGAACAGGTCTTTCCAGGTAGTCGCGTTATACGCCTTGAGCGTTTCCTTATCGGCGCTTGTGTACGTGCTCACGATTTGCTCCGGGAAATTCTTCGTATAATAATTGCCCGTGGAATCTTTGACGCCATCACCGTAATGCGCGCCGATATTGGAATAAAAGCCAATGCCGGATTCTTGGCTAAAAGCCGTATTATCGTTAATAATGCGATTCTGAACGTCCTCCGGAACGACGCGTTTTCCATCCTGCAACGTATAATGCTTGCCTTCAATGCCCCAGTTGTTAAGAACCTGGGCTTGCTCGGACGCCAGATAATCCAGGAATTTAATCGCTCTCACCGGATCTTTGCAGGATGTTGTGATGCCGATGCCCCAGCCAGCCATAAAGCCCGTGGACTGGAAGCGGTTATCCTTATAAGCGCCCGATAGCATAACCGAATAATGCCCGTAGGTTTGGTCCAGCTTGTTGTCCGCTTTCAGTGATTTTTCGCCGTCCGCATAACCCCAGTCCGCATCGATCAAACCGATGACCCGACCGGAAGCTACCTTCGCCAGGTACTGGTCATTCTTCTCTACAAAGCTTTCTTTGTCCAGCAGCCCGATGTTGTACATGTGGTTGAGCCACTGGAAATACTCTTTCTCGCCTTCCGTACGGTAATGATAGGTTGCTTCATTCGTTTTCGGATCAATGTAATACTCGCCGTCCCCTGACTTGCCGGTCGTTTCCGCTGCCGGGTTGGTAACGGAAATATACGTATGCCAATCATCCCCGTTGAGGGTGAGTCCGATATTTTTATTCCCGTTTTCATCCGTCGGGTGCTTCTCTATATAAGCTTTGATGACATTCTCGTAATCTTGCAGAGTCTTGATCTCAGGGTAACCCGCTTCCTTCACCGCGCGGTGCTGCAGCTCGAATCCGCCCCCCGCTACAAACGTCTGGCCGTCGACAGCCGAATAGGTCGGGATCACATAGATGGACGGATCGTCGTTGCTGTAGCGCAACCGATTCATTTGATCGCCAAACAGCTTCTTGAGATTTGGGGCATATTTCTCGATCAAATCCGTCAGATCAAGCATGGCTCCCGCATCGACCATTTTGTTCAAATCCCCTTTGGGGCTGATCAGATCGGGATAATCCCCGCTGGTCGCGATGAGAGCTACCTTCTGTGCCGGGTCGCCAACCGCAAACTCGGCATCCAGCGTAACGCCCGTCTGCTTTGTAATTTCTTTGCCTACATCATCCTGCATATCTCTCCAGTTGGGATTGGGATCCTCTCCGAAGAACGAGAAGGTGACCGGGGAGGTATCATTTCCCTGCTCTTTTCCCGTGTTATCGCTTACAACATTGCTATTGCCGCTATTTCCCGCACATCCGGCCAGCACGCCTGCCGCGAGCGTCAAGACCATGCCCAGCTTCGAAATTTCTCCTGCTTTTACCATCTGTATACCCCCATTTAGATTAAGATTCGTATATTGTATAAACAGGTTTCCCTGCCGATACCGCTGTCGGATCCATCAGCTTTTCACCGCGCCAAGCGTCATCCCCGTAACGAAATACCGCTGCAGAAACGGATAGACCAGAAGAATCGGAACCGTAACAATGATTGTGATCGCCATTTTGACCGATTCCGGAGAAATTCTGTTCATCACTTGATTCATGTTCGTCCCGTTAACCTCTTGACCGTTGCTGCCCACCTGGGTGCTCTGCAGCACTTTCATTAACTCGAACTGCAGCGTGGTCAAATGCTCCTTCGAGCCGTTGTACAAATACGTATCAAACCAGGAATTCCATTGGCCAACCGCAAGGAACAGCGCAACCGTTGCCAGTGCCGGCAGCAATAACGGAAGAATGACGCGCCAGTAAATCGTAAAATCATTGGCTCCGTCCAGCTTGGCCGATTCCTGAAGAGCATACGGCAGCCCATCGATAAACGAGCGAATGATAAATACGTTGAATGCGCTTACGAGTCCGGGCAGCACATACACCCAGAACGTTCCGATAAGATGCATATCGCGCATCAGAAGGTAAAAAGGAATAAGACCGCCCGATACATACATCGTAAGCGCCAGGAATAGGGACAAAAATTTTCGTCCGTCGAAATCCGCCCGGCTTAGCACGTAAGCCAGCATGGAAGAACTGATAAGTCCCAATACCGTACCGGCCAATGTCCGCAGCACCGAAATCTTGAGTCCGGTAAGCAGCCCTGCGAACGAAAAAATGAGCGAATAATTGTCAAAGGTGAGGTGGCGAGGAAATACCGTAATGCCTCCCCTTACCGTATCGGTTGAATCATTCAGGGATATGGCCAGCACATTCAGGAACGGATAAAGGGTACAGACCGCTACCAGCGAAATAACGAGGTAAACGATCACGTCAAAGAGCCGGTCCGTCAGTGGGATGCGAACTTTCACTGTTTTGAAATCCTCCTTACATAATGCTTTCTTTGGTGATTTTCTTGAAAACGCCGTTCGCGACGAATAGCAGAATCAGGCTGACTACGGAGTTGAAAATGTTAATTGCCGTGCCGAAGGAATAACGTCCCATTCCTAGTCCGTAGTTAAGGGCATACAGGTCAAGCACCTCGGATTTCTCCTTTACCAGACTGTTGCCGAGGAGAAACTGCTTCTCGAAGCCGATGCTTATCAGATGTCCGATTGACATGATCAGCAAAATAATGATCGTGGAACGGATACCCGGCAGCGTAATATGCCAAATCTGTTTTAACCTGCTTGCACCGTCAACCCGGGCTGCCTCGTATAGTTCCGGGCCTATCCCGGCAATGGCGGCCAGATAGATAATCGCGTTCCAGCCGGTTTCCTTCCAAATATCCGCGCTGGTCACCAGGTACCAGAATAAATTTTCCTTCGCCATGAATTGAATCGGCTCATGAATGAGATGCAAGCCTGTCAGAATTTGATTCACGACGCCATTCTCAGCCGAAAGCATCTTCGTCACAATCCCCGCGACAACCACCCAGGAGACAAAATGCGGTAAATACGAAACCGTCTGCACGAAGCGTTTCAGAAACGAAACACGCACCTCGTTCAAAAGAACCGCGAAGAGGATCGGAATGGTAAAGCTTGCAATGAGCCCCATAAAACTCATCGCCAAGGTGTTTCGCAGCGCGTTAAAGAATTGATCGTCCTGAAATAACATCCGGAAGTTATCAAAGCCGACCCACTTCTGGTCGAAGAAGGATTTGCCTACTCGAAATTGCTGAAACGCCATCGTCCAGCCCCATAGCGGCAAATAGCTGAATAGAAAAACAAAAACGACAAAAGGAACTGACATGTAATAAAGATAGCGCTGCCTAACGATGCGTTGCCAGATGCTTACGACGGACAAGTCTGTACCACTCCTCTGCTTTTTCTTGTTCACTTAGCATTATAATGGAGCGTATTAGACCTCATCCTTGATTTTAGGGTCTTAAAATAGCATGATTAGGACATTGGATTGTTGTGCCGGGGTTAAGAAGGGAGAGAGTCTTACGAGAAGTGTCCATTTGAATTGGTTTACATCCGACGAGCAATTTCTGTTCTATATCGGGTATGGCGGGCATGACGAGGACATGTATCTTCACGATCATGTGGATTTTTCCGAACTCGTTATTGTTTTGAACGGGAATGCGACTCATATCGTAAACACCGAAGCCTCGTTTATTAAGAAAGGGGATGTCTTTGTTATCGACGGCGCTACCTCCCATGCATACAAGGATCCCCATGATTTCCGGATCTGCAACATCATGTACCGCCCGGAGATCCTAACGTCAGCCGGCCCTGACCTGAGAACGTCAATCGGCTATCAGGCGCTTTTTGTATTGGAACCGTTTTATCGGAATATCCAGCCCTTTAACAGCAAGCTTAGCTTGCCGATCCCGAGCCTGGAATACGTATCCTCCCTCGTCGCCTTTATGATTGAGGAATACACGGGCAGGCTTCAGGGCTATCAGACCATGCTGCGCTCTCGTTTCATGGAACTCGTCGTCTATTTGTCCAGGCAATATCAGAACCAGGATCAGCAAGGAATCCAAGGAAATCTGATGCATTTGGCGAATGCCATTTCCTTCATGGAGGATCACTATCTCGAACCGCTTACGCGGGAGCAGATCGCGGATAAATCGGGCATATCGGTGAGGCATTTGAACCGGATCTTTCAATCCTATTATCAAACGACGCCCTTTGCCTATCTTCTGCGCCTCCGCCTGGAGCATGCGTGCAACCTGCTTAAGACAACCCGTATCCCGATTACGGAAATTTCTTATAAAAGCGGCTTTAACGACAGCAACTATTTCACCCGCCAATTTACGAAGGTTTTCGGAATGTCCCCGAAGGCATACCGCCGGGAGCATGTGAATTGACCCAATCAAAAAGCACCGCGCTGCTTGCCAGCGGGCGGTGCTTTCGTAAAGTTCACTTAAACATCGTGGAGATATATTTGGCGATGCGGACGCTAATCTCGGCGCGGGCCGCGTCGCGGATCATGGAGAAGCGGTCCTCGTAGCCGCGGCAGACAAACCTGTAATGAATAGCTCCATGCTCGCTGTCGCTCTCCTCGAGGAAGACCCGGATATTGCGCTCCTTAAGCGCTTTGCGAACAGCGGTTAGATCCGTGTGAATATGCCCCATCAGGACGCGCGAGGCTTTCATGTACAGCTGCTTCATGGAGTAAAAGGACAGCTCGATGTCCTTGCAGTTCTTATCTACGATCGTCAGCATCATGGGGAGCAGCACGTAATCGCGGATAAGCTCAAGCTCCTCTTTGCTTGGAACGGGGACAGGTCCGGAGGCTTGGGGCGGCTCGCGCCGTTCTAGATATTGCTCCCGGTGTTCAGGCAGCATCATACGGCTGGATTCCCAGCGGCCGTTTCCTTCCAGTTTCTTGCTCATTTGTAGTGTCCTCCAATTTTGACGCTGCGCTCACGGGCCTGGGCTGACTCGAGCAGCGAGGACGCCCGGAGAATCGAGGTCGTTCCGAATTTATGACGGATCGCGTCCGTGACGCGATCCAGCTTTCTTTCCTTCTCCCTGTTTCCGAACAGGGTAAGCTGATATTGGTCGTCGGGCACCAGCTTCGATAAGGTCACGCCAAGCTTGCGGACGGGGAGCCGGTCCCAATGGGCGTAAAACAACGTGCGGGCCGCAGCGAATACTTCCTTCGTAATATTCGTCGGATCGGGTACCGTCATCTGGCGAAAAAAACCGGTCGGGCGGTCGAAATCCGCGCCTTGCGCGCCTGCTCCAACGACGCTGCCCATATATCCCTTGGCTCGGCTGCGGCGGCATACCTCCTCGCTTAATTCCAGCAGAACAACGTCAATCTCCTGCGGCTTGCTGTAATCCCGGGGAAGCGTCATCTGATGGCCGACCGCTTGCTGCGCGTCATGGGTGCTTGGCTTGACCGGGCTCGGGTCAATGCCGTTTGCGGTCTGCCAGAACAGCTCTGCCTGAATATCGCTGTTGCGGCCCATCCGCGCCCGCAGCCTGCGCTTGAATTCCGGCAGGGGAAGACAGCCGAGATCTCCGATCGTTGCAATCCCCATCCGTTGGAAATGCGCGGTCATCCGCGAGCCGACGCCAAACATTTTATTCACGGGCAGCGGCCATAATAAAGATTCCACCTCGGATTTCGGGAGAGTGAACTGGCCGGTCTCGTTTTTTTTCGCCCAAATATCCGTGGCCATCTTGGCCAGAATCTTGTTGGAGCTGATGCCAACCCGGGCCCATACGCCGGTGTAGAGCATAATCTTGGTCTGGATTTGCCTTGCGATCTCGTCGGGCGTGCCGAAGTAAGACAAGGAACCGGTAACGTCCAGGAACTGTTCGTCGATGGAGAAGGGCTCCACCAGATCGGTAAACGAACGAAAAATGTCGGTAATCATTAGTGAGACATCGATATAAGCTTGCATCCTCGGCTTGATAATGACGAGATGCGGACATTTGCCCAGCGCCTCGCCAAGGGTCTCGGCGGTCGTCACGCCGTACTGCTTCGCAAGCGGACAAGCTGCCAGAATAATGCCCGAACGCCTCGAAGGATCGCCGGCCACAACGACCGGATCGTTCTTATATTCGGGATGCGCGGCCTTCTCGACGGACGCGTAGAACGACTGGCAGTCAATCAGCATAATGACACGTTCCATAATCCCCACTCCAATGCAAATGCGAAAGTATGTTCGTATATTATTATATACCGAATGTACGTTCGCTATGCAAGGGATATTTAAAGGTAATTTCAAACAGTTGGGCCGGCCGAAAAAATCTGCGATGGAAAAAGAAGCCTGAAGTCCGGCTCGAACTTCAGGCTTCTTTTCGTTTTCAAGGATGCTCCTGCTGCCTCAGCTGCTGGGCAGCAAGCACGGCGAGCTCAATCTTGTTGAGCAGCAGGCCGTACTCGCCTGTCAGCTCGAAGCTGCGGGGCAGCTTCAGCTTTCGGAAATAAGGCATGATGCCGGAAGCCGAAGCGAACCAGTCTTCCCGCTTCGCGCTCTCGAGCTTCCGGTCCGCCCAGGCGTCGCGAAGCTCCGGGCTGTATAACGGCGCCGCGCCAGGCAGCAGCTTGCCGCCCAGCAAGCGCTCCTTGTACAGCGCGGCTGGCGGCTCCCGGCGTATCCGGGCGAACAGATGCGGGGCATAATCTGCCCTTGACCCGGTATGGCGTCCTTTGCCCGCAAAAGCAAGCGCTCCTTCCCGCACCCGGGGGACGCCGAACAAAATCGCATACAAGGACTTGCCGAATTCAATCCGTTCGGACACATCGTCGAAATCCTCCATGATTAATCCCGCCAGCCGCAGCTCTGGCTCCGCTTCGGCATGATACGGGAACATCACCGCGTTCAGCTGCAGCAGCGACTGCATGCCGAAGAAGAAGGTATCGAGCACGTTTTTGCGGAAGTAATCGTCCTGCACCACCCGCTGCTCGATGAAATGCTGCTCGTTCACAATTAGCGCGACCGTCAGCGGCGCGGGATCGCGTGTTCGCCAGAACTGCTCCCACACCGGCTTCATAAACCGCGTTACTCCGAAGGCCGGAAGCAGATGAAACAACGGGCGTCCCAGGCGGACGCTTTCCCCGTAGAGCAGCAGCTGCGGAAAAGCATCGCCAAAAATAAACGAATTCGCATGCTCGAGCAGCAGGAAGACGGACTGGCGTTTATCGTCCGGGAGCAGCTGCGGCAGCCATTCGCCTGCCAGATCCGTCATATTCCAGCCCCCGTTGCGGGAAACGAGATGGGCCAGCATCGCCCAGTGCAGCTCCGGATGGCGTTGATGCATCAGCCGGTAGGCTTCCGTCCGCGTCACGTTATTGCGGTTCAGACGGGAGGTCTCCTCCCGGATCCGTTCGATCAGGATTTTCTCCTCCCCGCTCCATGCGCTCGTCACCGGCTCCGCCTGCTGCTCCTCCAGCTTCCGCCATTCCCCCTCCAGCCCGGCAACCGCATCCTCGGCAAGCTGCAATGGGGTAGCTTCCGCTAGCATCTCATGCGAAGCCTCCAGCCCATGCCATTTGCCGACCGCATAATCCCATGCCGCAGCGGGCAGAGAAAAGAACTGTTTGATTTTGCGAAGCCGTAGTCCGTAGCGGCCGCGCCCTCTCCCCCTGCTTAACATCGACCGCCCTCCCGTACTGATACTGGTAACACAAGTATTTGCCGTCAGGCCGCCTGTTCATGCATAATAAAAAGTAAACAACGGACGTGAAGCGTATGCTTTCGAAGTAAGTTTTTCATTTCCAAAAAATTTTTCAGGAGGACTTGCCATGTGCGGAAGATACACCATCACCGTATCGCTCGAGGAGCTGATGATCCGTTATATGATCGGCGAGACGAAGGTGCCTTACCATCGTCCCAAATATAACGTAGCGCCGGGCCAGCAGGTGCTTGCCATTATAAATGACGGTCAGCGCAACCGGCTCGGCGAGCTGAAGTGGGGACTTGTTCCGCCTTGGGCCGACGACCCGAAGATCGGCAATAAAATGCTCAATGCCCGCTCCGAGACAGCGGCCGAGAAGCCGGCCTTCAAGACGCCGCTCCGCCGCAAGCGCTGCCTCATCCCGGCAGACGGCTTCTACGAATGGAAAAAGACGAACGGCGGCAAGCAGCCGATGCGTATTGTCCGCAAGGACCGCTCCATCTTCAGCATGGCCGGTCTTTACGAGTCGTGGCTTGCGGCGGACGGCACAACAACGGTCAGCACCTGCACCATTCTGACGACCTCGCCCAACGAGCTGATGGCTCCGATCCACGACCGGATGCCGGTGATTTTGCGCCCGGAGGACGAGCCCTTCTGGCTTGACCGAACCGTGCAGGACCCGCAGGCCTTGCAGCGTCTGTTCCTGCCGTATGCGGCGGAAGAGCTCGAAGCCTATCCGGTATCCCCGGCAGTCGGAAGCGTCAAGAATGACACCGCCGAATGCATCGAACCGCTAAACACGGGCGACCAGCTGCATCTATGGTGAAAACTAGGCAGCACCGCCTAACAAAAAAAAGCCGACCGCAAGCGGTCAGCGGAACATCCCCCATAGCTTCAGCAAATGGAAGGTGTTGTTTGGATCTATTTTTTGCGCGAGGACAAAATCGATAATCTGTTCTTCCTGAATATCCGTCAGCGGTTCCTGCAAAATAGAAGTCGCCGATTTCACCAGCTTCCGCACCTTTACCCGGTCCTGCAGATCATACTTCGTGACATTGCCCAGCAACAGCCGCATCCGGTCCTTAACGACCGGATTTTTCAATTTGATTTTGACGCGTTCGACCAATTGCGGCCGAATGCCGTACTTTTGGTAACTCACTTAGGCTTACACCTCCATCCGGCATTCCGATAATTCGATCGTTTAACTATATGCCGCAAGAGGGAAGATATTGCTTAGTCGAGCTGTTCACCTTGAAAAATTTGATCCTTCAGCAGCCGGACGCGCGCCCGTTCAAACGCCGGATTCGTCCAAAAATCATCCCGTCCGGCAAGCTCCGCCGCATCGTCGCGGGCAAGCTCCAGCATCTCGTAATCCGCTGCCATATCGGCGATCTTGAACTCCGGCAAGCCGCTTTGCTTCGTCCCGAAGAAATCCCCCGGTCCCCGGAGCTCCAGATCCCGGCGCGACACTTCAAAGCCGTCGTTGGTCTCCGTCATAACCTTCATCCGCTCGCGTCCGTTCTCCGACTTCGGATCCGCCACCAGCACGCAGAACGACTGATGCTCCCCCCGCCCGACGCGCCCGCGCAGCTGATGCAGCTGGGAAAGTCCGAACCGCTCCGCATCCATGATAATGATAAGCGTGGCATTCGGAACGTCGACGCCAACCTCAACGACCGTTGTGGCAA
This sequence comes from Paenibacillus sp. BK720, assembly GCF_011761545.1. Lineage (NCBI taxonomy): Bacteria > Bacillati > Bacillota > Bacilli > Caryophanales > Paenibacillaceae > Paenibacillus > Paenibacillus sp. BK720. The sequence continues at coordinate 678,035 of NZ_JAASRQ010000002.1, read as the reverse complement.
CTAGCAGCTGCGTCTCGTTCGCGCCAAACGCGCGCATCACTTCTTCCTTCTCGGAAGCCGACAGCCGGCCATGCAGGAGCCCCACCTTCAAATCCGGAAAAGCCTGCTGCATTTGCACGTGCAAATCTATCGCATTTTGCACATCCAGCTTGTCCGACTCCTCGATCAGCGGGCAGATCACGTACGCCTGGCGTCCCTCGCCAACCTCGCGCCGGATAAAGCCAAGAACGCGGTCCATCATGTCATGCTTTACCCAATACGTTTTAATCGGTTTCCGGCCATGGGGGCGCTCCTTGATCGTGGATACGTCCATATCCCCAAACGCCGTAATGGCAAGCGTCCTCGGAATCGGAGTAGCCGTCATCGTCAGCACGTCGGGATTCAGCCCTTTGCGGCGCAGAATGCTCCGCTGGTTCACCCCGAACCGGTGCTGCTCGTCCGTCACAACAAGACCCAGGCTGCGGAAAAAGACATCGTCCTGAATAAGCGCATGCGTGCCGACCAGAATATCGATCATGCCCATCTGCAGCCCGGCAAGCACGTCCCGGCGCTTCTTCTCCGTCAAGCTGCCCGTCAGGAGCGCGACTTCAATACCCGTACCCGCAAACAGCTTCTGCAGCGAACGCAAATGCTGCTCGGCCAGAATCTCCGTCGGCACCATAAGAGCTCCTTGATGGCCGGCCTTGATCGTGCAATACAGCGCAATAGCGGCAACGACCGTTTTGCCGGAACCGACATCCCCCTGCAGCAGACGGTTCATCGCGGCCGGTTGACGCATGTCGGCCATTATTTCGTTAACAACCTTCTTCTGGCCGTCCGTCAGCTCGAAAGGAAGCGTAGCCGCAAAGTTGCGGATCGTCTCCCCGTTTACCTGATGAACAATGCCGTCCCCGCGTTTCCGGGTTATAGCCCGGTAAGCCTGCAGCTTCAATTGAAAGAGAAACAGCTCCTCATAGACCATCCGACGGCGGGCTTCGAGGCCTTCCTTAACCTCTCCCGGATCGTGGATCCGCAGCACGGCATCACGCCTTGCCATAAGCCGGTGGCGCTCGACAAGCTCATGCGGCAGCACTTCCTCAATCATGGAGCCGTATTGGAGAAGCGCTTGCTTGATCGTCTTGCGCATCCAGGCCTGCGTAATGTCTCCGCCCACGGAATAGACCGGCTGAAGCGTACCCGATCTCACCATGCCGGTAGACTTGTCCGCAAATTCGGATTCCGACACGGTAAGCTGCAGGCGCTGCTGCTCCCATTTGCCCGTCAGCATAATTTCTCTGCCCGGCGTCAGCTGATTTTGCAAAAAATGACGGTTGAACCAAACAGCCGTCACCAGCATATGGTTAACCTCGATTTTGCAGGTCAAGCGCGATTTGTTTTTGCCGTACCGCTGCAAAATCCCGTTCCCGCGTATCGTCCCCTGCACCGTCACCTTCTCGCCGTCTTTGATCTCGGCAAGCTCCCGGATGCGGTAATCTTCATATCGAAATGGAAAATAATCCAGCAAATCGGCGACGGTCTGAACGCCAAAGGCGTGAAGCTCTTCTTCCTTCGGAGCGCTCACGCCTTTAATTTGCCGGACCGAATACTGTTCCAGCGTCATTGTTCTCTACCTCACACTCTGCGCACGAACACAGCCATCGTGCCGGGACCCACATGGGTTCCGATTACGGCACCGACGGTTGCGTATTCAACCCCTTGAACATTGAAGCGAGCCTTGATCAGCTCGAGGAATTCCAAAGCAGCTTCCTTATTCGTGTTCCAGGCGATTGTTACAATAACCGGATCCTGGCCGCAAGCATCGCCAAGCATATCCATAATCCGAGCCATTGCTTTTTTTGTACCGCGCATTTTATCTACGGCATACACCATGCCTTCTTTGTCGAGCGACAGAATCGGCTTAATATTAAGAATGGATCCGATAAGAGCGGAAGCTTTGCCGATCCGTCCTCCTCTTTGCAAATATTCAAGCGTATCCACGAGAAAATACAACTGCGTTTCCCGCTGCATCCGCTGGATTTCAGCCATAATCGCTTCCTTCGAAGCCCCTTCTCTTGCCATTCTGGCCGCGGCTACAACGCGCATGCCATAGGCATAGGAAGCTGTTTTTGAATCGATAACCGTAATGTCCGGATCCCCGTCAATCATCGAGCTGGCAATAACGGCGGACTGGTAAGTCCCGCTGACCGCCCCCGACAAGTGAATCGAAATAATGGACGCCCCCGGATCCTCCTGCAAAATGCGCTCGTACACCTCTTGATACTCCATCGGCGATGGCTGGGACGAAGTAGGCATTTGCGGCGATGCCGCTACCTTCTCGAAAAACTGCTCCGTATTAATCGTAACGGCATCATAGTAAGTCTCTTCCCCGAACAGAATTTTCAGCGGAACCATCTCGATGCCAAGCTCTTGCCTCAGCGCGAGTGGAATGTCCGATGCGCTGTCGGTTACGATGCGTATGTTCCCCATACGTCCCCTCCCAACTTATTATGGCTACTCCATAGCGAACAAATAAGGATATAAAGGCTGGCCGCCGTTATGCACCTCAAGCTCGATATCCGGATATGCCTCTTCGATCCATTCGCATAATTGCGCGGTGTCGGATTCTTTCGCATCCTCGCCGGTCAGGATCGTCAGCAGCTCGCCGCCTTCCTCGGCCATCGCCGCCATCAGCAGCTGGCAGGCCTCAAGCAGGGTTGGCTTGGAGGAGACAATCGTCTTCTCTTTAATCCCCATGTAGTCGCCTTCTTGAATGTTTACGCCGTCAATCGACGTATTCCGCACCGCCTGCGTCACTTGGCCGGACACGACCTGCTCCGCCGCGCTCTTCATCCATGCGGCGTTGCGCTCCGCCGATTCCTCTTCCTTGAACGCAAGAATCGCTGCCAGGCCCTGCGGAATCGTTTTTGTCGGAATAACCGTTACCTGGCGTCCGCTCAGCTCTGCCGCTTGTTCTGCCGCGAGAATAATGTTGCTGTTGTTAGGCAGCAGGTAGATATGCTCGGCAGGCAGCGATTCGATCGCGTTCACGAAATCCTCGGTGCTCGGATTCATCGTTTGCCCCCCGGACAATACGATATCCACCTCGTTGCCGAGGAAAATATTCGCGATGCCTTCGCCAAGCGCAACCGCAATAATGCCAAATGGCGCAAGCTCATGCAGCTGCTCCGGCGCGACTACCTGCGCGGCCGGTCCCGCCAGCAGCTCGGTCGACGAAATGTCGCCGGTCAGCGCGTACTCGGGTACCGGCGCAAAAGGCTCCGCCGCCGCTTCATGCTCAAGCAGATCGCGGTGCTGTTCCCGCATATTCAGAATGTGAAAGTCCGTAAGCTCGCCATAAGCCATTGCAAGGTTTAATACATCGCCAGGCTTGCGGGAATGGACATGCACTTTGATAATATCGTCGTCTGCAATGACGAGAATCGAATCGCCGTCCTTTTCCAGCGCCTTCTTGAAAGCGTATTCATTAAAAAACGCTGCAGGTTTCCCGCTGATTTTGCGATTAATAAAGAATTCCATGTCGTACAGGAACTCGATATCCTCTGTCGCCAGCTTCGATTGCGCGGATGCCGGGGCCGACGGTTTTACGGCGGCTGACGTTCTGTGCACCGCTGCCGGCTGCGCTGCAGCCACTTCTTCGGGTGCCGCCGCTTCGGACGGGAATGCGAATACCTTTTCCTGAATCGTACCGCTATGCGTCAAATACTGAACAAAGCCCTCGTAAATAAAGACGAGACCTTGTCCGCCGGAATCAACGACGCCAACCTGCTTCAATACCGGCAGCAGATCCGGCGTGCGCTGAAGCGCTTCATTTGCCTTCGCATGAATCTCTTGCATCAGTTCAACGACATCGCTCGTTCTGCGGGCATACTGAACGGCATGCTTGGCGGCTTCTCTTGCTACCGTAAGAATCGTTCCTTCTACCGGCTTCACGACCGCTTTGTAAGCCATGTCGACGCCATTCTGGAAGGCGGCGGCAATCTGCAGCGTCCCGGCCTCTTCCAGATTGGAGAGCGATTTGGCAAAGCCGCGGAATAACTGGGACAAAATAACCCCCGAGTTGCCCCTTGCCCCCATCAGAAGTCCTTTGGACAATGCTTCAGCAGCCTTTCCCAAATGGGCGGACGGCTTGTTCCGCAGTTCACGAACCCCCGAGACAATCGTTAGATTCATGTTCGTACCCGTATCTCCGTCTGGCACCGGAAACACATTTAATGCATTCACCCGGTCTACATTTCTTTCTAAGTATTCCGCACCGAGCAGTGCCATGGCGGTAAAATCAGATCCGTTAATGGAGCGCTTACTCAACGACAATTCCCCTTCCTAAAAGAATTGCAAAAGCAATTCTAACTTCGTAAGCATAGACTACGTAGATACCCTTACGTCTTGAACAAATATATGGACCTGGTCCACTTGAAGACCAATTACATCATTGAGGACGTACTTTACCTTGTTTTGTATATTATGCGCCACTTCGGAAATTTTCGTGCCGTAGCTTACGATAATATGCAGCTCGATATGAAGCTGTTCATTCTCCCGGCGTACCTCGACGCCCTTCGACATGTTTTCTCTGCCGAGCAGCTCGGCGATGCCATCCTTAAGCTGTTTGCGGGAAGCCATCCCGACAAGCCCATAACAATCCATGGCTGCAGAGCCTGCAATCACTGCAATGCAGTCATCATTCACAATTATCTGTCCAAGCTCGTTCTTAATCTGCAGTGGTATGGGAATACACTCCTTTACCGTAAATAATATGGACTAAGGATTATTGTACTATAAACCGCTTGATTATAGAAGGGCGCAAGGCAAAAACGATGACAAAATCCATCATTTCATGTACATTTAAGTTGCTGATACACAACAATTGTGATACGATAGTCAAGTATGTTTATGTGCAGGCTTGACCCAGTATTTTTTAATACAGCTTGTGCTAACAATGCAGCTAATAGCTCAATAAGCAAACTCTAAGCGCATGCTTGCAGGAAAGCCCTGCTTTCTTGCGGCACAAACTTAAGGAGGTGTACTCATGTCCCGCAAATGTTTCATTACTGGTAAATCGCCTGGTACAGGCAACCATGTATCCCACGCAAACAACAAAAACCGTCGTTCTTGGGGTGTAAACGTGCAAAAGGTTCGCATCTTGGTTGACGGCAAACCGAAACGCGTTTATGTCAGCACACGTGCACTGAAATCCGGCAAAGTAACTCGCGTTTAATTGACGGATTCCAACCGAGCGGTCTAGCGCAAACGGCTGACGCCGTCATTTTGGCGGCGCAGCGAACGTTCGCTATGAAATATAAGCGTCGTATACTTGTTTATACTTTCTTATATTTAGACAAAAAGCACCTGAGCCCAGGTGCTTTTTCTTTGTTTACCGCTCCGGAATGCGACCGCCCTCTGACACTGAAAGGTGGAGCCGTTTCACCTCGAATTCTAAGGATTCATAAGGTTACTCTTATATCGCTTAGAATTCTCCGGATCGGAACGCCTCCCGCCGCCGCTAAAATGGCGGACCGTTCCGCCTTGAATTCTAAGGATTATAAGTTTACCTTATAATCTCGCTTAGAATTCTACGGATCGGAACGCGTCTTGCTGCTTATAGACAGCAAAACCGTTCCGCCTTGCCCACGATCGTTCGTTAAGCCGTGCATCGGACCTAGTTTTTTTGGAAGGTATTCAATATTGCTTTTACGAATCCGCCCAGAAATTTCGGCAGTTTGATCGTGTAAAATTTCATGCCCATCCCTCCTCAGACACGCTCATCGAAATTGGATGTGTACCAAATAATATAAACGCAAAAATGGCTACACGAACCTTCGTTCATGTAACCATCCTATGCGATGCTAAGCTGTCCTATTCCAAAGCGCCAGCTAGTATTCTATTAGCCTGCCGGCACCGGATTATCGCGCATATAGACAACGATTGCGATTACCAGAGCCGTAGCGAAATAAACGATTATTGCAGAAACGATAAAGGAAATCCGCGGTCCCCAGGTAGAGAAGCGCTTGAAGCATTTAATCGCGATGTACAAAGCCACCAGGGAGAAGACGTATTTGATAGGCGAGCTGATGGCCGTAAAAAGTCCTAGCAAAACGCCTGCTGTTATCGCGTAAAAAGCGATCCAAAATAATTTCTTCCAAATGCTTTCCTCTAACTCGAAATCTTCGTCCACACTCGTTACCGAAGCGCAGCAATCGCGGCCGCGCGATCCCTTTCCCCGAATACGGCATTGCCTGCGACAAGCACATTCGCACCGGCTTCTACAACCTGCTTAGCAGTAATACTGTTAATACCGCCGTCCACTTGCACATGAACATGGCTGAGGCCGCGTTCGTTAAGCATTTTGCGCAGCTGGCGAAGCTTATTGAGCGACTCCTCGATAAAGGCTTGTCCGCCAAAACCGGGGTTAACCGTCATAATGAGAATCAGATCAACGTCCCCGAGAATATGTTCCAGAACCGACAACGGCGTGCTCGGGTTAAGCGCAACGCCGGCCGGCAGACCCAAGTCCTTGATCTGCTGGATCGTGCGGTGCAGATGCACCGTTGCTTCGGCATGAACCGTAATCCGGTCCGCTCCCGCGGCTGCATAGCTCGGAATGGACAGCTCCGGGCGTTCGATCATGAGATGCACGTCAAACGGAAGCTTCGTAGCCGGACGAACGGCCGCGATAACCGGAGGACCAAAGGTTAGGTTCGGTACGAAATGACCGTCCATAACATCGACGTGAATCCAATCCGCTCCCGCCTGTTCCGCTGCTTTAATCTCGTCTCCAAGCCGTGCGAAATCCGCCGACAGGATAGATGGTGCGATAATAGCCATATGGTTTAGTACCTCCGCTTTCTCTCTTTCATTTCCGTCATAAACGTCAAATAATTCTGATGGCGGCTAGGCGCAACCGCGCCCTCCTCCACCGCCTTCAGCACGGCGCATCCCGGCTCGTGCACATGGGTGCAGGCCCGGAATTTGCAGTCCGGCGCAAGCTCGCGCATCTCGCGGAAGCAGTACCCCAGGTCCTCAATGCCAAGCTCCGTGAAATCAAGCTGGCTGAAGCCCGGCGTATCCGCCACGTAACCGCCGCCTATCTCGACGAGTTCTACATGGCGCGTTGTATGCTTGCCCCGGCCAAGTCTGTTGCTGATTTCGTTTGTCTCGAGCTTAAGGCCCGGCACGAGAGCATTCAGCAGCGAGGATTTGCCCACGCCGGATTGACCCGCGAAGACCGCTACATGCCCTTTAAGACGGTCATGCAGCTCCTCGACGCCCACTCCCCGGCGCGAACTTGTTCCGTATACTTCATAGCCAATAGCCGTATAAATCCGGTTTACCGCTTCGGCGGCGGCTATCGCTGCTTTCGTCTCCTCGCCGTCCTGCTCCAAATCCTGCTTGCTTAAGCAAAGCACCGCCTCAATACCCGAATGCTCGATATGGACAAGAAATTTGTCAAGCAGCTGCAAATTCAAGGTGGGCTCCGTCACGGAAAAGACGAGGATAGCCAGGTCTACGTTGGCGACCGGCGGCCGGATCAGCTCCGAAGAACGGGGCAGGAGCGCTTCCACCGTGCCCTCGCCGTTCTCCGTCAAGGTGTACAGCACGTCATCGCCTACAAGCGGCGTTAAACCTCGCTTCTTGAATACGCCGCGAGCACGGCATTGCACCGTCTGCTCCGGCGATTCCGCATCATGCGGCAATACGTAGTAATAACCGCTGAGCGCCTTGACGATTCTTCCCTTGGCTTCACTAGTGCTGCTCATCTGGAGTGCCTCCGTTGTCGTTGCTATCTGCCGGATCCGCATTTGCCGGCTGATCCGGGTTCTCGGTTTTCTCTGTCGGGTCGGTGCTGGTCTCCGTGTCCGTGCCGTTATTACCGTTATTACCGTTATTACCGTTATTGCCGTTGTTGCTATTGCCGGAGCCCGGTATGGTAAGCGAGGAGGAATTCGAGCCCTGGGCCAGCTCCTCGTAAGTGATCGTGCGCGTATCCACGAACTGGCCGTCCCGGTATACCGTCACTCTGGCTTCCGTATTTGGCGCCAAAATGACCTGCACGGGGAAGGATTGGGTATCTTGAATTTGGCGTTTGCCCCACTCGATATCCTGACCGCGCGCATCGGAATACACAATCCGGATTTCGCTGGTTTTCCCCGCTTCGGCCGGCGATATCGTTACGTTGAACGTATGGTTCTTCGCATCCTTCGGCGGACCGGAGCTGACGCGGATCGTTATTTTCGATCCTTTAGGCACCGGATCGTTAGGCTTGAACTGATCCTGGTCGATAACAAGCCCTTTGCTTTGCGTATAGCTTGGTTCCTCCAGGATGTCGTCATCCTGCAGGACCAGCCCGTTCGACTTCACGATATCCTTCGCTTCGGCAACGGTATGGCCGATCAAATTTGGCATAGGGATCGTTTCCCGTCCTTTACTCACCATAAACTTGATGGTTGCCGTCTTCGGATCAAATTCCGAGCCAAACTCCGGCGTCTGACTTATAATTGTGTCCGGATCCTGGTCGCTGAATACTGGCTCCGATGAAATCTGATCTTCAGGTACACCGAGTGCCATCAAATCATCTTTGGCCTCCTGCAGCTGCTTGCCCTTATAGTCGGCTATCTTCTCCAGTACGGCGCCGTCACTGACGGACAGCTGAATCCAAGAGCCTTCCTTCACCCGCATGTTGGCCTTGTCCTGCTCAAAGACCTCGCCGGCAGGCACGTCGCCCATAAACTCGTGAATAACGGGCTCCTTGACCCTAAGCCCGGCATCCTCGATCATAGCCCGAGCCACATCTTCCTGCTTGCCGACTACGAAAGGCACGTCCACTTCCGGCACGTCAAGCTTGTTCAGCAGAGCAAAGAAGCCCCAGATAATCAAACCCAAAATGACCAGGGTTACCGTTACAATCGTTGTAGGGCGTTTCCAGCCTTTGGGCTTGCTGCTTGCTTTCTCATCCTTCCATTCCGCTTCCGGCTGACTGGATGCAGCCGCCGCTTTACTTGCCCGTTCAAGCGGAGCGGATGCTTCCGGGGGCGGAACAGGCGATAATTCGTACTGCGGAACGGAGCTGAGCATATCGCCCCGTATCGCAGGCATCACGCGAGTCTCATCGAGATCGCTGCCGCTCGTGAACGTCGCCTTCGGCTCGCTCAAGCGGCTTGGCTTGAGGCACGTATCCAGGTCGTTAAGCATCTCGCGGGCCGACTGATAGCGTTCGTTCGGGTTTTTTCGCATCGCGCGCAAAATGACGTTTTCCACGCTCTGCGGGATGTGAGGGTTTACCTTCCTAGGCTCCTCGAACTCCTCCTGCAAATGCTTGAGCGCAACGCTGATCGGGCTTTCTCCGAAAAACGGAAGCTTCCCCGTCAGCATCTGGTAGAGCACGATGCCAAGGGAGTACAGGTCGGACTTCTCCCCCGTACTGATGCCCTTGGCATGCTCGGGCGAAAAATAGTGAACCGAACCGACAACCGATCCGGTCTGCGTAATCGTTGAGGAGGTTACGGCACGGGCAATCCCGAAGTCCGTCACCTTCACTCTTCCGTTTTTGCCAATCAAGATGTTATGAGGCTTAATATCGCGATGAATAATATGATTCTGATGGGCGTGCTCCAGCGCATCGCAAATCTGCACGGCAATCCGCACCGCTTCGTCGGCCTGCAGCGGCGCACGCTCATGAATGATTTCGTTAAGATTATGACCCTCGATATATTCCATTACGATGTAGTGGGTATCCTCTTCCTGCCCTACATCGTAAATGCTGACGACATTCGGATGAGACAGAGAGGCAGCCGACTGCGCTTCTCTCCGGAATCTCCGAATAAATTCTTCGTCGTGGACGAATTGCTGTCTCAGCACCTTTACTGCGACATTACGGTTTAGCAGAATATCGTGCGCCTTATAGACCAGCGCCATTCCGCCTCCGCCGATTCTCGTTAAAATTTCATAGCGACCACCTAATTGATGTCCGATCATCCGTTGTCACCCCCTCGATAAGCAGCGCTTTCCTCCTGAAGAAGCACGACCGTAACATTGTCGTCTCCTCCGGCTTGCAGCGCCAATTGAATGAGGCGATCCGCTTTATCATCCAATCCGAGCCCTTCCTCACGAACCGTCTGCAGCATCTCTTCGTCGCTAACCATATTGGTCAGACCGTCGCTGCACAGCAGCAGTACATCGTTATCGGACAAGACTGCGGTATAAATATCCACCTCTACTTGCGCGTCCGTGCCGACGGCGCGCGTAATCACATTGCGGCGCGGGTGATGCGCCGCTTCATCCAGGCTGATCTGGCCGGATTTGACCAGTTCGTTGACGAGAGTATGATCCTCCGTCAATTGCGCAATTCCATCTGCGGTAATGAGATAGGCGCGGCTGTCCCCGATATGCCCGATGATCAATTGCTGCTCCTTGTACAGGGCAGCAACGATCGTCGTTCCCATATTGTAGTACTGCTCGTTGCGTGATGCCATATCGTAGACGACGTCATTGGCCATGACAAGCGCCTGGCGAATCAGCATTTTCCCCTCTTGCATCGATAAATCCGCCTTCGACGCGCTCTTCTCGAGCATGTCTCTGAACGTATTAACCGCCAGCTGGCTCGCTACATCCCCCGCTTGATGACCGCCCATTCCGTCGGCGACAATCGCTAAAGTAATGCCGTTATCCAGCTGTCCTACCCACGAACGATCTTCGTTAATATGACGAATTCGTCCGACATCGCTTCGGTTTGCCGTAATCAACCGTGATCACCTCGTCGTGGACTCCATATGTTTCGCCCTCAATTGGCCACATGCAGCCGCAATATCATGGCCTTGCTCCCTGCGGATCGTGCAATTGATTTTATTCTTTTCCAGAATGCGCTGGAATTCGAAAATGTCATTGCGCGGCGTACGAACGTAGTTCCGCTCCGGCACGTGGTTAACCGGGATCAGGTTGACATGGCACAACATGCCTTGAAGCACGTCCGCAAGCTCCTGCGCATGCTCGGCCTGGTCGTTAACCCCGCCGATCAATGCGTATTCGAACGTGATGCGGCGGCCGGTCTTTGCAATGTGATTGCGGCAGGCTGCCATTACATCCTCAAACGGGAAGCGGCGATTAACCGGCATCAGCTTGGATCTGAGCTTGTCATTAGGCGCATGGATTGAGATGGCCAGGTTGATCTGCGTATTCTCTTCCGTGAATTTATACATGCTTGGAACGATACCGCTTGTCGAAACGGTAATATGGCGCTGGCCGATATTCAGACCCTTCTCATGAATCATAATACGCAGGAAGGTCATGGTGGCGTCATAATTTTCGAATGGTTCGCCTGAACCCATGATAACGATGCTTGATACGCGTTCCCCGGTGGCATCCAGCATCTGCTGGGCCGTTACCACTTGCGCGACAATCTCGCCCGCGGTCAGATTGCGTTTCAGGCCGCCAAGCGTCGAAGCGCAGAACGTACAGCCGATCCGGCAGCCCACCTGCGTCGTTACGCAAATGCTGTTGCCGTAATCATGGCGCATGATAACGGTCTCGATCGCGTGGTTGTCATGCAGGCCGAACAGGAATTTGACCGTGCCGTCCTTGGACTCGAATCTTGTAATCTCCGACAGCGTCACGAACTGGAAGGACTCTTCCAGCTTTTCGCGAAGCGGTTTCGGCAGATTGGACATCTCTTCAAAGCTCTTCACGCGCTTCACGTACAGCCAATCGAACAGCTGTCCGCCGCGGAAGGCCGGCTCGCCGTTCTCTTTCATCCAGTCTTGAAGCTGATCGAGGTTATAGTCATAAATTATTGGTTTCATCTTCTTATTATCACACCTGACTCTGAAATAGCGCGCCTGTTATGCCGGCGCTGATGATTTATTTTACCACAAACGCCCATGCTGAGCCACAAGGGCCCTACGGGCGTCTGCGGAGACGGGCAATAAAGAAGCCGTCGCTGCCGTAATGATGCGGAAGCAGCTGCGCTTGTCCGTCAAATGAGCTGTCGACAATGCCTTTCTCGCGCAGCGGCTTAAGGGCTTCTTCCGGCCATTCGGCGTCAAGCCGGAATTCGGGATGCTCCTTCAGGAAAGCGGCCACCTGCTCTTCGTTCTCGGTGCTCTCAATCGTACAGGTGCTGTAGACCAGCGTCCCGCCGGGCTTAACCAAGCCTGCCACTGCCCCGAGCAGCCTGCGCTGAATCGCCGCGATATCGGCTACATCGCCCGCTGTTTTCGTCCATTTGATTTCCGGCTTGCGGCGAATAACGCCAAATCCGGAGCAAGGCGCGTCCAGCAGTACCGCGTCCATCGAAGCCGGAGCGAACCGCTCGCCGAGCTTGCCCGCATCTTCGGTGGTTGCCTCGATGTTCTGAAGGCCGAGACGCACGGCCTGATCGACGATAAGCTGGCGTTTGTGAGGATGAAGGTCGTTGGCATAGACCTTGCCTTTGCCGCCCATCAGTTCCGCCATATGGGTTGTTTTGCCGCCAGGCGCCGCGCAGCAATCCAATACTTGCATGCCCGCCTTAGGCTCCACAACCTCTGCGACCAGCATGGAGCTTTCGTCCTGCATCGTCCAGAGGCCTTCGCGGAAGCCTTCCGTATCGGCCAGATTGCCGCCGCGGCGAACCACGATACCGGCAGGCGCAAGCCTCGATGCTTCTGCATCGCCGCCCTGTTCGGCCAGCAGGCTCAGCACTTCGTTACGCGTTGCGCGGAGCGGATTGACGCGGACGCTGGCATGCGGCGGCTCATTGCCCGAAGCGCAGATGGCTTCGGCCGTTTCCGCGCCGTAAGCTTTGACCCAGCGTTCAACCAGCCATTCCGGATAAGAATGCCTGACGGAGATCTGTACGACAGGGTTCTTGTCCACAATGGCGTCAACCGTCAGCTCCGCACGGTTCCGGTCAATGCTGCGAAGAATGCCGTTAACCATTCCCGAAATCCCTTGATGTCCTCTGCGCTTTGCAATGGTTACCGCCTCGTTCACCGCAGCATGGGCCGGAATACGGTCAAGATACAGCAATTGATAGGCGCTCATGCGCAATAGCTGATGCACCCAGGGCTCCAGCTTGCGCAGCCCTTTGGCCGCAAATTTGCCAAGCCAATGATCCAGCGTCAGCTGACGCTGGATCGTTCCGTATACCAGCTCGGTTACGAGAGCAGCGTCAGCGCGCTGCAGCTGTGCATCCTGCAGGACACGGTTGAGCTGCAGGTTGCTGTACGCACCGGTCTCCGCCACCTTCACCAGCGTATCAAGCGCAAGCTCGCGCGGCGTACGGACGCGTGCCGGGCGCTGTTCCTTGCGCCCCTCCTGTCCGGGGCCGCGGCCTTGGCCTTTTCCGCCCGGTCTCCGCTTTGACTGAGACTTTAAAGATTCCCGTTCGCTCATGTTTCGCCACCGCCAAATACGGCGCCGTAAGATAGCCGCGCGCCCGGCAGCCAGTCCGCAATCGTCATAACCCGCTTGCCCGCGGGCTGAACCTCTAGCAGGCGGAGCAGCCCGTCACCGGTTTGTACGTCAATGCCGGAGGTGCTTGCCGCAACTACGGTACCCGGAGCAGCGGCACCGTTGCCTGCCTTGCCTTCTTCAGGCTTCGCGCATGCCCATACTTTAAACACTTCGCCGTTCAGGTATGTAAAAGCGCCTGCCATCGGAGACAATCCGCGCACTTGGTTATAGATGCTGCGCGCCGGCTTGCTCCAGTCGATCCGCTCGTCCTCGCGCGTTAAGTTGGGCGCGTACGTAGCCAGCTCGTTATCCTGGGGCTCGGCCTTCAATTCGCCTGCAATCAGGGCTGGAAGCGTGCGTCCGAGCAGTTCGGCGCCGGCAGCGCTCAGCTTCTCGAACAAAGTACCCGATGTATCCTCGTCCGTAATCGGAACTTCAACCTTGCTGATCATATCGCCGGTATCAAGACCTTCCGCCATATACATAATCGTTACGCCGGTAACCGTTTCGCCATTCATAATCGAGCGCTGAATCGGGGCACCGCCGCGGTAGCGCGGCAGCAGTGAGCCGTGCACGTTAATGCAGCCAAGCCGCGGGATGTCCAGAAGCGCCTTCGGCAAAATTTGTCCGTAAGCGGCCGTGACAATCAGATCCGGCTGGAGCTCGGCAATGGCCGCAACCGATTCGGGGCTGCGCATTCGCTCAGGCTGAAGAACCGGCAGACCAAGCGCAAGAGCCGCTTCCTTCAGAGGAGGCGGCGTCAGCACGCGTTTACGTCCTTTCGGGCGGTCCGGCTGCGACACGGCAGCGACTACATCATAGCCCTGCTCGATCAAAAGCCGCAGAGAAGGAACGGCGAATTCCGGCGTTCCCATAAATACGATACGCATTCCTTACTCGCCGCCTTTTCTTTGTCTTGCCGTAATGTCATACACATTTTGCGCAATATCCGTGAACAGAATACCGTTCAGATGATCGATTTCATGCTGGAAAGCAACCGCAAGGAAGCCGCTCGCCTCTACCGTAAACGGATTGCCCTCCGCGTCCTGCCCGTTTACGACGATGCGCTCGTAGCGCTTTACGTCGCCGTTCAGGTTCGGAATGCTGAGACAGCCTTCAGGACCAAGCTGTTCTCCTTCTTTTTCGACGATAACGGGATTAACCATCGAGATCAGACCTGTCTCGTCGCCGATATCCACGACAATGACGCGTTTCGAGATGCCGATCTGCGGAGCCGCAAGCCCTACGCCGTCCGCATCGTACATGGTTTCTGCCATATCCTTCAGAAGCTTTTGCAGATTGGAGTTGAATTTCGTTACTTCCTTTGCCGTCTCGCGGAGCACCGGATCGGGTTCTTTGACAATAATACGAATGGCCATAGCCGTTACCTTCCTTTACAATCGTTATCTATTTTATAAAATGACTTGCGGGTCGACATCGATGCTGAACTGCACCTGCTTTGCCGGCGAGCTCTCCACAAAAGGCGCCATCGCGTGCCTTAGCAGCGCCGGTATGTCGATGTTTCCACGATATTTTATCACACATTGAAAACGGTAGCGATCTTTCATTCTGGAAATGGGCGAGGCGACCGGTCCTAGAATGTCCATCGCCCTCGGCAGACCGCCCTCAAGCGGGCCAAGAACCCCCTCGCCTGCCGCGAGACCCCTAAGCCGCTCGGCAAACTGTTCGCTAACCGAAGACAAAAGAGGCAGCTGTTCATGCGACATCGTCACCAGAACCAGCCTGCAAAAAGGCGGATAGCCCATCACGCTCCGGTGCTTGAGCTCTTCCAGCACAAACGCGGCATAATCATGATGCTGGGCGGTAAGAATGGCGTAATGCTCGGGAGAATAAGTCTGGATAATAACCTCCCCGGGAAGATGATGGCGCCCGGCGCGTCCCGCTACCTGCGTCAGCAGCTGGAACGTCCGCTCCGCCGAACGGAAGTCCGGCAGATTGAGCGACGTATCCGCGGCTATTACGCCAACCAGCGTAACATACGGAAAATCGAGCCCCTTGGCCACCATCTGAGTGCCCAGCAGCACGTCCGCTTTCCGCTCGCCGAATTGCTTGAGCAGCTTCTCGTGCGCATGCTTCTCGGAGGTTGTATCCACATCCATCCGGATCACCCGGATCCCCGGGAACAGCTTCGCCAGCTCTTCCTCCACCCGCTGCGTCCCCGTCCCGAAATAGCGGATATGCTCGCTGCCGCAGGACGGGCATTCCTTCGGAGCCAGCTCGGCGTGACCGCAATAATGACAGCGCAGCGCCCGCGATTTCTGATGATAGGTCAACGAAATGTCGCAATGCGGACATGCGGCCGTATACCCGCAGGAGCGGCACATCACAAACGTCGAATAGCCCCGCCGGTTAAGCAGCAGCACCGACTGCTCGCCGCGCTCGAGCCTGTCGGCCAGCGCGGCATGCAGCTTGCGGCTGAACATCGAGCGGTTGCCGTCCTGCAGCTCGCCGCGCATGTCAATGACTTGAACCGGCGGCATCGGACGGCTGCCGACCCGCTCCGGCATGGGCAGCAGCGCCGATTCCTTGCCGGGCGCAGGCTGGCGGCTGGCGGCGGCGAACGATTCCAGCGACGGCGTCGCGGAGCCCAGCACAACCGCGGCTCCATGCTGCCTGGCGCGTCTTACGGCGACATCCCGCGCATGGTATTTCGGGCTCTCCTCCTGCTTGTAGGAGGATTCATGCTCTTCATCAATAATAATAAGCCCAATCCGCTCAAAAGGTGCAAAGATCGCCGAGCGGGCGCCAATGGCGACCTGTACGCGGCGGCTCCGGATCTTGCGCCACTCGTCGTAACGCTCGCCGTTCGACAACCGGCTGTGCAGCACGGCGACGGCTTCGCCGAAGCGCCCCTTGAACCGCTCCACCATCTGCGGAGTGAGCGAAATTTCGGGAACGAGCACAATCGCCTGCTTGCCTAATTCCAGACAATGCTGAATGGATTGCATATAGACCTCTGTTTTGCCGCTCCCCGTAACGCCATGAAGCAGCAGCACCTGCGGCTCGCCGCGGCTTACCGTGCCCGCAATCCGTTCATACACGTCCTGCTGGCCGGGCATAAGGGGCAGCGGCTGCGTCCGCTGGAAATCCCGCCCTGCGTACGGATCCCGTTCCTGCTCGACTTCATGCAGGCCAAGCAGGCCCTTGTCCGCGAGCGCACGGACGCTGGCAGGCGAACCGCCTGCTTCCGCCAGCAGCGCTTGCAGCGGCATGGCCTCGCCGCGCTCCAGCATGAAGGCGAGCAGCTCGCGCTGCTTCGCGGCCCGGGCCGGGAAGCTCTCCAGCGCTTCGCGCGCCGCTGCTTCGTCATCCGGCGGGAACACGGTCAGCACCTTGCGAATCGCCAGACGGTCCCGGATCGAAGTCTGCTCCTGCAGCAGCCCGTCGCGGAGCGCCTCTTTTATGGATGCCGAATGCTCCGGATACCGCTGCTGCAGCGTCTCCAGCTTAAGCTGCTTCTGCCTGCCGATCCACGTCAGCAAGTCCTCCGGCAGCAGCGCCGTCAGGCCATAGTCCTCCGCCGTATATTCCGGATCCTCGTTCAGGCTGATATACCTTTCCGCTTTCCCTTTCAGAGCGGCCGGAATCATGGCTTGCAGCGCTGTCGTCCAAGAACAGCAATACTTGTCGCTCATCCATTTGGCCAGCTCGATCAGATCGGGCAGCAGCGGCGGAACCGGATCGAGCAGCTCGGATACGGCCTTCAGCTTCATGGGATCCACGTCGGCCGTCTCCGCAAGCTCAATGACAAAGCCCTGCAGGACCCGGGGGCCAAAAGGAACGCCTACCCGGCTGCCGACCTCAATCCAGCTCTCCATGCCGGGCGGTACTTTATAGTCAAACGGCCGGTCCGTCTGGCGGCTCGGCACGTCTACGATCACTTTGGCAATCATTCTTCGCCCCGACCTCCATCGCGGGAGGCTACCTCCGCAAGGCGCCGGGCAGCAATCGTCAGAATGCGCTGCGCCGTCTCGCGCTTGGACAGCAGCGGCATCGCTTCAATTAATCCGCCTGGGCCGTACAGCTGTACGATATTCGTGTCCCCGTTGAAGCCCGCGCCTTCCTGGCTGACATCGTTGCCCACGATCAGATCGGCATTTTTGCGCTTCAGCTTGTCCATGGCATACTTCTCCAGCTGCTCCGTCTCGGCGGCAAAACCGATCAAGAGCTGATGCGTCTTCCGCTCGCCTAGCGTCTGCAAAATATCCGTCGTTTTCTCCAGCTCCAGCGTTAAGGTTTCGCCGGACTTCTTGATCTTCTGGCCGTGTCTCGTCACCGGGCGGTAATCCGCCACTGCTGCCGATTTAACCACTATATCCGATTCGTCGAATCGTTCCAGCACGGCGTCAAGCATTTGCTGCGCCGACTCTACCCGTATAACCTTCACGCCGGCAGGCGGATCAACGGAGGTTCTGCCCGCGATAACCGTAACCTCGGCACCCATCACCTTGGCGGCTTCCGCAATGGCAAAGCCCATTTTCCCGGAAGAATCATTTGTCAAATACCGGACCGGATCAAGGCGCTCCATCGTGCCTCCCGCCGTTACCAGCACGCGCTTGCCCGCAAGCGCTCCGTGCTCCTTCGCTTTCAGCAAAGAATGAACCGCAATGACGATATCCTCCGGCTCCGCAAGACGGCCTTTTGCCACGTAACCGCACGCAAGCTGACCCGTTCCCGGCTCAACGAACATCACGCCGCGGGATGCCAATAGCTCCAGATTGCGGACAACCGCCGGATGCTCGTACATATGCACGTTCATGGCCGGCGCCATCAGAACCGGACTTGTTGCCGCGAGCAGCGTGGTGCTCAGCATATCGTCGGCCAGGCCGTTAGCCGCTTTTCCAATAATATTCGCGGTTGCCGGCGCGATTACGACCAGATCGGCTCGATCAGCCAAGTCAATGTGTGTAACGACCGAAGGGTCCTTCTCGTCGAACGTATCGATGTGCACCGGATGGCGTGACAAGGTTTGGAGCGTAAGCGGCGTAATGAATTTGGCTGCCGACTCCGTCATGATGACGTGCACCTCGGCCCCCGCCTGCACGAGCTTGCTGCAGAGCGCCGCGCCTTTATAGGCTGCAATGCCGCCGGTAATGCCTAGTACTATCGTTTTTCCTCTCAACATACTGTTTCCCCCGATTTATGCTGTTAATCTATGTATTGACCGTTTAGGCAAGACCCATTCGCGCTTTTTCCTATCATACCATAGGTCATCCCAATTTGTAGCCTGGGCCGTTCCCAGATGGAGGAATGGAAATCTTCTATTCAAATCCGTATACTAGAGAGTAGCTATTATTTTTTCTAATCCTAACAGAGGTGAGAGCAACTCCATGGACGAACTGAAACGAGCTTACGAAACGATGGGTCTTCCTGAAAACGCTTCGAAAGAAGAGGTCGATAAGCGTTACACCACCTTGATGCGGCAAGCTCGGGCAAGACAAAGAGAAAATCCCGGCGGAACCGATCAGGCTGACTTTGAGGAAGTAACGCGCGCCTACCGGTATATTCTCGACGAGGACAACCGGAAAGCCAGCGAAGCATTCAATCAGCAGGAATACGGCAAGTACAAGAAAATGGCCGGCTCCGCGGAGAAAGTAGACCATTTCTGGCGCTACTACAAATTCCACGTGCTTGGCGGCATCATTGCCCTCATTCTTGTTATCGTTGGCATTAACAGCTACCTGGACCACCGGGCGGAGCAGGAACGTCTCGCAAAGCTTCCGCCGGTAGACCTGTCCATCATGTTCCTTGGCGAGTATTACATGAGCGACAGCACGGGCAAGCAAACCGAAGAAGCCGATATCGAAGAAGCGCTCCTGAAGCAGTTCCCAGAGTTCAAGCGCTTTAAAGTCAACTTTACGTACGTACCGCTGGATGCGAAGGATCAAATGGACATTGCCTCCCAGCAAAAAGCCATGGTCGTGCTTGCGACGGAACGCCCGGACATCTATATCACGGATACGGCAGCGTTTAACTGGGTAGGCCCGCAAGGCGCGTTCATGAACCTGGACTCGCAGGCGGATATCACCAAGCTGCTTAAGCCGGAGGACGGCTACAAGCAAAAAACGGAAGAGGATCCGGCCGAGCATACGTATGGCGTGAAAATCTCCGATAGCCCGATCATTAAAAATATTCCGATGCAGGCTAAAGACAACTATATCGCCAGCGTGCGCGAAGGCTCCAAAAACACCGAAAAAGCGGTTCAGTTCATCGAGAAATTCCTTGAGACCAAGCAATAGGATGAAGCAAAAGCAGCAGGTTCCCGGAGGGGAGCCTGCTGCTTTTATATGGCAAGAAACCGGTCGACCCGATTTACCCAGTCACCCTGCTCATCGGCGAGAAGAGTTGTCCAGCCTCGCAGCTCGGGTTCCTTGAAGTTTTTCGCCTGATCGTCGACAAACAGAATGGACGCCTTTGATTCGAAATGCTGCTCAACCCGTTCGTATATGGGTGCATCCGGCTTGCAGCAGCCGGCTGTGCTGGAGATCGTCACGCTGCGCAAATATGGACGCAGAGGGGAAACAATCGGCTCCAGCCATTCCGAGCGGTGGTTGCTGAGCAGATGGATATTGGCATGCCGGCTCCAGCCCGGTATCCGTTCCGCCGCGGGCAGCGGCGTAATCCGGGTCAGCAGCTTGATTCGAGCCTCATCCCTGTCGATTGCCGGGAACCGACTGCAAAGCTCGTCCCAGAATTTCACTTCGGTTATAGAGCCGCTCCATAAACTTACTCGGATCTCTCGTTTGAATCGGGCCAGTCTATCATAAGTCAGCTCGTACCGCATTCCAAGCTCCTGCCAAAAACGCGGCGAGAAATTCGCCGCAATCACGCCTGCCGCGTCTAGAACCAACTCCGGTTTTGCCTTCACGGGCAACGCCACCTCCTCACGGATAATCTCATTACTCCCTTTTATTAATTAAATCCATTCGAGTCATTTCCTGCTTGCTCTACAGCAATGCTTGACACGTTTACGATGCGAGGCGCCGTTAAATGTTCGGTGCATCAGTATTTTCGGCGAAATAGCCCCCCCGTTTGGTCTGTCTTAACGATACCCGCATCGTTAAGCGATGTAAAAATCGCCGGAATCCGCGAAATGACAGATTTGGCATCCCTTAAAGAGGTGCCTGCTGATGCCAAAAAAGCCCGCAAGCTCTAATCCGGCGCCGGAAGCGCCAGCCCAAGCATACGGGCATGCACAAATTAACCAACTAGCAAAGCGTAGACGACGCCGGGTCCGTGAACGCCGATTGTCAGGTCATTCTCGATATCTGCCGAACGGCTTGGACCGGAAATAAAGTGAATCCCGGCCGGCAGCTGCTCGCGTCCCGCTTCATCGAAATTGATCAAGATCTCGCCCAGTCGCGTCTTCAAACGATCAAGCGGGATCAGAACAAACAATACGGTCGGCAACAAGCTTACCGAGCGGCCTTTATCCTTCGAGGATAAGACGGCAACGGAGCCCGTATAAGCAGCCGCGTAATCAGCCGTTACTATACCGAAGTCCGATTCCGCCGCGCGCGCTCTCCAGTTCTCATCCGCATCGTCGTTCCATACCCGGACTACCGCACCCGACGCGGCAAGCGTCTCTTCGAGACCAAGCTCATTCAGCTCCGGCTCATTTTGCCGGATGACGTATTTGGCGCTTAGCGCTTCCGCTTTCTCCGCGATAAACCGTTTAGCCGCTTCCATGTCGGCAAGCCGCTCCACATGCCCGCCGGCTGCCTTGAAGTTCGCCTCGAATCGGTCCATTCGCTCCTCAAGCGGCCATTCGAAGGCTTGCCAGAAATCCGGCGCGCCCCGGAACGGATGCTCGGGCGCCGAGGTCATCCGGGAACGTTTCAGCTTCTGGGCGATCCCGTTCATGAACGCCTCCTGCTTCCGCTTGGACTCTTCCTCTAACTGCTTCAGCCATTCCTCATGGGAATCCACCTGCTTAGCCATGACCGTTGCCTCCCTTGCCGTCTCTGCCTTGCACAATGGCTTCCATCCGGCTGCGCACGTCGGGATCAAGCTCCTTCAGCCCATGGCGCAGTTCCTGCTCAAGCGTCCCCCATTGCTCGCGGAACGACTTCTTCGGCAGGCTTGGCGTTACCCGGTACGTATTCCAGCCCTTAAGCGGTCCAAGCTTGAGACGAATGCCGCCATCCCGCACAACCAGCTTCTGCCCGAGCTTCCCAAGCTTCACAAGGCCGGCATAACGCTTCGAGTTGCCCATGACGGCAGCAAAGCCCTTCATCCCGATCGACTCAGCCGCATTGCCATGCCCTTGCTCCTGCTTGCGCCGGCGCAAATAAATGAGCATGTCGTGAAGCGGAATTTTGACCGGACAAGCCTCGTAGCAGGCTCCGCACAAGCTTGAAGCGTTGGCGATATCATCCCACTCCGCTACGTTTTTCTGCAGGGCAGGGGTCAACACGGCCCCGATAGGACCGCTGTACGTTCCGCCGTATGCATGCCCGCCGATGTGACGGTATACCGGACAAGCGTTTAGACAAGCGCCGCAGCGAATACAGTTCAAGAGCTCCTGGAACTCCGGATCGCCCAGCTGCAGGGAACGTCCGTTATCGACGATAATAATATGCATCTCATCCGGTCCGTCCGCGTCAACCTCGCGTCTTGGTCCGGTAATGCCGGACATGTATACCGTCAGCTTCTGCCCTGTCGCCGAACGCGGCAGCAGCGTAGCCATAACCTCCAGGTCCGCCCAGGACGGAATAATCCGCTCCATACCCATCAGCGTAATCTGCGTCTTCGGAACGGTCGTAACCATCCGGGCATTGCCTTCGTTCTCGAAAAGCACCATCGAGCCGGTCTCGGCAATCGCGAAGTTGCAGCCGGTCATCCCGATATCCGCCTCCAGGAACTTCTCCCGAAGCTTCTTGCGCACAAAGCCTGCAAGAATGGACGTATCCGGAGCAAGCGTCTCGCCCGCTTCCTGGGACAGAAGATCAGCCACCTGATAACGGTTTTTGTGAATAGCCGGGATAATAATATGGGAAGGCGTCTCGCCGGCCAGCTGAATGATATACTCGCCAAGATCCGTTTCGATGGCCTCAACGCCAATGGACTCAAGCTCGTGATTCAAATGCAGCTCTTCCGTAACCATCGACTTCGACTTTACAACCGACTTCGCCTGCTTCCGCTGCGCAATCTCAAGAGACAGCTTGACCGCTTCGGCAGACGTCTCGGCAAAATGCACATGCACGCCGTTAGCGCGCGCCTGATTCGCAAACATATTTAAGTAGTAATCCAAATGAGCGATCGTATGAAGCCGGATTTGCCGTCCGCGCTCCCGCCAGTCATCCCAATTGCCATGCTCGGCGGAAGCCTGCTTTTTGCCGTTCCGAAGACGTTCCGTCGTGAACTTGACGGCTTTGCGCAGAAACTCGTCATTTAGCGCCAGTTCCGCTCGTTCTTTCACCGTTGATGCCGTTCCGGCCGTATTCATCCCTGCTTCACCCCTTCATACAAGAGCTCTGCCAAATGCATCACCTTTACCGGCTGATTGCGGTACCGCAGGTTGCCGGCAATATTCATCAGACATGCCAAGTCCAGCCCAACCAGCACCTCGGCTTCCGTCTCCAGCACATGGTCCACCTTCTCGGTAACCATCGCGCCGGAAATATCGGCCATCTTCACCGCAAACGTGCCGCCAAAGCCGCAGCAATCCTCCGCGAAAGGAAGCGGAACAAGCTCCAGCCCCTGCACATGCCGCATAAGCTCCATCGGTTCCTCCTTAATGCCCAGCAGCCTGCTGCCGTGACAAGAAGGATGGTAAGTCACTTTGTGCGGAAAAACCGCGCCAACGTCTTTAACGCCAAGCACTTGAACAAGAAATTGCGTAAATTCGTAGGATTTCCGTTGAAGCTTCAATGCCCGCTCATGCATAACCGGATCCGCTTCAAACAGCTTGGGATAATGATGAATCATGCCCGTACAGGAGCCGGAAGGCGAAATAACGAAGTCCGAATCCTCAAAGGCATCCAGAATCGTCTTCGCGCTCTCACGCGCTTCCTTCCAATAACCGCTGTTGAAGGCGGGTTGGCCGCAGCAGGTTTGCACGGTTGGAAAATGAAGCTGAACCCCGTACTTGGCCAGCAGTCTGACCATTGCCTCTCCCACTCGGGGATATATCGTGTCGCTAAGACAGGTGATAAATAATGAAACCTTCACCTCGTCACCTCACAAACGTATCGATTCGTTAAACCATCGTAACTGGTATTGAACGCTCGGATAGCCCCGCTGCAGCCTCCTGGGAAAGCCGGCGGTCCGTGATAATGGCGTTAACCTCCGCCAGATCGCCTACGTGGGTAAACGCCTGAACGCCAAACTTGCTGGAATCCGCAAGCAGGATGACTTGTTCCGCGATACCGAGCATCTTATGTTTAATGCGCGCCTGGAGCTCATTCGATTCGCTGATGCCGCGCTCCAGATGCACGCCCTTGCAGGATAAAAACAGCTTGTTTACATGATAGGTTTCAAGCGACCGTTCGGCGAGCGGCCCTACATAGGATAAAGAGCGCGAGGCTAGTATACCGCCGGTCGAGATCACTTCGATCTTCTCCTTGTTGCTTAGGGCGACGGCAACTTTAATCGAATTGGTCAAAACCGTGAGCGGAATATCCGGCAGGATCGATGCCATATACCATGCCGTGGAACTGGCGTCCAGCAAAATCCGGTCATTGGGCTTAATCAGCTTGACCGCTTCTTCCGCAATACGTCGTTTCTCGTCTGCATGCATAATTTCCCGTTCCGCGACCGGAGTCTCCGGCTGCGTATCCTTGACGCTGACCGCGCCGCCATGCGAGCGGCGAAGCCGTCCCGCCTGCTCCAGTCGGTCAAGATCCCGGCGGATCGTCTCCTCCGTGACCTGACAAAGCTCGCTCAGCTCCGATACCCGGATGCTGCCCCGCTCATTTACCAATCGAACTATCGTTTCGTACCGTTCCGCAACCAGCATAGCCTACCTCTTTCTCTATCTTCTCATTTTTCGATTCCTATCGATATTTTAAGGCCAAGCTATCTATTATACAACGAAGGATCAGAACCAGAGGGACAATGCGCAGGGTTAACAGGAATCCCATAACTTACGAGCCATTTTGTTTCCCCTCCGACTAGATTTGTTTTTGTTTGTTTCTATGTTAACATGTTTGTTTATTTTTGAAAACTGTTATTTCAAACAAAAACGGACATGACCGGAAACGAATAAAAACAAAAAAAGGATGGAGCTGGTTAGCTCCATCCTTTCTTCAGTCAAGCTTATTGTTGTTGTTTGTCCGCTGTTTGTTCAACTTGCACGATGTCATGGAAGATTTCCTCCAGGGCAACACCGACAAATTTACGGGATCTCGGGTTGCGAAGCTCGGATTTTTCACCGTTACGCAACATGCGCGCGCGTCTCGAAGCCGCAACTACAAGCGAATATTTGCTGTCTACTTTTTTCACCATTTCATCAATCGATGGATACAACATTGTTCTTCACCTCTCGCTCAGACTTTCTCGGTAGCAGCCGGCAGCTCTGCCAAATGGGAATAATACCGGTCTCTGCGGCAATGCTCAGCCACGATAATGCTTTGAATACGATGGCATGCGGCGTCAATCTCGTCGTTAACGACTGCATAATCATAATGACGGATTAAGCTCATTTCTTCAACCGCTACCGTCATCCGGTTATTGATCGTATCCTGGGTTTCCGTTCCCCTGCCCGTAATGCGGGACTTCAACTCATCCAGCGATGGAGGAAGCAGGAAAACAAACACGCCTTCCGGGAACTTCTCTTTCACCTTCAACGCGCCTTGCACTTCAATCTCGAGAATAACGTCCTTGCCGCTGGCAAGCGTACTCTCAACGAAATCGCGCGGAGTACCGTAGCAATTGCCCACATACTCGGCATGCTCAAGGAGCGCGTCTTTGGCGATCATCTCCTGGAACTGCTCTCTCGTCTTGAAGAAATAATTAATGCCATCGATTTCGCCTTGTCTTGGCTTCCGCGTCGTTGCCGAAACGGAATAGACAAGCTCAGGCACCTTTTGGCGCAGGACGGAACACACGGTTCCTTTACCTACGCCTGAAGGTCCGGACAATACAATCAACAATCCCTTATCCATATGACTCCCCGTGTTATTCGTCGTTATCGTCATCCTTGGTCGACAAGCGGTGCGCAACCGTCTCGGGCTGCACGGCCGATAAAATGACATGATCGCTGTCCGTAATGATAACGGCGCGCGTGCGTCGTCCGTAAGTCGCGTCAATCAGCATATGCCTGTCGCGCGCTTCTTGAATGATCCTTTTAATTGGTGCCGACTCCGGACTAACAATTGAAATAATGCGATTGGCCGAAACAATATTGCCGAAGCCGATATTAATAAGTTTAATAGCCAAGTCAGGTTCCCCCTCCGGTCTTCCTAGTGCAACTCCCGAATAATCATATATTTGTATAAAAGTATTGGACCCTGATGGATTGCTCCACCCTGCCAAATAACGACAGAACCATTGCACTATTGTTGACGAAAAAAGTCCGGAGCATACGTTCCGCGCCGCGCCTACACGCCTGTTCCCGCTATTCCGGAGACACTGCCTGTCCCGGGAAAGATGCAGCCGGTCAAACAGGCAGCCCGATCCATTGTTATATAGTTTAATGGATTTTGAAGAAACGAACAAGAGAAAACAAGAGAAATTGCGAAAACAGACTATTTTAGCGTCTTTGCACGCCTGTTTTCGCCCATACGTACTCGGTCAGCTCTACCGCCATTTCGTAGAACATAAACGGCGTCATGAAGTAGATGCCCTTGAAATGACCGACGGCAATGTCGAGCAGCTCCCGGGAGATTCGAACGCCTTCCGCGCGTCCCGCCGCGCCTTCAAGTCCCGCCATCCGCTTCCGTACTTCATCGGGTAATTGGATGCCGGGGACCTCGTTATGCAGATATTCGGCATTGCGCCCGCTTGCAAGCGGCATAATGCCAATGAACACCGGAACGGGCAGATGCTTTGTCGCTTCCGCGATTTTCTCCATGAGAGCCGGATCGTATACCGGCTGGGTCATAATATAATCCGCGCCGGAAGCGATCTTTTTCTCCAGCCGCTGGACCGCCTTGTCCAAATGCTTGACGTTTGGGTTAAACGCCGCGCCTACGACGAATTTGGCTTTCTGCTTAAGCGGCTTGCCCGAGAAAGCGATGCCGTCGTTAAGCTGCTTTGTCATCCGGATCATCTCGAAGGAAGTAAGGTCGTATACCGAGCTGGAATCCGGCAAATCGCCGAAGCGCGCCGGATCTCCGGTTACCGCCAGCACATGGTCGATTCCGAGTGCGTCCAGCCCCATCAGATGCGACTGCGTTCCAATCAGGTTGCGGTCCCGGCAAGCAATATGAACGAGCGGGCGCAAACCGATTCGGTCCTTCACCAGCGCGGCAAGCGCCAGATTGCTCATGCGGGTCACCGCCAGCGAGTTGTCCGCCATCGTAACGGCATCCGCTCCGCAGGCTTTAATGGCAGCCGCGCCGGCCATAAATTTCGCAATATCGAGATCGCGCGGCGGATCCAGCTCGACAATGACCGTATGCCTTACTTTTACGGTGTCGACCAGCGATGGTTCCGAAACGATTGGCGTGTCCGCCCGCTCCCCGGAAGCATTCTTCACCACCTCGGCCGCTCCCGCCTCTATGACGATAACCTCCGCCTCCGGGGGGGCGGCAATCGCAACGGCTGCCGCGCCGCCTATCGGGGCATAATCCTCCAAAGCCTTCGCCATGGCCGCGATATGCTCCGGCGTTGTTCCGCAGCATCCGCCGATGATCCGAGCGCCGCGATCCGCGAATTGCAAAGCGGTCTCGGCAAAATAATCTGGCCCGGCCGAATACTTGTATTTGCCGTCAACATAATCCGGGATACCCGCGTTCGGAAAGATCGAAAGCGGCAGCTCTACCGGTCCGCCAATCGACTCAACCGCCCGCATGATTCCGTTTGGACCGCTCCGGCAATTGAAACCGACGACATCCGCTCCTTCATCCTTCAATAAAGCGAAGGCATTAAGCAAGCCCGTGCCGTCCTGCGTGCGTCCGACATCCTCCACCGCAAACTGGCAAAGCACAGGCAGCTGGGTCCTCTTGCGGGCAAGTCCCAGTGCCAGGCGCATTTCGTCAAAATCATAAAACGTTTCAAACAGAATTCCGTCCACGCCTTCGACAAGCAAAGCATCCAGCTGCCGCTCAAGCGCATCGCTGACTTCCGATGTCCGCACATCCTTCAGCTTGCCGGCGCGGATCGAGCCAATAGCGCCAACCACGTAGGCATCCTCGCCAGCGGCCGCTTTCGCAATACGCACCCCGGCACGGTTAATCGCTTCCATATCCGGCTCCAGACCGTATTTGGACAACTTAACCGAATTGGCCGAGAACGTATTGGTCTCGATGACGCGCGCGCCTGCTTCGTAGTACCGGCGATGCACGCCTTCAATGACATCCGGGCGGGTCATATTCAATTCTTCGTAAGAAACGCCGACAGGGAACCCCATCTGATACAGATAGGTTCCCATTGCGCCGTCCCCGGTCAAGATACGCTGCTTAAGCTTCGTTCTTAAATCGGGCTTCATATTCATTTCTCCCTATTCCCATTCGCCGCGGTATACTTCGGCTGCAGGTCCAGTCATATAAACATGATTATCCGCTTCGTTCCACTCGATCGTCAGGTCGCCGCCTTTAAGCGTTACGACCGCCGTGCGGTCCGTTAAGCCGTTCAGCACGGAGGATACGACCGTTGCGCACGCGCCGGTGCCGCAAGCCAGCGTAGGTCCGGCGCCGCGCTCCCATACGCGCATTTCCGCGTGTTCGCGGGAGGTTACGGTAACGAATTCCACATTGATCCTGCGCGGGAACATCGGATGCGTCTCGAGCTTTGGCCCCCAAGTCGCAAGATCAAAGCTGGCCGCATCGTCCACGTAAATGACGCAATGCGGGTTGCCCATCGATACCGCGGTGAACCGGAATTCCCGGCCGTCCACTTCAATCGGGTGCTCGATAACGCGTTCTTCGTCCACCGTTGTAGGCACCTGCAGGCCGTTCAGAATCGGCTCGCCCATATCCACGCGCACCTGCCGCACTTTGCCGTCCGCCACTTCCAGCTGAACCGTCTGGGCGCCGGCGCCAAGCGTTTCGATCGTTAATTCCTCTTTATCCGTAAGACCGTTATCGTAAATGTATTTCGCCGCGCAGCGAATCGCGTTGCCGCACTGCTCCGCCTCCGAGCCGTCGGAGTTGATGATGCGCATGCGGAAATCCGCCACTTCCGAAGGAAGGATGTACACCAGCCCGTCTGCGCCGATGCCGAAAAACCGGTTGCAGCGGTCTATAGCCAGCTCCGCTGCATTGCCCGGCAGCTGTTGCTCGCCGGCGATTACGATAAAATCATTCCCCAAACCATGCATTTTTGTAAATTTCGTCATGGTGTTCCCCCTTTACTGCAGCCAATGGATAAAATAAGCTAACATTTTTCCTTAGCATACCGCAAAGCAAAGGGAAACGCTATTCATAATTCCGATCATCGTTTGTACTTCGTTACACATTTTTGAACGCCATTTTGGCCGGTTTGTTCTTAGGCTTGCTGGTTCCAAGCACGCTTCCGATGCCCATCAGGAAGGTCGGAATGCCGGCGGCCACGAATAC
The DNA here is from genome assembly GCF_011761545.1 of Paenibacillus sp. BK720. Classification (NCBI taxonomy): domain Bacteria; kingdom Bacillati; phylum Bacillota; class Bacilli; order Caryophanales; family Paenibacillaceae; genus Paenibacillus; species Paenibacillus sp. BK720. Next base: position 648,933 of record NZ_JAASRQ010000002.1, on the reverse strand, counting down.
CAGGCACCATTCGCGGAAATTAAGCGGCACCGTCTTGAAGATCGGCTGAAGCATCGGAATGTAGAGCACCCCGATCATCAGAATCAAAGACGATAGAACGGCAAGCACCAGGTAACGGTTCTGAAACAGGTTGCGGTGGAAAATGGATCGCGAGCTGCGGCAGTCGAATACGTGAATGAGCTGAGCCAGGACCAGTGTGGCAAATGCGACCGTCTGCGCCTTGGTAAGCTGCTCGGCGGCCGTACCCGGAGCAAGTTTGAGCGTAATCCAGAAGGCGCCTAGCGTGCATACGCCGATCAATACGCCGCGGCTGATGATTTTCCAGCCAAGCCGTCTTGCAAACACGCTTTCCTTGGCCGAACGCGGCTTCTGCTGCATCAGATCCTTCTCCGCCTGGTCGACTCCGAGCGCCATGGCCGGCAGACCGTCCGTCACCAGGTTCACCCATAAAATCTGAATCGGCACGAGCGGAAGCGGAAGACCCGCCATCATCGCCAGGAACATCGTCAGAATCTCGCCGACGTTGGAGGCCAGCAGGTAACGGATGAATTTGCGGATATTCTCGTAGATGCTCCGGCCTTCTTCGATGGCCGACACGATGGTCGCAAAGTTGTCGTCGCTTAATACAAGCGCGGAAGCTTCCTTGGAGACGTCCGTGCCGGTAATGCCCATTGCGATGCCGATATCGGCGGCTTTGATAGCAGGAGCGTCGTTTACGCCGTCGCCGGTCATGGCAACGACATGCCCTTTTCTTTGCAGGGATTTGACGATCCGGAGCTTATGTTCCGGCGATACGCGGGCATAGACATAGATGTTGTCCACATGCTTGTCGAGCTGATCATCCGTCATATTTTCCAGTTGACTGCCGCTCAGCGCTACTCCGCCGCGAGGCATGATGCCAAGCTGGTGGGCGATCGCTTCGGCGGTCAACTGATGGTCGCCCGTAATCATTACCGTCTTGATGCCTGCTCGGCGGCAGGTCGCAATCGCATCGCGCACCTCGCGGCGCGGCGGGTCGATCATGCCGGTGAGGCCAACAAATACAAGATGGCATTCCACGTCGCTTTCCGTCTCCGCCGCTTCGCCGCTGCGGATATCCCGGTAAGCGAGGCCAAGCACGCGCAGCGCGTTCTGCGCCATCTCTTCGGCGGCATCCGCGCATTTTTTCTTGAGCGTAGCGGTAAACGGCACAACCTTGCCGTCCCATAATACGTAGCTGCAATGATCCATCAGCATGTCGGAGGCGCCTTTCGTATAGACGACCCTGCCGCCCTGATGCGAGACCAGCACGCTCATCCGCTTCCGTTCGGAATCAAACGGGAATTCCTTTTCCCTCTTATATAAGCCCTCCAGCGATTTGGCGGACATCCCGAGCTTCGCTGCGAGAACGGTAAGGGCTCCTTCCGTCGGATCTCCCTTTAGCACCCATTCCTCTTGCGGCTCTTTGCTTTTCCGCTTCTTCGAATCCTGCTGCTCCGCCTGCGTAACGGTTGCGTTATTGCAAAGCGCCGAAATCTGCAGGAGACGCTTGAGGGCAATATCATGCTTTACGTCCACCATGGAGCCATCCTCGAAAACAGCTCCGACCGGCTCATAACCTTCGCCCGTCACCTGAAGATGCCGCCCGCCCAGCCAAACGTTCGTGACGGTCATTTTATTTTGCGTAAGCGTGCCGGTCTTGTCGGAGCAGATCACCGAAGCGCAGCCCAACGTTTCCACGGAAGGCAGCTTGCGGACGATCGCTTTCCGTTTAATCATCCGCTGTACGCCAAGAGCCAGCGCAATCGTAACGATGGCCGGAAGCCCTTCCGGAATAGCGGCAACCGCAAGGCTGACACCGGCCAGAAACATGCCGTAGGCAGGCTGTCCATGCAGAATGCCGGCAACAACAACCATAATCGTAAGTCCGATCGCAACGGCGATTAAGATTTTGCCAAGCTGCTCCAGTCTGTGCTGAAGCGGCGTTTCCATCGATTCGGTCTGCTGAATAAGGCCGGCGATTTTACCCATTTCCGTTTCCATGCCCGTCCGGACAACAACTCCTTTGGCTGTTCCGCGGGTAAGCATGGTCCCCATAAAGCCCAGATTCCGCTGGTCGCCAAGCGGCAGCTCCTCTTCATGAATAGCCGCGGCATGCTTGCCGACCGGTACCGATTCGCCTGTCAGGGCGGATTCCTCGGCATAGCAGCTGTTCGCTTCGATCAGCCGGATATCGGCGGGAATGCGGTCGCCGCTCTCGAGCAGAATAACATCCCCTTTAACCAACTCTTTGGCTGCTATCATCACCTGCTGTCCGCCCCGAATCACTTTTGCCGTAGGCGCGGACAATTCCTTGAGGGCACTAAGCGACTTTTCCGCACGGAATTCCTGAATGAAGCCCAATACCGCATTAATCGCGATAATGGCCACAATCGTCACGGCATCCAAATATTCGCCCAAGAGTCCCGATATGAGAGTAGCGCCCATTAGCACAAGCACCATGAAATCTTTGAATTGATTCAGGAAAAGCATAACCGGGGAAATGCGCTCGCCCTCCGCCAGCTCGTTTCGCCCGTTCTTCGACAGCCTGTCTTCTGCTTCCGATGCAGACAGCCCTTGCGCAAGCGAGCTGCCCAGCTTATTCGCCAGCTCGCCCGCCTCCATTTGGTGCCATTTCAATTGTTCCATTGTACGACTCCCTCCCGTATATGCCGAGCGCTCTCGGACAGCCTCTCAAGCCTAAATGTATTCGGACAAACTGCAAAATATCCCACTTAAAGACTTAAGTTTTTGGTTTAACTATGGCATGATAGAGAAAGACATTGAAAAAGGAGACTTAAACCCTCATGGCCTTAGACGGCATTGTTATTCACGCAGTAGTTGAAGAGCTTCAGCGCTGCATAGGCGCTCGCATTCATAAAATCCACCAGCCGACGGACAATGATCTCGTATTCAGCATCCGCGGCGCCGGGGCGCAGGGCAAGCTGCTCCTGTCCGCCAATCCGACGTACCCGCGCGTTCATTGGACGAATGCTTCATACGTTAATCCGCTGGAAGCACCGATGTTCTGCATGCTGATGCGCAAATATTGCGAAGGCGCAACGATTGAAGCAGTCAAACAAATCGGACGCGAACGGATTATCCATATCGACGTCCGGCACCGCGATGAGCTTGGCGATATCTCGCTCAAGACGATCGTTATTGAAATTATGGGACGCCACAGCAACCTTATTTTGCTGGACCCCGCAACCGGGACGATTCATGACGGCATCCATCACGTCACGCCTGCCATCAGTACATTCCGGATTGTTATGCCGGGCAGCAAATACACCGCCCCGCCCGATCAAGGAAAGACGGATCCTCTTGCCATAGCAAGCGAAAAGGAATTTCTGGCCGTGCTCGGGCAGCATGCGGAGGAAAGCCAAGAGAGCCTGCCGCCTCAGCGGCAGCTTGTTCAGGCCTTTAGCGGACTAAGCCCTCTGCTCGCCAAAGAGATGGTATTCCGCGCGGAGACAGCAAGCAGCAGCCTCTGGGACAGCTTCCAGGCGCTGATGAACGAAGTCCGGGCGCATGCCTACGCGCCAACCATAGCGGTGGATGCGAACGGCAAAGCCTACTTCTCCGTAACTCCACTGACCCACGTGCAAGGTTCTTCCGAGCATTTTGCTTCCATCAGCGAATGCCTGGAGGCCTTCTATGGCGATAAAGCGGAACGGGATACGGTCAAGCAGCGTGCCCTTGATCTCATCCGGTTCGTCCAGAATGAGAAGGTCAAGAACGAGAAGAAGATAGAAAAGCTGAAGGAAACGGTCGAGGAAGCGCAAGACGCCGATAAATACCGCGTCATGGGCGAGCTTCTGACCGCCTACATGCATCAGATCAACCGCGGGGACACATCGGTCGAGCTGATCAACTTCTATGACGAAGAGCAGGCAATGGTTACGATCGAGCTGGACCCTCAGCTTACGCCGTCGGATAATGCGCAGCGCTATTTCCGCAAATATACGAAGCAAAAGAACAGTATCGCTGTCGTTGAAGAGCAAATGGCTATCGCCCAAAGCGAGATCACTTATATGGAAACGCTGCTGCAGCAGCTGGACAATGCATCGCTCGCCGATATCGAGGAGATCAGGGATGAGCTTGTGGAGCAGGGTTATCTTCGCAGCAGGGTAAAGCGCGGTCCAAAGCGGAAAAAACCGGCTCGCCCAACCCTGATTTGCTACACTTCTTCCGAAGGCGTCAGCATCTATGTCGGCAAGAACAATACGCAGAACGAATACTTAACGAACCGGCTTGCTTCTCCTTCGGATGTTTGGCTTCATACGAAGGATATTCCGGGCTCCCATGTCGTCATCCGCGGAGGCGACTTTGGGGATGCCACCTTGGAGGAAGCGGCAATGCTGTCCGGCTATTACAGCCAGGCACGGCAATCCAGCCAAATCCCGGTCGATTACACGTTTATCCGCCATGTCCGCAAGCCAAGCGGGGCTAAACCGGGCTTTGTGATTTACGACCACCAGAAGACCCTGTATATTACTCCTGATGAGCAACGAATCAAAGCGATGCCTTCGCGCAGCGTGAATTAAGAGCGTCTCAAACGGCAAGCAGCCCGTCCTTCAAAGAGGACGGGCTGCTTGTTCGTTCATGGCCTTTCACCTTTATTCTGATACGAAGCTGAAAATTAGAAAACTTTAACTAACGATTCCCCCTCTAAATCCTCGATTTGGAAAAAACTCATCTTCCAACAATTTATAAGCCTTATTTTCCCTTTCTGATTTTAAACATCCAAACTCAATTCGATTACCATTGCATAATTTTCACTTTCAGCCTAATTAATCATTTATTCTCGATTTTATTAACATTTTATTCAATATAGGATTATTAAGGATTAATAAAAGAATATTTATTTTATTGTTTTAAAATAGAATTGGTAACTTTTATTAGCTGACTACACCGATAGAAAGTCATTAGTATAAAAGTGCCAAACAAAACTTGAACTGGCAGCCTACACGCTTTCCTGCACAAAAAAGCCATATAGGAGGAATACATACATGACGAAAAAAACGATTTTCAAAAAAGGGATCATCACTTTGGCAGGCGTTATTGCTTTAACCGGTGCTGTACAAGCCCCTGCACTGGGAGTAACCACCCCTAAGGCGGCAGCGGCAACCGCGACCCAAAGCACGCAGCTCAGCAAACTGATTGCGAAAGGCAAAACCCAGCTTGGCGTTAAATGGCGCAGCGGTGTGCAGAAGGCCGGCTACGGCTTTGACTGCTCCAACTTTACTTCCTGGGTATACAGCAGCACGCTCGGAATCAAGTTTTCCAGCGCTTCCCGCACGCAGCGTTACAGCAGCAGCATCGGCAAGCAAGTGATCGTTGATTCCAAAAATAAATATAAGAATCTGAAGGTCGGAGACCTGCTGTTCTTTAAAAACTCGGCCGACCCCGGTGACGGTTCGTTAAATCGTTCCACAAGCGGAGGCGGCGGTCACGTCGGCATTTACGCCGGCGTCGTCAACGGCAAGCATTACATCCTTCAATGCGGCGGCGGACGCGCGAAAGTAACTTACGAGCCAATGGAAGGCACATGGTTCGCCTCTTCGCTGGTTTACGCGAAAAGAATCGTAAACTAAACTAAACCGACCGGCATATATTAAAAAATAGCGGCGTAAGGGATATCATCTCCCTGCACCGCTATTTTTCGTCAAAGCTATCTGTTCTTTCGAAGCTGTTCCAGTACGGAGACGTCTACGGTTTTGCTGCCGATCTCGCCATGGAACACCTCGCCCTGACGCTCCCCGTGGAAGTCCGAGCCCCCGGTTATAATGAGTCCGTGTTTCCTCGCCAGCCCTGCGTAACGCTGCTCTTCTTCCGTTCCGTGGTCGGAATGGTATACTTCGATCCCTTGAGCGCCCTTCCCGATGAGCTGCTCGACCAGATCGTCCCGGCCATACAAACCCGGATGCGCGATCACGCTTGTCCCGCCCGCTTCCCGAATCCATTCGATCGCCTCAAATGGATGGAGACGCGGAGGATTCACGTATGCGGCGCCGCCTTCCCCCAGATACCGCTCGAATGCTTCCGCCATCGTGGAAACGGCACCTTTCCGGATCAGAAGCTCCGCAATATGCGGACGGCCAATCGTTTTCCCTTTGCCTTTGCCGCCTCCTGCCAAAGCCTGCTCGGCAGCGATATGCTCGACCTCTTGCATCTTAACGGGAATCCCGAGCTGAGTTAGACGTTCGACAATCATCTCGTTGCGCGCGCCGCGTGTCGCCCGAAGCCCGGCAAGCCGCTCCTGCCAGAGCTCATTCTCCCAGTCCGGATAGTAGGCCAGCACGTGAATGTCTCGCCCGTCGGCAACCGTGCTCAGCTCTGCGCCGGGAACGACGGTAATCCCCAGCTTCCGTCCTTCCGCAAGCGCTTCCTCGACTCCTGCCATCGTATCGTGATCGGTGATCGCAACAGCCGCTAGACCTGCCGCCTTCGCGCGGGCAACAACGGCGGCTGGCGGCATCGTGCCGTCCGAGGCGGTCGTGTGATTGTGCAAATCCGCTTTTCCTATAACCATTGCTGCAAATCCTTCTCTCTTAAAAAGGTGAGGAACGTAACCGCCGAGATCGGCAAAAGCGTGGATTTCAAATAAATCGAGTAGAACTGCCGTTTGAACCGGGTATCTTCAATCGGAATCACATGGAGAAGCCCAAGCGCCACCTCATGCTTCACCGAAGATTCGGAGACAAAGGAAACGCCGAGACCGGCTTCTACGGCCGACTTCACCGCCCCTGTACTGCCGAGCTCCATCACAATCTTCAGGTCGGCCGGATCGATTTTTTTCCGTTTTAGCTGCTCCTCCATTACTAATCGCGTACCGGAGCCCTGTTCGCGGACGACAAAAGGATAATCCGCCACTTCATCCAGCAGAACCGTCGGCCGCTTCGACAAAGGATGGTCTTTTGGGACAATCAGCTTGAGCTCGTCGCTCATAACCGCCTCCATCTGCATATCCGGGTGATTAACGGGAGCTTCGATCAACCCAAAGGTCAATTGATGATTTATAATCTCTTCAATGATTTGAGCGGTATTCATCACCTTCATGCTGATCGATATTTCCGGAAACGTCTGCCCGAACGGACCAAGCAGGCGCGGCAAAATGTATTCTCCAATCGTCAAGCTGGCGCCAAGCTGAAGCCGCCCCTTAAGCTGCTTGGTAAACGCCGACATCGCTTGATCGGTATCGCGGATCAGCTCGATGCTTCTCCGGGCGTAAGGCATCAACGCTTTTCCCGCTTCCGTCAAGTCGATCCGTTTGGTAGACCGCTGCAGCAGCTTTGTCCCGAAATAGTCCTCCAGCGACTGCACCTGCATCGTTACGGCCGGCTGAGTCATATGCAGCGACTGGGCGGCCGCCGAGAAGCTGCCCCGTTCCGCTACCGTATAAAAAATATGCAATTGATGAAAATTAAGCGCCATCTGTCCGACCATCCTCTCTTCTTAGCGGTTATTATACTACAAATGCACGCAAAAAAGCGCAGCACCCTTCGAAAGGATGCTGCGCCAGCGTTTCTTCGATTATTTCCTTTTTCGGCTGTTTTTCACCAAGGTCATTCTTCTGGAGTGACGAAGCCATGAATAATATGATTTCAAATCCCGCAATTCGATCGTCTCCGACATGCGTCCCAAAAAGGTTACTACAATCATCTTGTGCAGCGGATTGCCAAGCAGATCAATGTCTGTTTCCGATGGAGCAAATTCAGCAACAAACACCAGATCGTCATCAATCAGGTAAACATCCTCTTCTTTCCGGTAATAAGGCTCAATTCGTCCTTGCTTCAGGCATTCCCATAAGAATTCGGCGATATCCTCGTATCCCGTCCTCTCACTTTCAACCCGATCCACCCAACGGCTCCTGGCATGGTTTGTAATAACGATGTCCGCCACTTTCTTATCGCCCAATTCGATATAAAAAGTCTCATATGTACTCCATCTTCTAGTCGTTTTGTCCTTCATCGTCACCACACCCCCATCTTAGGAACCAGGTCTTTTTTACCACTTTTATGTATAAGGATATTTTAACCATGATTGTCCGAGATTTCAACAATAAAATAAACTCAGCCCATAAATGTAATTATTTGTAAAACTTTATAAAAGAAAGAAGATCGCCGTACAATGGTCTCTCTGTGTACCAGCGATCTTCCCGCAATTTTATTTAATTATTATTAACTTCCTTGCTTGAATTTCATAAATGTTCATAGCTTATGAAATTCTAGTTCTACATGCTGTAGAATCTGGTCTTATCCTCGGCATCTTTCGTATATTCCGTCTTTAATTCGTTGCGGTAAGATCGTTCAACCTTGCGCACGAACGGCAGTCGGCTTATTGTCTTTACCGCTTCCTCCGCGCGCTCTGCGTTCATATAGATCACGACATAATGCATCTTGCGCGACATATAATGAACGGTTCCGTACTTTTCCAGCGTTCTGGCCGCTTTCAGATCGCTCACCCATATGATATAACCTGTCCGTTCCGGTAACAACATCTATTCCCTCCGTCGAGTCGAATCAAGCAAAGGTTTATCCGCAGCCGCCGCTTCCGCAGCTGCAGGATCCGCCGCCTCCGCAGCCGCCCGTTTTCCCTTCATTGCCCGGCACCTTAATGGTATCGGATACCGATTCCGCAATCATGCGGGATACGTCATACAGCATCGTATCTACGAGCTGCTCCGCCGTCTTGAACCGTTTGACCGCTTCTATCTGGTCCAGCTCTTTCTCGATTTGCTTCACTTTATCCTTAGCTGCATGGTAATCCGGATGGAATCTGCCGAATCGCTCGCATTCCGAGAACAGCTCTTTCGCTTTGGCGAATTGCTTGGACAGCAGCTTTACCTGCTCGTCCTTTTGCACAGCTTCTTTCCAATATAGATAATCGGCAACTTCCGCCGATTGGTTAATAAAATCACCCAGCTCGTAGGCGCACATCAACAGCGATGCCATATCCAGCGAAGAAACGCCGCTTGCACCATCATAGGGCAGAACTGTGGTCGTTGGCATTTGTTCACCCTCTTTTCTTTTACCTTGCTTAGAATCTATCATATCATAATCATTCAAGGAATAGATACAATTTTACACAAATCCACTGACTCCCGGCGCAACCAGCTTCATCCCTTCCCACATTTCCGGGGACAGGCATACTTCGCGGTGCGTCTCCGCTTCCCGCAGCACGCCGGTGACGGTCCAGCCGTTCCCGCTTCTCTCCAGTCTGGCAGGCACGAATGCCACGGTGTTGTCGTTCATCCTTAATTGGACCGGCGCCTGCCAGCTCAATGCCCTTTCCAGAATCTCAAGGCGCGTGGAATGATGATAGGACCTGAACTGCTGCATCCAATTTATAGGTACCCGCTCAAGCTCGGGCAGAAACCGTTCAATCCTGAAATCCTCATGATTCATAAGCTCGCAGCCCGTAAACTCTCGTTCGGAAGAACGCAAGGGGAACCCAAATTCTGCTGATGGATACTCAAGCGACAATTCGGGATACGCGTCCGCGAGCGGCTTCTTATCCGCTTCCGTTTGTTTTCCCCAGTCCGTCAAACTTGATGCAAGCAATGGCGAGATAGGCGTTCCACCGGAAGCCGATTGCAAAAGGGCCATAATGGAAGCAACGCTTCGTCCGTGAGCAATAGCCCGTTCTATCGAGCTTCGCGTTAATTGCCATACGGACATATAATCGTCACTCTTCCGCTCTGCCACAAGCTCCAGTTCCCATCGGATTCGGTAAGGACAGCCCGGAGGAACAAGCAGATCGCCGTTAGGTTCAATCATAATGGGCTCAGGCCTTTCTGGCGGACGTTGCTTCTGATAAAGTAATTGCGGCATTATCGTCCACCGGAGCATTTTGTTCTCTCCCGCCCATGCGAGCTCCATCCATCCAAAGCCGCGCAGCAGCTTCAAACAGGCATTGCGGCTCTGGTCCCACTCCATGCCTTGCAAGTCAAGCTGGCAAAGCTGGTCCGAAAGAGCCGCATCCGAATACCAGATCCCCGGCTCAAGCCGGGTCAAAAGCGCCATGACATGCCACATGGCAGGCTTTTTATACAGAAGCTCATTCAGACACCACTGGAATAACAAAGCCTCCCGAAAAAGCTCCTCCTTCGAGAACCATGCGGCAAGCGTCTGCGTTTCCCACCTTAGCAGCTTCTTTTCATTCACCAATACACCTAATTGTCCGCTAAGCTTCAGCATGAAAGATACGGCAGGATTATAAGGATCCGTCTCTTCCTGCTGCCAGCCGGCCTGAAGAAGATCCGAATCCGTAACGGACGCAGCCTGCATCAGCTTTGCGGTTGTTTTCTTCGGCAGGACTCCTTTCGCCGTCAGCCCTGAACCGTTGCGTGCAAGCTCCGCCCAAACGGCCAGCAGCTGCCTGCCTAGTGGCTGAAGAGCCATATCCTCCTGCCGCTGCTCCCATACGCTCATCCGATCAGCTTCCGGCAGCTGACCAATCGGGAACAAATAGGGATGCCACAGCATAAAACAATCGCTTGGCATCGCGTACAGCCGCTCCCCCCAGCCTTGACGAAGCGCAAACACCAAGCCCGCATTTTGCAATTGGATCAGGCCGTAACGGAACTCGGCACCCGAGAATCTTTGCCGCAATGAAAAAAACCGCTCCTCCGAGACGGGACCGGCACCAAAGCAATTATAAAATGCCCGCAGGACCGCGGCGCTTGCTTCGTCCATTTGGTCCACCGCTTCTTGAATGGATAACCTGTCCAGTACGGCCTCCTCCCATTTCAATCCACGGCCTGCCGCACCGGTCCAGAGGGGAGACATCATGAATTGCCGCTTCACGCGGCTCGTCAGTTTCTCCGACCATTCTTGTACAAACATGAGGAATTACTCCCTTTGCTAATGTTTTTCAAGTTCGTATTGGTAGCCTTGCTCAAGCAGGAACATTTGACGCCTTGCGGCATATTCCGTTTCGCTGGTATCATCGGTCACGATCGTATAAAACCAGGCTTCGTTCCGGCCTTCCTTCGGACGCAAAATCCGGCCAATCCGCTGCGCTTCCTCCTGCCTTGAGCCATAGCTTCCCGAAATTTGAATAGCGACGGCCGCATCCGGCAGGTCAACCGCAAAATTCGCCACCTTGGATACCGCCAGAACGGGCACATCCCCCGACTTAAACTGTTCGTATAAACTCCGGCGTTCATTCTGCGGCAATTCTCCGGTGATGACAGGCACGTCTAACGAGTCGGCAATGGAATGAAGCTGGTCAAGGTATTGACCGATAATAAGCGTAGGCGTCCCTACATGCCGTTCCAATAGCTCGCGCACAATTGGAACCTTGCCCGGGTTCTCCGCCGCAAGGCGCAGCTTCGAACGCTTCTCGGCGGAATGGTACAGCTCGGATATGCCTTGATCCATCGGCACGCGGATTTCCGTGCATTTTACGGATGCGATATGCCCCTCCGCTTCGACTGTTTTCCATTGCAGCTCGAACTGCTTGGGCCCGATCAGAGAAAAAACATCCTCTTCGCATCCGTCCTCCCGAACCAGCGTTGCGGTCAATCCAAGCCTTCTGGTGGCCTGGATGTCGGCTGTCATTCGGAATACCGGCGCCGGCAGCAAATGCACCTCGTCGTATATAATGAGTCCCCAGTCGCGCTCGGAAAACAGCTTCATGTGACGGAAGGAATCTTTTTTCGACTTCCGGTGGGTTAGAATTTGATACGTCGCAATCGTTACCGGACGGACCTCCTTCGAGGCGCCCGTATATTCGCCGACCTCCGAAGGCTGAAGGGTTGTCTTGTCCAGCAGCTCTTCCTTCCATTGCTGTACGCTGGTTGCGTTGGAGGTAAGAATAAGCGCAGCGCTGTTCAGTCTGGCCAAGGCTGCAATGCCAACGATCGTTTTACCCGCTCCGCATGGCAGAACGATAACGCCGCTGCCTCCTTGAATCGTTCCTTCCTTATAAAAAACATCAACCGCCTGCCGCTGATAATCCCTTAATCCGAAAGGTTTGCCATCCAGCGTTACAGGTCTAAGCGACACGGATAAAGCCTCGCCCGCATGATAGCCAGCCAAATCGATGACAGGGTATCCGAGCCGGATTAATTCCTGCTTAAGCTGGCCCCTGTATTCCGGATTAACCTCCCAAGAGCCGTCGCTTCCGCGCTCCTTCAGACATTCCAGAATGGCCGGGTGCCCCGCGAGCTCTGCCAGCAGCGATTCGTCTCCGTATAACAGGAGAAGGCGCTCGTTTAATTCCAGGCGAAGCTTGCCGTACCGCTCCATTAGTGTGCGGATATTCGTCTCCAATACTCCAGGCATCCCGTATCTGGCATATTTTCTTAGGGATTCGATGACCGTTGCCGCATCCATGCCGGTAGAAGCAGCGTTCCACAAGGATAAAGAGGACATTTTATACGTATGCCAATTTCCGGGACGTTTCACGAGCTCGGCGAACAAGATCAGCTTCCTGCGGGCTTCCTCCGATAAAGGATGCTCGTAATCGAGCAGCACCGTCATATCCGACTGAATAATTAAAGGTCCATCCTGTCGTTCCAACATATGATCCCCCCGTCGTTCATAGCGGTAAGCATTCACCTCCCAGTATGTAAAAATATCCATCTTTTTATACGAAAAACGGGACCCTTTCAAGGCATCCGCCCCGAAAGAATCCCGTTATTTCATCTAATGCACGTGCTCCGATATTTCATTGAGCGCAGCGCCCGCCTCATGAATAAAGGCATCCCGCACAGCCAGATCACCAATTGCGACAACGCCAATCAACCGACCGTTTTCTACGACGGGAAGACGGCGTATTTTATGCTTGGCCATCAGCTCTGCCGCTTCATCCATGGTTGTGTCCGGTTCAATGGTCAGCACATCGGTTGTCATGACTTTCTCGACGGCCGTCGAGCCGGAATGCTTATCCGCATAGCCGCGGACGACAAGATCGCGGTCCGTTACGGCGCCAATCAGCTTTGACCCCTCTACAATTGGAATAAATCCGATATCATGCTTTTTCATTAAAACGGCAAGCTCATATACGTTATCCTGTAAAGTTGCTGTAATGCACGGCGAAGACATAACCTCTTTGATCGTTTTATTCAAGACGGACTAACCTCCTAATCGAATTCTGCCATATTAGGATGACCAGCCGGAAGCCTTGTCATTCTGCCGCAAAATCTTCCGCCATTTGTATAAGCAGCTGGGCTGAATGGAGCATCGCACGTTCATCGATATCAAACCGCGGATGGTGATGGGCGTATACGACTCCCGTCTCCTCGTTTCCCGCTCCAACAAACATAAAGCATCCCGGAACCTTCTCCAAATAATACGAGAAGTCCTCCGCGACCATCATCGCTTCCGAGCGGAGGGTATTCTCGGCGCCAAACAGCTCGCCGGATACCCGGAAGAATCTTCCGGCCTCCTGCTCGTCATTGACGACGGGGGGATAGCCGATACGCATATGGTAGTCGTATTTCGCTCCGTACATGCTGCAGGTATGGTTAACAAGCTGCTCAAGTCTTTCATGCGTAAGCTTTCGGGATTCCTCGTCAAATGTACGGACCGTCCCTTTCATCGCGCAGCGCTCCGCAATGACGTTATTGGTCGTTCCGGCTTGGAAGGAGCCGATCGTAACGACCGCTGGCTTCAACGGATCAACGTTGCGGCCAACAATGGATTGAACCGCCTGCACAAGAGCGGAGCCGATAACGATTGTATCTACTGTCTTGTGCGGCATGCCGCCATGTCCGCCTAGTCCGATAATTTCCAAAGTGAATTCATCTGCCGCAGCCATAAAAGGTCCCGGCTTGGTTGCAGTCTGACCGAACGGAATCGGCGACCACAAGTGCACCCCGTATATGGCGTCTACGCCGTCCAAGGCCCCGTCTTCAATCATGCGGATCGCGCCGCCCGGCGTCTGCTCCTCGGCTGGCTGGAAAATCAGCCGGCGCTCGCCTGCCAGCTCTGTCTTATGCTGCTGGTAGTAACTCGCTACCGCAAGCAATGCCGACGTATGCCCGTCATGCCCGCAGGCATGCATCACGCCGGGAACCTTGGACCGGTATTCGCACTCCTTCTCGTCCTGGATCGGAAGTGCGTCGATATCCGCGCGAAGCGCGATAACCGGACCCGGCATTTCCCCTTTTATCGTAACCAGCAGACCATGTCCGCCAACGCCTTCGCGCACCTCGCAGCCGAACGATTTTAATTGCTCCGCAATCCAGCGGGATGTATGCACCTCTTGAAAAGACAGCTCCGGATTCTGGTGGAGATGTCTGCGCCACCGGACCATTTCCGGGTAAAGACGCTGCAGCTGCTCTTTTATATAGCTGCTAGTCTTCATTGGACACACCTCCTAAAAGTTTTGTTTATAAACTGAACGCAAAGCGATGTGAAACAAAACTTGCTTCGTAAGCATCACCTAAAAGTTTTGTTGAACCATGACCTTGCAGACAAAACTTATTTCCATCTATTCTAACAGAACGGCGCGATGCGGCATAGAGAAAGCATAGTCATAGCGGAGAGTAAGTCTTGCGCTGACTGGGGAAACATACTATCATGGGAAAAGATGTACAAATAAGTTTTGCGCGTTTAGCAAAACTCGGCTTTGCCAGCATAAACCATACATTCCACAAGCAACTATAGGAGGAAATAACGATGATTATTGAAAACTCGGGTCTTAACGGCCTTCAAAGCGATCTGGCTCATCTGGACGAGTCTGCCGAGCAGCTTGGCTTTGTACGTTGGCAGTGGGAGTACTATCGCGCTACATACGATCTGAAGCTGGAAGATCCAGCAACAAATTCGGAATACTTCCTGCGCGTCAACACCCGCGCCGTTGAAGGCAAGCTGGAAAATCCCAATGCCGTGCTTGCAATTGAACACGTATATATCGGAAAAGCTACATTCCCTCATGGCCTTGAATACGAATCGCCGGTTCCGCAGCCGATCATGGCGATTGCGAATCAACGCCTCGAGAAGCTGAAACAGCTGCTTGCCTAATCTATGAAGAAGACACAGCAGAATGGCAGTCGTGGCAGACCGGACTTTCTGCTCCTTATTTTAACGCTGCTGCTGGTTGGATTCGGACTGGTCATGGTGTTCAGCGCAAGCTCGAACATTACGCTGACTTCGGCTAAATTCCACAATGATGCGTTGTATTTTACTAAGCGGCAGCTCATTTGGGCGGTTCTCGGCATTTTTGCTATGCTTTTCCTGATGAATCTCCCTTACCAGATCTTTAAACGGGGATTTATCTTCCTATTCATACCGGTCATAATCATGCTGATGATTGTACCAACCATTGGCTCGCTTAACGGCGCGAGCAGCTGGTTCCGAATCGGAACCATGGGGATCCAGCCGACGGAGATGGCCAAGCTTGCCATGATTCTCTATATAGGCGCTCTTATTACCAAGAAGGGCGAGAAGTTCCGGGATTTCAAGAAAGGCCTGCTTCCGGTATTGATCATCGTAGGCTTTATTTGCTTCCTAATCATGATGCAGCCGGATTTGGGATCCTGTCTCGTTCTTGCCTCTTGCGCGGGGATTATGATTATTGCAGGCGGGGCTAACCTGAAGCAGGTTGCCGTGTCAGGCGGCGTAATCGGTATCATCGCCGTTCTTTTCGCCGCAATCGGCATGGCTACAAATCCAGATGGTTGGGCTTACAGGATCGCTCGGTTTACAGCCTATTCCGATCCGCTGGCGGATCAACAGGGCTCGGGCTTCCAGCTGGTATCCTCCCTGCAGGCGCTTGGACACGGAGGTTTAACGGGAGCTGGGTTCGGGGAAAGCGTGCAAAAGCTGCATTACTTGGACTATCCTTATAATGACTTTATCTTTTCCGTCATTGCCGAGGAGCTGGGATTTATCGGCGCAAGCCTGTTCCTCTTGTTTTACTTGCTCTTTCTCTGGCGGGCGCTTATCGTTGCTCTTCGCTGCCCCGATCACTACGGGACTATTGTCGGAGTCGGGATTGTTGGCTTGTTCGGAATCCAGGCCTTCGTTAATGTGGGCGGCGTAACCGGCGCAATTCCGCTGACCGGCGTCACGCTTCCCTTCGTCAGCTACGGGGGCTCCTCCCTGCTAGTCTGTCTGATGTGTATCGGGGTGCTTCTCAGCATCTCGCGGGAGGCCAACAAGCAGGACAAGCCGGAACGAGCGAAACGTCATCATCACTGAACCAAAAAAGGCTGAACCCGTCAAAGTAACGGTTCAGCCTTTTTTATGTAAGCTCCGCATTTTATTTCAGACGTTGCTGCGGTTCTTCCGACGTTTCCTCTTCTTTAAAGGCGACGCCTTCTACTTTTACATTGACTTCAACAACGTTAAGACCGGTCATATTCTCAACCGATTCCCTTACGTTAAGCTGCAGCTGTCTGCAGACCTCCTGAATCGGAATGCCGTAATGAACGATAATGCGAAGATCGATTGCCGCTTCAAGCTGGCCTACTTCGACGGATACACCTTTTTGCACGTTTTTACCGCTAAGGCGCTTCGCCAGTCCTTCGGAGATCCCGCCTGACATTCCGGCAATGCCTGGAGTCTCAAGCGCAGCGAGTCCTGCAATCGTTGCCACTACATCGTCTGAAATACGGATAATGCCTGTTTGAAGGTCCTCGTTCATGTTATTCCACTCCTCAATTTGCCATATACCATCATTGTACTGGATGGCTCAATTTGAAGCAAGGAAGGAAGTTGTTCTATGTTAGGCCCTATGTAATATTTTTTTGGAAAAGTTTACATGGTTGCCTTTTTTCGTTATGATTAATAATGTTTTTTAGACTTACATAATTGAAGAGGTGGATTTGGTGAGACAGAAACTGTTTTTCGGCGGATTAATTGTTATGTTCCTCTTGAGCGCAATCGGGCATTTCGCCCATTGGGACATGACGCTTCAATTTATCATTTCCGCTATCGCCGTCGTTTTTGTAGCGGGCTTTCTCGGCAAAGCGACGGAAAGTGTAGCCCATTACGCCGGACAAAGGCTTGGCGGGTTTCTTAATGCCACGTTTGGTAACGCGGCTGAGCTGATCATTGCGATCTTCCTCGTCAAAGAAGGCTTGTTTGATACGGTTAAAGCGAGTATCACCGGTTCCATTATTGGCAACCTGCTTCTCGTCCTTGGACTTAGCCTTCTTGCGGGCGGCATTAAATTCAAACAGCAGTTTTTCAATAACCAATTGGCCGAGCATAACGCAACGCTGATGATTATGGCTGTTATCGGTTTGTTTGTACCCGCTGTCTTCGTTGGCGCAGAGCACTTCACGATTAATAAGGACCATTTCCTCAGCATTACGGTTGCCTGCATTCTGATCGTATCTTACCTGCTGTGGCTTGTGTTCTCGATGATTACCCATAAAGATGTTCTCGCTGATAACGTCATGAATGCCGATCACGGCGAGGAGCCGATGTGGTCGAAAGGCGTTTCCGTTATCATGCTGATTGTAGCGACGATTATGGTGGCGTTCGTCAGCGAATGGCTCGTACATACTCTCGACAGCTTTACTGAAAAATTTGGCCTGTCCCAGCTGTTTGTCGGTGCGTTCGTTATTGCGATCATCGGTAATGCAGCCGAGCATAGCGCAGCGGTTATGCTGGCGCTCAAGAACAAAATCGGCGCAGCAGTCGAAATCGCCATCGGCAGCAGCTTACAGATCGCTCTGTTTGTCGCTCCGGTGCTGATTCTGGTTAGTGTATTTATGGGGAATACGATGGATATTATCTTCACCCCAATCGAATTAACGGCCATCGGCGTATCCGTCTTTATCGCGAAATCCGTATCCCGAGACGGCACAACCAACTGGTATGAAGGATTCCTGCTGCTTATGGTTTATGTCATACTAGGCGTTGCTTTCTATCTTGTTTGAGAAAACAAAAAAAGAGTAGGCTCCAAACGGAGTCTACTCTTTATTATTTAACGCTTCATACAACTGGGCCAAGTTGCGTTCCAAGCGGCTTAACATTTCTTTTCCGCTCTGCTCGGCAATCAATCCCGCGCGCACAGCAAAGTCAATCTCCCGCGAGAATCCATACATTTGCGTGTCCAAAACTTCCTCGTACAGCGGACATTGACGGGTCGTCAAGTTCTCCATCTGAACTTCGATAAGTTTTTCTATTTTACTCGCATCTTCCGTTAGGAGACGAAGCGCTTTCTCATGCAATTGAACCGTGACTTCCGGTGAAGACATCGTTTTCCCCCCTGTGCGTGTACCCGCCGTCGTCTATATCTTTTATATTAGACGAAAAAGAGCCAATACACAAGGACAAAACAAAAAAGCGCTTCTTCTTTTCAGATTCAGAAGAAGAAACGCTTTGTTTGTGACCAATACGGTCCTATTCGCTAATTACAGATACATTCAAGTTATGTTTTGCGAAAATTTCTGCCATTTTTGCTTTCGCTTCTTCCGCATCAGGACCATGAACATGAAGCTCGTAAGCGTGGCCGCCTACCAACGTCGTAAACAGTCCAAGAATGCTCTTTACATCGATATATTTGTTGTCGGCTTGCAGAACGATTGAAGAGCGGAATTGGCTAGCCGCTTGAGAAATTTCTACGATGGCTGCATTGTTGGACATGGGGAATCCCTCCAGTTAATTAGTAAAGCTTTCCTTGACATCATGATAACCCGAAATATAGCATCCATCAAGAGAAAAGTTCAAAAACGCTTCATTTTCATTTATTTCAAATTTTCGGAATTTAATCCTTCCAGCTCAGGCAGCACGAAAACGCCGTCTTTGCGGATTAGTACATCATCGAAATAAATTTCTCCGCCGCCATATTCCGGACGTTGAATCAATACTAAATCCCAATGAATGGAAGAACGGTTGCCGTTATCGGTTTCCTCGTACGCCTGACCCGGCGTAAAGTGAAGGCTTCCCGCAATCTTCTCGTCGAATAAAATATCATTCATCGGATGCAAAATATACGGATTAAAGCCGATTGCGAATTCGCCGATATAACGCGCCCCTTCATCGCTGTCCAAAATCTCATTCAATTTCTTCGTATCGTTGCTGGTAGCGTTAACGATCTTGCCATTCTCGAACGTAAACGAGATATTCTGGAACGTCGTTCCGGAATATACGCTTGGCGAATTATACGTAATGACGCCATTAACCGAATCGCGGACAGGCGCGGAGAATACTTCGCCGTCAGGAATATTGCGCTGGCCGGAGCATTTTTTCGCACCGATGCCTTTAATAGAGAACGTTAAGTCCGTACCCGGCGATACGATCCGCACTTTGTCCGTACGTGCCATCAAGGCCTGGAGCGGATCTTGGGCGCGGTCCATTTTCGCATAATCCAGGTTGCATACGTCGAAATAAAAATCCTCGAACGCTTCCGTGCTCATGTTAGCCAGCTGCGCCATCGATGGAGTCGGGTAACGGAGCACGACCCATTTCGTCCGCTTAACGCGCTCCTCCATATGTACGGGATGGGTATATAATTGCTCATATAAACGCATTTTTTCCTTTGGCACATCGGACAGCTCGTTTACGTTCGAGCCTGAACGCACGCCGATATAGCCTTGCATTTGCTCCATGCGCTCAAGGTCGTGCTTCGCCCAAAGCTCGATTTGCTCCTTGGTTGCATGCGTCAGCATCGTCCGCAGGACCGAGCGGTCGCTCAGCTCCACAAACGGTCTCCCGCCGCGCTTCGTTACTTCTTCAATCAGGCATTTGCCCAGCTCCAGCTCAAGGCCGATCAAATCGATCAGGACATTATCGCCGGGTTGTACATCAATCGAGTAGCCGGCAAGGTTGGCCGCCAGCTTCTGTAATCTTGCATCACGCATCTTTCTCAAACCTCCATTACTTATGAGCGCTGTTTTAGGAAAAACAGCCTTCGAACATATTAGCATGTTGCATGCTTATTGAACAGTTCCTGTTCCGTTATAAGAACTAAAGGTAACGCTTGTATCGCGCTTTTCCTGCTTGTCTTGTCCGGAAAGCGAATAATTAAGGACGGAATGCTCCTCCAGCTTCGTCGGAACGAGACTGTTTCTGTCGATGAGCACCTCATATTGGGCCTTGACCTGCAGCGATTTCAGCATTTTGTCCATCTGTTTTCGGGATGCGTTAAATTCCTTCAGCCAGGCTTGCTTGTATGGCCCTTCTTCCAACGGTTCTTTGGCTGCCAGCGCGTTCATCTCGTCCTGAAGCTGCTCTATCCAGAGCTTGTTGGCGTCCTGATCGTTCAGCTCAATATGCAGGGCAACCTGGTTCGCCGTAGTTGCCGCGTCGATGAAGTTTACTTTTTTATGAGCGTTTTTCACTTTGTTCAGCACCTCAATCGGGCTCCATTCCAGATCTTGTCCGTCATCGCCTTGCGCATGCAGTTTGGTATGCTCCTCGATATGTCCTTGAAAGGTCCGGGGCGCGTAAGCCCAGCCTTCCGCCGAGTAGATGGTCGTCTGGCCGGAGAACGCGTATTGATCCTTGCCGGCAAGACCGGAGATCGACATGTTAAGCCATTCCTCAGGCGGACGGCTGGAGGTCGAGCATCCGGTTACGGCCAGGGCAAGCACCGCAAGCAGCGTGCTAATAAGTGTAGTATGTTTTAAGGTCTTCATTTAACACAACACCTTTCGTTAAATCGTTACACATACCTTTATCGTCCCCTGAACGGACAGCGACTTATTCGGTCCATACCCAAAAAGAAAAGGACACCCCCGGTGGTGTCCTTCGTAACAATCAATTGGCTTGTCCGATATAAATCCGGTTTCTGCCGTTGTTTTTTGCTTCATACAGCGCCATATCGGCTCGATAGAACAACGATTCCACGCTGATTTTCTCATTCTCAAACGTCCATTCGGAAACACCGCAGGATACCGTCACGACGGGCTGGGTCTCAGCCTCCACATGGGTCCGGATCCGTTCGGCAATCCGGTAAGCCTGTTCCGAACGGATACCCGGCAAATAGACGGCTAACTCCTCCCCGCCCCATCTCGCCGCAATATCCCCCTGCCTGATCGAGCTGCGGATAATGCTGCTGACCTGCACCAAAATCTGATCGCCAACCTGATGGCCAAACGTATCGTTGATTTGCTTGAAATGATCGATGTCAACAAGGATCAGCGCTCCAAGCGGATCCTTCCGTTGACGGCTTTGAATTTGCTCGTTCAGATAATGGCGGGCGTGCAGGCCCGTCAAATTATCCGTTATCACCATTCTCCGAACTTCGGCATGCAGCGATGCATTGGTAATGGCCAGCCCGATATGCGTAGACATAACCTGCAGCAGCTTGTAATTGTCATAGGAAAAGAAATTCGCGCTTTTATGGGCAACCATAATGACGCCAACGACTTCCGAATCGACAAGGATTGGCGTAGCGATAAGCGAGCGTGCACCCGTATTGTCCATCAGCTTGGAATTGACAACCCGCGTATGCCAATAATCCGAAATGATAAGCGGTTCCTTCGTCCGGTGCACGATGCCGCAGAACCCGTATTCGGGCGAGAAATGCTCGCTCGACATGGCGGGAATATTGCTTGCCATCACGACAAATTGATTCTTCTCTTTGTTAAGCTGAAGCACGCAGCAATAATCGGCATCAAATACGCTGAGCAGCTCCGACGAAGCAAATTTGAAAATTTCTTTCAGCTTGAGCGACTGGTTCAATCTTTTTGTAAGCTCATTAATCAGTCTTAGTTCATTAATAAGAAGATTCGACTGCTCGTACAGCTTCGCGTTCTCAAACGCCGTGCCCGCTGTATCGGCCAGCAAAACGAAAGCCGGCAGATCCGCATCATCCCAGCCGCTAGCGTCAACCGTTAAGCATAATACGCCGTAAGCAGCCTGCTTGCCCGTCATGGGTACCGCAAGTCGTTTCGTCCCATCCCTGTCTTGTTCGGTCACAAGCTTCCCTTCGAGAAAAGACTTCGCTACCAGATCATGCGCCGCATTCTTGAATACAAGCGGTTTGACGCGTGAATCGCCATTGACATGATCCTGCGATAAATACAATTGCGCAACCGAATTCGGATATAATTGCTCCAGACTGCTCAGCATTTCGGACAAGACCGAAGTGACGTCGAACTGGTCATACAGCCTTTTGGCCGCCAAAAACAAGGCATCCCGCCTGCTTGCTTCCTTGTCCGTCCGTTTTTGCTGCAGAAGCAGATCTTTGATGTACAGCTGCTCAAACCTCCGGTAAAAGCATGTCCGGAAGTGAAGCGCGCTTAGCTGCGCTACCGCCTTGGCCTGAGATCCGTTCGGAAAATCTGTTACATAAACCAGGACGCAAAAAGGACGACGATCCGATCGAGTAAGTACGGGAACGGCCGCAGCCTCCAGCGTCTGCTCATCTTCCGTCGCAGCTTCTGACGTCATGGTAACGGCGGCAGCAGCCTGCCGCGCGGCGGCAAGGATCTCCGCCTGATGATTTATCTCCATAGTTCCTGCGGAACCAATTACGTTGCCGTTTAAATCAAATAATACAAACTGTCCATCTACTTGCAGCTCTTGTTCTTCGGAATCCTTGCGCCAGCATGCGAAGCTCTCCTGCAGCAATGGCAGCAAGTACGGTTCATCCGCTGCTTGTATATCTTCATTCTCAAACCAAATTGTCCGCATATCCTCTTCAATCCGATGAGCTGGCGCGGCAGCTTCATCTATCGCCTGTGGATTATTATATAGATCCGCCATCGGCAACACCCAGCCCTTCCCTCTATATAAAGGAGACGAGTCTATCAAACTATTATTTCAATTTATAATATACTTTATTTTTGAGAATATTGCACTACTCAAAATTCCAACTTTTAGGTCTTTCGAACCGCATCCAGTGCCGTTAATGGCAAGCGCTGGTGCCTTGACAAAGGCAAGCATTTTCATATATTATCTATAAATGAATGCATGGGCGTACGGTTTTGTGTCACCCTCAGAAATACGTTCGCTGATATACCAGCGGCTGAACTGTTTATCAGGCTTCGAAGAATTCGGGCATAGAGCGTATTCGGCGAAACACAACCCCATCCTCAAAAATACAATTTTGAAGGAGTTACACAACTCATGTCCCGTTATACAGGTCCTAAATTTAAATTAAGCCGCCGTCTCGGTATTTCCCTGAGCGGTACTGGCAAAGAATTGAAACGTCCATTCCCTCCAGGCCAACACGGTCCTAACCAACGCAAAAAGCTTAGCGGTTATGGCGTTCAATTGCAAGAAAAACAAAAACTGCGTCACATGTACGGCTTGAACGAGAAGCAATTCCGCAACTTGTTCGACAAAGCGGCTAAACTGAAAGGTATCTCCGGTGAAAACTTCATGGTCCTTCTCGAAAGCCGCCTGGACAACCTCGTGTTCCGTCTTGGTTTCGCTAACTCCCGTGCAGGCGCACGTCAGTTGGTATCCCATGGTCACGTAACGGTTAACGGTAAAAAAGTCGACATCGCTTCCTACACCGTATCGACTGGCGACGTAATCGGTCTGCGCGAGCGCAGCCGTGGTCTGAAATCGATCAAAGAAGCGATCGAAGGCCGTCATCACCTGCCGAATTACCTGGAATTCAACGATACAGCTGTTGAAGGCAAATACGTTCGTCTTCCAGAACGCGCTGAGCTTTCCCAAGAGATCGACGAGAAACAAATCGTCGAGTTCTACAGCCGTTAATAGCTTGACGCGGAAACCCCGGGAGCTTACGCTCTCCGGGGTTTTTACTGTTTGTTTGATAGGCGAAACCTATAAAGAGAATAGATATTATATATTTCATTTATATGGCTAAAGAAGGTAAAACTAATGTATAACCGAACGGAGGCGATGAAACATGATCAAGCAAGGCACGCAGTCATGGAATCCCGGAACATACGATACGCAGCTCGGATTTGTATCAAAGCTTGGCAAAGGCATTCTGGATTGGCTGGATCCGCAGCCGGGGGAACATATTCTGGATCTGGGCTGCGGGACAGGTGATCTGGCGGTTGAGATCGCCGGTACCGGCTCGAAGGTAACCGGGATGGATCAGTCGGAAGCCATGATTGTATCGGCAAGAAGCAAATATCCCGAAATAACCTTCATCGTTGGCGACGGTGAACAGTTCAGCTTTGAAGCTCCGTTTGATGCTATCTTCTCGAATGCAGCCTTGCACTGGATGAAAAATGCCAGAGGGGTAATCGAATCCGTGCGGGATTCCTTAAAAAGCGGAGGAAGATTTGTTGCCGAATTTGGCGGCAAGGGCAATGTAGATGGTTTTGTCCGGGCCTTTTACGAGGTGATGCCGCGGTACGGCATAGAGCCGGCTGAACGGAATCCTTGGTACTTCCCTTCCATTGGCGAATACACAAGCCTGCTCGAGGAATATGGATTCGAAGTAAGAATCGCCGAGCATTTCGATCGACCTACTCCTTTGCCTGAAGGCGATACTGGGGTTATGCATTGGCTGGACGGATTCGGGGATGCTTTCTTCAAAGGGCTGGAGGACGCGGCTAGACAGTCCGCCAAGCAAGAAGTATACGAGGCAGCCAAACAGAAGCTGCCGACCGCCAGCGGCGTCTATCTGGCCGATTACAGACGTATTCGTATCTCGGCCGTGAAATTATGACGTAACCTGTTCTATTGCCGGAAAAGAAATCCCGGAGAGGATCCTTGCGTCCTCTCCGGGATTTTTATGTTTCGTTTATTCTTTTCCCTGGGCAGGCTCCGCTGGCTGCGGGACTTGTACGGGTGCCTCGGCAGCAGCTGCCGTCTGGGACAACGTGCCCGATACCCGGGACGTTAAGCTTTTCATCAGCGAGTTGACATCGATTCCGGATACGCTTTTCAGCATCTCCGGCGCTGTCGCCATCAAGCTGGTCACGTAATTGCTTACGCGGGCCGCTCCCTCGCCTTGTCCGGTATCCACAACCGTCAGCTTGTCGATGCTTTTAATCGGTTCTGCCACTTTGCCGGCCAGCTCAGGCAGCATTTTCACAATGATATCGAGAACCGCAGCTTCGCCAAAGCTTTCGAATGCTTGAGCAAGCTTTTCCTTCGCTTCCGCCTCGGCAAGACCGCGCAGACGGATAACCTCGGCTTCCGCCGTCCCTTTCGCGCGCTCTGCGTCGGCGATCGCAAGACCGTCCAGACGCTTTTGCTCGGCAAGCGCCTTCGCTTCCGATTCAATGCGGTATTGCACCGCGTCCGCTTCGCGGAGCTTTTTCGTTTTGTCCGCTTCGGCCGCTTGCTCCACCGCATAACGGTCGGCTTCGGCTTTTTTCTTCACTTCCGCATCGTACTGCTTCTCGCGGCGCAGAATTTCTTTTGCTTCCAGATCGATCTCGCGTTCCTTCCGAACAAGCTCAACCTTCATCTGCTCTTCTACTACGCTTTGCTTCGCGCGCGCTTCCTGAATCGAATAAGCCTGATCCGCTTCCGCCTTCGCCATATCCTGCTCGCGTTTGAAGGAAGCAACCTTCAGCTCCTTCTCTTTAGCGGCTTCGGCGATATTGGTATCGCGCAGAAGCTCGGCCTTTTGCCCTTCTTCCTCGGCAAGCGCCTTCTTGATTCGGGAATCTCTTACCGCTTCCGCCTCCGCAATGTCCGCATCGCGTTTGACGGCGGCAATACGCGGTTTGCCCAGAGCATCCAGGTATCCGTGCTTATCCCGTAAATCCTTGATGGTGAAGGAAACGATCTGAAGACCCATCTTTTTCAAATCCTTGGCTGCGACGCCCTGCACCTCTTGCGCGAATTTGTCGCGGTTCCGGTAAACCTCTTCTACTGTCATCGTACCGAGAATAGCCCTGAGATGACCCTCCAGCACCTCTTGCGCTTCGCTCTTCAGCGCTTCGGTTGGTTTGCCCATGAACTGCTCGGCTGCCGTGGCCACATCCTCGACGATACCTCCGATTTTGATAATCGCCACGCCATCAGCCATAACGGGTACGCCTTGTTCCGTATATACTTCCGGAGTAGAGACGTCCAGCTTGTGGGAGAGCAGCGACAGAAACTCTGCCTTCTGAAAAATCGGAAGGATAAAAGCGCCCCCGCCGCGGACGATTTTGATTTTGCGGCCGGATTCATCCGTGCTTACATTCCGGCTTCCCAAGAACGAACCCGTTACGATCATCGCTTCGTCCGGGCTTACGGTACGGTAGCGCGCCCAAAAGGCAATACCGAGAATAACGAATACGGCAACTACAATAGAAGGAATAACAAAATACTCTGGCATGAACTTTCTCCTCTCAGTTTAGCACTTTTTAGTAAGGGTCAAGCTTGGAGACATACAACGTGTTTTCTTTTACTTCCACGATAACAACCCGTGAACCGCCTGGTATAGCATCACCGTCGAAGCTTGCGGCAATCTGGTTGGTATGTCCCGCACCCGCCTTGACCAGAACTTCGCCATACCCCTTGGAAGGGATCGCTGTAATCACCTCGGCGATCTTGCCGCTCAGATCCTTCTCCGAAAACGCAATCGAATTCTCGCTTTCGCTCATCGGTTTAACGTACAGGAAATAACCGCTGCCGCCGATAACCACGCCGCCGGCAAGAGCAAGAATGAATACGGCCGCAAGACCTAGCGCCGTGTAATGCGCGAGCAGCAGCCCCGCACCGCCGAATGCGGTAATTCCGCCAACCAAGGTTGTCGGATTAAGCCACGGATGGCCGTCCAGCGACAAGAAATCAAGAATGCCGCCCAGCGCGTGACCGATCAAATCCCCAAGCAGTGCGCTAATAATGGCATATAAAGCTCCGCCGATGAGACAACCCCAAAATACCGCCTCCAACTTCCTCCTCCTCTCACAGCAACCATATGCTGTTAATTCATACGCGAATACCCCCGCTTTTGTTTCGGAAAAATGGGGGATTTCTAATCGCAAGCTTCATTTTTTTAATGATTCCAAGCATCGGCGGCGCAATTATTCCCATTAACCATACAACTTTTCCTGACCTGCTACGTCTATATAGACGGCTAGGGGATGTCGCGCCTCATCCCCGCAGAAGGTGCGCTGCCGAAACCAAACATTTGGGCAAGATAACAATGCATGAAAATGCGCGACGTTCAGAACGGGGTTGCCGCTCCAAGGAAGCCAATGATTGACACCATTCGAGCTAACTCCACGCCTATTAAGCATTTTGGGAGTCGCTACCACAGAGCTAAAGGGAAGTCAATCATGCTAGTGCTCCAAATAAACGTTCTGTGTTATAATAGGTTCTGGTCATTTAGAGGGGGAATTTGTACATATGCAAGAAGAAGATCGCAAATCGCCGCCCCGCAGGAGCGGATGGCGTACTTTCGGAATCATATCATTGATGACTGTCAAATGGCTCATTTATTTCGGCATTTTTATCGGTTTATTAACCGGCGGGGCCGTGACCGGCTATGTCGCCTCGCTAGTCAAGGACGAGGTTGTGCGTCCTCGCACATTAATTGAGGAAAAAGTAAACGAAAATTCGATTACAGGATATGTGTATTTCAACGACGATACGCTGGTTGGCCAGCTTCGGACCGAAGAGGACCGTACGCCGATCGAATACGACGATCTGCCTCAGCAGGTTATCGACGCCGTGCTTGCCATTGAAGACAACAATTTCATGCATCACAAAGGCGTCGACATCAGCGGCCTTGGACGGGCCGTCAAACAGAAGCTCTTAAATGAAGATACGCAAACCGGCGGCAGCACTCTGACGCAGCAGCTGGCGCGACGCGTATTCCTCAGCTTGGACAAGACGGACAGCCGCAAAGTCAAAGAGATGTTTCTTGCACTCCGGATGGAACGTTACTTGACCAAAGGCGAGATTCTCGCCGCTTACTTGAACAAAGTGCCATTTGGCAACGGATCCAGCGGTTATAATCTATACGGCATTAAGTCGGCGGCCCGGGGTCTGTTCAATATCACCGACCTTAACCAATTAAATATTGCGCAGGCGGCTTATCTGGCCGGACTGCCGCAGCGCCCTTCCGCTTATACCGCGTTCACCAGCAAAGGGCAATTCGATGAGGAAGGCTTCCAGCTAGCGGTGGAGCGCCAAGGCACTGTTTTGTCGCAAATGCTGAAGTTCGGACGGATTACGAAGCAGCAATATGATGAAGCGAAAGCTTTCGATATCCGCTCCTCCCTTGCGCCGCCATCGGAGAAGGCTTATACCACTTATCCATACCTGATGCTGGAGGCGGAACGCCAGGCAGCTGAAATCCTGGTACTTCAGGAAAACCCGAAGCTTACGCAGGCAGACTTGAAGAAGAAGGAAAACTCCGCGCTTGTAGAAGATGCCCGTCAGCGCCTGCTCAACGGCGGTTATCATGTCTATACGACGATTGATAAAGACATCTACAAGATCATGCACGATATCGCGGCGAACCCTAAGAACTTCTCGGCATTCAGCAAGGAGAAGGGTCTCGAGCAGACTGCGGCTGTCATGATCGACCACAAGACCGGCGCGATTCTAAGCATGCTGGAAGGCCGCGACTTCTATGAGGAGCAAATGAACTTTGCCACCCAGATGACGCGTCAGCCAGGCTCCGCGATGAAAACAATCGCTGCCTACCTGCCAGCCATCGATAAAGGACTCATACAGCCTGCGAGTATCGTCGATGATGCTCCCGTCGTGCTGAAGGATGGACAAAAAGGCTTCCACATCCCGAAAAACTCGACGAACCGATACCTTGGGCTGGTAACGGCGCGCGAAGCGTTAAACCGCTCGCTCAATCTGCCGGCTATCAAGATTTTCCTTGACG
The DNA here is from genome assembly GCF_011761545.1 of Paenibacillus sp. BK720. Taxonomy (NCBI): domain Bacteria; kingdom Bacillati; phylum Bacillota; class Bacilli; order Caryophanales; family Paenibacillaceae; genus Paenibacillus; species Paenibacillus sp. BK720. The sequence continues at coordinate 620,283 of NZ_JAASRQ010000002.1, read as the reverse complement.
ATGTTACGATCAAAGGCGCTTGGAGCTTCGCACGCGAGCTTGGCATTACAACCTTGCAGCCGCAGGACGACAATGCGCAGACCGGCGTAATCGGTGGCCTTAGCATCGGGGTTTCGGTTGAAGAGCTCACGAATGCCTATGGCGCTATACCGAACAAAGGCGTCTTTAACGATGCTTACATGATCTCGAAAATTACCGATTCGCAAGGAAAACCGGTTTACGAGCATAAAGCTGCTCCAAAACAGGTATTCTCGCCGCAAACGGCATTCCTCGTTACCGACATGCTGAAGACGGTCGTATCGAGCGGTCAAGGTACGGCACACTCCTTGACAAGTGATTTCAAGCAATACGGTAAAATTCCGATCGCGGGCAAAACCGGTACGACGCAAAGCTACGGCGACGTATGGTTTATGGGCTTCACCCCGGATGTAACCCTGGGCGTATGGGCGGGTTATGAAGAACAGATTCATACGTTGTCCGACCCCGGCAAGAAGCGGGCACGCTCCATCTGGGCGCTTATGATGAACGAAATTACGAAAGCCAAGCCCGAGCTCTTCCCGACGAAGGAATTCGAACGTCCTTCCGGTCTTGTAAAAGCTACGGTATCGAGCGCAAGCGGCAAGCTTCCAAGCCAGTTGACGAAGGAAGCGGGCATGCTTGTTACAGACTGGTTCAATCAGAAGTATTTGCCGAAGGAAACCGACGACGCTTTAGTGAAAATGGCGTATATTCCTTTCAACGGCGTTAACTATGTACCTAATCCTGCCACACCGCAGGATATGGTCCGCGAACGAATCGTGATCAAACGGAAGAAACCGCTTGACGAATTAATGGAAGAAATCAAGGCAGCGCAAGAGAAGCTTCCGGCAAGCAGCAGAAAGTCGCTTGAATCTTATCTGCCTGCAGACGCGGATTCCAACGCGCCTTCCAAAGTAGATCCTCGGGTCGATGACGGTAATGCGCCAAATGCTCCAAGCAATGTGAAACTGCAATCCATTGGCTCCGGAGTCGTTATGCTGACCTTCACGGGCGGCACCGAGAAGGACATCGTAGGCTACCGGGTCTATCAGTCGGTTAACGGACAGCCAGTCCAGAAGATTGGGGAATCCATTCTCGTTGGCGACGAGCTCAAGGCAAAAATTACGGTATCCGGCAATCAAGGCTACAGCTTCTACGTCACTGCGGTTGACGTAGCAGGCAAAGAATCGGCAGCAAGTCAAGTAGTTACCTTCGGAAAAGGAGCAGTCGAGCTTCCGGGCCTTCCTGGATTGCCTGGCGATAACACCGATAACGGCAGTAACCAAGGGTCGGAGCATCCGGATTTGGCCCCTCCTTCCTCGCCGAGCGGCTTGGCAGCGGCCCCTACCGATTTGAGCGTGCTGCTGACATGGAACGCTAACGCGGATGCCGAATACGTTACGACCTATCATGTATTTTTTAGCGCAAATAACGACGGTAAATACGTTGAGGTAGGAAAAACGCAAAATCCAAGCTTTGAATATGCTTCGCCTTTAACGACCGGTACCTTCTACGTCATTGCGGAAAATGACACCGGCAAATCCCCTCCTTCGCAGCAAGTTAAAGTGGGGAAATAAATACTCCGCATTTGAATGTTCTTCCGATCGCTGTTGTACCCGGATTCCTTGAACAAGTTTACTATGGGGGGAATCCGTGTACAAAGGCGAGTCTCCAGAATCATTCAATCTGCTCCTTTAAGAAAAGAACAGAAAAAAGCGCCACGGACTAATTCCGTGGCGCTTTTTAAATACTGTCAATATATTAGTCCTCGATTGTTGACAAGTCGCCTGTTGGAAGGTTAAGCTCCCAAGCTTTAAGGACGCGGCGCATGATTTTGCCGCTGCGCGTCTTCGGCAATTTATCTTTGAACTCGATTTCGCGCGGCGCGGCATGAGCCGATAATCCGACCTTTACGAATTGCGCAATCTCGGCCTTCAGCTCATCCGAAGCCGTATAGCCCTCACGAAGCGCGATAAACGCTTTAATAATCTCGCCGCGCATAGGGTCCGGCTTGCCGATTACGCCGGCTTCGGCGACCGCTGGATGCTCTACAAGCTTGCTTTCAACTTCAAACGGACCTACTCGTTCCCCGGCTGTGTTGATGACATCATCGATTCGGCCCTGGAACCAGAAGTAACCGTCTTCATCCATGTAAGCAGAGTCTCCGGAAATGTACCAGCCTTGAATACGGAAATATTCTTCGTACTTCGAAGGATTGTTCCAAATTTTGCGCATCATCGATGGCCATGGAGTCTGCACGGCGAGGTTACCCATGCGATACGGCGGAAGTTCGTTGCCCTGATCGTCGATAATCGCCGCTTTGACGCCTGGCAGCGGTTTACCCATCGACCCCGGCTTAATATCCATGGACGGATAATTGCAGATCAGCTGAGCGCCCGTTTCCGTCATCCACCAGGTATCATGGATACGTTGTTTGTACACTTTCATTCCCCAGCGCACAACCTCCGGGTTAAGCGGTTCGCCAACGCTGAGCACGTGACGCAGGCTCGACAGGTCAAACGAGCTGGAAAGGTCATCTCCTGCTCCCATCAGCATACGGAACGCGGTAGGAGCACTATACCATACCGTTACGCCGTATTTTTGAATCGTGCCGTACCAATCGCTTGGGCTAAAGCGTCCGCCGCGAATAACGTTAGTCGCTCCGTTCAGCCATGGCGCGAAGACACCGTAAGAGGTTCCCGTTACCCAGCCCGGGTCGGCCGTACACCAGTAAATATCGCCTTCCTTCAGATCGAGTACGATTTTACCCGTGTAGTAATGCTGAATCATGGCGTTCTGTACGTGGAAGACCCCTTTAGGCTTGCCGGTCGAACCGGAAGTATAATGGAGAATCAGGCCATCCTCGCGGTCGAGCCATTCGATCTCGGCTTCTTCCGAAGCTTGCGCCATCTCCGCGCTGAAATCGACAATAACATCATCAGTCGCTACGTTCTCGCCAAATACAAAAATATGTTTCAAGTTAGGCAGCTCGTCGCGTTTAATACGCGGAAGAAGAGCCGGTGTTGTAATAATCGCCGTTGCTTCGCTGTCCTGCAGGCGGTCTTTGACAGCCGTCTCCATAAACGCTTCGAATAACGGTCCAACCACGGCACCTACCTTCAATACGCCAAGTACGCCAAAATACAATTCCGGCGTGCGCGGCATAAAGATAAATACGCGTTCGCCTTTTCCGATACCGTACTTCCGCAGCACGTTCGCGAACCGGTTCGACTGCTTGCTCATTTGTTCGTACGTATAAGATTCGTCTCGTGTGTTGTCACTATAATAAAGGGCAATATTCGACCCTTTGCCAGACTCCACATGACGGTCAATGGCTTCGTACGCCATGTTAACTTTCCCTGTTTCATGCCAGCTGAATTGGCTTTCAATCTCTTCCCATTTGAAATCATTCGCTGCTTGCTCGTAATTCTTAAGATTCGGATTTGTTGCCACTGCTGGAATTCGTTCTTGATGCAAGTTGATCATTCTATCACTCTCCCATCAAATCTGTTAAACCTTAACCGTAAAGAATACGCTTACAAATGCTAGCCGGATCTCGCAGGCAAACAAGCCGTCTATCGTTCGCGTCTTTTCCGGTTACTCAACCGCCACAACAATTATAGCATAATGAGTTTCCATTCGACTATGCTTTTCATTTTCCCCGATGTTTGCTATAACCTTAAATATAAGGGAGCTCACGGCCTCGGAAAGGAGATACCGTTATTGGAGCATCGCAAAATGTATCAAAGGCAGCAGATTGATTTGCGGGACGGCCGAATTTGCATTATTGAAGGCCCCGTTCCGCCGGAATCCTTGCGAACTCTCGCCATGCATGCGGACCTGGACGCGTTTCGTCGGCCAAGGGACCAGCATGAAGCGCTGGTAGAGATTGCCGGTCTAGAAGAAGGACGCATTATTCTAGCCCGCGTAGACGAGCTGATTGTTGGTTACGTTACCTTTCATTACCCGGATGAATTGGAACGCTGGTACGAAGCCGGCATGCCGGATTTAGTAGAGCTGGGGGCGATCGAGGTAGCCGATCAATATCGTTCCTATGGGCTCGGCAAAAAAATGATTCAATTGGCTTTTGCAGAGGATCAGCTTGAAAATATGATCGTCTTTACCACAGAGTATTACTGGCATTGGGATTTAGAAGGAACCAAGCTGAGCGTATGGGAGTATCGGGGCATTATGGAGAAGCTGATGAAATCCGTCGGCATGGTCTGGTACGCAACCGATGATCCGGAGATTTGCTCGCATCCTGCCAACTGCTTGATGGTTCGCATCGGCAAAGAAGTACCGCAGGAGTCAGAAGAGCAATTCGATCGAATCCGCTTCCGGCAGCGTTTCATGTATTAGCGTGTTTTTTATTTGGGAGGTTAAGAAGTGACTAACGCTATATTCGTTCATCATTCTGACAGTACCCGTTATCAATTTGGGGAGCAGCATCCTTTCAGCCCGTTTCGCATCGCTCTTACGCTTGATTTGCTGCAGGCTGCGGGAGTGCTTCGCCAAGAACAGATTAACTCCCCTTCTGCTACGGCAAACGAGGAGCTGCTTGCGCTCGTTCACCGGGCGGATTACATAAATGCCGTTCAGCAGCTAAGCATGGACATCCCTGCTCAGACTGCGGCGTCGGCTGCCGGAAAATACGGCCTGGATACGGAGGATACCCCCTTTTTTCCCGGTATGCACAACGCAGCGGCTACCATAACCGCCGGCTCCGTTCACGCTGCCGAACTCGTCATGAGCGGCCAAGCCTTACATGCTTATCACATGGCCGGCGGACTTCACCACGCCTTTCCTGAGCGCGGAGCAGGCTTCTGCGTCTATAACGATGCCGCCGTTGCCATTCAATACATACGCCAGACCTACGGGGCGCGAGTTCTCTATATCGATACCGATGTCCATCACGGGGACGGCGTGCAATGGAGCTTTTACCATGACCCGGATGTTTGCACCTACTCCATTCATGAAACAGGCAAATTCCTCTTCCCCGGAACCGGATTTGTCCATGAGAAAGGAGCGGACGCCGGTTACGGAGCCTGCTATAACGTTCCGATGGAGCCGTATACAGAGGATGATTCCTGGCTGGAGTGCTTTCGCGCCTCGGTAACGAAAATCGCGGAAGCCTTTAAACCCGACATTATCGTCAGCCAGCATGGCTGCGACGCGCATGCCTATGACCCTTTATCGCATATTCATTGCAGCATGCGGATCTATCAGGAAATGCCTATGATCATCCATGAGCTTGCCCACAAGCATGCCGAGGGGCGTTGGGTGGCTTTAGGTGGCGGCGGTTATGACTGGTGGCGGGTTGTGCCGAGAGCATGGTCCCTTGTCTGGCTGACGATGACGGATGATCCGATCATCGACCGGCTCAACCGTCAAGAGGACGTTCCTCTGCCTCAAGCCTGGCTGGATAAATGGTCCACCTCAAGCCCCGATCCCTTGCCTGTCAGCTGGCTGGATGATATGAGCGAGGTCCTGCCTATTCCCCGGAGAGCCGAGATTGAGAGTAAAAACCGACAGACTGTTGCTATTGCCATCCAAGATCTATAAGAGGCCTTTATCGGAGATTAAAAAACGTCCGTACCTTTAGGTACGGACGTTCCTATTTACATTAGATATGCTGGATCATGTCATCAATAATCGCATAAGAATTGTTCGCTGCCGTTACCGTAAACTCCGCGTAATTCACATGCGCCGAACCGTCGGCTTTATCCGACATCGAGCGGATAACAACAAACGGTACTTCATTCAAATCGCACACATGCGCCACCGAAGCGCCTTCCATCTCCGCGCACGCGCCCTGCATGTTCTCGTACAGCTCGCGAACCGTATCGCGGCTTGCGATGAACTGATCGCCGGACAGTACTTTGCCAATCAGGCTGCGCCCTTCAAACAAACGCTCGCTTGCTTCCGTTGCAAGCTTGACCAGCCGTTCGTCGGCCGCGAACTCCGAACGCTCCTGATAAGGAATAACCCCTTTGGCGAATCCGAGCGGCGTTACGTCCATATCATGCTGTACGCAGCTGGACGAAACCACGATATCGCCGATATTCAGACGCGGATCAAGCGCGCCTGCTACGCCGGTAAACAACACGCTGTCAACACCCAGATCAATCAGAATCTGCGTGCAGACAGCTGCGTTAACTTTCCCTACACCGGATTTGCAGAACACAACCGTCTTTCCATGAAGCTGGCCTTCATAATAGGTAATGCCAGCCTTCGTTACACTGTTTGTTACATTCACGTTTTGGTGCAGCAGCTCGATCTCTTCGACCATTGCACCGATAATACCGATTTTATTAAAAGCCATTATGCTTGCAAACCTCCAACGGATTGCCGAACAACAATTTCATGCGGCAAAATGACTTTCGCGTGTTCGACAACTTCCTTCTTCATCAGCTTGGTGAGCAGACGCATCGATACCGCACCGATATCATACATCGGCTGAGCGACGGCGGTCAGCTGCGGACGAACCATCGAAGCCATACGCGTATTGTCAACGCTGATAACCGAGACATCGTCAGGTACTTTCAGACCGGAGTCTTGAATGCAATGAATGGCGCCGATCGCCATTTCATCCGTTGCGGCAAACACGGCAGTAGGACGCACAGACAAGTCGATGAAATATTTCATGGCTTCAACACCGGATTCGTAACGGTAATTACCCGTGCGAACCAGCGTTTCATCATAAGGAATGCCGGAGTCTTCAAGCGCACGTTTGTACCCTTGGAAACGGGCATAACCATTAGCCGGGTCCTGCAGCGTACCGCTGATCATCGCAATACGCTTGTGGCCTTCCTGGACCAGCTTGCGCACGGCGTCGTAAGCGGCTTCTTCGTGGTTAATGTCAACCGACGGAATTTGACCGTTCTCGTCCGTTGTCGCGCAAAGGACGATTGGCACGTTAGCGGTCTTAAATGCCTGCATATGTTCTTCCGTCACAGCGCCGCCCATAAAGAGCAGCCCGTCCACTTGCTTCTCCAGAAGCGTGTTGATAACGCGGATCTCTTTGTCCTTCTTCTTGTCCGCATTACACAAAATAATATTATAATGGTACATATTCGCAATATCTTCGATTCCACGCGCAACCTCGGCGAAATTGGCATTCGAAATATCCGGAATGACAACGCCGACGGTAGTCGTTTTCTTGCTGGCCAAGCCCCGAGCAACCGCATTTGGACGATACCCAAGTCGTTCAATAGCCTCGTATACCTTTTTGCGCGTTGCCGGCTTCACGTTCGGATTGTTGTTCACAACCCGGGAAACCGTAGCCATCGATACTCCTGCTTCTCTTGCTACATCATAAATGGTAACCGTCACGGTACTTCTCTCCAATATCTCAAATTTTATTTACGTTCGCTGCATATTAACGTAATCATACGACAAAATATTACTTTTCGCAATGTTAGCGCATGCACTGGCGTCAATCCGTGCTTCATCCTGCAGCGAAATGGAGAGTGATATTCCCGTATGGCTTATGTATGCATGGACCGTCTGCTAAGTTGAGATAGCCTTTTGTTAATATCAGCAATCCATTCCTCATCATGAAGCGATTGCGCAATCAGATGCAGGTCGAGCAGGTTGTTGATGCGCTCCTGCGTCAGCCGTTCAATCTGATACGGATCCGGCTGACTTTTGTCCTCGCTTGCTTCTACGAGCAAATCTGCCCATTCGTTGCATTCATTAAACAAAAACGTTTGCTTCGGAGGCTCTTGGCCCAGTTTTGCGATGAGTCCGGTCAGATCCGGCTTCACATCGGGAAGTACTTCGCTGCGGCTGCATACCGAGCATGAATAAATCGGAACATTGTCAATTTCGACTTTCCCCGAATAAATCACTGTACGCAGTTTCATCTTCATGATGTCACCGCAATGACACCTTTTCTGCACTTTGGTCAACTCCCTTTACGCGCTTCTCTTCCGTTCCTTTTTTTCTATTTCGAGATGCGTAAAAGATTCGACCTTTTCTGCATAAAATCCTGCTTATCCGCACTATGTAATTTTTACTATGGGGCAACTTTCCGCCAACGCTTCTTCAAGAATGGAATCGATACCAGGATGACCCAAACGGCCGCACCGATCATATCGTTGCGGATATCCATCACATCGGGCATCCTGCCGCCAACAAAGGATTGATGGTATTCATCCGTCACCCCGTACAGACCGCATCCGATAATAATCGACAGCTTACTGAGAAAGCGGTCGCCCTTTTTACCAGCACCGTAATCGAAGGCGGCAGCCAATATAAAGTAAGCGAGGAAATGCCCCCAGTCGAAGCTCGCCATATGCGGGAAAAACTTCCGGAAAAACGGCAGCATCGTATTCATCTCATCGCCTGTGCGGGAGGAAAATCCGAAAATAACCGCCATCCAAATCACTGCCGGCGCAAAACGGAGAATCCGGCGTCTGTTCGTTTGATTCATGTGTTCTCCTTCGTTACAATGAATATGAAATAATAAATACGGGAGGAAATCAATCATGTCGTTACATAATAAAACCGTTATTTGTCTGCTTGACGACGAATTCGAGGATCTCGAGCTTTGGTATCCGGTGTACCGCGTCCGCGAAGCCGGAGCCACCGTCCTGTATGCCGGCCCTGAAAAGGGCAAGAAGCATATCGGAAAATACGGCGTTCCCGCTGTATCCGACCTCTCCTTCGACGAGGTCAACAGCGCCGATATTGCCGGCCTGCTCGTTCCCGGCGGCTGGGCACCGGACAAGCTGCGACGTTATCCAAAGGTGCTGCAGCTTGTCCGGGAGCTTGACGCGGCCGGCAAACCGATCGGCCAAATCTGTCATGCCGGCTGGGTTCTCATTTCCGCCAAGATCCTGCAGGGACGCAAAGTCACTTCCACGCCGGGCATTCGCGACGATATGGAAAACGCCGGCGCCGAATGGTTCGATGAAGCGGTTGTGGTCGACGGCAACCTGATCTCCGCACGCCGTCCGCCGGATTTGCCGCCTTATGCTAAGGCGTTTGTCGATGCTCTGGAGCAGCAAGCTTAAGCTCCATACGGCATGAAGACAAAAGGAGCCGCCCGCTAAATCGCGGAGGCTGCCCCTTTTTCGTCAACCGAATCCATAAACTGCTTCAGCTTCTTATGAATCTCCGCGCTCATGCGGCATTCCAGCAGCTGCGGCAGCAGCGAGCGGCTGTCTTCCTGCGTTGTGCAGAGCAGCCGCTCTTTCACTTGCAGAATGGAATGGGAGGACATGCTGATTTCATCCACATCAAGCCCCAGCCAGATCGGCAGGGCACGCAGATCGCCGGCAAGCTCGCCGCAAACTCCTACCTTGATTCCATGCCGCTTGGCCGCTTCAACCGTCTGCTTCAGCATGCGAAGCACCGCGGGGTGAAACGGTTCGTACATATAACTGATTTCATCGTTCATCCGGTCGACCGCCAGAGTGAACTGGACAAGATCGTTTGTACCGATGCTGAAGAAATCAACCTCCTGCGCAAGCAAATCCGCCAGCATTACCGCAGCGGGCACTTCAACCATAATGCCCACCTGGATGCCCGGATCGTAAGAGATCCCTTCTCTTTCCAGCTCCTGCTTGGCTTCCGCCAGCACCTGGTTAGCTCCTCTTACTTCCTCTACCGACGAAATCAGAGGATACATCACCTTTACCTGTCCAAAGCTGCTTGCGCGCAAAATGGCTCTCAGCTGCGTCTTGAACAGGTCCTTGCGATCCAGCGAGATCCGAATGGCCCGGTATCCAAGGAACGGATTATCCTCTTCCGGAATATTGAAGTAATCGAGCTGCTTATCTCCGCCGATATCCAGCGTCCGGATAATAAGCGGCTCGCCGCCCAGCTTCTCGGCGACGCTTTTGTAAACCTCGAACTGCTCCTCCTCCTTGGGAAAACGGTTCCGGTCCATATACAGAAACTCCGTGCGGAACAATCCAACGCCATGCGCCCCGCTCGACAACGCGACCTCCAGCTCCTTCAGAGAGCTGATATTGGCCGCCAGACCAAGCACCTTGCCGTCCGGGGTCACCGACTGATGACCGGCAATGCTGCTTAGGCGATGTCTCGCTTCCGCCTGTCTGGTTTGAAGCTCGGAGTAATGCCGGACTAACGAGTCATCGGGTTCAATAAACAGCAGACCTTCCGTACCGTCAATAATAAGAGATTGGCCGGTCTGGATCGGCTCCTCCAGCTTTGCCTCCACCCCTACGACTAGCGGAACGCCGAGAGCGCGGGCCATTATGGCGGAATGAGAGGTCGAGCTTCCGGCAAGCGTAACAATGCCAAGCACGTTGTTCGGGTTAATGTGGGCCAGCTGGGATGGAGACAGCTCCCGCGCGATCAGAATAAAAGGCTGCGTATCGGATGGGAGAGTAATCTCCGGAGCGCCAAGCAGATGCTTGAGCAGACGGTTCCCGACATCTTTAATGTCGAGGGCGCGTTCCTTCATGTACTCGTCATCGAGCAGATCAAACATCGTTACAAAGTGATCGATGGCTTCCTTCACCGCAACTTCCGCAGCTTTGTATTGACGCTGGATGATCCCCTGAATCTCGTTCATAAACACCGGATCGTCCAAAATCGCCAGATGCGCGTCGAAAATTTGCGTCTCGTCGGAGCCTACCACTTCCCTTAGCTCATCCTTGATCTGTTCGATCTCATGCTTGGATGTGCGTATTCCCTCGTAGACCCTCTCGAACTCCCGCGCAAAATCAGCAACATCGACACGCTGCTCGGGAAATTCCCATTCCCAGTTCGGCAGTACAAACGACTTCCCGATCGCAATGCCGGCCGAAGCGCCTATTCCTTGTATCATGGTTTTTCCCCTCCACCATTTCTCTCTTTAAGGACAACGGACAAAACCGAAGACTGCCCCTTCTTCACTGCTTTAAACGGCGCGAAGCGCCAGGAATGAACAAGATCCGAATTGGTAATAACCATCGGCGTAGCAAGAGATTTGCTTTCCTTGCGGACACGCTGCAGATCAAAGCGCACGAGCATATCGCCCGGCATAACTTCCTGTCCTTCTTCGACGACCGCTTTGAAATACGATTTTCCGGTGAGCTTGGAAGTATCGATGCCGATATGAAGCAGAACCTCAAGCCCTTCCTGCGTGCGAATGCCTACGGCATGCATCGTTGGGTACACGATTATAACGGTGCCCTTTACAGGCGATACAAGCTCGCCCTTCTCGGGAATGAAGGCAACGCCTTGTCCAACCAGCTTGCCTGCGAATATCGGATCGGGAACATCCTCAAGCGGAATCATGCGTCCTTGGACAGGCGAACTGAACAACACCTGCTCCTGGTCGCGTTGAATGGCTTTTAGCATCTCTGCCCGAATCAATTCCGAATACGTGCCGAATACAACCTGGACGTTGCCTCCGCCAAGTCTAAGCACCCCAGCCGCACCCAGGTTTCTCAAGGCGTTATTGTCAAGCAGCTTCTCGTTGGAAACCTTGAGGCGAAGCCTTGTGATACAGGACTCCATCTGCACAATATTGTCCTTGCCGCCGATTGCTTGCAGGATCAGGGGAGCGCGGTATGGAATGTCGCCAGCCCATTCGTCGAGCTGCGAACCTTCCTCGCGTCCCGGGGTAGGAATCCGGAACCGGTTGATTGCCCAGCGGAACACCACGTAATATACAAGTCCAACAACAATCCCGATGGGGATCAGCAGCCAGCCTCTCGTAGCCAGATGTTCGTTAATAATGTAATCGATAACGCCGCCGGAGAAAGAAAACCCGTGCCGGATGCCCAATTCATAGGTGACCCACATAATGACGCCCGACAATATCGCATGCACCACGAACAAGTAGGGCGCTACAAACAAGAAGGCAAACTCAACCGGCTCCGTGACTCCTGTCAGAAAAGAAGCCAATGACGCATAGAGGAACGTCTTGCGGATCTTAGGCTTCAAATCTTCCCTGGCCTCGTGAATGATGGCGAACGCTATTGCCGGCAAAGCAAACATGACAATCGGATACATGCCGGCCATAAATGCCCCCGCTGTCGGATCGCCGGCGAAAAACCGCGGCAAATCGCCGTATACCATCGATCCGTCCGTCGTCTCGTACCCCCCCACCTGGAACCAGAACACATGGCTGAGCAGGTGATGCAGGCCAAACACGACAAGAATGCGGTACAGAAATCCAAACAAAAACACGCCAAATCCGCCGCCGGAAGCGACGATATCGCCCAGCCCCTCCAGCATGCGCTGAATTAACGGCGCGACGCCGATCATGGCCATGGACAGGATAACGGTTACAACACTGACGAATAAAGGCACAAACCGGGGTCCGCCGAAAAACTGTATGTATTCCGGCAAGCGCAGGTTCTTAAAACGTTCGTAACTGAAGCCGGATATCATACCGATGATGGAGCCTACGAACACGGTAGGTTCAATCTGCGGATCCGCGGTACCGGTTACGCCGACATAGATTACCATCCCCGCGAGCGCAGCCATACCGGCTGCCAGAGCGTTGCCCGTTAAACCAAGCGAGACGCCAAGGGCGAACATATAAGGAAGAAACGTAAAAATCGCGTGGCCTGCCGCCTTTAGATAATCGGCGGCATTGGGAATTCCAAGAAGATCCCATGGCAGCTGGCTTAAAAATAAAAAGATTGCGGCGGCGGGAAGAACGATCATAGGCAGCATGAAAGCCCGTCCAAGCTGCTGAAACCTTCCTAGAAAATTCACTTTGTCACCTCCTAAAAAGAATTGCGAAGCAATTCTTACTTCGTAAGCATGGACTTAAAGAATTGCGAAGCAATTCTTACTTCGTAAGCATGGACTTAAAGAATTGCGAAGCAATTCTTACTTCGTAAGCATGTGCTTAAGAATTATTGCGTACTTTGCGGTCATTCTTTGACCTAATCCTTATCTCTATAACGATGGTACGGCGTTGAAGCTTTTTTGTCAAAGCAAAGACGGGCCCTGATGGCCCGCCAAAAGTAAGGTATAGCTTAAAAGGCATTGTTTAGGTTGTCTGCTTCCCATGCGGCAGAAGAATCGAGTCCTCCACCTTGATGCAGCGGTCCATAATGACCTGAAGTCCGCCTTCGGAAGCAATTCTCGCCGTTTCGTCATTCGCGATGCCAAGCTGCAGCCAAAGGGTCTTGGCTCCGATGGCAACCGCTTCTTCCGCAATTGGAGGCGTATGCTCCGGGCGGCGGAAGACGTTCACGATATCCACCGGCTCCGGAATATCCTTGAGGGAAGCGTAGCTCTTCTCGCCCAGAATGTTCTCGGCAGCGGGATTTACCGGAATGATGCGGTAGCCCTTCTTTTGCAGCGCCTCCGATACCATGTAAGATACGCGGTCCGGCTTGTCGGACAATCCGACAACGGCAATGGTGTTGCTCGCTTGCAGAATGCCCTTGATTTCTTCTCGGGTCGGATTTTCAAATGCCATAATCAGCGCCTCGCTTTCATCCTTTTTCCTTTATTCTACCCATTCTACGTTAGCGCCTAACGCTTTCAAATGATCGAAATAAATCGGATAGGACTTGGCAACATGGTGAGCGTCGCGAATCCGGATCGGATTTTTGGCGCGCAGACCAACGACGGTAAGCGCCATAATCACGCGATGGTCATAATGGGCATTGATTTCCACGCCGCCTTCTACGCCTTCCGGACGTCCGTGCACGATAATCTCGGCTTGGCGTTCTTCTACGTTTGCGCCGGCTTTGCGCAGCTCGTTCAGATAGTCCGTAATACGGTCGCATTCTTTGTAACGAAGATTCTCAACGTCGTAGAAGCGGGAAGTTCCTTCGGCAAAGACTGCCGCGGCAACCATCGCGAGCACCGCATCGGTTGCTTTATCGCCGTCGAACTCGACAGCCTTCAGCTTGCCGTTGCCTTTAACATGAACGATGCCGTTCTCGTGCGTAAGAGGTACTTCCATCATGCGAAGCACGTCAACAACCGCGCGTTCGCCTTGCTTGCTGTTCTCGGCCAGACGGTGAACGATGACGTCCGAATTCGTTACCGCAGCCGCGGCAAGAATCGCCGCCGAACCCGGGTAATCGCCTTGAACGACGTATTTCTTTGCTTCGTATTTCTGGTTGCCAGGTACGCGATAGTGCATGAGATCTTCGCTTGCATGGATCACGATGCCTGCCTGCTCAAGCACTTCAAGCGTCTGACCCACAACAACCTTCGATTTCAGATCATGCAGCACTTCGATCTCGCTGTCTTCCGGGAGAAGCGGTGTAAGGAACAAAAGCGCGCTCAAAAATTGCGAGCTGACATTGCCGGACACCTGGATTTTGCCGCCTTTTGGCGCTCCGCCTTGGATGCGGATCGGCAGCTTGCCTTCGTTATGTTCAATCTTTACGCCCATTTGGCCCAGCGCCTCGATCAGATCGTTATGCGGGCGTTTGCCCAAGGAATCCGGATAGCGGTTAATGAAAGTAACATCCGGGCACAGCGAGGCAATAGCCATCAGGAAACGCAGAACCGCGCCGGCATTGCCTACATCCAGTTGATCCACGGCCTTCGGATTTTTGCCAAAGCCCGTAATGACGATTTTCTCGTCGTCCTCTTCCACGATCGCGCCCAAATCGCGGATGCAACGGCGCATCGCGTCGCTGTCTTCGCTGTGGGCCGGATAGTAGATCGTGCTTGTCCCATCCGCAAGCGCAGCGACAAGCAGGTAGCGAGTCGTATAGTTTTTTGAGGAAAGCGCTTGAATTTCCCCTTGGAGTGTTGGAGTAGGTGTAACAATTACGTCCATTATGCAGCAATTCTCCTTTTTATTAGAGTCGTTCGTTATTTCTCCTGCCATGCCTTCAATATCATTTCGGCCGCTTCCTGCGGCGTTAATGACGTTGTATCCAAACGGAGATGCGCAAAATCGTAAGCGTTCTTACGCTGCTCCATAATCCGGTGAACGTTAGCTGCAATGTCGCCCTGCAGCAGCGGACGGGCCGTATCGGACTTCACCCGGTCGATAATATGCTCCGCGTCTGCCGTAAGCGCGACTACGAAGCCGTGCTTCAGCATGGCTTCCCGGTTCCGCTCCATCAGCACGCAGCCGCCGCCGGTCGCTATAACGGCGCTTTCCTCCGCTTCCAATAGCGATGCGAGCACGTTGCTTTCGATATCGCGGAAGCCTGCTTCGCCGAGGGTCTCGAACAGCTTCGAGATCGTCCCTTCGCGCTCCACGATCACTTCATCCGAATCATAACGGGACCAGCCAAGCTGCTCTGCAAGCAAACGGCTGACGGTGGATTTGCCCGTTCCCATAAAGCCTACCAATACAATTTTGCTTGTGCGTTGCTTCAATGCAAGAACTCCCCTATCTTCTTTTCCCCTACATGCATGCTTTTCCACAACATCATATCATTTTTTATCTGGAATAGGGTATAAAAAAGTTGCATATGCCGTATGGATGATAATGATGCATATTTCATAAATAGGAGTGAAAAGGCATGACCAATGAATCGCATTTGCCCGACAGCCGCCTGACCAGCGAAAGAATCGACCGAATACTGAGTCCCGATCACCCGCTTTGCCGCGAGGACGTCGTCTGGATGCTTGAATATATTAAAAAAAAGGTGGCTGACGGGGACCCTGCACTCAGGGACCTTTCGCAGCCACGCTTATTGAAAAACTTTCATTATTTCGCCGAAGCTTCCATGCTGCTGATCCGCCGCAAGCATTACTCCGAGCAGGAGGCTACCCGCCTGCGGAATTGCCTCATCGAAGCTTCATACGGGCTAAAATAATCAAACCGGATTAGGAATTCATCCAGTTGAAATGGAACGTGCCTTCTTTGTCCAGACGTTTGAAGGTATGCGCACCGAAGTAGTCGCGTTGCGCTTGCAAGAGGTTAGCAGGCAGACGCTCTGAACGGTAGCTGTCGAAGTACGACAAAGCGCTTGCGAATGCAGGCACCGGTACGCCGTTAGCTACGGCTGTGCCAACCACTTCGCGCCATGCGCCTTGGTACGAATCAACGACACCTTGGAAGTAAGGGTCAAGAAGCAGGTTGCTCAGGTTAGGATCGCGGTCATAAGCGTCCATGATGTTTTGCAGGAAGCGCGCGCGGATGATGCAGCCTGCGCGGAAGATCTTAGCGATGTCGCCATAGCGAAGGTTCCAGTCGTATTCTTCGGATGCTGCGCGCATTTGCGCGAAGCCTTGTGCGTACGAGCAGATTTTCGAAGCGAAGAGCGCTTTGCGGACGGATTCGATGAATGCTACTTTGTCGCCTTCGAAAGGTTTTTTCTCAGGACCGTTCAGTACTTTGCTAGCTGCGATGCGCTCGTCTTTCATAGCGGACAGGAAGCGGGTAAATACGGATTCCGTGATGATCGACAGCGGCACGCCAAGGTCGAGGGAGCTTTGGCTTGTCCATTTGCCGGTACCTTTTTGGCCGGCGGAGTCAAGGATAACGTCAACCATAGGCTTGCCAGTCTCTGGGTCGTATTTGGAGAAGATGTCGGCCGTAATCTCGATCAGGTAGGAGTCGAGCTCGCCTTTGTTCCACTCCGTGAAGATGCTGTGAAGCTCTTCAGCGTTAAGGTCCAGCGTGTTTTTCAGCAGGTCGTAAGCTTCGCAGATGAGCTGCATGTCGCCGTACTCAATGCCGTTGTGAACCATTTTTACATAGTGGCCCGCACCGTCCGGACCGATATATGTGCAGCAAGCGTCGTCGCCGACTTTTGCCGAGATAGCTGTAAGGATAGGCTCAACCAGCTTGTATGCCGATTCTTGGCCGCCCGGCATGATCGAAGGACCTTTCAGGGCGCCTTCTTCGCCGCCGGATACGCCGGTACCGATGAAGCGGATGCCTTGCTCTTCAAGAGCTTTGCTGCGGCGAACCGTGTCTGGGAAATAAGCGTTGCCGCCGTCGATGATAATGTCGCCTTTGTCCAGATGCGGAACAAGAGCGTCGATGGTTGCGTCAGTACCTGCGCCGGCTTGTACCATGATCAGAATTTTGCGAGGAGATTCGAGCGATTGCACGAACTCTTCAATTGTGTATGCAGGAACAAGGTTTTTGCCTGCGGATTCTTTGATCAATTCATCTGTTTTCTCACGGGAACGGTTGTACACCGATACCGTGAAACCTCTGCTCTCAATGTTCAGGGCAAGGTTTTTACCCATAACTGCGAGGCCGATAACGCCGATTTGCTGTTTAGCCATTTGGTTCTTCCATCCTTTTCTTTATAATATGGTGGTCTTCAATAGTCTTATATTACTCCTTTTGCAAGGAGATGAAAACCATTTGCGCGGAATTTGTCGGCATTCGTCCATTAGTTTTCCTGACCGCTTTAGAAAGTTTACCTTATATTGCGAAGAAATGCTAACCAGAATATGAGAAATCCGGCGCGCACAAAAAAACGAATCAATCAAATGATTCTCCAGGAACCATCCGTTGATTCGTTTTCCGAAAAAAATCTATCAATGATATCTCAAAGCTCCAGCTGCAGCATCTCCGAACGAAGCAGCGCCAGCTTTTCCTTCGACTCGGCGATAACCTCCTCGTTGTTCTCCTGGAGAGCGTCGAACAGCACCGTCAGCTCGTAATCCAGTTCATAACGGAGCACCGCCGCGCGTTCCTCGGCACGCTTGGATTGGAAAGCTTTAATCATTTCCTCTATAGTTACGAATGGCTTCTTTTGATAAATAATCCGATGTTCCATTCCGGACACCTCCACAAGTCGTATTATTTCACCAAACATGATGTTCTCAATGACGATCTGACGATCTTTGATCCGCTTGACTATCGCATGTCCACGTGTGTCATTAATAAGCTTTTCAAGCAACTCCGACAGCTTCTCGTCTTTAATGGTGTAATCCCCAACGATCTTGTAACGGTTCTTCATCCGCTGAAACCTTAACTTCACGAGCTTACGACCTGTTCGAATTGAAATGAGGAACTGCCCCTCCGTCTCGCTCCAATACAAGGAGTACCCTTCCTGAATGAGATCACGGATGAGGTTCTGGATTTGCCGGCGGTCAAAACGCAGCTCCAAATTGCAATATTCGACTTCGTAGCTCTTATTCACGGCAATCCCTCCTTTCAAGCATTTGACGAAATAGTCTGACAATTTGTTCTTACTTCTATCTTATACTCCATCTTATGATCTGGCAACTTGGATTATTGACTAATTTTAAAGGATTGGACGTCCAAATCGAAAAAAGGGCAGTCAAGCCGTCCAATCGGTATGCCTAACCGCCTATTCTCGTTTATTATGAACCGAAATAGCCCCTGACAAGCGCCAACGCTTCCTCGGTTGATACCAGCTGGGCTTCTCCTCTGTTCCTGTACCTCAGTTCGACCACTCCGTCAGCCGCTTGTCTTCCGACAACGATCCGGATCGGAACGCCGATCAGATCGGAGTCCTTGAACTTCACGCCAGGGCGCTCGTCTCTGTCGTCCAGCAGCACTTCGAAACCGGCAGATTTAAGGTCGCCGTACAGTTTGCCGGCTATATCCATCTGCAGCCCGTCCTTGGCGGACACAGGCACGACATGGACCTGGTAAGGCGCCAGCTCAAGCGGCCAGCGAATTCCCTGCTCATCGTGATGCTGTTCTACTACCGCGGACATAACGCGGGATATCCCGATTCCGTAGCATCCCATAATGACGGGCTTCTCCGATCCCGCAGCGTCAAGATAATTAGCCTGCATGGCCTCGCTGTACTTGGTCCCAAGCTTGAATACCTGCCCAACCTCAATCCCCCGGGACATCCGGAGCTTCCCTTCCGCGCAATTCGGGCAACCATCCCCGATTGCGGCATTTCGCACGTCCCCCAGCATCGTAATCTCAAAATGTACGCCTGGACGGACATTTTTCCAGTGGTAATCTGTTACATTTGCGCCGGCAATGACTGAACCGATAGCCGCGGCGGAGTAATCGAGGATAACAGGAACGCTTAATCCGATTGGTCCGGCAAAGCCAATGGCTGCGCCAGTCAGACTCTCCGTCGTTTCTTGGTCGGCAAGCTCCAGCTTATCCGCCTGCAGCAAGCCCGCAAGCTTGATCTCGTTGACTTCATGATCGCCTCGGACGATTACCGCAACAGGCTTGCCGTCCGCAAGGAACAGCAGCGTCTTCAGCATCTTATCCGCGGAGGCCCCCAGCGCTTGAACAAGCTCATCGATTTTTCTGACATTCGGAGTATGGATTTTCGCCGGCTCAGGGTATGCGGCAGAGTCACCTGTACTACGGATATCCCCTTCAGGGATCCTGTATCCGGCTTTCTCGAGATTAGCCGCGTACTGACAGCGGTCGCAGGCTGCGATCGTATCTTCGCCGATATCCGCAAGCGCCATAAATTCGTGGGTGCCGCCTTCTCCGCCGATGGTCCCCGCATCCGCTTCCACCGGACGGAAATGAAGCCCGCATCGGGAGAATATCCGGTGATAGGCGTCATACATCCTTTGGTAGCTTGCATGAAGGCCATCCCAGTCTGCATCGAAGGAGTAGGCATCCTTCATCATAAATTCCCTGCCGCGAAGCAAGCCGTAACGCGGTCTCTTCTCATCCCGGAATTTGGTCTGGATCTGATATAACGTAACCGGCAGCTGCCGGTACGAGTTTATTTCCCCGCGAACCAGATCCGTTATGACTTCCTCATGGGTTGGACCAAGCGCGAACTCGCGGTCGTGCCTGTCCTTCAGCCGCATCAGCTCGGGACCGTATTTCTCGTAACGGCCGGACTGCCGCCATAGATCGGCGGGCTGCATCGCGGGCATAAATACTTCCTGGCAGCCGGCATGGTCCATCTCCTCCCGAATAATCGCCTCGAGCTTGCGCAGCACCCTGCGGCCCGTTGGCAAATACGTATAAATTCCGGCAGCAAGCTGCCTGATCAAGCCCGCGCGCAGCATTAGCCGGTGGCTGACCGATTCCGCTTCGGAAGGCGCTTCGCGCAAGGTTGGCAATAACAGTTGGCTTTGACGCATCGATCCTCACTCCTACTGGTTGATGGAAAAACAAAAAGAGCACATTCGCAAGGGACGAATGTGCTCGTGGTACCACCCTTTGTTAACCGGGGCAGCAGCGCTGCCGGCTCTCTAATAGATAACGGGATTGTCATCCCGGCAAAGACTTAAATGAATCGGCAGCCTTTGCAGCTCACAAGGCAGGATGAGTCTTAAGCGTTCATGGAAGCCTCGCAGCGGTGGACTTCCTCTCTGAAATGAACAATCGCTTAAGCTCGACCTTGATCAAAGCTGTTGGAATATTTAGATAAATTTACAACAAGTGTTCTTCCGCGTAAAGATGTCCAAGATGCGCATATAGGAACAAACGTGCTATAATCAAGCTTAATTATCGGTTTTTATCGCGAGGAGAGATCAAATAGATGACTATAACACCAACAACCGGCACCTTTACGGGCTTTGAACAAAAGGATTTTGACACGTTTCTGATCGATGGCTTGGAGCAGCGCATGGCTGCCATTGAGGAACGGATTCGCCCGAAGTTCCGTTATCTGGGCGAAAGGCTTGCCGGCGATATTGCCGTGCAGGCAGGCGACGAAATGTTCCTGCATATCGCGAGGCATGCCCGCCGGACCGTAAATCCGCCTAAGGATACCTGGCTAGCCATCTGCAACAACAAACGCGGCTACAAAGCGCATCCGCATTTCCAGCTTGGCTTGTTCGACGACCATCTGTTCCTGTGGTTTGCCCTTATTTACGAAGCGCCGGATAAGTCCAAGATCGCTTCCGTTTATCTGAACCATCTGGATGAGGTGATTGGAGCGGTTCCTTCGGATTACGTGATTTCGCTTGACCATATGAAGAAGGAGTCCAAGGCCGTAAGCGAGATGGGCAAGCAGGATTGGATCAACGCCCTTACCCGGCTTCGCGACGTGCAAAAAGCCGAGCTTCTGATCGGCCGCCATCTTCCCGCCGGAGACCCGCTTCTGCGCGATGGGGATGCGCTGTACAAGCTGGCTCAGGACACCTATGAAACGTTGATGCCTTTGTATCGTTTGGCCGCTTCGGTTTAAGAGGATCAGGTTACTATTTGCACACTGCGCATGAAATGTTCTTCCGATCGCCATTGCTCGTGGATTCCTTCGATTAGATTGTACAAGGTTGGAATCCCCGAGCAAAAGCGACCACTACGTTTCTCCAGAATCATTTCATGCTTCGTTTGCTCGTAACCTGAACAACAAAAGCAAAAACCGAAACAAAGGCTGGGGGAAGAAGAAAAAGCTGTGCGGAATGAACTCCGCACAGCTTTTTTGATTTTATAGATTATACTGCTGTAACCGCTTTGGCGGCCTGCGCTTTGGCACGGCGCTGCTTGCGGGAAGCGCGGAAGAACAACAATTCGTACATGCAAGGAACAACGATCAGCGTCAGAAGCGTTGCCGCCGCCAGACCGCCGATCACGACGATCGCCAAGCTCTGCGATACGATACTGCCCGATTCGCTTGCCCCGAATACGAGAGGAAGCATAGCGCAGATCGTTGCAACGGCCGTCATGATGATCGGACGCATCCGGGTTGTCGCCGCTTCAACCAGCGCGTCGCGGATCGACATCGTTTCTTCGTTTTGCTTCACTCTGTCGATGAGAACGATTGCGTTCGTCACCACGATGCCTATCAGCATCAACGCGCCGAACATTGCCGTAAAGTCAGGCGTAACGCCAGAGATCAAGAGTCCTACGACTGCGCCAATCGCCGCAAGCGGCAGCGAGAACATAATGGCGAGCGGAGCGCGCAGCGTTTTGAACGTCAGCACCATAATCAAGTACACGATGCCAATCGATATAAGAGCGGTCATGCCAATGTCTGCGAAATCGCTTGCCTGGTCTGCCGATGCGCCGCCAACCTTCAGTTCGACGCCATCCGGAAGCTTGAGCTTATCCGCGGCCTTCTGAATATCCTTGCCAACGACCGAAAGCTTCTCGGGATCGGCTTCAGCGGTAATCCGTACATAGACCTTGCCTTCTTTGTGGTAATACAAGCTTGGTTCTTCCGTACGGACCAGCTTCGCCACGCTTGATACCGGAACCGCGCCGGATTCCGTTGCAATGGTTAGATCCTTAAGCGCCGCTTCGGTATCCGGGTTAACAACCGGCTGCACAACGACAGAGGTGTCGCGTCCGTCTACCTTGATGCTGCCTACCGGTACCGGATTCAGAATGCTTTGCAGCTGCATCGAAACTTCCTGGCCTTTTGCTTTTTCCGGGTTCACTTGGAAGGTATACACCGGCTTTTTCTCTTCCTGGTTGCTTTGAACTTTGAGCACGCCTTTAACCGGCTTGATTGCGGCAATCAATTGATCCGCGGTTTGCGTCAGTTTTTCCGGATCATCGCCCGTCACGTCAATGAAGACCTGGGAACCTCCTCCGCCCATCATCAGATCGGTCGCGTTGACGGACAGCTCGGCATCGCTGAAGTTCGTTTTTTGCTTCTTCACTTCATCCATGAATACTTCGGCGTCTACGCCTTTCTTCAGATCCACCATATACGTAACCAGCGTTGGCGAGGACACCGAACCGTATTGCGCATTCTCGGAGCTGTTGCCTAGCTGCATAATTACCCATTCCACGCTTTTACTGTCCTTCAGGAAACTCTCCAGCTGCGTACCGCCCTGCTCAACCTTATCCGACGGCGTATCGCTCGGATACTGCAGGGAAATGTTCAGGTTCTCCGCACTGGAGGAATCAAGCGCGCCTTTCGGCATCATCGCGTAAGACCCGATGGAGCCTACGAATAGCAGCAAGGCGATAAGAAGCGTCACCCATTTGTGCTTTAGATTCCAGCCTATAAACGATGCGAATTTATCCGAGCCCTTATGCGGCTTTTCCTTTGTGCCGCGGAGCAGAATCGCGCTAAGCAGCGGCACGACCGTTAAGGCAACCAGCAGCGAGGACAAAAGCGAATAAGCTACGGTCAGCGCAAACGGCAGCAGGAAGGCCTGCAGGGAGCCGCGGAGCAGACCCATCGGCAGGAATACCGCTACGGTAACCAGTGTCGAAGAGGTAATCGCCGTTGCGACTTCCTTGGTTGCATCGGTAATGACGGTAACCGAGAACGGCTCCTTTTGCAGCCTGCGGTAGATGTTCTCGATTACTACGATGCTGTCGTCCACGAGACGCCCAACCGCTACGGCCACACCGCCAAGCGTTATGATATTAAGAGTGACGCCGGACAAATCGAGCAAGTACAGCGTGATGCCAAGCGACAACGGAATCGATACGATCGTAACGACCGTTGCGCGGAGGTTGCGCATGAAGAGCAGAATGATAATGGTTGCAAACAAAGCACCCATCAGCACCTCGCGAAGCATGCTGTTTACCGAGTGGGTTACCGATTCGGCCGTGCTGAGCAGAACAACCGCTTCCACGCCTTTTACATCCTTGTTCAGACGCTCGACCGTCTTCTCCACGTTTTTGCCCGTTGATACGGCATTGGCATTCGCCGACTTCGATACCGTGAACAAAATCGCGTCCTTGCCGTTCATCCGGCTGATGCTCTCCTGCTCTTTCGCCTGCTCCACCTTTGCGACATCGGACAGCTTCACGCCAGGCGCAACCGGAAGATTGCGAAGCGTATCGAGGCTTGTTACTTCGTCATATACATTAATGTTGCCGGCAGCGCCGTCTACATTGCGCTCGCCGATCGAAGCGGAAACGCCGCGTCCTTGGAGCACGCCAAGAAGGGATTGAACCGGAAGTCCCTTTTGCGCAAGCTTACCGGTATCGGGAGTAATGTGGATCGATGGCGTAGACTTGCCGTTTACGCTGATCTGACCCGCTCCTTCGGACTTTTGCAATTCCGTGTTGACCAGCTTGAGCTTCGCGTCCTTCTCCTGCTCGCTAAGACCTTCGTCAAAGGTAACAACGATCCAGGAGATCGGAATCATCGACGTATTAAACTGGACGACAAAAGGCTTCATGACGCCTTGCGGAAGCTGAACTTGATCAACCGAACGTTCGATTTCGGCTTTTGCTTCCTTCATATTCGTATTGGAATCGAAATTAACGTTAACCTGGGCGTAACCGTTCCCCGAGGTCGAGAACATATCGGTTTTGCCTTTCGTGAACATGACCGCTTCTTCGAGCGGATTGGTCACTTGCTGCTCCATCGATTTGGCGTCCATGCCAGGCCCGATTACGGTCACCATGACTTGCGGGTTATCCGCTTCCGGCAGGAACTCCATCGGCAGCTTCAAATAACTGATGACCCCAACCGTCAATGCCATAACGACGATCAGGATAACGGCCGCCTTGTTGCGGAACGACCATTCGGTTAACTTGTTCATTACAACTACTCCTTCTCCCTATTCGGAATTCTCTTTTTTGTGTTTTTGACATTTCTAAGCATACCTGCATTGAAAATAATGTAAAAACGTCTCCAGACGGTATTTTACTCTCGCCCCGGGTCGGAGAGCGTCTACGACTTAGGTCCAGTATGATATAACCTCTATCGAAGCTTCCCCAAAATGATCGACCGCGTTTAGAGGTGGTTTATCGTCAATTGGAATTGTATTTTCGACTGACTCTAACTTGTTAATTCAAGTGCGGAGTCAAAAATGAGCAAGTACTCACTTTACAGTTGATCCGACCGTACTTATACTGAAAGTGAGTATTCACTCACTCCACTCAAAGAGGTGTTTCTATTGACGAAATCAGCGGAAAAGCCTGCTATTGCCCTCTCCGGAATCATGAGGAGGTTTGGGGATCGGAAGGTATTGGACGACATTACCCTTAACGTCAATCGCGGAGAACTGTTTGGACTCCTTGGTCCTTCAGGCTCCGGGAAAACAACGCTTATCAAGCTCGTGACAGGCATCGACAGGGCAGACGGCGGTCAGGTTGAATTGTTCGGCGAACCGATGCCTCAGCTCAAGATGCTGCAGACCTTCGGTTATATGGCACAGTCCGATGCCCTCTATCAGGAGCTGACCGGCAAGGAAAACATGGCCTTTTACGGCTCCCTCTACGGGCTGTCCGGCAAAGCGCTTGCTTCCCGTATCCAGTCCGCTGCCGCGTTGGTAAATTTGACCGACCATCTGGATAAACCGGCAAACGCTTATTCCGGCGGCATGAAGCGCCGTTTATCGCTTGCTATTGCTCTGTTGCACGAGCCTCAGCTGCTTGTGCTTGACGAGCCGACGGTTGGCATCGATCCCGTTCTCCGGCAAGCTATCTGGAATGAGCTGCGTGCCTTGACGCAGCAAGGCGTAACGATTATCGTCACTACTCACGTCATGGACGAAGCCGAGAAATGCGACCGGCTGGCCCTGATCCGGGACGGGAAATTAATCGCGCTCGATACGCCCGAAGCCATTATCAGGCATGCCGGTGTCCACACGATTGAAGAAGCGTTTATCGCCCTTGGCAGCCGGAAGGAGGAGCAAGCATGAGAATACGAGCGCTGGTTGTGCGCATTATCCGGCAATTCGTCCGGGACAAAAGGACGTTGGCCTTGCTGTTCCTCGCCCCTCTGCTCATTCTTAGCTTAACGAAGCTTGTATTCGACGGAAGAACCGTATCGCCGGAGATAGGATTAACCGGTCCCTCAGCCGCATTCGCTGAAAAGCTGGAGGAACAGAATGCCAGCATTACCGTCTACGATACCGTCGAAGCAGCAGATAAAGCCCTTCATAGCGGAGAGCTGGACGCTTATGTGCAGATCAAAGACGGCAAACCGGATATTACGCTGGAAGGCAGCGATCCGTCGGTAAGCCGCAGTACGCAGTTAATCATGCAAAAAGCGCTTCAGGGCAATGTTCAGGAGCTTGCTCCAGCGGTTCACTATCTGTACGGGGGACCAAATATGGCCTCCTTTGATTCATTTGGCCCCGTGCTGATCGGCTTCTTTTCTTTCTTTTTTGTCTTCCTGCTCGCGGGAGTATCCTTCCTTCGCGAACGAACAAGCGGCACGCTG
Source organism: Paenibacillus sp. BK720 (assembly GCF_011761545.1). NCBI lineage: Bacteria > Bacillati > Bacillota > Bacilli > Caryophanales > Paenibacillaceae > Paenibacillus > Paenibacillus sp. BK720. The sequence continues at coordinate 594,409 of NZ_JAASRQ010000002.1, read as the reverse complement.
GAAAGATTGCTGGCGACCCCAATCCGCAGATCGGAGATTGTATTGGGCTACTTGGCTGGTTTTGGCATCTTCACGCTGCTCCAGGCTTCGCTGATCGCCTGGTTCTCCGTTCAGGTGCTTGGCATGTCGATGGCCGGCCATATCGTCCATATGCTGCTGATTAATCTGCTGCTGTCCTTAACCGCATTAACGCTTGGCACCCTGCTGTCCTCGTTTGCGAGCAGCGAATTTCAGATTATCCAGTTCATTCCGATTATTATCGTGCCTCAGGCATTCTTCTCCGGATTGTTTAATCTCGATGCCATGAATCCGGCATTGCAAAAGCTCAGCTTCATCATGCCGCTCTACTACGGAGCGGATGCCATGCGGGGGATTATGATCCGCGGGGACGGCCTTGCCGATATCCAGCTGGACATTTACGTGCTGGCCGGCTTGTCGGTCCTGTTCGCGCTTTTGAACGTAATGGCGTTGAAGAAGCACCGCCGCATGTAGGATTCCTTCTTTTTCTGCTATAATGACGGGAATGGGCAAAAAGGGAGTGTCTGGCATGAGCGAGCCGATTGAAGAATGGCTGGATGAGCTGAATAAGCTTGGCGACGAGAAATCGATGACCGATAAGCAGCTGAAAATCGTCAGGGCTGCTTCCGAGATATTCGCGGAGAAAGGCTTTGCCGCTTCGTCCACGAGCGAAATCGCGCAACGTGCAGGGGTTGCGGAAGGCACGATTTTCCGGCATTACAAAACAAAAAAAGAATTGCTCGTCTCCATCGTGGCACCGGTGATGGCAAAGCTTGTCGCGCCGTTTGTCATGAGGGAATTTTATAAAGTGCTGGACGGCAAATACGACAGCTACGACCAGATGCTGCGCGCGATTCTCGAGAACCGGCTGGCGTTTCTTGAGAAGCATTTAAACGTGCTGAAAATTTTTATCCAAGAGATTCCGTTTCATCCCGAGCTGCAGGAGCAATTCGAGAAGCTGATTCTCGCGAAGGTATTCGAGAAGGTCACGCCGAATATCCGCAGGTTCCAGGAAGAAGGAAGTCTTGTGGACTGGTCCCCTTACACGATAATCAGACTTACCGTCTCCTCCCTTATCGGTTATGCCGCGGTCCGGACGTTATACGGCAAACGGGAAGGCAGCAGCTGGAATGACGAGCAGGAACGCGAAGCGACGATCGCTTTTATCATGAAAGGGTTAACTCCGTAAAGGAATAGAATGAAAAAGCCGAAGGCATGGCAGGAAACTCCCCTCTTCCAAGAGAGCGGCTTCCCGCGATGACTTCGGCTTTTTTAATGATGCTTGAACTGATGATTATGCGGCAAATTCCACGTGCAAAGGCTTGTCGCCACTCCCCCTGCCGCAACCGTGATGAGGGATAGCACAAACGTATCCTCGGGCAGAAGAAGAGCCCCCGTCCCGATGATCAAAAAATCGGTTAAAAAAATAATCACCCCAACGTTTAGCGGAATATAACGGGACAAAAAATGGGCCAGCAGGTCCGTCCCTCCGGTGGATGTACCGTTCCTAAGCATGATTCCAAGGCCTGTCCCGATGCAAAAGCCGCCAAGCACCGCGCGCGTAAAAGGTGTCCATTCAATGTAATAGAGAAAATGGAAGCGGTAAGGGCTGAGCAAATCGATGACGTAGCTGGATAACAGCAGGCCGTTCAGGCTCTGGTAGATCATACTCCGGTTTTGAAACCAGACCAGGGCAAAAATCGGGATACTGCATATCAGCATGGTCAGCCCTACTTGCATGTGAAGCAGATAATTGACGATGAGAGCGATCCCAATAAGTCCACCATCCAAAATCATCAATGGTACAAGAAAAAAATTAATCCCGACCGATATCAGCAGGCTCCCCAATATGATGGCCGCCCACCTGCGCCAAGACAGTATCCCCATTCTTCCTTTCACCTCTTTTTGCTCTACCTCATTTATATGCAGGCTTGGTACATGCCATTCTCTGGAAAAAACAAAAAAGCCTGCTTCTCATGTATTCATGAGAAGCAGGCTAAGCCCCATTCCTTATTCCTGCGCTGCAGTTGTACCTGCCGAGCTGTCCATTCTGCGGAATTGCACGAGCAGGATCAGTGCCAAGAGACACAGAATGCCGCCGGAAACGTACGGCAGGCGCAAATCGACCGTAAACAAGAATGAACCAACAAGCGGTCCGAGAATACGTCCAAGACTGTCCATCGAAGAGCTGAGGCCGGATGCAACGCCTTGTCCCACCTGCGTCTTCTGGGTAATTAACGAGGTTACGCACGGACGGATCAACGAGTTGCCGATGCCGAATACGGCAAGCGACAAGGTAGCCCACCATAAGGAATGGGCCGCCAGCAGCAGGAAGAAGCCTATTGCCGAGATGATCAACCCAAGCGCGATGTATTGAGGCTCCTGTCCGCGCTTGATTCTGCGCCGCACCACTCCGCCTTGCACAAGCGCGCCGACAAAGCCGCATACGAAGAACAGCATGCCTACCTGAACCGGCGTTACGTCAAAGCGCTGAATGCCGAAGAACTGCAGCGTTGCCTCCATGCCCGCGAGCGTAAACGTAACGAAGAACGCAAGAACGTAAAGAAACTTAAGCGGCCCGGTAAAGGCGGACCAGCGCGATTCCCGCTTCTCGCCCGCGGCTCTTCGTTTCTCGGGCGGCAGCGATTCCTTCAGCTTGGTTATCGCAAAAAACAAAGTAATTAACGCCATGATCGAGGCGGCGTAAAAAGGCGCTTCGAGCGAAACCTGACTGAGCAGACCGCCTACGCCGGGACCAATCGTAAAGCCGAAGCCAATCGACATGCCGACAAGCCCCATTCCTTTCGTACGCTGCTCAGGCGGCGTAATATCCGCTACGTAAGCAACAATAACCGACGTGACCGCTCCGGAGAACAAGCCCCCGAGAATACGGGAAAGATACATCATGGTCAAATTGTCGGAGGATAAGCCAAACAAGAAAAAGCTGATTGCGAAACCGGTCACGCCAATGATAATAATCGGCCTCCGGCCAATCCGGTCGGATAAGCCTCCCCAATATGGAGAGAGTATGAACGACACGGCCGAGTAGAGCGCGAGCATTAAACCCGTATGATGCTCGGCGTTACCCGGGCTTACGGCTTTAATCATTTCAGGCATAACAGGAATAATAATCCCGAACCCAATGAAGGTGGTCATTAGAATAGCCATTACTATTAGAAGTCGTTTATCTCGCATTTTGTCTTCACCCCATCCCTTATCGTAACATATCAAGCTGGCCATAGTTATGAACAAATGGAGAACAATACTAGTCCAGCTTCGGAATGCCCGTCTTCATCAGTAAAATTGTTGCTTGCATTCCGACTTGTTTTTGCTATACTCAACTTTGTTTGTACAATAGACATTTGACGACAGTCGAAAGGCAGGGACGAAAGCGATGGATCATAACAAAACCCCGCTCTTCAGCGCACTCCGCCGCCATGCGGAGAACGATCCGGTACAATTTCATATTCCGGGGCATAAGAAAGGTCTCGGCAGCGATACTGAGTTTCGCGAATTTATCGGCGACAACGCCTTGTCGATCGATCTTATAAATATAGCTCCGCTTGATGACTTGCATCAGCCAACCGGCGTTATTGAAGAAGCGCAAAAGCTTGCCGCCGATGCGTTTGGCGCAGATTACACGTACTTCTCCGTACAAGGCACGAGCGGCGCGATTATTACGATGATTCTGACCGTCTGCAGCCCGGGCGACAAAATTATCGTGCCGCGCAACATCCATAAGTCGGTCATGGCCGCTATTATTTTCGCCGGCGCGCGTCCCGTATTCATCTCGCCCGCGCGCGATTCGAATCTGGGGATCGACCACGGCATAACGACCCGTTCGGTGAAGCGCGCGCTTGACCGCCATCCGGATGCCAAAGCCGTTCTGGTCATTAATCCGACCTACTTCGGCATTTGCGCGAACCTGAAGGAAATCGTGGATCTCGTTCACAGCTACGACATTCCGGTTCTTGTAGACGAAGCGCATGGCGTACTGATTCATTTCCACGAGAAGCTTCCGATGTCCGCCATGCAGGCCGGTGCCGACATGGCAGCCACAAGCGTGCATAAGCTTGGCGGCTCCATGACGCAAAGCTCGGTGTTGAACGTACGCAAAGGCCGGATCAACCCGTTCCGCATCCAGACGATTCTGAGTATGCTGACGACAACTTCGACATCCTATATTTTGCTCGCATCGCTGGACACTTCGCGGCGCAATCTGGCGATGAACGGCCACGAAATCGCGGAGCGCGCGATTGAACTTGCCCAATATGCCCGTGAACAGATCAATCAGATCCCCGGCCTTTATTGCTTTGGCGAAGAGATTCTGGGCGACGAAGCAACCTACGATTACGATCCGACCAAAGTTACGGTCCATGTCCGCCATCTTGGCGTAACCGGCTACGAGGTTGAGAACTGGCTCCGCGATCACTACAACGTAGAGATCGAGATGAGCGACATGTATAACATTCTTTGCCTTGTGACGCCTGGAGATACCTCGGAGTCGGTCGATAAATTGCTGCATGCGCTCCGCGGTTTGTCCGAGACCTACCATGAAGGCGCGGAAGCCCGCGAGCTTGTCGTAAAAATCCCGGAAATCCCGCAGCTTTCCCTGACGCCGCGCGACGCTTTCTACGGCGAGACCGAGATCGTGCCGTTCAAGGAATCCGCGGGACGGATTATCGCCGAATTTATTTACGTCTACCCGCCGGGCATTCCGATTCTACTGCCGGGCGAAGTCATCTCGCAGAAGAACATCGACTATATCGTGGACCATGTTGAGGTTGGCCTGCCCGTTAAAGGGCCGGAGGACCGCAGCATTCAATTCGTTAAGGTCATTGTGGAAGAAAACGCGATCTTCTAAACGAAAAGCCAACAGCAGAGCTTTAAAGCGATGCCGTTGGCTTTTTTCGCATGATTCCACTTATTGTAAATCCACAGAGCGCCATGCTATGATGAGATGGGGGTGGGACGAATGAGTCAAAGCGCATTTATTAAGCTTGTTCAAGGATCTGCCGTTAGTGAACTTCCGCTTGACGAACTGAAGGAAAAGCTATTGCGTTACCGGGATCAGACCGCTTTAACCGGCTCGCAGCTCGAATGGGATTATGCGGGAGCGGCTTTTCCGTATACAATCGAAACGAAGCAGGATGACCGATGGTTTTACTTGCAAGGCACCAATCCCGGATACAAATATATTGTGTTTGGCAATGGAGCGGAAGGCCCTTCCACGATTCAAGTCGTCCTTCCCGACGGGTCCACTCATGGCGACAAGGCAAAGGCTAACGAGCTATGCAAGTATTTAGCGAAGCAGCTGCTTGCCGAGCTTACGATGTTTAACGGCCGTACGATTTATTATAATCCTCGCAAATAAAAAACACCCGTCGATCCGGGCTGAAAGCCGTTTGGATCAGACGGGTGTTTTCGGTCATTAACCTTCTTTGTTCTCGTTCTCGGTACGCGCGATTTCCTCGTAGATCGCCGTTACGCGATCCCATTCCGCATCGTCTTCGATACCAACGAGGAATGCTTCGTCGTTCTCTTCTTCAATACGGAAGATCACGCCGTCAGCCTCCGGATCGTTGCGATCCAGCAATACAGCATAAACGTTATTCTCCGATTCAAATGTATAGACCATGACCATTTCACGCTCTTGGCCTTCGTCGTCTGTCACGATGAACACATGCTCATCATGTTCATGATCATGTCCGCAGCCGCAGTCTTCGCCGTGCTGATGTTGATGCTCGCTCATGGAATTACCCCATTTCAGTTATTTATACATACTTACGTATCGTACCATGCGGAGGAACGCCGGTCAAACAAAAGACGCCCTGCCGCAGCACAGAGCGTCCTCCTATCGATCCTTGTTTACTGGGAGGTGATCAGCTTCTCCGATACAACCGTCCAGTCATCCGAGGCCGATGTTTTTAAATAGAACCGAACCGCGTATTTGCCGGCGTACTCGAAGTTATACTTGATATCCTCCGTCCGGTACCAGAAGTTATCCTTCGTGATGCTTACATTCTGGGATTGAATGACCTTCTCTGTGCCATAGGGGTCCGTAATCGACACTTTTACAGCAGAGATGTCTGTCTTAAGGTTGTCGATTTGGGAGAAGACATTAAACGTATATTTGTTGCCTTTGTCCACATTGCCAAAGATCACCTTATCCTGGAACAAGATCATATGGACGTTAGGCTTGTTAATTGTCGCTTTCTTGCTCTGATTATCCCAGTCAACTAACGCATTCAGGCTGTTTACCATCTGTCGAAGAGGCAAGTAGGTTTTGCCGTCCACAATAATGCCGCCGTCATCCAGCTCACTGCCGTTTACGATAACGCGTACTTTCTGGGATGCTGAATCGGCAAAAATGAGTGTACCTCCGAATACCGACAAAATAGCGAGCAGAATAGCTACTTTTTTGAATCCGACTTTCATTGCTGTTCCCCCCCTCCATCCGGTTTGTCTGGATGTTTGGTTATACTCGGGTTTTGGCCCAAAGTTGCGCCCGGCAATAAAAGTTTTTAAGCACAGCCGTTCTAGGCTGAACTTGTCAAAAGCTGTTGAATCATGCGCTTGCCCAGGAAATACTAACGTATTTGCCCGCGGTTAGCTGTAAGTGCGGGTCAAGACGCAAGGCACGCCCTTCCCTACCGCTCCGGGCTCCTGCATTCGCTTCCAATAGCGCATCCCACGCTCGCACGGCGTTTTGCACACCGCGCAAGTGTCAGACAATACGAGCTTGTAATGGTATTGCTTCCTCTCACTGGACGACTTTTTCTTCTTCGCAACTTTGCCTTTGCCCTTTGCCGCTGCTGCACTCATCTTCGTTCAATCCCCCCGCCGTTTTTGCTTCTGCATTATATGTAGGCTGAGGGCATTATGCATCTGTTGTTTGTCAACATCTTGCTTTATTTGGTAAAGTGGAGACAACCATGTAAGGGGAGGCGATCTAAGCTTGCGCATTCAAATGCTTGGCACCGGCGGTGCTTTCGCGAAAAAATATTCGAACAATAATGGATTGATTGGGGTTGATGGCTTCAAACTGCTTGTCGACTGCGGGATCACGCTGCCCCGGTCGCTTCACGATGCCGGCTACTCGTTTGACGATCTCGATGCGGTGCTGATCAGCCATATGCATGGCGACCATGTCGGAGGGCTGGAGGAATACGCGTTTCAAATGATGTTCCGTTACGGCAAAAAGCCCGTCCTGTATATCGCCGACACGCTGGTTGAGCCATTATGGGAGCAGACGCTTCGCGGGGGACTGACACAAGAGCCGCTTAACGCGCTTTCCGATTTCTTTGACGTTCGTCCTATAAAGGAAGGCGAGTCCCGCGAAATCCACCCCGGGATTCGCGTGAAGCTGATCCGGACGGAGCATATTGCGGGCAAGCTGAGCTACTCTTTCCTCTTTAACGAGACCTTTTTCTATTCCGCGGATATGAAGTTTGACGGCGGACTGCTGAAGGAATTAATCGCAAACGGGGTAACAACGATCTTTCATGACTGCCAACTGATCTCCCCGGGAGTCGTTCATGCGAGTCTGGACGAGCTGCTGACGCTGCCTGAGGACATCCAGGAGAAGGTGTGGCTGATGCACTATAACGACAATATGGAGGAGTTCGTCGGCCATACGGGGAAAATGCGCTTCGTCGAGCAGCTTGCCGTATACGAGATTAAAACCTAACAAGCAGATATCCACCGCGCTACTGGCGCTGCAGACATCCGCTCTAGGTATAGCTTATGCAGGTGGGCGGAGTCCGGTCAAAAATTTAATGCTTAAGCCAACAGGCGTATGCATGTATTCGTCCAGTTTGATCCATACTATCATCGGGAGGATGATAATATGGATCAAACACAAGAAGAAGTAGTAGCCGTACGCAAGAACGGAGACGGCGATATCGTGGAGCTGCAATTAACCTCTGGCCGGGTCGTCGATTATAAAACCGCTCAATCGATGGTTAAAAATAATGAAATTGCGGGATTAAACGTTTTTAAAGGCCGTGACCACGAAGAGCATCTTCGTTCAAACGCGGATGGCCGCAAGGACAATAATCTCGACAATCTGCCAACCTTCTAAAACCAGAAAATCGGCTGCCGCAATCGCGGACAGCCGATTTTTTCTTATTCTTTTTTCTTCGTTTCGGGAGGCAGTTTTCTACGCCATACATGCGTTTGATCATAAGATAAGGAATCTTTAACGACAAACTTTGCCACACAAGCGATTACCGTACCCACGATGCCAAACAAGCCCAGAAGCCATACGGCCATATAGGCATACTCCTGTGCCAAACGATACCGCCTCCTATTAGTGATGCAAATGCTTTCTATACAGGTATGTACGACCGGAATCAAATATGCTAATTTTGTCACAAGTTCGCATCATAATTGCCGATCCGGATCATACTAACTGGCGGACAATCGTAACTACCATACAGAGGGAGAGTGATTACAGCCATGACTACAGATTTGAACAGCAGCTATGATTGCGCGAATGCTTCTTCCGATTTGCCGAATCTTATCGCTCAGCTTGACTCGTTAAGAAACGGATCCGCATCCACAGCCGAGCAGCAGGAAGAAATGAACCGGCTCGAGAATCAGATCCGGTTCATTCAGAACAAATGCGATATTCCGCATAGCAACCATTAATAACGAGATACGAAGGGTCCATGTCCACTCGCATGGACCTTCCCTTTTTCATACCCCCGAAAAAAAATTTCAAATTCCCTCAAACCGCTATTTCATTTCCTTCGTTACCTCCTATAAGAAACCATTATTCTTTAAGGAGGATGATTCATGACTACCAAAAAATTAACGATGTTTATGTTTGCCGCCGTACTTTTAACGGGTCTGCTGTCTTCTGTCATTGGAGCATCGGCTGCGGAGCCGCAGCCCGCTTCCGTAACAACCGACGCGGAATCCGCTGCGAAGCTGGGACTCTTGCTGGGCGACGGCAGCGGCGTAAACGAAGCTTACCTCGCCAAACGAACGACGCGCATGCAAGCGGCCATCATTTCCTTGCGCCTGAACGGCCATTTAAAGGAAGCCATGGCGAGCATGGGCACATCTTCTTTTAGAGACGCAGACAAAGCAGGCCAATTCAACGCTCCCATCCTTGCTTACTTGAAACAGCATCCTGAACTGGGCTGGGCCGGCAATCCGGACGGCACCTTCCATCCGAACGATCCCGTCAGCTCCCAACAGCTGTACAAGGTGCTTCTCGAAAATATCGGCTTCCGTTCCGGATCCGAATTCGCTTACGCGGATACGTTAACCTTTGCCGCATCCAAAGGCATGGCATCCATTGCGGCAGCAAGCCCGTTAACCAACGCTCATCTTGCGACAGCGCTTATCGAGGCCTTAAGCGTGCAAACACCGCAGGGGCAATCCTTCTTTGCGAGCCTCCAGGAGACAGGCGTGCTCCCGCAAACCGCGGCGCTACCACACGGGAAAAGGATTGAGCTGCGAAGCTCCCAAAAGCTGGGTACTTATCTGGCCGACAATAACGGCATGACCTTGTACTATTTCACCAAAGATGCCGAGAATATCAATGCATGCGGAGGACAATGCCTCGTCAATTGGCCTGTGTTCACTTCCGATGAGCTGCAAATTCCCGCCTTCCTGAATAAAGCCGATTTCTCGAGCATTATCCGTGCCGACGGCACGAAGCAATGGACTTACAAAGGCTACCCGCTCTACTACTTTATCAAGGATACGCAAGCGGGTGATGTGCTTGGCCAAAGCGTAAATCAGGTATGGTTTGTTATTAATCCGTCTACCTTCAAAGGCATAACCCCGGAAGCCAAAACCTACCGGATTGACATAAAACAATTCTCTTTCGGCACCGAGCCTCTTACCGTTGAAGCCGGCTCCAAAATCACCTTCACCAACTATGACGAGATGGAGCATAACGCGGTAGCCGTTGACGGCAGCTTTAAGGTTCCCGTGCTCAAAACAGGCGAGTCCTACACGATTACCCTTGATAAACCGGGCACCTACAATTATTTTTGCGAGCTGCACAAATCGTTTATGACCGGTCAGATTATTGTGAAATGAGGGATATGCCATGAAGTTCTTAGCCGGGAGAAGTCTGCTGCTCCTGCTGTCCGGACTACTTTTTGTCTTTCTGCTTGCGGCATGCGGCAGCTCATCCGACAAGGCAGCCTCCGCTCCCCCTCCGTCGCAAGAGGCAGCGACGGTGACGCCAAGCCCTTCACCTGAAGCTTCCATGACAAGCGAAGAGCATGAGCATATGGAGCATGAAACAGCCGCGCCTTCGGAATCATCGTCGCCGTCCGTCGCTCCGGAAGCATCGGCAACAGCCACACCTCAACCAACGGCAATGGCGACGGCAACGCCAAAACCTTCGCCAGCTCCCTCCCATGATGATCATCATGGCGGGCGTGCTAACGATGATGATGAGTCGAAGACATCTCCTGCTGCCAGCGAGGATCATCCAAAAAGCCCGCCTGCCGCTGCAGCATCGGGCGCAGACGATGGCGGCAAGGAATATGTGGTTGAGATTTCGAATTTCGCCTTCTCCCCCGCCAAGCTCGAAATAAAGCCGGGAGACAGCGTCAAATTTATTAATAAGGATGAAATCAAGCATAGCGCAACCGCCGACGACAGTTCTTTCGACACCGGGCTGCTGGCGGAGAATGAAGCTAAAACCGTTACCTTTGATAAAGCAGGCGAGTTCGCCTATCACTGTATGCCGCATCCGGGCATGCAAGCCGCGATTAGCGTCTCGGATAATTAAAATAAATGAAGGGATAACCGAAATCGGTTATCCCTGTTCTACTTTATTATTGCGCGGCTTTAAACACTTGGTAGAATAGAATTACATTATCCTTGGAGGTACCATTGTATGCGGGAGCTTACGGATCATCAATTGATGCTGCTCATTCAGAGCAAGCAGAGCGAGGCGCTTTCCGTTTTATATGACCGTTACTCGTCTCTCGTGTATTCCTTCGCCTGGAAGACGCTGAAGGACGAGAATGTCGCGAAAGAAATCGTCCAGGCCGTATTTATGCGATTATGGACAACCAAATCCGTCTATGATCCCGAGCAAGGCAGATTCTCCAGCTGGCTGCTGACCATTACCCGCAATATTACGACCGACTGGCTGCGCAAAAGACGGAGAGACACGGCCCCTCTCGTGCAGGTCGAACCGGAGCAGCTGGCTAAAATCCCGGACGAAGCTTCCGCCACGCCGGAAACGGCTGCCGTTCACAGCGAAATGAAGGACCAGATCCGCAGCGCTTACCGCGATTTGTCCGCCCAGCAGATCCATTTGCTAGAGCATTTCTATTGGCAAGGCTACAGCATCAGCGAGCTTGCGGCGATATATAACCAGCCAATCGGAACGGTTAAGAACCGTCTGCATCAGACGTTAAAAATATTACGCAGGCATCTCGTGGCCGAAGGAGAGCAATCATGAAGCAGCAAAATGTGACGGTTTGCCATAATGCCCTTGACTATATTTCGGGTGCTTGTTCCGATAAAGAAAAGAAAGCTTTCGAACGGCATCTTCCAGGCTGTCCGGCCTGCCAGTCCGAGCTTGAAGAGCTTCGGCTCGTGTGGGACTCTCTCCCTTCCGATATGGAGCTGATCGAACCGCCGGCAGATTTGAAGCAGCAGGTCATGAACGCCGCGCTCGTCTCCGTTCAACCGCGACCGGCAGCGCGTTCCTCCTTCCGGAAGCTGACCTGGGGAGCTGCTGCCGCGGCCGTACTTGCCGTATTGGTTGCGGGCACGGCATGGAATGTGGAGCTGTACCGCAGCCGAAGCGCTCCGGCCGTTATCCCTATCGAACAAGCGTTGTCCGTTTCCGCCTCCCAGATCAATCAGCTAATATCCTTAAAGCCGGTATCCGATGACGTCGCTTCGTCCTATGCCGTTGCGTGTATTGTCGATAACGGAAGCAACAAGCAATTTGTCGTCTACGTCTTTGGCGCGCCGGCCTCCAAGGACAGCTCCGTCTACCAGGTATGGCTGAACCATGCCGGACAAAAGGACAGCGCAGGCACCTTCCGGGTTGACGATAAAGGTATCGGTGTACTTGCCATGCCTATATCCGAAAATTCGTTTGCTTTTGACTCCATCGGCATCACGCTTGAACCGGACGAACATGGCGACCAGCCTCGGGGAACCAGAATGTACAGCTCGATCTCCTGATGAAGCAAAACCGCCATCCGTACGGTCAGGTACGAATGGCGGTTTATTTACACGATTAGGAAGGATATCTGTCTCCCCTGGTTGTAGGCTCCGAGATGACGAGAAACTGAATGTCTCGATCCGATTGGTTGAACATCTGATGCGGAGTATGCGGGGCAACGCGGATCCCTTCATGCGCTTCCAGCTTAAAGGTCTCTCCCGCAATCTCTATCGTCGCCGTCCCCTCAAGCACAAAGAAGAACTGCTGGGACTTCTCGTGGTAATGGCGCGTTTCTGCCGTATGCGGCGGCATTTTCTCATGGATGATGCTCAAATCCTGCTGCTTCAGCAGATGCCAGCCGTCGCATCGGTCCCCCCATATGTAATGTTCCGCATTGCTTGTGCTTACCTTCATCGCATCTGCTCCTTGCCGTCAGCTTAACCCGTAATGTGATAAATATCGTAGCAGTTTTCCGGGTTTATGAAAAGGTAATAATTGTGTTGACATTCAATTTGGATGCTGATATATTAGTATTCATCACTTACACGATCTGTTAGCTCAGCTGGGAGAGCACTATCTTGACAGGGTAGGGGTCAGTGGTTCGAGCCCACTACAGATCATACGAACAGAAAGCCCGCAAAGCCTTGTGCTTTGCGGGTTTTCTTATAGCTTAAAAAGCGGTGCATGGACTATCCATGCACCGCTTTTTAATGCCCTGAGCCCACGCGCTGCTCCTTATACTCGCTTGGGCTTAATCCCGTATGATCCTTGAACACGCGGGAGAAATAATGCTGGTCACTGAAGGAAAGAGCATCCGCGAGCTCCTTGATTTTCAAATCCGGCTTAGCCCGCAGCTGCTTGCAGGCTTCCTCGATCTTTAATTCCATGTAATATTGGACAAACGTTGTGTTCGTATAACGCTTTATGATCCGGCTCACGTAAGACGCGCTGACATGGAATTTGGCAGCCAGGTCATTGATGGAAAGCTGCGAAAATTTATGGAGCTTGACGTAGGCATCCATCTGCTCGAACAGCTCTTCCCCGCTTTTCCTGTTGCGCGATTGCAGCAATTCAAAGCTGTGGACACACCAGTCCAAACATTGCTCACAGAAACCCTGATAGCTGCCTTGCTCCAGCATTTCCTTGACGGCCGCTGCCGCTGCCAGCCTTTCCTCGGGCCCGCTGCTCGGCAGCGCATGAACAAAAGCATCGCCGATCGCGGATACAAGCCTCTCCAGATCGAGATAACGGGCATGCTCTCTATACGAGATTTGCAGAAACTCGCGGAGCTTTATCAGGAATGGCTGCGATTGGCGCTGTTCGATCATATCGGTAAAGCCTCTGATGATGTCTTCCTTCCCCGTTTGCTCGGGAATGCGATAATCCGTATCAAGCAGCACTCTTTTATCCAGCAGCGTTTCCTCATCGAGCAGATCCTTCAGCCTGTCGTATAAAGGCTGCAGCTGGTTGAAATCAACCGGCTGGAAACGGCCCGCCATAGCGATTTCGATACCAACGCTTAGCAGCAGACGTTCAACGGATTCCATCCAAGCGAGAGTTGTGGCGAAACGATCCTTCATATCGGGCTGGACAAAAACAAGGAAACGGCCCGAATCCTTAGCAGGAAACACCCAGCAGCTGCTCGGCTGGCAAATAGCCTCAAGCATCGTTTGCAGCGTTTCGGTCTTCCACTTGCCCGAATCCGGAGTAAAAGGCTGCTTGCCAATCAGAAACAGCGAAATCGGCTGTTCATGAAATGGCGGTCCAAGACGCAAACCGGATAGAAAGGCAGGCGGCACAATCGCCTTTAGAGGCTCCAGGCTATACTCCAGCTTTTCCGCGAGCGAATCAACGATCCGCTGCATAACCTCGATCAGCTGGCTCCGCTCGACGGGCTTCAGCAAATAATCAAACACCTGCAAATTAATGGCTTTGCGCGTATATTCGAAATCGCTGTAGCTGCTAATGAGCACAACCTTTAGAGACGAATGCAGCTTCTTAGCCTGCTCTATAAGTTCAAGTCCGCCCAGCTTGGGCATTCGGATATCGGTAATCAGGATGTCGACGGGCTGCTTCTTCAAATAATCCAGTGCCTCTTCCCCATTATAGGCCGTAGCGGCGATCCGGATCGGCAGTTCGGATGATTCGAGAAGCGCCTTGATATTACGCAGTATCGGCTTGCTGTCTTCGGCTATCAAGGCGGTAAACATAGGCTTTCTTCTCCTTCTAGTAAAAGTCTTTCGTGAGAGAGGCGATAATTTGCACGGTGGAACCTTTTTCCTCTCCCGCATTATTATACAGATTGAAAAAAAGCCGGTTCTTATACATCAGCTTAAGCCGATTCACCGTATTCACAATCCCCATATTTCCAAAGCTTGATGGCATATGCAGTTCATGCTCCCTCGCTTCGGAGTTCGAAATATTATTCATGATTTCGTTAATCTTGCCGGCTTCAATCCCCTCGCCGTTATCGCTGATTTCGATGGCCCAAATGCCGTTGTACAGCTTCACCAGAATTTTGATGCGCCAAGGCGGATCGGTATTCGTAAACGCATGCTCGATACAGTTTTCGACGAAAGGCTGGATGACCAGCCGTGGAAGCTGTATCAGATTGGCGGCTGCATCCTCGGCGATAATTTCCCATTCAAGATCGTTTTCGTAGTTTTGCTCGACAAGCGACAAATAGTTTCGGATATGCTCCAGTTCTTCCGCCAGCGAGACATGCTGGTAGGGAGACGTCACGATATAACGCAAGGAATCGGACAGATGCTTGCACATATCGGATACCGCTTTGTTCTTGCCCTCTTGGGCGGCAATGCTAATCAAATATAACACATTGTGAATAAAATGCGGCGCGATTTGCGCTTGAAGAGCCGAGTTTCTCGCCTTCACTTCTTCATGCAGCGCCAGCTTTTCGTTTTCGATCGATTGCTGGAGACGGCCTAACAGCTCCTGAAAGGAATCGCTTAAAGCCATCAGCTCGTTGTTATGGGAACGGTTGTCCACTCTGACATCCAGGTTGCTATAGTTGATGCGCGACATTTGACCCCGCAGCTTCCGAATCGGCAGCAGCAGATTCCGGGTGCTGAAATAAATATACACGAATGAAAACAGCATCAGTATGGAAATAAGCGTAATCGATAAGTATTGGACGGAATTGACCGGTCCAAGCACGGCCTGCTTCGGCGTAACGACATAGGTTGTCCAATCGGTGCTGGCCGAACGGTTATAGGCGATATAATTGGAATCGCCGTCCACATACATGCCGCTGCTCTCCGGATCAGCCTCCAAAAGCTCCAGCTTGCCCGGCTCCTCGGCATTCCGCGAGCGGGCAATCAGCTGATGCTCCTGGTCCATGATATAGACGTCGCCAACCGCAACATCCTCCGTCGGAAGCTGCAGCTCGGACTGGTCCAGCTGAATGGATAGATAGCCATAAATCTGGCCATTCTGATTGATAATCGCTCTATCAAACGCCGTTATGCCATTCTTTTGCTGGTATAAAATATAGTCGTTTTCATCCATTGCCGTTCTTAGCCCGGCTTCCAGCAGCAACGGATTCGACGAATAACCGATGTAGGATGAAAGCGCCCGTCCTTCAAGATCATAGATGATCATATCCCGAATATCCACGCTGGGACCGATTGCCTCGAACATCATTTGTTTCAATATGCGGCTCTGAGTCAGGCCTTCCGCGGAATCCGCCGAATGGTAACCTCCGGATAATGCCGCCGCAACCTGCTGATTAGACAAGACGCGCTGAGACAGCTGATTCTGGTTTTTAATATACTGGTCCAGCTGTCCGCTGATTTTGGCTGCCGTTAGCTGCTTATCGTTCTCATTGTTTTCCTTCAATGGCCTGATGACCTGCCAGTTCACATAGGCCAAAAAACAGCACAGCACAAACAATAGCAAGATTAGAAACATAAGAACTACCTTCGTTTGCAGGCTGGTGTGTCGTGGAGTAAATTTGATTTTCTTGCTGATGCCTTTCAAGAATGATAGCCTCCGATTCGATATGAGTTCAGAATTTTACACAGAAAAGGTAAAGGTCAAACATGTACCTCCAGGTGAAATAAACCTACAATTGGATTGTAAACGGATTCAGTCGAAGATACAACAAAGCGCAACATGAGGGGAGAAAAACATGAAGTACACAGCACGCAAGTTATCGTTAGGCGCGGTAAGCGCTGTACTAGCTTTATCGCTGGCAGCATGCGGAAGCAATGCTGGCTCGAATTCAGAAAGCGGAAGCAAGGGAAACACAGGAGGCGGCAAAAAAGTAACGATTGAGCTTGCTCTATCCAAAAGCTCGCAGGACTCCGCATTCGTACAGCAGGACCTGCTCGACGAATTCGAGAAAGAAACGAATATCAAAGTCAATTTACAGCTGCTTCCTGCAGAGCAAACGTCGACCGTGCTCCAAACCAAGCTAGCCGTAAATGAAACGCCCGACATTCTGCAATACAATCTGGCAAGCGCGACGACCGACCTTAATCTCGAGCGCAACTTTGAAATATTGGATGACCAGCCTTGGGTGAGCCGTCTTCTGAACAAAGACGTTCTGTCCGCGTACGGCCATGTTTACAGCTTCCACGTAAGCCAAGATACGGGCATGCAAGGGGTTGTCTATAACAAAGATATCTTCAAAGAGCTTGGCCTTGAAATTCCGAAAACCTACGACGAATTCCTTGCGGCATGCGAGAAAATAAAAGCAGCCGGCTACACGCCAATCTTTATGCCATTCAAAGACAACTGGGCGGCAAACGTATTGCCGGGCGCAGCGTTTGGCGAATACGTGGCTAAAAACGAGCCTACTCTCTTTGACGACCTGAACGCTAACAAGAAAAAATGGACGGACATCAAAGCGTTCCAAACGATCCTTGACCAGCAATACGATCTGTATAAAAAAGGCTACACCAATACGGACGTATTGAGCGACAGCTATGATATGGCCGCGGGTAAATTCCTGAACAAGGAAGTAGCGATGATGTTCATGGGCGACTGGCTGATCGAATCCGTTCAGCAACAGGATGCCAACATGAACCTTGGCCTGTTCGCTTACCCTACGGATAACAGCGGCGACGCTTACCTTGGCGCAAGCCCGCTTGGCGGCCAGCTGTTTATTCCGAAAAAAGCGAAGCATATCGAAGAAGCCAAAAAATTCCTAGACTTCATTGCAACAAAAGAGGTAGCGCAAAAAATCGTGAACAACCAAAGCTACGTGTCCAATCTCAATGACGTGACAACGCCTGAGCTTCCTGCTTACAAGCAAGAAATTTTGGACAACTACATTACGCCTAAGAAGGTTGCCATGACGATGGACGCTTTCATGCTCGTTGACCGCAGCGAACTGTATAGAAGCCTTCAAGACCAGTTCACGGGCAGCAAAACGTCCCAGCAAGTGCTTCAAACCTGGAATGACAAGTTTGCCGAGCTGATGAAAGACAAAGGCGAAGCCGGCTTCTAAGCGACAATTATAAACCTGTTAGACGTACCTGCGGCTGCTGTTCCAAACGGCGGCCGCTCCTTCTAAGGAACACTGCAGCAGAACTAGACTATAAAATCAACAATTTTGGTGGGATGAGAAAATGATGACACGCTCAAAAAGTATGTACGGCTATTATCTCGTATGGCCAGCGCTGCTTATCTATACGGTCTTCTTCGTAATGCCGGCCATTATCGGCCTGTATTACTCCTTTACCGACTGGCGTCTGGATCGTATCGGGATCAAATTTATCGGCTTCGATAATTTCAACAAGATCTTCACGGACGATACCTTGACTCTTGCCTTGAAAAACACGTTTATTTTTGCGCTGGCAACTGTTGTCGGAAAAAATGTGATTGGCCTCGTTCTCGCCATCGCTTTAAATATGCGGCTTAAGTCCCGCAATTTCCTTCGGGCCATATTTTACTCTCCTTCTATTTTAAGCGTACTCGTAATCTCGATCGTCTTCACGCCTATCCTTCGCACGGAAGGCATGGTGAACAGGTTTTTCGACGCCATCGGTCTTCACTTCCTAAGCCAGGCTTGGCTGACCAATCCTCATCTTGTTATTTGGACGGTTGCTCTCGTTGCCATCTGGCAGCAAGCGGGATTTCAGATGGCTATTTACTTGGCCGGCTTGCAATCCATCTCGAAGGAATACTACGAAGCCGCAACGATTGACGGTGCGGGAGCTTGGAGAAGCTTTACGAACATTACCGTTCCGCTTCTGCTGCCGGCCATCAATATCAACCTGATGCTTACGCTGATTGGCGGGTTGAAGGTTTTCTCCGAGGTATTCGTCTTGACAAGCGGCGGTCCGGGCAATTCCTCGCAGGTGGTGGGCACGATTATTCTCCGTGCGTTTGGCGAAGGCAACTGGGGCCTTGGCACGGCGATCAATACGCTTTTGTTCCTCATCGTCAGCCTGATTGCCATTCCGCTGCTCGTCTTCATGCGCCGTAAGGAGGTTACCGAATAATGAATTTCGCTCGAAAAATATCGCTGCGCAACTACCTGGTAGAAATCTTGCTGTTAATCGCTTGCCTAGGCATTATCATTCCGCTTTTGCTTATGATTTTTGGCTCGTTTATGACTAGCGCCGAGGTTTCCAAGTTTCAAATCCGTTTCCCGGACAAATGGATGTTCTCTAACTATGTAACCGTATTTAAGGAAGGCGGTCTTGCCCGCGCGTTTCTGAACGGTATCGTCATTACCGGGGTATCCGCCATATTGAATATTATTACGTCTTCCGCAGCCGCCTTTATACTAGCGCGCCGCGACAGCAAGGTCGCTAGCTACCTGTATCTGTTTTTCTTCATGGGACTGATTGCTCCGATGTCCACGATCACAACGATCCGCGTCGTGCAATGGCTGGGCTTCTACGGCAGCATAACGAGCGTCATTCTGATTTACGCGGCTTTAAATACGGCATTCAGCATCTTTTTGTACAGCGGTTTTATCAAATCGGTGCCCAAGGTGCTCGACGAGGTTGCCTTCCTGGAAGGCGCAAGCCTGATGGGCGTGTTCTTCCGAATCATTACGCCGCTTATCGTACCGGTTAACGCAACGGTTGCGATCATGGTATTCATGTCGGTATGGAACGACATCACGATTCCTCTGTACTTCCTTACGGACAGCTCGACATGGACGATGCCGCTTTCCATCTATAACTTCTACGGCAAATACAGCCGTGACTGGAATCTTATTTTCGCCGACCTCGTCATGACGTCGATTCCTGTCCTCCTACTTTATTTAGCCGGACAAAAATATATCGTCAGCGGTCTTACGGCCGGCGCGGTAAAAGGTTAAGATTGTTCCTACATGAGAAAGCCTTGAGAGATCAAGGCTTTTTTTGTTTCGATCAGATGCCTGGCATTCAGCGGATAAGGGCGAACTTCATGCATTTTCTTCCTTAAATCGCGCAAACTATACCGTCTTGCAAAACAATCGAAGGAGTGGATATCATGCGTGAGGGTTTGATTCCTGCTGTTCTCGGAACTGTCGTGTCGGCCTCTGGTGCATCCCTGCTAAGAAAAAGCAAGTATAAGCTTGTAGGTACCGGTGTTCTCGGATTTGGCCTGGCCCATATGGTGCTTGGCGCCATTGACCTGATTGAGCATCGTTAGTTTTGCAGGACAAAGCAGGGAGGGAGCCCTTGGCCCCCTCCCTTTCCGCTTACTTTTAACTGCGCCTAAAAATCTTGACCCGTTGCAACACTGTTTCTCTAGACCCACACGACCTTCATCATATATGATAAGGGTCGTTGTTTTTTTCGCGTGGTTAGGAAATTACTGGAGGTTGTAAAGAGTGAGCGATTCAAACGTATCAGGTTCAAAAGTTTCCTCGAATGTCTTTGCCATCTGGATCAGCTTATTCAGCAATCTGATACTGACGGGCATTAAACTCATTGTTGGCCTTATGTTCAAAAGCCAGGTATTAATCGCGGACGGCGTACATAACGCCGGTGACGTCATTGCGTCGATGGCCGCCTTGGGCGCCGCTAAGGTTGCGCAGAAGCCCGCGGACGAGGACCATCCGTACGGTCATGGCAAAAGCGAGCTGATCGGCTCCGCGCTGGTCGCCATTATCATGGTGGTCGCGGCTTTATTTATCGCTTATCATTCCTTTGAGTCCTTCTTCCACCCTGCCGCCGCTGCAAGCATGGTCGCTTTCGTAGCCGCCGTTGTCTCCCTTTTCTGGAAGCTGTGGCTGTACATTTATTGCATTCGAGTCAGCAAGCAGACGAGCAGTAAAAGCCTGGAGGCTACCGCATTCGACCATCTGGCCGACGTTTATGCGTCGCTTGCCGCCGTGATTGGGATCGGCGCGGCTATCATCGGGGAAAGAAATGACATTTCGTTCTTAAGCTACGGCGATGCCGCTGCGGGGATTGTTGTTGCCTATTTCGTATTAAAGCTTGCTTATCATATGGGAAAAGAAGCTGTGGATGTACTCATGGAGAAGACCGTGTCCCCGGAGAAGCTTCAGGATTACGAGCGCCTTGTCTCCTCGATCCCCGAAGTAAAGCGGATTGATAGAATCCGGGCGAGAGAATTTGGGCAATACGTCATGATTGACGTCCGTGTCGGCATTCCCGGAGAGCTTACCATCCAGGAAGGTCATGATGTCTCCCGAAAAATAAAACAAACGATTCTCGACCGTCACAAGGATGTGGAAGAAGTCCTTATCCACCTGAATCCGTGGTATAAGGAAGACTCGGAGTGACCCTCGCTAAAGACCTGCAAGGGTCTTTTTTTTGATTTCAAAAAAATGGAGTTTAGCAATTAATTCGAATGCAAGGATGGGTTCGAGGCTTTCCGGCCCGGACCCTGCCTCGCTGCCATACAACGGCTTCTGACCGGAAGTTCTGCAAAAAAGCAGCAAATATTTGCATGACACTTCTCTTTTTGGTGCAACAATACCAATAGGGAACTCGTTATTATAGATGCTATAGCAAATTCCAAACAAGAGGAGAGTCGATGATGAAATTAAAAGCCGTTCTGTTGCTGGCCATGTCCATGCTGCTTGTATTTACTCTGGGACAAACCGTATTCGCCTTCAGTGATACAAGCAAAGACCCAAATAAATCAAAGATTGAGTCCCTGCAAAAGCAAGGGGTTGTAAAAGGCGAAAAAGGCGATAAATTCAATTCGAGCGGCAAGCTGACCTATGCTTCCGGCATTTCGATGATCGTCAAAGCTTTTGACCTCAATATCGACAACATTCGTTTTATCAAGAAGCCCGAGGTTTCCGATTATTACCCGAATCTGAAGGATGGCTCCTGGTATGCGGATGCGTTTATCATTGCCCAATACAATGGCCTGGAAGTTCCCAAGAACGTAAAAGCCAACGATGAAATGACGCGCGAGCAGTTCGCCCATCATCTCTTCAAGGCGATCACGAAAAAAGGCGACTTCGCTTTTATCGAACTCTACATGACGATTAACGACGAAAAGGATGTTAACAAGGATTATATGAACAGCATCCAAAAGCTGCTCATTTCCAAAATCGCAACGCTGGATAAGAAAAACAATTTCTATCCAAAACAAAAAATTACGCGCGGCGTAGCTGCAGGCTGGTTGTATGACGGCCTCGAATTCGTAAAGAAAACGCCTACCATTCCGGCAGAGCCGGCCCCGCAGCCGATTCAGGATCTTAAGCTGACCGTAACTTCGGTGAACAAAGACATCAACAAAGTAACCGTGTCCGGTCAAGCGCCTCATCCTGGCTATGGCCTGCGCATTACATCGATCTCCTTCGTTGACGGCCAAGCGGTCATAAAGGTTGAGACGGTTCAACCGGATCCAACCAAAATGTACCCGCAAGTGATCACGGAAGTTAGCGCAACCACTTACGTAGACGCGGCCTACAAGCCGGTATTGGCTTCAACGAAGGCTGATACCTCCGTAAGCAGCGTGGTCTCGGCTAGCTAATTCCGACGAAATGAAAAGCCTCCGGGTCCATCTCAATAGATGGCTCTGGAGGCTTTTTTCGTATTAATGATCTTCGGGCTGCTCTGGCAGGCTCCAATCAATCTCCGTATAGCCAAGGCTCCGCAAATGCTCGTTTACTCTAGAGAACGGACGGCTGCCAAAAAAACCTCTGCGCGCCGCCAGCGGGCTTGGATGCGCCGAGGCGATTACAGGATGCTTGCCGGTATCAATAAAGGCGGCTTTATCCTGGGCATGCTTGCCCCATAAAATAAACACAACCGGTTCTTCCCGTTCATTCAGCTTGCGGATAATCCGGTCGGTAAACCGTTCCCAGCCCAGCTTCTGATGCGAATTGGGCTGCCCCTCTTCGACGGTCAGAACCGTGTTAAGAAGCAATACCCCTTGCTTGGCCCACGTCACAAGCGAGCCATGCTGCGGAATCGGACAACCGATATCCTGCTGCAGCTCTTTATAAATATTTCTCAAAGAAGGCGGGATAACGATCCCCTTTTGTACGGAGAAGCTAAGCCCATGCGCCTGCCCCGGTCCATGATAAGGATCCTGTCCGATGATGACAACCTTCGTTTGTTCGTAAGGCGTATACCGCAGCGCATTCAAAACATGCTCGGCCTTCGGATACACCGTCTTCGTTGCGTAGAGCTCGCCAAGCTGCTCTTCCATCTGCTTGAAGTAAGGCTCGTCCATCTCGCCGCGCAGCAGCTCGGCCCAGTCATTGTTCAGTTGAAAATCCATCTGTCTGTCTTCTCCCTTATTTCCGTCCGAAATCCGCGCGGATTTCTCCCCATTCTTCCGTATTCCACTTCACGACTTTATTGCTGTACGTATTATTGCGCAGCCAGTCCAGCGCCCAATCGGCCAGCTCCCAAATCTGCTTGGTCGAAGCATTTCTTACGAGACTCGAAGCGATCTTCTTGTTCCTGAGCCAGCTTAATGCCGTCCTTGAATCGCTGTAGATCGTTTTGCTGCTTCCCTGCTTCTTGAGATAATCGAGGGCATGAACAATGGCAATAAACTCGCCAAGATTATTGGTGCCGTTCGGAATAGGACCGACGTAGAACAGGATATCGCCCGTTTGCGTATCGACGCCTTTATATTCAACCGGTCCCGGATTGCCCCGCGTGCCAACGTCAACGGAGATGCTGTCATAATCAATCTCCTGCTCCTCAGCCGCTGCAGCCGATTTGGAGGCGTAATAGCCGGGTTTCTTCTTTGCCGGCGAAGCAGCAGGCGCTGCCGCTCCTTTTCCCTGCCCCCAATGGTTCTTCCAGCCTTCCTTATACGCTGCTTCCGCTTTATCCTTGGACTCAAAAGATTTGTATTTCGCTTCCGGATATCCGTTCACCTGCGCTTGGCACTCCGGCCAGCTCTTGTACACGCCTGGCTGCTTGCCGACCCAGACGACATAATGCTTGCTTCCCGCCATCCATGAACCACCTTTGCTTTCAACATTGTCTTCCTATTGTAAAGGATTCGAGGACAATCATCCATACTCAAACCAGATTCAAACGCAAGTAAAAACCCCTTTCGTTGACCGTGGCCAACCGAAAGGGGTTTATCTTATAATTCCTATGTAGTTCTGAAAAATGGTGCCGAGGACGGGAATCGAACCCGTACGGTGGTCACCCACCGCAGGATTTTAAGTCCTGTGCGTCTGCCAGTTCCGCCACCCCGGCATTTGTCTTGATGCTTCAAATGGTGGGCCCTGAGGGACTCGAACCCACGACCAATCGGTTATGAGCCGACCGCTCTAACCAACTGAGCTAAGGGCCCTCGATAAACGTCAGAATCACGTTTCGGTCGAGTGGTTGGTTGCGGGGGCAGGATTTGAACCTGCGGCCTTCGGGTTATGAGCCCGACGAGCTACCGAGCTGCTCCACCCCGCGATATCCATTTGTTAAAGTCATCAAATTGAAATGGCGACATGGATTAATATACTATACTCCTATATGCCGAGTCAAGCATTTATTTCTCATCCAGGAAAAAAAATGAACATTTTTTATTTGAACATATCGTTGTGCCCTCCACAACATATGCTTTAAACAAGAAAGCGCACGCCGTAACGACCTTTTCGCGACCGGAAAACCTCGATCTCCTGCGGGCATTCGTAGCCGTATACCCACCAGTCATTTTCCATTCTTCTTACGAGACAGCCGGCCTGAAATTTGGTTTCGTATAGCCGTACCCAATATATCCATTTCATAACGGATCCCTCCTCGCGATATATAATGCCCAAATTCGGTGAAATCAAGCAAATCGGGTATAATCAAAATATCGATCGAAGAGCCGTCTTCAAGAGGTACCGCATACGTTTCGCAAGTGAAAAATATGCAAAGGATAAAGATAGCTTATACTTTCCGATATTCGAATAAAGGAGCTGATGAGTATGCTTTACGGTATTGCGGTATTCCCTTCAAAAGCTGTACAGGACTTCGCCGACAGCTGGCGTATTCGACATGATCCGCATTATTCGATCATTCCGCCGCATATGACGGTCCGGGACAAGGAAGAGCTCTCCGATGCGCAATTACCGGCTATTACCGAGCATCTGGAAGCCGTCGCTTCGCAAACTAAACCGCTTCAAGTCCGGTTTAACCGCGTCTCTTCCTTTTATCCCGCAAGTCACGTGCTGTATTTGGCGCTGGAAGATCCAACGCCCATGATCCGGCTCCATGAAGCCGTCTGCGCCGGGCCGCTTCAAGTTCCGGCACCGAACTTCGTCTACACCCCGCATGTGACGATCGGGCAAAATATGCCGCCGGATGAGCTCCATGATCTTTACGGCAATCTCCGGATGTCGGCCGTCGATCTGACCTCGTCGATTGATCAGCTTCATCTTCTTCGCAAGACAGCCAGCGGTGTCTGGCATATCGATAAGAGCTTTGGTCTGCTGGGATAGAATTAGGAGCAGGAGCTGAGCACTCGAATGTTCTTCCGCTCTCTATTGCTTATAAGAGCGAAAAAAGCGGCTGTGCCAGATTTAATCTGCACAGCCGCTTCTTTATTTTACGAATTAGCCTGCCGGTACGGCTTCTACGGCCGTGTCGTCAAGCGGTTTAACGATTGGACCGCCGCCGCCGCCGACGCCTTCACCGGTGCCGCCATTCGGATTCGTCTTTAATTTCTCAAGGACGGCGTTTCCTTTTGTCTCCCATTCCTGGAGCGCTTCCTTCGCCGATATATCCCCTTTAATGACCTTCTGGAACAATTCGTAACCAGGAGACTGCGCTTCCCAGATGCCCGGTTTCTCGCGCTGCAGCTTCTCCGTATCGGTCGATTGCGGAGGAATCGGCTTCAACGTCGTAAACGCGTTGATGTTGTAGTTCATTCCGTCTTTCGGTTTCAGGAATTCTTTGCGAGCAACCAGCTCATACGAGCTGCGCGATTTCAGCTCTGCCCAATCCTTGCTGTTCGTAAATTGCACGAAGTCCCAAGCATCGTCTGGGTTTTGCGCTTTCGCGTTGATACCCATCAGCTGGCTGAAGTAGATATTGCCCCCGATGCCAGGTTTGGATGTTTGAGTCGGCATCGTCACGACATCCCAGTCGAAAGGCGTGAAGTTCTTAATCTTCGAAGCATTGTTCATCGCGTTGCTGATCTCATTTACGTAGCCGTATTCCGCGATGGTCATCGCGACTTTTCCGTTCAGGAACATATCGCTGCCAAGCGGATTGTAGGCGCCTGGATTATCGGTGGAAATCTTCGTCTGCCAAGCGTTCATATCCTCCTGGCTAGGAGAAATTTTTTGCTTGTAAAGGTTGGCTACCGCAGTCCATGCGGATTCCCATTGCTCGTTGTTTACAAGCATTTTCTCGCCTTTGTCATCCCACATCTTCAGCTGCAATGGAGCCGCATAGGTCTGAACATCGCTGAAGCCGTCTCCTGCCCAACGGTTAATGGAGAGGCCAAACTTGCGGTCCGCTCCTTCGCCGGTAGCTACGCGCGAAGCCAGGTTGATGACTTCATCCCACGTCATATTGTCCGTTGGAAGATCGATGCCTTGATCAGCGAACAATTTTTTGTTGTAGTAAAGGGCGGAAGAGCTGAAAGTAGGCGTCAAAGCGTAAATATTGCCGCTGTCGTCCGCCGATTTGATGCCGTCGATAACGGTTGGCACATAATCAGTCAGATCGAATTTGCTTTTCTGAATAAGCGGATCCAGCTGCTGAAGCAGATTGTCTTGGATCAAACGGCGAAGCATGCTGTAATCCAGAATAACAACGTCAACCGGATTGTCTCCTGTCAACATTTCTTTCATTTTCGCGAACGGATCCGGCTGTTTTACGACGCCGTTTGGATCCGGTGTATCATATCGTTGATCGTTGTAATCGATCGCGCTTACGATTTCGAAATCGATGTTCTTGTGCATCATTTCATACGTATCGGTATATTGCTGGCGGACGTACGACTCGTTATCCGCTCCTCCGTACAAGACGCCAAGACGAAGCACATGCTTCTCCGCCGTGCTCTCGGAGCCTTTGCTGCAGGCTGCCAGCAGCGATGTCGACATAATTAGTGATAAGGACAAGAAAGTAACTTTAGACGCCCATTTCCTCTTCATTCGGTTCCTAACCCCCCAGTGATTTCGGCGGTGTAATAATAATCCGCTCGCCGTCAAATTCCATCGATGCCTTGTCTTTAATGTTTAGTGCGCTCAAATATTCTTTCGGTACCTGCAGTCGGCCGACACGATCCACGACAACGTAAGCCTCATGAACGGCTTGAAGTCCCTTCTCCTCCTGCTCTTCCTCACCTCCACCGGGAATCATATTCGGATTGCGTTTCAGAAATTCCGTGCTCGTTAATCCGTCGCGGATGGCAACGACACGGTCCACTTTGCCGGCAAGCGTAAGATCGTGGGTAACGATAACGATCGTTACGCCAAGCTCCCTGTTGAGCTTTCGGAATATCCCCATAATGAGATCCGAAGTTGCCGTATCTACGGAACCGGTTGGTTCGTCGGCAAGCAATAGCTTTGGACGGTTGCACAGCGAAATGGCGATAGCCACGCGCTGCTGTTCACCGCCGGAGAGCTGATGCAGCTTGTTGTGCATCCTTTCCTTGAGACCAACCCATTCCAGCAGCTGCTTGGCATAAGCCCGGTCGACCTTGCCCGAGAGCATCATTGGCATTTCCACGTTTTCCAGAGCCGTCAGATACGGCAGCAGGTTCCGGGCGTTATTTTGCCAGATGAAGCCGACGGTTTCCCGCTTGTATTTCACAAGATCGTCTTCGGAAATTTTGAGCAGGTCCCATGGCCCGACATGGACGGAGCCGGCGGAAGGGCGGTCGAGACCGCCCAATATATTCAGCAGGGTCGATTTACCGCTGCCGCTGTTGCCTATGATAGCCATAAGCTCTCCGTCTTCGACCTTCAGATTCAGGCCTTGCAGGGCGACGACCTCCAGATCGTCGCTTTTGTAAATTTTGACGAGCCCTTCGCATGTAATCATGTTGTTTACCGCTCCTCTCCCATTTTGACCGCCTGATGAACGCGCAGTCTGCGGATATGCAGGAAGAGCAGCACGGCTCCCGTCACCATCATAAATCCAACGACCGCGTAAAGCTGATTCGTGTCCTTTGAGTCGAAGACGACCCGGAAAGGCGGAACCGTATCCGCCACATTCTCCGCGGTCTGCAGGAAGGGCAGGAAGATAAGACTCGTAATCTTGCCGATCAGAATGCCTAATCCGATAGAGAGCCCCGCCGTAAACAGCTGCTCAAGCAGCAGCATGCCGGTCAGCTGTCTTCTGGAAAGACCCATCGCCCGCAATACGCCGAATTGCACGACCCGGCCGGATAGATTAAAGAACCAATACAGCACATAGCCGGTTAAGGTAACGATGACCGATACGAGGAAGCCGAGACTAAGAATCCCGAATACGCCGCCTCTTGTCGGAAGCTTCGATTGGGTAATCAGCTCCGAGCGCACATCCTTGATATTGGCGATATCGATGCCAGCCTTCTGAAGCTCCTCCACGATTGGCGCCACCTTCGCATCCGGCTTCATCTTGAGCCATACCTCGTAAGGCATCATCGGCAGCTGATCGTAGATGTAATCCAGATTCGTGATAACGAACGGCGACTGATCGGGATATTGCGTCGGCCAATACGGAAGAATGCCTACGACAACGAAATCGAGCATGCCCTCCGGGAAGCCTACCGAGATCAGATCCCCGGGCTTAAGCTGGTATTTATCCGCTACATTGGACGGAATAAGCGCCGCTTGCTCATACATGCCTAAATAATTCAGATAGTTGTATGGATGGATCGGGAACAAATCGCTTCGGAACCATGCGACCTTCGCAAAGTCCACGTTATCGATCCCCATGATACTGCCCTGCCCGATTGACCGGCCCGAAACAACCACATTGCCTTTCGTCTGGAGAACGCGGGCAGCAGCCTCAACGCCTTCCAGCTTGCGGAAGATCTCAAACGGCGGTTCGTTATACAAAATGCGGGTTGGTACCGGCTGCTGGCCGCCACCGCCACCGCCGCCGTTACCGCCTCCGCCGCCATTGCCGCCATTGCCGCCGTTTCCACCGCCGTTTCCACCGCCGCTTCCCCCATTGCCGTTGTTCCCGCCGCTAGGCCGAACCACCTCGACCGTACCTTCCCATACCGTCTGGACGGTAACATCCGTACCGTATTTGTACAGCGTGCGTTCGGTGGAGTTAAGATCGATAGTCCGCGCCGCGGAAGCGTTATACACGCCAAGACCAAGCGTCAGAATAAGCAAAATCATAAGCGGGTAGTACCCATTGGATGAACGCGACAGCTGCGTCAGCGTCAAATAAAGCGGTACCGGAAGGAATTTGCGTCCCAGCCAGTTAAACAGCTTCAGCAGCCACGGAAACAACCGCAAGCAGACGAGGCCAAGCGCAAAAATGGATAATGCCGGTACAAAGAACAAGAACGGTTGGACGTTTAACTGGTCGGTTGTCATGCCGGTCTGGAAGGATAACATCTGTCGTTCATTAAACATATACCAGCCGTATCCGGCCACTCCCAGCAATAAAACATCGAGGAACCAACGCTGCCATAACGGACCGCGGTCCGAACGAGCGAGTTCTCTCTTGTAGCTGACAATCGAGGAGCGCGCATAGATAACCGCCGGTATGACGGTAGAAAGCACCGCCAGCAAAACGGCCGCTGCCCCGGCGATAATCGCTTCGGTCGAGAAGCCTACCGGAATCGATTTCCGGTTAACGAAGGACAGGAAGCCGTCCGCGGAGCCTATGCTTTTGGCCATAAACCAGCCTATAAACGGTCCCGCCACGATGGCCAGACTTCCAAGCAGCAGACCCTCGAGCAAATAAATCCATATGATCTGCCTGGTTCCCGCTCCCCTGCTTCGCAAAACGGCTATATCGCTTCGCTGCTTATCGAGCGACTGGCGGGCATTCATCGCGATAAAGTAGAACACCATCGCCAGCATCGGGGCTGCAAGCGTGAAGAGAAGCGTCTGGAGCTGCAGGCTTTGCTTCTTGAATTCCGTCAGCGTGGAGGCGAACGAAATTTCGACCTTTGCGCCTTTAAGCTTCTGGTACAAATCGATGTTGAGACGGTCCAGCGTTCTTCCGAGAGGGGACAGTTCGCTCGTCTTGATCTGCGACAGATCAAACGCGTAATACCAGCTTGCGTTGTTAACCGGGATGCCCGCTTTCTGAATCAGCGATCCCATAAACTCGTCCTCGCTGATCTGCAGCGTATTCATCATGCCTTCCAAGCCTTGGTACCAATAAGGATCGGTCTGATTAAGCGGCTTTACGACGCCAACGATTTTGACGCGAAGGGTCATATCCAGCCCGCCGTAAACGGGGTACTCTAGAATATCGCCGACATGGAGGTCGTTGCGGTACATCCCTTCCTCCAGCATGACCGCTTCGAGTACGTCGTCTTCGCCTTCCGTATTCTTGAACCAGCGTCCTTGCGTAATTTCGGTTTTCTCCTCGAGGTCCGCCATCGTCATAATCGTCATTTGACGAATGCGGCTTGCATCGACCTTTGTCGGATCCTCCGGTACAACCTCGGCGCCCCGGATCGAATAGCTCGACAGCTTCGTCTGGTACGGAAAGCCGATAAGGCCCGGAACATCATCTTTAATGAAGCGTTCCATCTCTTTTAAGGCGGCAGGATCCGTCTTCTCGCCTCCGGGCACCTGATAGCGCATCAGCAGCGAGCCTGCGGGAAGGCCGTCGCTTTTCTCCTGCAGCGACTGGGCAACGACGCGCTTTAAAGCGCCGTCCGCGTACATCGGAATGCTCGTTGCGAAAGCAACGGCCATAATAAGACCGGCTAAAGTGCTTAACGTGAGCCAGCGGGTATTCCACATTTTGCGGAACAGAAATCGGAATAATGGAATCCCCATGCTATTTACCTACAACTTTCTGGCCTGGCGTAAGTCCTTTGATAATTTCGATCTGCGTTGCCGTTTGCTGGCCAACCTCGACGTCCACCTCCCGCTTCCCTTCCGCGTCTACAACCTGGACATAGGTTCTGGAGCCGATCGTACGGAGGGTGGATGGCGGAATAACGACGACGTTTTCCTTCCTTTTCGTGATTACGTTAATGGATAATGGCGTACCGCGGCTAATCGTTTTGGGCAAATCCTTGACTTGGATAATCATGAAGTCTTCCGGGCGTTCTCTCTCCGGCTGTTGGCCACCGCCGCCTCCGTTGCCGCCGCCGTTGTTCGAATCGGTGGAGGTCACCGGGAGCGCCTTAACGGTACCCTTGAATTGCCCGGCATTGTTGATATCCACGACGACCGGCATGCCTACCGCGATCTTGGCTTGTTCGTCCTTCGTCAGCTTGGCTGCCGGTACTAGCAGGCTTGTATCCGCAATAACGGCTATCGGGTCGTAAGCTTTGATCAGATCGCCCTTCTGTACGTTCAGCGTAACAACCGTCCCGCTAAACGGAGCCGTTAGAACCGAGCGGCTGATCTGCTCCTCCAGGTCCGCGAGCGCTTGCTTCTTCTCCTCGAAAGCAATGGACTTCTCCTCGAATTCGATCGGATCCATTTCGTCCTTGCTCTGAAGCGCTTCTTTCATCGCCGTCTCTTCCCTGCGGAACGCCAGCTTCTGGTTGCGTAGATCCTTCTGCATCAACTCGACGTCCAGCACGCCAATCGTCTGGCCCGCCTTGACCTGATCGCCGGCTTTAATGTTCAGTTCCTTCAGGCGCATACCGTCCAGCGTAAAATAAAGCGTCTCTTCCTGCTGCGAGATCATCTTCCCGATAACCTGCACCTTCGTCTCCAAAGTGGCCGTCGTCACTTCGTATTCCGGCTTCTTGGAGATTTGAGGCGGTGCGATGGACGGCAGCACCTCCTCTTCCGGTTCATCGGGCAGCAAAGAACAGCCGCTCGTCATCAAGACCGAAGCCGCAATCATTACAGCCGCGGAACGCTTATATAAATTTCCCGTCCACCATTTCATAGACATGATCGGCAACCTCCAAAATTGTAGGATCGTGAGTTGTCATGCAAATCGTAACTTGTTCCGTGCGAATAATATTTTGAAAGACCGCCATAATCTGCGCGGACATGTTCGAGTCGAGCTCCGCGGTTGGTTCATCCGCCAATAAGAGAATCGGCTTATGCGCAATAGCCTTCGCGATTGCCACGCGCTGCTGCTCGCCCCCCGACAGCTCGAACGGACGGTGGTGCATCCTTTTCTCAAGGCCTACCAGCTCAAGGCAATAAGCAACCCGCTCCTTCCACTCGGAACGGGGGATTCCGGCCATCCGGAGCGACAGCTCCACGTTCTCCCACGCCGAGAGCAAAGGCATTAACGCAAACGCCTGAAAAATAAAGCCCATTTCCTTGCGCCGGATCAACGTGCGCTCGGTATCGTTCAATTTGTGAAACGGCTTGCCGTTAAACCAGATCTCGCCTTTGCTTGGCGTATCCAGCCCTCCAAGGCAATTCAATAGCGTTGTTTTCCCCGAGCCCGAACGGCCCCGGAGCATAACAAGCTGGCCATGCTCCAATTCCATATGAAGTCCCTTCAGAACGCGCAGGGGCGCTCCTCCGGCCTGAAATGTTCTTTCCACGTCTACAACCGACAGCAACCTGCTGTTATGTAATTCGTTGTCCTGCTGCCCTCCATCTAATCGTTCTTCCTTGTCTGTTGCCGCCATGAACGGATGCGATACCTCCCCTATCTCTCTTTCATAATTCTCATCTAAATCGTTAGACGCAGCTCGCTAAGAAAAAGTTCCAAACGGAAGAAATTTATTCTAAAAAATAAAAAGGCATCGTTCATATTGCCGTTAACCCGGACATATGCGCGATACCTTTCGCAGTCTTTTTGCCAATTCGGTTCCTAGTTCACTTTAAAATAATTTACTTCTCTAGTAAGCTCGCGGGCGACGCCATCCAATTGGCTTGCCGCGGAAGCAATGCTCTCCATGAGAGCCAGCTGCTCTTCCGTTGCCGCCGCAACGCTTTCGGTACGTTCCAGGTTAGCGGCGGCCGAAGAGGCAGCTTGATCCATCGAGGCATTAACCTCTTCGGAGCTGGCCGACATCTGCTCGGTAATGGCCGAATTCTCCTGAAGCTGCCCGGTCATCGTATCGATGGCCGCCACAATAACGGACAACCTGTTCTGCAGCTCCTCTACCCGGCTGTTGCCGCGCTGCACTTCCTCCAGCGTCCGGGCCATATAGCCCGAAGCTCCCGCAATTTCGCCTCTTGTCTCGGCAACCAGCTGATGAATGCTGTCCGCGGACTCCAGGGAGCTTGCCGCCAGCTTGCGAATTTCGCCCGCAACGACGGCGAAGCCGCGTCCTTGCTCGCCTGCCCTCGCCGCTTCAATAGAGGCGTTGAGCGATAAAATATTCGTCTGGTTCGCAAAGGCGGTAATGTTCTCGGCGATGGAGCCAATCTGCTGGGAACGGTTCTCCAGTGTCTCGATCATAACCGCCAGCTGACCGATAACCTCTTTGATTTCGCCCATCTGCTTAACCAGACGTCCAAGCGCTTCCTGTCCCTCGCCTGCTTCAATCGCCGTTGAAGCCGACTGCTCGGCAGAAGCGGATGTGTTCTCCGCAAGACGCTGAATGCCGATAGCCATCTCGTCAATCGCCTTTGCCGTTTCCTCGGCGCTGCGTGCCTGCACTTCCGTCCCGCTTGTTACCTCTTGGATATTCGCGGCCACATGCTGCGAGGCGGTGGAGGATTCCTGAGATACGATATTGAGTTGGGACGTGGAGTCGGCCACATGCTTGGCATTCGTTGAAATGGACGTGATGAGCCGTTTCAACACGCCAATCATTTCGTCCACGGAGCGCAAGCTGTCCCCAAGCTCATCCTTGCTGTATTTGACGTTTCGTTCCGCGGTCAAATCACCTTCCGCCACCAGCCTTGTTCTTGTCTTCACGGCGGATACCGTCTTCATCACGCTGCGGATCAAGTAGTAGATAAGCGCCGCCAGCAATAAGGTTGCAATCCCCATGCCGATGTAATTGCCGGTTTTCGTTGATGCCAGCTGTTCATTGCTGTCCTCGATTTGCTGCTTGGCATAGCTGTCCAGCAGATTAAAGAGATCATCCAAGCCTGTCCGTGCCTTCTCGTACTTCTCGTGAATTTCCGCATCCTTGGCCGCGGCTTTACCGGATTGAAGCTCGCCGCTTACAAACGAGGACCATGCTTTGAAATCCGCGTCAAAATCCTGTACAAGCTGTCCAATTGTGGCACTGCCGTCTCCGCTATGATACTCAAGCAGCTTATTGGCCTCGAAGATCGCCTTGGCCTCATTCACGCGGTCTTCCGCTTCCTTCAGATTTTCAGAAAACACATCATTCCAAACCTTCGCGCCCTCTTCGTTTAATTCACCAAAGGCTAAATATTGATAAGCGGAATAGGCTTGATATAAATCACGATCCGCATTCAAAATAAGCGAAGTAGAACGGGCAGACACGCCGTATACTTCATCGGACATCGTCTTGTTCACCTGCACCAGCTCCGTCAGCGAATAGATCCCCGAGAAGACATAGAAAACAAGCGGTAATACCCCGATCAAAGCCATTTTCCACCTTAAGTTAAATCTCATCTGCACGACTCCCCATTTCAGCAATCTTAAATTACTCGACCTACTAAGATATCGGCAAATGAAAGAATGTTCGAAATAACGGGCGCAAACATTTCGCAAAATTTTATGTCGAATCGTGAAAACAAAAAAAGAGCAATTCCCGTTTCGGGATTTGCTCTTCGCTCTTCATTAGAACGGCCGGCTTTTATTTGCCGAAAGCTTCCGGATTTGCGCGCCACGCCTGCAGCGTTGCAATGTCCTCGCTTTGCACTTTGCCGATTTCAACAGCCGCTTCAATAAGCGCTCCGTAGTTGGACAACGTTTCAAGCGGCATATTTTCCGCCGCAAATGCGTTCGCGGCTTTCTCGAACTGGTAGGTGAAAATCGCCAGAACGGACAGTACCTCCGCGCCTGCCTCGCGAACCGCCAGGCCCGCTTTCAGCGAGCTGCCGCCAGTCGAGATGAGGTCCTCGATAACGACAACCTTTTGACCAGGGTTGATGCGGCCTTCGATTTGATTCTGCTTGCCGTGGCCTTTAGCTTTATCGCGGATGTAAGCCATAGGCAGATTGAGTTTTTGAGCTACCCATGCCGCATGCGGGATGCCTGCGGTTGAAGTTCCGGCAATGACTTCGGCATCCGGATAACGTTCGCGGATGACGGCAGCGAAACCTTCCGCGATCATGTCGCGGATTTCAGGGTAAGTCATCGTCAGACGGTTATCGCAGTAGATCGGCGATTTCAGTCCGGAAGTCCAAGTAAACGGATCATTCGGGCGAAGCGCCACGGCTTCGATCTCCAGCAGTTTTGTTGCGATTGCGCGCGGCAATTCCGATAAGGTTACATTCGTCATAGCTTAAATCAGCTCCTCAATGATAGATTCCAATGCTTCACGCGGGCTGGCCGCCGCCGTAATCGGACGACCGATTACCATATAGTCGGTACCTTGCAGCAAGGCTTCGCGAGGCGTCATAATGCGGGACTGATCGTTGGTTGCCGCCCAAGTCGGGCGAATGCCCGGGGTTACCGTCTGGAAATCCGTGCCGCATGCGGCTTTGATCCCTTCTACTTCAAGCGGTGAAGCTACGACGCCGCTTAGTCCAGCGCGTTTCGCCAATTCCGCATAACGGACTACCGCCTGTTCGACCGAGCCAGGAATGCCGATCTCCTCATTTAATACCTTTGCGTTGGTGCTGGTCAGCTGCGTTACCGCAATAATAGCCGGTCTTGCTTGTCCGCTCGAGAGCGCGGCTTCCGCGCCTTCGACAGCTGCTTCCATCATCGCGGCGCCGCCGGCCGCATGCACGTTAAACATGTCCACGCCCAGCTTCGTTACGCTGTTCGAGCCGCCTTTTACCGTATTCGGAATGTCGTGCATCTTCACGTCCAGAAAGACGCGATAGCCGCGTTTCTTCAAGTCTTCCACGAACGACGGACCCGCCGCGTAAAAGAGCTGCATGCCAACCTTCATATAACACGGAATGCCTTCCAGCTCGCCGAGCAAGCGCTCGGCAGAAGCCGCATCCGCATAGTCAAGGGCAACCATAACTTTGCCTGCCGCTTGTTGTCTTGTTAAACTCATCGCAATCAAAGTCTCCTTTCGCTTCCGAGGCCGAAATAAACGGCCATCCGCCGGCTTCGGGGCAGAAGCGATGTTTAAAAGCTTCTGCCGCCGAAAGCAACCGGCGCTGGCCGTGCTTTCATGTATTCAATTACTTCTGCAGCACCGGCATTGGGCGCGAGGAGAAGTTGATCGACTCGAGCATGCGGAGCAATGCGCGAACCGTATCAAGCGATGTCATGCATACGACGCCGTTCTCTACCGCTTCGCGGCGAATACGGAACCCGTCGCGTTCAGGCGTTTTCCCCTTCGTCAAGGTATTAACAACGAATTGCGCTTCGCCCTCGCGAATCAGGTCGAGGATATTTGGAGCGCCTTCGCTCAGCTTGTTCACGCGTCTTACGCGCATGCCCGCAGCTTCAAGCGTATCGGCCGTTCCGCCTGTTGCGATAATTTTATACCCCAAATCGTAGAAGCCGCGGAGCAGCTCAGTCGCTTCTTCTTTATCTTTGTCCGCTACTGTCGCAACGATCGCACCGGACATTGGAATTTTCATTCCTGCGCCAATCAGGCCTTTGTACAAGGCTTTGGCATAATTCTCGTCGCGGCCCATTACTTCGCCCGTCGATTTCATCTCCGGAGTCAGCGTCGGGTCGACGCGGCGCAGCTTCGCGAAGGAGAATACCGGCACTTTAACCGATACGTAGTTGTCTTCGCGCCACAGGCCGTCTACATAACCAAGATCGGCCAGCTTTGTGCCCAGGATTGCTTTTGTTGCCAGGTTCGCCATCGGCAGGTCCGTTACTTTGCTAAGGAACGGCACGGTACGGGACGAACGCGGGTTAACTTCGATGACGTATACTTTTTCGTTATGGATAACGAATTGAATGTTTACAAGTCCAACAACTTTAAGTGCTTTGGCAATTTTCACCGTGATGTCGACGATTTGGTTCTTGATATCGTCCGACAGCGATTGCGGAGGATATACCGCGATCGAGTCGCCGGAGTGAACGCCCGCGCG
This sequence comes from Paenibacillus sp. BK720, assembly GCF_011761545.1. Taxonomy (NCBI): domain Bacteria; kingdom Bacillati; phylum Bacillota; class Bacilli; order Caryophanales; family Paenibacillaceae; genus Paenibacillus; species Paenibacillus sp. BK720. Next base: position 557,672 of record NZ_JAASRQ010000002.1, on the reverse strand, counting down.
CTCGATATGCTCCATGATGCCAGGAATCAGAACGGTTTCGCCGTCGCAAATCGCGTCAACCTCTGCTTCTTTGCCCAGCATGTAACGGTCAATCAGTACCGGATGCTCCGGATTGATTTTTACCGCAACTTCCATGTAGCTCAGAAGCTCTTCATCGGAGTATACGATCTCCATCGCGCGGCCGCCAAGTACGTAGGACGGACGAACGAGAACCGGATAACCGAGTTTTTGAGCGGTTTCTACCGCCTGATCAACCGAAGTAACCGTGCTGCCTTCAGGCTGTGCAATGCTCAGGTCGCGGAGCAGCTTCTCGAATTTCTTGCGGTCTTCCGCCGTGTCGATGCTCTCGAGGCTGGAACCGAGAATGCGTACGCCGGCTTTCGACAACGGAGCAGCCAGGTTGATTGCCGTTTGTCCGCCGAACTGTACGATTACGCCGATTGGCTTCTCTTGCTCGATCACGTTCATTACGTCCTCGAAGAACAGCGGCTCGAAGTACAGGCGGTCCGAAGTACTGAAGTCCGTCGATACCGTCTCCGGGTTATTGTTGATGATAACCGCTTCGTAGCCGGCTTTTTGAATCGCCCATACCGCGTGTACCGTCGAGTAGTCGAACTCGATGCCCTGACCGATACGGATTGGACCGGAGCCAAGCACGAGTACTTTCTCCTTCGACGATTCCGTTACTTCGTTTTCCGTTTCGTAAGTCGAGTAGTAGTACGGCGTCGAAGCTTCAAACTCGGCCGCGCAGGTATCTACCATTTTGTACACTGGCGTAAAGCCAAGCTCTTTGCGGAACGCGCGGATATCATGCTCGTTCGTATGGCTGCCGTTCGGGAAGCCTTCCTTGCGGATTTCGGCGATGGAACGGTCGGAGAAGCCTTTGCGTTTCGCTTCGTACAGCGTTTCGCGGGACAGTGCCACCTCGCGGCGGATTTGATCCTCGAATTCAACGATGCCTTGGATCTTATCCAGGAACCACCAATCGATTTTCGTGATGTCCTGCACGTCCTGCAGCTTGTAACCGCGGCGGAATGCTTCCGCTACGAGGAACATGCGCTCGTCGTCCGGCTTAGCCAGGCGAGTCTGCAGTACGGCGTCATCGAGCGTTGCCGCCTCCTTCAGGTGAATGCGGTGCGTGCCGATTTCCAGGGAACGAACCGCTTTATGCATCGATTCCTCGAAAGTACGGCCGATCGCCATAACTTCGCCTGTTGCTTTCATTTGCGTGCCGAGCTTGCGGTTCGCGTTAACGAACTTGTCGAACGGCCAGCGCGGGATTTTCGATACGATATAGTCAAGGGTTGGCTCAAACATAGCGTACGTCTGGCCGGTAACCGGGTTAACGATTTCGTCAAGCGTGTAGCCTACAGCAATCTTCGCTGCCATCTTCGCGATCGGGTAACCCGTTGCTTTCGATGCCAGTGCCGACGAGCGGCTTACGCGCGGGTTAACTTCGATCACATAGTATTGGAAGCTATGCGGATCCAGCGCGAACTGTACGTTACAGCCGCCTTCGATGTTGAGGGCGCGGATGATCTTCAGCGACGCCGAACGGAGCATTTGGTACTCGCGGTCGGACAGCGTTTGGGATGGCGCTACGACGATACTGTCGCCGGTGTGGACGCCAACCGGGTCGAAGTTTTCCATGTTGCAGACGACGATACAGTTATTGTTCGCGTCGCGCATAACCTCGTATTCGACTTCTTTCATGCCGGCGATCGATTTCTCGATCAAGCACTGGCTGATCGGGCTGTAACGGATACCCGATGCAACGGTATCGCGAAGCTCTTCTTCGTTCGCGCAGATACCGCCGCCCGTGCCGCCCAGCGTGTAGGCCGGACGAACGATGATCGGATAACCGATTTCGTTAGCGAAGGTTACCGCATCTTCGACCGTCGTTACGATAACACTCTCAGGTACCGGTTGTTCCAGTTCGCGCATCAGGTCGCGGAACAGGTCGCGGTCTTCCGCCTTCTCGATCGCAGTCAGCTGCGTGCCAAGAAGCTTCACGTTTTCCGCTTCCAGAACGCCTGCGCGTGCAAGTTCTACGGCCATGTTCAGGCCCGTCTGTCCGCCAAGCGTCGGCAGAAGTCCGTCCGGACGCTCCTGGCGAATGATTTGGGATACGAATTCAAGCGTAATCGGCTCGATATAGACTTTATCCGCCATGTTCGTATCCGTCATGATGGTTGCAGGGTTGCTGTTGATCAGAACGACTTCGTAGCCTTCTTCCTTCAGCGCTTGGCAGGCTTGCGTGCCGGCGTAGTCGAATTCCGCCGCTTGTCCGATGACAATCGGGCCGGAGCCGATAACGAGAATTTTTTTGAGTTCATTATTTTTGGGCATATTGAAGTTCTCCTTTCAACGTTGCCGCCAGCACAGCTTGACGAGGTTTTTGCGGGTTGTTTTGTTTGTGGTCGCGGATCATGTCCAGGAATTCATCGAACAGATAGCTGGAATCAAACGGGCCAGGCGCAGCTTCCGGATGATATTGCACGGAGAACGCCGGGTATTTGTTATGTTTCAGACCTTCAATGGTCTTGTCATTGTTATTGATGTGCGTAACTGTCAACTCCGTGCTATTGATCGAATCTTCGAGAACCGTGTAGCCATGGTTCTGGGAAGTGACGTAGCAGCGGCCCGTAGCCAGCTCCTTGACAGGATGGTTGCCGCCGCGGTGGCCGAACTTCAGCTTCGTTGTGTCCGCGCCGCAAGCCAGAGCGAACAGCTGGTGGCCAAGGCAGATACCGAAGATCGGGAATTCGCCGAGCAGTTCTTTGATCATTTGCACCGCGTAAGGAACGTCCTTCGGATCCCCAGGGCCGTTGGAGAGCTGAATGCCGTCCGGAGCCAATTTGCGGATTTCGTCAGCCGTCGTGTTATGCGGAACAACCACGACGTCGCAGCCGCGCTGCGTCAGCTCGCGCAGAATGCCGCTTTTCGCGCCGAAATCGACAAGCACGATGCGAGGGCCAAAGCCCGGGCTGGAGAAGACCGATTTGGTCGAGGTACGGGCCACTTGGTCGGTCATCAGCTGGATGCCGCCAAGACGCTCTTGAAGCTCTTCTACACGTTCGTTGCCTGTAGTAAGAATGCCTTTCATAGTGCCATGCTGGCGGAGAATACGGGTCAGCATGCGCGTGTCGATGCCTGTGATGCCCGGGATGTTATATTCCTTCAGCAGGTCGCCGAGGGAATATTGCGCGCGCCAGTTGCTTGGAACCGGCTCGTAACGGCGTACTACAAACCCGTGAATGCTTGGGCGGATCGACTCGAAGTCGTCGCGGGAAATCCCGTAGTTGCCAATCAGCGGATAAGTCATGGTAACGATTTGTCCACAGTAGGACGGATCGGACAATACTTCCTGGTAACCTGTAATCCCTGTATTAAAAACAACCTCTCCGAACGTTTGCGTCTCCGCGCCGAAAGATTGTCCCGTAAACAACGTTCCGTCTTCCAACAATAATCTTGCTTGCATCCGTATCACTCCTCATCAGGTCTTCGTATGTTCTATTAGTTAGCGGATTCGTTGTACACGATCTTGCCGTCAACGATTGTAGCCACTGGCCAGCCTTGCAGCTTCCATCCGCCAAATGGCGTGTTGTTGCTCTTCGATGCGAACGAAGACGGGTCAACCGCACGCTCGTTTTCCAGATCCACGATAGTAAGATCCGCAGGCGCTCCCGCTTCAAGACGGCCGGTAGGCAAGCCGAACACGCGGGCCGGGTCTGCTGTCATGCGGTCAAGCAGGAAGCCCAGCGTCCATTTGCCTGTTTGCACGAACTTCGTGTAGAGCAGCGGGAAAGCCGTTTCGAAGCCAACGATGCCAAACGGCGCAAGCTGCATGCCGCGCGCTTTCTCTTCCGCGCTATGCGGTGCATGGTCGGTAACGATCATATCGATCGTGCCGTCCTCCAGCGCTTCGATAACCGCTTCTACGTCGCGTGGCGTGCGCAGCGGCGGGTTCATTTTCCAGTTCGCGTCAAAGCCCGGGATATCTTCATCGGACAAAACCAGGTGATGCGGGCAAACCTCGGCCGTTACCCGTACGCCGATCTGCTTCGCGAGACGGATCAGGCGAACCGACTGCTCCGTGCTGACATGGCATACATGGTAGTGCGCGCCCGTTGCTTCGGAGAGCAGAACGTCGCGGCCGACATGGATGGCTTCCGATTCGTTCGGGATGCCTTTCAGCCCATGCTTGCGGGAGAAGGAGCCTTCGCTCACGTACAAGCCTTCAACCAGCGTGTTGTCTTCGCAATGCGCGATGATTGGCATATTCATCGATTGCGCGAGCGCCATGGCATCCTTCATCATTTGCGCGCTTTGCACGCCCACACCGTCATCGGTGAAGCCGATTGCTCCCGCTTCCTTCAAAGCGGCAAAGTCGGTCAGCTCGCGGCCCAGCTGGTTTTTCGTAATCGCTGCGTAAGGAAGAACCTTTACAATGCCTTCCGCCGCATTTTTGTCCAGAATGTATTTCACCGTCTCTGGCGTATCCACCGAAGGGCGGGTATTCGGCATGCAAGCGATTGTCGTGAATCCGCCTTTTGCAGCCGATCTTGTGCCTGTTGCGATGTCTTCTTTATATTCGAAGCCCGGGTCGCGAAGATGGACGTGCATATCGATGAAGCCCGCCGATACGAGCTTGCCTGCCGCGTCGATGACTTCCGCTGAACCTGTGTCCGGCGCGCTAGAGCCGTCAACGATCTCCGCGATTTGCTCCCCTTCGAGGCGGATATGTTTCTTTTGCAAGCTTCCAGAAGCTTTATCCCATACGTTACCGTTAATAATCCATACTGACATTGTTTTGTTCACCTTCCGGAATTTATTCGTGTTAGCTCAGTGCCCGTTCAACAACCGCCATCCGAACCGGCACTCCGTTAGCCATTTGCGGGAAAATGCGGGATTGCGGATGCTCAACCAGCTCGTCGTCAATCTCAACGCCGCGGTTGATTGGAGCCGGATGCATGATGATCGCATGCTCTGCGATCCGGCTTGCGCGTTCAACCGTCAGGCCGAATTGCTCGCGGTAAGCTTCCGCCGAGTTCAGCATGCCGCTCTCATGGCGCTCAAGCTGTACGCGAAGCATCATCACCACGTCGGCTTTCAGGGCTTCATCCATCGATACGTAAGGCGCATCAAGCTCAGGCGCTGTCATATTGCTTGGCGAGCAGAATTGCACCTTCGCGCCAAACTTGCGGAGCGCCCACAGGTTGGAGCGTGCTACCCGGCTGTGAAGAACGTCACCGATGATCGATACGGTCAGACCGTTCAGATTGCCGAAATGCTTGCGCATCGTATATAAGTCGAGCAGTGCCTGCGTCGGATGCTCGTTATTGCCGTCGCCCGCGTTGATAAGCGGCACTTGGATTTTGGTTGCCAGCTCGGCAAGAACGCCGATAGGCTTCAGCCGGATAATTCCGACGTCGATCCCCATCGATTCCAGCGTGCGGACCGTGTCGTAGATCGATTCGCCTTTCTGCACACTCGACACGGCAGCCGAGAAGTTCAGCACCTCCGCTCCGAGGCGTTTCTCCGCTACTTCGAAGGAAAAACGGGTTCTTGTGCTGTTCTCGAAGAACATGTTCGCCGCGAATTTGCCCTGCATTACATTGTGCACCTTGGCTGGGTGTTGTTCCCAGTAAGCCGCGCGATCCAAAATCGATTCAATTTCTTCTTTTCCAAGATCTTTAAGTCCAAGCAAACTGCGTTGTTTAAGCTGTGTCATCGTCGTCATCAGACCTGCCCCCTCTGGTGTATGATCATGACTTGGTCCTTCAGATCGATTTCCGTTAACGAGACGTCAATTTGCTCTTGCTTGGAGGTCGGTACGTTTTTGCCGACGTAATCAGGCCGGATCGGGAGTTCTCTGTGGCCTCTGTCCACCAGAACGGCCAGCTGGATGCTTTCCGGCCTTCCGCAATCCATCAGGGCATCCATGGCTGCACGGATCGTGCGACCGGTGAAGAGGACATCGTCGCACAGGATAACTTTCTTATCATGCGCGGAGAACACTTCGCCATTCAAATCGCCGATTACCGCAGCCAGCTCCACACGGGTATCCACGGATGCGGCTTTGCGGTCATCCCGGTAAGAGGTGATATCGAGCTCTCGCACTTCAACCGGCTTGCCTTCGATATCCTGAATGCGATCCGCGATTCTTCTTGCCAGGTAAATCCCTCTTGTGCGGATGCCAATGAGAACGCAGTTATCAATGCCTTTGTTCTTCTCCACGATCTCGTGGGCAATTCTCGTGAGTGCTCTTCGGATCGCCGTCTCGTCCATTATGACCAGATGCTCTTCTTCCACCGTTACCGCCTCCTTCGCTCTCGGATAATCAATCGCGCCTGTCGGCAAGGAGACGAAAAAAGGCTCCTTGCCAACAACGCAAGGAGCCTGAGACCAGCCACACATAGAGGGTCGACTTAACCGCCGCTATCCCAGCAGGATACGGTTAGGCTAAGGCCCTGTTCCAAGTGTGGCAGATCTGTTATTCACGCTACCTTGCCAGCCTCACGGGGCTGATTTAAAGGTACTGCCATATATCAAAAGAATTGTACCGCGTCGGGCAATGGATGTCAAGGGTTGTGCAGGTAAAAAGCAAACTGCGCAATCGAATGTTTTTATCATCTGCACCGCCGTTAATTTTATTACAGGGACATTTTATGATTAATGAAATAACTTTTTCTGATAGGCAAGCCTCCATCCCCCCTCGAAGTGCCAAGCCCTTTATGTTAAGATGAATACCATCCATAACGTACATAGACAGGACAGGTGAAAGCAAGCATGGAACATTTAATTAGAGCGGATGTTCGAGGCATCGAAGTTTCCGGCATCCGGAAAATGGCCAACAAGGTTAGTCAATATGAAGGAGTGCTGTCGCTCACAATCGGGCAGCCGGATTTTCCTACGCCGCAGCATATCCTCGAAGCAGCCAAGCATGCGATCGACAACGGGGAAACGGTATATACGCCAAACGCAGGAACCCTGCAATTGCGAAAAGCGGCAGCAAGCTTCGTTCAGCATAAATACGGGCTTGTTTATGATCCCTCGGAAGAGGTTATCGTAACGGTCGGCGCGAGCGAAGCGATTGACGTTGCGTTCCGTACGATACTTGAGGAAGGCAGCGAGGTGCTCCTGCCGGGCCCCATTTATCCGGGCTACGAGCCGATTATCCGCATGTGCGGCGCTAAGCCGGTGCACGTCGACACAACGGGCAACGGTTTCAAATTAACGGCCGATTTGATCAAACAGCATTTGACGGAACGGACGCGCTGCATCGTGCTTGCGTCGCCTTCGAATCCGACAGGCTGCGCGTTAACGCTGAACGAGCTGAAGGAGATTGCCGCTCTGGTGCATGAACGCGAATTATTTATCCTATCCGATGAAATTTACAGCGAGCTTGCATTCGACGGAACGCATTCTTCCATTGCGGCACTGCCCGGCATGCGCGACAAGACAATCGTCATAAACGGATTGTCCAAATCGCATTCCATGACCGGATGGCGCATCGGACTGCTGTTCGCGCCTGCCTATCTGGCGCGGCACATTGTAAAAGTGCATCAATACAACGTAACATGCGCCAGCTCGATTAGCCAAGCGGCGGCGGTAGAAGCATTGACTGCCGGCTTTGACGACGCGCTGCCGATGAGAGACGAATACGCTCGTCGCCGCGACTATGCTTACGACCGGCTTGTCGCAGCCGGATTCGATGTGGTAAAGCCAAACGGAGCCTTCTACATCTTCCCTTCGATTGAGAAGTTTGGACTCGACTCCACGACTTTCGCGCACCGGCTGCTCGAGGAGAAAAAGGTTGCGGTCGTGCCCGGCGCCGCGTTTGCGCCTTACGGCGACAATTACATCCGCATTTCTTACGCCTGCTCCATGGAAGTGCTGAAAGAAGCCTTGGACCGCATTCATTCCTTTGCAGAAGGACTTTAATCTATCCGCCACACAAAAAAGCTGCTTTGCGACTTGCGCAAAGCAGCTTTCTTTATGATGAACGATGCCGCAAATAATTCGAGACGACCTCGATCGCAACTCCAATCGCGTCCTCCTGCGGCTCCAGCTTGGCATGATGCAGGCCATACGGCGTATCTACGCCAAGCCAGAACATAAGACCCGGGATATCTTGAAGGAAATAGCCGAAATCCTCTCCGGTCATTGCTTCGGTGCATTCGACGAGCTGCACGCCCTCAAAAGCGCGAACCCAATCCATAAATCGCTGGGCTTCTTGTTCGTTATTATAAACCTGATAATAATTCGAGCCGTAATCAAGCTCGGTCTGACAGCCAAAGCTGACTTTAAGCCCGTCCAGCAGCGACTCGATACGCGCTTTCACATCGCTCATCGACTTTGCGCTCAAGGTTCTGATCGTACCCTCGAGGCGCACCCGCTCCGCGATAATGTTCTGCTTTGTGCCGCCTTCGATCTTGCCTAACGTCACAACTACGGAATCTAGCGGATCGACGTTGCGCGAGACGATCGATTGCAGCTGCATGATGAGGCTTGCCCCCGCAACAATCATATCGTTGGCACGGTGCGGATACGCCGCGTGGCCGCCTTTGCCAATGATATCGATAAACAGCTCCGAGGTGTTGGCGAATAATATGCCCGGACGCGTTGCGATTGTGCCTACCGGATATTCCGGGGCGATATGCAGCGCCATCATAAAATCCGGCTTCCATTCTTTAAACTCTTCGCTTTGAAGCATCGGCAATGCTCCGCCCGGACCCTCTTCGGCCGGTTGAAACACGAACAGAACATCGTCATTGACCGGCTGCTCGACGATTGCCGTCAATACCCCAAGACCAATGGCCATGTGAAGATCATGTCCGCAGGCATGCATATAGCCGGAATGCGTCGAACGAAACTCGTAGCCGGTATCTTCTTCAATGGGCAGCCCGTCCATATCCGCCCGATAACCTAAACAGCGTTCCCCGATTAGGCCTTTCACGCGAACCAAGATGCCGGTACGCCAGGTCCGCACTTCCAGCCTCTCCTGCGGCAGTCCGTTAATATACTCGAGCAGCAAGGCTTGCGTTTTAAACTCTTGAAAGCCCGGCTCGGGAATCTGGTGAAACTTCCGCCTTAACTCCACAAACTTGCTCATTCCATCAACTCCCTCCTGCAACATGCAAGAGGCCAACCACAAGCATTCGTCAGCCCCTCCAAACAAGGAAACACGCGCCACATAGATGGCGCGCGCTGAAAAGCTATTATTTCAAATCGCGAAGACCTTCAACAATGATCGTCTTGGACTTCGTTTTCTCGTCAACCATCTTGATGATGCGGGCAGGGACGCCTGCGACAACCGCGTTTTCAGGGACGTCCTCGATAACAATAGCCCCTGCTGCGATAACAGCGCCTTTGCCAACGCGGACGCCTTCCAGAACTACCGCGTTAGCGCCGATGACAACGTCATCTTCGATAACAACCGGAAGAGCGGATGGCGGCTCGATTACGCCAGCCAGCACGGCGCCTGCGCCAACGTGGCACATTTTGCCGACTTGCACGCGTCCGCCAAGCGTTGCGTTCATATCGATCATCGTACCTTCGCCGATCGAGCAGCCGATGTTAATCGTTGCGCCCATCATGATAACCGCGTTGTTGCCGATTTCGACTTTGTCGCGAATGACCGCGCCCGGCTCGATGCGGGCGTTAATGCCCTTCAGATCGAGCATCGGAATTGCGGAATTGCGGCGGTCGTTCTCCACTTCGTAGTATTCAATGTTTTCTTTCTCGTTCTCGAGCAATGCTTGGACTTCCGCCCAGTCGCCGAACAGCACGCCACCGTCGCCGAAATCGAATACCTTCACTTCAGCGTTAGCCGATGAGATTTTGCCTTTGAAGTATACCTTCACCGGCGTAACTTTCTTGCCGTTCTTGATGTAATTGATTACTTCCATTGTTTGTTCCATGTTTTGCATCGCTTTTCGTCTCTCCTTCATCACCAGCAACTGTTCATAAGGACAAGCCTTTTTCCCGAACATTGTAGCACATGCCTTTGAACAGAGTCCATGTTTTTGATGGCTATTTAATGTAAAGCATCGTTTTTTAGAATAGCTTACTTTTTGCGTTGAAATAATGAATAATATGCTGAAAAGTTTGCATTTTTCCGCACATGCCTTTGAACGTTCATCCTGGCTAATTAACGAAGACGGAGAGAATTAATCACATGCTCCATGTCGGCTGGAATCGGTGCTTCAAACTCCAGAAACTCTCCGGTCCGCGGATGCTTGAAGCCCAGAACCGCCGCGTGCAGCGCTTGTCCTTTGAGTGCCACCGTTTTGTTGCGGCCGTACATCGGATCACCCGCAAGCGGATAACCGATATATTTCATGTGAACGCGAATTTGATGCGTACGCCCCGTCTCCAGCTGCAGCTCTACAATCGTGTAGTCGTCCGCAATACGCTCGAGCACTACGAAATGGGTAACGGCATGCTTGCTATTGCGGTCCGTGACCGTAAACAGCTTGCGATCATTCTGGTCGCGGCCGATTGGAGCATCGATTGTGCCTTGATCATGCGGCAGATTGCCGTGGACCAGGGCAATATATTTGCGCGAAACGGAATGCTCCTTCAGCTGCCCGGCAAGGGAAACGTGCGCAAGATCGTTTTTGGCCGCCATCAAGAGGCCGGATGTGTCTTTATCGATACGGTGCACGATGCCAGGGCGAAGCACGCCGTTAATGCCAGACAGATCCTTGCAATGATGCATCAAGGCATTCACGACCGTTCCGGAGGAATGTCCCGGCGCAGGATGGACAACCATCCCCCTCGGTTTGTTGATGACAATCACGTCCGCATCCTCGTACACAATATCAAGGGGAATATCTTCGGCTTCGATTGCCGCATCCTCCGGCTCCGGCACGCGGATGGCTATCAGATCTCCGGAAGACAGCTTGTAGTTCGGTTTTACGGCATTCTGATTGACAAGCACCGCTCCGGATTTGATCCATTCCTGCACTTGCGTGCGGGATATGGAATCCTCGTTCAGGCTGTCCGTCACGAATTTATCGATTCGTTCTCCTGCCTGCTCCGGGGCTGCCTCGAATTCCAACAAATCATCATTTTCATTAAACAGGTTGCTGCTCATGCTCGTTTTGGTCCTTGTCCTCTCTGTTGCCGATTCGTTTCGAATCTTCCTTCGAATTCAGCAAGGTATCGATTAATATGCATGCTACGCCTACGCAAATAGCGGAATCCGCTATGTTGAAGATCGGGAACGTATAGCTGCCGAAATTAAACATCAGAAAATCAACCACTTCCCCGGCGATCGCACGGTCAAGGAAGTTGCCGACCGCCCCGCCAAGCACAAGGCCAAGCCCGGTCAGAAGCCATATCTTTCCTGATTTTCTGGAGGCCTGGATATACCAGATAATTGCACTGACGATAAGAACAGTGATGATAATGAAAAACACCCGCTGTTCCTGCAAAATGCTGAATGCCGCGCCGCGGTTCCGATACGAGGTAATAAGAAAGAAATTGCCGATCACGCTGATTTGCTCACCGATTTCAAGCTGAGCCACAATGATTTTTTTGGTGATCAAGTCCAGCAAAAATGCTGCTGCCGCGATCCAGTAATAATAAAAACGCATCGTATCCCTCCTAGTTTGTACCAAACTACTGTATTGTAGCATAAGGGCCAGCATCTGAGCCAGTAGTCCCCCCTTTCCAATGAAGTCCTTTATAAAAAAAGCCGGTTTGCGAAAACTATAGCTAAAGATACGAAACGTCTTACCTATTTCATCTAAGGAAGGTGCAACCGATGCCGAATGCAACCCAGCTTGCACAACTTCGAAGCCGGCTCGAGGCGGAGAAACGGGAGATAGAGGAACGCCAGTCCCATAACGAACATAATGGGCTTGCCTCTTCGCTGCGCGATAATACGGGCGAGTTATCCCCTATAGACAATCATCCGGGGGATCTCGGTACCGAAATGTTCGAGCGCTCCAAGGATCTTGCGCTGCTTGAGAAGGAAGATCTTCATCTGGCTCGCATCTCTGCGGCGCTTGAGGCAATGGATAATGGCACTTACGGCCAATGCCGTACCTGCGGGAAGCCGATTCCCGACGAAAGGCTCGAGGCTCTTCCCGATGCGCTGTACTGCGTCGAGCATGCGCCAAGACAGGAAACTTCTCATGAGCAGCCGGTCGAAGAGGAATTTCTCGCCCCTCCTTTTGGCAGATCCAGCCGGGATGACGATGATTATAACGGCTTCGACGGCGAAGACGCTTGGCAAATTGTCGAGCAATGGGGAACGTCCGAATCACCCGCATACTCGGAAAATAACAATGTCGACGATTATGATCATATCGGCATCGAAGCGGACGAGAACGACGGCTTCGTTGAATCCTACGAAAGCTTTGTGGCGACGGATATTACCGGCAACCATGTTTCCGTTATCCGCAACCGTCATTACAAGCAGTATATGGATCATGAAGAAGGCGATCATGAGCTTGAGCTGGAATGACGGGAATGACAAAAAGGCGGAGGGTGCGCTGCACCTCCCGCCTTTTTTCTAATAAATTTTGCCTTCCAGCTGGATTTGTACGACACGTACGATATCCGCTATATAATCGCCGATGATCGGCAGATTCAGCGCACCGATTATCCGCAGCACATACAGAATGGTAGCGGCAAAGAACGTAAATCCAATCGCGATGCCGACGCCTCTCGACAGACCGCCAAGCAAATTGCGCCACATGAGCCGGAGCGGATGATTAAGCAAATCCACGTAATCCGCGATTTGCGTCCGTTCCATATCGGTCGCGATTTTGCTTAACCGCATGTCCAATCTGCTTAATGTACGTTCCATCGTTTCATTGTCAGCCTTATTCTTGTCCTTGAGGTCATTCTCCGGGTCGTTATCCAGTTTTACTCGGACCATGCAGCGTCCCCCTTTGCAAAACGTAATTATCCATCCGCTTCCGGGAAGAAAAAAACGAGACCCTGAAGGCTCTCGTTTTTTCGTGGCCATGCTCCTTATACTATATCCCGATCCCTGGCGTCCGTATGCCTAAACGCGGACAAGAATCCCGATTTCTTTTTCCCCAAGCTGTACGCGTTCCATACCTTCCGCTTTCTCATAAGAAACGCTGTTAAGCAGGACATTCTCATTGAGCACGTTGCTGAATGTCTCCAGTGCGGCTTGCAGCCCGGCGTCTACGTCGAGTACCAGATCAATGCGTTTCTCGATCGGCAGATCCAGCTTTTTGCGAGTATCCTGAACGGCACGGATAACTTCGCGAACCCAGCCTTCCTGCTCCAGCTCCGGCGTAATATCCGTGTTAAGCGCAACGGTAACGCCGTTTGCGGAGGCCGATGCAAAGCCCGATTTCGCTTGCTTCTCTACGAGCAGCTCTTCCGTGGTTACCGTGATCGCTTCGCCTTCCGACGAAGTGAATACCAGGCTTCCGGAAGCGACAGCTTCGCGTGTCGCCTCAGGTGCCAGCCCCTTCAGGTAGCCCTGGATTGGCCCAACATGCTTGCCGTATTTTTTACCCGCAACTTTGAGGTTGAGCTTGAGTGTGAAATCCACAAAACCGCTGTCGCTGTTTTGAACCGCGATAGACTTCACGTTGATCTCGTCCTTGATGATGTCCTCGTATTCCGTTACCGCAAAGTCACGGTCAAGCGATACGATCAGCTCGGACAATGGCTGACGCGTCTTGATGCCGGTCTCGTTGCGCACGTTGCGGGCAAGCTCGACGATTTGCTTCGCGCTGTCCATGTCGCGCTCCAGCGTCTCGTCGATTGCCGATTCGTCCGCAACCGGGTAGTCCGCCAAGTGAACGCTCGACTCGCCGCCCAGATTGCCGTATACGTCCTCTGCAAGCAGCGGAGCGTAAGGAGCAATGACGCGGGAGAGCGTCAGCAGGACATGACGCAGCGTTTGGTAAGCCGCTACTTTGTCTTCCGTCAGGCCGCTGCCCCAGAAACGGTCGCGCGAACGGCGGATGTACCAGTTGCTGAGCTCATCGACGAATACTTCGATCGCTTTCGCGGGGTTCAGGAAGTCGTTCACTTCAAGACCCTTCACTACCGTCTTGATCAAGCTGTTCAGGCGGGATACAATCCAGCGGTCAAGCTTGCTTGCCGGCGGGCGTTCTTCGTGCTCAGCCGGATCAAAGCCGTCGATGGAGGCATACAGCGCGTAGAACGCGTGAGTATTTACGATCGTATCGATAACTTTCGACTTCGCTTCGCCTACGATGCCGCGCGAGAAACGTTTGCTGTTCCATGGCGCGCTGTCTGCAAGAAGCGCCCAACGGAAGGCATCCGTGCCATACTCGTTGATAATCTCCCAAGGGTCGATAACGTTGCCTTTGGATTTGGACATCTTCTGTCCGTTCTCATCCAGGATATGGCCTGTCGAGATAACAGCCTTGTAAGGCGCTTTGCCGTTGTACAGCGTCGATACCGCCAGCAAGCTGAAGAACCAGCCGCGCGTCTGGTCGATGCCTTCGCAGATCATATCCGCCGGATACTGCTCCGCGAACTCATCCGCATTCTCGAAAGGATGATGCTGCTGCGCGAACGGCATCGAGCCGCTGTCAAACCAAACGTCGATAACTTCCGATGTGCGGGTCATTACAGCCCCTTCCTGGAATGGCGATTTGAGCTTGATTTCATCCACGTAGGGCTTGTGAAGCTCGATATCCTCCGGAACGAAATCTACGGCGCGCTCGCGCAGATCCGCAATACTGCTTGGCGCGTATTCTTTACCGGTTGCTTCGCATACCCAAACGTTAAGCGGCGTTCCCCAGTAGCGGTTACGGCTGATATTCCAGTCCACCAGATCCTCGAGGAACTTGCCGAAGCGGCCTTCGCGGATATGACCAGGATACCAGTCGACCGTGCTATTGTTGGCGATCAACTGATCTTTCACTTTTGTCGTTTCGATGAACCAGCTTTCCGTCGCGTAATACAGAAGCGGCGATTTGCAACGCCAGCAGAACGGATAGCTGTGCTCGTAGCGCTCTTTGGAGAAGAGCAGGCCGCGTTCGCTGAGCATTTTGACAATGTCGACGTCGCAGTCTTTTACGAAACGGCCCGCAAGATCGGTAACTTCGTCCACATAACGGCCAGCGTTATTTACGACGCTCAGCATGCTGATGCCGTTCTGGCGGGAAACTTTATAGTCGTCCTCGCCATGGGCAGGCGCGATATGAACGATACCCGTACCGCTTGTATCGCTGACGAAATCGCCAGGGATGACAACGTGACCATGCTCGATAGGCACATAGCGGAACGGAGGCTCGTAGGAAAGCCCCACAAGCTCGGAGCCCTTCAGCGTCGAAAGCGTCTCGTAGCCTTCTTTCAGCACGCTCTCCGCCAGGTTTTGGGCAACGATGTAGACTTCGCCGTCCTTGGAAGCGCGGACGTAATCCAGCTCCGGATTTACCGCCAAAGCCACGTTAGCCGGCAGCGTCCAAGGCGTTGTCGTCCAAGCGAGAATGGATTCGCCGCTCGCGAGCTTGAATTTAACCGTTGCGGACAGATCCTTCACGTCTTCGTAGCCCTGCGCAACCTCATGTGAGCTTAGCGTAGTCTGGCAGCATGGGCAATACGGGCTTACGCGGTGACCGCGGTAGAGCAGCCCTTTGCTGTGGATCGTCGACAGGATATGCCATACGCTTTCGATATACTCGTTCTTAAGCGTGATATACGGATTATCCAGATCCGTCCAATACGCGATCGCTTCCGTCAGCTCGCGCCATTGCTTCTCGTAAACAAACACGCTGTCTTTGCATTTCTTGATGAATTCTTCAACGCCGTATTTCTCGATCTCTTGCTTGCCGGAGATGCCGAGCTGCTTCTCTACGCCAAGCTCTACCGGGAGACCGTGGGTATCCCAGCCTGCTTTGCGGACGACGCGGTAGCCGGACATCGTTTTGTAACGGCCGATAAAGTCTTTGATGACGCGGCCCAGAACGTGACCGATATGCGGCGCGCCGTTTGCGGTCGGAGGACCTTCGTAAAATACATAGTTAGGCTTGCCGGCGCGGTTCTCGATGGATTGTTTGAACGTATCGTTCTCTGCCCATTGCTTCAGTACTCGCAATTCGCGGGCTCTTGCTTTTTCTTTGACGTCTACACGTTGCATCTTGATTACCTCCTAAAAAGAATTGGAACTTTAACCGTTTGATTAAACGGTTCGTGAAATTCTTGCATCGTAAGCATGGGCAAAAATAAATAAAAGCCCCGTCCCTGTAAAAGGGACGAGGCTGCGCTCGCGTTACCACCCTTGTTCCGCAGACAGCGGCTAAGAAACAACCGGATGCGGCACCTTTGGCGCGAATTGCGTAAATTCGCGGTCCCTGTAACGGGGGACAAGCCGTCAGTCCTTAATAACGGATCCGCCTGGATCTCGTGTTCAGCACTGCTTCTCGGAGATGATTTTCCGAATCGGTTCGAACGCCGTTTCTCAGCAATCAACGGCTCTCTGGTGAACGAACTTGGAATCGTACTCGTTCTCGTCAATGAAGTTCCATTCAACTATCATGCAATTAATTCTATTTATAGCTTATCGCAGAGCGGTTGTCAAATGACAATTGCCTATCCGCGCTGCAATTGCTCCGCCGATAAATGGGTTACGGAAGACGAAGCATGGGAAGAATGCGAAGTACTCGAGGAATGGGATAGCTGCGGAGACGCCGAGTCCAGCGAATCCCAACCGTCTTGGCTAAGCAGCTCGAGCTGCGCTTCAACCAAAGTACGGAAGCGAGCTCGGTAAATCGAGGCCTGCTTCTTAAGCTCTTCCACTTCAAGCGATACTTTGCGGGATTTGGCCAGCGACTCATTAATAATGCGGTCGGCATTCTTTTCCGATTCCTTGATAATAAGCTGGGCTTCCTTCTTCGCGTTGTTTCGCACTTCATCCGCCGCTTCCTGCGCGACGATAATCGTCTTGCTAAGCGTCTCTTCAATGTTCGAGAAATGGTTCAGTCTTTCTTGAAGACCAAGAATCTGATTCTGAAGCTCTTTGTTCTCGCGAATGATGGATTCATAATCTTTGATAACCTGGTCAAGGAATTCGTTGACCTCATCCTCGTCATACCCGCGTAATCTTCGTCCAAATTCCTTGTTATGTATGTCCAATGGCGTCAACGGCATTGGCGCACCTCCTAAAGTGTATTTGCCGCAATCGCGGATGTACTCGGAATAATCGTTGTGAATTTGGATTCGACAGCTGTTTCCAAAATCCTGCAACCGATCAAATAAATTTACCAACCCTGACGCGAATTCTTCCCTTTTTTGTCATGCCATCGATTTCCAAAACCTTGAATCTGCCTAAGCCTTTAAAGGAGACGACATCTCCCATTTTCAGCTGTTCGGACGGATTCTCGGCCGTCTTCCAGTTCACTCTGCATCTGCCTGCACGGATGGGATCAACGATCTTCGTCCGGCTGATTCGGTAAACATCGCTAGCGATTCCGTCAAGCCGCATCGAGGCGACAGTGAAGGACATTTCTTGAAAGGCAGGCACAACGGGCTTAAGCTCAGTGATAGGGATTATTTCCGTTAGTACGCTCGCACGATGCACTTGTCTTAAGTGTACATTTAAGTAATCGGCAATTTCGTCCAAAACAATTATATGCGAATAGTCCTCATGAACATGAATATCTCCGATTCGATCGCGTTTGACGCCGAGCCCGAGCAATGCGCCCAGGTAATCGCCGTGATCGAGCTCGCTTCCTCCGCCGGTGACGGCGAGAACGGACAAGCCTATCGGTTCATCGTCCAGGTATCGGTACTCCGGGCCAATAATCGCTCTGCAGCGTTCAGCCTCTGGATATCCGCCGGCAAGCCTAAGCTGGACGTCCGGATTCCGGTTCGCCAGCATCTGCAGAATCTGAGCCTGCCTCGGATCTAAAAAATCGGTCCGCTTCAGCTCATGCAGCTGCGCGGACCGCTCAACCCACTCCAACGCCCGGTCGACAAAAGGCTTCTCATCCGGATGGAAATGTTCGTATACTGTTGGCTTCATAAGCTGTCCTTCCTTAGAACATGTTCAGAATGAACTCAAGAACGGCAATAACCCCAAAAGCAATAAAGCGCAATGCGAAAATGGCAATAATCGGGGAAATATCGAGCATACCGCCGATCGGTGGAATGAATCTGCGGAAAATTCCGAGATACGGTTCTACCAGCCGGCCCAGGAAAACACCGATAAAGCTTTCACGCGCATTTGGCAGCCAGGACAGCAATACGTAGCCGATAATCATAAAGCTGTAAATGTTCTGGATGTTCATAATCAAAGAATACACACTCAACTCAAGGTCACCTCATCTTATTGTAATCAATATCCTCTGCCAGCATTTCGGTAATGGCGCCTTGAATTTCTACAGAATCCGGTGTGCACAGGAAGATGTTTGGCCCAAGCTTCGAAATGTGGCCGTTAAGCGCATAGACTGTGCCGCTTAAGAAATCAACAATCCGCACAGCCAAATCCGTACGCACACGCTGCAGATTCACGATAACCGCCCGGCGCGAACGCAGATGGTCGGCAATATCCTGCGCTTCATCGTAAGAACGCGGTTCGCTCAGTACGACGCGCACGCTCTTTTGCGTATGAATGCTGACGATATTGTTATTGCCGCCTTTGGAGTTTCTACGTGCTTCGAACGGAGAAGTTTCAACTTCCGGTTCTTCCGTCTGTTGATGCTGCTGCGTTACTCTTTCGCGCTCGATTACCTCTTCTTCTTCCTGAAGACCAAGAAAGTTCATAAATCGGTTCATGACACTCATCGTTATCCCTCTTTTCCTACTAGTATCGTTCCTAAGCGGATCCAGGTTGCGCCTTCCTCTATCGCTACTTCGAAATCTCCTGACATGCCCATAGACAATTCCGTCATCGATTCCGGGAGGATTGCACGTTTGTTCATTTCATCTCTTAGCTTGCGCAAAGAGCGAAATATGGGTCTTGTCTCTTCTGCTTCCGTCTCGTAAGGCGCCATCGTCATAAGGCCGATAATACGCAGGGATGATAATTCCTTAAGCTCTGCAAGAAACGCAGGAAGCTGTTCAGGGTCCAGCCCATGCTTGGATTGTTCGCCCGATACGTTAACCTGAACAAAGCAAGGGACAGTGAGACCTAGCTGGGATGCCCGTTTGTCTATCGCCTGCGCCAAGGACAGACGATCCAAAGAATGAATGTATGTAAATTTGCCTATGACGTCTTTCACTTTGTTCGTCTGCAGCGAACCGATGAAATGCCAGACAGCTTGTCCGTCTTCTTCATCGGCGCCGCTGCCGCTTATGGCTTCCCATTTTTCCTTGGCATCCTGCCAGCGGTTCTCGCCAAGATGCCGGAGACCAAGCTGATGAGCAGCCTGCGCCGTTTCAAGCGATACGTATTTCGTAACCGCAATAATATTTACTTCCTCGCGGCTGCGGCCGCTTCGCTTGCAGGCTGCAGCGACCCGGAGCTCTACTTCTTCCAATCTTTGCTGCAATGCTTCTTTGATTGTAGTCGTCATTCGTTCACCTTTCCCGGATACCGATCCAGCTGGCCATACGGCCCGTTTTGCCGCCTTCCTTCCGGTGGGAGAAAAATTGATCCGTGCCGCATCCCGTGCACCACTCGGATAATTCGATATGAATCGGCAAAATTCCTGCTTCAAGCATAATATGTCGGTTAATTTGTTTTAAGTTTACCATAGCTTTACCGTTTTCCACCAATGTCATCATCCCATCGGGGCTCTGATTCAGTTTATTTGCTAGCCCTTCTACAAGCGGCTGCAGCTTATCGATCACAAAGCCGTCCACTTCGTAGCAGCAGTCGCCGATGGACGGACCAATGGCGCAAAGCAGTTGTTCGGGCTTCGTCCCGTACTGCCGTCCCATGGCTTCGATCGTCTTCGCCGCAATCTGCTGAACGGTCCCTTTCCAGCCTGCATGAGCTAACGCTACTGCCTGATGCTGCTGGTCGTAGAAATAAAGCGGCACGCAGTCGGCGTAAAATGACGCGAGCAGCACGCCCGGGACGTCCGTCATTAGTCCGTCCGTATCGGCAATTGCCGACACGCGCGACATTCTTCCCTTCCCCCGATCGCTTTCGGTCACCGGGAAAACTTCGCAGCCATGCACCTGCTCCCCGCAAGTCCATGCTTCAAAAGGCCAGCCAATCGCTTCCGCAATAAGCTGACGGTTACGCACAACGTCATCATCCGAATCTCCAACGTGCAGGCCAACGTTCAGCGATGACCACGGCTGCTCGCTTACGCCGCCGTTCCTGCCGGTAAATCCGGCGGTCAACCGGTCATTTTGCTCCAGCCAAGTTGACAATAAAAAAAGCGAAGGTCCCTTCGCCGTAAGTACAGATTTAAACGATTCCATACGGACACTCACCTCTGTAAGCAGTTTAACCTGTTATGCGCGAGCGTGCAAATCCTCGTCCTCCAGCTTCTTGCTGGAATCATCAAGCCGGACGAGCACGACATCCGCCCCGATCTTCACGATATTGCGCCAAGGGATAACAACCTCTGTCCCCCCGTTGCCGAACATGCCCAGAAATCTTGTGAATTGGGGAATAACAATCGCATCGATACGCCCTTGCCGGAGATCCAGCTCCAGATCGCTGATCTGCCCCAGCTTCTTGCCGTCCACGATATTAATGACATCCTTGGTTTGGAAATCGGATATCTTCATATGCGCATCACCACTTTTCTTAAATATAAGAACGTCGGTGCAGTCATTTACACTTACACTCCATTTAGACAGGGATAAACATCCTCACTTAACTATATGTACAAAACGCCCAAAATGTCCTGTTTCCGCAAAAAAACAAGTCAGGCATTCGCGGCACAATAAAAAACGGCGCCAAGCGGCGCCGTTCATGTCTTAACATGCTTTTGCATTTGTTGGATGGCCGATTTCTCGAGCCTGGATACCTGTGCCTGTGAAATGCCGATCTCGTCGGCTACTTCCATTTGCGTCTTTCCTTCAAAGAAACGCATGGATAAAATCATTTTTTCGCGGTCATTCAGCTTATGCATCGCTTCGCGAAGCGCAATTTCCTCGATCCACGACACATCCTTGTTTTTGTCGTCGCTGATCTGATCCATTACGTATATCGGATCTCCGCCGTCATGATAGATCGGCTCGAAGAGCGAAACGGGATCCTGGATCGCGTCTAGAGCGAAAACGACATCTTCTTTCGGTACGTTAAGCGCTTCGGAAATTTCGAAAATCGTTGGTTCACGCGAATTTTGATTCGTCAGGCTGTCACGAACCTGCAGCGCTTTATAGGCAATATCCCTTAGGCTCCGCGACACGCGGATCGGATTATTGTCACGCAAGTAACGGCGAATTTCACCGATAATCATCGGCACGGCATAGGTGGAAAACTTGACGTTCTGGCTAAGGTCGAAATTATCGATCGCCTTCATAAGTCCGATGCAGCCGACCTGAAATAAGTCGTCCACAAATTCTCCCCTGTTATTAAACCGTTGAATCACACTTAGAACCAGCCTTAAATTGCCGTTAACTAATTTCTCTCTGGCTGCCCATTCGTTCTGGGTTTGTAGTGCGGTAAACAACTCCCGCATTTCGGCATTGGTCAGGACAGGCAGTTTCGCGGTATCCACTCCACAGATCTCGACTTTATTTCGGGTCAACGTGATTACCTCCCAAGGAGAAACATTAATGTACATTATCTCCCTGGACCCCTATTTTATTCTTCCGAAAAAGGGGTATCTGTTGCCCCGAAAATGGGTATAACATTACACCATTTTGTTAAATTCTTTGCGGAGCCGCTTAATAATCCGCTTCTCCAAGCGCGAAATATAAGACTGGGAAATGCCTAGAAGGTCCGCTACGTCCTTCTGGGTTTTTTCCTCGCCGTCGGCAAGCCCGAAGCGCAGCTCCATAATAATCCGCTCCCGCTCCGACAGCTTATCAAGCGCTTTATGAAGCAGCTTGCGGTCAACCTGCTCCTCGATATTCCGGTAGATCGTATCGTTTTCCGTGCCAAGAACGTCGGACAGCAGCAGCTCGTTGCCATCCCAGTCGATATTAAGCGGCTCGTCGAAAGATACCTCTGTCCGCGTCTTGCTGTTGCGGCGCAGATACATCAGAATCTCATTCTCGATACAACGGGACGCGTAGGTAGCGAGCTTGATTTTTTTCTCCGGATCAAACGTATTTACCGCCTTGATAAGACCGATTGCTCCTATGGAAACCAGGTCTTCGATATGAATGCCGGTATTTTCGAACTTGCGCGCAATGTATACAACAAGACGCAGGTTCCGCTCAATCAGCATCGCGCGGATCGCCGTATCGCCGGATGGGAGCTTGTCGAGCAAATATTCCTCTTCTTCACGGGTCAAGGGCGGAGGTAGCGCTTCGCTGCCGCCGATATAATAGATTTCTTCGCTTTTTAATCCGAATAAAAACAAAACACGATAATAATATAACTGCAGGACTAATTTCCATTTGACGAGCATCCGGCCCATCCCTCCCCAAAATGATGTAAACGTTCGTCTTCTTAATCCAATCATTGGCTGTTCTGAACGAGTGACGGATGGATAATCGCTTGGTAAGCGCTGTCTGCCGAAAGCTTGCCGCCGTCAATGCCGACAAGAACCTTCCGGGAGACGAACACTTGCCCTTCCCGCTCAATCTGAACAAAGTCCGGTTTTAGCGCCAGCATAAATTGCGATCCACGGTTGATTCCTCTGTAAGGTACGAGTCGCAGCCGGTCCTGCCAAGCAAAAGCTTCGTCTCCGAGGCCGGCAACAAGCCGATCCACCTGCGATTCGCGAATGCTTTTGAGCCACGATTCCGGCAGGTCATCTTGCCATACGTTTGCTTCCACGACCATAACCGGCGTCCGCGTCAACGGGTCGTACAGCTGGTTGCCCGTGTCGATCAATCCGGTGCAGGTATGCTCCCGGTCGCCGATTTGAATCTTCACTTCGGCCAAATGGGTCCTCACCAGCTCCCTCTCGCGCCGTTGAACATAAACCGAGCGGTATATGTAAATGCCGATACTAAACGCAGCGAGCACGTAAATAAATCCCATCTTGAGCTCGACCTGCATACCGCCATTTATAAAGGTGATCGTACGCCATACTTCGCCTGAACCCTGCATCAGCAAGTAGTGAATACCGATTATCGCGCCGGCCGCAACAAAATTCACGGTGTAGAAGGCTGCGATATTCCTGAAGAAGTTTTGGATGGAGAAGAATCCAAACGCGACCCATAACATCAGGAGAGAAATCAGTATTTTTACCGCTAACGTAAAAAGAATCGATAAGGGCGGAAACAACATAAGAACAACGTAACAAGCACCCATGCTGGCTGCCGTCAGCACCCGCCAAGGACGCGCCCGGATATGACGCACCCAAGCAGTCGTAAGCAGTATGCTGCCGTCAACGAGCAGCTCCCGCACAAACATGACATCGACATAAACAGTCACAGCTTCACCTTCCAGCGGGTTCGAACGACAGAACGTTTGCCCTCCCCTCTGGAGAGAACGATTGAACCTAGTATATAAAAATCTTATTTCAAAGTCTGTCTAAACATGACGGCATGACATAGCTTTTTTTGTCGAGGGTATGTGCGAGTTTATAGGGCTAACGGGTTGTTGCCTTACCGGGAATATGGTAATCTTTATCCATATAATTCCTCTGGCAGTGAAGCACACGCCGCGTCTTCAGGATCGATTTTGCTCCTGATACGCGGCTTTCTTATTTTCTATTTGACGGGGAGCGTGACCGGATTTGTCGTATGAAGAGATATTTAATAGTTGGTATGAAGATCATCTTAAGAGACGCGGCGGCGAAAATAAAAGAAGACTGATGGAGGGGTTGGGTCATGAGTGCAAGCCGTTTCTTCGCTATGGCGGCCTGCCTTTTCCCGATTCGACGATCTTCATCCGGAGTACGGGCTGTCCGATTTCCGAGATGAGAAACGGTGTCTGTTAGGCGGATAGATGTTCGTGGCTATTTTGAAAATAGGGAAGGATCGAGCCAATGCGCTAATTGCTCGATGGGTTGCCTCAAACAAACTAATAAGGCATAGTCACGGGTGCTGAAAGGCGGGTTTCAGCCTCTCAGAGCCAATTACTGAGTTCCACCAAACAACCATAAAACAAAAACGCCTGACCGGTTCACCGGTCAGGCGTTAAAGGATTAGCGGTCGTTGCGGCGGTTGCGCAGGAACGCAGGGATTTCGAGCTGGTCGCTCGAAGTCGATGCGCCAAATGGCTTCACCGGGGCAGCTTGCTGCTGCGGAGACGCGGATTGCGCCGCCTGGCGGGCTTCCGGCTCGGCTTGCGGCTGCGCCATGCGGCGCAATGCCGCGGACGGTTTGCTTTCGAAGCCTGTCGCGATAACCGTAACCTTGATTTCGTCTTTCAATTCTTCGTCGATGATCGCACCAAAGATCATGTTTACTTCCGGATCGGAAGCGGAAATAACGATCTCTGCTGCTTCATTGACTTCATACAGGGACAGGTTGCTGCCGCCCGTGATGTTCATGATAACGCCGCGAGCGCCATCGATGGACGTCTCAAGCAGCGGGCTCATGATCGCTTTTTTCGCCGCTTCCGCAGCACGGTTCTCGCCTGTTGCGATGCCGATACCCATCAGCGCCGAACCGCGTTCTGTCATAATCGTCTTTACGTCCGCAAAGTCGAGGTTGATCAGACCAGGTACCTGGATCAAGTCGGAGATACCTTGCACTGCTTGACGAAGCACGTTGTCCGCCTCGCGGAACGCTTCCAGCATCGGGGTCTTCTTGTCCACAATCTCAAGCAAACGGTCATTCGGGATAACAATCAGCGTATCTACTTTTTCCTTCAACGCTTCGATGCCAAGCTCCGCTTGAGCGGCACGTTTACGGCCTTCGAAGGTGAACGGTCGTGTTACTACGCCAACTGTCAGCGCGCCGCATTCGCGGGCAATCTCGGCGATAACCGGAGCTGCCCCCGTACCCGTACCGCCGCCCATGCCAGCCGTAACGAACACCATGTCCGAGCCTTTCAATTGCTGCATGACAAGCTCTCTCGACTCTTCAGCCGCTTTCTTGCCTACTTCCGGATTTGCGCCGGCGCCAAGACCGCGGGTCAGCTTATCGCCGATTTGCAGCTTATGCTCGGACTTTGCCAGATGCAAGGCTTGCGCATCCGTGTTAACTGTTATGAAATCGACGCCTTTAACGCCGTTCTCGATCATCCGATTAACCGCGTTGCTGCCGCCGCCTCCAACACCAATTACCTTTATTTGAGCGAGTTGCTCCAGATCCAAATCGAATTCCAACATCTTTCATTTTCCCCCGATCAAATAAATTCGCTAAACATATTTTTCAACCGTTCGAACATACCGGGTTTGGATGAAGCGGTGGTACCCGACTTGCGGCTTGCCGTTTTCTTCCCTGTACTTGCTGCTGCTCCTCGTACTCCCATATATTTCGACACGTATTGGATCATTCCTACCCCGCTGCTGTAAGCAGGGTCGCGCACACCGATATAATCCGGCGATGCGATACGAACAGATGACTCCAGCTCCGCTTGCGCAAGTGCCAGTGTACCCGGCATCGTAACAGAACCTCCAGTCAGTACGTATCCGTTCACTTTGTCCCCATAACCAAGCTTGCGCACCTCTTGACGGACAAGATGGAAGATTTCCTGCATGCGCGGCTCGATGATGCTGGCCAGATCAACTTGGGAAAACTCTTTTTCTACATTGCTCCCCATGCGAGTCACTTTAAACTTTACATCGTCAGCTGCATCGCTGACAAAAGCGCAGCCGTACTTGAGCTTGATCTTATCCGCTTGGTCCGACTGCGTACGCAGTCCGTAAGCAATATCGTTCGTTACGTACTCGCCGCCGATCGGCAATGTCGAGATCGCAACAAGACTGCCCTGCTCATAGATCGTAATCGTAGTAGAACCCGCGCCGATATCCGTCAGCACGGTTCCGATTGTTTTCTCGTCTTTCGTAAGCGACATGACGCCGGAAGCAAGCGACATCAGGATTACACCAGAAATCCGTAGTCCGGCCTTCTCTACGCAGCGCATCAAATTATGTATAGCCGTTTTCGCACCTGTTACAATAGTCGCCTCAACTTCAAGCCGTACGCCGATCATTCCGCGAGGATCGGATATTCCTTCCAAGCCGTCAACCAAAAATTGCTTTGGTACAAGATTAATGATTTCTCTTTCGGGAGGAAGCGCGACCACCTTGGCCGCTTGAACCACGCGCTCGATATCTTCCTCTCCTATTTCACGGTCCTCATTGGATACTGCAACAACGCCACGATTCGTCTGAAGTGCTATGTGATTCCCCTGAATCCCAACATAGACGTCTGATATTTGAATGCCAACCATTCTTTCCGCATGCTCGATGGCGCTGCGAATCGACTGCACGGTTTGGTCAATATCTACAATAGCTCCCTTGCGAATACCCTCCGAGTCGGCAGATCCAACTCCAATAATATTAATGGTTCCGTTGTTCACTTCACCAATAATAGCACGAACTTTGGATGTACCGATGTCCAAACTGACGATGATGTCGTTACTGCTCAACCCGCGGCACCTCCCGTTTCAACTGATAAAATACACACAAGATAGGGTTATAAACATTCGTCCTTCTACATATTCAACGCCTTTGATATATTCCCTCTTTTTTCAACAAAATTTTCATTTCCCTAATGTTGCGGCTGTGAGCTCTTATGTTATGAATCCTTATGAATGCTTGATAGTCCTATGAAAATACAATAAATCCGTGAATAAAATTCTACCATTGTTTCTACCTATTGAGTAGTCTCTTTTTGATCAGATTCCATATTTTCTGAAGCATTACTATTAAACGGAACATAAGTGTCCGCGAGCAGCATCGTAATCTTTCCCGGCTCCTGCGTTTCGATAACCGCATTTAGCGCTTCGATTTTTTCCGGCAGCAAGGATACCGCCGTCACGACCTCAAACTTGGTTCTGGTGTAGATCTTAATCCGATCCGGATAAGCCTTCGATGGATCCGGAATAATCTCCGACAAGTCTGACAGCTGCTTTTCCGAGATTTTGCCCAGCTGCTTGGTCAATTCCGTCCGGTTCGGGTCATTCGGCTTCCAGCCGGATAGAACGGGCTTGTCCATCAAAAATTCGTCGCTTAATGCCGAAACGTTGGTTCCGTTCGACATAATGGCGGTCATTTCGCCGCTTGCCGACAATTCAAACGCCACAACGGGAAATTCTTTTACCGTAATTTTGACATTACCGGGGAAGGACTTGGAGACGCTCGCCTCTTCTATAGGCTTTAACGCTTTGACGATATGCTTCTCCGACTTGGATTCCGATACGCCGAAATAAGCGTCCCCTGCCGTAATGCCGGCTGCTGCTTGAATATCGCTTTTGGAAGTATATTGCGCGCCTTCTATTGTTATCGTCGTAATCTTGCTGATTGATGAGTTGAAAAATAATACAGATAAGAGAATAACAAACAATAAAAAAAGAACGGCCAGCAGTTTGCGGCTGCCCTTTCTCTTTCGCTCCGGCTCTTTTAATACAGGCACTAGCTCGCTCATAACTTGTCCCTTCCTTCTAAAAAAACATCCGGTCCTCCTTGTTGGCAGGGCCGGTCGTTTCTATCCAGCTGCGATTCGAGTCATCCCCGGTCAATTCTTCGGCACAGGAGAGAAACGCGAAATGCGCGCGCCGAGTCTGCTTAACATCGTTTCAATGCATTCATAACCGCGGTCAATATGATGGATTTGCTCGACAATCGTCTTGCCTTGCGCGGCCAGGCCGGCAATGACAAGCGCTGCGCCCGCCCTCAGGTCGGTAGCTTCCACCGTTGCACCGTACAAACGCGGTACGCCCCGAATGAACGCCGAGTTCAGATCCACGCGGATATCGGCGCCCATGCGGGATAATTCATCCACGTGCTTGAGACGTCCCTCGAAGATCGTTTCCTTCAAAATGCTGACTCCGTCGGCAAGCGCAAGCAGCACCATCACCTGCGACTGCAGATCGGTCGGAAAGGCAGGATACGGAGCCGTTACGACTCTTTCGACTGCTCTTGGGCGCCCTGGACAGCCCACCTTGATTATATCACCGTCAACCAAGATTTGAATACCTGCCCGTCGAAGCACATGGATAAGCGAGGATAAATGCGCCGGATTCGTATTTAATAAGGTGACCTGCCCTCGGGTTGCGGCTGCGGCTACCATAATGGTGCCGGCAACAATGCGGTCCGGAATGACTGTATACGTGCAAGGCGTTAGCGACTGTACCCCTTCGATCGTAATCGTGTCCGTTCCGGCACCCATGATTTTCGCGCCCATCGCGTTCAGAAACTTCTGCAAATCCTGAATCTCCGGCTCGCGCGCTGCGTTGCTGATCGTTGTCCGACCCTCGGCTAGCACGGCTGCCATCATAATGTTCTCCGTCGCCCCTACGCTTGGGAAGGCCAGATGGATATCCGCCCCGTGCAGCTTATCCGCACGGCAGATGATCCGGTTGCCAATCTCCTCGATTTCCGCGCCAAGAGCTTGAAGTCCTTCCAAATGTAGATCGATCTTTCTCTCGCCGATTGCGCAGCCGCCAGGCTGATACACCTGCGTTTCACCAAATCTAGCTAATAACGGCCCCATCAAAAAGATAGACGAGCGCATCTGTCCCATTAACGATTCCGGCACATGCGAGGTGTGTGCAGTTTCTGTATCCAGAACAACTGTATCTCCCACATGCTCAGCGCGGCATCCTAGTTCGCGCAAAATGTTAAGCATTACGTCGATATCAAGCAGCCTAGGCACGTGTTCAATGGTTGATGTGCCTTCCGCAAGCATACAGGCTGCCAATATTGGCAAAGCGGCATTTTTCGCTCCTTGGATAACAATGGATCCTGAGAGAGGTTTCCCGCCTTCAATCACCAATTTGTCCAATGTATCACCTCCGAATTACCGCTCACCCACCACCAATACTTCCGGTACCAGCCGAACGCCGTAGCGGTCCGCAATCGTACCTTGAATGTGAGTCATGAGGGTGAGAACATCTTCAGCTGTCGCTTGCCCTCTGTTTACTATGAAATTGGCGTGAAGCTCCGAAACTTCCGCTCCCCCGAATCGAACGCCCTTTAAGCCCGCCTCTTGAATAAGTCTAGCGGCAAAATCATTGGGTGGATTGCGGAACACGCTGCCTGCGCATGCGAGCTGCAGCGGCTGCGTGCGTAACCGCCGTTCCTGATATGCGGCGAGTGTTGCCGAAATTTCATTGCGGTCTCCTTCTGCAAGCTCGAACGTAGCTTCCACAACAACGCCCTTCAATTCATGAAGGATAGAGTGGCGGTAAGAGAATTGCATCGCCTCTCGGTCGAATCGTACCAATTCACCTGTCTCCAGCACAATCTCAGCTGATCTAAAAATACGTGACACATCGGAACCATGTGCGCCTGCGTTCATATAGACAGCTCCGCCAACCGTACCCGGAATTCCCCCCGCGAATTCCAGCCCGGTCAGGCCTTCCCTGCCTGACATTCTTGATAATTTCACGAACGAAAACGACGCGCCCGCATGCACGAGCGTTCCTTCAAAGCGCACATAATCCAGCCCGTCGCGCGTTTTGATCACCACGCCGCGAATTCCTTTGTCGCTCACCAGCATATTGGAACCGCGTCCCAGATTCGTCCACGGTACGCCATGCTTATGAAGCAGGCGGATGGCCGACACGAGCTGATCTTTGCCGTGTGGGATAAACAGAACGTCAGCGGGTCCGCCGATTTTCCAGGTCGTATGTTTCGCAAGCGGCTCATTGTACAGGATTTGACCGAGACCCGCTTGTTCCAATTCCGTAATATAGTTTTCCATGTTGTCGAACCTCCTTATAGCTTCTAGTTGAGAGAATCAGGCTTCGCTTGCGGCTGCCGGCAACTGGTGCTGCCCGCCGCTGCGTTTGTGACAAACGGCCCGAGCAGGGCGACGGTCACGATTTATAGAGTATCTTATGCCCTCTCCATCTCGAGTGTGACAATCGCCCATGCTGACCCGTAAACACAAAAATGGACGTCAGGAGGCCGCCTTAAGAAGGCGGCGCCATGCCGGCCATTTACGCCAATATGTTTTCCTTCGTTATCTTGAATAACGGGATATATTGAGCAAAATGCCAAGAGCGGTAAGCAGCAGCGTCAAGGAAGATCCGCCGTAGCTGATCAGCGGCAGCGTAATCCCGGTCACCGGCATAGCGCCGATAACGACACCGATATTGATTAACACCTGGACGCCTATGATCCCCGTAATCCCTACCGCAAGCAGACTTCCGAACGTGTCGGGTGCCGATATCGCAGTCCGGACTCCCCTCCATACCAGGACCATAAACAAAATTATAAGTGCGGATCCGCCTATAAAGCCAAGTTCCTCGGATATGATGGAAAAGATAAAATCCGTCTGCGGCTCCGGCAAGTAGCTGAATTTCTGACGGCTCATGCCAAGCCCAAGCCCTACCAGACCGCCCGGCCCTATGGCATAGAGCGATTGAATGATTTGATAGCCTGTACCCAGCGGGTCGGCCCAAGGATCAAGGAAGCCGGTAATCCTCTTCATCCTATATGGTTCGGCAATTACCAGCGCTATTAGACCAAGCAGCCCGCTTGATCCAAGCAAGGCGAGATGGCTGATTCTTGCGCCGGCCGCGAAAATAAGGATCAAAGCGGCTCCTACCATAACCGCGCCGGACCCCAGATCCGGCTGCAGCATGATCAAGCCGAAGGCTAGTCCAACCAGACCAAGAGGCGGCAGCAAGCCTTTCGTAAAATGGGTAATGGTCTGCTGCTTGTCTGACAGCCATTTGGCCAGGAACAGAATCATCGCAAGCTTCATGAATTCGGAAGGCTGTATGCCGAAGGAACTGATGCCAAGCCAGCTTCGGGCGCCGCCGCGGACTACGCCGATACCGGGGATAAGCACGATAATAAGCAGGACGAAGCAAATCAGCAAAGCCGCCTTCGCCCAGTTTTTCCATATAAGATAATTCGCGTTCATCGTAAATAGTAACGCACCGACGCCAAGCACGGCAAATATAAGTTGGCGCTTCACGTAATAGAATTTATCGCCGAATTCATGGAAAGCGAGCACCGCGCTCGCGCTGTATACCATTACTAATCCAATCGTAAGGATAAGCGCAATCGATGCGATCATCCAAACGTCCGGGGCGGACCTGGCTTTGGCCATAGCAAACACACCTCTTGTTTAGCGTAAAGTAGGGACAAGCCCCCTACTTACAAGGTATGCGCCGATTCTTTAAAAATGCGTCCTCGGTCCTCAAAGGATGTAAACATATCCCAACTTGCGCAAGCCGGCGACAATAAAACGATATCTCCAGGCTCCGCAAGTCCGGCAGCCTCCCGGACGGCCCTCCGCAAAGTAGACTCGGCGTCCTCCTCAGGTTCGACCAATCGCACATTCGTTAAACCTGCAAGCTCGGCTACCTTCGCCAGCTTGCTTCTTGTTTCGCCAAGCGTTACCAGCCCTTTCAACCGGTCTCGGAATACCGGAAGAAGCTCCATATAATCGGAGCCGCGGTCCAGCCCGCCGGCGATAAGGATAATAGGCGCGCTTAAGGATCCTACCGACATGGTGGTAGCCGTTGGATTTGTCGCCTTGGAATCATTATAATAATTGACGCCGTTGAATTCGCCTGCATACTCAAGCCTGTGCTCTACGCCTCTAAAGCCTTGCAAGGCCGGAAGCATCGCTTCAGGAGCGACTCCCGCAGCCAAGCAAGCAGCAATCGCCGCAAGCGCGTTTCCGGCGTTATGGCGGCCCGGAAGCCCAAGCGCCGATACCGGCAGAATCGCCTGCTCCGTTCCGTCTTCTTTGCGCCATACGATCATATGCTCTTGATCCGAATCTTTCCCGCGCTCAAACGGCGGTTCAATGCAGATCCCTTTGTCGAGCCGCACGTAAAGCGAGAACGGCAGCAGCTTTGCGGTCAGATGGTCTGCAATCGCTCTGCAGGTTGCATCGTCCCAGTTCAGAACGGCAACATCGTCCGCTGTCTGATTGTCGAACAGCTTCGCCTTCGACGCGACGTAATCCTCCATCCCGCCGTGATAGTCCAGATGCGTCTCGACAACGTTAAGCAGCAGGGCAATGCGAGGACGGAACGCGGAGGTCCCTTTCAGCTGGAAGCTGCTGAGCTCGGCGACGATCCAGTCATCCTTCGTCGCTTCGGCCGCCGCTTCGCAGAGCGGTATGCCGATATTGCCCGCCACGATTGGATTTCGGCCCGCACCGGCAAGCAGCTCGCCGATCCAGGTCGTTGTTGTTGTTTTACCGTTCGAACCGGTAATGCCGATGATCGGAGCCGCCGACAGCCAATAAGCGACCTCGACCTCCGTTACAATCTCCACGCCATGAGCCTCGGCTTGCCGAACGGGACTTGCCGAATACGGGATTCCCGGATTTTTCACCAGCAATGCCGTTTCGTTTGTGACGAGATCGTCCGGATGATAACCGCATAGCACAGAAATGCCCAAAGCAGTTAATTCATCCGCTTCGGGGCATAGTTCGCGTTCTTTTTTATCGTTGACTATCACTTCCGCTCCAAGAGCATGGAATACCTTTGCTACGCTCACGCCGCTTCTTGCAAGCCCTAATACAACGACGCGGCGATCCCGATAAGTCGCCGGATGGTTCATAAGTACAACTCCTTTGTATGAGAAGCGGAGCTAACCGCTTAATAGTCTTCGTTATGTATAGTCCGTCCCTCTCGCCCGGCTCCCATGGAAGCCGGCAAGAGTTCCGTCCAACTATTATCATTATACCTTATAGCGCAAGAAGAAGTCCGATAACGGCCAGCAGCAAGCCGACCGACCAGAAGGTCGTAACGACGCGCCATTCGGACCACCCGCTTAATTCGAAGTGATGGTGAATCGGGCTCATCTTGAAAATCCGCTTGCCGCGGAGCTTAAACGATCCAACCTGCAGGATGACCGATAGCATTTCCAGTACGAATACGCCGCCTACGATAACAAGCATAAGCTCCATCTTGGTCAGAATCGCGACGGCCGCGATGCCGCCCCCGATGCCAAGCGAGCCGGTGTCTCCCATGAATACTTTCGCCGGATGGGCGTTAAAGATCAGGAACCCAAGCACCGCCCCAACCATTGCCGCGGAGAAAATAGCCGATTCATGCTCGGATACTTGCAGCGCGAGAATGGTAAACGCGCCGAAGGCTATTGCGCTGGTCCCCGACAAAAGGCCGTCCAGACCGTCCGTAAAGTTGACCGCGTTGCTCGATCCGAACAGGATAATGACGACGAACGGATAATAGAACCAGCCGAGATCAAAGCCCCAGGAAGTGCCCGGCACCGTGATCATGGTGCTGTGATTCATATTGTACAGCTCCGCGCATACGATGATGGAGAACAACAGCTGGCCGAACAGCTTCTGGCGCGCCGTCAGACCAAGCGAACGCTTAAATACGATTTTGATATAATCGTCAAGAAATCCAACAAGTCCAAAACCTAGCGAAGCCGTAAACAGCACCCAGAAATCCGGGGTTTTATCCGAAAATTTCAAAAAAGCGATAAGCAGCGCCAGCATAATGATAATGCCGCCCATTGTCGGGGTGCCGCTCTTCTTCAAGTGGCTTTGCGGACCGTCGGTCCGGATTTGCTGTCCAAACTTCATGCGCCGGAGAAGCGGAATGAACAATGGTCCAAGCAGAACCGCTATTAAGAATGATGCACCTAATGAAAATAAGATGACCATCGTGTCCATTATCTATCTCACCTCGCTTCCAAAGTTTGGACAATCTGTTCCATGCGCACGCCGCGCGAGCCTTTGACCAGGACGAGATCCTGAGGCTTTACTTGCTCTCTCAACCATTCTCCAAGCTTCCCTTTATCTTCGAAATGTACGATTGCCGTTCCCTTTGCTTCCGCCGGGAATTGCGACAAAGCCCCCGCCGACGTATGCTCCGACAACGGTCCAAACGTAATGACGGCATCCGCCTTGTCCGGCGTGATATAGGCTCCCGTCTCGAAATGGAGCGATTCTTCCTCCGGACCAAGCTCCCGCATATCGCCAAGAACAATCCATTTGCGGCGGAATCCGGTCAATTGACCGACCAGATCAATCGCCGCGCGTACGGCGGTCGGGTTGGCGTTATACGCGTCGTTAAGAATCATGGCGCCGTTATGGGCCTTCACCGGCTGAATTCTCATGCCCGTCAGCTCAAGGCCAATCAGGCCACTGCGGATATTGTCCTCCGAAATGCCGAATCGGCGTCCTATCGCGATAGCCGCAAGCGCGTTGCTGACGTTATGCTGGCCGGGAACCGGTATGGTGTACGGGGAGGATGCCGCATCCTGCCCCTTGCGCTTAACCGCAAAAGTCGAGGATACGGCCCCTACCTCAATATTGGCCGCCGACCAATCGTTCGATTCTCCAAGGCCGAAGGTTTGAAGCTGCGTGCCTTCCGGCAAGCTCATTCTGGCCAGCTCTGCCTCCAGAAGCGGCTCATCGCCGTTATAGAGAAGAATTCCTCCCGAATGAAGCCCTTGCGCAATCTCCAGCTTTGCCTTGGCGATCCCTTCGCGGGAGCCGAGTTGAAGCAGGTGGGCATCGCCGATATTCGTAATTACCGCAACGTCGGGACGGGCAATATTCGTAAGCAGCTCAATCTCTCCAAAGCCGCTCATGCCCATCTCAAGGACTGCCGCATCCGTTTCCTCGTCTAGCTGGAGAACGGTTAGGGGCAGGCCGATATGATTATTCAGATTGCCTGCCGTCTTGTGAACCTTATAAGCTGTTCCAAGCACGGCGGCAACCATATCTTTGGTTGTTGTTTTGCCGTTGCTGCCCGTAATGCCGATAACGCGCACGTACAGTTCTTCCCTGTAGGAGGTAGCCAGCTGCTGCAGTGCCTTCAGCGTATCCCTTACAAACAGCAGAGGCGCGTCCGTCAGCTCCTGCGGCACTTCCCGCTTCGTCTCCCACAACGCGGCTGCCGCTCCCTGCTGAAGCGCCTGAGCCACGTAGTTGTGACCGTCAAAGTTCTCTCCGACAAGCGGAACGAACAGCTGACCCGGCTGAATGCTGCGCGTGTCCGTGCTGACGCCGGCAATCCGGACGGGTTCACCTTTATAGGCTCTTGCGCCGCACATGTCGGCGACTTGCTCCAATGTACGATTGATCAATGTAATAATCCCCTTATCGCTTCTTTTGCCACCAAACGGTCGTCAAAAGGATGCGTGACGCTTCCTATAATCTGATACGTTTCATGGCCTTTCCCCGCAATCAATACTACATCCCCCGGGCTTGCCATTTCAACCGCTTTTTCAATCGCGGCGCGGCGGTCAACCTCGAGCTCGTAACGGTCGGACGTGATTCCGTCCTTCAGGAGACCGGCTTCAATATCCTTCAGAATAAGGCCGGGCTCTTCCGTTCTCGGGTTGTCGGAGGTGACAAGCACGTAATCCGCGTACCGGGCGGCTATCGAGCCCATTATCGGACGTTTCGTCCGGTCGCGGTCGCCGCCGCAGCCAAATACGCAAATGATCCGGGGCGGGGCCAGCTCCTTCACCGCGCGAAGCACATTTTCCAGACCGTCAGGCGTGTGCGCGTAGTCCACGACAACGGCGAACTCCTGGCCCGCCTGCACGGATTCCACACGGCCCGGCACGCCGGGAACCGCTTCGAGACTCGCTTTAATCCGGTCAAGCGCAACGCCTTCAATGAGGGCAGCCGAAATAGCTGCAAGCGCATTATAGACGTTAAACTTGCCGACCATCTGCAGCGCTATATCCGTCTCGCCGCGGAATGTGCTTACCCGGAACGTAGTGCCCTGCGCGGAAATCCGGATATTCGAAGCCCGGACGTCAGCCGGGTGGTCGATGCCGTAAGTGATCACTTCCGCTGCCGTCAGCTTGGCGAACTGCTCGGATACGGGATCATCCGCATTTAGAACCGCGTAAGACCGGTCTTCGGGGTTTGCCGCGTATTCATTGCCAAGGCGGGAGAAAAACAGCCCTTTTGCCGCCGCATACTTCTCCATGGTTCCGTGGTAATCCAGATGATCCTGGGTCAGGTTCGTAAAGACCGCCGTACGGAACCGGCAGCCCTTCACGCGTCCCTGCTCCAGAGCATGCGAGGAAACTTCAATCGCGCAATACGCCGTCCCCTCCTTGCTCATGTCGGACAAATATCGCTGCAGCTGAAGCGCTTCGGGCGTAGTGCCCGACATCGGATACGATTTTCCCGCATACCGCATCTCCACGGTGCCGATTACGCCGGATTTTCTGTCATTATCATTTAAAATCTGCTCGATCAAATAGGTTGTAGTCGTCTTGCCATTCGTCCCCGTTACCCCGATCAGTTGAAGGGTCCTGCTTGGATGACCGTAGAAATGATCCGCCAATACGGCCATTGCCAGCCGGCTGTCCTTCACGATCAGTTGAGGAGCATCCAGCTCCAGCTCACGTTCGACGACGAATGCGACTGCGCCTTTGGCTGCCGCTTGAGACGCGTAAGCATGACCGTCAACCGTATGACCGGGCAGACAGATGAATAGCTGTCCCGGCTCTACTGTGCGCGAATCCGTCTCGATCCCCGCTATCTCCGTATCGCCTGCTCCAGTTAATCTCGCCGTAATAAGCAGTTCTGCCAATTCGCTTAATCGCATGTTGTTTTTCCTCCCGTATGCTGGTCGTTATCTCTCATTATAGTCAAGGAGAACGCGTTATATCATCCTCCTTGATTAGCGGCAAGTCAATGGGAATCCGATATATCGTCCTCATCGCCCAAATAAATGCGTATCGTAGAGCCTTTCTCTACCCGCGCGCCAACCGCCGGAGCCTGGCGGATAACCGTATTGCCTGAACCGGCCGAGGACAAATTGAAGTTCATGTTCATATCCTCGTATAGATCCGATACCGATTTCCCTACCAGATTAGGAACCGTAACGATCGGCGTCTCCCCAAGCTTGTATTTCTTGTCGATCTGCTTGTCGCGCGGAGGCACCTGCATGATCGTAAGTGCATCCTCCATAATATTACGCACGATAGGGGCAGCCACGACACCGCCGAATTGAATGCCTTGCGGATTGTCTACGGCCACATAGATGACGATCTCCGGTTTGTCCGCGGGAGCAAAGCCAACAAAGGATACGATATGTTCATTCGGAGAATAACGTCCGTTGATTACTTTTTGCGCCGTACCTGTTTTGCCCCCTACCCTGTAGCCGTCGATAAACGCATTGCCGCCTGTTCCGAGGGCAACGACGCTTTCAAGCGCTTCGCGCACCTGCTTCGAGGTATCCTCCGAAATAACCTTGCGGACAGCCTCGGGTTCAATCTGCTGCACCGTCTCGCCGGTTTGCGGATTAATCCATGCCTTGGTCACATGGGGTTTGTACAAGGTACCGCCGTTAATTGCAGCCGAAACGGCAGCAATCTGTTGGATTGGCGTTACCGACACGCCTTGACCGAATGCGGTCGTGGCAAGCTCGACAGGACCAACCTTATCCAGCTTGAACAAGATACCGTTTGCTTCGCCAGGAATATCAATGCCGGTTTTCGAACCGAATCCGAAGTTTTTAATATAATCGAAAAGCTTCTCTTTGCCAAGCCGATTACCAAGGTTTACAAATCCCGGGTTGCAGGAATTTTGCACAACCTCGAGGAAGGTCTGGCTGCCATGGCCGCCCTTCTTCCAGCAGCGCAGCCTAGCTCCGCCGATCTCGACGGCGCCGGGGTCAAAGAAGGTTTCGTTCTTCAGGTTTACCTTCTTCTCTTCGATCGCTGCCGCAAGCGTTATGATTTTAAATGTCGAACCTGGCTCGTAAGTCATCCAGATCGGAAGATTGCGGTTATAGGTTTCGCTAGGATATTCCCGGTAATTAGCAGGTTCATAGGTTGGCCGGCTCGCCATGCCGAGAATTTCCCCCGTATTCGGGTTCATTGCAATCGCAATGATATCGTCCGGCTGCAGGGCCGTCATCGCCTGATCGAGCTCCCGCTCCATGACCGCCTGAATCTGCTTGTCTATCGTCAATTCCAGCG
Source organism: Paenibacillus sp. BK720 (assembly GCF_011761545.1). Taxonomy (NCBI): domain Bacteria; kingdom Bacillati; phylum Bacillota; class Bacilli; order Caryophanales; family Paenibacillaceae; genus Paenibacillus; species Paenibacillus sp. BK720. The sequence goes on along the minus strand of NZ_JAASRQ010000002.1, from coordinate 519,654 downwards.
ACAAGCCTTGCTGCGGCGCTTGATACGTATCCGAGGAATTCGGCATGGATTTGCCCGACGCGGTAGACAAGTAAGAGACATTGCCGTCTATCCCTTTAAGCATGTCGTTATATTTCGCTTCCACGCCGGTAAGCCCTTTATCCACTCCCGTAAAGCCCAGCAAATGCGCGGCGAGGCTTCCGTACGGGTAATAGCGGTTATTGTCCTCCGCAACCACGATTCCGTTAAGATGCAAGTTTCTTACCTGCTGCGCCTTGTCGGTCGTCATTCGTTTCCCGCCCGGCTTCAGCTCGACAATGCTTGTTTTCTTGGAGAGGAGCTTGACCAATGCTTCTTCGGTCATATCCAAATAAGGCGCAAGCTTGGCCGCCGTTGCCTGTTTGTCCGGAATTTGCACGGGGATAGCCAGTACGGTTGGCGTGCTTACGTCAAAAGCCAGCTTGGTCCCGTTGCGATCCAGAATATCGCCACGCTTCGCCTTATAAGGAATTTCGCGCCGCCAGTTGTCTTCCGCTTGGGCGGACAGCTTCTCTCCCTGCCACAACTGAACGTAAGAAAGCCGGAAAATCAATCCGGCAAAAGCTGCCACGCTGATTAAAAGTACGATAAACAGCCGGCGACGCAACGTTACATTTGATACCTTCATCCTTGTTCCCCCTTACGCCTCATCCTTCGGCTGAGCGTACGCTGACGCTCATTCCCAACCTATGAGGGACAAGTGGGGGATAGAACAAGCTATTGATTAATTATTGCGTATTGGCCGTCTCGACTTTCTGATCGTCTGCCTTATCCGTCGCGCCCTGCGAATCGGAAGACGCGGTCCCGTCGTTCACCGCGTCCGTCTGCGGCGATAGCGTGAGTTCAACGAGACGCTCCCCGTTTTTCGTAACCTGTTTCTGGGAGACGACATACCCTTCGCCTTTGACCGTTACGCGGATGTCCAGCACGGAAGCAATTTCGAGCGCGTCACGCAACGAAATACCCGTCATATCCGGAATTTTCAGCTTATCGCGCTGCTCCGTTATCAAGTATACCTTCTGGGCCGGATGAACGGAGGCACCCGATGCAGGCACCTGCTGGATGACCTTTGTTCCGCCGCCGACTACCTCAACGTTCAAGCCGCGCGACTTCAGTTGCGTTTTTGCTTGAGATACGGTTAGGCTTGCGAGCTTCGGCACGGATACCGTTACTTCCTTCTTCCCGTTCTCGGTAACATTAATATCCGGCGCAACGCCCAGATGCTTTAAGCTCTTGTATACAATATCCTTGAAGGCGGGTGCCGCAACGGCGCCGCCGCCGGCTTTCGGATCGTTAGGCTCGTCTACGACGATATAAAGGACAATCTTCGGCTTCTCAACGGGCGCGTAACCGATAAAAGATACGACGAACTTGTCTTGCGAATATTTTCCGTTGATAACCTTCTGTGCCGTACCCGTCTTGCCCGCTACCCGGTAGCCTTCGATGTAAGCATTGCGCCCGGTACCGATCTCTTGGTCCGATACGACCTGTTCCAGATATTCGCCCACCTTCTTGGAGGCTTCCTGCGAAATAACCTGTCTTACAACCTTAGGCTGCGTCTTCACGGTTGTCTTCGTGTTGGGATCGTAAATTTGTTTCACGATATGCGGTTCCATCAGCTTGCCGCCGTTCGCAACCGCCGCAACCGCCGCAACCTGCTGCATCGCGGTAACCTGTACCTTGCCTTGACCAAACGAAGCGCGGGCGATATCGGAAGGAATGGATAAGTTCACATTAATGGCGCCCGCCGCTTCGCCGCCAAGCTCGATGCCCGTTTTTTGGCCGAAACCGAACCGGTTGATATAATCCATGAGCTTTACGCCGCCAAGCTGCTCCCAGCCCAGCTTAACGAACGCAACGTTACTGGAGCGCTTTAAACCTTCCAGATAAGTTATCGTCCCCCAGCCGACTTTGTTAATGTCTTTTACCGGGGCGCCCGGTACCGAAATAGCACCGGACTTATACGTCGCGTTCGGATTGAAAATCCCTTCCTGCACGGCTGCAGCCAGCGTTACGATCTTGAACGTGGAACCCGGCTCGTACAAGGACTTGATCGAATGGTTATACGCATTCTCATAGCTCATGTCCCAATAGGTATTCGGATCAAACGTCGGATAATTGGCCATTGCCAGAATATCCATCGTATTCGGATCCGCCGCGATGGCCGTAATGCTCTTCGGATGATATTTATCATTGATGTCTTCGAGCGCTTTTTCCACGTAATTCTGAATATCCATGTCGATCGTAAGAGCGATATCCTGGCCATCCTTCGCCGGCTTGTATTCGACCTGGCCTTCCGCGAGCTGCACGCGTTTGCCATCCTTTTCGTATTTGAGCTCCCCGTCTTCGCCTTTCAATTTATCGTTATAAAACGACTCGATCCCCGAAGCGGCCTGCCCTTCCTTCGTCACGTAGCCCAGCAGCTGCGATGCCATGGAATGTCGCGGATAATACCGTTTCTGATCTTCGAACAGATAAATGCCGACGTCTTTCGTCTTGTATTTGTCGTAAAGCTCCTGCCGGAACTTTACAACCTTGTCGGCAAGCTCCTTGTCGATCCTCCAGCCTTCCTCGTGAATCTCTCGCTGCTGATAGTATTTGCCGTCCTTTTGCGCCGTAACGATCTTGAGCAGATCGGCTTCCGGCTTGCCCAGCAATGTATGTAATCCGGCCGCTACCTCGCCGGCAATATTAAGCTTATGAATCATATCGGGGTTTACCGCGATATCGTAAGCAACGGAATCCATGGCGAGCATGTTGCCATCCCTGTCCGTTATCGTCCCCCTCTTCGCCACGAGCTTCTCTTCGGCCGCCCATCTAGTCTTGGCCTTGTCATACCAAAAGTCTCCTTTGACCACCTGCACCCAATAGATTCTACCGATTAGAACAACAAAAAGGAGGGTCATTATCCCTCCAAACAACAACGTGCGAAGTTTAATTCGTTTCACCATATGCGTCACCTATTCCGTCTTGGCGGATTGAGTATTAACCATGATGTCCGGCTGTTCAGTGCTTGCCATGCCTTGCGTTTCTGCCATCTTGCGGATCCTCTCCGGATCGTTTAGCATTTCTACTTGCTTCTGCAACTCTTTCATATCAATGTTCATCGTTGCGTATTGCGTTTTCATCTGCTTGATTTGGACGCGCATATCATAGTTTTTCGCGTATTGATTCACGATGACTCCAAGCACGATTACGCAAAAAACGACCGTAAACATGTACAGCAGCTTCTCCTGAACCGGAATCGACTTGCGCTTCACAACAATCCGTTTCGTCTCGCGGACAACCGTCTTCTGATCCGGCTTGCGCTTTGGCTGCATCGCCAAATTGCCGTTGATATAAGCCAATGAAAGAACCCCCTCTAACCTACAATTTTTCTGCGACACGCAGCTTGGCCGAGCGAGAGCGAGGATTAACTTCAAGCTCCTGCTCTGTCGGAACAATCGGCTTGCGGTTCACTAACCGAAGCTTTCCTGTGCCGCCGCATACACATTTCGGAAAATCCGGCGGACAAGTGCATTTTTCAACATAACTCGCGAATAATTGCTTGCAGATGCGATCCTCTAACGAATGGAAAGTAATAACGGATATTCTGCCGCCTTGGCCAACGCATTTCACTGCTTGTTCCAATGCGTCCTCCTCGGCGCCGAGCTCGTCATTTACGGCAATCCGGAGAGCTTGGAAGGAACGCTTGGCAGGATGACCGCCAGTTCGTCTTGCAGCTGCCGGAATTCCGGCTTTGACCAGTTCTGCCAGCTCGCCTGTTGTTTCAATCGGCGCATTCTCGCGGGCCTGGACGATTTTACGTGCGATCGATCTGGCGAATTTCTCTTCGCCGTACACATGCAGAATGCGGGAAATCTCCCGCTCTTCCCAGCTGTTTACGATATCGTAGGCCGTTAAGGCTCCTCCCTGATCCATCCTCATATCGAGAGGAGCATCATGGTTGTAGCTGAAGCCGCGCTCCGCCTCATCCAGTTGGGGACTGGAAACGCCAAGATCGAACAATATACCGTCGACCTGAGGGACACCGTCTATCGTTGGAACATCACACGTGAGAAGCATTTCTTCCAAATAACGAAAATTGCTCTTGACTAGCGTTACTCTATCCATATAGGGAGCAAGCCTTACGCGTGCGTTCTCCAGCGCAGCATCATCCTGGTCAAATGCGATCAAACGCCCTCCACCGCTCAGCCGGGACACAATTCTTTCACTATGGCCTGCGCCGCCAAGCGTACAGTCGACGTATATGCCGTCCGGCTTAATCGCCAGTCCGTCAACCGCCTCTTCCAATAGCACTGTAATATGCTGAAACACGCTAACATCCTCCCATTCTTGTTGTTTACTCTAGAAGTTGAAGTCGAAATCGACCAATTTCTCCGCGATTTCGTTGAACGCCTGCTCGGATTGCTCATAATAGCCTTCCCACGTCGATTTGCTCCAGATCTCGACGCGGCTTGATACGCCAAGCACCATGCAATCCTTATCCAGCTTCGCGTATTCGCGAAGGTGGGCTGGTATGTTTACCCTTCCCTGTTTGTCGAGCTCGCATTCCGTTGCCCCGGAAAAGAAAAACCGGGTAAAAGCGCGGGCATCCGACTTCATGAGAGGCAGTGACTTCAGCTTCTGCTCCAGCACGCTCCACTCGCTCATAGGGTAAACAAACAAGCAGTTATCCAAACCGCGGGTTGCGATAAAGCTGGTGCCAAGCGATTCCCGGAACTTTGAAGGAATAATAATGCGGCCCTTCTCATCAATGGTATGTTGATATTCACCCATAAACATGAGATACGCCCACCCCTTCCCCCATATCCTCCACTTCGCACCACATTTCCCCACTAAGATAGACTAGTTCGCCACCTAAAATAAAAATCCTGCTCCATGAGCAGGATTTTCGAAAAATAATTCATATGATTAACCGTTAAGCTGATTCGGATCCTCTTCCTTAGCCTCCTCTTTGACAGGAGGGGCAACAGGGTGACTTGGCGTAGCCTGATCTTTCGGCCTGGAGCGGAATTTGCCTCTCAGCCAGTACAACGGCAGCCCGATAATAACGAGCAGCAGCAAAATCGGCAGAGCTCCTGCGACAAAGACCAGCAATCCCTGCAAGACGGTGATCATGGCGTTTACGCTGTCTTGCAAGGCTTTTGACATTTTATCGCCAAGACCGTCTTCCACCGACAGCGTATCCTCCTTCGCGTTTGGCTGATACAGCCTGAGCTCGACCGTAGAATAAGATACGTTGTTATCCAGGTAGCGAATCCGTCCCTTTAATCGCTCGATATTTTCCTGAACCGTCGCAAGCTGCTCCGAGAACTTCACCAGATCGTCCGCTTTTGTCGCTTTATCCATAAAAGCAAGCAGCCTCTCCTCTACTACCTGCTGCGCTGTCAGACGCGACTGCAGATCCACATACTCCTCCGTCACGTCCGTTCCGCTTATCTGCCGCTCGAATTTCTTATGTTCGATTCCGTTGAGGCGGTCAATGAAATCCATAAACGATGCCGCAGGCACTTTGATGGTATAGGTGGAGCTCATCTCGCCGCTGTATTGACCGTCCTGGAACTGCAAAATATAACCGCCTGCCTGGTGGATCGTGTTGCGGAGCGCCGACGCCGCCTTATCGTAATCAATGGCTTCTATCGTTAAATTCGCTTTGTAGATCAGTTTTTGATTCAAGCCCGCTCCCGTGCCGGCAGCGGCAATCTCTCCGATAGACCCGCCGCCAGCCTCGCCGCCTACGGCTGCGACAGGCGCTTCGGCGGAGCTTGCCGCGCTCTCCGAATTGACATCCGCTTTGGCATCCGAGGACTGTTCAGTGACGGCAGCCCCTCCGTTTGCCGTTGACGCAGCCGAGTTCATGTTACTGCTGCCCGACGTGCAGCCTCCGAGAAACAGTGCAATCGCCATAATCATGAGCAAGAACGTGTACCCGTATTTTTTTATGCCCATCTTTACTCCCCCTTTTCTATGGATCACCGTCCTAGACGCACAAGATTTGGAAAGGTTGCGCGAGGGAGGAAATACGTCCTAACTTTTCATGCTGCTTAGTAAAAGTACGATTAGCTCCATTGCAAGCATAGAGGTTTGATCCATGCGGTCAAGCAGCGGATTCACCTCTACGAATTCGGCGGAGGTCAGTCGTTTGGATAAGCCTAGCAGACGGATAGCCTCCCGCGCTTCGTCCGCAGTCAAGCCGTGCCGTACCGGCGTTCCCGTCCCCGGCGCTTCCGAAGGATCAATGCTGTCGATATCAAAGCTCAGATGGATACCGTCCGCCGCATCTCCCGCGATACGGAGCGCTTCGGCGATTACCGCATGAATGCCAAGCCGTCTGATGTCGGCCATTCGGAAACAAGCAATTCCTTCTGCCTGGATAAGCGCTTCTTCTGCCGGATCCAGATCGCGGGCTCCGATAAGGACAACATTGCCGGGCGCGATTGTACCCGCTCCCGGCAATAAGTGCGATAAAGACAGCTGTGCCCTGCCTTGGGCGACGGCGAGAGGAATACCGTGCATGTTGCCGGAAGGGCTGGTTAACTCCGTGTTCATGTCGGCATGCGCATCGATCCAGATGACGCCAAGCTTCTTATAATGCGCGGTCAAGCCGGCTAACGTACCCATCGCCAGACTATGATCTCCGCCAAGAACGAAGGGAAATTGTCCGGAAGCAACCACCGCTTTTACGGCCCGTGCCAATGCGATTCCCGTCTTGATGACTTCCTCGGAATGGTTCATCGGGACCGGTATAGCGGGAGAAGGCATTCCGGTGCCAATGACTTCCTTCAGCTTATTTATCGTACAGCCTTGCCGCTGCAGCAGCTGTAATAGGCCAAGCCGGTAGATGTACTGGGGAGCCTGTTCGCTGCCAGGGATACCGGCTCCAAGACCAAAGGGAACGGATAACAAGGTAAGCTTACTCATATTTGAAACACTTCCTTGATCCGCTCCAGCGCCCAGTCGAGCTCATCCTTCGTTATAATTAACGGCGGAGCGAAGCGGATAGCCGTCTCATGGGTTTCCTTGCACAGCAGCCCAATCTGGAACAAAGCTTCGCAATACGCTCTCGCTTGCACGGATAACTGCATTCCGATAAACAAACCTTTTCCCCTTACCTCGATAATATCCTCGTGGCGGATCGCCTCCAGGGATTGCTTGAAATATTGGCCAAGCCGCTCCGACCGCTCGGCCAGCTTTTCGTCCTCCATCACCGCAAGCGCGGCTAACGCTACGGCGCATGCCAGCGGATTACCGCCAAAGGTAGAGCCATGCGAGCCCGGTTCGAACAACCCCAGCACGTCATCTCCGGCCGCAACGGCCGAAATCGGCAGAACACCTCCGCCAAGCGCCTTGCCCAATATATACACATCCGGAACAACGCCTTCCCAGTCGCAGGCAAACCGCTTGCCCGTCCGCCCAAAGCCCGTCTGTATCTCATCGGCCATAAACAATACATTGCGCTGTCTGCATAATTCAAAAGCCTGCTTCAAATAACCGTCCGGCGGCACTACAACGCCGGCTTCGCCTTGAATCGGTTCTACGAGAAAAGCTGCCGTATTGGGCGTTATCGCAGCGGCTAGCGCTTCGGCGTCACCATAGGGGATAATTTTGAATCCCGGCGTAAAAGGACCAAAGCCGGCGCGATACTGCGCATCGGAGGAAAATGAAGTAATCGTAATGGTCCGGCCATGGAAATTCCCTTCGCAGACGATAATTTCGGCTTTGCCGGAAGGAATCCCCTTCACCCGGTAAGCCCAGCGGCGCGCTGCCTTCAGCGCCGTTTCCACCGCTTCGGCCCCCGTATTCATCGCAAGGATTTTGGACTTGCCCGTATATTCCGCAAGCTTCTTGGAAAGCAGGCCAAGCTGTTCGTTATGGAAGGCCCTTGAAGTCAACGTTACCTTATCCGCCTGCTCCTTAAGCGCGCGAATGATTGCGGGATGCCGGTGACCATGGTTCAGCGCTGAATACGCGCTGAGCATATCCATATAGCGACGGCCTTCCGGATCCTCCACCCATACTCCTTCTGCCCTCTCGATTACAACAGGAAGCGGACTATAGTTGCGTGCACCGAAACGATCCATGAGACGTATCGTGTCAACGGAGCTTTTCATTGCGCAATCCCCCCTTGTTTCATTGTACGGTGATTGCCGCAAGTCCCATGACCTCAAAAAAAAGAACGCACCGTATTACGGCGCGTCCTTTTTGCATTTAATCTATTCTTCTTTCCAGCTGTCGAGATAAGCAACCTGCTCCTGCGTAAGCTTATCGATGCTGATGTTCAACGAATCCAGCTTGAAGCGTGCGACCTGTTCGTCAAGCTCGTAAGGCACGTTGACGACCTTTTGGCCGATATTCGCATATTGCTCGTTGACGTAGCGAAGACCAAGCGCCTGCAGGGCAAACGTGGTATCCATAATCTCTGCCGGATGACCGTCGCCTGCAGCCAGATTGACGAGACGTCCTTCAGCCAGCACGTAAATGCTGCGGCCGTCCTTCAGCTTATATTCTTCGATATTGCGGCGAACGGTACGAATATCCGTCGACATAGCCGCAAGCTCCGGCTTGTTGAACTCGACGTCGAAGTGGCCGGCGTTCGAGAGAATCGCGCCATTTTTCATGACTTCGTAATGCTCGGCACGGATGCAGTCTTTATTGCCCGTTACCGTGATAAACAATTCGCCTGCTTTTGCCGCTTCCGACATCGGAAGAACGGTAAAGCCGTCCATGTAAGCCTCAACCGCTTTAATGGCATCAACCTCGGTTACGACCACGTTTGCGCCAAGGCCTTTGGCGCGCATGGCAACGCCTTTGCCGCACCAGCCATAACCAACCACTACTACCGTTTTGCCTGCCACGACAAGGTTGGTTGTCCGGTTAATGCCGTCAAACACGGACTGGCCGGTACCATAGCGGTTGTCGAACAAATATTTGCAATATGCGTCGTTTACGGCAACCATCGGGAAGCTCAAGGTGCCTTCCTTCTCCATCGCCTTCAGACGGATAATTCCCGTTGTTGTTTCCTCCGCGCCGCCGCGAAGATTCTCGCGGAGATCCGTTCGCTCGGTATGCAGAATCGTAACCAGGTCGCCGCCGTCATCGATAATCAAATCGGGCTTGGATTCAAGCGATTTGATAAGCAGCTCCTTGTACTCTTCCGGCTCCGGATTGTATTTGGCGAATACCGTAATGCCGTCTTCCACAAGAGCCGCGCAAATATCGTCTTGCGTGGACAGCGGGTTGCTGCCCGTAATGGTTACGTCCGCTCCGCCAGCTTTAACGACCTTCGCGAGATAAGCCGTTTTTGCTTCCAAATGGAGGGAAATGGTCACCTTTAGGCCTTTAAAAGGCAGATCCCGCTCGAATTGCTCGCGGATTCGGTTTAAGACCGGCATATGCGCGCTTGCCCAGTCGATTTTCAAATGCCCCTCCGGTGCGAGGGCGATATCGCGGATAATGCTTTTTTCCAATGTACTCATGCCTTTAAATAGCCTCCTACAACATTCTTACCACAGTAGAACGTACAAGTTTCACGACAATCGAAAACTGAAGTTCTATTTGGCGATTAAACCTACCTCTAAACGCGGTCGCCCATCTTCGAATTGCCTCGAGAAAGGTTTGCTCACGTCACAAATAGACGAGCTGATGTCCGCCCGTTGGACTGAAAGGAAGCTCGAGCAGCTTCTCCAGCCACGCGGAGCCGTAACGGTTCCAGTAGCCGGACATGTTGATGACTCTCTCCTGCGGTTTGCCGCTCGGCCAGAGCGAAAGCGCAATGCGGTCTAGCTGACGTATCGATGCGTCGTACTGCTTATTAAACGCGTCCTTTGTTTTGGCTTCCAAATACTCGATCTGCTCGACTATCTTCTGACGGTTCGTCTCGCCCAGCTTCAGAAGACCCGGCTGAATGGAACCGGCAAGCTCAAGAAGCGGACCGTACATCGCAACAAACGACTGCTTCACGTCTTCGAAACGCTCTTCGATGGAAAGCTGGTCCTGCTCCGACAACCACGCCTGCTTGCGGGCCTCGAAACGCTTCGCCACATCCTCGAAAGACAGCTCATATTTCATCATATGCTTCGCAATCGTACCTTCTACCAGGGTAAAGGACATCCGCGGCACAATAATCGGCATTTCCATCCCTAGCTTGCGGAAAGCTTCGCCGGTTAATGCCCAGTACGCGATTTCGCCCGGACCCAAAACGGTCCCAAGCACCGGGAACAAATAATCCTGCATAATCGGCCTCGTAAGCACGTTATTGCTAAGCTGGGATGGGTGCTCCTCCGCCAGCTGGAGCAATTGCTCCTTCGTCCAGAAAGCCGTCGCCTTCCGGTCCTGGAACTGCCCGTCACGCTTGTGCAGCAACGTCCGCTCTTCCCCGTTCGCAGGGTTAAATACAAACAGATTCGCGCTGCCCTCTACGACATCCGCCTGCAGCTGATATCCAAGCGATTTCACTTTCTCCGCCGCGGATTTATAGGCTGATTCCAGCTCATCGTTCTCCTCGATCATGCGGCGGAACATCGGCGCTTCGATTTTGCGAAGCTTTGGATCATCCGCATCCAGTAGAACAAGGCCTTCCTTGCCGAACAAAAAGGCCAGAATTCCGGCAAACATGTCCGACAACGACCGGGATTGACCCGTAATTTGCCGGAGCTGCTCAAGCAGTCCAGGCTTAAAGTCGGAATGCGGAAGCGTCTGCTCGAGCTCCTCCAGCATCGCGTTCCAGCTGTCCGCATCCACAGCCGTACGGCTTACGGATGTTCTTGGACCTTCCGGACGCTGAACGATCAGCTTGCGAAGCTCCTGCTCCGCATTCAGCACGTAAGTGTGATTCGCTTCATCCCAATCGTGATCCTCGCCCGCAATCCAGAAGACCGGCACAACCGTGCGGCCCAGCTTCTCGGAAGCCCATTTCGCCCCGCTGACGATGGAGACCGCCTTATGTATCACAAGCAGCGATCCCGACCACAAGCCGGCTTGCTGTCCGCCAATAATAACCGGCGCTCCTTCCGCAATGGCCCGAATTGAAGCATCCACCTCCGGCGTTGTATACGGGCTGTTGTATTGGCGCAGCACCTCCGCTAATTCCGCCGAATTCGCCCGGCTGCCCGAAAGCCCCTCCAGCTTCTCCAGGCGCTCTGCCCAATCCTGCTCGCGTCCGGCATGATAGCCGTACAGCGAATCGATATTTGCGTCCGTCCGATGTATATAAGCCTCTGTTAAAGGCTGGGCGCTTGGCAAGTCATAATGTTCCGTATTCATAGCGCTGCCAGTTCCTCCCAAATCGATCATATAGTTTTTGCAAAACTGTAACCATTCAAGCAACAATTTGATTGTACACAAAGGATAAGCCGCACGTCAAAAGAAAAAAAGACCCGCAACCTCTTGGTTACAGGCCCTAAAGTGCTTACGCGGTAAAGATTTTCTGTCCGATCGCGATAAACATCAGCAGCAGATACGCCATGCTCATCGTAAAAAAACCCAGCCGCCACACGGCGCGAAACACCCGCTTCACGTTTACGTTCCCTCGTTTGCGGAACTGCATATTGCCCAGCAAGCCGCCGCCAAGCAGCATAAAAAGAATTATAGCATACAGTCCGAATGAGCTGTTAAAGATGGAATCGAACAATACGGCTACGCATCCGATCAGAAGCGCTGTTGTAACATCCATCGCCAGCTGGAACGCTTTTTTTCTGTCGTCCGAAAACATGCCATACCCGAAATAAACCAGAAGAAAAGGAATGACAGGTATTACCGCCAAATAGGCGTAGACATATTTTATGCTGTCCCATAAAAAGCCCATGTCATCCGCACCTTTCCTCGTTTTGTTAATGGAGCTGCTTCACGAGTGCTGTTACAGCATCGTTTAACGGAGAGGCTATGCCTAGACGTACGGCCAGTCCGGAAACACCGCCGTTAATCCAGTCGATTTCCGTCTGGCGCCCTGCCCTGACGTCGCTTAGCATGGAAGAGACGTTTGCCGCCGTTGCCGCGCATACCTGCATCACAAGCTGCCATCCGTCGCCTCCCGGCTTCATTCCGTCGGCCGAAAGAATCGCCGATGTTTCTTCGTACAAGGACCTCATCAGCCTCAGCCTTGTCGGATGCTGCGGCAGCTCTCCGTTTGTCGTATCGTAAATCGCCGTAAGCGGATTAATTACCGCGTTAATAAGCAGCTTTTGGTAAATCATGTCCTTCATCTCATTCGACAATCCCGCACGGAATCCTGCCGTTTTCAGTATTTTTAACAACAAATTTTGGAGATAATCGTCCTTTTTGTCCTCCGAATACGCCCCAAACCACAATGGTCCATCCCCCGTGTGCCGCACATGGCGGGCATCATCTAGCCGTCTGGCTCCAACAGACGTGACACCCGCATACAGGAGCGCGTCCGGAAGAGCGGCCGCCAGCTTCTCCATATGACCGATTCCGTTCTGAAGGCATAAAATCGCCGTTGTCCCGCTGCTTAACCTCCGCAGCCGATGCAGCAGGCTTTCATCGATATGGCTTTGCTTCACCGTCAGTATGATCCATGCCGCGGAATGCTCCTCTCCGATTGGACCGGCCTGTAGGCTTGAAAGGGAATGGCTGTCCACTGCGATATCCCGTACAACTCCATCCAGCGTCTCCAGCCTGACGCCTTCCGCTTGGAGCCGCTCCGCCTGCTTGTCCGTTCGCGTCCACACCGTCACCTCCTGCCCCGCCCGAGCCAGCAGCCCGGCGTGCAGGAGACCAATCGCTCCGCCTCCAACTATATGTATCTTCAAACTCGGGATCACCACTTCGCAAGTATTGGGCACAAAAAAAGTATGCTCGTATATAGCATACTTGTTTCCGGATAAAAAGCGAACACCCCGCCGTACATCGCCGGCGGGGCTATCACCTATTCAATTCGTTCCAAATTTCCGTTTGCATCCATTTTAAAACGAGGCTTTGCTTCCTCTTCATGCGTCAACACCGCCAGTCGGCGTGCCCGGTCCATAATTTGAATCAATGTTTTATAATCGTCATTGACGGCCCGGTAATCGGTTTGAACATTATTTACTTCTCTAGACAATCTCTCATTCTCTTCGCGTAAACGTTCGATTTCATCCTCTTTTTCCTTCAGTTCTTTCTCGAAGGATTTCATTTGACGGCTTACGTCCTGATAAGTGGTCTTGAACTGTCTAAGAAAACGAATAATGGAATCAACGGATAAACCTTCCTCCGTCGTTACCGCATTAGCGCTAAATGCTCTTTCTTCTGCATCGTAAACGGCAATAGAAGAGACATGAGGGGTTGCGACAATCGCCTGTTTTTTCAAATAATTGCGCTTCTGGCGCTGCTGCTTGGCGATTTGAATCGCTTCTTCATAACGTTTGCGGACACAGCTGTTCCAGCGGAATCCGCAAGCCGCCGAAGTCCGTCCTATACGTTCCCCTACCTCTTCAAAAGCCGCTAGCTGGGTACTACCTTCGCGAATATGGCGTAGTGTAACTTCGGCGAGTATGAGATCGTCGTCGGGACTCCACGCATCTTGTCTGACTGCTGTCATGCGACCAAAACCTCCTTACGTAAAGGCGCTTACTTTATCTCTATGCCCTTGGTAGAGTTCATAGAATCTATCGGATACTAATTTGTATAACCAAATTTCAAAAAGCTCATACATAATTCTGCCGATTAACGAGCAAACTGATATCATAACGCTTTCAATTTACACAAAATAGTTGATTTTGTTCGTACTTGCTTGTTTACACTGCCAAATTCAACCGTTATAATGTACAATAGAAATTCGGGTCAGAGCGAAGGGGGGATGGTTTCATGGCACGCATGTATCGGGTACTCGGTTTTTGGACTCTTGTGATCGGCTTGATGGCCTTCGCAGGCCACATGACTGAATTCGCGCTTCTGTTTTTTGCACAAGCGGTGGCTTTCGTTTTCCTGGGTTATCTCAAATTTAGCGAACGAACATACATACTCATGTTCTGGGGATATATGGTTATTTCGTTTGTAGGCTTTACTTACTGGACCGTATTCAAAATGGGCAACCCATTCTAAAGTTTGCGAACGGCAAAAAAAGGTGCAGCTCCTCGCGGAGCCGCACCTTTTTTCATTTATCCAGCACAAGCACTTTAAACGTCTCGCTCATTCCGTCGCTCAGCAACAGTTGACGAACCGCCCGGTTCCTTCTGGCCGCCTGGCCGAAAGGGTCGGTTTCCGCGTGATTCCGCAGCAGCTCAAACGCCCCGTGATCGATCAGAAACTGCTTCTGGGTGCCGTAGTAAGCAACCTGCCACCCTCCGGCTTCCGCGGCATGACGGAGGGACGTAAACGAAACATGCGCCGTTATATCCTGCTCGCCAATCCGAAGGTAAGGCTCGTCGGAGGCGACATGATCCGAATAGCACAACAAAGTCCCCTTCATCCGGTGTTCCGCCGCGTACTCCTCCGCCTCATGACCGTAATCAATGATAATAACCCGTCCTTCCCCCAGCACTCCGGCAAGGCTTGCAAGCCATTGCTCCGCATCGAGATTCACTTCCGTCTGCTGGCCTTCCGCCAGGCGAATTCCATCTCTATGCAACGCGGCAGCAATCCTTTCGTCCGAAAGCGGCATATGCACCTCGTAAAAGCCATCCTCCGCATTCCCCGCTACGCCCAGTTCGACAAGCTTCCCTTTTTCCACCGTCACCCGATTTACCGGAAACGCATCCAGCAGCTCATTGGCGAGCACAACCGAAGGCCGATCCCGCCAATGACCTCCGCTCCGCATGGCTTCGTCGGATGACAGGAATAACGCCGTACGGCCTGTTTTCGAGTCCAAAGTCCGCTTGGCTTCTTCCAAGTGACCCGGGTGATCGTCAATCAGAACAAACCGGCATTGAAGAGCGGAAGGCTGTTCTGCCCTTGCTTGCCAGGCCTCCTGTATTTGCATCGCAAGCCGCCCCGTTCCCGCCCCCCATTCCACAAGCTGAATCTGGCTCACGGCAGCACGCGCAGCGTATTCATGCACATGATTCGTCAAGCAATGCGCCATCACGGCCCCTACGGCGGAGCTGGTGTAAAAGTCGCCTTCCCGCCCTACTCGCACGGGTCCCGAGCGGTAATATCCGTATTGCCCGTCATATAAACATAAACTCATGTATTGTTTGAAGGTCATGCAGCGGAGCTTATCCGAGCCGTTGCTGCCTGCCCGCCAGCCGACCGCAGGCATCCGCGCTATTCGCTCCGAAATCCGGCTGATTAACGATATTTTGCCTAATTTCACCTGCTCAACTCCTGCTTATCAGATATAATAAATGGAACCGTCGCATACAATGTTAGCTGTACAGGCCTTGCAACGTGAGAAAGGAGGCGGCTGGTGGCATTCCATCGCATTTATGTTCGCGGCAGATGGCCCTTTATCCTTCTTGTCGTTCTTATGCTTGCCATTTGCAAGCTTCCCGTCATGGCCGAGCCTCAGTTAACGGAGGACGAGCAGGTCAATCAGATTTTGGAGAATAGCTTGTCTATCGTGGAGATTGACAAAGAAATCGCACGTATCCAAGCAGAAAAAGAAAAGGTTGCGGGCGACATGTCGATTACGGATAAACGGATTGCGCAGCGCGAGCAGGAAATAAAGGAGAAACGTGAAGAGGCCGGTAAAGTGCTGCGCGCTTATTATATGGGGGAACGCGAGATTTTGCTGCGCGCGATACTTTCCTTCGATTCGATTCACGATTTATTCGCTATGCTGGACTACGTAGACATTATTTTCTCGCGGGACCGCAATACGCTTGATTCCTACACAAAGGAATATAAGAGCTTGAAAGAGGAATACGCCAAATTGGACGGAAGAAAAACGGAGCTTGAAGAGATTGAAAGCCGGCTTCAAACCCAGCGCAGCCGGGTTGCGCAGCTCGAGCAGCAGATTGACGGCCAGCTCGCCGGACGCTCCGATGCGGATCGGCTTCGCCTGCTGATGCAGGAGCTGACGAATTATTGGGAATCCGACGGACTTGAAGAAGTGGAGCAATATTTCGGCGCTTTGTCCAAAGCGATGAACAAGCTGCCTAGCTGGATTGAAGACAATAAGCAATACCTGGAAATAAACGGGTTTAATTATACGATTCATATTCCGGAGGATGCCTTGAATACATTCCTTAGGGAGCAGGATAAACGGTTTAACGATTTCTCCTTCCGGTTCGAAGACGGCAAAGTTACCGCATCCGGCAAGCACGATAACATGGAAATTGCCGTCACCGGTCATTACACCGTGGAAGAAAAGCCGAAGAACGGCATCGTATTCCATGTCGATGAGCTGTTGTTTAACGGTTTTGCGCTGCCGGACACGACACGAAAAGCGCTTGAAGACAAATTTGATCTCGGCTTTTATCCTGGTGACATCCTTACATTCATACAAGCTAAATCGGTTGAAATGAAAGACAAGGAGCTTATTGTTTACTTGAAGATGAAGCTGTAACCGATTGGATAAAACCGGCAATGTCCGCTGCCCCGCTCGTATACAGCTGCCATGAAGCTTCCCACCGCCTCCATTCCTTATGCCAGTTCGGAGCAGGCGGTTCGCCGACCGGCTCTTCGTTTAGCAAAGGCAACCACCATGTAGGCGGATATTGGGCCGTTGAGCCCGAATATCCGCCTATTTCGTATATGGAATTTTTCGCGGGCAGTTTGCCAAGGCGTTCATAATTGCGTTCCTGCTCAGTCACGCTCGTCATTTCTTTAATCCAGCTGAACGCTGCCTCTGCCCGATCCGTATTTGCCGAGACAACAAAGCTGCGGCTCCCCAGCCATAAGTTGCGGAGCTTAAGCTTGTCGATTAGCAGCTTATCCTGCTCCGATTGGGAAAGCCCTTTATACTCCGACCAGGAAACGACCGACGCAAGCAAGCGCTGATTGTCCATCTCGGTTCCAAGCAAGCGTTTATTGACGGCCATTGAAGGGATCGTCAAAGAAGCCGTCTTTTCCAGGCGGTTAGCCGACTCTTCATTCAGGATTAAGGCAGCCGCCCCGCGTTGGTCACCGCTGCTCCAGGCATCCAGCCAGGCTGCCGTTCCGCTGAAATCACCGGGCAAATATAGCAAAGCCCCCTCGTTCCCGGAAGCCGACAGACGGTCAGCGAGCTGCAGGAAGCTTGTCCAATCCTTAGGAGGATCGCTTAGGTTCTGTTCGGCCAGCATAGCCTTATTCCATACGAGAATGGAAGGATCGGCATCAAAAGGGATTCCCCACAGATAACTGTTCCACCTGAGCGGAGCCAGCAGCTTGGCCGGCTGGTCGGATAAAGTGTTTGCCGCGTTGACGCTATCAACGGGCTCAAGCAGGCCCATGACGGCAAATTCCCTGACCCAGCCGCTGTCCATCAGCATAATATCGGAGGAAGCGCCCAGCATAAGATCCTGCTTCCAGGCAGCGTAGGCTTCTTCCTTCGACTCGATATTCAGCAGCTCCACCTCGATGTTGGGGTATTTGAATCTGAAACGTTCATTCGCCTCTTCTAAAAACGCAAATTGATCGGGTGACATGGAAACGGTTACAACAATGGATTCCGTCGGCTCTTCATCCAGCTCGTTAGCGACAGGTCCGGTATTTGCATCATGGGAGCTGCCGCCGGAGGAAGCCGGCTTGCGCGGGTCCATGTTGGGAATAAGCAAAATAACGGACAACAGCACTGCTCCTGCAAGGATCATCACAAATCTCCTTGTAGCCACACACTTCTCCCTTTCCGAAATAACTTAAGCCCCCGCAGTCTAGTCTATTAAAACTATCATAGCAATAAAACGCAGAGTTGTCCAAACAAGTCTAGGACTTTATCCCCCCCGCCCTGTAGGTTAATGGGGCAAACTGCGTATTTGAATGTTCTTCCGATCGCCATTGCTCGTGGATTCCATCGATTTAAGTGTAAGCAGTGTAGGAATCCACTCACAAAAGCGAACGTTACACTTCTCCAGAATCATTTGATTACTCCGTTCGCCCTATTAACCTTCTGCCTTTAACAGCAAAATAGCGGTGCTGGGATTCCCCGGCACCGCTGCGCTTTTAGGCTAAAATTATAGAAGATCCGCTGCGAGCTGAGCGAGCTTGGAGCGCTCGCCTTTTTCGAGGGTAATGTGGCCGCTTATCCCTTCGCTCTTGAAATGCTCGACGATGTGCGTGAGCCCGTTGCTTACGGCGTCGAGATAAGGATGGTCGATCTGCTCCGGATCGCCCATCAGTACGATTTTACTGCCCTCTCCCACACGGGAGACAATGGTCTTTACTTCATGCTTCGTTAAGTTCTGAGCTTCATCGATAATAATGAATTGCCCCGGTATCGAGCGGCCGCGAATATAAGTCAGCGCTTCGACCTGAATGCTTCCGAGACCCATCAATATTTTATCGATGTCGCCGGACTTCTTGGTGTCAAACAGGTACTCCAGATTGTCGTAGATCGGCTGCATCCATGGGCGCAGCTTCTCTTCCTTCTCGCCCGGCAGGTAACCGATATCCTTGCCCATCGGTACGACGGGGCGGGCAATCAGCAGTTTTTTGTATTTATGCTCATCCTCCACCTTCAAGAGGCCGGCGGCAAGCGCAAGCAGCGTCTTGCCCGTTCCGGCTTTGCCGGTCAAAGTGACAAGCGGGATTTCATCGTTGAGCAGCAGCTCAAGAGCCATGCGCTGCTGCGCGTTACGCGCCGTAATTCCCCAAATCGGGTCATTGCTTAAGAACAACGGCTCTAGGCGTACGCCATCCTGGCTGACCTTCAGCAGGGCAGATTTGGAGGTGCCCATCTCATCCCGCAGGATTACGAATTCGTTTGGCTTCAGCCTCGCGATATTCTGCATGCTTTTGACCGTCAGGAACCGGTACGTGTAAAATTCGTCGATAACAGACGGATGGACGAACAAGGTCTCATAGCCGGCATAAAAATCAGTCGTGGACACGGTCCGGTCGGACAAATAATCCTGGGCTTTGAGGCCCAGCACATCCGCTTTGATCCGGACTAGCACATCTTTGCTTACAAGAACGACAGTGCTGGATTGTTCGTTCTCCAGCTGTTCCAAGTGATAGTTGAGCGCGACCGCAAGAATTCGGTTATCGTTGGTCATTTCTCCAAACATCTCTTGAACGCGCATGAAACTCCGATGATTAAGCTCCACCTTTAACAATCCGCCGTTAGGAAGCGTTATGCCCTCGTGTAGATGCCCTTCCACCCGCATACCATCGAGCAACCGGGATATGGAACGCGCATTGCGCCCTAGTTCGTCTGCCAGCCTCTTCTTGGAGTCGATTTCCTCGAGCACCACCGCGGGAATGATGACTTCGTTATCCTCGAAGGCAAAGAGCGATTGCGGATCATGAAGCAGCACATTAGTGTCGAGCACGAATATTTTTTTCATGAGAACCCTCCCGGCGTCGGTCATTCAATAGATAGACATACATAGCCATACTTGGCTGCGGGTACACTACATTCTGATTAGACGATGTGCAACAAGAAAAAGAGGTGGAACCAACATGTACCTAAAACTGATAGCGGCAATCGCTATTGCGGCAATTACGGCTGGATGCGGCACCGTCGCTCGAAACGAAACATCACCCTCTCCTCAAAATAATGGCTCTGTTCGCGCACAGCAGACAAGTCCTCAGAAGAAAGAAATTGCGAATCCTGAGCAAGTCTCCAGGCATTTGGAACAGCTGGCCATGGGCATCAAAGGTGTCACGAATGCGCACTGCGTGGTGCTCGGAAACACCGCCGTTGTCGGGATTGATGTCGACAGCAAGCTTGATCGCTCCAGAGTCGGCACAATCAAATATTCCGTCGCCGAAGCTTTCCATAAAGATCCCTACGGCATTGATGCTATCGTAACAGCCGATATGGATTTGTCACAGCGGCTGAACGAAATCGGTGCGGATATCCGGCGCGGCAGACCGATCAGCGGCTTTGCGGAAGAGATGGCCGACATTATCGGCCGCATCGTACCTCAGATCCCTCGAGAGGTTATGCCGCAGGATCCGGAAGTACAACAGCGGGCCAACAATTTACACAATCTTCATTAGCTTGTATACCGCGTCATAAGACACAAAAAGCCTAGTGATCAGATCACTAGGCTTTCCTTATGACAGTGTGCCCCTTTGGACAAGCCTGTCATCAGTTTATTCGTTTCCATCCGGATACATGCCGAGATCGGCACACAGATGCAGTCGTCAACCGCTGGGCTCAAGAATTTTCCCGAGCACTCATCACCGCTTCTTCTTTTAAGTGTGAATGTCGCGGTCACGGCTTTGGGCATCCGCATGACCTCCTCTTGGAAGGATTTCATATCCGTACAACTATTATAGCGTTTAAAGCACCGCCAGTCTATGGTTATTCAGCCATTTTCGCTTGCAAAGCCGCACGAGCTTCGCTCAGCTTGGCCTCATCCAGATAAACGTACGGGCTCTTCCATACGCCTTCTAACGGAATGAACTGAACATCCGAGCTGCTTATGCCGAAGTACGTCTTCATCAGGTTCTGAATTTCCTTCGGCGGCATGTCGATTTCCATGTTGTCCCCAACAGCGTCGATAACCTCGCCCATCTTCGTAATTCCGTTCAGCGATTTCATCTTGTCGACGATCTTCGCTACAACCTCGCTCTCGCGCTTGTTGCGGTCGAAATCGCTGGACATGTTTTTGCCGTCGTTCGATTTCCGGTAACGGACAAAATCAAGCGCCTGGTCTCCGTTAAGCTTCTGGAAACCCTTCTTCAGATTGATGTTGGTGCCGTCGTAATTATCGACGTATTTCATATCCATATCGACGTCCACTTCAATGCCGCCAAGCGCGTCTACAACGTCCTCGAAGCCCTTGAAGTTAACAACCGCCGTATATTTCAGATCCACGCCGAAATATTTGCCCAGCATATCCCGAATCGCGCGCTTTGCATCCTCTTCCGCCGCTTCCTTGTCCATGCCTTTATCGGAACGGGCTTGGCTAAAGAACGTTGCGTAGTTGGCATTCGCCTTGCGCTCGCCATAACCGTCCAGCTCGAGCAAGGAATCGCGAGGAATCGAAATAACAGTGGCCGATTTGGTATTCGGGTTAAAGACGGCAACCATCATGACGTCGGTGTTCATGCCGCCGCCCTTGGCCCTTGTATCAAGACCCAGCAGCACCATCCCAACCGCTTTCTTCTTAACCGATTCCGCGGTCGGAATCTTTACGTCATCGTTTGAAACTGTACCAATTTGCTGGATTGCATTGTTCGCCTTGTTAGCCAAAAATCCGAAGTATGCCACGATTATCAAAATAACAGCTAATAATAGCAGTAAAACGACTTTCCACACGCGTCTTTTCTTCGGTTGCTTAGGCGATCTAGGAGCGGTCTTGGCATTTGCTCTCCGGGAAGGCAGTTCTGCCGAGCCTTGCGTCATAGGATCATCACCTTTATGTCAGTTATATTTCGGATTGGACCGGATATCAACGAGAAGCTGCTCGGCAGCCTCTCGCGGATACATTTGCAGCTTTGTGCGTCCGTTGCGCTCATATTTGACATGAACCATCGTTGCATCCGTTGCCGAAATATGCGGATTGGCAACTCCGTGATCTTCCGACAATATTTGCGCGAAAAAGTCGCGGGTATCCAATGCCGCCCGATCATCCGGCCGGTCTTCGGCCACGATATGAATCTGCAGCCAGTTGAACAAGGCATCATCAAACGTCATTTGCCTGAATCAGCTTCCTTTACGGCGCCGCCGCCGGCCCGGTTATTTTTCCATTTGTCGTAGATTTGCCGGCCGCGAAGCATAAGCATCATCAGCACGGCGATACCCATACATTGAATAATAGGAAGCTTGTCGACCTGAAGGACCATCAGCACGAGCGAGCCGATGGCCATCAGGACGTAGACAAGCACTTCTTTCAGAATCGGAAGCTTCTGATTGTTAGCCCTGAACACTTTGTTGAAGATATAAATCGTAAATCCAAGAATAAGCAAATACGATACGGCGTGATGGTCGCTCAACCATTGCTGCATGCCGTGACCCCCTTATGCCTGCCAGGTGATTATGCGTTTGCTTGCGCCATTTTGCGGTGCTTCTCCGCCCGCTCGCGCTCGCTCTTATTCAAGATTTTTTTACGCAGACGAATCGACTTCGGCGTAATTTCGCAATACTCGTCGTCGTTCAGATACTCGAGCGCTTGCTCAAGAGAGAACAGACGAGGCGTTTTCAGCTTCACCGTATCATCTTTGCCAGAGGAACGCACGTTAGTCAGTGCTTTCTCTTTGCAAATATTAACGATGATGTCGTTATCGCGGGTATGCTCGCCCACGATCATGCCTTCGTAAATTTCCGTGCCCGGAACCACGAATTGAATACCGCGGTCCTCAACACCCAGCATGCCGTAGAAGGTCGAAGTGCCAGTCTCGCTCGACACGAGCACGCCTTGGTGACGCCCGCCCACGTCTGAGCCTGCAAGAGGCCCATAGCTGTCGAACGCATGGTTCATGATGCCGTAACCGCGGGTAAGGGTCAGGAACGAAGTACGGTAGCCGATCAAACCGCGTGCAGGAATAATGAACTCCAGACGAACCTGGCCGTTGCCGTTGTTGATCATGTTCACCATTTCGGCTTTGCGTGTTCCGAGGCTCTCCATAACGGCGCCCATGCTGTCTTCCGGCACGTCGATCAGAAGGCGTTCGTACGGCTCGCATTTCACGCCGTCGATTTCTTTTATGATAACTTCAGGCTTCGATACTTGAAGCTCGTAGCCTTCGCGGCGCATATTCTCGATCAGGATGCCAAGATGCAGCTCGCCGCGGCCGGATACGATAAAGGCATCCGGGCTTTCCGTTTCTTCCACGCGCAGCGCTACGTCCGTTTCAAGCTCCTTGTACAGACGCTCGCGCAGCTTGCGGGACGTTACCCATTTGCCTTCGCGGCCGGCAAACGGAGAATTGTTGACCAAGAACGTCATTTGCAGCGTAGGCTCGTCGATCTTCAGGACCGGCAGAGCTTCCGGCTTAGCCGGATCGGCAATGGTCTCGCCGATATTGATGTCTTTAATGCCCGCAATCGCAACAATATCGCCTGCGCCCGCTTCTTCAATCTCGATGCGCTTCAGACCCTGGAAGCCGAACAGCTTCTCGATACGCGCCTGTTTCACGGCACCATCGCGGTTGATAACCGCAACGGCTTGGCCTTGACGAACAATACCGCGGTTCACGCGGCCAACGGCGATACGGCCCAGATATTCATTGTAATCAAGCAAGGTTACAAGATATTGAAGCGGCTCATCGACCGTTTCTGTCGGATGCGGGATGTGGCTAACGATCGTTTCGTACATAGCCTGCATGTTGTCATCCTGTTTTTCGGGATCAAGGCTTGAAGTACCCATCAGCGCGGATGCGTAAACAACCGGGAATTCCAGCTGGTCGTCATTCGCGCCAAGCTCGATGAACAGGTCAAGCACTTCGTCAATAACTTCGGTAGGACGGGCATTCGGACGGTCAATCTTATTAACGACGACAATTGGCGTAAGGTTGCTCTCAAGCGCTTTGCGGAGTACGAATTTCGTTTGCGGCATGCAGCCTTCAAACGCGTCAACGACCAGCAATACGCCGTCAACCATCTTCATAATCCGTTCTACTTCACCGCCAAAGTCCGCGTGTCCAGGTGTGTCGACGATATTAATGAGGTAGTCTTTATAAGTAATCGCCGTATTTTTCGCCAGGATGGTAATACCGCGTTCGCGTTCCAGATCGTTGGAATCCATTGCGCGCTCCTGTACAGCTTCATGCTCTCTGAATGTACCTGATTGCTGCAGCAGCTTATCGACCAAAGTTGTTTTGCCGTGGTCTACGTGGGCGATAATCGCAATATTCCGGATGTTTTCTCTTGCTTGCATAACTAATAATCCACTCCATTTTGTCTAATTTTCTTTCCTTGCACAACATTTGCCGAACATTTACCAGCGGCGCGAGCGGTTCGTGATTACCATCCAGCCGCCGGCAACCATCAGGACCAGCGCAACAAGGTAAATTCCCCAGCTCCATAACAAGACGAGCAACAGAAATACAGCTGAAGCAACGGCAAGCGCTACAGACGCCGTAAGCGCAAATCGCGGACGGGACGAGCCAAATAAATAATATTCGTAAAGACCGACGGCTGCGCCAAGCAGGAACAGCGGCCACAAATATTTCAGTGCATCCCATCCAAAAATGTTACAAACCATAAACAGCAGCGCAGACACGGTTAGTATTCCACCCGGTACGAGCGCTGCCGCGGGAAGCAGCCTGCCGAAATAAAATACATGCAGCAAAATTCCCGGAATGAGGACGAGCAGCGGCCAGAAGATAGCCCCCAAAAAGCTGAATACACCAAGTTTGCCCAGTAAAATAACGACCCCGGCTAGTAACACAATAATTCCAGCGGAATATTTGTTATTAGGCATTTGCGTTCCGCTCCTTACAACGTCTACCCCCATACAGACGTACGACGCCAGTTTTTATCTATCATAGTTTAAAGGAACTGCGATGAAAATACCAGCGGGAACAGAAGGAACATTGCAAAAAAATACCGTTCACCTGTGAACGGTTTGTGAAAATGGTTTAAGTTTTCCGCTTCAATAAACCGATAATGACGACAAACGGGATGCAGAGCAGCGGTATAGCTTCGGCAGCCGTTCGTGAACCGTTAAACAAAAGAGCGTCCATACCGGGATCGTGGACAAGCATTCCTCCTGCGGCATAACCAAGCAGCCCGGCGCCGATATACACAAGCGGGGGAAATTTATGCAATAGCGTGCCCAATAACTGGCTCCCCCAAATGATCATCGGAATGCTAAGCGCGATCCCAAGCAGAATAAGCACCGTATCCCCGTCCGCGACCGCCGCGATCGCCAGGACATTGTCGAGGCTCATAATAAAATCCGCAGCGACGATCGTGCGCACGGCCTGGGACAGCGATGTGGATTTTTTGCGGGGCATGTCCAGGTCGCCTTCGCCTTCCTGTCCGGCATCCGCCAGAAGCTTTGCCGCAATATACAGCAATAATAAGGAACCAATAGCCTGCAGATAAGGAATCTGGAGCAGGGAGATTGCGGCCAGCGTAAGCAGGCATCGCAGCCCGACGGCCGCCAGCGCTCCCCACCATACGGCTCTCTTCCGCTCCTTCGGAGGAAGCTGTTGGCTGGCCATCGCGATAACAACGGCATTATCTCCGCTTAATAACAGGTTAATCAGGACAATTTGAAGAAAAGTCAGCACACTATCCATTTTTGCGTTCGCCCCCTCTCTTACCACCTGTATGAGCAGCGGACAAGTTTTATGAAGGATGTCCACAAAAATTTTTGAACCCTATCCCGTCCTTCATCCGTAGTAAAGGAAGTCTTTCGCGGCTACTGGACATTCGACGGAAGGGAGGGTCACGAATAATGGATGTATTTACAGTAGATTTTTGGCTGGCACTGCTCAATATTGTCTTTATCGATCTCATCCTGGCAGGCGACAACGCCATTGTTATCGGTATGGCCGCCCGCAATTTGCCGCAGCACCAGCAGAAGAAAGCCGTCCTGTGGGGTACGGTTGGCGCAATCGGCATCCGGATCATCGCCACTATCGTTGTAGTACGGCTGCTCGATTTGCCTTGGCTCCATTTGGCTGGCGGTATCCTGCTTCTATGGATTGCATATAAGCTGCTTGTTCAGGAAGATGATCAGCATGGCGACATTAAAGCCGGCAATACGCTTTGGCAGTCGATTCAGACCATTATAATCGCCGATGCGGCCATGGGGATCGATAACGTCATCGCGGTTGCGGGCGCTTCGCACGGCAGCATGCTGCTCGTTACATTAGGCCTGCTGATCAGCGTGCCGGTTATCGTATGGGGCTCCACGCTCTTCATCAAGCTGATCAACAAATTTACTTGGATCATTTATCTGGGCTCCGGCGTACTCGGTTATACGGCGGCCAAGATGATCACCCACGAAAAAGCGTTCGAGGAGTTTTTCAAGGAAAACCCGGTTATCTATTGGGCGTTCATCATCCTCATTATCGCACTGATTGTAGCTGCGGGCTTGTTTACGAACAACCGCAGAAAACAGGCTGTGCAAGAAAAAAGCAGAGAAACCGTTTAACGGGATCTCTGCTTTTTTTATTTATTTAGATTAGAACCAGCGGTCTTCCTCTGCTTCCTTCTCCTCGGGCTGCGCTTCCGGCGTCAGCTCCATAATCTCCGTGCGCTCCACGGCCTCGCGCAGCATCTGCTCCAGCTCCGGAATATAGGATTCCGCCCGCTCCACAACATTCAGGTTCGGATTCGTGCTTGGCGATTTCGGCAGGAACAACGTACAGCAGTCTTCGTAGGGAAGGATGGAGGTTTCGAAGGTTCCGATCCGCACCGCTTCGTTAATGATTTCCTGCTTATCCATCATGATAAGCGGCTTCAGCAAGGGCAGTACCGTCGCCCGACCGATTACGTTCATGCTGGACAGCGTCTGGCTGGCCACTTGACCAAGGCTCTCCCCCGTTACGATGCCGCCGGCACCGTTTCGGACAGCCAGCTGCTCGGTAATGCGGAGCATGGCGCGGCGCATCAGCGTAATCATCATGCTGTCCTGCTTAGCCTGCACCAGCCTTGTCTGAATATCGGTAAAAGGCACCAGGTGAAGCTTCAGCGGCGCTCCGGCATAGTAGGACAGTCTTCTGGCGAGATCAATAACCTTCTCCTTCGCCTTATCGCTGGTGAACGGATAGCTGTGGAAATGCACCGCCTCCAGCTCCAGGCCCTTGCGCATGGCCATCCAGCCCGCTACCGGGCTGTCTATGCCGCCCGACAGCAATAGCATCGCTTTACCGTTCGAGCCAAACGGGAAACCGCCTGCTCCCGGAATAACCGTGTTGTAGACGAAGGTGCCTTCCTCGTAAATATCGACGCGCAGCTCCACTTCCGGCTTCCGCACGTCTACTTTCAGCTCGGAAAACGCGCGCAGCACATGGGAACCAACCAGATGGTTCATCTCCTGCGAAGGATGCGCGAATGGCTTCCAGACGCGCTTCGCGCTAACCTTGAAGGTCGCCGGTTCTTTCTCAAGCCCTTTCATCAACTGCAGCGCCGCAGCTTGAATGCTCTCCAGCTCGTTTTCCACCTGAATAACCGGGCTGAACGAGATAATGCCGAATACATCCTTCAGCCGCTCCGCTATAGGTTCAAACGACTCACCGTTTAAGGAAATCGTCATCCTGCCGAAGGACTTGGCGTAATTCAATGCGGCAAAGCTCTTCAGAGCCAGCTTGATCTGCTGCTGCATCCGCTTCTCGAATTGATTGCGGTTGCGTCCCTTCATGACAAGATCGCCATAACGGACAATGACTTTATCGTAAATCACGTTAAGATTTGCTCCTTTCAAGCGGCTTCAGCTGCATAACCGTCTTGCTCAGCATATCCACCAGCTTGTCGATGTCCTGCTCCGTATGCTCGTCGCCAAAGCTGATGCGGATCCCTCCCGCTGCGCGCTCGGAAGAAGCTCCCATAGCCAGCAGCACCTTGCTTGGCTTATTATCCTTCGACGAGCAGGCCGATTTCGTCGAGATGATGGCGCCCTGCTCCTCCATCATATGAACGATCACTTCCGGCTTCATGCCCGGATAGGAAAAATGCACGATATGCGGCGCCATAACTGCCGCGTCCTCGCTGCCGTTCAGCATCAGCTGCGGAATGTCCGCAACCCGCCGGATCAGCCGCTCCCGCAGCGCGTACATCCGGCTGCGGTTCTTCTCTTCGGCCTGCATGCTCATCCGCAGCGCTTTGGCGGAAGCAACGATGCCCGGTACATTTTGCGTGCCCGCCCGCATGCCGCGTTCCTGCGAACCGCCGGATTGCAGCGGCTGCAATTGCAAGCCCTCCCGTACATACAGATAGCCGACGCCTTTAGGCCCGCGAAGCTTATGGGCTGATCCGCTCAGCAAATCGATTCTCCACTCCTTCAGCTTAACCGGGAGCTTGCCGATGCTTTGCACCGCGTCCACATGGAACAAGATTCGCGGGTACTCCGACAAAAGCCGGCCGATCTGCTCGATCGGCTGTATGGATCCCACTTCGTTATTCACATGCATAATGCTGACCAGTATCGTCTCATCCGTTATAGCCGCCTGTAATTGCTTGAGTTCCACATGCCCCGTCTTGCTAACAGGCAAATAGGTGACCCGGAAGCCTTCTTGTTCAAGCTGACGGAAGGCATCATTGACGGAGGAATGCTCAATCTGGGTTGTAATCAGATGATTTCCCCGGCTGCGGAATTGTCTGACCGCTCCTTTTACGGCGAGGTTATTGCTTTCCGTTCCGCCCGACGTGAACAGCCATTCCTCCGGCTTTACGCCGAACTGCTCCGCTAGCACGGAACGAGAACGGGCTATCAGCTTGTCGGCTTCAACTCCCGCGCGATGAATGGAGGAAGGATTGGCGTAATGGGCTTTCATAACCTCCGCGAACGTATCCACGACCTCCGCGTAAGGCGGGGTGGATGCGCAATGATCGAAATACAGCATATATTCAACACCTTTCCTATAAAAGAGAAAACCTCTATCGGGACCGTTCAAAAGAAGCGGCCGCGTTTAGAGGCAAGTTGTATCTCCAAACCAAATACCCGATAATGAAGCGGACTAGTAGCGGGCTCCGAGCACCTTGCCAATGTACCGCTGCGTTTCCTCGGGAAGCTTGTCCAGGTTAGCCAGCAGTTCGCTGTCCGTTGAAATGCCAAGCCGGTCGATTCGCCCGGGCCCCGCATTGTAGGCGGCTAGCGCTACTTGTTCATTACCGTTGTATTTGCCAAGCAGATAGGATAAATATTTCGAACCGCCATCGATGTTCTGCCGCGGATCGAGGGAATCGGTTACTCCAAGACCGCGGGCAGTCGAATCCATGAGCTGCATAAGTCCTTTTGCCCCTGCGGAGGAAACCGCGTCGGAATGAAATCCGGACTCCGTACGAATAACTCCTCTAATCAGTTCGGGATCAATGCCGTATTTGGCCGCCGCCTCCGTAATCATAGCGTCATAATCGGATGCTGCGGAGCTGCCTGCCTGGTCCGTTCCGCCGCTTAATACGGCACTGTACAAGCTAGGCACGCTCGCAAGCTTGGCAAGCGAATCGGTAGTAAGCGTGCTTGGCTCGAACCTATCCATTTCGGAAAAATCGCCGTTCATATATTGAGACAGCAAAAAGTCAAACATGGATGTGCTGCCGTCGCCGCTATTCGCCTCAAGCGGATTAGCCGCCGTTTGAAAGTCCAGAGTTGGTGAAAGCTGCAGCTGGAGCAGCTGCTTCAACGTACGCGGGTCGATACTCATAGGGTCCTCCAGTCGAATAATAAAGGGTATAAATGATGTATCGGTTTTTATTGTACATGTTTTTACTTATAACGGCTAGTAGCGCGGCTTCCTTGCATGCAAAAAGCAGCCCCAACGCATGGAGCTGCTTTACTTGTAGCGATCTTATTTGAAGATTTTCACGCGCTCGTCAATCGGCTGGAATTGCTTCTCGCCCGGCTCGGCAGTCGGAGTACCAAACGGCATTTGAGCAATCAGCTGCCAGCTGGCCGGAATGTTCCAAGTCTGCTTCACTTCTTCGTCAATCAGCGGGTTGTAGTGCTGGAGGGAAGCGCCCAGGCCTTCTTCTTCCAGCAAAGTCCATACCACGTATTGAAGGATACCCGAGGATTGATTCGACCATTTCGGGAAGTTGTCGGCATAGCTTGGGAACTGATTCTGAAGTCCTTCGATTACGGCAGTATCCTCGAAGAACAGCACCGAACCGTAACCGGCTTTAAAGCTGTCAACGCGTTGTTCCGTCGATGCGAATTGATCGGCAGGTACGATTTTGCGGAGCGTTTCTTTTACGATATTCCAAAGCTTATCGTGATTTTCGCCAAGCAGTACCACTGCGCGAGCGCTTTGGGAGTTGAAGGACGATGGGGAATATTTTACTGCTTCTTGAACCAAGCTTACGATTTGGTCATCCGAGATCGTGGATTGTTTGCTGATTCCATAATAAGTACGTCTAGCTTTTACGGCCTCAAGAAACGTTTTTGCTGTAGTAGAAGTATTTGACATTTTTGTCTGCCTCCTAGGAATTTTATAAGTAACTTTCTTTATGTTAGTAACAATACAATACTCCGAGTTTCATGTCAAGCACTTCGCCATTTATTTTGTTTAATCTGCACCCTATTACAATTGTAAATAATTGCCTTGAACCTAGGCACATCGCAAAAAAAGCCGCTCCCTCAGGAACGGCCTCGTCTTCGTGCGTTATTCGGTTACCGTAATCGTAATTGGCGAGTACTCTCCTATTACCGTCTGGCCATGAACGGATACGCTGCCTTCCGGGGTCAGATCCTTCTCGGTCATAATGCCAAGCGCTACCGTAAACTGATTGAATTTCACCGGTACGTTACGCTCCCTGCGTACTTCCGTACCGTTTACGCAGAAGACAATCTCGTCATTATCGCGGTTGTACGTAATTTTGTACGTATTAAACTCGCGAGCCTGGAAATCGGTCGATTCCTTGAACACGCAGAAATATCTTGTCTTGTCCGTCTCCGGCACCGAAACGCCAGGGAACGGCAAAACCGCATAAACGCTTGCGTATTTGTCATTGCCTGCAAAGAAGTCCAGCGCGCCTCCTGTCGTGAAATCCAGCAGATTAAGCGATGCATAACCGTCGTACAAGTCGCCGGGCGCCGTATTCTGCGTACGAGCACGGATCTGGAGCTCGAAGCTGATCTCGCCACTTTCCGGCACTTCCACCGGCTTTGCCGAATAGTACATATGCTTTGCATTGTCGAGAATTTGAATCTTGTCATGCTTGCGGCTAAGCGGAGCTCGCACGTACAGGATACCGTTGCGTACGATAACTACCGCATCCGGCTCGCGGTATTGCCAGAATGTTCCGTCCGGCAGCGGGAAGCCGCCAATCGTCCATACTTTGCCTTCGTCAAGAATCGTATCGAAATCCCCAAGCACCCATTGTTTGCCCATCTTCTGTCCCCTCAGCTTTCGTGATGAAATTCCGACCCCTTATCTTATAAGAGGCCTTGAATGATTAATGCGGCAATCAGGATAGAGCCGCAGCGGTTAGTCGCCTTAACCGAATTGCCCATCAGCGGCAAATAGGCATGGGAAGGATTATGCTCCTTCAGCTTGCCGTATACGGCATACAGAGGAACGCCCGTCGCAAGTCCAAGCAGCGCATACCAAGGCAGCGCGTCCGCAAGCACGCAAATAACCAGCGAGACGTAAGCTAAAGCCAGCAGCCATCTGGAGAAGACTAGCGCTCTTTGTTCTCCCCATACGACAACCAGCGTTTTTTTGCCGGCCTGCTTGTCCGCCTGCCAGTGCAGGAAATGATGATTGAATAAAATAAGAGTGGTAAGCAGTCCGATCGGAAGCGAAAGCAGCAAAGCCCGGTAGTCGAGCTGCGAGGACTGCACATAGTAAGCGCCGGCAACGGGCAAAATACCAAACGACAGCAGGATTGCAACTTCGCTGTAGCCTTTGCCGCGGTAGCCAAAACGTATGGGCGGCGCAACATAGAAATAAGCGATCAATCCGCCAAGTCCTCCAAACACGATAACCGGCCATCCGCTAATCGCCGACAAAACAATGCCGCATAGCGCGGCAAGCCCGAATAGCGACCAGGTCACGGCTGCGAATGCGCGGAGCGTCCACGTACCGTTTGTGAGATAGCCGGAATTGGTCGATATAACCCCTTCTGCTGCTTTGGCTGCTTCATCCGTTCCGTTGTAGTAGTCCCACAAATCATTGATCATATTCGAGAACAAATGCGCTGCGCCCGAGCCAACAAGCGTAAGCAGGAGCAGCCAAACATTAAAGCGGCCATCCCACACGAAAGCGCCCAATGCGCCAAGCGCAACGGGAATAAGCATAACCGGAAGCACGCGTATCCGCGATGCCTTCATAAACTGCTTCATGATGTTATTCAAAGCTGCATGTCTCTCCCTTCTTCTTCATCCGTCCAGCCTCATCAAATTTAATTGAAACACTTTGGGCAACGGACCGTCAACTGAAAGAATAGGGCGAAAGCATCAATATCTGACAAAAAAAGAGCTTCCCTGGGTGCTAAGCACCTCAGAAAGCTCTATCGCAACTCCTAGCCCCTAACCTGAATTTTCCGGTTAATCAGATAGGTCATCATATAAACCAGCAGGACGATAATAACAGCTTCATAAAGCAGCGGTCCCCAAAAATTCGGAACGCTGGCCTGCACATGAACGACCTGATCGGCGGAATCCGTAATCTTTACGTTAACGGATTTGAAAAACTGATCCGTAGACACGTTCATGCTTGGGAACAGCTTCGTTTCCACCCATTGAACGGCGAGCTGCAGCCCGATAAAGAGAGCCGCGCCTATCCAGGAGCCCTTTTTCCCTCTAAATACTTTCGCCACCGTAATGCTTGAGAAAATGATCGTTACAAATAAAATACTGGAGATCAGCATCGCCCAGAAGCCTCTGTCCGCCAGAATATCGAAGACCCGCAAGTGTACCGTATCCACAACGCCGCCAAGCACAAGCAGATGGATTACGCCTGCAACGCCAATGACAATCAGCCCCGCGATTCCGAGCAATAGCGGAGATAATACCGTATATAAGGCTGGCAGCGGAAGAAGCCGGCGGTTAAAATACCTGAGATTGCGTTCGAACGTCCTGCAGACCGTTACGCAGAGCGAAATCGTTACGGCCAAATAAAGCAGAAACGTCAGCACGTAAATCAGATCCGACTCCAGGTTCTTAACCTCGCCGTACACCGTAAGCGCACCTCCGGTTATGACGAACAAGGCTCCGACGATCAGCAAAAAGCCAGCGTTCCGTTTCCAATCGTATTTGACCAGCTTAAGCAAATTCATCATTCCGCGAACACCTCTTTAAACAGCTCATCCACGCTTTTGCCTTGCGAGAACCGGATCGTCTCCACTTCCTCGTGAAGGACAATGCTTCCGTTCTTGATCAGAATAACCTCGTCGAAAATCCGTTCGATATCCCGTACCAGGTGCGTGGATATCATCAAGCAGCTGTCTTCGTTATAATATTTAACGATCGCATCCAATATCTTCTCGCGGGCGACCGGATCCACGCCGCCAATCGGTTCGTCGAGCAAATACAGCTTGGCGTTGCGGGACAAAGCCAAGGTCAGCTGCAGCCGCTCGTTCATCCCTTTGGACAACGTGCTGATCCTGTCCGCGGGCTGCAATTTCATGAATTGCAGCATTTCATCGGCTTTTGCTGGGTCAAAGTCCGGGTAGAAATCCCGATAAAAGCCAAGCGCGTCCTTGACCCGCATCCAGGATTCCGTCAGCGGCTTATCCGGCATAAAAGAAGTCAAAGCTTTGGTCCGCTGACCGCTTGTTTCCCCGCATACGAGCAATTGGCCCGAGGATGGCGGCATAAGGCCGGCGGCGATTTTCATCAACGTGCTTTTACCGCTTCCGTTGCTGCCAAGCAAGCCAATGATCCTGCCGGGCTGGATTTTGAAAGAAACATTGTCCAGCGCACGCTTGGCTCCATACGTTTTCGTTACTCCCGATAGCTCCAAGATCGATTCCACGTCTCTTATTCACTCCTGTCCGTACGGCTTTCCGCTTTGCCGTCTTTTACGGCATCCTTTACGATGGCCACAATATCGTCCTTCTCGAAGCCAAGCTCCTTCATTCCTTGCACAAACCGTTCGAGCAGCTCGCCCGCCATTTCTTTCTTGATTTGCATAATCGTCGACTCCCTACTCGTCACAAATCGGCCAAGTCCTCGTCTTGTCTCTACAATGCCTTCCCGCTCCAGCTCCTGGAACGTACGTTGAATCGTATTCGGGTTGATCTGCAGCTCAAGGGCCATGTCCCGTACCGATTCGATTTTGTCACCGGGATTTAATCTGCCGGTAATAATCTGCTTCTTCACATAGTTCATAATCTGAATATAAATCGGCATATTGTTGTCAAATACAATTGTCACGGGTCAAGATTCTCCTTTCCATCTGTCGGCCCCAAACGCCTCGCTTAAGCGATGTCGCGCTTCTTGAAAACGGCGAAGCTGACGGATAGGAACAGCGCCATATATACAAGCAGTATAACAATGGAAAAGGCGAGCGTCATCCCCTCAACCGGCACTGCGTCGCTGCGGTAGACCGACAGGTCCGTATTGGCGAACAGCAAATACTTCGTAATCGTGTAACGGGACAGCAGCATAACCAGAAGACTGCCGACCATCATGGAGAAAATGCCGATGCCGATTGCCGCACCGTTTGATTTCGTCAGGATTCCGATCATAAAGGTCAGCGTTACGAACACAATGGAGTAAACGGCCAGACTTGCTGCATTGCTAAGAAAATCCGTCCAAGTCGATTCCCCTGCCCCGCCGCCGTAAACGATATAACCGGCAACGACGGCAAACACGGCCGCGGTTACGACTAACGTTAACGCGTAAAGCACGGAGATGATATACTTGGAGGCCAAAATCTTGTGACGGCTCTGCGCCCGGATCAGGAGAAACTTAATGGTGCCGTAACGGTATTCCTGCGTCACGCTGCCTGCCGCCGCGAGAACGGCAAGAACCGGAACCAGCTGCCCTGCGGCTTGAAGCATAATCGTGCCCGTTGCGAAATCAACCGTTGAGTTCAGGCCGTCCGGCGACAATTTGTAGAAAGCAAAGGCTAAAATCGCAAAAACAACGGCAAGAATGGCATAGGCGACGAAAAACGACTTCTTCTTGCTGAGCTTCAGCCATTCGTTTATTAATAATCCCGTAAAGTTACGCAATGCGGTTACCTCCCGTCAGCTTCATAAACTCTTCTTCCAAGGTTGCCCGTACTTCCTCAATCCGGTAGATTGCAACGCCTTCCGCCGCAAGCTTCGCGACAAGACCGGGAATCTGATCATGCAGCAGCTTGACGGTAATCCGGTTCGTGAAGGAATCCGTTTGCGTCACCTCAACCCCGTCGACGTGGCTGATCGCTTCCTGCGCCTGCCCGGCATTTCCGACCTGCATGGAAATGGTGAGCACCTTCTGCTTCGGCGATTCCGTCTCTCCGATGGAGCGGGCGGTAACAAACTTGCCTTCCTGAATTACGATAACCCGGCTGCACATCAGCTCGATCTCGCTGAGCAAATGGCTGGAGACCAGAATCGCGATGCCTTCGGATTCCGCTATCCGCTTCAAATATTCGCGCATCTCCTTGATACCCGCCGGATCCAGGCCGTTAGTCGGCTCATCCAGAATAAGCAGCTTTGGCTCATGGAGCAGCGCTTGCGCGATACCGAGACGCTGGCGCATGCCAAGCGAATAGGCCTTTACTTTTTTGCCGAGCGCTTCCTGCATGCCAACCAGCTTCGTAACCTCCTCAATCCGCGCGTCGGTTACGCCCTCCGTCATCCGCTGGTATTGCTTCAAATTATCGTAGCCCGTCATGTACGGGTAGAACTCGGGGTTCTCGATAATTCCTCCGACATGCCTGATGGCCTTCTCGAAGTTCGTCCGTACGCTTTGCCCGCAAATCCGGACGTCCCCTTCCGACATTCCGATTAAACCAACAATCATCCGCATCGTGGTTGTTTTGCCTGCGCCGTTTGGACCAAGCAGTCCAACAACCTCTCCCTGCGCGATATCAAAGGATAATCCGTTCACAATCGCTTTGCTGCCGATCTTCTTCGTCAAACCGTCCAATTGAAGCACGATCGACGGATTCGTTATTTTTGCCGTTGTCATAGCGCCTCTCCCTTTTGTATTAGTGTTATAGTTGAATAGTACACTAGATCATTAGTGATGTAAAGAGGCTGAATCAAAAATATCCATTTTTTTACGAAAAATAGTTGTTTGCCCGAAAGGACTGCCCTAGAATAGATAAGCACTGACGACCGCTTCGATAGGAGGCTATGAGGATGAGGCTGTTTCATTTCAGCGAGGAAAGGGCTATTGACGTCTTTGTTCCGAGGGTAAAAGCCAACCGGACCGATATGCCGCCCGTTGTCTGGGCGATTGACGAGGAGCATCAGTTCACCTTTTTCTTCCCGAGGGATTGCCCTCGAATCGTCTATACGAGATCGGCAGGATTAACTTCAGAGGATGAACGGAGGTTTTTCGGCACTACGGCTGCCAACATTGTGATTACCGTGGAGACCGGCTGGCACGAACGGATCAAGCAGACAACCTTGTACCGGTACGAGCTGCCACCCGAGTCCTTCGAGCTGTTCGACGAATACGCCGGATACTACGTATCCAAGGAAACCTTGGTTCCCCTTGCCGTGGAACCGCTTTCCGATCTTATTGAGCGGTTAGCGGGACTTGGCATCGAGATCCGCTTCACTCCAAATCTTCATCCGCTTAAAGAAGCGATTCTGCACTCCTCCCTCCGTGACTTCGGAATTCACCGGTTCCGGAACGCGCAAGCTGATACTAGACCGTAAAACGACTCAAAGGCTGTCCTCCCCGCAAGGAGAACAGCCTTTGTCTTGTACCTGCAAGATTGGCATTAAACTTTAAAAATTGCCGCTTTTTCTTTCAGCTCATACGAGGATTGCTGCAGATTTTGCGCCATCCCTTGCAAATCATCCGAAATATTGTTCTGCTCAACGGACAGATGACCCATCTGTTCCATTTTGCCATTCACCTCGGAGGAGGTGAGCAGGAGCTTGTCCACGGCGGTCACGATATGCGTGATGCCGGTTGTAATTTCATTGATGGCCGTCGAGATCTCGCTGACTTGCTCGGACAACGTATGGCTCTGCTTTTCCAGTCCTTTGAACATGTCGCTCGCGGCGGTCGAGGCTTGCTTGGTGGAGAAGATTACTTCGGCGAAAGCACCCATGCTCTTGCTGCTTGCCGCCACATCCTCTTGAATCAGGTGCATTTCCTTCGAAATATTTTTCGAAATCTGGTCGGTCTGACCCGACAGCTTGCGGATCTCCTCGGCTACAACCGCGAAGCCCCGTCCATGTTCGCCGGCCCGGGCGGATTCGATCGATGCATTAAGAGACAGCAGGTTCGTCTGCGTATTGACATCCTGGATGCTCTCCAGAAACTTCGATACATTGCTGTAGCGTTCGGTAATGCGGTTAAAAGCTTCCGTCACCTGGTTGAATTGCTCAACCGTCTGGTTCACCATTTGGACAACGCCTTCCATGTCTACCGAGCCGGTATGGGAATCGTCTCTCATTTGCTGCATGTCTTTATTGATATAATCGCTCGACGCCGCAATTTGCTGCGAGCTTGCCGAGATCTGCTCCGTTACGGCCGAGATCGAAGTCGCATCGTCGTATTGGGAGAGCAGGACGGTTGTTCCCAGATCGATCTGCCCTTTCACCTGCTCGGATGCCGTACGGTTGCGGGAGATCATATCGCCCATCTGGTTCGACATCTGGAGAACGGTCTGGCTTACGCTTAGCGTCGCTTTGATGGTTGCTTTCAAATTATCGCCCATGGCCGCAAGCGAGCGGTCGATATCGCCGAATTCGTCCTTGCGTTCGAACGCCTGGTTATAAGTAAAGTCATTATGCCGATAGGCTTGAATGCGTCCCATAATCCCTTGAAGACCGGATCGGATGCTTCGGATGAGCCCAACCGTGAACAGAAACGGAATCACCGCCAGGATCAGTACGTTAATCAGGATGATTATATTCGCCGTATCCACGCTATCGGACAGAACCTTATCCGTATGCGCAGCGTCAACGGTAATCCGGGCGTTGACGTTCTGGTTGGCGAACTCCAGCTCGTTCAAGTAAATATTAACGAGCCTAAGCACAAGCGCCGATTTCATTTCGGCTGTCACATTTTCGAACTGGGTGACATTCGAGCTCTTCAAGTCATTGTAGGCAATCTCGTAGATGTTCGCCTGGCCAATGTACGTTTGCTGCTCCTCCGCGGCCGGGAACATCTTGTCCAGCTTCTCGAAGGTCTTCTTCAAATGCTCGATCTGACCCGGCATATCGGCCAAACGTTCTTTCGGATCGACTACTTCCGCATTCTGGCTGTCATTGTTGTTTTCGATCGAATTGATCATCATCAGAAGCGTTTGCAGCAGCGAATTAGAGATCCCTTCGTATTCGCGCTGCGCGCTCGTAAGCGTATTCGCATTCTTGACGGCATGGGATACCGACAGATTTTGCGTATAGATGAACGCGCCTGCCCCTACGTTAAATAAAGTGATGATGCTGGTCAGCATAAGCAGCCGCACACCGATTTTTCTTCTTCCCTCCACAAGCTGCTTTCTTGCGCCTAGCCATTGCAATGCCTTTTTAACCCATTCCTTCATTCTTCTCGTCTCTCCTCGCTGTCACTGAAAAAAGAAAATAAGCTATCCGGCCTAGGACAGGCGGATAGCTGTTTAAGGCACTATGTCCTGCGTCCGGCGGTCTGGCAGCCATCGCTTCTATGCAGCATTAGGCCCATAACTTTGCGTCCTTGCCTTTCGGCAAGTTTGCCTTTTTCAGTTGAATTACGCTATTTTCGACACACAAGGACTAGTTTAGGATATATATACCTATTTGTAAACAAAAATTGGGTCAATTCCCAACACTCCGACTTTAGTCTCATCCGTCTTTGATTCGCTGCCCAAAAACGCTATAATAGATTCAAATAATAAAAATAGAGACAGGAGGAGTCGACGATGGAATTCCGGTTGGATTTGATTGACGATAAAGTAGAGTTCTTTGAGGCTAGCGATCTGCGCACGCTGGAGCTGAAGATCGAGCGGCAAATCGAGAACAATAAAGCGCTTCTGCTGCAGGTTCACCAGGTTCAGCATCAAGCTGCCTTTAATGCCCTTACAGGTAAAATGCTGTACAGCGCCGTTGTTCATTTCAAGGCCAAAAAGCTCTAGAAAACTTTCTCGAAAAAAGTCTTGCATAATTCGCACGGGCTGTGGCATAATACGTTTTGTGCCCGACACAAACCATATGCCGGTGTAGCTCAGTTGGTAGAGCAACTGACTTGTAATCAGTAGGTCGTGGGTTCGACTCCTATCGCCGGCACCATTCTTTTCCGGGACGTAGCTCAGCTTGGTAGAGCACCTGGTTTGGGACCAGGGGGTCGCATGTTCAAATCGTGTCGTCCCGACCATAGAGCAAACGCGTAAGCTTGATAGAGATCAGGCTTTTTTTGTTTTTCTTCTATTATATACATTCGAATACATCCTTTAGCGTTTGAACGAGAAAAGCAATATCCTCATCCGTGGATGACAACGGCGGACTGATCGTTAGCACATTATTGTAGCCTGCGACGGTATCGCCGTTTTTGCCTATTAGGAGACCTTTCGCCTTGCACTCCGCCATGATCCGGACAACGCCCGACAGCGGATAAGGCTCCTTCGTTTGTTTATCGCTAACCAGCTCGATGCCCATTAGAAAGCCAAAGCTCCGGATGTCTCCGACTATCGGATGCTCTTTCAAGCCGGTTAATCCCTCGATAAGCCGTTCGCCAAGCGCGGCCGACCGTTCCACCAGCTGTTCCCGCTCCAATATCCCGAGATTCGCCAGCGCAAGGGCACAAGCTGCCGGCGCGCCGCCAAACGTATTCAGATGACGGAAATGGCTGTACATGTCCTTGCCCTTGAAGGCGTCGTAAATATCTTTGCGAACCGCCGTTGCCGACAAAGGCAGATAACCGCTGGTCAGTCCTTTCGCCATCGTAACGATGTCCGGCTTAATGCCGTAATTCATATGCCCGAATTTACGGCCCGAACGGCCAAAGCCGCAAATCACTTCGTCGATAATGAGCAGTACGCCGTACCTCGTGCAGATATCCCTGACCTTCTCGAGATAAATGGGCTCGGGCACAAGGACTCCTCCGCCTGTGATCGCGGGTTCCATAATAACAGCCGCTATCGTCTCCTGCCCTTCCCATACGATCGTCTCTTCGATCGCTTGCGCGCATTGCAGATTAAACTGCTCGACCGACATGCCATCCGGACGCCGGTAGCTGTCCGGCGGGCGGACATGAAGGAAGCCTCCCGCAAGCGGCTCATACAAGTATTTGCGCTGAGCTTGCCCGGTTGCCGCTAATGCGCCCATCGAATTGCCATGGTACGCCCGGTAACGGGAAATAAACTTGTAGCGGCCAGGGGCGCCGGATTGCTCATGATATTGCCTTGCCATCTTAAACGCGACTTCGTTCGCGTCGGACCCGCTGTTGGAATAGAAGATGACATAGTCATCCTCCAGCCATTCATTCAGCTTTTCGGCCAGGCGGATCGCCGGCTCGTGGCTTTGCGTTAACGGATAGTAGGACAAGGTTTTGAGCTGTTCATAAGCCGCACGGGCCAGTTCCTCCCGCCCGTACCCCACATTCACGCACCAGAGACCGGACATCCCGTCCAAATACCGGTTGCCCCGGCTATCCGTTATCCACGAGCCTTGTCCTTCCTTAACGACCATCGGAGGTGCCTGCTCATTATAAGGCGCCATGGCATGCCACACATATTGACGGTCCTTTGCAATCAGATCCGCTTCATCCCGGTTGATGGACATCGCTTGCGCACTCCTCTCCCTTTACCTAACCGTACCATGCCGTAACCATTATCTTTTGCGCAGTCCTTCTCTTACATCTATGTCTAGTATAGAGGCGAATATTACCGTTTACATTAGACAGAGTGTCACGAAGTACGGGGCTTTTTTCAATCT
Organism: Paenibacillus sp. BK720; assembly: GCF_011761545.1. NCBI lineage: Bacteria > Bacillati > Bacillota > Bacilli > Caryophanales > Paenibacillaceae > Paenibacillus > Paenibacillus sp. BK720. The sequence goes on along the minus strand of NZ_JAASRQ010000002.1, from coordinate 479,018 downwards.
GAACGTCACAAACAACCGGAGCGGACTCTAGCTGCTCCGGTTGTTTGTTCCTCCGTCCGATTCTCTCAGGACTTTCGCGGCGCTTAACGATGCGGCACATCCTTAAGCACCGAAACCATACGAGCGCGCAGCCGCATTTCCGCCCCATGAGGAGTTTGCCGTCGCTCCATGCGATGCCGTCTCCTTTGCATCTTGTTACAGCCTAGATTTTCCTTTCCAGTTTGATATTGAAGTCCGGCTTTGTAACGTAATCCATATAATTGACCGTACCGTCAAAATCCAAGTAAGCTTGATACCTCGTCCGTATCGCCGGGGACTGGATCAGGTCGAGCGCCTTCTCCTTCCGAACCCAGCATACCTCCGAGGTTTCTTCGGAAGTTCGCAAGGAACCGCCTGCTTGGCGGCATGCAAAATCCAGCATCAGCTTGGTAGGCACATCCGTTACCCCGTCATGCCATTTATACGTGCAAGTATTGGAGTATACGCCGATCAATTGCGAGACAACGCATGTGATCCCGCTCTCTTCCTGAATTTCGCGCATAAGCGCATCGGTCAAATTCTCCCCGACCTCCACCTGCCCGCCGGGAAATACCCATCCGTCATGCTGTGTTTTCACGAGCAGGATATCGCCTTGATCGTTCTCCACCATTCCTCCGACGGCCACAATATGAGTAGGCATCGCCATATTCTTTCCCTCCCTCAGCTTGTACGGCGAACGATAAATGTCAGCCAATTTCCCCGGTATTCGATAGACTTCCCGTATTTCACTTCTTGAACGGCCTGGGGGATCACTCGCTCTAGCACAATCTCCCAGCCGTTATAACATTCTCTCAAGAGAAAAAAAGCATCGTCTGTCGACAGGTTTAATTCTATTAATCCTTCCGACACTACGCCGGTATTATAATCCAGCTCTTCCGTCTGCGTACTCATTAAGATGGCATGAATGCCGCGGGGCCTTGTCCCTTCTATCATCCGGCCAATGACGGTTCGGAATGCGTCTACGGAGGATACATGCTCTAGGGAAGAGCATGCAATGATATAGTCATAAAATTGCGATGGGATCTGGAAATACTCGATATCCGCGGCAATCGCCTCCAGGTTATCTTTTACTTCGTATTTTTCCGCGTTATCCTGCAATATCGCGACTGCGGAAGGAAGGAGATCTACGGCCGTCACCTTTCCGCTATAGGCTTTGATTGCTTGCGCAATCGGAATGGCATTTCGCCCAACACCGCAGCCAAGATCCAATACGCGCATCCCATGAGGCTCCAGCAAAACGTAAGTATCCATAATGGCTTGCACCGGCTTAGCGATCCAGGTTCCGGGGGCGAACAACTCATGTTCGGCATAAAACTTCTCGTGGTACTTTATTTCTTCCGTTCTTGCCTGGAGAAATCTCGAATCCAATTCGACCTCGCCTCCTCTATCTGCCAACCTCTCCATTCTCCTTATATTTTCCATCAAAAGCAACTCATTTCTCACTTACGCTTCTCTCATTTGAACGCTGTTAGTCGTGCGGGTAACAACCCATTTCCAGTTAAATAAAAAACCGAGCTCCCTATTAGGAACCCGGCTTATATAAATAAGAATCGATTACTTCGTCATGACATACTCATTCACAAAATCGTTCCGGAACTTCCCGTCCGGGTCGCACTCCAGCATCAGCTGGCGGAATTCCGGGAGCTTCCCGAACAGGGCTTGGACTCGCTCCGCCGGCATTGTAAACACTTTGCCCCAATGCGGCTGCGCGTTAAACTTTTCCAGCTTGGCTTCGATGAGCGGCAGCACCTGCTTGACGGCTTCCCAATTCGGTTTCCAGGTAAAGTGGAAGCCAACGGAATCCTTCCGATAGCTTGGACTTAACCACAGCTGATCGGCAGCAATGGTGCGAATTTCGGAAATAAACAACAGCGGGGCGATCTGCTCGCCAAGCTCGCGAATTGCGCAAATGGCTTCATAGGCATGCTCACGGGCCACAAAATATTCCGTTTGCAGCTCTTCGCCGGCACTTGGCGTGAAATCCATGCGGAAATGCGGCAGACGTTCATGCCATGGGCCCGGCACGCCGAATTGCTCGCTGCAATTTTCGGCGGTTTGGTCCGGTACGGGATGGCGTTTGGCTTCCGCGAGGCTGGCCCCGTAGAATTCCGCTTGCGCCTCCCCAGCCGAACCCTCTTGAACCAATTTTTTTTGCCAAACCTGATTAATAGATGAGCCCTTCCAGTCCGTAAACAGGCTGACGCTATAAGCGCTGGAGTAAATGGCGTCAAAATTATTCTCGAGCTGTGCCAGCGGGAGAAGATCATAAATGTATTGACTAATCTCAAAGGAAGGCTGAATGTCCAGCGTAATGGCGGTTACGACGCCTAAAGCTCCTAAACCAACAACGGCTCCATTAAACTTTCCGTCCTCGTCATCCCGGGTAAACACGGCGATTGTTCCGTCGGCTTTTACGATTTCGAGGGCATAAACAGCCGTTGCCAGATTGCCGTTCCGGTCTCCGGAGCCATGGGTTGCCGTTGCAATAGCGCCCGCTATCGTAATATGCGGCAGCGACGCCAGGTTATGAAGCGCGTAACCTTCCCGATGCAAATATTCGCCCAGATCCCCGTAACGTATTCCGCCTTCTACCTTTACGCGGTTATTTGCCTTATCCAACTCAAGTACACGATTCATCTTCTGAAGCGACAACAGGCTTGCGTGCGAATCCGCGATCCCGTTAAAGGAATGTCTCGAGCCCAGTACTCTCAGCTTGCTGCTTCTCACAACCATCTCCCGCACTTGTTCCACATTCTCCGGGTAGAGATATTCCAACGCATTATACGTGTAATTGCCTGCCCAATTCTTCTCTTTTGCCACTACCTGCACTCTCCAGTCATTCAAGATGATAAAGCCTACCTTATAGTCATTAACCGCCAGATCTTCTTTTCCTGCCCCGATTAAAAATAAAATAACCGGCCTTGGCAAAGGCCGGTTATAGCTTTAAAGCATGAACTCTTTCAATTCGCCGCGCTCGTACACCGCCTCGAATTCGTCATCGTCCATCTTATTTATTTCGTCGATACGCGCAATTAACAGCCTTCCCGCTTCAAGGAGTTCGGGCCGATAGTCGAAAATCCGCTCTATCTCTTCGGTTAGCCTTGCCGCTGTCCATTCCGTCGATGGTTCCGGCCCTGTTACCTGATCAATTATCCATTCACGGCTCTGAAAGCTGAAGCTAAGCCTTGCGCTAATACTGTCCTCCAACCCTTCAAGCTGCAAAACCAGCGTATTGTCCAGCATCTGCAAGCCTTGAGGCAATGCATGATACTCAAAGCCCTTCTCTATTAACGAAGAAATACGGATCAATCCAATCGACTCCCCCCATAAAACTCGTCAATATAATACCAAATATTCGCGAAAAATCAACAAAATTCGCCAAAATCGATTAAGAAGTTGTCTCGCCTTCCGAGTTAAGCACTGCTTGTCTATACGAGGAAGGCGCTACGCCAAATCTCTCTTTAAATACCTTTGAAAAATGGGCAACATTCTCAAAGCCGGTTGAGAAACAGACATCCGTAACCAAGGCTGACGTGTGAAGCAGCATGTCCCTTGCAATATCCAACCTCCGGTTACGTATCCAGCGCACGGGGGAAGTATTGTAGATCGCTTGAAAATCACGCTTGAACGTCGACAAACTTCGACCCGACAAGTATGCTAGATCCTGAAGCGAGACCGGATTAGTAATATTCTGCTCCACGATTTCAGTAATCCCTTTTTTGTCCGTTCGTCTTAATTGCAAAAACTGATATAGAAACTGTTCGTCCGCATCCGCGACATCAAACAATAACTCCAGCAGTTTAACCCTAATCAACCCTTCTTTTAAAGCTTCCCTTTCTTTAAAATACGGTTTCAATGAATGAATATAGCTCATTAGCCGCTCATTGATCGCTTTCACAGATACCGGTACCAAAACAGCCGGATGGTTATATTGGAGATCCGCCATATTAATAAATTCTGTCAGCAGTTCTTCTTTCAGAAAAAACATGATATAGTCCAGACGATAGTCGGAATCCTCTTCTCCCGACTTCTCGTAATTCACTAAAATCGACTTCTGCAGCAGAACCATTTCATTCTTATTTACGGTAAACTCCTCATCGCCGAACGTTACTTTATACATGCCCTCAAGCACAAACAAAAGAAGATGATCCTCCAGGAACATACTTCCTTTAAGTCCTTCCGTAAACGTACAAGATTCAATAACCGTTAACCCTTTCATTTTCAATAACCGTTGTTCGCTGGAATCGTTGGCCAGATCTCGAGGAGCCTTAAGCACTTTTTCTGCCCGTACAGACATTAGCTCTTCCTCCTAATGAGCTCATAATGGGAAAAACCGGGTGCGGAAGCCCCGGTTTCATCTTAATGTGAATGATCATTTAAACATCATCATGGTCAGTACCGGTGATGACATCATGCCAATTCGCGATATCTCGTTCAAAATCGGCTGTTTTTTCTCTGTACCGCTGCAGAGAATCTTTCCCTAACGGCAAATGGACAGGCGGATTTTCCGCGTTCGCAATTCGTACAATGGCTTTTGCCAGCTTTACGGGATCTCCCGGCTGTTTGCGGTTAGCCGCCGCAGCGAAATCCCTCATCTTTCCGACCGTTTCCGCGTAATCGGGAATGACTTTTCCGGAGCTGCTAAGGGAAGAAGCATCCAGGAAGTCGGTACGGAAGAAGCCCGGTGCAACTACGGTAGCATGTATGCCGAGCGGGGCCAACTCCAAGGCCAGGGACTCTGTAATCCCTTCAACGGCGAATTTAGTTGAACCGTATACTCCCCATCCGATATATCCGCTTAATCCTCCGACAGACGAAATATTAATAATATGTCCCGAACGTTCTTTTCGCATATGAGGGAGTACGGCACGGGTTACATTCAACAAACCGAATACGTTGGTTTCGAAGTTCCTTCTCACCTCTTCGGCGGAAGCTTCTTCTACGGCGCTAAGAAGGCCAAAACCTGCGTTATTGACCAAAACATCAATTTTCCCGAACTTCCGTGCGATCTGGTCTGCCGCTTCTTTAGCCTGTTCTTCATTTGTAATGTCCAGTATCCCAACGCTAAGATTAGCGGGATTCCCAAGTTGATCCAATAAAGCCTCCGGCGAACGCCGAACCGTTGCGATGACTTGATCGCCGGTTGCAAGCACTGCCTTTACAATCTCCAAACCAATTCCTCTGGATGCTCCCGTGATTAACCATACTTTTTGCTCTGCCATTATATTCTCCCACCTGTTCTTTGTTTTATTTATCTCAAGAAGAAGTAATGCTGTCCTGCATGAGTTCACTATACTGCTTTTTCGACGTTCGCACTTTTCTCTAAAGCCCGTTTTATTTGTCTATTTCGTTCAATACAAACCTTCAGGGCATGGTTACGAAAAAGTGACCCGGACAGTAAAAAGTAACTACTTCTCAAACAAGCGCTCCGACAGCATAATGGCATTGCAAACACTCAACTCTCACAACGAATTGACCAAATGCAAAAAATTGACCTTTCCGGAAGGCTCGGGCATCTATCGTTGATGTTTGCTTCTGTTTCGCATGAAATCCACATGAGCGCTGCCCCATTGATGCATAAATGTTAGCAGCGGCTCTAATGTATGGCCGTAATCCGTTAATGAATATTCCACTTTAGGCGGGACAACCGGGTAAACCTCCCGTTGAATAATGTGGTGCTCTTCAAGCTCACGCAATTGCGTAGTCAGCATTTTTTTCGTGATATTCGGTATGCCCTTCTGAAGCTCGCTGAACCGTTTCGTGCCCTGGAAAAGCATGTATAAAATCGGTATTTTCCATCTGCCCGTTATGACTTCGAGTGCTGGCTCTACCTTGCAATAACTCAATTCGTGTTCCATTTGTATACGCTCCGATAATTTAATGAAAAATAGTTGAAAGCAGGTGTTCCAGATGAGTAATGGATCTGTAACGAATACATCCAAACGCTTTGAAATCGGTCTTTATACCTTTGGCGATTTAATTCCTGACCCGGCTAGCGGCACAACCATAAGCGCTCAGCGGCGGATGAAAGAAATAATCGATGCAGCCAAGCTGGCTGACGAAGCCGGTTTAGATATCTTTGGAGTAGGAGAGCATCACAGACTGGATTTCGCCGTATCCTCTCCCCCCGTTATTCTGGCCGCAATCGCGCAAGCTACTAAAGAGATCAAGTTGACCAGCGCAACTACCGTCCTAAGCACGGTTGATCCCGTCCGCTTATTCGAAGATTTCGCCACTCTCGATTTGCTGTCTGGAGGGCGAGCAGAAATCATCGCTGGGCGCGGAGCCTTTGTGGATTCCTTCCCTTTATTTGGCTACAAGCTAGAAGATTATCACGCTTTATTCGCCGAGAATATCGAGCTTCTATTAGAACTCGGTAAACAGGAGACAATCACGTGGAACGGACAATTCCGCAGTTCGTTGAGTGATCTCGAAATTGCTCCAAGACCTAAACAGCCTGAATTGCCTGTTTGGATTGGCGTAGGCGGAACGCCTCAGAGCGCCCAAAATGCAGGCCGGCTTGGTCTAGGCATGAACCTGGCTCTTCTTGGCGGGACACCGGAACGAGCAAAGCCTCTTGCGGACATATATCGCCAGGCTGGGCAGCAAGCCGGACATGAACCTTCCAAGCTGAGGGTAGCCGTCTCCAGTCACGGTTATATCAGCCATACCTCCCAGCAGGCGCTGCATGAATTTTATCCTTACTATAGCAGTTACCTCGGACAATTTGCGGGCAGAAAAATGTCCCAAGCCGAGTTCGGTCGTATCGCCGGACCTGAAACGGCATTTGCTGTAGGCAGCCCGGAGCAAGTCATTGAGAAAATTTTGCATCAGCATGAGCTGTTTAAGCACGACCGATTCATGCTTCAAATGGATGTTGGCGGTATGCCTTTCGGCAAGGTAGCAACCGCAATCGAATTGCTGGCTGCCAAAGTTGCCCCTGTCGTACGGCGGGAGCTTACCCGTTAATTTCCACCTGTCGTGGCGATCGCTGGATTATCCGGCTATACTGTCGATCATCCAGCCGATCGCCTTATTCAGATCAAGCGGCTTATAAAGAATAATACTGCTCCATATGATAATGCCGATGCAGGAAATGACGATGAACACCCACATTTCATTTCGAGGCGAATGTAAGCGTCGGACGATAATCGTTCCGCCTGTCAAAAACAGTAAAGCGATCAGCATTAGGCTAATCATGCAGATTTCGCAACCTTTCCAGCATTTTTTAACCAATGGACCACAAGAAGCAGAACCGGGAAGCCCACACCAAACGGCAAATAATAGGCAAACAAATAGTCGCGAATCCACTTCATATACTCTCCGATATTCGCAAACAGAAGGGAATAAGCCGATATGACCCAAATCAAAGGAATCGTTATTGCCGCACGGCTGCGGATGGCAAACAGCTGCGCGATTGCGGTTACCGTACAATAAAGGATGACGCTTACTTTCACAAAAACGATTAACAGCACATTAACGGACAAGATCGATTCAAAGTGCTCCATAAAGTTGGAAAAAACCATTTCTCGGAAGATCGTATACTCCGGATACAGAAGATGAGAAGCCCTGTGCACGCCTAGAATTCCAATTACGAAAAATACCGAAAGCGCAACTTGCATGCCCGCTGACGCCGTCCCGCCTAATAAAGCCGTCTTAAGCTTGCCTTGTACCAAAGGAAATATCATCATAAAGGCTATAGATTCCATAAAGGGCAGTCCCAGCGCGTATTTCGTTTCCACTATTGTTGGCCAGAGATGAAATTCGCTCGGAATACGGAAATTGCGCCATTGCCACTCGGTTAACATAACGGTAAATGGGACCCAGAACGCAACAAATACATACGGCACAATAAACACGCTGACTAACGAAATGACTCGAATGCCTTTAATCACGGCGTAAGCGCAGACAACAAGACAAGAAAGATGAATGACCGTCGAAGGCGTTCTTGGCATCATAGCCACATGCACGTAATCACTTACATTCCTTGTTACCCAAGCCGTAATTTGAATGAAAAAGAGGATATAACAGAAGGAAACTATTCCTCCGCCGTACCTACCCAATACTTTATTGCATATTTGGACCAGCGACAGCCCTGGATGCTGATCAAAAATGTACACCCATAGCGATGCTATCCCTAATCCGAAGACGAGACTCCAAAGATGCACCAGCCAGCCAAACTGTTGAGCATCCATAACCGTGGCGCTTGGAAGCACAAGAAAGGTTGTTCCTTTTACAAAGCAAGTTACAATGCAAAACATTTGAAGCGTATTTAATTTTTTCTCCAATTCATATCCCCTACTCGTATGGCGTGATCGTATTCCCTAGTGAGGTTACTTTGGAATGGGTATCAAATTGAACCTTGATCTCCTTCCAGTTTTTTCGGCCTTGCCTGGTATCGCCGATTCCGAGCAAATCCCAATTCTGTTTAAGGGCGAAACGGAAAAAATCCTCGCCTTTCTCGTTAAAAAAAGAATTAATCGCCTGCTCCAGTTCCTTGATATTGCTTGCATTCAATCTCTGGTTCTGCTCGTTGTTTATGATGCCCGCCTTTGCGTTCAGTCGCAATATCAGCTGTTTGTCCGTTTTCCAGATCCGCTTGATCTTTATATCCGTCACTTCTATATCAACACGTTTATTTCTGACCTCGACCGTTTCATCGATTCGCTTGGCATATCCGTTAAAAACATAATACAGGTTCTTTATCTCGGTATTGATTTTCCCAACCATCTTCGCTCGGATAAACACGGCTCCCGATACTAGCCTCAGATTTTCCTTGGTCGCGTTAATATCGTCTAGCCGGTCCGCTTTTGATGCAGCACGCTCCCCCGTATATTGAATGATGGGAATAATAGTCGGCCTGCTGAAAGGAATGCCTGCAACGATATCTTTCATTCGTATTGGCAGTTTGTTGATTCCAAAATTTTTCGCATGCCAATCCAATAGGAGCCGAATATTTCTTCCCGGCACCCGGTCCAATACGGTAAAGGAATTCATTACGGTAGATACAGGCTCTTCCGTCACGATAGTATAAACATTGGTTCGGCGCTCGGGATCATTTTCTAACAAATTCACAAAGCTCAGCACTCCGTTTCTAGCGCTGCGCTCCGATAGAACATAAACCTGCATATGCGAGGTATACAGCTTTCTGGACATCACGGCCTCTGTTTTTTTCGTAATTAGGCCAATGGCAGGCGCAGAAACTTCATAAGTGTATACAGCCGCTCTCGACGGTCCGGATCCCCGGGCTTCAATGCTGGGAGGATTCAATACTTGAAAGTAAAAATGGAAGTTGCGGTTATCGTCCTGGTCCATCGCAATCGTATCCACTAGAGCTAACTGATTGATTTCTTTCATATCCCAGCATCCTGGACAGATCCCTAACATACATAGAGCTAATATCAACTTCCGCATGATGGCTACCCTCTGCTATCTATTCTTTTTGCCGCTGTTGTTTCATCATTGGTCTAGGAAGACGAAGAATGGAATCCCTCCACTCCTTTAGCTTTAGCGGCGCAACAGGAGAGAAGTAAGGCGTACCGAATGGCTCCAAAGACATCAAATGCACAAGGAGAAAGAAAACGCCGCACATAATTCCAAAGAAGCCCAAAGTACCGGCCAACCCCATAAAGGCAAACTGGATAATTCGTTGGGCGATTCCAAATCCGTAGGTTGGAGCAACAAAATTGGCAATTGCCGTCAAGGAGACTACGATTACCATCGCTGCCGATACAAGCCCTGCTTCCACCGCGGCTTGTCCAAGCACAAGCGCCCCAACGATCGAAATCGCTTGCCCCGCTATCCGCGGCATGCGAAGTCCCGCTTCACGAATGATCTCGAATACGATGAGCATGGCGAATGCTTCAACAACGCCCGGAAACGGCACGCCTTCCCGTTGCGACGCAAGGTTTGCCAGCATGGATGACGGAAGCAATTCCTGATGGTAGCTGGCAACAGAAATATACAAGGCAGGAGTAAAAATTGAAATTAAAAAAGCAAGCATGCGAAGCCACCGCAGCAACGTGGCAATATCAGCTCGCTGGTAATAGTCCTCGGTTGCTGAAAACATCTGAAAAAAATGAATTGGACCTGCCAATAAGACAGGCGTGCCATCCGTTAATACAACCGCCTGCCCCTCTAGCAGCTTTGCCACAATGGCATCAGGCCTTTCGGATGCAAGAAATTGCGGAAACGGGGTTAACGTTTTTTCCTGAATGTATTCTTCTATGAAGGCACTCTCGAGAATGCTGTCTGTATGAATCGCTTTTAATCTGGTTCGGAATTGATCGATGATTTGAGGCTCTGCCTTGCCCCGCATATATAATAAACAAACCGTTGTTTGCGTTTCTGTACCGATTGTCATTTTCTCGATAACGAGAGCTGTACTCTTTAAACGTTTGCGAATAAGGGAAAGATTTCTCGAGTAATCCTCAACGAAGCCTTCGCGCGGGCCTCTCACGACGGATTCCGTATCAGGCTCCGCAACAGCGCGCTGCTCAAGGCTGCGCACGTCAATAGACACGGCTTCCGTTCCAACCGGAATGACTAGACATTGGCCATCCAATATCTCCTTTAAACAGGACTCAACACCGCTTACTTTCTTCAGTTCAGCTTGTTTAAATAACGATAAGAGCCATTGAACCGGTGTATGATCCTTGAGAGGCTGGCAAGGTGTTATCATTCCCGAGATAACCAGCTCATCTATAAGCTTCTTATCCGCAAGTGTAGACAAATACATACAGGTTAATTCGAGCTTTTCCTGCACGAAATAGGTCTTTACGATAAGATCAGGCGAACCGCTAAGAGCCTTCTGAATCTTTTCCGGCAAACCGACTTCAAGCTGGTTCATTTTGGAAGCCTCCTTTTTGACTGAGTATTCCCTTGACCTTTAGAAATATTCTAAGGCGATTCGAAAACAAAAAAGACCCGAAAAACAGACACTTAAAAAGAAGTGCCTATCTTCGGGTCACCGCTCTAATCCATTGGAGACAGCCTCTTGTTTACTCCGCGCAATACATAAAACCTATAGCACCGGGGCCGGTATGCGTCGTAATAACCGGAGTGGCCGGGCGGATACGGACTGGCGTTGCCGTGATCCGGCTGATCTCTTCCCGAAGCCGCTCGGCTAAGGAAAGATTATCGGCATGCGAGATTCCGATCTCGGTTATCTCCTTGCCTTCGGTATCGCTCTTGAACCGTTCCATCAAGCTCTTAATAATCTGGGATGAAGTCCGAACCTTGGCAATCGGCGTATATACGCCTTCCTGCAGCATCGCGATCGGTTTGATGCTAAGCACCGAGCTGATCCAGCCCTTTGCTTTGCCGATGCGTCCGCCCTTTACGAGATTTTCCAACGTATCCACGACAACTAGCAATGAGGTGTTTTCAAGTATGCTTTTTAATCTCGTCTTGATTTGCTGGGACGTGTGTCCTTCCTTGGCGAGCTTAGCGGCTTCAATCACTTGAAATCCAAGCGCTTGGGAGATCATCTGAGAGTCGATAACGATCACATTGCTGGCGGACATTTCGGCTGCGGCGCTCGCCGAGGCAAAGGTACCGCTTAGGCCGCTTGTCATATGAATGGAAATAATGGTGTCGCCATTCTTGCCGAGCCGGTCGTACGTGTCGAGAAATACGCCAACGGCAGGCTGCGAGGTTTTCGGGAGCTCAGAGGCCATTTTCATTTTTTTAATAAAATCAAGCGGAAAAATCGTTACGTTATCTTCGTACGTCTCCCCGTCTACATACACCGACAGAGGAATGACCTCCACTTCATGCTGGTCGAGCAGTTCCTTCGGCAAATCCGTTGTGGAATCGGTAACAATCCTGATGCCGGGCATAAATAGCCTCCTTAAATGAATAATCACCAGAATGACCGTTGTTCGGTCATCGTGATGATTCATGCTTCGTAAGCATTAGCTGAATTAAAAACCAAGCTTGTGAACAATACGTAAAGCCATGTAAATGGTTTCATGATTTCTTAATGGAATATAAAGGTAAAAAGAAACAGCCCGGTTCATTTCAGCCGGGCTGTTTCTTTTCGCTGCCTATGGATCACCAATTATTTCCTGAACCCGTTGCGGTAAAGCTGCTTGACGTATTGGAAAACTTACCGGACGGCGCGCCGCTGACCGTATTATTGTTAAAGACGGAGCTGCCGGTTGCCGTTCCCCGGATATACACCCCGTAAGTCCCCGAATTGGTTATGGCGTTTGAAGCATACGTGACCGAAATGCTTGGAGCCGGCTCCTCAATAAAAATGCCGCTGTAGACGCTGTCCTGTATGGTATTGCCGGATACGGTAACCGTCAGGTTTTGGGCTTTGCCCGTGTTATTCAGCCAATATGCCCAGATCGCACCGATTTGATAGCCGTAATCCTTATGATAGGAACCCGTCCGAATGAGTACGTTATTCTGCACAGTCAACGTTCCCGTCATCGAAGGAGGATTAAAGTTGGTTCCAAACGATATGCCCGAACCGTTAACCACCGAATCGGTCAGCAGGTTGCCGATCACCTTGTTGTCCTTGCCGCCGTAAATGGCAATGTTATTCGCGAGAGTAGGAATTTGAACCGTATTGTAGCTAAACGTATTATTCGTATCCAAATACGTATCCGACCACATCGCCAGACCGTCGTCACCGCTGTTGCGGACCGAGTTATTGGTCACCGTTGTATTGGATGTTCCGTAATGAAGATTCAGTCCGTCCGCCCATACGTCACGGATTCTGGAATTCGAGATTGTTGCGTTATTCGTCTGGTTCGTCAGCCAGAAGCCTACCTTCGTATGCTCGATCCACAGGTTCGTCAAAGTGGAATTCGTTCCGTTGCCTTCTACGCCGGATACGCCGTTATAATCGTCGCGAATGATATCGTTCGCGCTGATTTTAAAGTCGGAGATCGTGACGTTGCCGCCGCGAAGGTACAGCCCCGCATAGTTGCCGGACAAAGTCGAGTACCAGATACCCGCGCCTTTCATCGAGACGCCGCTGTCCAGGTAAAGCCTCGTACCGCTGCCGTTATACCCCGCGCCTTTATTCCCGTTATTCAAGGTAAAAGCACCAGCTGGAAGCCATACGCCTTTATAGGTTCCGCCGGAATTTTTCACCGCATTGATCGCATTGTTAATGGCTGTTGTATCATCCGCACCGTCATTGGCTACGGCGCCATAGCTGGTAATGGATACGTAATTGGACGGCATCGTAAGCGCGGCCGGAATGGCTTCCGTTTCGAACAGATCGATGGTGACATTGGCCGTCGAGGTGAAGTTCAGGTTTGTTGCATTCCGCTGCAGCTTGATAACCGTACCCGCAGGGTATTCCTGGTTCAGCACAACCGACACTTCGTCATACAAATGATGCGGAGTAGTTGGCGTGGCATTCGGGTTATTCGACCAGCGGATCTCCCCGCCCTCGGTTCCCCAAGCCCCATAGTTCCAGCTGTATCTGGACGTCAGATTGATATCTTTGAACAATGCGCCGCCAATGTACATGCTGATGGCCGAGTCAATGCCTGTTCCTGCCGCGTTATCCGGGATGGAGTAGCGGATCGTTACGCCTTTTGCCGCCTTCGCCAATGTGAACTGCACGTATTGACCGGCTGCCGTAAGCTGCACGGCTTTGCGGCCGGAAGCTTCCGATGCTAGGCTGCCAAAGGTCGTGTTTGGTCCTATGACCGTTCCCGTATACGATACGGATTCAGCCTCATACGCGTCATAAGGCATGGTTGCCCCATACGTTCCGGATGGCGGAGGAGTGACCGGAGGCGTCTCTACAATCGCAACGTCGATTTTGTCGATATTCACATTGCCCGTGTCGGTTGTATCGTATTTGTACATAATGGTGTTGGTGCCCGCATTTAAATTTACGGTATCGGCTTTTGTGCTCCAGGAATCCCAATTCGCCGTTGCCGGAAGGGAAGTCTGCGTCGCTTTGATTCCATTCGCGTAGAGGCTAAGCGTTTGCGCTGCCGTTGAACCGTTTGCATATTTTAAAGCAACCGTATAGCTGCCTGCTTTGGTAACGTTTACATGAAAGGTTGCCGAAGCATTGCCTTTATTGCTATCGATAAACCCGCCTGCAAAGCCGGTTCCGCTGTACCCCGCGTGATCCGTTGCAACGGATGCACCGCCGGACAATACGGCAGCCTCTGCTTCATAGGTCCCGGCCGGAGAATCGGGCGGAGTTACGGTTCCTCCGCTTCCATACACCTCAAGCTCAGAAATCTGCCCGCCGGCAGCGCCGGAATTCGCCGTAAAGTTGACTCTGACAGATCTGGCGGATGACGCTGCAAAAGAAACCGTAACCGTATTGCCGGAAGACGGATTAAACGTGTACGTTTCGGAAGCTGCAACGGTAGTAAAGGTATTGTTATCGGTGCTTGCCGCAACGGAAAAAGTCTGTGTTCTCGTACCCCACGAAGCCGGAAGCTTGAGGACAACGGAATTCACGCTTTGCGCGCTTCCGAGATCTACGGTAAGCGTGTTTGGATACGAATTCGCTGCGCCCTCGTAATAGGTGGATGCGTTACCGTCAACGGCATTGGCGGCCCCAAAGCCGGTATAGTTGTTGTTAGAGGAAATTGACTTGTTCAGAGCCAAGTTTGTTCCGGATGGCGCGGTGCCCGAGGTAGTATCGCTTAGGACGATGTTGTCCAGATTCACGTTGCCGGAATCCGTTGTCTCGAATTTATACGCAATCGTGTTGCTGCCCGAATTCAAAGACACCGTTTCGGACTGCGTAGACCAGCTGCTCCAGTCAGATGTTGCCGGCAGAGAGATTTGCTTCAGCTTCGTGCCGTTAACATACAAGCTTAAGGTTTTCGCCGAGCCTGTTCCGTTTGAATATCTTGCGGTAGTCGTATAGCTGCCTGCCGCGCTGGCATTTACCGTAAATGTCGTAGCCGCGTTGCCTTTATTGGCATCGGTATAACCGCCAACAAAGCCGGAACCTGTATACCCTGTATGGTCGGTTGCGATAACCACGCCTCCGGCACGGGCCGCCGATTCGGCTTCATAGGTGGCGGATGCAGCGGACACAAACGCGGAGAAAGGCAACTGACTGATCAATAATGCCAGAGTGAATACGTAAATGAACAACCTGCTGCTTCTTGTCTTTCCGGGCATGAGAATACCTCCAATAGTTTAGGGTCTGAACCGTTAACGAACGCCTCCTCCTTCCCTTGTAGGCTGACTCCATAAGCCATTGTAGAAATCTCCTCTTGTCCCGGACTACCACGCCAGTGACTTCTAAGGTAAAAATTGTGACCTGGAGAACCGAAAAATACCATCCATACGCCAATTCTGCGTGTAGATGGTATTTAGGTTTTCGCTATTTCCGAAAAGGGTTCTATTCCCGTCCGTTTAGATCCAGATAAACCTGGCTTTCGCCCGCGAATTATTTTCCATTTGTAATCAAGCTTACCGCATGTTATTTTCCATTATGGAACATTCGGGCATACGAGCCTCAGACAGAAAGGAAAATTAGCTCTTGTCAAAACCTATGCGTTATTGCTTCATCATTTTTATTATTCTAGTAGTCGTCGGTACTTTTTCTTATAATCATTTAAATAATAAATGGGAAGATAAGTACAACCATCTAAAAACGCTATATCAACAAAAAAATGACTCCGGTTACATCTACATCGTGACCCATGCATCATCTGCAATCCCGCTTGCCGAAACGTTAGAGAAAATAAGCGCTTCTAAGGAAGACGAGGATCCGGCTAAAATCCAGAACTTAATTTACCAGGCGCAAGACCAGGCTGAAGCTATTAACGAGCAGCTGCTTACCATCATTGAATTTAGCGACGGTTTTTCTAAGGATTCCGTACCCGAAATTTCCATTAATCAGACGGTTATGACGACGGAAACACAAAAAGACATGTTTATCCTAGCCTTTCAGGCGGATGTATGGATTCCCCTTCACAACATTAGCTATAATTATTGGAAAACAAAACCGAAATTAATTAATGACGAAACACGCAAGACTTTATCTGCATTAGCGACAGAGCTTCGCGCATTGGACCAGACCATAACTGCGTATAAAGACGTTGCAGCCGAGATGGCATTTCGAGAGCAGACGCCATATCCGAAAAGCCCGTTATTAAACCAATTAAAG
The DNA here is from genome assembly GCF_011761545.1 of Paenibacillus sp. BK720. Classification (NCBI taxonomy): domain Bacteria; kingdom Bacillati; phylum Bacillota; class Bacilli; order Caryophanales; family Paenibacillaceae; genus Paenibacillus; species Paenibacillus sp. BK720. The sequence continues at coordinate 462,862 of NZ_JAASRQ010000002.1, read as the reverse complement.
CCCCACCTAGAGAAGTTGAAGTCCATTCAAAATAACATGTACAAGCAAAAATGAGGCAGGGGGTTACGACCCCTTGCCTCATTCTTTAAATAATCAAGCTGCTCACCGCAAAGCTTGTTCCTATAAATACGAAGCATAGAAGCGCTCCAATCGCGATATTCCCCTTTTGCAGATGCTCCGAGATTTTGAGCCCCGGCGTTACTAGCTCGAAGATCCAATAAGAAGCCACTAGAATGAAGTAACCCACCAGAAACCACAACATCATATTCCATATGGACGTATTCGTGTAAGCCGCAACGCCAATAATGAATGCCGTGGACAAAAACTTCCCGCCAAACGCGAGTCCAACGGCCATATTCCCTTTCTTTAATTCCTCCAGGTCATTAAACGGCGTCATTAAACTAAAGAACAGCATGCCGGCCAATTGCAAAACAATGATGACGACTACGCTAACAACGAGATTAATTACAACGGTCATTGCGCCCACCCCCGAAATTTCGAATATACCTGATCATAGTCATCATACAAATGAACCTGCTCGATATTTACTTTAACCTTGGATTTCGTTTTTAGAGCCGCATACTTCTCGTCACTGATCGGCTGCTTCACGACATTGCCGGACGGCAGCGTGATTACGGCGAACTCGCGCGTTTTACCGGCGTTCTCCGTCTTGTATACGCCAATCAAATCGACTTCCGTTTGAATCGATTCCTTTAAGCTGGCCAAGTCAGCAAGAGCGCTCTTCTCGTCCTTAAAAGATTTCAGCGTATCCCAGGAGGACAGCTTGATCTGGCTGCGTCTGTCATCGTCCGTCGTTAACATCGCGTCCATGTATTGCAGAATCCACACTTTATCTCCCGTTGCATAATTATTGTCATTAGGAAGGAGCGTATTGTCCGGAATGATAGTCATGTCGCTCCCGACAAGATCGCCAACCTCCTCTTCAACGACCCGATAATCCCACGGCACATTTCTTACAGGATTAACCGGGGCCGAAGAAGCAACGGCCGTATTCTGCGAATTCGTAAAGGAACTGGTGCTATACACGTAATCCGGATTGTTCGTGCATGAGCTGAGAATAGAGCATAGCATGAGCGCGCTAGCGACGATCGTGAATTTCTTCATTGGTTTTCCAACACTCCAATCGGGATAAAATGACTTGAATTGCCGGTAATCGGCCCACCTGCGCGTCCGAGGAGTCCGGCTGTCTCTCCGTTGATCATAAACATGCCAACCAACAGGTGCAGCTCCCCGGCGGCGGTATGAATGCGGGACAGCCGTGTTCTTTTTTGATACACGACGGGAAATAACTCGCTAGTATCAAACGCCTCTTGGTCCTCCAGCTCCAGTTCGCCCGATTGATCAAACATCTTGACGGAACCGCCTTCGCGCCCAAACATCGATTTGGATACGAAATCCCCGTCGAATACGGGTTTATTGTAGGTCGGCAGCATATACCGCTCGATGGTTTCGCGTTCTTGACTATCAAATAATACGCCCAGTTCGTATAATCCCCATGCGGCTGCCTGCAGGCCTTTCGATTGAAGAAGGATGCTATGAACGGAATTGAACAGGTGCAGGTAACCTTTCTCTGCCGCGTAAGCCAACGCTTCTCCTCCGTCGTCATGCGCCATCCATTCCTTCGGATAAAGAGCGAACATTCTATGAATCGGTTTTCCTTGCCCGTTTTTCAAAATGCCGTCATCCACCCACAGGTTTAAGCAGTCCTCCAGCTGGAGTTCCAGCCCGCTATGCTTGGCTAATGCCTCTATTGTCCCTGAATCCTCCAAATGCGATCCGTACGCGACGCACGCAACCGTATCCGGCTGCTCAATCCCCCAAGCGGAAGCGACCAATTCCTTCATTCTCCCGTTAACGTTCGCGATCCCGGCCTGTTCGCACAACCACGGCGTTGCAATGGACGCTTCCACATAGCCGGTAGGCGTATCCGCGTTTAACTCCAGCATCTTTATGCTCCCGTCAGGCGAAACGGCATAATCAAATCTAGCGTATCGGCTGATTACCCCCTTATCGGGCATCGGCAGCAGATCGATTAAATCCCATAATATCGTCGGGATGCCGATCAGCTGATATAAATCATGTTTGCCGTGTATGTAGCGCGCGGTTTTGTCCAGAATCAGCCAAAGCTCCCTTGAAGCCCGATCAAGTTCTTCGTAAATTTCCCGGTCCATCCCCACTACCTGATCAATCCAGTAGGTTTCCGACTCCAGATCCGCCCAGGCAAATCCCATTTCCTTCAGGATCTCAACCTTGCGAGCCCGGTCAGCATCCGGTTCTCCGATAACCGTGAATACCTCCGTTGTTGTTGTCATCCTCCGAATCCTCCCGAAGAAATCGAGCTGGAGTGCGAGCTGGAGGAGCTTGAAGAGGAACTGAATCCGCTGGATTTGCCGCCAATGCCGCCAGGGGTGGACGAAGTCGAACGACGCGTTACCGAGCCCGTGGAATTGGAGGTCTTAGGCGGTGATACCGTTGAACCCACAACCGGTTTATTCTGGAATTTCCCGTTGGAATAGCTTTTGGGCTCATAAGGACGGGTGCTGCCATAATAATATGAACGATGGGAAGATGCCCAGGTTTGCGATGAATAAGAACTGCCGTTGTTGAACAGCAGGTGATACAGCATCAGGTCATCCCAGCCAAAGCCCGACGATTGATGAACAATCGTTGTAGTGCCGCCGGAACTTCCGCCGGCCGTCACTTGCGGACTCTCTTGCGCGGCTGCTTTGTCCAGCTCTTTATCCGACGGCAGCGGCAGATTCCAGTCAACGGCTGGGTCATAATAACGCTTCACGGTCTCGCTTGACCATTCCACCAGCTTGGGACCGGATGTTGCGCTGGTTACCGTTGGGCTTGGGGTTGGGGATTCAGCCGAGCTTGTTGTTCCGGCATGAGCCGGTACCGCGGCCAAATTCGCCAGCAAAGCGATACCAAGCGAAGTGGAGAGAACCTTCAGAGGAATCCCTTCTTTAATGGCTTTTAACGAATCCGTTTTTTTTCTTTCTTGCATATCAAATCCCCTCTTCCCTTCTATTTGTTATTCATCTTGACAACCAGGAGCTCCAGCTGGCCGGCGTCCAGGTTCAGCTTGCCTTCCAGTGTCTGGTACTCCTCGCCATGGACGGTCAAATAGTTGACATGTTCAAGCGTGGCAATCATGGCGGCATCCCACTCCCGCTCATCCATTTGCCTTAACCCCTGCTCCGAATCTTTTACAAACAGGACTACCCTCATCCGTTTTTGTGCCCCTTTCAGTTGGATGTTCAATGTATACGACGATCGCAAATGGACGTTTCAATTTTTTGGAAGCAAAATATTTACCTCTAAAACAAAAAAAGCACGATCACTTTAAACATGATCGTCCTCTACTAGCCGTGTCCGCTTAAAATAGGAATGACTTCCGCATTGTATCATGAAATATTTGGGAAAATAATAGTCCGATTTTACTATTTCCTCTATTTGGAATTGTTGTTTAGTTCTAAATCATCCTAAAAAATCCGAAACATCTCCAGATGAAAAAACGTTAATAGGGTATGAGAGATTGCTTAGAGACGGAGGGCGTTTAATGATGAAGGAACAAGCACAGGCCTGTTGTGATTTTACAATCGAGGTTACGGGAGAAGGGGCGGCAACAGCCGTACCCGACCAAACGATCGTAACTCTTGGGGTATCCGGTGAAAGCGATAGCCTGGGAACGCTTCAAACCGATCAGGCCAAGATCATTGATGCCGTTATTCAAGCCATGCTAGCTCTTGGCGTGCCGCGGGAGAGCATCTCCACCGCCCAATATTCGATTGAACCGCAATATGATTTCGTAGACGGAAAACAAATTTTTCGGGGCTATCGAGCGGTGCATCTGCTGCGGATTACCATAGACGGGGCGAAGGATGCGGGGCGTGTCATTGACGCTGCGGTTGCTCAAGGAGCCAATATGGTATCCGATGTAACCTTCCAATCCACCCACGCAGACGAAGCCCGGCGTAAGGCATTAACGCTGGCCGTTCGCGATGCCGAGGCGAAGGCGCTTGCGATTGCCGCTACGCTTGGCGTCTCCCTCTCTTCCGTCCCTTGCAAGGTTACGGAGTCGCCCGTTAACCGATTCGAGCCGATTATGTTCAAAGCCGCTTCGGTTCCCGCCGGCGATGCCGGCACCACCATCGAACCCGGAACCTTAACGTTCAAAGCATCCGTAAGAGTCTGGTACGTGTACGGCTGAGAAAAAACGGCGGCGCGTACTTTGTACGCACCGCCGTGATTATCGTATTTAATAAATCTTCTTCATCCGCTCACACGCTTCATCTAGCGAAGGACTTTCCTACCCCTTCATTCCGCCCTGCATGCTGAACCCTTTGGACATAAAGCGCTGGGACAAAATATACAGAACGACCGACGGGATGGCATACATAACCGAGAAAGCGGCTAATTTACCGTAATCCGCCATGCCGTACTGCCCGAAGAACTGGTAGATCTTGAGCGAGGCCGGGAAATTCTCCGGCGATTGAAGCAGGATATACGGCACGAAGAAATTGCCCCAGCTGCCGGAAAAGGTAAAGATCGCAACCGTGCAGATGCCGGGAATCATCAGCGGGGCAACGACCCTCCTAATGCCGACAAACACGGAGGCTCCATCGATCCATGCCGCTTCTTCCAGCTCGGAGGGCACGGAATCCATGAAGTTTTTGAGCATCCATATGCCGTAAGGCATCGCCGAAGCAACAAAGAAAAGAATGACGCCAAAAATATTGTTGTACAGCTTCAAGGTTAGAAATAACTGATACACCGGTACCATTACGGCCGTAATCGGCAAGGAAGTCATAAACAGGATCGTCAGCATAAAAGGCTTCTTGTATCTAAGTTGATAACGCGACAACGGATAAGCCGCCAGAAGTCCGAGTATAACGACCAATACCGCTTGGCTGCCGGACATTAAGAGGCCGATCAGAAAGGCACGCTGATTTTCCTTGTTGGTGAGCACATCGATATAGTTATTCCCCGTCAGATGGGTAGGCGTCTTAAGAGACTGCAGCGCGTTTGTGTCCACGGAGGCTACAAGCACCCATAAGAGCGGAAGCAGAAAGCAAATCCCAATGACCGTCAATATGGTGTAGGGCAGCAGCTGATAGATCCATTTGCGTTGTTTTGCACTCATACAATTGTTCTCCTTGTCCGTTTACTCTTTCATTGAGCGGATATAGAACAAGCTTAGGATAATGCCGATGAACAGCAGCAATAAGGAAATAGCCGTGCCGTAACCAAGCTGGTAATTGACGAAAGCCTGATTATACATGAAGATCGGCAGCGTGGTTGTCGACGTACCCGGTCCCCCGCCCGTCATCGCGTAGATCAGACCAAATACGCCTAACGTCTGCAGCGTAACAAGCATCGCGTTTGTTGTGATCGAGTCCTTGATATACGGGATCGTGACTCTCGTCAGCACCTGCCATTTCGAAGCGCCGTCCACAATGGCAGCCTCTTCGATTTCGCTCGGCACATCATCGAGCGCAGCCTGGAATACAAGCATCGAGAACGCTGTGCCATGCCAAATATTTGCCAGGATGATCGTAATCATCGGTACCGTGTATAGCCAGGTAACCTCAGTGAATCCAAACGAGGTAATAATCGCGTTAAGCGTTCCTTCATCGCCGAAAAAGCTGTACAAGCATAACGCGCACACGATTTCAGGCGTAACCCAGCCAGCCAATACGATGGTGCCGATAATTCTCCGGAACCATTTGTTTTTGTTTTTCATCAGCAGCGCAATCAAGAACCCCAGCACCTGTTGGCCGATTACGGCCGAACCAATCAGGAATACGAGCGTATTCCATATACTCGTCCGAACCGTAGGATCCTCGAACATGCGCGAATAGTTATCCAGGCCGACAAAATTCAGATTCTTGGCCGCCTCGCCGGTTAGAGCCAGGTTGGTAAAGGAATAGAATACGGTCAGCAGAATCGGATAAATAAAAAACACAAGCATAATGGCCACGGAGGGCAGCAAAAAATACAGCCACGTCCATGTCCGCTTTCGCTTTGCCGCGCCATTTAAGGCTATACTGCTCATTCTCGTCTACCTCCTCCGCCTTCAGAAAAGAAGACTTGCTCAAGCATCCGCATCTGAAGGAAATGCTTGAGCAAGCCGTTTTCTATTATTTTTCTAGAATCTTATCCGCGCCTACGATACGCGTCACATCCTGCGCGTATTTGTTCGCGGCATCCTTCGCTGACGTACCGGAGGCAACGGATTCGACCATCGTCTGAATTTGCGTCGATACTTCCGGATATTTATCCTGCGCCGGGCGGAACTCGGCATTTTTCAGATAGTCGGTTGCGATTTGGTTAAACGGCATTTGGGTATATTCCGGATCCGAACCCACGTCCGCGCGAACGGTAATATTACCCGATGCGATAACCAGCTTTTTCGAGTTTTCTTTGTTCAGAGCGAATTTGATAACTTCCCATGCTTCGTCTTTATGCTGCGCGTTCGCAGGGATCGACAATGCCCATCCGCCGGCAAGCGTGATGGATCCAGGTGCCTGGCCTTTGCTCGTTGGCATTGGCGCGAAGCCGAGAACATCCTTGTACTCCGGCCATGGAGCGGCGCCGCCGTCCAAATAGTTGCCGGTAATCCAAGAGCCGTCGAGCGAGATCGCCAGCTTGCCTTGCGGCAAGTACTCACGGGTAGCCGTATTGCCCGCTTGACCATTCAGAACCTTCGAGAGCGGCGGCCCAAGCTTTTCTTTGTTTATCGTTTGGATAAACGTTAGCGCATCGTTAATGCCTTGGCTCTTCGTAATCCATTTGCCGGTGTCGTTATCGTAAAGTCTCTCGCCGGTGCCGTAGAGAAGCATTTCGTAAGTCTGCATGGAAGTGGCTTCGCCGGTTGCCTTGCCCATGTTCATCCAGATAGGCACCACGTCAGGCAGCTTGCTCTTGATGGTTCTGGCCGCGTCAAGAACTTCATCCCAGTTCTTAGGAGCCCATTCTTCCGGCAAGCCCGCTTTCTTGAAGAGCTCTTTGTTATACCAGAGACCCCTGGAATCCGTATTGTAAGGAACCCCGTACACCTTGCCGTCGCTGGCCGTTACGCCTTTTTTCAGCGCTTCGATGAAGGAGCCGTTCGTCCAGTCTTCCCATGCGCTTACCTTATCGTCCAGCGGCGTCAGATATCCCGCGCTGGCGTCGGAATTCAGAATAAACGTATCCTCCGTTACGATATCCGGCGCGGTATCCTTCGACTTGAGCGCGAGAGCAATCTTGGCGAAATAGTCCCCTTCGGACGCCTGAATCGGAGTAGCCTTAATCTCTATGCTTTTGTCCGGAAAATTCGCCGCGAGCTCTTGAATCCATTTGTACATGACGCCTTGCTCGCCAATGCCGTCATCGCGATAAGTAATCGTAATGACCTTTTTCTCCGTATTTCCCGTTGTGCCCCCGTCGTTTGTTGAACCGGCATTCGTCTCTTTCGTGCCTGTGTCAGCCGAAGTGCTTGGACTGTTGCTTGGCGTGTTTGTGTTGTTCGCGTTATTCGAACAGGCAAACAGCAAGGTTGAACACAGAACAAGCGATGTGGAAATCGACCAGAATCTTTTACCGCGAGCCATCGTAATCCCTCCCTATTAGTCAACCACCCGGGTTAAGCGCTTCCATGCGGTTATAGTTCATAGATATTTATCTACCTCCTCCTTTATTCGATGAAAATCGGAAGATTTGACTATAAGATTGCGACAGAAAACTCTATTTAAATGACTTCTAAAAATCGCTTCAATTAATGGCGCGCCTTGGCACGAAAAAAAGAGCTCCGGTACGTGTCGCCCGGAACTCTGGATTAATTATAGTATTTAAGAATATAGCTCAATAAATGCGGATCTCCGCTGCCTGATCGATTGCTGCCTGCCTTCGGACGCTCTCACCTCGTTATCCAAGCCAACAAGCAGGCCTGTAGCTTCCGATAACTGGGACTCGACTTCGCTAATGGAAGATTTGATTTGGCCTTGAACGATCCAGTCCGTAATGAAACTGTCAAAGAAAAAGTCAGCGAATTTGTCCATAGCGCCTACTCCGACGTATAGATCCGCCGTACGTTTCAGATCCTTCAGCTCCGTCTGAAGCTGGCGAAGATGGTACTGGGCTTCATGAATATAATCCTGCGCGTCGTCTATTCGTGAATGCTTGATGGAGGTGCTGATTAATCCTCCGCCAAACATGTCGTGCGTTCCCCAATCCTTGGCGGAATCCAGCTTCTCGCTTGCGCTGCTTAAGGCCTCAACCAATTTTCTGCAGGCAGATGCCGCTTCGCGCAGCTCCTTCGCTTCCGCCTGCTCCCGGAACAATTGCTCATCCAGCTTGGATAGCTCGGAAGAAGCCTCCGGCGCGGAGCTGCGCATATATTGCTCCTTTTGCAGAAGAGTCCGGTTATAAAGATCCGATGCATCCTGCACCGCAGCCAGCTTTGCCGTTACCTCATCCAACTCCCGCTCCAGCTTTTCGCTTGCCGTACAGGCCTCCTGCAGCTTAAGAGCAGCAGCAAGGGCTTCCTGCTTCTCCTTCTCGAGCCGTTCTTCCTTATTCCCCATTATACTGGTTATTAAATTCGTCCAGGATTTTCGTTCGAGCTTGTTAACGTCCTCTTGTTCTCTTTTGAATTCGGCAGATAAATTCGTAATTTGATTGGCTGCGTTCCGAAGCAACCGCTGCAATTGTTCATGCCTGCGGTCCAAATACGCTTTCTCGGAAGCCTTTTCTCTTCGCTCCTCTAACTCTTCATTCCATTCCTTCATTGAACTCGGCACTCTGCTTCACCCTCTCTATCATCCTAATAACGGTTCATCCATTCCGCCTCTCACCCTACTCTACCATAAATTTCTAACAGGATAAAAAAACACCGTGCAGCATCCCTTAGGATGCTCACGGATTTCTATTAAGCGGCCAGTTTCACTGAATGTTTAGCAACGTACTTGCCGAACAGGAAACGCACCAGCGGTCCCATGACAATCAATTGAAGCGGGAAGGCCAGAATATAATTGTGAAAAACAATCGTCAAATAATGCACGATTAAGGATCCGTCTCCCAAGCTGCCGGACAAAGATGAGCTGATCAAGCCGTACAACGACATGCTCAGCACCATGCCCGTTACCATACAGAAAGCAAGCGCCAAAATCACGTACAATTTCTTCGATTTATCGTAAGGCATCGCGAATGCGGCTTTTTTGGCAAGAGGTCCTACAACAAACATCTCGACCGCAAACGCAACGATAAACCCTAAAACATATTGCAGGATCAATTCTCCCGGAGAAAGCGTTCCGAACAAGTGATTACGCATCAGATTATACGTAATCATGACCAGCGCCATCCCCGTCACCATCATTACTCCAAAATAAAACTCGTCTCTCTTATTCGTCGGCACCATCATCATCCTTTCTGTTCTCCTGTCATTATAGAGATTTGGATACCCTCTTCATAAGTGACAAGTTTGTGAACATTTACGGATGAAAAAAGCCCCCGCATAGCCCTACTTCCCTTTTCTATAATGCAGGGGAGGATGTCCGGTAACCGATTTAAACACTCGTCCGAAATGCGTCACGCTGCCGAATCCGACCCGCTTCGCAATCAGATTAACCTTCATGGAGGATTGCTCCAGCAGCTTTTTCGCTTCCTTGATTCTGACGCTGTTCAGGTATTCCACAAACGTAAAGCCCGTAGCTTCCTTGAAAAATCGGCTCAAATAATAAGGGCTTACGTAGAACCTCTCCGCCAGCATATGAAGCGACAGCTCATTCCTGTAATGGCTGTTTATGTACCGCGCAACCTCCGAAATACGCTCATGCATCGGGCTTGGCGATTCAAGGATCTCCACGCTGCTCGACTTCACATGCCGGCAGCAAATCATTAGCATCTGCAAGGTGAGCGTCAACGCGTACAACTCAAAGCCGGGCTTTTTCTCCGACATTTCCGCAATCATCGTTTGCAGAATAGTTTCAATGGCTAACCGGTCCTGGAGCGGGCATTTAACAATCAGATACTCCTTCTCGAATAACGGATGCAGGACATCCATATAGCTCCCCGCAGCCATATGCTTTTCGTGAATATTGACAATAAGCCGTTCATGCTCCGGCGTTTCCGTATTCGTTGTCCGATGCAGGATATTCGGCGAGATGATAACCATATCCCCTTCTTGAACAACCAGGGTCCGGTCTTTAATAAAAAACTCCCGCTTCCCGGACATGAGGCAGAAGATTTCATACGTGCTGTGGAAATGGCTGGCGGGCATATTATGGCTCCGGGCTTTGCGGTATGAAACCGAGAAGGATCCCTCTCCGTTATCGTATTGGAAATCTCCCATCGTCCGCCTCCCCTCCAGCTTCCTTTTCTATCATTATACGCCTCGGTCAATTTACAGCAAGATATAAGAAGAATTCATTGATTTCTGCAAAAAATGTACATTTCCTCGTGCTAGCATAAACCTATGAACAAGAAGGAGGCTTATGCAAATGATTAAAACCGTACTTTCCCCCATCCAATGGGCAGAGAAAGCCTGCGAGGCATTAATGGCCAGATTCGAGCCGGAGCAGCTGCCGCCGGACCGGTTCCATTATCATCAGGGCGTCTTTTTATCGGGGATGGAGAAATGCTGGAAGGAAACGCAAAATCCGAAGTACTATGAGTATCTGAAACGCTGGGTCGACAGCCAGGTGCTGGAGGATGGCCGCATCAAGAAGCATAAGCCGGATGAGCTTGACGACATTCAGCCGGGCGTTCTCCTATACAATCTGTATGAGCAGACCGGAGACGAGCGGTACAAGAAAGCTTTGCAATATCTTGTGCCGCTGATCAAATCGTGGAAAACAAATCCTTCCGGCGGCTTCTGGCATAAGGAGCATTATCCGAATCAGATGTGGCTTGACGGATTGTACATGGCCGGGCCGATTGCCGTCCAGTACGGCAAGACGTTTGGGGACAGCGATTATTTTGATTTGATGACCTACCAGGCAATCCTGATGGAAAAGCATACAAAGGACCCGGTTACCGGACTCCTGTATCATGGCTGGGACGAGACCAAGGAAGCATCCTGGGCCGATCCGGAGACCGGTCTTGCTCCCGAATTCTGGGGACGCGCGATTGGCTGGTATCCGGTTGCCCTGCTTGAAATGTTCGAGCACCTGCCGGAGGATCACAAGGATAAAGAAGCGCTTGTCGCTATTCTGCAGGATCTGCTAATCTCGCTCATCAAATACCAGGATACGGCTACCGGCTTATGGTATCAGGTGGTGGATAAAGGCGATTTGCCGGACAACTGGCTTGAAAGTTCCTGCACGGCCCTTTACGTGCATGCCATTGCCAAAGCCGTGCGATTCGGCTATCTGGATCCTAAATATTTGGAATACGCATGGAAAGGCTACCAAGGAGTCATTGACACGCTGAAGCTTGACGACAACGGCCATGTCGTTATCGGCCAAATCTGCATCGGCACGGGTATTGGCGATTACGCCCACTACATCGCCCGGCCAACAAGCGAGAACGATCTGCACGGCGCAGGCGCTTTTATCCTGATGTGCGTAGAGATGAGCTTGGCTCGTCAAGCAAACAAGTAAAAAAAAAGCTGAAGCCCTCCAAAGAGGCTTCAGCTTTTTTTATTCACAGCCTAAGGTATCGTCTGCACTTCCGGCGTGGTCACTTCCGAGGAAGCGGCGGCTTCGCCTTGCGAGTGCCGGTACAGCTCCTCGTACACGCCTTGCTTCTCTATCAGCTCGGCATGAGTGCCCGACTCAACAATGGTTCCGCGACTGAGCACGATAATCCGGTCCGCGTGCATAATGGTGGACAAGCGATGGGCGATCACGATCGTCGTCCGTCCCTCGGACACAACCTGCAGCGCGCGTTGAATGAGCTGCTCGGTCTGGGAATCGAGGTTAGCCGTCGCTTCGTCGAGAATCAGAATCTTTGGACGGAACACGATAATCCGGGCAAAAGAGATCAGCTGCCGCTCGCCGGCGGATAATCCGCTGCCCCGTTCGGACAGCTTCGTCTCGTAGCCGCCCGGCATACGGTTAATCAGCTGATCCGCTCCGACAAATTCGCAGGCGCGGATGACGTCCTCCCGGGAGATCGACTCGTCGAACATCCGGACGTTGTCGATAATGCTTCCGGCGTACAGATAAGGCTCCTGCTGAACCAAGCCAACAATCCGGTGAAGCTCCGCCTGCGGGATATCCCGGACATCGTTCCCGTCAATCTGAACGCTGCCTTCGTTCACGTCATAGAACCGGCATAACAGGCTCATGAGCGAGCTTTTGCCCGCGCCGGTCGTCCCGACGATTCCGACCATTTCGCCGGGATGGATATGAAGATCAAGTCCGCGGAAGATCGGAGTGCCGTTCCCGTAGCTGAACGAGATGTTATTATAATCCACGCGTCCCTGCACGGCGTCATGGTTTATTTTGACCGGCTTGGCCGTGTCTTTAATATCGGGCTCGACGTCAAGAACGCCCCATATCCGGTTGACCGCTACCGTAGCGGACTGCAGCGTATTCCACTGCTGGGTGATGGCGTTGATCGGCTGGAAGAACTGCCGGATATACGTGATAAAAGCGTACAATACGCCAAACTCCATCGTATGCCCAAGCACGGCCTTCCCTCCGGTCCAGACCACAAAAGCAATAGTCAGGTTGCCGAGTAAATCAAAGGTCCGGTTAAACGTAACCGCCGTGCGGATCTCGCGGACATTCGCCTTGAAATAATCCTCGTTCCGCTCCTTGTACAAGTCGCCTTGCGCCTTTTGCTGATGGAAGACTTGAATGAGGCTCATGCCCGCCAGATTCTCCGCAACAAACGCCACAAGGCGGGATAAACGCGTCCTTGCCATCTGATACGTCGTGCGCATGAAGGACCGGAAACCAATGGCGATAAGCGCGATAATCGGCAGCAAAAGCAGACAGTAAAGCCCTAGCGTCGTATCCAGATAAAACATCATCACCAGAATGGACACCAGCGTTAATCCATCTCTCAGCAGGGTCAGCAATACCTGGTTGAAAAACTGGTTAATCGCCTCGGTATCGCTCGAAACATGCGTAATGAGGCTGCCGCCGGACGTTTTATCGAAGTAGGACATCGACAGCTTGGTAATATGCTCAAACAGCTGTTTCCGGATGCGGGCTACGATGCTCTGGCCGGCATCCTGCAGCAGGTTATTTTGCAAATACGTAAACAACAAGCTTGACAGGGACAGGCCGAGATAAATCGCGCAAATCGCAATCAAGCTGCCGTAATCGTTCTTGCCCACCATCAGGTTATCGTCGATCGCGATTTTTACCAGGTAAGGCTGGAACAGCTCGGAGGCAATCGCGATAATCGTACAGATGGCCACCAGCGAAAACGTCTTCCGGTGCGGGCTGATATAAGACTTCAGTATGCGAAAAGCGGACTTGTACTGCGGCTTAGGCTGCTTGCCATTGCCGGCCTTCTGGTCCATCTGCCAGTTGTTAACGGCTGTCGGCATATTGGCTTCCCTCCTCTTGAATCGCATGGAGCTCGGCGTAAGGTCCAGGTTTCGCAAGCAGCTCCTCGTGCTTGCCCCGCTGAACAATCTTCCCTTCATCCAACACGATGATGAGATCCGCATGCTTCAAAGCGCTGAGCCGGTGCGCGATAATAATGGTTGTTTTTCCTTGACGCTCCTGCTGGATCGTGTGCACAATCTCGGATTCGGTTACCGCGTCAACGGCGCTGACGCTGTCATCTAGTATCATGAGAGGCGCCCGCATGATAAAGCCGCGCGCCAGGCTTGTTCGCTGGCGCTGCCCGCCGGATAACGTGACGCCCCTCTCTCCCAGCTTCGTCCCGAAGCCTTCGGGGAACTCGGCAATATTGTCGTAAATCCGCGCTTGCTTGGCAGCCGCATGAATCTCGCCCTGACCGGCCTGCCGCCGCGCAAAAGCAATATTCTCGCCAATCGTGGTGCTGAACAGGAAGCCGTCCTGCGGGACATAAGCAATCTGCGTGCGCAGGCTCTCAAGCGTGACCTCCCGTATATCCGCAGAACCGATGCGGATCGCATCCGCCGGCGGATCATACACCCGGAGCAGCTGCTTGACGAGCGTTGTTTTGCCGCTGCCCGTACGCCCTACAATGCCAAGCGTCATCCCGGGTTGAATAACAAGATCGATATGCTGCAGCGAAGGCTGTGAAGCTCCGGGATAAGTAAAGGTCAGATCCTGTATTCGAATCGGACTTGCCGAGAGATCAATCGTTGTCGCATGATCGGTCTCCACAATATCCGGCTGAACCGCGATTAATTCGTTAAGCCGCTGCAAGGATGCGCGCGACCGCTGAACCGTATTGATAACGTTGCCAATTTGCTGCAGCGGGTTCATCAGCATCCGTACGTACAGCGTCAGCGCAACGAAATTACCAAGCGATATATCGCCTTTTATCGTTAAGTAACCGCCGTAGGCTAGGGATACAATGAGTGACAGATTGCCAAGAAAAGGGACCGTTGCCTGGAATAGCGAGCTGATCCGTACAAGCGACAGCTGGTTAGTCTTGATCCGATCGACCTTGGCGCCAAACCGCTCAATCATAATCGGCTCCACCGCGAACTTCTTCGTTACGCGAATGCCGCCAAACTGTTCCTCCGCCGACTCCGTCATTGTGCCAAGCGCCTCCTGCACTTTGCGGGAACGTTGACGGATAACCGGGCCAATCTTGATGACGATCCAAGGAATGAAGATAAGCGGCCCCACGGAAGCAGCGATGAGATAGAGCGGAATGTCGCTAAGAATCATCGCCCCGACGCAGGAGACGAGCAGCATGGAGGCCATAGCCGTCTGGTTGATGCCCATGGAGATGGATTCCCGGACGCCGGTTACGTCGTTCATGAAGTAGTTGAGCATTTTGCCGACGCCGTTCTTCGAATAGTAATGCTCGCTAAGACCGGAAAAATGAGTAAATAGACGACGACGGGTCATGTATTCGAACAACCGTCCGACATACATGACCAGGTATTGACCGTATCCTCCCAGCAGGGCGTATCCCGCTCCAATCAGAACAAGCAACAAGCTGAAATGCGCAACATCCTGGGTACCAAGCGCTCCCCCCTTCAGCTTATCCGTAAAGTCCCCAAGCACCTTCGGAAAATAAGCGAATACGATACTGGCTGCCGCATGAAGGGTGAACGATCCGAGATAAATGGGCCAGGTCTGCCTGAAATACGGTTTTAACACGCCTTCTGATTTCAAGACTCATCACTTCCATTAGTGGATTCGGAGCTGCTCTCTTCCCCAGCCGTTGCTTCTACGGAAGGAATGTCTTCCTCGGGCAGCTCGTGCAGCTGAAATACGTGAATAAACTCTTCCATAATGGCTTCCGTCGCCTTCAATTCGCCGCTGATCACCGGTTTAATCGCTTCGAAAGCCGGATCATCCAGCTGACGCTGCAGTGTTGCGCGGGTAATCGTAAGCTTCTCCAGAAAAGCAAGCGCTCTTCCCCGCCGGAACGTTTGCGCCTTGCCCCCGTCCCGATTCTTGCACTCCTCCTTGAAGGGATGCCTGCCTCGGTGATCTTGCCCGTTACGCATATGTCTATGCCTCCTTTATTTAATGTATACGTTCGTATACACATCTCTTTATGTATACAAATGTATACGCATCCCAAAAGACTGTCAAGTTATAATTTTCAAATAATTAACAATCGATTCGCCGCAAGCGCAAAAAAAGCGCCATCCAGGTTTGAAATCCCGGATGGCGCTTAGCCGTTTATTACCTTAAGCGATTAACCGCAAGAACAGTATGCCGCCAAACGCGCATGCCATCCCGGTTATTTCAATCCGCGTGAAGCTCTCTTTCACCACAAACCGGGTATAGAGAAGAACGATGAGCACATTCAAAGCGGTGACTGCGGACACAAGCCCTGCTTTGCCATGATCAAAGGCCGTTACAATCATCATCATGCCTGCCGCGTTGGTAGTGCCAACCAGCATCCCGGTCAAGAAGGTACGGCGTTCGCTCCACCTTATGCCCGGATCCCGGCCATCCTCGGCGGCAGCTGACACGGTTGCTTCGGCTGTTGCCGCAGCCAGGCTGTATCTCCTGCCGGCCATCCGGTCCTTCAGCCACCAAATGCCGTAGCAAAGGGAGCCGGAGGCAAACATAAAGAACAGCGTAGGAAACAACGGCGCCTCAAGCTTGGTAGACCAGGAGCCGGACAGGTCATTGCAGGCGAACATGACGAGAGACAGAAGCCCCCACTGCGCGCCTTGAAGATTTTTCAGCGACAAATCATTCGAATAACGCACAAGCAATATCCCCGCCACAATAACAACAAAAGCAGCCAGCTGGGTATACTTCAGCGCCTCTCCCCACATCACGTACGCGCCTATCACAACCAGTACGGCCGGAAGCGCCGTAATGATCGCGACGAGCGAGGCTTTGCCGACGGCAAAGCCCTTGAACATGCTGGCATTCGCCACAAACGAGAACACGCCCATCTGAATGCCGACAAGAGCGGCGGACGTCCAAGGCTGACCGGACAACAGTGCCGTTACGCCGCAAATGATAGCCCCCATCGAGAACGCGCCGCATAGCAGCACGGTCCGGCTTAACGGAAGCTGGCTCGTATAGTGGTATAATATCCCCCTCAATCCGAAACATAGGGCAGCAAGCCCTGCAAATACAATCCACATGACGTAAACGATCCCCTTCCCATTCTTCTAATCTTAGTCAGGAATCCGCGGCGTGGCAATGCTCTCGCAGGATAAAATTTCGCAAGCAAAAAGCTGTTGCCAGACCTAACGTATCATGTTAATATGTGGAAAACGTTTTTCGGAAGGGCTTCTAGGGATCCGACTCCATCAGGATGGCGAACCAAGCGAAGCCGGCTTGCGCGGGTAGACGCCAAGCTACACCGTGAGGAATAAAAGACCTTCGGAAAGTTCCGCCTGCAAGACTAGGGCGAGACTTTGCGGAGGTCTTTCCTTTTTTTGCAGGAAACGAACAAAGGGGTGTGTAACGTGAGGTCGATTGAGGTTGAACAATTGGAGAAGACATTTCAAGTCAAGAAAAAGCAAGCCGGATTTGCGGGCAGTCTCAAGTCGTTGATTAAGCCGCATTATACGGATAAAGCCGCGGTTGAAGGCATTACGTTCTCCGCCGAGCAAGGAGAGACGGTCGCTTTCCTCGGGCCCAACGGAGCGGGCAAATCAACAACGATCAAAATGTTGACCGGCATTCTTCATCCAACCTCCGGAAAAGCGGAAGTGCTGGGCTGTTGTCCGTGGACGGAACGGGCAAAGCTGGCTTACCGCATCGGCTCCGTATTCGGACAGAAGTCGCAGCTGTGGTACCATCTCCCGCCGCTGGATACGTTCGAGCTGATGAGCCGGATTTACGAGCTCCGCCGGGAGGAATACAAGGCGCGTCGCGACGATCTGATCGAGCGCTTCGAGCTTGGCCCTTACTTGCATACGCCCGTTAGGAAGTTGTCCCTCGGTGAACGGATGCGCTGCGAGATAGCCGCTTCTCTCCTTCACCGTCCGCAAGCCTTGTTCCTCGACGAGCCGACGATTGGGCTGGACGCAGTCGTCAAGCAACGGATCCGGGAGCTGATTCTGGAGATGAACCGCGAAGAAGGCACGACGATCTTTCTTACTTCGCATGACGCCGGCGATGTCGAGAAGCTATGCGACCGCGCGATTGTGATTAATCATGGAGGACTCGTATTTGACGGACGGGTCGACTTCATGAAGCAGCGGTTCCTGACGCATAAGACGGTTCAGCTCCTGCTGGAGGACGATCCGGGGCCTATGGCGCTGGAAGGCGTTGAGGTGCTGAGCCGGGATGGATCGCGCTTGACGCTTAGCGTGGACACCGGACTTACAACGATCGAATCCGTTCTGTCCGCCTTGATGGCGGGCCACCGCATCGTCGATATGACCGTTCAGGATCCGCCGATGGAGGATATTATTACAAGGATGTACGGGACGTTTCAGGCAAAGGAGGCGGCGGGATGATCAGCTTAACGAAGCCGGCGAAATATGTGTTTATCGGTAAAATTACGCTGCGCAGCCAGCTGGCCTACGTGGTTGATTTTCTGATCCGATCCGTGTTTTTGCTGCTGATCTTATATATTTTCATGCAGTTATGGCAAACGACGTTTGCGGGAGAAGGAACCGCAACGATTAACGGCTATAGCTTTAAGCAGATGATGTGGTATCTCGTCTTTACCGAATCCATGGTGCTCGCAACTCCAAGCCTCAGCACACGGATCGAAGAGGAAGTGAAAAGCGGCGACGTTGCCTTTAAGCTCATCCGGCCGATCAGCTTCCTTGCTTTCCATTATGCCGAATATATGAGCGAGGTAGCTATCCGTTATGTCATCAATCTGATACTAGGCTCTGCGATTGGCTTGCTGCTTGTCGGTCCTTTGCCTGCAGGCATTGGCCTCGCCTGGCTTCCGATCATGGCGCTTGGCGGCTTTACCGTAAACTTTATGCTCGGCATGCTTGTTGCCCTTAGCGCTTTTTGGGTGGAGGAAACTCGCGGGCTCGAATTCGTGTATAACAAAATTTTGTTTACAATAGGCGGGATGCTGATGCCGTTAGAGCTGTTTCCGGAGAGCCTGCAGCGAATCGGTCACTGGCTGCCTTTTCAGACCGTCGTTTATTTTCCGGCCCGTACGGCGGTTGGCATGCATCTTGATCAGATCTCTCGCGCCCTTGCCGTGCAGTGGCTGTGGGTTGTCCTTATTGGAGTGATGGTATGGCTGTTATACCGGATGGGGGTGCGGAAGCTCAATGTTAATGGCGGATGACAAGTCGTATACGGGCATATCCGAGCATGACCAGCCGGGCAGGCTTAAGCGCCTGCTTCGGTTCACGTCGGCAAGCTGGAGGCTTAACCTGGCAGGTGCCATGGAATTCCGGTTCAGCTTCCTTCTGACGGTTGGATCCATGATCGTAAATAATATCGTCTGGATTATATTCTGGGGCATGTACTTCAAACGCTTCCCGGTCCTCAATGGCTGGACGCTTCAGGATGTGATGATGATGTGGGCGGCAGCGTCGGGCGGATTCGGAATCATGTCCGTTTTCTTCGGCAACGCAACCCGGCTTGCCAATCTGATTGCTACCGGGCAGCTGGACGTCTACCTGGCTCAGCCTAAGCCGGTGCTTCTGAACGTCCTCATCAGCCGAATGTCGGTGAGCGCGATCGGCGATCTGCTATTTGCCGTATTCATCTTTATAGGGTTTGGCGACGTCTCGCCGGTTGGAATCGTTAAATTTACGGCAGCCCTGCTAATTTCCGGCATGATCTTTATTTTCTTCTGCGTGATTGCCGGCTGTCTTTCGTTCTGGCTTGGCAATACGGAAGGATTAAGCTTTCAGCTGTTTAACGCGCTGCTCGTCTTTGCCACTTACCCCACGGCTATATTCAAAGGATTCGGCCGGCTTGTCTTGTTCACCGTTATTCCTGCCGGCTTCATCAGCAGCATGCCGGTATCGTTCATTCGCGAGATGGACCTCCCCTTCTTGTACGGAGCATTAGGCATGACAGCCTTATTGACCGCCGGAGGGATCCTGCTCTTTTACCGAGGCTTACGAAGATATACATCCGGCAATATGATGGGGTTACGGCGGTAACCTAGTTAAAGCAAAAAGATCGAACCCCAGAACAAGCGGGGTTCGATCTTTTTGCTTTAAGCTGCCACGTCTCTTCGCGTGAACATCAGCCAGGATACCAGATTAAACGCCAGGAAGTAGACAACAAGCACGCCAATGGAGAAGGACAGCGTCATTCCGTCCTGAAACGGTCTTCCCTCCAAATACTGCGTCAGATCCGTATTGGCGAATAACAAGTATTTGCTCCACTGATAACGTTGCAGCACCTCTAGCAATATATTGCCCGCAAACAGAATTCCGATGGAAAATCCGATAGACATCGCGCTGCTGCGGAAAGCCGACGAGATCATAAACGCTATCGTGACGTACATAATTGTGGACACGCCATTGAGCATGTACGTTTCCCAGAGATGAAGAAACATATTTTTTTCGGCGGTATGTCCATCCTTTATGCTTACCAAGGGCAAATCCATATCGTGAAAGCCATACAGAATGCCGTTCAGCACGACGGATAGGACGAACAAAGTAAGCAGCAGGACCATGCTGAACAGCAGGATAGAGATATACTTGGAGACGAGGATTCTAATTCGGCTGGCCGGGCGTATGAGCAATAGCTTAATGGTTCCGGTTGCGAATTCGCTGGCTACGATATCTCCTGCAATGATGATGGTGAATAGAGTGATCAATATCCCTAGATTCGCCGACTCATTAATCCCATCCCAAATCGTTCCTTTTGTCGTCCGGATATTATGCTCAAGATGATAGTCGATGACGGCAATCCTATCCTCATAATAAGTACGGTTCCCTTCATTCAGGTCAGAGCTTTTTAAATGATCGCTCCACATTTGCTTCTCTTGCTTCAGCTCGGCTCTCCAGCCTTCGCCTTGCGCGTCCTTCCCGTCATGCCACATCATGATGTTGCCGAATAGGACAAAGGCAGCCATAAGCCCGATAAGGATCCAGGTTCGCGTCCTTCTGTAGATTTTCATATTTTCGTTAAGCACTAGGTTAAACAGCCTGCCCACCTCCCGTTAATTCCAGGAAACCATCCTCCAAGGAACGGCGAACCTTATTGACGCCATAAATGCGGATTTGATTCCGGACAAGCTCTTCCAAAATATCCGGTACGCGTTCCCGCTCCACCGTCAACTCGATAAGTCCTTCTTCCGTGACGGAGAGCTCCTGCACTCCGGAAACCCGCCTTATAACAGCCATAGCCTGATCCGGCAGATGCGCTTCAATCTGATAGGTTTGGAGCGGAGCGTTCCCTTGGGTAAAATAATCAATCGGCTTCACGTCAACCAGCTTGCCTCTCTGCAGGATAGCCACGCGGTCGCACATCAGCTCCATCTCCGAGAGCAGATGGCTGGAGACAACGACCGTAATGCCTTCCGTGCGTGTCAAATGCCGCAAATAATCGCGCAGCTCGCGAATGCCCTCAGGATCGAGACCGTTTGTAGGCTCATCCAGAATCAATAAAGCCGGTCTATGCAGCAAAGCTTGCGCTACGCCAAGCCGCTGACGCATGCCCAGCGAGTACTTTCGGACCTTTTCATGGATGCGGCTTTCCAGCTTTACAAGCGAGACAACCTCGTCGATCCTCTCCTTGGTCACGCCAGGGATCATGCGGGCATAATGGACAAGGTTGCGGTAGCCGCTCAAATACTTGTACATCTCCGGATTTTCCACGATGGCGCCGACATGACGGATGGCCTGTTCGAATTCGGTCTTTATATTTTTCCCCTTGATCAGAATTTGGCCCTTCGTAATCGACATCAAGCCCACGATCATGCGGATGGTCGTTGTCTTGCCGGCACCGTTTGGTCCAAGGAAACCGAATATTTCGCCTTCCGGCACGTCAAACGTAAGATCGTCGATAACGTTTTTTCTTCCGATCCGCTTTGTTACATTCTGCAGACGGATAACAGGTTCGCTGCTCATTGATTTAATAGCCTCCCAAACAATAAATATCGCATCGATAATCGTTTTGATAATATCACGGTATTTATCGTTTTGCAATAAATTATTATTTCATTTAAATACGTTTTTGTTGTTAGAAACAATTCATCCCTCTAAATGCGAAAAGCCCGGACTCTCTCCGACAAGCTTGGAAAGAACCCGGGCTTTTCTCACGCCATGCTAAGCATTAGCTTTTAATCTTCGTTCCAGAACAAACGGACCAAACGGCAAAAAGGCGGCCAGAACCGCTCCCGCAATGCGGATAATCTTCCACTTGAACAGAACCGCCATCACCGCAATCGCTACCAAATAAACAGAGAATAAGAACCCGTGAATACCGCCCGTTACCGCAACGGCCTCCGGACTATCGAACATGTATTTCAAAGGCATCGCTATTCCCAATAGGACTAGAAACGAGATGGCTTCCAAATAGCTGATCCAGCGAAACCATGTCCGGACGAATTGCTCCATTCGCACACTTCCTTTCTCCTTTTCGATAGAATCTATTACGTATCACGCCTACTCTTCGTTTCTCTCGTTTATCGCAAATTCGTGTCCATTCGATGACCAAAGAAAAAAGACGGCTCCCAAAGCGAAAGACTTTGAGAACCGCCTTCTCCTTACACGATGCCTGTCTGTCGTTCATTCACCCGTTTGATACCTTTTCTATCCGACCGTTTGATAAGGTTCGCCGATAACAGCATTCCTGCGATAACGATAACTCCGCCAACGATTTGGGAGACCAGCAGCTGCTGGCCCGTCAGTACGGAGAGGATAGCCGTAAAGATCGGCATCAAATTCATCGTAATGCTGGCTTTGCCGGCTCCAAGCTGTTTGACGCCTTGGTTCCAGAACAGGAACGAGCCGATGGAAGGGAAAAGCCCCAGATAAATAACTCCCGTTACGCCAAGGGCTGTAAGATGTTCGGTTTCCAACGGCTGGATAAACAACAGCGGAATCATGCAAATGACGCCTATTAAAGCCGTAAAGGCCACAAACGTTATCGGAGGAAGATGCTGCGCGCGTTTGCTGATAATGGAGTAAATGGCCCATAAGAACACCGCGATCAGCAAAATGCCGTCTCCTTCATTATAAGAGGTGCGGAATGCGCCAAGCAGATGCCCCTTCGTTAATACCGTCAGCACGCCGAGGAAGGATAATACCAATCCCGCTCCTTGCCACACCGTTATTTTTTCCTTCAGGAACAGCAGCGACAACACGATCATCACAGCCGGAGTCAAGCTATTAATCAGGCTGCCGTTTGTTGACGAGGTATGCTGCAAAGCCGTATAGGTAAGCAGCGTGTAGAATACGACGCCTACCAGAGACAGGAATAACAAGATGCCCCAGTTCGCATTCCACACCTTCCTCCAGTTTGGTTTTTCAATAAGCTGAGCCATCGGGATCAAGGCCATAGCCGCAATTGCCCAACGTAAGAAGGCTGCCCAGATCGGCGGAAAATCGGCCGTAACCGACTTGCCGAAAATCAAATTGCCCGCCCAAAACAGATTCGCTAATACTAGAAAAAGCCATGCTTTTGTTTTCATGCTCAAACACTCCTCTCCCTGGTTAACTCCAGGTCTCTCTTTCTCTTGGTCTATAATCATGTTACAATAAACCTGATCATAAATAAAATGAATATAAGTAATGAAGGAGATACCAAATCTGTTATGAACAAATCACTTCTTCAATTGATTGTTGCGATTTCGGAGACCCGCAGCTTTACGACCGCCGGGGAGAAAATGAATATGACGCAGCCGGCCGTCAGCCGTGCCGTCACGACCTTGGAACGCGAGCTTGGGGTTACGCTGCTGATCAGGGACCGGCGTCAAGGAGTTGCCCTCACTCCCGTGGGGGAGCGGATTGTCCGGACGTTCAGGGAAATTCTTCAGGGGTACGATAAGATCGACCAGGAAATCGCGAGCGAAAAAGGAATGGAGACCGGCAGCGTCCGTATCGGGGCATTCCCGGTTGCCGCTACTTATTTCGTGCCCCAACTGATCCGTCATATGAAGCAGCAATATCCCAACCTGGAATTCAGCATCGTTGAAGGCACGATCGCCGATGTGCAGGAATGGCTGGATAATCGCGAAATTGACGTCGGCCTTCTTATCCCCTCCGACAAAACGGCTTTTTCTTATCCGCTTTACCGCGAGGGAATTTATGCGGTTATGCGCGAAGATCATCCGCTGAACGAAAAAGAGATCATTAGCCCGGAAGATTTGCGGAATGAGCCGATGCTCATCTGCAAAGCCGGCTATGAGCCCCCGGTCTTGAAGTGGTTTGAAAGCGCCGGAGAATCGCCAACCATTAAATATATTCTCTACAACTACAGAACCGCGCTTCAGATGATTCTGGCGGGTGAAGGAGTAGCCGTCATGTCCGAGCTGTCCCTTCTGGATCTCCCCTCCGGAATCGTCTTGAAGCAGATCTCTCCGGCGGCTTACCGCGATATTCACATCGCTTCGGGCCCACTGGAGGACTGCACCATCGCGGTAAAAGCTTTTATGGAGGCGGCACAGAAGCTTTTCCCTTTTGCAGCGGAACCTAAAAAGGCCTGAATCGTCCGGGTTCAAGCCTTTTATCTCTTGCTATGCTCCTATCGTCCGACGGTCGGGAGCTCGAGCAAGTGAGATATTTTGCAATCTTTACGAAAGAATCGGGCAAACTTGAAGAGAAATAAATTTAATCGCATCCGATGTTGACATCAAGTCAACTTTACGTTGTAACCTTGATTTCGCGAGGTGAGAATCACTTGTATCAAATTTCAGAGGTATCCAAGCTGATTGGCCTGCCGATTCCAACCATTCGGTATTACGAGCAATTGGGATTAATTGAAGAGCCGGCAAAAAATGCCCGGGGATATAAAATCTACGATCAATTGACGATTGATTATCTGCAATTTATCGTCAATTTGAAGGACACGGATATGTCCTTGGAGCAGATCAAAAGCTATGTTGACGCTTATCGGGCCAAGGACTATACGCGGTGCCACGAGATTCTGCGGGAGCACGCCGTCAAGATGGAGCTTGAGCTTGAGAAACGCCAAAGGATCCTGGAGAAGGTGCAATACAAGGTGACTCACTTCAGTAAACTTCGAGGTGGCGGTATTTAATGCAACAACCTATTCCATCCGGTTATTCGGCTAGAACAACGGCTAACCATATCGTGAAAGACGCTGATTTGACGGGTAAAATCATCATCGTTACCGGAGGTTCCGCCGGTCTAGGCTTGGAATCGGCCAGAACGCTCGCGGCGGCGGGCGCCAAGGTGGTCGTGCCTGCCAGAAACGTCAACAAAGCAAGCCAAGCTCTCACCGGCCTATCCAACGTGGAATTGTATCCGGAAGAGATGGATCTGAGCAAACGGGAAACGGTTGAAGCCTTCGGCAGATGGTTCCAGTCGCGGTACGACAAGCTGGACATCCTGATTAACAGCGCCGGAATAATGGCTATTCCGCTCTCCAGGGATGAACGGGGGAATGAAATGCAAATCTCGGCCAATTATTTGGGGCATTATCATTTAATCCATCATCTTCTGCCTCAGCTGAAGAAGGCGAACGGGGCCAGGGTTGTCACCTTATCCTCCCGAGCCCATTGGTATTCGGCCTTTAACTTCGAGGATCCTAACTTTAATCATTCGTCATACGACAAATGGATCGCTTACGGTCAAGCGAAGACGGCCGCTGCCTTGCTCAGCGTAGCGGTAGACGAGCTTTTCAAAGAAGATAATATCCGCGCTTTTACCGTTCATCCGGGCAGCATCGTGACCGGTCTCTCCGATGCGCTGTCGGAGGAAGAGCTTACGGCGTTTGGGGCGATCAAAGCAAACGGTGAACGCGGCTACGAACAATACGACAACGAGAGAAAAACGATTTCCGAAGGGGCGGCAACCATCGTATGGTGTGCGGTCAGCCCTCAATTAGACGCACATGGCGGTGTCTATTGCGAGAATTGCGATATTGCGCCTCTCCATACGGACGACGGTATGACCGTGGGTGTTAAAGCATGGGCGATCGATAAAGCAATTGCACTCCGATTATGGGAGGAAACTCCGCGATTGTTTAACTAATATTCCCGAAAATAAAAACAAGCGGTCCTATGTATTGTTTTAAATTTTGCACACAAAAAGCCCCAGCTAGGGGCTTTTTGTATAATAATCGTTTAAAATGTTAACTGAATGAAATGAGAGGTTAACTCGTCTGGATGTGAAAAAAATGGCGAGTGGTCTGAATCCAATGTAATAATCCGATTATTCGGATACTCGTTATACATATCTCTTTGTAAAGCAATGGAAATAGCTTTATCTCTCAAAGTTTCTATATAAACGCGAGGAATCCTTCCGAATCTAGCGTCCGTGAGTTGCACGGGTGTAAAAAATGGGGCCAGCGGCTCTAGACAAAGTTTTTCCTTTGCTTTAATTATGTCATCTTCCACGCAATCGCCGTAAAATGAATCCTTTATCCGTTCGTCTTTTAGATTCATGCACGTTTCATCCTCGCTTATGATAACAATAGAAGGAGATTCTTTTTCTTTTTTCTCGTTTTGAGCAATTTGAATCAACGTCTGATTATTTTTTGGAAGATAAGCGCATAAATAAACAAGCTTCTCAATTTTTTCAGGCAGGTACTCGGCTGTCTGGCTGATGACAAGCCCCGCCATACTGTGACCTACCAAAATGACCTTCCCTGACTCCTTTTCCAGAATAGCGCTTAATTTGTCCGTATAACTTTTTAAATTCACCTGTGATACGGGCGTATGATCTTGACCATGCCCAGGCAGGTCCAAAGCGATTACCCGGTGCCCCGCTTCTTCTAATCTGGGAATTATTTTCTCCCAGCACCAGGCTCCATGCCACGATCCATGTACTAGCACGAACGTACTCATCATCATCACTCCAATATGCATGTATTAAATCATTACCCTAATGAGCGTTGGTTGTTTAGCTTTATGTCATGTTCAACGATGTACTGTAATTAGCCGATGTCTTTCACAAACTCGGGATCGTTGTAAGGAGAAGCTACCCATCCTTCCGTCTCGATGAAGAGGCGAACTGCTACAATTTTTCGGTTGTCCATCAGCGTAAAGAAATGGGGCTTCGACTCCGGAACGGAGATGACGTCGCCAGCCTCGAGTTCAACGTCAAAATAGCCGATATCATCCGTGCCTTTAATGATAAAAATTCCTTTACCCGCCGTAATGGCCCGGATTTCATCTTCGGAATGCGTGTGTACTGCTTCGAATTTTTGCAGCAGCTCCTCCAAGTTTGGCGTGGCCTCGGACAAGGTAATAACGTCCCAGATCCTGTAGCCGCGTCGAGCTGCCAGATCTTTAATCTCGGAATCGTAGATCGCGAGAATTTGCTGCTTCTCTTCGTCGTTCAGTAAGAATTTCTCCTTAAGCTCTTCCGGGAGTTTAGCAGAATCCCAATGCTCATACAAGATTTCCTGCTTGTCTAGAAAGTCAAGCACTTGATCTTCAGCTTCAATGCGCTCGTCCGTATTGCGAATTCGAATTTGTGCCATAAGTATTCCTTCCTTCCTACAGATTTCTGGTACTGCATAAGGCGAATGCTTTCTGGACGTGCTTGACTCATTTGCAACATCCTCTTCAAGTGCTTCAATTGCCTCGGAGTCCACTATAGCAGTTCTTTATTTTTTTCATAAGGAGGCTATTTTTTTAAATATACTTTAGAAAATTAAAGTCACGTTACATAGTAAGGCGCCATCGAGGGAAGTACTCCGGCCCCGATGGCGTCTATACTCATGCTTACGATTCCGATCAAATCTTGGCCAAATACTCGATCGAGGTCACTTGATCGTTCTCGATGACGAACCGTAATTGGGACTTGCCTTGGTCATAGACGTACAAATTCAAGTTGTTGGTGAACTTGTCGCCGTAGGCTTTAATCACGTCGCTTTTCTTGTTGAACAAGGTGACGCCTTCCTTGGTGGCCACCGTATCGTCGAACAGAATGACGGACGCGATATAATCGACCCCGTCCTTCTCGTAGGCATACACGTCGAAGCTGCTGTATTGGTAAATTTTATTGAGTCCCGGGAAAGCGCAGGCTTGCGATTCGAAATAACTTTGCGGTTTTCCCAGTTGCTTCAAGATCGGCGCCGCTTCGGCATGCATCGGAATCGGGATTCCGTTCGCCTCAAACACGTAGCCTTCGCCGCTTGCTTGTTCAGGCGTCCCGGAAGCCTGGGTCGAAGCTGGCGAAGCAGCGGCTCCTTCCGTCTGCGTCAACGCGCTAGGCGACGCGGATCCCTCCTCCGTCATTTTGTTCCCGCAACCGGATAGTACCATTAGGAGGGCGATCAGCCCTATACTTGCTTTTTTCAACGTAAACACTCCTTCATCCATTCTTATCACGTTTCGACTTTATAGCGTTTCAGGTATCCGTATTTGGCGAGCTCGTCCAATTGATCCTGCTTCATCCGATCGTAAAAGTCGATTTTCTTTTGCCAGATCCCGCTCCACGTCTTGTCAGTACGATGATCTTGCAGACGGTAAGTATCCGCCAGGAATGCTCCGAAGTACGCAGCTAGCTTTTCCGCTCCGTATACGTTCAGATGCAGGCCCGCGTCATAGGTATCCGTCTGCAGGTCGATTCCGGCATCGTCCATGTGCTTCAGAAAATTGATGTAGGTTAAATCGTGGGCCGCAGCGTACTGCTCCATCTGGGTATCCCACTCGTCGTGCCAATGCGGGTAGATCGTCGGCGCTTTGACCAATACGAGTTGGATACCATTTTCTTTGCACAATTCCGTCAATCGATCCAAGTAGCTATAGGCGTTGGAACCGAATCGGTAATCGGGAAGCCTCGGAGCTCTCGGAACTCTTCCCGCCGGCTTCACGTCTACTCTCATATAATACCCATTGTGGAATAACTTCTCCTTGCCGAACAAATTCGTGAAGTCGTCTTTGCTTAATTGATCCCATCTGGAATGAAAACGCAATAAGGGCGCTAGGTAATCGACGAGATGCTCGCTGTTCATCATGGACGCTTGAATGCTCTTCAGCTTGGTTGCCGAGAGTTGCATCCCATCGAGCGTCATGCGGTTATATTCTTCTTTTTGCGGTTCGTTGTACTGCATGGCGAGAACGTTAAAGACGACGACTTTCGGCTTCTCGTATTTCAGCGTCTCTTCCAGCAAATAGTACGACTGCCAGATCAACTGTTGCGCGCTGCCGCGGATATAGCTCGTAATCCCGTATTTCTCCCACAGCGTTACCGGCGAGAAATTCTCGTACACTTCGCAGTCCCCGAGGAATATAACGTCGAAATCCTTGCGTTTCTCTTTGTAATATTCGCCGATAAGCGAACCCTCGACGATGCCGGATACGTATTTGGGCATAAGCAGGCGTTGCAGCACATACAACGAGCCGAGCAGCAGAACGATCGCGACGGCTCCGATTATAAGCTTCTTCCGTACCAATGTCCCCTCATCCCTCCTTTGAAATCAGAACTGATTATAGATAAATTGCTTCGCGTCATAACCGACGCCGTAAGCCCCGAAGACCAGAATCGAGAGGATCAGCATGCCGTAAAGCGAATACCTTACGCCAATCGGCTGCGCCTCTATCTTCTCCCTCACGCTCCCGCTTCTTTGAAGCAAGCTGACGATTCCGACAACCGCTAGGCTCAACAGGATTAAGACATAGTGACTAAAAGAGATGCCCAGATGAAGCAGCGAACCGTCGAATAAGACTCGATAATTGAAGGTCGTGAACATGGACCCGAACATCTTGAACGTCAGCGGCACGTCCATGTAACAGTCGAACAGCCGGATCGAGCTCATCAGCAGCAGCGTCCGCACGACTTGGAAAGAGCGGAATCCGAACGTATGCTTCACATTAAACTTTCCATGGAACCAATCGTAGAACGGTTCCAGTTCTTGCGAGATAAGAATGATGATACCGTTCGCCAGTCCCCATGCGATGAAGTTCCAGCTGGAACCGTGCCAAATGCCGGTGGCGAACCAGGTCGTTAAAGTCGCTAGATACACGGGAGCGCGTTTGCCGATCGCGTTGCCGAACCGCCGGCGGGAGAACTTCGACAGGGCAAGCATCGGCTTCGAGACGGACATCGGGAAGAAGACGTAATCCCGGAACCAAGCGCCCATCGAAATATGCCATCTGCGCCAGTAATCCGTGATCGACTTGGCGAAATACGGTCTCAGGAAATTTTCCTGAACCTTGACGCCGAGCACCTGGGCAATCCCGATCGTAATATCGATACCGCCTGAAAAGTCGGCCAACAGCTGATACGCGTATAACAACATGCCAACCAGCACGAACGCACCGTTATAGTGATCGGGATCGTCGAAAATCGTCCGAACGCCCACCGTGAGTTGATCGGCGATGACCAGCTTTTTGAAAAATCCCCATGCGATTCGCTGCAAGCCGAACTTTACGTTGCGGCCGTCGAAGTCGTGCGGGCCGTACAACGTCTTGCCCAATTGATCGAATCGGCTAATCGGTCCTTGTATGACTTCGGGGAAAAAGGAAACGAACAGCGCGAACTTGAACAGATTGCGCTCCGGCGGAAATTTCCCCCTGTAAATATCGATCAGGTAAGCCGCGCTCTTGAACGTATAGAAGGAAATGCCGAGCGGAACGGCGATTGTCCAGAAGGAAATGCCGCCTTCGCTTCCGAAAGCCCGGGCGATGAGATTGATGTTCGCGATCGCGAAATCGGTATATTTGACGAAAGCAAGAATGCCTAAGGCCACGAACAAGGCCAGCAGCATCGGGATCCGTTTTCTTCCTTTCATCTTGGATTTATATTCATTGATCTCGGGCTTGGTTAATTCTTGCTTATGTTCCCGCAAATACGCGGATTCGGTCTGCACCAAGTCGCCGATTCGGCGTCCGGCATAATAAACGCAAACCGTCGTCGCCGCGATATAAGCAAGAAATTGAAGCCCGGATAACGCATAGAACAAATAGCTCGCGATGAGAAGCAATACCCACTGGTATTTTCTCGGAATGAGGTAATAGAAGACGAACAAGACAACGAGAAAGAGAATGAAACCGTATGAGGTGAAAAGCATGATCTCCCCCTATAAATCGTCGGATAGTCTGATGATTAACGCGTACAGCGCCTGAGCGGAATTGAAGTTATCGGGCGTGATTTCCTCCACGGGAATCGTCACGCCGAATTCGCCGTCGATTTCCGCAAGCAGCGTGACGATGTCGAAAGAATCCAACACTTTATCCTTGATTAGCGTATCGCATTGACGAAAATCGACGTCAGGGTGCATATCTTCCAATATTTTCAATAATTCATCCATGTGCTTAACTCCCCTTCTTCATGCAAGCTTCTTTGAGGTAAACGCGATCGATTTTTCCGTTCGTCGTGAGCGGCATTGCGTCTAATGGCTCAATCCGATTGGGAATCATATACTTCGGCAGCTGCAGCTTCAGTTCTTTGACGATCGATCTGGCGTCCGTTTCGCCTACGAAGAATAAGACGATCTTCTCCGTGGTTTTGTCGTAAACGCAGCAAGCGCTCCTGACGCCTTCCAGCCGACTGACGTTCGCCTCGATTTCTCCGAGCTCGATGCGATACCCCATATGCTTGATCTGGTAATCTTTGCGCGAGACGAACATCAGCTCGCCGCGCTCGTTGTATTTGCCCAAATCCCCCGTCCGGTAGATCAGTTCGGGATATAGAGCGTTTAACGGATTTTGTACGAAAACTTCGTTCGTCTTAGCGAAATCCCCGTAATAACCCAGCGTCAGGCAAGTGCCTCGAATGCAAATTTCTCCGGTTTCCCCGGGAGCGGCTTCGCGATCGCCTGCACCAAGCAAGAGGATTTCGGTATTCCGAAACGGCCTGCCGATCGGTAAAATCTCGTGTTCCTCGAACGCCCGTTCCACCTTGTAGTAACAAGACATGCCTGTCGCTTCGGTAGGGCCGTATAAGTTAACGAATCTCGCGTTAGGCAACGCGCTTCTCCACAGATTGAATTGTTTCACCGGGAATGCTTCGCTGCCGAACGCGACGGTATGCAGAAATTGCGGAACCAGCTTGTCCAGCACTTTGAAGGAAGAGATCATCGTTAACGCCGATACGACCCAGCATACGGTGTTTATGCGATACTCGTTCAGGAACTCCACCAATTTGAGCGGGAACATAAACAGGCTTTTCGGGATGATATACGTCGTCGCTCCGAACTTCAGGGTCGGGAATAGCTCTTTAAAGCAAGCATCGAGATACAGCGGCGTCTGATTCCCGAATATCGTGTCTTCGCTCAGCGAAAGCACGTCGGATAAGTTTTCGATATAATCGATAACCGATCTATGGTTGGCGATGACGCCCTTCGGAACGCCCGTTGAGCCGGACGTGAAGACGACGTACACAGGATCCGTATCCAAGGCGGAAAGACGTATTCGGGTTAATGCCTCGTCGTCGACAGGACCTTGAATCAGGTCGTCGAACAGATGCACATTCCCTTGAAAGTCGATGGCATCGGCGCTTTCCTTCGTCGACTCGTCGCAGATGATCGCGCCGGGATTTATCTTCCTAACGATCGTCTCGATGCGGGTGCGTGGCATCTCGTCGTCTAGCGGTACGTAGAAATTGCCGCTATAGATAACGCCGTAATAAGCCGCGATCGCTTTCGGACTCCTGTTCATAAATACGACGATCGGTTGCTTTTGCAAATTGTGCTTGTTCAGAAACGTGCCGATCGCTCTGGACTGCCCGTACACTGCTTGGAACGTAAGGCCGAATTCGTCGTTCGCGTAAGCTGTTTTGTCCGGCACTCTTCGTACCGTATGCTCTAAATACTCCATGACATTGAACTGCATAGGCAAACCTTGCCTTTCTTATTTTAGATACTTGCTTCTTTCTTTGAGCGGTTTGGTCGGCGTTGCCGGATGTTTAGTCTTATCGAATAGGTAGTAGTTCTTAAATTGCTTATTGAATAATGCCAGTTCTGCGTCCGTAAGCAGGAAAGTCGTATTCTTTTTGATCGTGGGAGTGGTATCGAAGTGATACCAGGCGCCATCGACTTTGACTAAGCTCCAGAAATGTTTCGTTTTTCTGCCCTTGTCCCGAATCACGGTTTGCGTTTCGAAGCCGCTTCTCTCCAACAGTATCTTTGCAGTGGCGTAATACACGAAGCAGTCACCCGTACCTTGTTTAAACCCTTGAAGGGCGCCTTTTCGCCAATCGGTGTGGCTGGAACTGTCGACATAGCCGATGTTGTACTTGGTCCATTTGAAGATTGCCCATAATTTGTCGACTTCCGTCATGTTTTCCGTCAAGATCTTGGCGAGTACGGTATCCGCCAGTTTATTCAATTCTTCTTCGTTGAGGGGGCTCGCAGGCTTTACCTTGACCGTTACGGTAGCTTCCGCTTGGGCAGCATTGCCTGCGGCGTCCTGGGCCCTATACGTAATGTTGTAAACGCCGGCTTTCTTTAGGTTGACGCCGCTCGTATCTACGGCCAAAGCGACGTTCGTATCGTGATTATCCTTAACGGTTACGCCGGTCTTGTAAGAAACGCGGTCTCCGATAAAAACGGTTAAATTTTGGACTCCCGTGATTGCGGGCGGCTCCGTATCAGCCTTGGTATCCGGCGTGGCAGCAGACGCTGCGGCCGGTGTGGCAGTCGGCGTGGCTGAGGGCTTGTTATCCGCCGATATGCTGTCCATCGAAGTCCAAATAACCAACGCGGCAATAAGAACGAAGGCAACTCCTAAGATGACCTTGCTTCGTCTAGTGCGTCTAGTTCGTCTTGTGCGCATGCGGCAACTCCATTCCTGTCGAATCTTTACGAATAATTTCAATTCATTTCAATATACTATAGCCAAAACCGGATTACGGAATTCAAGAATTTTCATTTCATTGAAAAGCTTTAATAGCATTTCAGTCGAAATTTTACGAAAAAGATGATAATACAAAATAAGGTAGAGATGATGAAACGACCTCAATTAGGCGTAATAGGCGGGATGGGACCGAAGGCGACATCCGTCTTCTACGACAGAGTTATTGAATTCACCGAAGCGGACGCGGATCAAGACCATATCGACATGATTATTCTGAATCATGCGTCATTGCCTGACCGAACGAGCTCGATCCTTGAACGGAAAGATCGGCAATTCCTGCGGCTCATCCAAGCGGACATCGCGCTGCTTGAGCATGCGAAAGTGTCTAACATCGTGATGCCTTGCAATACGGCGCACCGTTTCTTCGACGACATTCAAGGCATGACGGCTATTCCGATCGTCAACATGGTAAAAGAAACGGTCGAGGAACTGCTCGCGAAGCATAAAGCGAATCGTAAAATCGGCATTCTCGCGACCGACGCCACCCTTCAAACCGATATCTATTCGAATGTCCTGCGGCAATACGGCCTTGAGCCGGTTATCCCGAGCCCGGGCATGCAACAAAGCATTATGAGCATCATCTATGAAGATATCAAAAAAACCGGACACTCGGATGCTCGTGTACTCGAAGGTATCATGACGGAAATGCTCCAGCGGGAAAAATGCGACGGCCTCGTTCTCGCGTGCACGGAATTATCGTGCATCGAATTAGGCGAATCCGTGCGGCCTTACTTTATCGACGCCTTGGACGTGCTCGTGCATCGGTCCATTACGTTGTCCGGCGGTACGATCAAGTCAGCGTGCTCCGAACGGCTGTTCATAGAGAAATCATGAAGACGAATCGCACGCCTAATTCTTTGGTAATAAACTTGGACAATGCTCGATCACGCATCCAGCTGTCTTTCCGGTGTAACAGGCGGATAAGGTCGGCAGATTGCCGAAGGCTATCCAGTTAGATTTGTATATTCTAGAAACATGGGGATCACCTCATCATCTTGGAATTGTACGAAGCTGTGGTGAAGCCTTATTGAAAGAAAAACCTTCATTCCTACACGAATGCTCGTGCTTGAATGAAGGTTTTTATGAAAACCGGCTCATTGAACAGCTACATCGTATTTTTTCAAGTACTGTATGAAGACAGAAATGTCCTTGTCTTGCTCTTGCTGCCAGTTGGAAATGATATGGCGGGGATGAAATCTAATTTAGCCACCTGATCTCTCCTTTCCCTTGATATAACCTGCAAAACCGCGCACATTAGATTTCATCTCTAAATGAAACTTTTGGGGTCCTAATACAGTTCTCAGCACCCATCATTCATTATCTAGTGTT
This sequence comes from Paenibacillus sp. BK720, assembly GCF_011761545.1. Taxonomy (NCBI): domain Bacteria; kingdom Bacillati; phylum Bacillota; class Bacilli; order Caryophanales; family Paenibacillaceae; genus Paenibacillus; species Paenibacillus sp. BK720. Next base: position 428,101 of record NZ_JAASRQ010000002.1, on the reverse strand, counting down.
ACAGGAATAATTTTATAACCAATTCCGTTAATCGTTTGAATGAGCCCTTGCCATCTTCCAAGCTTCTTGCGGAGCCTTTGGATATGAATATCTACCGTTCTGGTTCCCCCGGCATAATTAATATCCCATACCTTCTTCAGCAGCACCTTTCTGGAATATACCCGATCAGGATTACATGCAAGCTCAACGAGAAGGTCAAACTCTTTTAGCGTCAAGTCTAGTTCTTGACCATCCATCCTCACCGTCCGACTATATAATTGAATCGATAAACCACCCATCTCAATATTTACTTTCTCAAGCTCATTACTATTGTCATATGCAAAATTTCTCCTACGGTATAATGCCTTTACTCGGACCAGCACCTCCCGGATATCAAAAGGTTTGGTCATGTAATCATCCGCACCTAATTCCAGGCCAAGCACCTTGTCTACGATATCGTTTTTCACAGTCAGCAAAAGCACGCCTGGCCGTTCTTTCTGATTAAGCTTACGGAAAACCTCATATCCGTTCATTTTAGGCATCATAATGTCAAGAATAATTACGTCGGGTTTAAATGCTTCCGCTTTTTCTAGAGCTTCCTCCCCGTCAGCAGCGGTTCTGACCGTGTAGCCTTCTCGCTCAAGCGCATAAGTTATGGCACTAGAAATGCTGAAGTCGTCTTCCACAACAAGTACTTTCATCATAATAAACCCCTTTTGAACCAGCTCTTGACTCCATTAAATCATTGAAGAAGTTATATCTTTCCGTCATGCATGTATTATGTAAAATCAGAAGTTATAACTCTTTTACCTGAACGAAGAATTGATTGCTCTACGAGTACATCCATAGCATCAATACAATATCTTTTAATATTTTGCCGCAATGGTATACTTGATAATTCCGTGCAAGCAATTACGACACAGTCACAACCGAAGTCGCTCAGCAGCTTCTCTATTATCTCCTCGATTTCTGCTGGCTTAACCTGTTGATTTTTCTTCAGTTTCTCATAAATGATACTCATGATACGTTTCTGTATTTCTTCATTCGGCTTGTATAGTTTAAGGTTCAATCTTTCACATTCTTTGCTATATACCCCGTTATGCAAGGTTCCATCAGTCGCTAAAATCCCTATTTTACTGCCTGATCCAAACTTATCCGTCACGAGCTTAAGTGTCTCGTTAACCATGTTTATAATGGGAATGGGGGTCATTTCCTGCATCTCATCATAAAAGCAATGTGCGGTGTTGCAGGGTATTGCAATATTGGACACACCGGCATTATGAAGGAGAGCCATGTCTTTAGATATTTTATTTAAAAATAGATCCCCTTCCTTCTTTCGAAGAACATCGGTCCGGTCAGGAAGACTTGTATGATTAAGAATAATGATATTAATGTGGTTCTGATCCAGATCCGCATTCGTTTTATTTATTATTTTTTCAAAAAAAACCGAGGTCGCTTTGGGACCCATTCCTCCAATAATACCTAAGCTCCCATGTTCCATCTTCGTTCACCTACTTAGCCTGCATATTAAAAATTCGAACCACTGGCTATTCCGTAATGTATTATCCATATCACCTTGTAAACTTTGGTTCAGTTAATAGCGCTAAACTAATCATGCAAAAAACATATCTCAAAAATACATACAAGATGTAACTTCTTTGTAACATTTTAATTAATGGATGAATGAATCCGAATACTTCGAATTTATTCTTAGCTCCATCACGTGCAGCGTCATTAGAGGGAATAAAACGTTACGGGCCAACTATAACAGCTATTATCCCCATCCGTAAGAAGGCTGTTTTTTTATATATGCTTTATAAAAGTAAAGCCATGCTCCTAGCAACGCATAAGATCTCTATTCCAAAATCAACCAGATATTTGTCTAGTGAATAAGCGAAGCAAATCATTCCCGCAATGATCATAGAAACAGCCTGCTGAGCATTCAGCAGGCTGTTTCTTATATTTTGAAATATGAAATATATACGATGGCCTTAGTTTTCAAATTTTATGCCAATTAATTGCTCACTTAATTTCCATAGTCTTTCCGCTTCTTTGGGATCAACCGCCCACTCAAATACGCCGGGAGTGTAAGGCGTGTCCGTCATGCCTGCAATATCTCCGTTTTCGCAATAGACCCCGCCCTTTCCGTCCAGCTGAGGATGAACGGCGCACCAAATCAAAGTGGCCGCCCCTTCTTCAATCGTTTTGATTTCATCGTTATACTCGGTAAAAACACGCTCACCTTGTTCGTTTAAAGCGCCCATTGCACGCAATTCGTCATCCGTTAAATGACGGGCCAAATCTGTGGCGATCGTGCCTGGATGAACCGAAAATGCTCGCACTCCGTGAGGCTTTCCGCGCTTGTCCATTGCAACGGCAAACAAAGCGTTGGCTGTTTTGGATCTGGCGTAAGCAAGCCATTTGTCATATTCGCCCGAGTTAAAATTCGGATCCACAAAATCAAAAGCGCTGAGTTGCAAGGCACGCGATGAGACTGAAACAATTCTTGCGCCTTTTGCCTTCTCAAGCGCCGGCCATAACCTTAACGCCAGTTGAAAATGTCCCAAATGATTGGTTGCAAGCTGAGACTCAAACCCCCGGGAATCACGAACAAGCGGAGCTGCCATTATTCCCCCGGCATTAAGAAGAATGTGTAAAGGCCTGCCAGAAGCAAGAAAACGCGTTGCAAACGCATCAATCGAGGCTGGATCCATAAGATCTAAACGTTCGAGTTCCACACCGGACACTCCCTCAAGTGCTGTTTGTGCTTTTTCCAACGCGCGAGCGGGAACAATAACCCGTGCCCCGGCAGAAGCAAGGGCTTTGACGGCTTCGAGTCCGAGTCCGGAATAACCACCTGTCACGATAGCCATTTTTCCGCGAAGGTCCTGTTCCCCAATTATCGTCTGTGCAGTCGTTCTTGGACCAAACCCGGATGCTATGGGGGTTTGAAGGCCAAAGTCGTTTTGAATTGTCATAGGTGTAACCTCCATGCTTGTTTAAAGTGACGGGCTATGTCGTACCTCGAGGACAACTATAACAGGTATTGATTTATTTCATAAGGAGGCACTTTTTTTAAATATGCTTTATAAATCTAAAGTGCCTGCACTGTCTTAATCATTTATTACCGCTTTTTATGGGCTTGAATTTCGAATAAGGAAACAGACATGGACTCATAATACTAGGACAATTGGTCATGCATGTAATCATGTCCTTTTATAATTGGCATATTTCTTCCAGTGACATCGCATTTTTTTGCACTATACTTTAAATTAGATACTTTAAATATTAGGCTAACATTATAATTGATTGTGAGATGATAAAATTGGAGTCCTCGAAGTTTGATCTTGATTGCATTACATCAATTTCTGAGGTGTTGCAATTCCTTTCAGGAAAATGGACATTTCTTGTCATAACGGAGTTATTAAAAGAACCTCAGCGGTTCAACCATTTACGAAGAAGTTTAGGGAACATTAATACAAAGGGATTAACGGATACCTTGCGCAATTTAGAAGAACATCAAATGATAAAAAGAGAAGTATTTTCTACCGTACCGGTCACAGTGGAGTATTCCATTACTGAAAAGGGAAAAGCTTTTACAGACGTGTTTAATGAAATACATCGATGGAAAAACGAATGGGAAGCGCCGGTTTTAAAATAATATAACGTCAATGGTCTTCAAACGCCCACCGGTACTCAATCGGTGCGCGTTATTTTTGTTTGGCCGCTTAAAATGATGGTTACAAAGAAGAAGGTTTCCTAAGGGCCAAAATGGTTGACCTTTAAGAAACCCCCTCATTATTTTTACGGTATTATACGAATTGAACGAGTTGCTGCATTGGGCGTCTTGTTTTGGCACGAACCGGCTCCTTTGATCTATAGCCGAAAGCCACCATAACACTCAAACCAAATTCGTTGTTGCCGAGCAGTCCTTTTTTCTCGAGTAATTCATTCACTGCATCTAAATCGAAACCTTCAATTGGACACGAATCGATGTTAATATGTGCAGCGGCAGTCATCATGTTACCCATAGCCAAGTAGGTTTGCTTCGATGACCAGTCTAGCAGCGCCCTTTCCGTATCGAGCTTAAGATCCCCGTAGAATTGCGCATATGCGTCCCGCATGCTGTTATACACATGAACAGGCATCTTTTTCACTTTCGTTTGCTGTTCCACGACGTATGGAGAATCGAAGGTAAGTCCCTTCCTCGCCAAGATGATCACAAAGTGACTAGCTGTAGGCAACGAACGGACAGCACCGGTAACGTGTGGGGCTAGCTCTTTTCTAAATTCCGGCGTCTGAACAACCAGGAATTTCCATGGCTCGTTACCTCCGGAGCTTGGTGAAAGCCGGCCAGCCTCTAAAATAAACTCAAAATCCTCATTCGTAATTTTTCTTGTCAAATCGAATTCTTTAGTCGCATGTCTGAAATGAAATGTAGACATTAATTCCGTTTTTTTTGCCTCGATATTCATTAATTAAAACATCCTCTCATTTTATGCTGTATTTTTAAGGCTACTGAAGCTTCTGCGCGATACCGGCAGATTAAATATGCATTTCTTGTGAAACGGAAACCGTATGCTTACTTTTTCCTCCGCTTATTAATGCGAGGATCACTGCAATGACAGCAAATGCACCACTTACGATTAGTGCCGTTCGAAAGCCCAACAATAACGCATCGCTCGCCATTTCATGATGCGCTGACGTGGTAACGGTAGTTGCAACTGTGGCAAGAATGGATAAACCCAGGCTTCCTCCTAATTGCAAGAAAGTATTTACAATCCCTCCGGCAATACCATGTTCCTCGGGTTTTACATCCTGTACGGATCCGACTATTACCGCCGTGTAGGATGCGCCCACCGACAAACCGAGAATGATGAAGGCCGGAAGAATAAATGTTGCATAGCCCTTAGTCATGTCCATATCACTTAACCAGAACATGCCAAGCGCGTTGATAAGCTGCGTAATAACCAGAACTTTTTTGGCACCAAATTTACGCATGAAGAACGGCGTGATTTGTGTGACTACGATAGCAGTCATTCCTAGTGGCAAGAAAGCTAAACCAACCTTTAAAGAGGAATAGCCAAGTTCATGAAAATATAAAGTCGAAAAGTAATTGAAACCACTAACGTATGAAAACATTAGAAAACCAATGAAATTTGATATAAGAAGCGACCTGAATTTAAAGAGGCGAAGCGGCATAAGCGGATTTTTGGCATATTTCTCGATCGCTACGAACAACAGGAGTACGAATACCCCCACAATCAGCATGATGATTTTCGATATTGGCCAGCTTCCGTTCACATCAGGCATTGAAATGCTGTAGACGAGGATAAAAATCCCCGCCAATACAGATATTAATCCCATAAAATCAATGGATTGCTTTTCAGCTTTAACAGAAGGACTTACTTTAACAAATATCAATCCAACGATAAGCAGCAATGCCAATGGAACATTTAGATAAAACAACGATCTCCAGCCTGCAGAATCAGTCAGCAAACCGCCGACGATCGATCCTGCCGCCGCTCCCCCGGAACCTAATGCGCCGAATATACCAAACGCTTTGTTACGTTGTGCTCCTGCGGGGAAGTTATTACTAATGAGCGACATTGCCGCCGGAATAGACAGCGCCGCCCCTACTCCTTGTATGGCTCTGCTTGCGATTAACCAAACCGGATTCATTGACAGAGCGCCTGTCAAAGAGGCAAGCGCAAATATGCCCAGACCTACCAGCAAAACGCGTTTTCTGCCAAGTAAATCACTGGCGCGTCCTCCAATCATCAGAAAACACGCGAAGGTAAGCACATACGAAGTGACGATCCATTGTAAGTCATTTGCTTGCATATGAAGTGCCGTTTGAATGGACGGTAACGCGACGACGACCGTAGAACTGTTCATTACTTCGATGAATTGCGCAAAACATACTATTATAAGCAAAAGCATATTCGCTTTTGAAATACGATCACTCACTTTATTCACTCCTATTTTATCTATATTGAAATTTGTTAATAAAGACTTTCAAACATTCAATACCATCGGACTGTGATCCAATTCAGATACTTTCGCTACATGACTAACAACCTCTCTTCTTTTGCCTTCTAGTCAAGTTTTATTGCCTTGGCCACAACTATAACAGGGATTCTTAACTTTCATAAGGAGGTTATTTTTTTAAATATACTTTAGAAAAATAAAGCTATTCTCTTCCCTTGGACCACAATCTCAAGCTTGCGAGCGACTTTATTCAAATAAAGCATGTTTAGAAAAATAGCCTTCTTATGGTGGAAAATAAGACCTGCTATAGTAGACCTCGAGGAAAACCGGAGGAAAACCGAATCCTTAATAAATTGGTGAGAAGAGGTTGTCTGCAATGTTGGTACAGAGTTTCAATCCATAGCTAACTTTAAAATGAATGAAAAAGAATTCGGTTGAAGAAAATACGTCTGATTAGGAAAACAAAACTGCCCTCGGGACTCCGAGGATCATGGCGAAGTTATTACCAATACACACAAAGGTAGTGATCATATGTTGAAAATGAACAAATCCTATTTACCCGTCATTCTAATACTGGGCACGATCATGCTAACTGCTGTACTATCAGGCTGCGCGAATCAAAAAGGCGTGGAAAAGCAAAGTACTCAATCAGAACAAGTTATAAAGGCGCAACAACAAACGGCAAATGTCAATGTACAGGCACAATTAGCTAAATTAGCCGAGCTTGATAGCAAATATCAACGATTGCAAGATATGGAACAAATTAAGCAATTAAAGGCCCGCTACTTCCGCTTTATTGATGAGAAAAAGTGGAAGGAATTTGGAGAGTTATTTACGGCTGATGCGAAAATCATTTCAGATGGCGTGGATTATTCAAAGGGCGGCGGAACGGCTTACGGCAAAATGATCGGAGATCTAGTGGGTAAAGCGCCGACGGTTCATCACGGTTATATGCCTGAAATAGAGATCATCGATAAAAATCATGCTAAGGGTATTTGGGCAATGGAGGATTTATTAACCTTTCCCGATAAGAAAGGAGCATACCCAGGGCATCATGGGTACGGCCAATACAGAGAAACCTATAGAAAAGAAAATGGTGTCTGGAAAATCAGCAGTACGGAACTTAAGCGATTCCGTGTGGATCCTCTTAAAAACTGGAACCCGAATACAGATCCTGTAACAGGCAAACCTACAAAATAAAATCTAATATCCATTACCAATCGAAACTCCTTCAAACACTCGAGAAGAGCGTCTGCTGGGGTTTCTTTTTATTCATGATGCCTATGCATCACTTTATCTTTGTAAAGCATGTTTAAAAAAACTGCCTTCTTACGACAGCAATGGATACCTGTTATAGTTGATCTCGAGGCAATTGAATCTCAATTACCATCCTAAATGAGAGGTTGTTCCAATATGCGGTACAAAATAACATTCACTTTCTTGTAGTCGATTTTGACCCATTAACGACTCGTTTCGGAGTATCGTCACGAAAAGATGTAGATACCACAAATATAAATTAATCGATTAAGGACGTGATCATATGTCAGTAAATACAGATCAACAGCTATTAGATAAAATTACGGAACTTGAAGAGAAGTATCAGCGCCTAGAAGATATCGAGCAAATCAAACAGTTAAGAGCTCGTTATTTCCGGTTTGTTGATGAAAAAAAATGGACGGAGTTTGGGGAGCTATTTACGTCGGATGCTAAAATCATTGCCCAAGGGCAAGACTTCTCTGACATGGGCGGTATGGCTTACGGAAAAATGATTGGGGACCTTGTGGGCCGTGCACCTACGGTTCACCATGGGCATATGCCGGAAATCGAGATAATCGATAAGGATAACGCAAAGGGTATTTGGTCCATGGAGGATTTATTGACTTTCCCTGATGCGGAAAATGCATATCCCGGACATAATGGATATGGACAATATCGCGAAACCTATCGTCGTGTAGATGGTGTATGGAAAATAAGCAGCACAGTACTAACCCGTTTCCGCATGGATCCTCTGAACAATTGGAATCCTAACACGGACCCTGTAACAGGCAAGTAATTAAAACGTAAGGGCTGACTGTAGGAACGGCCTGCATACTAAATAAAAAGGTGATTCTTCACAAAAATAGCGTTGCAGAGGGCTATCCCTGCACCGCTATTTTTGTTTTTCCTTGCTGCAGGAACCGGCACAATCCCCGGCTATTCCTTATTTGGCCAAATCTCACTCTCGGGCATATGCATTCTCCGAACTTGCAACGTATGTCCATCATCTTCGCTCATTCATTGCTCCCCAGCTTGTCGTTTGAGGCGAAGATACTCCATTCTGTCCTTTATATCCTTCCATCCAAGAAATGTATTATCGAGCGGAACGCTTGGATTTACGTCATTTTCGTCAGTCTTACTTCACAACCATCGGAGGACCGATAATCACTGTGTCATTATCTGCCGCGATTTGAACAATTTCCTCGAGAGAATGACGCCCAATCTCAGGGAAAAAATCGTCGATGCCGCCAGGTGTGAAAATGAACAAGATCCGCCCCAAGTCAGGACCTGCGTTGACCCATGCATGAGGTGTACCGCGGGGAACTAGGACGCTTGTTCCGGGAGTCGCATCAAACTCCTTATCGCCAACTTGGAAACGGAATGTTCCTTCCAAGATTTCGAACGTTTCTTCTCGTTCGTTATGGATATGTTTTGGCGGGCCCATCCGAGATGGTACACGCGCTTCCACTACAGATATTGCTCCGCCAACTTGATTGCTGTGAAGACGCACAGCCATTTGCTCACCTGGCATTGTATCGAACCATACGAGATCCTCTGCGAAATTTACGACTGGTTTACTCATGTTGTCATTCTCCTTTAATCACTTGGATTCATTTTTCAAACTACTTTTATGGATCCGATCCCTTATCAATCGATTGCCATGGAGTCACTATATCAAATATGAATTACCTTCATAAGAAGGCACTTTTTTTAAATATGCTTTATAAATATAAAGCTTCGCGGAGAGGCTAATGTTTTCGAAACGTTTAACATTTTGTAAATGTAAATCTGATCAGCAACCTAGTCCCGTGACCACGTTCACTTCCTACTCTAAGGCTGTTAAGCAGATCACCGTATTATCTTGCTTAGCCTTGATTATTCGGCATAGCTCATAACCGTGTCCGTGGAAGCGGCGTCAAAACTTCTGAATCTCGATAACTGGAAATAAGGCCATGAGAAATAATCTCTCGGCCTTCTGATCGACTGTGACAACTACCATTTGCTTGTTTCTAAAAGATCCCGCATTACTTTCTAGCCGGTATCTGGCAATACCATTGGCGTTCGTTATTGTTGATATATCCTTTGAATTCGTACACAGGCTGGTAATACCCTTTCGTATCGTAGACATAGGTCAGAGCATATTCATTCACGACAAGCTTATCACCTTTTTGAAATGGCGAGTACATATAGAAATTACCTGCTTGAATTTGTTCAAACGCCTGTTTAGAGGAGATAAGCTCCAGCTTGCGGTCAAACTTGTTCCATATTGTTTGATTGAAGAGATCGCTCAGGGTCCCATCCTTAGCAAACTGCACCATGATTATACTGGAAACAAAATCATTATCCTGATGGGCCAGATCCTCAGGTTCTTTTGCATCCCATCGCAAAATATTGTTGTCCTGTATGCTGAATACAGCATTGTCAGGCAACAGGCCGCTTTGCGAAAGCCATTGCTCCATCTCTGCCCTCAATGTGGCTGCCTGATGATCCGAGAGACTTCCCCCCGCATCCCCAGCGCTGAAGTGCCAGCTTCCATCCTTATATTGATAATACAAGTCGGCTTCATGACCATCCGGTGCCGCACCCATAAAAATGCGATTGTCATCGCCTTCCCGGCGAATGATATCGGAAAAATTCACTGCGTACTTCCGGGATAGCTGATCAGCAATATCTCTGCCTCGTTGCATATCCTTTGCATAGATATTTCGGTAAATCGAAGCCCTATCAGCGTCCTCGTGCAAGAGTAGTTTATTTTCAACCGTCACCTCATCCATATCCTGCTTCATTGCAGGAAGGATAGGCATATTCCCAAACTCCTTCGCTTGGTACGTAATCATTGCACTGCCAATCAACGCACCGAACAACGCTGGAATCATTACACCCCGTAGAACAAATTGGATCGCAAAGCGTTTTTGCCGAGCACACACCAGGATCGCCATAACGAAGAAGTATCCTGCCAGACCTCCGATCAAGTTATGAAAAATATCGTCCAGCTCAAAAATCCCTTTCCCTGTTACGAGCTGAATGATTTCTATAAAGCCCGTCGTTAACAATGTAACAAGGAAGGTTAGCCAAAAGGTTTCTGCTCTGCGCATGAGCAGTGGCAACAGAAAGCCCAATGGAACGAACATTAGCATGTTAAATAGGATCAACTGCAGCTCACTGAAGGACCATTTATTCCATGCATTCACATAACCGCTGAATAAATGGAGATTGATATCACCCGTAAAGTTTGCAACCCTGCTGATTGTAGTTAGTCCTAGTACAACTAAAAACCAGGCAACAAGCAGACTGAGCACAACCCATTGTTTTTTGGACATGTTTCTTTTTCCGCGAAAAATTTTTTTATATATAAGATAGCCGCCGCCCAGCAGCGTAATGACGCCAAGGCATCCGACCAGTGCGGCGAGCGCCCATTTGATCAGTGCAGTAGAAACAGTAATTAAATCCATATATCCATCCTTCTCCCCAGCCTTTTTGGCTTGCATCCAATCCATGTCATAACTGAAAACTATAAGTGGTGAGAGTGACTATCGTCATGAAGTTTCTGTACCTATCTCGTAATCGATAACCATACCCTGTGCGGCTTCCTTTTTCCAACGACGATCCTCGAAATCATCATGCAGCGGATGCGCCACATACGTTTGATAATCCTCTTCGCTGTCGAAAACCATAGAAATACCGTAATCCAAAAGGTTATTTGGTTTTAGCCGAAAAGCGCGGAACTGCTTTACGACCGGTATCTTTGTCAATTGGCTCTCCGCATCGCGCATGAAGGCTTTAGCCTCCTCCGAACCCGTTGCATGCTTCAGACTAAAAATGACCATATGATGAATGCTTTTATGTCCCACTTTCACTCCTCCTTCCTGACTCATTTTTTTCAGCTCAGCGCCTGGACAAAATGGCCATTAACAAATGCCGCCATTGCAAATGTCCGAATCTAATTGATTTCGGGAAGCTTTAGCTTCTTTCCAAGCAGAATCAAGCACTTGAGTCATTGTGCTGGCGGGTTGGGCGCCGGAGATGGCATGCCTGCCATCTATCAGGAAGTACGGAACGCCTTGAATGCCTAATCTGGCGGCCAGCAGCTGATCATTTCGAACAGCTTCCCCATTTTGCGTGCCAGCGAGCATCGCTGATGCTTGCTGGCGATCCAGCCCAACTTGTTCGGCCAGCGACACAAGCGATTCGTGTTGTCCGATAGGCAGAGATTCCGTGAAATAAGCTTTATATAACAATTCGAGCAATTCTTGTTCCTTGCCGAATTCTCTTGCGAAATAAAGCAGACGGTGTGCGTCATGTGTATTCGCGTTTTTCACGGTATTGTAATTAAAAATCAAGCCTTCTTGTTTTGCCCGTTCCGTGACGGATCGGCTTTGCTTAGCCAAGGTTTCCGCCGAAATGCCGTACTTTGCGGCTGTATATTCGAAGTAATTTTTATCGGTTTGCAATGGAGAAGTAGGGTCCAGTTCAAAACTGCGATGAATGACCTCGACTTGATCGCGGTGTGCGAACTCCTGCAATGCCGCTTCGAAACGGCGCTTGCCGATGTAACAGAAAGGACACATAATATCCGACCATATTTCCACTTTCATAATTCCACTCCTTTATGCTGCGCTGTTATAAGAACCCTTACTGAAGTAATCCAGCTATGATTTGAAAATTGCGAAGCCGATCTTCTTGACGGTACATTTGAGTTGTTATAATGATCTCATCAGCGGAAGTGGACTTTGCTCATGTGACTGTCGTAGATTTAATTTACGTTAAAGCATTTATTTCGATCGCCTAGGTAAATATATCAGTTCTTCACATTATTCATAGAAGGCATTTTTTTTATATATGCTTTATAAAAGTAAAGCTATGTTTTGTCTATCAAGATGTGTAGCGGTGACGATATTTCGATAAATTGCTTTCGCTTTTAGGTTTTCAACTCAGCATAACAACATAAGAAACTGACAAAATAATAAATATAAAAGCAGCAGTTCCTTTTTTAAAAGTAATCTAACATACAGACCTCTCCGAAAGTACGATGTATAATTCCTGATGTGCTACCAATAAAAATATAACGGAAAAGAGGTTTTTAAATATGAATCAATCGAACCAGACTGTAATTATTGCACGTTTTCAATTGAAGCCAAATTCGGACAAGCAGGCTTTTTTTGATAATCTAAAGCCCTTGTTTGACACAATGTCAAAAGAGCCGACATTTGTAAACGGAATCGTTCATGAGAATGTCGATAATCCTGATGAGATTATTTTCTATGAAATTTGGAACTGTTCTAAAGAGACTTGGCTGGCAGAAGAAGAGTCCAAAGCTTACCGTCAAGGTCCCTACACCAGAGCTGCAGAGTTTTTACTGGGAAGAGAGCTTAGTTTCTATACACCGATAGGTGAATGGGGAACTACGATTACAGCAGGCAACCATTATTCTTAAATTAAACCAAGAAACCCGGCTGTCCTATTAAGGATAGCCGGGTTTCTTGAAAGTCCTATAACAGAGGCTATGATAATTTATATAAAGAAACCCCAATGCAACCAGTGCATTGGGGCTGTGGAACAGTTTTAAAAAAACATAAAAGCTGGGCTTGTTTTCGTGCTGCCATTTTTGGGTCTGAGCTAAGAGTAATTTTCGGGGTAGCGTAACAAAAAAGCCAATCCCCCGTTTATGGGCATATGCAAGCTATCTGACGGAAAATAAAGAACATTCCAGCGTAAAACTCGCCTTACGTTTGCTGGGAGTTTAATAATTGATCGTTGAAAAACATTGTCAGTTAATTTGGGAATGAACTTTTTTGGATAGAGTCCTTTATTAAGACTAACAGGAATGTTTAGGTTAATGAGGACCCAAATCTGCCTCCCAGGTTGTAGGGGGATTACTACGACGCTCCTCAATCCCCGCAATTACCTCTCGCATGGCTCGCACATGCCGAACTTGTTTAGAAACGGTAGCATCCGCTGAGTGCGCGTGAAGACTGCACATCGATACACCACTGAAGCGTTCATGGCCCTTCACATCCGAAGCCGAAATCACTTCGTTGTAATTGAATAATACTTCCCTCGTCAGGCGAATCACTCTTCATCCTCCTTCCATCGATTTGTGCGAGATGATTTCATTGAAATTCGCCACGTTCAATCGATATATCGGCAATATTTTACATAATTCTGGATGGTGCTGGTCAAGCTAGAGGATAGGTGATGGGGAATGATTATAAAAAAGGAAAATTCACAACGAAAACAGATCGTTGAGCAACTAGGGAATGCATTGGATTTCCATATTCAGCCTCTTCAAATATGCGGAATCCATCTGGAAATGATCGCGTTGTCCAGTCTTGTGGACGTTGCGGCAACCGCCCGGCGTCTGTCGGAAGCCGGGCGGGAGCCTGCAGAGAATTGGCAAGCGCTGCTCGGTGAGCTTGGCGCGGAGGAAGCGCGCGATGGTTTGGTTCGCGGCCTCCTTGACGGCCGGACCATCATTTTACAGCCTGGCGGAACCGGAGCGGCTTGGGTGCAGTCGGAGGATCGGCATCTTTACCGTCCGGTCGGCACGCCGAATAATCAGAACATCCTCGTCTCTTCGCAAGCGGGATTCATCGAAGAGCTGTCAACCAATCTCGGACTGATCCGGAGTGAGCTTCGCTCTCAAGACCTGAAGTTTACGCATGTCGATATCGGCACCCGTGAGAAACGGCGGATTATAGTGCTTTCACTTGATCACGTAACGGATCCAGCTTTCGCGGCCGATATCGAGAAAGCGCTGAGCGCGCAGACGCACACTCCTTTCGTCTCTCTCCAGCAAGTTTCAAACTGGCTGTGCAGACGGCCCAAATGGAATCCGATTCCGTCCTTTTTCAAAACGGAGTCTCCGCACGAGGTCACCTACTTCCTGAAGAAAGGCCGGGTCGTTTTGTTAGTCGATGGTTATCCGGAAGCCATCGTCCTCCCTGTGGAGCTGCCCGACCTGTTCATTGCGGATACCGACCTGGAGTATACCCCCGTCATCGCGTTCATGATCGTCGCTTTCCGCATTCTTGGCGTCATTATCGCCATATCCGCTCCGGCGGCTTATGTCGCTTTGATATCGGTGAATCCGGACGTCATGAAGGTCGAGCTCATTTATTCCATTTCGTTGAGCCGAGTAGGCGTTCCTTATCCTTCACTGACCGAAGCGCTACTGCTCTTGTTCATTATCGAAATGCTGTTCGAAGCGCTTATTCGGCTGCCCAAGAGCGTCGGTCCGGCGATGACGATGGTCGGCGGCATCATTCTCGGACAAGCGGTCGTCGAGGCGAATCTGGTCAGCAGCTTGTTGATTATCATCCTCGCGGCTTCCACCATCGCCAATTTCACCGTCATCGGGTATAACTTTGCGCTCGTTATCCGGCTATGGCGGTATATAATGCTTCTCTTTGCCGCTATATTCGGGCCGCTCGGCATTGTGTGCGGGTTCTATATCCTCCTCTCGTTCATCAGCTCGGCTACGATTATGCGGCAGCCGATGATTCCATTCAGGCTAAGTATGAAAAAGGAGTGAACAGAATGAGCCGCGGAATCAGCGTTGGAGCCTTCTTTCTTGTACTACAATACGGACTATTTATGTTCGTGTACCCGCAGAGCATCATTCAGTCCCAGTCATCCGGCCATTGGCTTGTCATCGTCATCGGCTGGCTGATACAAGGAGCGCTGCTGCGTCTGCTGGTTGGAGGCTTGCGTGAGGACAAGACGGATCTGCTCGCCAAATTCCAGCATGCGGGAACATGGATACGTCTCTGTTTTGTTTGGCCGCTGATCATCTTCAACCTGATGGCCATCGGGGTCATGATCCGGGGGCATGCCCAAACGTTAAGCATGTTGTATCTGCCCTCCACGCCGCTTTGGGTTTTATTCGCGTTGCTGCTCGTCACCGCGCTGAGCATCGCTTATGCGGACAGCGATTCTCTGCTGCGGCTGGCGCTGGTGATTGGATGCTTCGGCATCCCCTTAATGCTGTTCTCCTTCCTTGCTGCCTTGAGGTACGGGAATTACCTTATGATTTTTCCGCTACGTCCGACGTTGGCTTTCCTGCATGAACCGAAAATCCTGCCTTCGATTATTGCCTTCGTCAACGTCTGCGGCTTGATTGGATTTTTCGGGCCGTATTCCGCATCCGCCAAACGCTGGCTTTGGGGAGCGTGGTTAGTTTCACTCTTTCTGTTCCTCGCAAACGTATATCTTCCCCTAAGCGTGCTCGGCCAGGAAGTTGTGGAAGATCTCCGGTTTCCTTTGATCGTGCTGCTAGACACGGTACGGGTAAAATGGTTTTTTTTCGACCGGATCTCATTATTCTATATCATGACGATCATGTTCAGCACGCTCATAAACCTAAGCGGCCTGCTATGGCTGACGAGACAGCTTGCCCTGAATTCGTCGTTCGTTCCAAGACTAATCACGAATCCGGCCGTCATGGCTTCGCTTGCAATCGTCGTCGCCTATTCCATTCCGACTTTGGAAGCGCTGGAACACCAATTGCGCTGGGGAGGACCCCTTCGTTTAGGGATGTTGCTGATCCTTGCGTTGATCGCGGGCTACTACCGCAATCGAACTAAGGTTGGGGGACTGCCGCGTGCCTAAACGATCGTTAAAATGGATTTGTTCCCTTTTCGTCTGGCTTTGTTGCGGCTTGCTGACCGGCGGCTGCTGGGACAGTCATGACATAAATCACCGCTCCATTCCGGTCATCATAGGCATATCCAAAGGGCAGGAAAAGGCTTATAAAGTTTCGCTGCAGATTCCCATCCCGGCAGAACGGAAGCTGACAGTCAAGGTCGTCTCGAGAGAAGCTTCCACGGTCAGCGCAGCGATTAACGCCATTCGAGTCGACGTCGAGAATTACATCGACCTGCTCAGCGTGCAACTCATTGTCTTCAGTCAAGAGCTCGCCCAAGCGGGACTTCATGAAGAACTGACCAACGTGATCCGGTCAAGGAATTTTTCCCCAAAAGCGCTGCTTGCCATCACGGACGGAGATATGGAAGAATTACTGACCAATTCCAATAATGCCATTTCGAACGATGTCACGACTTTCTATAAATTCTCGAACAAACGCGCCGGATGGACGCCTAGAACGACGAAAACCAGCTTGCTGGACGCATTCGCCGCGACAAGATCGTACACACAGGACACCATGATCCCCATCATTAAGCCAGGCCGAAGAACGGTGCTCGAATTCGACGGCTCCGCCCTGCTGAAAAAAGGGAAGATGGTCGGCCGGCTGAACGAAGAAGAGATTGTGGCGATAAACGTGGTAAGTAATAACTATTACGGCGCCGATGTCGAAGTAATGCAAAATGCGAGCGTCACCATTCGATCAGCCCATATCGACTGGCAAAGTAAGATGACCGGTAGCGGCCCGGAACTGCTCGGAAAGCTCTCCATTCAGGCTTCGCTTACGGAGTCGGAGGCCGTAAAATCGGCAAGCGAGCATGAGAAAGAACTACAAGTAGAATTCACGAAGAAGCTGGAGAACGTCACGAACAAGCTGGTAAAGTCCGGCTGCGATCCGATGGGGCTCGGCAACCACTTCAGAAGCAAAATCCCGTTCAACAAGCTCACCAACTGGCGGACTGAGTATTACCCTAAGCTGAAGATCAAATACAGCGTCCATGTCGTGATCAACAATCTAGGCGAACTGGTTCAAGAGGATTAGCTTCCATTGGCAGGCGGGGCCCTTGGCAAAAAGCACTTCACGAGGAGCAGCGGGAACGCTTTGGCAATAAATTGCCGCTATCGAGGTAGCGTGTAGACACCTGCATGCGCATATCCGTTACAAAGCGATTAATGCGTTTTCTCAGCACCTCTCTTAACTGGCTCCCGTCTGCATGAACCAAAAGCATAATTTGTTTTTTAATAGAAGGTTTTAGACTTCTTTATTAAATAACAAGGGGCAAGAGCCGTTAGTCCAGTAACTTACCCACATGCTCGAAGACAGACTGTTGATTTTTCATGTGTGTTTGTCGATCCCATAAGGAGACCACAATTTCATCTTGAATTCGCGCCACAGGTAAACTCCTCCCGAACTAATATCGGTCAGATCGACATCGAGCCCTAGTATGCTAGTCTGTTGTACTATGGCACTTGGCCCGTCCGCTACTGCCGTTCCGTCTTCTGAACACCTACATATTGTGGCAACTAGGAGGTGCGTAAGTGCCAATACACAAGTTACGGAAGCCGAATAGGTGCTTGAGGAAGTGCGATTGTGTCGTACGAAGGAAGAGACGTTGCCGGAAGAGGATTAGTCAGAAACAGTTCGAGCGTCTAACGAATATATTGCAAGGAGTTCAAGAAACACTGTCCGCTTCGCTTCAGAGCGACGATCTGGTACAAAGCCGCCCGCTTCTTCTGCAATTCATGAGATTAGAACACTTTCTGTCTACTGCCCATTTATACCGTCAGTTCATTTTGCTTAAGCTGCTGCGCAAGACGATTCGGTTGCTGGCGAATTTCAATGTCGTGAAAATCGATAAAATTAACCTGCTATTACAGATCTTCAACCAGCTGTTCATTACCCTTTCACTTAACCTAAGTGTGGCCCAGATTGAGATCATCAACAACATCATTACCAACGTGACCATCTTACTTGAGGGTTCGGAAGGACCGACAGGGGCAGCAGGGCCAGCAGGCCCGCAAGGACCAATTGGACCGACTGGACCAGAAGGGCCGCAAGGACCAATTGGATTGGCTGGACCAGAAGGGCCGCAAGGACCAATTGGATTGGCTGGACCGGAAGGGCCACAAGGACCAATTGGATCGACTGGACCGGAAGGGCCGCAAGGACCCACCGGACCTTTAGCTACCCAAACAAATGGTTTTATCGTTAACTTTACGACGACCGGACTTATTCCTCAAGGAACGGGAATTCCTTTAGATACCAATTTTTTATTGTCTCCGGGCATTACCCATACACCGGGTTCATCTGTCATTAATCTTGAAAGCGGTATTTACTGGATTGAGTACACCACTAAATCCTCAGCTCCCACAGCAGTTTTTGTATCGACGAGAGCGGTTCTTAACGGTACTTCGATCCCTGGGGCTACTGTCGTAAGCCCCACAACGACTTCCGGCAACTTCCAAACTTTAAGTTCGGGCTTTATTGTTGATGCACCTAATCCTACCAACACATTGGAGATTGCTGCAGATTCCTTGGGAGGGAATATTTATAATTCCCAGTTCCCTAACATCCCGAACGTATCTGTGAGAATTGTGAGAGTCGCTTAGCTTCAAAAGATTAGTATAACGAAGATCTTCTGGGTAATCCGTAACATTGAATATCTAGGCAGTGCGGTCTAATCAATGTAGACAAACATTACAATAAAAGTGCCTAACAGAGGCGTTGTAAATAGCACTTTCTGTCGTAGTGTGACTAAGTCGGAATCTCAATAAAACAAATCGGTTGAGAAATCCAAGGGGAACTACCTACTTTTGGATTTCTCATCCGATATTATACAGCGTCAGCTTGCACAATTGAGTATGAGCTTCGAATCATTCTTGCGCGTATTCCATATGCACTTGAAATGGCATTCATGTAACATATCTAGCTGGAGTTGTCCTGCAAATCTACATCATCCGTCATATCGATCAGCCATTGATACGTGGCGCATGCTTTCTCTTCAGTAGCGATATCTTTATAGAGGTCCGCGATAACGGATTAAAGATCCGTTCTATTTTCATTGGTTTTGTTAAAGGTTTTTATATATCAATACTTATTATTATCTTTAGGTTTTAAACGAGACCTAATAAATTTTAGGTCTATCAGCCCCAAAATTATCGCAACAGCTAGACCAACTAAAATATTTCCAGAAAACGCCGTGTACAATCCAAGTGCTAAAAAACCGATCAAACGAATTGCCTCGATAATTTTTTTATATTTGAGCATTTTGTCTCTCCATTTTTCATTTGAATTATTACTAATTATAACAATTTTTGCAACTTATTCCTAAAAACAAATTTAATTTTAATAAGACTGAAGTAAAGGACATGCTCGCCATGTCGATGACAGGAAGCATGTCCTTTTTTCACATCAAGCTCCGCATGTTTAGGTTACAACTCTCGGGTCATAAAAGTGCTGTAAGGATCGAGTGAATAATCTGCAAATGGGCCGCACTCCTCAAATCCGAAGGCCGTGTACAGCCGTCTGGCCGGCTCGAACGACGCCATCGAGCCCGTCTCCAGGCTCAGTCGCCGGTATCCCCGCCGCCGGGCCTCCTCAATGATGTGGGACAAGATGGATCGGGCCACGCCTTTACGCAAGTGGGCGGATGCGGTCCGCATCGATTTGATCTCGCCGTGGCCAGGATCGAGCTCCTTCAATGCCCCACAGCCAAGCAGCTCTCCCTGCTCCCATGCGCTCCAGAACGTCACATCCGACCGCCGCAGCCCGTCCAAGTCTAGGGCGTGCACGCTCTCCGCCGGCGATTCCTCCGCCATGCCTTGAAGATGCTCGTGGATCAATGCGGCTATTTCCGGCCCGCTTAAATCGTCCAGCCTAATTTCCATACCCTTCACCTTCACTCCGTTGTAAGTTTCATCTCTTGTGCTGTGATCATTGTACAGCCGGACGAGCTTGAGAAAAAGGTAATCTTCTCGGGAAACATTTCCCCTTTCGTCAGATGTCATGTTTTCTCGTTCCGCAATCGCGATGGATCAGCCGCTGTTAACCTTCCCCTTTAAACCAGATGTCCTTAAAATCTACCCACCCGGCAGCATTCAACCGTACGCCCTGCTGCGCCGGATGGGACAGCACCCGGGCCTCGTTGTAGGTCAAATAGACAGCCGTGCCGCGTTCGATCAACCAGGTCTCCAATCGCTGAAACGCCTCGTCCCGGGCTTCCGGTTCCGCCTCCTGAAGCAGCCGCCCCACAAGCCTGTCTACTTCCGCCTGAATTCCGGGCTCCAGCATGCTGCGAATGAAGCTGTACCGGGACAGCAAATATTCGATCTGTCGGAGCAGCCCCTCGCTCAGCAGCGCCTCGAACAAGATCAGGTCCGCCTCCCGGAGCCGCTCTTCCTTCATTAATTCCTCCCAGGGCAGAATATGAACGTCCAGCCGGATTCCGGCCTGACCATATTGCTGCTGAAGCCAGTAAGCCGCTTGTTCATGACGCAGGTACGCATACAGCTTCAGCCCCTCTCCGCCATACCCGGCCCGTTCTAATTCCCTGGATGCCTCTTCCGAATCATACAGCGAATCAGCGGCAGCCGGCTGCGGGTCAAGATGAAAACCGAGGCAGGGGAAGGCATGCGGGTACCCCAGCTCCCGGACCATACGGCTCCGGTCAACCGCAAGTGCAAGTGCCCTGCGGAAGGAATCGTTTTGCAGAATCCCCGGCTTCGCGAGGTTCATTGTCAGCATGCTGCATCCGGTGACGAGACGGCTGCGCCGCCATGTCTTCAGCTCCTGGCGGTTGGCTTCCCCCGTCTCGACGACCAGTACACCCGGATTGTTCTCCACCGTCCATACTCCGCCGGTATCCGGGATAATCATCACTTCGATACGATCGATCAGGCCCCGGGCCGCATAATAATCCGGGAAAACTTCGAGCACGCACATCCCCGGCGTAAGCTTAGCGATCCGGTAAGAGCCCGCCCCGACAGGCAGGCTTGAGGGAGTTAGTTCAATTGTTTCCGTTAGTGGAATCTATTTTTGCGATGCTGTTTTCTAGACCTGCCGCCTTAATCAAACTGTTTTTCAAAGCTCCAACCTTCATAAGTACCATATTTTTTACCGTACATGCTCATGAGGTGCGTCTGATAACCAATAAGTGCTAAGGCTTCTATTTTAGTAACTATAAATCTGACCCGGTCATCCATTTTGGAAATCTGATGAATCGAAAATGACGTGAACTCGATTTCTTTTGCAAACTCGTCAGCGTATTCCAACGGAATTGCGAAATGATGTGATATGTGACACGTATTAACTTGTTTAAGATTGATTCCGGAATCAGTAACTTTCTTGTTGTTAAGTTCCCATCGAGTCTTTTGTTCTTCATCCGTTTCGATGACACCGGCGAGTCCTTCACCGAAAAGATTGTCAATTTCGTATCGGTTAAAATCCAAAATCCATTTTCGATGTAAATAGTAAAGAGGCGAAAGTGTACTTATTTTGGAACTAAAGACATCGCAACCACGATCGTCATACATGTGAAACAAGATGCCTTTTGTTTTGTTATACAAGTAAATCCGACCGTCGGCACTCGGTTTGCGCATGAAGTCGGTATTCTCAATGGATTCAAGTACATACGACTTTTTGATTTCTTTCGCTTTAACTTCAACGGACCATTCTTTAGTGTAAAATTCGTCATCAGTCTCATCAAACTCATATGGTAAAGTGCTCGATCACGTGTGCTTCAACCGTGTTAGGAAGAAACGCTTTAATCGTACTTTACCTATCCGTTTTTCATTCATACCATAGCTGGTGCGATGTATAAAAATCACATCGTCTTCAGGTTCGAAAATTGTATGATAAGTGGCACTCACGCGACGAAGACTTTCGTTCCGATACGCCTCTTCCGTCAAGCTTTCGAGTCCTAATTCAAAACGGATATAAGGACCTTGAGCTTTAATTTCTTTTACAATATTCATTGAAGTTTTCCCTTTGCTTTTAATCACCATTTTACCATGTCGCATTGACCAATATCCTTAATGTTTGGATTTGGCTCTCCAGCCCATTATTTTAA
Source organism: Paenibacillus sp. BK720 (assembly GCF_011761545.1). Taxonomy (NCBI): domain Bacteria; kingdom Bacillati; phylum Bacillota; class Bacilli; order Caryophanales; family Paenibacillaceae; genus Paenibacillus; species Paenibacillus sp. BK720. The sequence continues at coordinate 406,166 of NZ_JAASRQ010000002.1, read as the reverse complement.
CAAAAATGGCAACTGATCAGCTAGTCAGTCACCATTACGTTGTTCTCAGCTAACGTCTCCCGTCCCTCGGTTTTAAGGGTTTATCTCACATATACTCACTCATTCGCAGGATTTCTACATCTTGATTCAGGTTTATCTTAAGTATGAATTGGTATAGTACTGTTTGGGCTTTCGGTCGGGCATGCTGAAACAGAGGAACCATTAGGAAATATCCCCCAATTAGTTACTACTGCATGCATACTCCACTTCTCCCCTGGAGGTTCACCCTCCCAAATCTCAACGGGTCACTGCCCTTACATTCCTTCGTTATACCTGTCCAAGGTGTGGAGACCGATAGCGTTTAGCGGATGGGTCTGGCCCTTATGGGAAACGAACTCGGTCCTCCGTGCTTTCTTTGTGAAATCCTGCGAATGAGTCAATATACGTGAATACTAATAAAACTTAAGCTGCTTCTCCCCAGGCTAGGATGGTTTTCTCGGGCGTAAACTTTTCTCCTCGCTGAACCATACCAACTAAAATGCGTGCTAACTTCCCGATTAATTTAAAGATGGATTGCTGCTTCTTCATCTTCTTTACTTGCAAATTATGCTCATGCAGGTAACGGAAAACGGGATTATTCCAAACGAGCCGAACCGTTGCAAGGTAGAGATATTTCCGTAAAGCAGAGTCACCTCGTTTTGAAAGAACAGTCCTATTATACAAAAAAGCCCGAATCCACAAGGGATTCGGGCTTTGACATCATAACCAATTTTAGTGACATTTTATATTACAAGATGTGACATATGATATTACAGCGGACATTCATTCATCGAGAGATTTTCGCTTGTTTTTTATTCAATTGCACTTGCTATAACCGCAATTGCTGCATTGTTTGCAGCCCTCGACATTGATCAGCGATGCTGATCCGCAGGACGGGCATAAGTCGCGAGAGGTAACCTCGCCATGCTTATGCGAGTCTTCGGCTGCCGGCGCTGCGGCAACGGCTAAAGAAGGAGCCGCGCTTACCGGTTCAGAAGCAGCCGCCTGCTCATTCGTGCTCTCGATATGAATCTCCAGCGCCTTCGCAACAGCGTCAGCGATGGATTCTACCCGATTGGCTCCGAAGCCGATAGCGCCCGTGCCGCCAATGCCTTTAAGATGCTTGATCAACAGCTTCGCTTTGTTGCCGTGATCTCCGTAGCGGAGGAACAAGGAGCATACGCGGCCAAGCGCTTCCGCCATCGCAAACACGTCGGAGCCCGCTTTGCCTACGTTCAGGAAGATTTCGCCCGGAATACCGTTCAGATCGTTAATCGTGATATACGCCATGCCAAACGGCGTATTTACTTTATAGGTTGCCCCGCGAAGAATTTGCGGGCGGCGTTTATACTGCTTGTCGAATTCCTGCTCCGCATGCGGCGATACCTTCGCGTTAAGCGTCGTATTCAGCGTCTCGAGTTTATCCTCTTCTTTCACTGCTTCCGCTGCCGCAGCTGCTTCGCCAGCCGCATCCGGCTTGGCATCGTCTTTCTTCGTCGACAATACTTGAACGTCGCGGCTGCCGTCGCGGTAGATCGTAACGCCTTTACAGCCCAGATCAAAGGCCATCTCGTACAGCTCTTTTGTTTCTTCAACCGTAAAGTCGCTAGGACAATTCGCCGTCTTCGAGATCGAGCTGTCTACCCAGCGCTGAATCGCCGCTTGCACGCGGATATGATCCTTCGCGGACAAATTCATCGCCGTTACGAAATAATCCGGCAGCTCTTCGCCCGGATGCGCATCCTTCCATGCCTGCGCGATTGGCACCAGCTGTTTGTCGAAGCCGAGACGGCTTTGACGGAAGTATTCGAAGGCAAAGTAAGGCTCGATGCCTGTCGATGTCCCCACCATCGTACCCGTGCTGCCCGTCGGAGCTTGGGTAATAACGGTAACGTTGCGCATGCCTTTGGCCAGCACCGCTTCGCCTACCTCCGGGAATTCCGCCACCATGTTTTTCATAAAGCCGCTTTGCAGGAACTTCTCCGCGTCAAACGCTTCAAACGAACCTTTCTCCGAAGCGATCTCCGCCGAAGAGAGATAAGCCTCTCTTGCCATAAAGCCGTATATTTTATCGAGGAACAGAAGGGATTCAGGGCTGCCGTAACGGATGCCAAGCTTGATCATAAACTCGGCAAGCCCCATCGTGCCAAGGCCTACGCGGCGCTCCTTCTTCTGGTTCTTCTCATTTTCTTCAAAGTGATAAGGCGTCGTGTCTATGACGTTGTCGAGGAAACGAACGGACCACTGGGTTACCTTAGCCAGCTCCTCCCAATTCACGTCGTGCTTGCTCTCATCGTAAAATTTGGACAGATTAATCGCGGACAGATTGCAGACGCCCCAGCCCGGCAGCCCTTGCTCGCCGCAAGGATTCGTGCAAATAATCGGGTTGAAATACCAGCTGTTCGACATCTGGTTGTAATACTCCATAAAGACGACGCCGGGTTCAGCCGATTTCCATGCCGATTCGATAATCGTATGCCAGACGTCGCGCGCGCGAACCGTTTTATAATGGACAACCTTCTTGCCCAGCTTTCTCCAGGCATCCAGATCGCCGTTCCACAGCTCGTCGTAATCGGTTTCCTTGGTATCCGGGAAGACAAGCTCCCAATCCAGGTCTTCCTTCACGGCTTTCATAAAAGCGTTGCTCACGCATACCGACAGATTCGCATTCGTCACTTGCCCCATCGTCTGCTTGACGGTAATGAAATCAAGCACATCCGGATGCCAGTCGTTAATCATCAGCATAAGCGCGCCTCGGCGGCTTCCGCCCTGCTCAATCAGACCGGTTGTATAGCTGAACAAACCGCCCCAGGATACGGCACCGCTGGAGGAGCCGTTAACGCCCGCAACAATCGCCCGTCGAGGACGCAGCGAAGACAGATTGATTCCCACGCCGCCGCCGCGCGCCATGATTTCGGTCATTTCGGACAGAGTTGTCATAATTCCGCCGCGGCTGTCCTTCGGCGAAGGAATAACGTAGCAGTTGAACAACGTCAATTCTTCGCTGGCGCCGGCACCGGCAGCAATACGGCCGCCCGGAACGAGCTTCCAGTCATCGAGAATATAACGGAACCTTTCCGTCCAGGCGCGCTGCTTTTCTTCGCCTTTCTCGGCGCCAGCCATCGCACCCGCCAGACGGTCCCACATTTCTTCCGGAGTCTTCTCTATAGTAAGCGTGAGCTTCTCCACGCTGGATGTCACGGTATCTCCGCTTCTTAGCTTAACGGTCACCTCATCGCCGCTGCGTCCGATGACTTCCCCAACCTCCTTGGCCGGGAATTTTGGATCATCCTTCGTCAGGACCAGTACGACATCCCCTACTGCCGTATTCTTTGTGTCCGCGTTTTTCCATGCATAACGGTCCAAAAATATTTTTTCGCTAAGGCCTTCCAATTTCTGCGTCATTGCCATCCGATTGGTCCTTCCTCCCATGTCCCTCATCTCGCATACACACCTCTTATCGCATGTGTCGGGCACCATATATTGTGTGTACTGCTTATTATACTATACTACATATCGGTATCCACAGCTGTTTTTACCTATTTCGCCGCTTTTCTCCGCTTACATTGGCTATTCTCTTTCTATTGCTTGTCTTATCGCTAATTTTACTGCTTATTTACTAAGATTTGATGAAAAAGGTCATACTATTGACAACTATCTCTATTCGCAAAAGGAGCTGCCTATCGTGACCTTTACTATGAATGATCAGGCGAATGTGAATCCCGCCTCTACGGAAGCTAATACGGTCCGGCGCAAGCTTCATCCGCTTGTCGACCTGCAATGTGACCGCACCTGGTTCGACGAGCTTCAGAACCGGGTCGCCAAGAACGGTCCATGGGATGATTGGACGCTCTATCAGCTGACCATGGAAGCCGAGCAAGCCAAGCGGGTCGACAGCTTTGAGCAGCTGCAATGCTTGCGCACGCTCCCATCGTTCGAGCCGATGCCGCATCAGGTGGATACGGCGCGCAAGGTGGTTCACGAGATGGGCGGCCGCGCTATTCTCGCCGATGAAGTCGGACTTGGCAAAACGATCGAGGCCGGACTGGTCATCAAGGAATACATGGTGCGCGGTCTCGTCCGGAAGGCTCTTATTCTTGTTCCCGCTTCCCTCGTCCTGCAGTGGGTGAGAGAGCTGAATTCGAAGTTTGGCATCTCCGCCGTCGCGCAAAAGAAGGAGCATACCTGGCAATACGATGTTGTCGTCGCCTCCATAGACACGGCCAAGCGTGATCCGCACCGCGAGATTATTCTGGGCCAGGATTACGACATGATCATTATCGACGAAGCGCATAAGCTCAAGAACAAAAAGACGACAAACTACCAATTTGCCCTCCAGCTCCGAAAAAAATATTGCCTTCTTCTGACGGCAACTCCGATTCAGAACGATCTGGATGAGTTATATAATCTTATCACGCTTTTGAAGCCAGGCCAGCTAGGCGGTCAAAGCGAGTTTGCAGCGAACTTCGTGGTCGACAAACGCCTGCCGAAAAATGAAGATCAGCTGCAGGATGCGCTGTCCACCGTCATGATCCGCAACCGGCGCGGAGACGGCGGCATATCGTTCACCAAGCGCGTCGTGAAAAATATTCCGCTGGAGCTGTCCTCGGAAGAGAAGGCTCTCTATGACGCGGTTACGGCATTCGTTCGGGACCGTTACAAGGAAGACGGCGTAGATATGATGAGCATGCTCCCGCTAGTTACGCTGCAACGCGAGGTATGCAGCAGCCGAGACGCCGTGTTTATTACGCTTGTTAATCTGTTCAAGAAGACGGCCGAGGATTCCCCGATCCGTCCGAAAATCTGGGAATTGGTTGAATTTATTAAACAGATCAAAGCCAATACAAAAGCCGAAAAAGTAATGGAGCTTATTCAGCAGATTAACGACAAAGTCATCATCTTCACCGAGTACCGGGCATCGCAGGAATACCTGCTGCAGTTCTTCCGCTCGCACAATATATTAGCCGTGCCGTACCGGGGCGGCATGAACCGCGGCAAAAAGGACTGGATGATGGATCTGTTCCGCGGCCGCGCCCAAGTGCTTATCGCTACCGAAGCCGGCGGCGAAGGGATCAATCTGCAGTTCTGCCACAACATGATTAACTTTGACCTCCCATGGAATCCCATGCGCGTCGAGCAGCGGATCGGCCGCGTTCACCGGCTTGGGCAGAAGGAAGACGTCAAAATCTATAATCTGTGCACGCTCGGGACCATCGAAGAGCATATCGTTAACCTGCTGCATGAGAAGATCAATCTGTTTGAGCTTGTCATCGGGGAACTCGACCATATTCTGGAACGGTTCGAATCGGATGCCGGCTCCATCGAGCAGCAGCTGGCACGAATGCTGCTCGAATCCGAGGGAGACGCCGTTCATCTGGAACAAAGGCTGAGTCATCTGGGTTCCACCCTGTCCAAGCTTCGTGATGAGACGGAATCGCCGGAGACGCCCCAAGGGCCAACCATCCTCTCCCAAATGACCGCGCTGGGCCAGAAAGTCGAGGTGAGACCGTGAATTCCAAGCAGGTTCATAAATATGTACAGCGTTTTCTTGAGGCTACCCAATGCTCGATACTGGAGAAGTCGCCTGCTCACTTCACGGTTAAGCTCTCTCCTGCCGCCGACCGTGAACTGACGAACCGCCCCTTCTACTGGAGCTTTGTTGACCGTACCGGCTCCGAACCGGAGACAATGACTTATCTGTTCGTCACCGACAAGGAGAAATACGAGGAGGAGTTTGCCGCGCCGGCGGCTGCGCCAGCACCGGGCCCGGTTACGAATGCGGTGGATGCGGCGCTAAACCGCTCCTTCGGCTTCGTAAACAACAACTTGGCAGGCGGCATCCGTACGCCAAGGGAAGATCTCTATTTCGGCTCCCGCAAGCTGGAGCAGCTGTTTGGCGCAGCCAAAAACTCGGGCAGCTACGTGAACCTGTTCCAGGAACCGGAAAGGCGGTCCAGCACTCCGTTCCAATCGACACCCTACACCGCCTGGCTCGGGGTTAATATGCGCGTCGAATTCGCGTGCGACAGGAAGCGCGAGGAAATTCACAGCTACGGCGTCTCTCTCGCAACGGGATTGGTGGTCGAGAATTTCTACGACCGGCTTAAAAATTTGAAGCTCACGCCGCGGCTGCCCTCGAATATCCATTTGACCCGCAACGGCCTGTCCTATGCAAAGGCATTGGGCGTTATCGAGACAACGCTGGAACGCAAGCTCAGAAATTACGACTATGCTTGGGCTGCCGATGCTGCGGCAAGGCTGGAGGAAGAGCTCGACAGAATCCGGCATTATTACGATCCGATGATCAAGCATGCCGAAGAAAATGCCAAGGAAGCCATCGAAGAGCAATTCAACCAGCGCCAGACCGAGATCAAATGGCAGTATGAACCGCGGGTGACGGCTTCCGCCATTAACTGCGGTATTTTCCACCTGGAAGGCATTGAATAGAGACAATCAGACGGCATTCGCATCAATACGCCAAAAATAGAACGACCGATTGATCTGCGCCCGCGACAGGTTCCAACAGCCTTCTGCGGGCTTGTCCCATATAATGAGATCATGTCAGAAACGGATGCAAAAGAAAGAAAGGATGTGCCAGGGTGAATAAGTGGATTCGACATACGGTTATTGCCGCATTGGTGGTGTCAACATTCCTTGTCACGGCTCAAAGCCTTCAGGCGGAATCGATTCCGTCCGCGACGGTTCAACAAGAAACGGAGCTTCAATCCACCGTACGCGGCTGGATGGACGAGCTTGCCAAGTTACCGGAGTTCAAAGCGTGGAGTCATGCCGAATTTGCCGTATCGCCTCTTGGACCCGGCATGCACAGCTGGATTGCGATTGTAAAAGATAAAGGACAACCGGCCGGGTACTTGGTTATTCAAGCCAAGGAAAATGGCGGGTTTGCGCTTGGGGAATACGGTAAGGGGGAATACTTGTTTGACCAGACTACGCTGCGCCAATCCCTTGCCCAGCTGGAGCTTCTCTCCTCCTTGCCGGATTCGAACCAAGCTTTGTATATTCATCCGTTGCTCGCCGTCTGGGACGTTAGCGGCTCAACGGAAGACACGTATTTGGACGGTATGAGCGGCGAATGGCTCCCGTTGCAGCAGGATACTTGGGAAAAAACCGCCAAAGCGGAAGAAGGACTTGCCTCGCGTTACGCCCTTCAAGGCAACACCTTGATTGTGAGAGCCGTTAAAAGCCGTTCTTTTGATCCGTACAATGAAATGCCGTGGCTTACGGAAAAACCGATTACAGCGTCCGCCGAGGATACCGGCATCGTGCTCAAAGCTTTAAGCTCCACAACGCCTCTCCGCTTTACGGTAGAGCGCTTTAATAAGGAGATGCTTTATGTGTGGTCGGTAACCGGCTATCACAACTGGGGCGACGGCAATGTCTATGCCGCCCTGGAAACAGATGAGCTCGGCAGCAGCACAAGGTACATTCCCCTCAAGCTTCTTGCCGAGCTCGGTCACTTCTATCGCTAACGTTCCGTACGGCCTCTCCACCATAACAATACGCTGGCGCCGCCCCATCCAAACCAGCGCGACAGCCAATGCTCCCTTGCAGCCTTGGCTGTCGCCTTCGCCGCTTTGCGTTCATCCCTCGGCGTCTCGATGTAGTTCACAAATTCCACGGTCATATATTTAATCAGATCATGTCCATTTGCCACTTCGATCACCTCTTCGGTTTATTTGTTACTAGAAGTTTGCCCGGAATGTCCAGATCGTAAACATGCATGAGTTTTCCTTCAATAAGCCACGCTATCGATAGCTGCTTTACGCGCAAGTCTTGGCCTATTGAAGGAGGAATTCAAATTGTTTGTCGTGCGTGTTATGGTTTTTGCGTTAATCGGCTTGCTTTGCCTTGCGCCCGAGCTGTCAGCTGCCTTTCCGGAAAACAAACAGCAAATCGCCCATGCGCCCGAGGACGGTTGGACGATGCCTTCGGCTATTGTGTTGATTGATGCCGGACACGGAGGAATTGACGGGGGCGCATCAGCCGGGAATACCTTGGAAAAGGATATCAATCTGGCCATCGCCCAGAAGCTTTACCTGCTTCTTAATAGTCAGGGGATCCCGGCCGTACTGAATCGTACCGGCGATTATGCGCTAAGCGAAGACAACCGATGGCATGTGAGCAGATCGCGGCATAAGCGCGATTTGTCGCAACGCCGCCAGTTAACCGACGAGATCGAGACCACCATGCTGGTCAGCCTTCACGTGAACTGGACCAAGGACCGATCCAAGCATGGTCCGCTTGTGCTGCATCAGTCTACCGGGGAAAGCGCGCTTCTTGCATTTTGCATACAGGATACGCTGAACAGACAACAGCAGACCGCCTTTTACCCGAGGGAGGGCAAGCCTTTCTATTTGCTGCGCAAGGTGGACCAGCCAGCCGTCATTGTCGAAATGGGCTTTATCAGCCATGAAGGCGACCGTACGATGCTCACAGATCCTCGGGAGCAGCTGCGCGTAGCGTCGGCAATCGCCTCAGGGATTCGGCAGTATAAATGGATCACCCGATAACGAAGGCACCAGCTGCGACAGCTTAACGAATTCAACCTGGCCGTCCGATTGCATCGTCGGAATGGATGCTTTGAGGACGGCTGCCGTTTTTTTGCCCGGAGGTCCAACATGACCAATAACGATGCAAGTATCATGGGATTCCAGATGCTTCTTCGCAATCGTCATTTGTTTCGACACATGCTGCTCCGTATACACGTCATCAAGGAATACGTTGTTTGCGAGTGCGGGCACGCCAAGCTCCTCGGTTACCTTGGGCACCACGGTTTTAAAGGTTGTACGGCTGTCGAGGAAAAATAATCCTCGCTCCTTGCAGACCGACAGGACGATCCGCATAATCCGTTCATCGGCCGTAATTTTGGAGCCCATATGATTGTTCATGCCTACCGCATAAGGAACGTTATCAATGGCGTCCTCTACCCGTTTCTTAATCTCGGCGTCGCTAAGGTCAGCCGTGATTGCCCCCGGGCCCAGCCAATTTTTTTGCCCTTTATTGGGCTCCATCGGCATATGCACAATGACGTCATGCCCAAGGCGATGCGCTTCCTCGGCATCCTTTTTGGTGGTAGGCATAAACGGCATAATCGCGACCGTAAATTTCACGGGCAGCTGCAGCATCTCTTCCGTGCCGTTCATTCCGTTGCCGAAATCATCAATGACAATCGCAAACTGTCTTCCGGACTCCGGTTGTCCTTCCTCTGCGGCCACCGCTTGCCCCGCTCCGGAAGGAATGATTAACACGAGTGCAATGAGCCAGATGACAGCTGCCCTTTTCGATTTGTTCACATCATACACCCTTTCCCTTTTATCCCCTTCATTGTTTGTCCAACCGAGGAAAAATATGCTGAATTTTGCAACTTTATAAGACGGGTTGACGAACGAAACCCGTACATGCTACCATTAGGGACGTATTAAGGCATGCGGTCGTGGCGGAATTGGCAGACGCGCTAGATTCAGGTTCTAGTGGTGTAACAGCCGTGGAGGTTCGAGTCCTCTCGACCGCACCATACATAAAGGGGTTCCAGCGCATGAGCTGGAGCCCTTTTCTTTGTTTTAACTTTTCCTTAACAAATGACTTGACTCATCTTATCCGTTAATGGTATGATATCATTCGTTGGCAACAACATATGCGGTCGTGGCGGAATTGGCAGACGCGCTAGATTCAGGTTCTAGTGGTGTAACAGCCGTGGAGGTTCGAGTCCTCTCGACCGCACCATACATAAACAGTCAAAGGTTTTGGTTAGTCTAGCGATAGATTACCGGAACCTTTTTTTCTTGCTCAGCACAAAAAAGCAGGAAACCCTGTATATACAGAGTTTCCTGCCACACTTGCTATTCCGCGGAACCGCGTTCGCTTGAGGCAAGCTCAAAACGGTAATTGCGGCTCAGCTTGACGACTCTCCTATTATGGCGACGGATTACGACGGTTGAATCATCCCATGCAACAACGATCCCAACCACGTCGTTCACTTCCATCTCATCGCGCACGACACGGATTTTTTCGCCGCTCTGGCGAAACCGATCCAACTGCTCTTCACTAATCACCGCTAATCCCTCCGTACGGACTAACCGACATGCTCCTTGGAATCATTGGTTTCATACCATTCATCGAGCACTCTCGAAGACATGACGCGCTTGGCGATATATTCTGCCTGACGTTCCGTGAATTGACCTTTCCATTCCTCACCGAGCTCTTCGCAAAGCTTCACAATCGTAAGAAGCTCCGACCATGCAACATAACGCTTGTACCAGAAAAATTGCGGATGCTCAATCATATAAGGATACAAATCATCAAATTCCGTATGCTTGCAATCTAGCGCGCGTTCGAAGTGAACTTTCGCGTCACCCAGTTTCGCAGTCAAAAATTCAGAAGTTATCATTGCCGCTGCCTCCCCTCGGTTCCTTCACTCTCATTATAACTTAGTCGAACTGAATTTGCCCGTTTTTCAAAGAAGTAACATTTACTAGCGATTCTACCCGTACCCCTTGCTCGCGAAGCGTTCTCGAACCGGCCTGGAAGGATTTCTCGAGGACAATCCCCATGCCAGCCAGCTCTGCGCCTGATCTCTCAATGATCTTGATCAGTCCGCGGGCCGCATCGCCGTTTGCGATAATATCGTCGATGAAGAGCACTTTATCCTCAGCCGACAAAAACTGCTTCGACACCATAATATCGGTCACCATCCCCTTTGTAAAGGACGGAACACGCTCCGAATACGCATCCGGATCCGCGATTAGAGTTTTCTTGCGGCGCGCAAATACAAGCGGTACACCTAGTACGTACGCCGTGGCATAAGCAACGGGAATACCGGAGGATTCAATCGTAACGACTTTCGTAATTTTCTCGTCAGCAAACCGTTTTGCGAATTCATGTCCCATTTCCATCGTAAGAGCAGGATCGACCTGGTGGTTAAGTATGGAATCCAGCCGCAACACATCGTTTGAAAGCACCGACGCTTGCTCTAAAATTCGTTCTTTTAAAATATCCATCGTCATTTCCCTCCACCAAAATCTCTTTTCGATAACTTACCATAGGATAGGCGAACAACGCAACCCGGCTTTTTCATTTTTTTTGTCGAAGCAGGAGACGAATCATTTTATATAGAAGAGATATATAAAGCAAAGCAACTTTTTCCAGATATGGACGTTAATTAAGATAAGATAGGGGACAAAAAGCGACCCAAAAGGAGCGCAATCGCATGAACAAAACAACGCGAAACTACAAGGCGGCAAAATGGTCGGCCGTGATCGCCTTTACTCTCATTGCGGCAACCGGCTGTTCCGACCCATCGAATTCAACTCCCCCTTTGGGTATGCAGCCAACCGAGCGTTCTTCGGGTACCTATCCAACTGGCGATAGTCCGCAGAAAACCTACTCTCAAGGGCAGGATAGCCGGAAATACGGCAAAGAGCCCGAAGCAAGCGGCGCAAATGCATCCGGCGGAGATACGAGCGCGGAATCTTCCGGCAAAAGCGCATCGCCGTCCGGCACCGGCACAGCAAGCAAACAACCGCAATGGGACGCCTCCCATCCGGTCATGCTGGGGCTTCAGATTGGCGATTCCCATACCAAAGTATCCGAGCGCTATGGCAAAGCAGACGACGTATACAGCCTGAAGGACGACGCGGAGACCATAGAGGTTCACGAATACAAAGGTTTTGCCGTGGGGATCAACGAGGACAAAGCGATCCAGTACATAGAGGTTTACGATAAGTCGATTGCAACCGGGCTTAGCGGCGTTCGTGTCGAGGATAAGTCGGAAACCGTGCTTAAAGCGCTTGGAAAACCAACTTCCCAGAACAGCTACATTATTACTTACCAAGGCAAAGACTCGCTGCTTAAATTCGATCTTGATCCGGATCATAACAAAATCGTATCCATTAAGCTGTTAGCCGCCGCGTAACGGCTCTCCCATCCGGAAGTTGCTGTCATGCCCGTCCCTACTCGGACATACCTTCTTATATAGAAGGTTATTTTCGGGAGGACATGCCATGGTAAAGCGTACGGGAAAGGTTCTGCAAATCGCATCCACTTATATAGGTACAATTGTAGGCGCCGGTTTCGCGACTGGGCAGGAGATCCTGCAGTTTTTCACCCGCTTCGGCTACTGGGGTACACTGACGATCGCTGTCGCGACGGCGCTCTTTATATGGCTGGGCGGCAAAATGATGCTGATTGCGAGCGAAATCGGAGCAAGGTCCTACGAGGATCTGAATATTGCGTTGTTTGGCGATAAGTACGGAAAATGGATCAGCCATTTCATGCTGGTCGTGCTGCTGGGCGTAACGGCCGTGATGCTTGCCGGCGCGGGGACCATCTTTTACGAGAATTGGAATGTCTCCTATCAAACGGGATTAATCGTCACCATTGCCGCTTGTTTCTTCCTGCTTCGAAAAGGGATGAAAGCGATCCTGACGGTGAATGCGATTGTGGTTCCGGTGATGCTGCTCTTCACCGCTCTTATTATGGTAGACACGTTCCAAACGCCTGAAGCGGACAGGTTCATTACGATTGCGACCGACCATTCGGTATGGGCGGCATGGGCCTCCCCGTTTCTGTATACCGCCTTTAACCTGTCGATGGCGCAAGCCGTTCTTGTGCCGCTCGGGTCGGAGGTTAAAGACCGGAAAACGATTGTGCTAGGCTCATGGATTGGCGGCATCGGAATTGGCATTATGCTGCTGGCCGGACATATCGCGTTATCCGTTCATATGCCCGGCATCCAGCAGTTTGCCATCCCGATGGGAGGCATCGCCAAGCAGCTTGGCCATATCGTGCAGTATATTTATATTTTCCTCATATTCGCGGAGATCTTTACGACGCTTATTGCCGATATTTACGGGCTGACCCTCCAGCTCCAGGAGCGGCTGAAATGGTCGCGTCCTTTCATAACCTTTGGGATTCTCGCCTTCTGCTATGTTGCGAGCCAAATCGGTTTTGGCCCGCTGCTCTCCACGCTTTATCCGATTTTCGGACTGATCAGCTTAGGCTGGCTGTATCTGGTCATTCGACGAAAGATGGCCCACTGACGGCCGGGCGTGCGCCGGGCAGCTCGATTTGAACGGCATGGGGCATGCTTGCTTGCAGCGCAGCCCGTATATGCTCATGGCAGGTAAACAGAATCACTTGGCGCGATAGCGACAATTCCCCGAGTAATTGGGCAACGGCGTGCAAGCGCTGGCGGTCGAAGTTCACAAACAAATCATCCAGCAGCAGCGGCATGCCCGCTGCTGCTGTTCGTTCCACGGCAAGCGCAAGGCGCATAGCCAGGTACACCAGTTCGGCCGTGCCGCGGCTTAACATAGCGGAATCGATCAAACGGTTGTCCGGCGTCTCGAGCCGGATGGAAGGCTGGTCCGGGGTCGTCGTTACCCGGATATACCTTCCTTCCGTAAGCCGTCGGACATAGTCGCCGGCCAGCCTGAGCAAGGCAGGCTGCCGCTCTTCCTCATACGTTCGTTTCGTTGTCCTAATAAGGGAGGCGCTGACGGCCAGCACGGCATAACGCTCGGCATCCCCGACAATCTGGGAGAGCGTCGTTTCCTTGACAGCCAGCAGCTCCCGGCGCCTCTCCTCCTGCAGCAGATGCTCCAGCTGCTGACGCAGCCTGCCCCGTTTATCCAGCAGATCTCCCCTATTCTTCTCCAGCTGCTCGGCTTCCGATCGAAGCCGCTCGCAAAGCTGCTTCAGCTCATCTCCGTCATGGCTGGTCAATAGCAGCTCCAGCTCTTTTAACCGTTCCTCCGACATGCCTGCTTCGATTTCGATCTTTAGCTTGTTCAGCTCGTTATCGATCGCCTCCAGCCGGTTCCGGTGAACCAGAACGGCGGCAAATTCGGCTTCGTTGCGGAAGCCGGCAGCTTCCGTCAGCTGCCGGATGGAGGCGCCCAGCTGCTGCTGCTTGCTGCGGACAGCCGTTAAGGCGTATTGCAGGGCTTGAAGCCGCTCATCCAGCCGGGCGGCTTCTTCCTGCGCCGCAGCCTGCCGGCGCAGCTCAGCCTGCAGGAGCCGCAAGGCTAGCACGGGCTCCGCAGGAAGACGCCGCGCCGCGTCCGGGAAGGCGGCGCAAAGCTCCGCCGCGCGAGCCTCGAACGCGGCGATCTGGGTGCTGGCCGCCTCGAGCTTCGCTTGGCGGCGGTCCCGCTGCTGGAGCCGGTGCAAAGCTTGCTCGGCGAGCTCGAATATTTCGAGCGCCGCGTCCGGCGACATATCCGGCAGCGCGAGCGCTTCGAGCCAGCCGCGCCATTGCCGGGCCGCGGCTGCGCGCTCTTCCGCCGCGGCGGCAGCCGCCTCGCGGCGCTCGCCCGCGGCAGCGCGAAGCCGCGCATGCCGGCGAGCCAGCTCGAGGCGGCCGGGGCCGAGCTGCTCGCTGCGCTGCAGCGCGGCGGCGCGCGCCTCGGCAGCGGCGCGCAGCTGCTCGCGGGCCGCGCCGGCCGCGTGCGGCGGCTCCGCCAGCAGCGCCGCGGCGGCTTCCGCGGGCGCGCTGACGAGCGCCGCCAGCGCTGCGCGGACGCGCTGCTCGCGCGCGGGCGCCGGCGCGGGACCGCGCGTGCTCCGCGGCCGGCGCCCAGCCGCGCGGCGCCCGCGGGCCGCGGCTAGCGCCGCCAGCGCCAGCGCGAGCGCGCCTAGCGCAGCAGCTGCGCCGGCTGCGCCAGGGAAAGCGCCGCCGCCTAGCGAGGCGGCGCCAAGGGCAACAGCGGCGCCGCCGGCCAGCGCCGCGCCAATCCATAGCGGGCCGGCAGAGCCCTGGCCCGCTTCTCCCCGCGCGGCTGATGCCTGCAGCCGCTCCAGCTCCCACTCGCGCAGCGCGGCGTCGCAGCTATGCCATGCTGCTCGCATCGCGTCGCTCGTCTGCGGCAGGAACGCGGCGCTGCCGAACGCGCTCTGCCCGCCTGCCGCTGCTTCCGCCCGCGCAAGCTCGGCTTCCGCCTCGGCAAGCTGCTGCACGGCCTCGCGCTCCTGCTGAATGACGGCCTGCAGATCGGCATGCAATCGTTCCGAGCTCCGCCCGGCTTCCGACTCAAGCTGTCTTTGCCCTCGCACATACTCGCGGTCCGATACGGTTAACTGCAGGTCCAGCAGCTCCCGCTCCCCCCAATTCGGGGCGATGCGGCCTAACAGCCGGGTCAAAGCTTCTCCATCCGCTTGCAGCTCGGCTGTCAGCGTGATTTTTTCCTCTCTCAGAAGCTGGATCCGTTCGCTCTCGAGCAGCAGAGCCTCCGCTTCCTCTTTTCGGGCAAGCAGTTCATTATTAACTTCAATGGCCTGACGCTTTTGCTTAATCAGCTGCTCCTCTTGCTCAAGCTGTTCTTGCTCTTGCGCGCTGCTTCTTTGCTCTTTCCGCAGTTCCTGCCAGTTATGCTCCGCTTCCGCCGTAATCCGCTGGGCGTCTGCAATCCCTGCCCGCTCCCGGCCAAGCTCAAGCTGCCTGAGCCATAACGGTCTTATCGCATGGGCCTTCCCGGCCAGCTGGACCGCAGACTGCCGATGCGGCTGCTCTGCTTCAAGCTGCTCGAGCTCCCGGCTAATCCGCTCAAGCTCTTGCTGGAGCCCGTTGTATGCTTGAATCGCATCTTCCTGCTCCCGAAGCTCCTGCTCGGTCTTCTCCAGCGTCTTCAGCCGCTTGTTGATCTGCTGGTTAGCTCCGCGTGGCTTGAACAGCTGCTCCATTTCGAGCTGCAGCTTTTTCTCGGCTGCCGCAATAGCTTTCCCGTTCTCCCAGCCGGCGTGGTACAGATAACGGCCTAACTCCTCATGGGATAACGCTCCGACCTGCTGCAGCTCCGTTAAGGTAATCGCGTACAGCTCGCGGAACAGCTGCTCGGTTGTACCGCCGAGAAACCGACGCTCCCATTCCTCCTGGGCCGGCCAGCTCTCCTCATGAATCTGAGCATCATGCTCCGTGAGGCTGGTCCGTCTAAGCTTCAAACGACCTCCGTTCACATGGGCATACCGCTCCGCTATGTAGGCTTGGCCTTCATCATCCTCGAATACCAGCTGTCCGCCGTGAGTGCCGCCATGAACAGGCTCCTGACGTTCCGCCGGTTGATTCCGCCTTGCAAACCCAAACAAAATCGTCCGGATAAATCCGAACAGCGTACTTTTTCCCGCTTCATTCATGCCGTATAAAACAACGGAAGGACCGTCCAGCCTGCAGGTTAACCCTTGCAGCTGTCCAAAGCCGTCAATCCTAGCCTCCAGCAGCTTCATTCGTCCTTCCTCCCTTCTGGCGCCAGCAATCCAAGCACATGCTCCCTGGCCTGCTCCAGCCAATGCTCGGGCAGCTCGTCCCATTGCTTTCGGAGCAGCCTTCCCAGCTTGGCATGGCCGGAAAGCGGCGCAACGGCGGCGGCCGCCTCTTCTCTCCAAGCTTCCGTATCCTGCCCTAGCCGCCGGGTCAGCCTGAACAGCTCGCCCGCAAAGCTTTCCTCGTCCTCCAGCTCCGACAAACGGAGCTCCGCGCGCGTGTTAACTTCCAGCCCATAGACCCATGCGTGAGGGGAGCCTTGCTGCAATTGTTCCAGCAAGGTCCGCACGGTCAACATCTCCGTCAGCTTAAGATGCAGCGGACCTTGACCTTCCAGCGTCAGACGAATCATAACAGGCCGGTCCTCGCCTTCTGCAGCAAGCCGATCCGCCTGCTCTTCCAATCGCTGCAGCAGCTCCTGCTCGGTATGTAAGCCGTTAATCGACAGTCCCGCGTCCAGCCAGCGAACGTCGTCTAACGGGAGAAAAGTCAGCTGAATAGCCCTTGAAGCCGAGACCTCTGCCAGGTAACAGCCCTTTGGTCCGGTCTCCCGCGGATTGCGCCCCTGTATATTGCCCGCGTACACGACATGAGGGTATTCGTGAAGGATTTTTCTTGAATGGATATGGCCTAGCGCCCAATAATCAAAGCCTTTGCCGGTCAGCTCCTCCAGCGAGCACGGCGCGTATGGATCATGGGAGGAATCCCCGTTTACGTTGCCATGAAGCAAAGCGATATGAAAAGGCGCTCCTTCAACAGGCGTATAGCGGGCGGCCAAATTTTCCGTTACATGCCGCTTCCCGTAAGACATCCCGTAGACAAAAGCAGCCAGCTCACCGTTTCTGCAGTAAGCCGGCCGATATTCCACGCCACTCGCGCCAAATTGCGTCACGTTGGACGGCAGCTTCAGCTCCGCCCGCGCGCCGTTCAGCGGATCATGATTGCCGTGTATGACAAAAACGGATATCCCGTATTGCTGCAGGCGCTCCCACTCTTTTAATAGAAGCAGCTGCGCTTTAAGCGAACGGTCCGCTTCATCGTACAAGTCGCCGGAGACCACGATAAAATCAACCTGCTCCCGAATCGCCGCATCCGTTAACCGGCGCAGGGCGCTGAAGGTCGAAGCCTGCAGCTTCTCCTTCAGCGTTTCCGGCACCTTGCTCAAGCCGCGGAACGGGCTATCCAGATGCAGGTCTGCCGCGTGTATAAAACGAAAAGGAACCGTCACGATTATTCCTCCGGTTTCAACGATAAGTAAACTTTCTTCATCTGCGAGATGACCCGCTGCAGCGAATAGACCTTCTTCGCCTTGTCCCAGCCGGTACGGGCCAGATTGTATCGGTAAGTCGGATCGGTTACCAGCTTCTCCAGCGCATCGGCAAGGGCCGGCGCATCTTCGGGCGGTACCAACAGGCCGTTGACTCCGTCCTCGATCTGCTCGGCGATACCGCCGACGTTCGTTCCGACCAGCGCAAGCCAGCACAAGGCCGCTTCGGCAAATACGGAGCCGAATGCTTCGGCGCGCGACGGCAGAACGAAGATGTCGAAGAACGGCATGAACTCCTCCGGATGAAGCATATAGCCGTAAAAAATAATATCATCGTATAAATCCAGCTCGACCGCCAGCTGCTCCAGCTCTTCCCGGATCGGACCGTCCCCGATAATATGCAGGACAAAGGGATGTCCGCGGCGCTTCAGCTCCGCGCAGGCGTGCAGCAGAATATCCAGACCTTTCGCGGGTACCAGGCGGCATACCGTAATAAACTGCGGAACGGCATTCTCGTGGGCAATCGGCTTGAAACGCTTCTCGTCGAAGCCGTTGGGAATAACCTTGATTGCGGAAGAATCCTTCATATAAGGGGACAGATAAGTCCGGAAAGAATCCGATACCGTCAGCAGACGGTCCAGCTTTGCTTCCAATTCGCCGTAGATGGAGGTCAGGAAGCGGTGCGCGATGCTGTTTTCCTCGATTTTGCCGTTCAGGACGAGCTCCCGTTCGAAGGAGGAGTGAATCGTCATCATGACCGGCGTATCCGGGAACAGCTGCTTCATGACAAGCGCCGCAATCGGATGATGCGCGTGAATGATATCGTAAGAACGCTTCAAACGCAGGCGCGTCCACCAAATATAGTCCCGCATCGTCTGTAAATATTTATCCACGATAGGATCGCCGAGAAACGGTGTCACATCGAAGGTTTCAAATACGATTTCCTCTTGTCCTTTTCCTCTTACCCGCTTCGGCAGCGAGAATAATTCCATTTGCCAGCCTAGTTTCAAAAAACGCTCTTGAATATAAGGCACCATGGAGGACACGCCGCCCGGTTGTTCCGGCGGAAAAAACAAAGCCTGTAGTATATTCAATGTCCTTCCTCCTAAAAAGAATTGTGAAGCAATTCTTACTTCGTAAGCATTTGCTTAAAAAATTGTCGCACAAACGACCTGAAAAGGGGCCTTTGCGATGATTTTACTTCGTAAGCATCCGATTTTCTTCTTAGAAGAAGCTGTTCATCTTTAATTTTACACGGTCATGAACCGATATCTTAATTATTAGAAAGGATGCTTTATTAGGCAAATTCGTTCTGGGGTCATGCTTTTACCATCTCGTAAATCATGATATATTAGAACATATGTTTCTGTAAAGCAACACTCCATAGGATATGGTGATACTAAATTATGACAATCTTAACCTGGCTAACGGGGCCTAACGGCCAACTTATTTCTTCCGCTTGTGTCATTATCATCCTTCTACTGATGCTTTTCATGTCGACCCGGTTGTATGCCAGCTATCGGAACAAACGCATTTACCGGCTGCTTACCCTGACGATCCCGCTTTTTATGGTGCAAAATACCGTTTTGGCCATGCTTGCGTATCCCGAGCAGAAGCTTCCGCCATGGCTGCATATCGTTTCGATGATTTTGCAGATCGTCTCTTTCATCATTATAAACTTTGTCTTCATGAAATTATATACTCATCGCGGCGCGCAAATAAAAGTTATGCCTTTCGTTCTGCTGATCGCCTTAACCTTTGTGATTGCCGCGGTGCAGTCCGTGTTTATGGATCCATCGGATGATATCTTGCCGGGCGGGCAATACCGTCTCCTTGGACTCGATTTCTACTCGTTAATTGTAACCTTTATGATCCTGCTTGGCACCAAAGGCACCGAGATGAACGGCAAATTCTCGGCCAGTCTCATTACCTATTTTATTCTCGACCTGTCGAGAATTGCCGACGGCTATGTTTTTCACGGTTCGGTAAATTGGCTGGTGCTGCTCAGTTACTTCCTGCCGATCGTCTACTTCATGCAGCTGTTCCTTTTGCTATTCGAGTGGGTCATTGAGCGTCTTATGATGACTTATCAATCGTCAATAACGGATGGATTGACTGGCTTGTACAACCGGCGGCACTTTACTTCCAAGGCCGAACAGATTTTGCGGAGACAAAAGGGTCTTGCCGTCATCTTCTGCGATATCGACAATTTCAAGAAGCTGAACGATACGCAAGGCCATCATAAAGCCGATGTCGTGCTGAAACAGGTCGCGGAGATTATGAAAGAAGAGTCTGCGGGCATTGGCGCGGCCGGCCGTTACGGCGGCGAGGAGCTGCTGGCGTGCATCTCGACAGACCGGGTTAAACCGGACCGTGTCGCCGAATCCATCCGCAGCCGCGTTGAGAAAGAAACCATCGTTACGGTCAGCGTTGGCGTCAGCACCTCCAAGGACGGCATGGAGGTCGCTCAGCTCATTAAGCTGGCGGACGAAGCCATGTACCATTCTAAAACAACCGGCAAGAACAAGGTTACCTTATTCAACGCCATGCCAGCCAGCAAGAAAAAAGCATTATCCACGTAAAAAAACAGGGCCTAGTCTCAGGCGGCGGCATGCCATCACAAGGACTAGGCCCTTTTTCATTCTATTGAAAATACCCTCGCCCGCTTACAGCAGCCATTGTCGCGGGTCTTGCGTAGCTCGGCGCAATCATCGCCAGCAGGCTTTTTACCTGCTGCTGCCCTCTCCGGGCGCCGCAAGGCAAGCTAGCTCTGCTGCATCAAGCATACGATGAAAATACCCAAAGCGGGCACCTACAATCACTTCCTGACCAGTCCTGCAAGCAGTTGACCCAGCTCTGCCACCGTACCTGCCAGATAGGTCGGCTCGGCCAGCTTCAGCTCCTCTTCGCTGCCGTAACCGTAACCCACGCCAATCGAGTCCAGGCCATGGCGCTTGGCCCCGATAACATCATGCTTGCGGTCGCCAATCATCACGGCATCCTCCGCGGACAGACCGCAGGAGAGCAGCACATGCTCGATAACCTCCCCCTTGTCGACGCGGGTATTGTCCAGGTTGCTGCCGCCTATAAACTCGAAATATTCGCTTAGCTCGAAATAAGAAATGATTTTCTCCGCGAAAAAGGTGGGCTTCGACGTAGCGACATACAAGGAAGCACCCTGCTCCTTCAAGCCGGCAAGCACTTCTTTGATCCCTTCGTACCGCTTGTTCTCGTACATGCCTCTTTCGGCGAAATACTCCCGGTAGTATTTGATCGCTTCCGTGCACATCGCGTCCGTAAAGCCGTAAAACTCTTTGAACGAGCCGGCTAGCGGCGGTCCGATAAAGGGATCGAGCACATCCAGGTTATCGATTTGAATGCCGAATTTGCTTAGTGAATATCGAATGGCGCTTGTAATGCCCAGCTTGGGATCGGTTAACGTCCCGTCCAGGTCGAATAAAATCGATGAATACGTCTTTGTCATAGCAGAGTCAGCACCTCGGATAATTGTTTGATTTCGAATTTGGGCTTAACGGGCGTCGCATTCGTCTTGTTATGCGGATTATACCAGCAGGTATCCATACCGCTGTTCAGCCCGCCTTGAATATCGGAGGTGAGCGAATCCCCTACGATAAGCACTCTGGACGGATCGGTAATGCCAAGCTTCTTAAACGCGTAATCGAAGATTCCGATATGCGGCTTCTGAAATCCTGTATCCTCCGACACGATAATATGCTCGAAGTAACGGTCCACGCCTGCCTTGGAAAACCGCGATAGCTGCACTTCCCGGATCCCGTTCGTAATAATCGCGAGTCTTACCTTGGAACGGAGTTCTTCCACAAGCTCCACCGCTCCGTCGATCAGATAGGCTCCCGCCCCCAAGTAACCGAGATAACGGTTGCTGAACTCCTCGGCTCCAATCGCAAGGCCCGTTCCGTTGAATAGCCGGCTGAAACGTTCTACACGAAGCTCCGCAAGCGAGATCGCCCCTTTTTCGAAATCGTTCCACAGCTCCTGATTAATCGTCCGGTAGAGGGCTGCAAAGTCGGTATCCGGCGATTGAACCCCAAACTCCCCGAACACGCTCGTCAGAGCGAAGTCCTCTGCTTTCTTGTAGTCGAATAGCGTATCGTCAGCATCGAATAATATCACGTCGTAGTTCATTGCAGTCAAATCCCCTTGCTCTTCAATAGTGTTAGACCTCGAGTGTTCCTTGCAACATCATCTTTGCTTGGCCGGACAAAAGAACGCGGCTGCCGTTCACGGCTACCTTCACGATTCCGCCGCGCTTCGAAGCTTGATAACCGGTCAGCTCCGGTTTGCGGAGCCTCCTAGTCCAATACGGCGCAAGCGCGCAATGGGCCACGCCCGAAACCGCAGCCTCGAATATACCCGCCTTCGGGTAAAAGGCGCGCGATACAAAATCATAGGGAGCTTCCGCAGCTGCCTTTGCCGTTACAATGATTCCTCTACCTCCTGCCGCGGCAAGCTGCTGCCGATCGGGCTTTAAACTGCGCACCGTTTGCTCGCTGTCCACCTCAACCATATAATCCTGGCGGTACTTGCCGGTATATCGGGGAATTAGCCCAAGGCCTTGGATTAGAGCTTCCGGCGCATTCGCCGGCAAGGGCACCTCTTCCGGATAGTCCATTGTCATCCAGCCGTCTACGGCATTATAGTCAACGGTCAGTACCCCGCTCTTCGTAACAAATCGCGCCGTCTGGTCGGAACGAAGCCTCCCCGTATGCCACAGCGTATAAGCGGCCGCTAGCGTGGCATGCCCGCCAAGGTCAACCTCCGACTCGGGAGTGAACCAACGCAGGTCGTAGCCATCCTCAATCGGGACCAGAAAGGCCGTCTCGGGCAGGTTTATTTCCGCAGCCACCTGCTGCATCCACCGTTCGTCCTCCGGCTTCCCGCATAGGCACACCGCTGCCGGATTACCGCGGAACGGCTCGCTTGTAAAAGCATCGGCCACATAAATCGGTTTCATTTTCCGACCTCCTCGTTCTCTTCATTATAATCGACAAACGCAAACGTCTCCATCTACCTTGAGAAAAGTGGCGGTAAACAGTAAAAAGCAGGGACACCGGCTAGGGCTCCCTGCATCCTTTTATTCGTCCCGCAACGGAATTAGAAGCTCGACTTCTTCCTCTTCCCAATGGCGTTCGTTAATGTAAAATACTTCGATCGCAAGCGCGCTGTCGTGCTTGTTCAGCTTCCGCTCGTTCATCCAGGCAAACAGCTGCTCGTAAGCTTCGCCGATTCGTTTGTTCGAGGTAGCCACCATGGCATAGCGGTGTTCCGGAATCGTGAACTGTACCATGCCCCTTGGAAGCTCCTCCATATGATACACCTCATAACAAGCCCAATAGGAAGCAAATACTTCATTGCCGAAATACGGGCTGTACAGAACAGGTGATTTGGATACGGTATTTAATTCATGCTTGCGGGCTAAAAACTCGCTCTGCAGCCGGATCGCTTCATCCGGGAATGTGGAATACGGACCGCAATAGCTAATTCCGGCCAAATGGATAGCGGGCTTCGTAATGATGGAGCAGTTGTCCAAGCGAATTCCTCCTAAAAAGTTTTGCCAAGGTAAAACGGCTTCGCCGTCCTTTTATTGATGCAAAACTTACTTCGCAAGCAAGCCATTGCTTAATCCCGTCGGTACGTCTGCGCTGGGATGAGCATTTATTCCGCCATTAGTGTATCATGAATTACCATTTTCAGGATAGTATTTTAATTGTTTTTTCCGGCTGACCGCAAACAAAAAAAGCCGGCTTCGGAAGCCGGCTGTGAATGACCTTACATATTAAAAACGAAGTCCTCGTCGCGCAGCTGCTCGATGTGAACGGTACGCACATAACCGTTGCCTTTTTTCGAGAAGAAATCATGCTGCTTGGTGTGCGTGCTGATGCCGTTGAAGACGATCGGATTGACCGGCTCTTCCGGGAAGTACGGATCAAAGCCCAGGTTCATCAGTGCTTTGTTCGCATTGTAACGGACGTAAGCTTTCACTTCTTCCTGAAGCCCGATCGGGCTGTACAGGTTATCCGTGTAAACCACTTCGTTCTCATACAGCGTATTCAGAAGGGCGAATACTTCTTCTTTCAGCTGAGCTTGCTCTTCCGGCGTAAATTCGTTGAACAGCTCTTGAGCCAGAACGCCAACATACAGGCCATGGATGCTTTCGTCGCGGAGGATCAAGTCGATAATCTCGCCGCTGCTTGTCATTTTGCCTTGACCAGCCAGGTAGAGCGGATAGAAGAAGCCGCTGTAGAACAGATAGCTTTCGAGGAATACCGAAGCGGCCATCGCTTTGTACAGCTGCTGCTTGGTTTCGATGCCTTGATACCAGGAAGAGATCAGAGTCGCTTTCTTCTGAAGCTGCTCGTTTGTCTCTACCCACCCAAAGATCGCGTCGATCTCTTCCGTCGACGCCAGCGTCGTAAAGATACTGGAATACGACTTCGCATGGATTTGCTCCATCATCGACATAAACGCGAGTACCGCTTTGCGCTGCAGACCGTCTACATGCTCGAGAATTTTCGGCATGCCGATGCCGCCTTGAATCGTATCGAGAAGCGTCAGACCGCCAAGCACGTTTTTATATACAGAGCGTTCGGTGTCGCTCATTTCCATCCAGTCCATTTTATCGTCGGAAAGTGGAATTTCTTCGTCTGTCCAGAATTGCATCACGTTCTGCTGCCAGAAGGTAAGCGTAAAATCGTCGTCCGGACGGTTCCAGTTTACTGCTTTCATCAATCCTGCTCCTTTGGTTAAAGGCTGCTTTCCGATTCTCCTCTTCCGGCAGCCTTGTCGTTAGTTCGAATTATACGGCGCAGCTTGTGCATTCCTCAACGGAAAGACGCTTCGTTCTCGTATAGTAGAGCGATTTGAGCCCCTTCTGAGCGGCATAGATGTAGAAGCGCGCCAGCTCGCGGGTCGTTACGTTGCTGTTCACGTGAAGGACGGTCGAGATCCCTTGGTCCACGTGCTGCTGAATTTCCCAAATCAGGTCAATCAGCTTGAATTGATCGATATTGTAAGCCGATTTGTAGTAGAAGTAGTTATCTTGAGCCAGGTAAGGCATCGGATAGTACGTCGTCGAGTTCGCGTAAGTACGGGTCTCGATATGCTCTACGATCGGCATAACGCTCGAAGTCGAGTTTTGGATGTACGAGATGCTTTGCGTTGGCGCAATCGCCAGACGGTAAGCATGGTACAGGCCGTATTTTTGCACGTTCTCCTTCAATTCAGCCCAGTCCTGAGGAGACGGGATTTCCATGCCTTCGAACAGTTCTTTGACTTTATCCGATGCTGGACGGAAGTCCGTTTCGATATAGCGGGTGAAATAAGTGCCCTTTGCGTATTCGGAACGTTCGAAATCCTTGAAGGTTGCGCCGCGTTCCTTGGCGATTTCCATGCTCTTCTCGATCGAGTAATAGTTCATCATCATAAAGAATGCGCTCGCGAATTCTTTCGCCTCGTCGCTCTCGTAAGCAATCTTGTTCTTCGCGAAGAAACCGTTCAGGTTCATTGCGCCAAGGCCAACGGAGTGAAGCTCTTCGTTTGCTTTGCGTACGCCCGGCGCGTTGTCGATCTCGGATACGTCGCTGACCGTCGTCAGAGCTTCGATGCCGACATGGACGGATTCTTTGATTTTCTTGCGTTCCATGACGTTCACGATGTTGAGCGATGCCAGGTTGCAGCTGATATCGCGGCGGATGACATCGTCCATTCCGTAATCGTTGATCGTCGAAGTCTCTTGCACTTGGAAAATTTCGGTGCAAAGATTGGACATCTTGATTTGACCGATATCCTTCAGGGCGTGAACTCGGTTGGCGTTCGATTTGTTCATGATGTAAGGGTAGCCGGATTCCAGCTGGATCGAAGCGATCTTCGTCATCATGTCGCGGGCGTTCATGACCGCTTTTTTCACGACTTTATCGTTAGCAAGCAGCTCTTCGTACATCACGTCCATGTCCATGTCGTCGAGGTGCTTGTCGTATGCTTTATGAACGGAATGAGGGCCAAATACGTACAGCGTTTCGTTCTTTGCGGCCAGCTCATAGAATTTATTAGGTATGATCAAGCCGATCGACAACGTTTTGATCCGTGTTTTCTCGTCGGCGTTAATTTTCTTGCAGTCGAGGAACTCGATAATATCCCAGCCGAAAATGTTGTAGTAGCCCGCGCCGGAGCCTTTGCGCTGACCCATTTGGTCCGCGTAGGAGAAAGCGTCCTCCATCAGCTTCAGTACCGGCATGACGCCTTTTGCGGCGCCTTCCACGCCTTTGATGGCCTCGCCGCGTCCGCGCAGCTTGGACAGGTTAACCGCTACGCCGCCGCCGATCTTCGACAGCTGCATGCATGTGCCAAGCACATAGTTGATCGAGTTCAGGGAATCGTCCATCTCCAGCAGGAAGCAGGATACCATTTCGCCGCGGCGGCTTTTGCCGGCGTTCAGGAACGTTGGAGTAGCCGGCTGCAGACGCTGCTCGATCATCGCTTCCGCAATGCGGAGCGCTTTCGCCCCATCGCCTTCGCCAAGGTTCAGGGCAACGATTGCTACGCGGTCCGGATACTGCTCCAGGTACTTCGATTTATCGTTAGTCTTCATGGCGTAGTCTTTGTAGAATTTCGAGATTGCCATATACGATTCGAATTGGAAGCCGCTGCTCTCGGTCAGCGTGAACACCGCTTCGATCTCCTCATATGTATATTTCTCGTATACATTCTCGTAAAAGTCGTTCTCGATGAGGTAGTCCAGCTTCTCGCGGAGGGAACCGAATTTCACGCTTTTCGCGTCCACTTCCTCCATAAATGCGGCTACCGCCTCTTTATCTTTATCCAATTGATAGAAGCCGTCCGCTCCTCGTTGCATCAATTCGTTGTTCAGCTCGATGTGTTTCAATATTTCGCACCCTTTCGACAAAGTATTCCATATCTTGATTCGTACCGGATAATTCAAACTTCGATAGGACCGGCACGTTGAACAGGCTGGAGATCGTATCCGCGCTTTTCGCGAAGCCGTCTCCCCAGTTCCGATTGCCGCTTGCGGATACCCCTTGCAGATTATTGCTGTTGCGGTTCAAGAAATTCATGACGCGCTCCGGCACCTGACCGAATCCTGTCGTGTAGGTAACCAGCACGTAAGGCTCGTCCACTATGTCAAGCTCCCCAATGGGCACCGCTCTCATATTCAATTTGTTGATAAAGCGTTTCACATTGCCTGTTCTTGAATCGTAGACTACCAACATGCTTCTCTCTCCTTAAAAGAATTGCAAAGCAATTCTTGCTTCGTAAACTTCGATCTAGCAACGTCTATCACTGAAATTTCAGCAATATAAAAGCGCTTCTGACAGCAAAGATGTCAAATGCGCTAGTTGACAAAATCGTTGAAATATGACCTTACAACTCAATATGTAGTTGATGAATTTGATTCTACATCAAGATATAGGTCTCGTCAATGCAAATTATGGAGAAATTATTTATTTGGGCTTTTTCGACACTCGACTATTTTAACAGATGCAGATATGATGGGATAGTGACATTTTATTGCTAATACGGAGGTACAAATGGACAAGCAAATAACGCCGGAGCAGCTGCGCGAGGCCGTGCTCCAGCTGTTCCGGGATGCCGGATATACCGTACCCGGACTGCTGCCTTACATAGATGGTTTGAGCCAGGAGAACGATCGTCTGAAGCAGGAATTGAAACGTTTGAGACTGGCAGCCGCCCGCGGATCGGCCTCCTCGGATTCTATGAACAGCAGATTGAAGGACGCGTTAAGGGAGTAATTAATAGATCGGAATTTGGACGGCAAAGATTTATAGCAAAAACTATATCTAGTGTTCACCGTTTAAAAATTATGTCGAATACCCCTGTTGCATCGGCGACTTATTCTGATAAAATAATACAACCATTGAAGCGAAGGTAAGGGATAAGTCATGGATAGAGGATTCGTTACGGTCATCATAGGTCCGATGTTTTCGGAAAAATCGGGAGAGCTCATCCGCCGCTGCCAGAAGCTGATGAAATACGGCCGAAAGCAGGTACGGGCTTATAAGCCGGCCGAGGATGACAGGTTCGGCAATGAGGAGATCGTCAGCCGGATCGGCTACCGCCTTCCCGCGACAAGCGTACCGCGCGCTCTCCCGGCATCCTCGGTGGAACAAATTCTGCTCGAGTCGAAAGATGCCGACGTGGTGGCGTTCGATGAGGCGTCCTTCTTTGGGAAGCCTATCATCGCTCTCGTAGAGGAGCTGGCTTATCAAGGGAAGCATATTATCGTAGACGGTCTTAATATGGATTACCGGGGCAAAGAATTCGGCTACATCGGCGGCCTGCTGGCGATTGCCGACGAAATTGTGAAGCTGACGTCGTTCTGCGCCGTTTGCGGCGATGCCAATGCGACCTTTACGCAGCGTATCGTCAATGGCAAACCGGCCAAGCTTGGACCGGTCTTCCTGATCGGCGATACGGAGAGCTACGAGCCCCGCTGCCGCTCCTGCTTCGTCCCGCCGCACAAAGTGACGGGCGATGCAGCCGAAGAGCTCACAGACACGATTACAGCTTCTCAAGCATAAACGGCAAGCTATCCTTGGAAGAAGCTGAGGATGAAAAATAACAGGGTTGTCAACTGTCACTTGAAGTGACGGAAGACAACCCTGTTTGCTTTCAAATTTTCTGCCGCATCATTTCACGGCCGCAAAGAACAGCCGCTCCGAACCGTCTCCCGCAGGTTCAAGTTCAAAGTCCGCATAACAGTCGACCGAACGGAAGCCCGCCCGCTTCAAGGCGGCTTCCATCCAGCCGCGGCCATACGCCCGCTGTTCATGCATTTCTTCGAAGCGCTCGAACCGGCCGCTTTTCTCCTGGGCGAATATGGTCAGATGATGCTCGATCTGAAGACGGGACTCGTCGAGCTCGCAAGTCCATATGTAGGCCACCTCGTCCTCGTCCAGCACAAAAGGCTGCTCCTCCGCGTAACGAAGGAACACCTTTGGATCATGGACGTCGAACAGGAACAGTCCGCCCTCGCGCAAATTATCGTAAGCCGCCTTAAAGGCCGTCTCCACGTCTTTCTCCTCGGTCAGATAGTTCACGCAATCGCAGAACGAAATCACGGTATCGACGGGCTCTGCAAGCGTCCACTCCCGCATATCCTGCTCCAGCCAGGTTACGTTCCCCCGTGCGCGGGCCATTTGCGAGGAAGCTTCATCCCATTTGCTGCGCGCAACGGTCAGCATATCGGCAGAAAGGTCGATGCCGTATACCTCCAGCCCGGATAAGGCCAGAGGAATCGCAATGCTGCCCGTTCCGCAGCCGAGATCGGCAACCGTCCTCGGCATGCCGTAACGTTCCCAGCTGTCATGGGCGAATTGCAGCCAGTCCTCGTATGGCATGTCCTGCATCAGCCGGTCGTAGACCGATGCGAATTGACCGTATGCATCCATGCCGCTATTCCTCCGTTGACTGAGCGGAAGCTGACGCTGAAGAATCTGAACCGGCATCCTCCGCTTTAGCCGGATCCGCCAGATAAGTCCAGCTTCCTTTTTGCGTGATGAGACCGTCCCTCATCAGCTTTCCTAAAGCGCGCTTGAAGGCCGATTTGCTGATGCCGAAGCGCTGCTTGACCGTTTCCGCAGGCGTTTCGTCGGAGTAAGGCATGCCGCCGCCCGGACGCTCCTTCAGGAAGGCCAGAATGCGATCCGCATCCTCAAGCCGGCCTTCCTGCTTCAGCTTCGCCATCGACAGATTTACGCGTCCGTCTTCGCGGATGAACGTCACGCGCGCGGATACCCGCTCGCCAAGGCGAAGCGGGCGGACGCGCTCGGGTGCCGGAATCAGTCCGTATACGCCAAAGCCAACCACGCCGCCGTCGACTAGCACGAATGAGCCCATCTGGAGCGACTTGGTGACCCAGCCTTCCACCCACTGGTTGCGCCACGATTGCGGAGCCTGGAATACGAGCGGTCCAAGCTCCTCCTCGCCAGCCGTTCTCGCGAGCAATCGTCCGGCCTTGTCGTGACCAAGCACGACATGGACCTCATCGCCCGGCAGCGGACGGAATTCCACCTTCTCCGGGAGCTCCGAAATCGGAAGCAGCAGCTGACGTCCCAATCCAAATTCCAGGAAGCAGCCGAGACGCGGATGCACGTCCGCGACCTTCAGCCGCGCCATCTCTCCAAGCAGGAGCTTTGGACGCTTCATCGTTGCCGCAATCCGGTCCTCGGAATCGTAGAAAATGAAAACCTCTACTTCATCGTTCATTTTCGGCTTCTTGCCGACCAGCTCGGTATAGTGCAGAAGCACTTCCGACTCATCATCGGTCAGGAAATAGCCGTAGGGCGACACTTCGCGTGCCACCCTTAAAGTTACCATCGTACCGGCTGTCAGACTCATGCGAACTCCACTACCTTCGCATCGGACCACAGGCGTTCGATATTATAATAATCGCGTTCATCGCGGTGGAACACATGGACAATGACATCGCCAAGGTCAATCAGTACCCAGCGAGCGGAATCCATGCCTTCAATGCCTTTTACGCGTACGCCGCGCATTTCCGCCTGCTTGCGGATTTCCGTTGTAATCGCCTGTACCTGCGTGTCCGAATTGCCGTGGCAGATAACGAAATAGTCAGCCACCAGCGAGATTTCTTTCAAGTTTAATGCTACGATGCGATGCGCTTTCTTGTCTTCCGCAGCCGCCACCGTAATTTGCAGCAGTTCATCCGAATGTACGGTCATAGCTCAGCCTCCTTGTTTTTGCTGTTCAATTAGATCATTGCGGGATTCCACCGTAAGGGGATATATCCGGTTCCCTTTCTCCAGCAGGAAAGAGATCGTTGAATCAAAGCCGGCGATTAGCGCCTGTTCCAGACTTGTCTCGCTCAGCTCGCGTATGCGGTCGACTCCGGGGAAGTCCCGACCCGGTTCCATATAATCGGCCAGACAAACCACTTTGTCCAGCTTGGTCATTCCTACCCGCCCGGAAGTATGATACCGGATGGCATCCAGCACTTCCCGATCCTTCACGCCGTATTCATGCTCGGCTACCCAGTAGCCGACCTCGGCATGCCATAACGCCTTGTCATGGTTCAGCAGCCCTTGGTCAAGCCGCTTCTCCCGGATAATCTGTTCCATCTTCGCGATCGGCCAATATTTGGCCACGTCATGGAGGATAGCCGCAAGCTCTGCTTTCACCGGATCTTCCCCAAACCGCCCGGCAAGGATAACGGAAGTTTCCATAACCCCTTCCACATGCTTCCAGCGCTTCTCCGGCATTTGCGATTTGACCGATTCGATCATTTGTTCACGATTCATAAAGCCCTCTCCCCTTTATAAACTGATGAACGGTGTCCGGAACCAGATAAGCAATCGAACGCCCCGCATGTACTCTGCTTCGAATATCCGTGGACGATATGCCGATCGGCGGCATGTCCGCCATCGTCACGCGCCGGCGGAGAAAGTCCGGCAGTTCATCCAGCTTTACCGACGTCCCTTCCCGTTCCAGCCCAATGAAGGTAATCAGCTCCGCCAGCTCTTCTATACGATGCCATTTAGGCAGATCGTTAATCCGGTCCGACCCGATAATATAGGAAAAGGCGTTGTCCGGGTACCGCCTCTTCAGTTCCAGCACCGTGTCGATGGAATAACTCATTCCGCCGCGTTCCAGCTCGATGTCAAGCGCTTTGAAGGCCGGGTTGCCTCCCAGCGCTTCCTGAACCATTTGAAGTCTCAGCTTGCTGCTTGCACCCGGCCGATTATCCTTTAGAGGCGGCTGATAAGTCGGAATAAACCATACCTCGTCCAGCCCGCAGCCGTCGCGGGCCGCTTCAGCCGCAATCAGATGACCGGTATGAACCGGATCAAACGTGCCGCCCATAATGCCGATTCTGCTCATTAAGCGCTACCCATCCTTTTGCGGCAACGGCGTTATTTCGCCGCAGCCTTAGGCAGCTCGATCTTGCGGTACTTTTCTTCGGTCGCCTGCTTGTACAGAACGATCGTTTTTCCGATAACCTGAACCAGCTCTGCACCGGCAGCTTCCGCCACTTCCGCGCCGATTTCTCTTGGATCGTCCAGACAGTTGTTCAATACCGAAATCTTGATCAGCTCCCGCACTTCAATCGCTTCTTCAATGTGGCGGACAAGCTGATCGTTGGTGCCGCCTTTGCCTACCTGGAAGATCGGCTGAAGATGATGAGCCAGCGATCTGAGGTGACGCTTTTGTTTGCCTGTTAACATGGTAGTTCCTTCTTTCATCTCTATAGGTTATCTTTATTGTCGCGTTAAGCTAGACAAGGGATTGCAATACGGTCTCGCGCATCGCTGCTGCAGGAGCCGGCTGCCCTGTCCAATATTCGAAGGCGTAAGCCCCTTGGTAAATAAACATGCCGAGTCCGCCATGCACGCGGCAGCCATGCTGCTCGGCGTCCAACAGGAACTTCGTGCGGAGCGGGTTGTAGATCAGATCGCTCGCGACTGCCCCTGGCTTCAGCCATGATGCATCGATCGGGGTAGCATCGGTATGGGGATGCATGCCAACCGAGGTCGTGTTAATGACGATATCCGCTTCCCTGCAGGCAGCCTGCAGCTCGTCGTTAGCAATGGCACGGATATCCGCCAGTGACCGGAACGATTGCGCAAGCTCCTCGGCCCTCTCCACCGAACGGTTGGCGATCGTAATGCCGGAAGGCTGTTCCCCGGCAAGCGCGTAGACAATGCCGCGGGATGCGCCTCCTGCTCCAACAACGAGAATCCGCTTGCCCGCAAGCTCAGGCTCCGCTTCTTCCTTCAAGGACCGGACATAACCGATTCCGTCCGTATTATAACCGGTTAACCGGCCGTTATCGTTCACAATCGTGTTGACTGCTCCGATTGCCTGCGCACCCGCGTCAATCTCATCCATATATTTCATAATATCCAGCTTGTGGGGAATCGTCACGTTGACTCCCCGAATGCCCATCGCCCGAATGCCGGCAACAAATTCGCCAAGCTTGCCCTGCGTAATATGAAAGGCCATGTATGCTCCGTTGATTCCCGTCTCGCGAAAAGCGCGATTCATCATAATCGGGGATTTCGAATGGCGAATCGGATCTCCGATTACGCCATACAGCACCGTTTGGCTGTCAATCCGGTTTCCCGTAATCCCATTGTCAAGCGCGGATACCGTCAATGTTCCCGTTCTCCTCTCTTCTATACAAGCGAATCGCGAAGCAGCACCTTAATGCCCTTAGGCGCATAAACGTCCACGACCGCGCCGGAAGTACCGTTCGCCTGTATCCAGCCCATGCCGGATACGAAAATATCCTTCTTCGCTCCCCGCGGAATACGAATCGAATGGCGGGTCCAAGCCGGCATCTCATCCAATTCTTCGCGCGACGGGCCGCCCAGCAGCTCTCCGCGGTGGTCAACGTACAGCTGTTCCGCCCGCTCCAGCTTTGTGCGGTGCACGCTGAGGGCATTGGAGATATAGAAGGTAAACGATTGACGTTCCCCTTCAACGAAGTCGAACCGGACCAAGCTGTTGATGAACAACGACTGTTTATCGTTTAGCTGGTACACCAGCGGCTTGATCGGCTTATCCGGCAGCAAAGCCTGAAGGAAGCCGCGCGGAACGATTTCCGTCATCCGGGTAGGATACACGATCCCCGGCGTATCGATAATCGATTTGCCGTCATCGAGTGGAATATGAACCGCGTCAAGCGTCGTTCCCGGGTAACGGGAGGTCGTCAGCTCGCGTTCCATATCGCTGTAATCATGGATAAGACGGTTAATCAAGGTTGATTTGCCGACATTGGTTGCGCCAACGACGTAGACATCCCTGCCCTTCCGGTGATGCTCGATCGCTTCAATGACATGCTCGAAGCCGATGTTCCGTTTCGCGCTGCAGAGCACGATATCCACCGTCCGGAGTCCTTCTGCCTTCGCCTGCTTCTGAACCCAGTTCCGAAGACGGTTCAAATTAACCGAACGTGGCAGCAGATCGACTTTATTGACTACCAGCACAACCGGATTATTGCCTACGAAACGCTGCAGGCCTGAAATCAGGCTGCCCTCAAAATCAAATAAGTCGACAATATGGACAACCAGGCTGTCCGTCGACCCGATGCTGCCGAGCAGGCGCAAGAAATCATCCTGATCGACCGTTATCGATGAAGCTTCATTATAATTGCGAATACGGAAGCATCTTTGGCAAATAACCGGCTCACGGTTTAACGCCGCTTCGGGCAGGTAGCCCGACTGTTCCGGATGCTCCGTCTGGAGCTTTACTCCGCAGCCTGCGCATGCATGCGACTGACTTTGCTGCTCTTCTCTCACTTCGTCTCCCCCTCATACCATGTCCCTTTTTTGCGCAAACGGGAAAGAACAAACCGCTCGATTCTCCTGTTCACGCGGGTCATTATTCCTTCGTCAGCAGGAGCAATCGGCGTGACCAGAATCGTATACAAGCCCATGCGTTTCCCGCCAAGCACGTCGGTAAGCATCTGGTCGCCCAGCACTACGGTCTGCTCTACGGGCAGCCCCAGCACGCTTAATGCTTTGTGGAACGCTTTATTCGCCGGCTTGCGCGCGGCATGAATAAACGGAATGCCCAGCGGATCGGCGAATTTGGACACTCTCGTCCTGTTATTATTCGACACAATGACAACTTTAAAGCCATAATCCCGAACCTGTTCCAGCCATGTCGTGAGCTGCGGCGTTGCAAGCGGCTCACGCGCTCCAACGAGCGTATTATCAAGGTCGGTGATGATTCCGCGGACACCTTTTTTGTATAGCTCGTCCAGCTGGATATCGTACACCGAATTTACCCGTAAATGCGGCAATAATCTTTCGAACATGCTGCCTTGCCCCCTCGAACTTCGCTCATCTCCTGCTATCTTACGAAACTATACCATATATTCGGATTTTGTTGCAAAAGAAATACCGCCCGGCAAAGCGAGCGGCAAACTTTCCTTCTATATAATATACGCCAATTTTTATAATTCCTCTTTAATCGCTTTGATCTTTAGAATAAACCCGTCCGTCTCGAAGCTTGACGCCTGGACGGAGCTGTACTTCGCGCGCTCGAACTCGTCAAGCACCTCGCGAAGCAGCTTGTTCAGCCGGTGGTGGCTTGGCGACCATCTCTGGATCGCTTCGCGCAGCGTCTCATGCTCCTCTCGTTCATAGCCTTTGCGCCGGCAAAGACGCAGCAGCTTTTCCGTTTCCCATACAATCCGGTCATTGCCGGAATACGCGCGGTATTTGGAACGGAACCATGGCGTACGCAGCAGGATCAGAACGAGCACGATCAACGCAAGGACGGATGCGGATACCGTGCCCCAGAGGAGAGCCGGATGACTGCCTCCCGTGCTTTCGGTTACTTCCTCCTGCACCGGATCGGTATCGGGGGCTGCGGTAGGCGTCGGCAATGCTTCCTGCTGCACCTCCGTCACCGAGTAAGGGAAGGTGAAGCCTGCCGTAGGCTCGAACGGAATCCAGCCATAACCGTCGAAGTAGATCTCTACCCAGGAATGCGCATCCGAGTTGCGGACGGTATACGTGCCTGCCCCGTCCGGATTTAGTTCCGCTTCGCTCGGAATGCCTCCGGCGGACGGCACGTATTCCGAAGCAGGAAGCACGCCCGGGGCAAAGCCTTTTACCCAGCGGGCAGGCAATCCGATCGAACGGGACATGACCGCCATAGCCGTCGAGAAATAATCGCAATAGCCTTCCTTCAGTTCAAAGAGAAACTGGTCGACAAAATCCTTGCTGTCTCCGGTCAGCCTTGATTTGTCCGGTTCATTCGTATAAATGAAGTTCTGGCGGAGATAAGTTTCTATCAGCTTGGCCTTATCGTAATCGTTCACTGCCGAAGCCGTTAACGATACGGCAAGCGACCTTACGCGGCCGGGCAAGGAGGACGGAAGCTGCAAATATTGCTTGGTCTCTGCCGGATCCGGCAATTCCGCCTCCGCGTTGCGAAGTCCTTCTTCATCTAATACGGTTACCTCGGAGGTTACCGCATAGCTCTGCGGATATCTGCGCAGCGGCTTGTCGGACCAGATCAGCTCCTGCTCGTTAACCGCCCATTTCAGGCTTTTCGGCAAGACGGAAGCATCCGGATCGTCTACCCAATGAACAGCCGTTATGGGAGAAGCGCCAAACAAGACCGGATAAATATTATTGTTCGCCATCCGGACCTGCTGGTCCACCTTCATCGTCTCCGCCTTCTCGCGCCCTTCGATTAACGGGAGCTCCCAGTCTTTACCCACCGAGGCTAACCGATTCCGCTCCGACTCGTCGTTCACCGTCCAGCCTGCTCCGGTGTATTCGGTCTTTGTCTCGCCTCTCCAGTAGCTCCGATGGTTGGTCGTAATCGTCATAACCGGCGAGTAGTCGAAATCAAACCCGCCGCCAAGCTCGGAATCATCGCGTCCATAGCCGGACTTGGTATTGCTGCTGCTCACGTCAACGGGAGCCGCGATGCCTTTGTCTCCGAGGAACACGTTAACCGTCTCGCCCTTGGATTCCTTCCACATCGTATAAGGATCCTGAATGATCGGCGAAACGGTCGGCATCAGAATACCGGCTGTCATCAGCACGGACAACACGATGACGATTGGCATCAGCAGCTGCAGCGGATATTCCGTAAGCTCCTTCCAGCTGTTCGGATGATGGCTTGCCAGCTTGTGCAGATGGTTGGCTACCAGCCAGAGCAAGCCCAAAAAGACAATCCATGCCACCTCATCCCACAACCAGATCGGAGTAAAAGAATCCGCAATGGTCAGAACGAGAATATTGACGCTAATAAAGCCGAATAACCGCGTCCTTGTTGTAATCCACCTGTCAAACAGGATATACACAACGAGCAGGGCACCGCTGATCCATATGAAGGGTTGCAGCTGCTCGGCATACCCCCACAGCGTACGGAACAAATCGCCAAGCCGGTTCTCTTGATCGGGAACGGTCAGGATGACCTTTTTCAAATCGGCAAAATAAGCCGTCGCGCCTAAGGCAAGCAACAATTGAACTCCAATCCGAAGTGCCTGCATGCTGCGCGGCAGCAGCCAATCGGCAGCGACGGCGAAGAGCAGCGTGAAGCTGACCGCGTAGAAGGTCTCGCTCCACCAGAAGCCCTCAAAGATCCGGATCGTATGAATAAGCATAAGAGCAATAAACAATTGCGAGAGCTTCGTATACCAGTTCGGCGTAACCTTGATAATCGCCGTACGGCATAAAGTAAGCAAGAGGCTCATGCCCGGCCTCCTTCCAGCACGGCAGGAAGCTCCTGCAGCTGCTTCAATTCGAATAACGCCCAGCCCTTGCTGCGGATCATCAGGCGCCATTGTTCCTCCAGCCGCCTGTCGCCGCCGATATGCATCAGGCATGGCGTCAATCCTTTGCGGGAAAGCCATTCCATCGAGCGAACGGCTTCCCTGCCGGAGGTTCCGCTAATCACGATTGCAAAGGATCCGGGCTCCAGACGAGAGTCTGCTGCCGCTAGAGACTTGAACAGCCCTTGCTCGGCGTCGGCGTCCACAAAGGTTAAATGCTTCATTAGCGCGTTGCGCTGTTCCACGCCGGACTTCGGCGGGAGAATCGTCAGCTTCTTGCCGGATGACATTAGACCGATTGCCGTATCGCCCTTCAGACCGCTGTCTATAAGCGAAGCCGCGGTAGAGACCGCCAGCTCGAAGCTTTC
The DNA here is from genome assembly GCF_011761545.1 of Paenibacillus sp. BK720. Classification (NCBI taxonomy): domain Bacteria; kingdom Bacillati; phylum Bacillota; class Bacilli; order Caryophanales; family Paenibacillaceae; genus Paenibacillus; species Paenibacillus sp. BK720. Next base: position 368,904 of record NZ_JAASRQ010000002.1, on the reverse strand, counting down.
CGCCCCCGGAATGGGGTAATCCGCGGCATATCGGTCAAGAATAAGGAGCGTGCGCGGCAGCGATTCCCTCTCGAACGCCTTCGACTTCCAATCTCCCGTCTTGGCCGTTGCGTTCCAGTGAATCCTCGACAAACGATCGCCGTACAAATATTCCCGCACGCCGTTGATTTGCGTCGTTTCCTTGGCTGCCCGAGGGGCGGCTGCGTGGGAGTAAGGTCCCCGGAAGCCGCTCTGAATGCTATGCCATTGGCGCAGAGGAACAATCTGCGGCAATACGCTGAAGGCTGTCTCGGAGCCGAATCGGCCGGAATGCTCAAACAAGCCGAATATGTCATGGGCAATGCATTCGGTTGTGATAAAGCGGTACTCCCCTCGCTGAAGCGGCGGCGTTTGATACAGCACATCGCCGGATCGCTTGAAGTTAGGGACGAAAGAGGCTTCGAAATGCAGCTGCTGGCCATTATGGCGCTGCAGCCGGTCTCTGACCAGTACATAAGGAATCGGATAGACGCCAGGTACCTTTACCGATAATTGGACATCCAGCGTGCTGCCTGCCGTGAGCGAATGGTCGCCGCCCGCGGCTGCCCCGGTCTGTCGGTAGCTTCGGATGCCGGACACGCGGCTGATCCCGCTCCAGCGGCCTAAAGCCAAATAAAGCAGCAGCACGTTCAAAATCATAAACAGCATTAATGCCGTTTTGCCGCCCTGAAACAATAAATAAAGCAACGAGGCGCCATAAAGGATTGCGATAAGTCTCCAGCGTTTACGGTTCTTCGTCTCTTTCACGGCGTTCATGGGATCACCGCTCCAGTCTGACGGGAACCTTTGTCTTCTCCAGAACCTCGGCAATAATATCCTCGCTCCGCAGACCGTTCATCCTTGCGTCCGTTTGAAGCAGCAGACGGTGGGAAAGTACATACGGCGCCAATTGCTTGATATCGTCGGGAGTGACAAACGTACGCTGGGCAAGGAAGGCGCTGGCTTTCGCCGCGCGCGATAACGCAATCGCGGCACGCGGGCTAGCGCCCAGCAGGACAAACGGATGCGCACGGGTAGCCCGCACAAGCTGAATCAAATAATTGCCGACGGCATCATCGATATGAACGGCTTGTACCTGTTCTTGGATTCTTGCGATATCTTCTATGGAAGTGATCTGCTCCATGCGGTCCGACGGATGGCCGGACTCTCTTGCCAGAATCATCCGCTGCTCGTCCGCTTCGTTCGGGTAGCCAAGCGTCAGCTTCATCATAAAACGGTCGAGCTGGGCTTCCGGCAGGGAATAAGTGCCCTCGAAGTCGATCGGGTTTTGCGTAGCAAGCAGGATAAAGGGAGCCGGGAGCATATACGTATCGCCGTCAACGGTGACATGCCCCTCTTCCATCGCTTCAAGCAGGGCGGATTGCGTCTTCGTTGTGGCGCGGTTAATCTCGTCGGCGAGCAGGACGTTTGTCATGACCGGTCCCGGACGGAATATAAACCGCTCCTGCTTCGGGTGATAAATCGACACGCCGGTAATATCGGTCGGGAGAAGATCGGGGTTGCATTGAATCCGCCGGAATTGGCCGCCGATTGTTCTCGCAAGCGCTTTCACCAGCTGGGTTTTTCCCGTTCCGGGCACATCCTCAAGCAATACGTGGCCACCTGCAAGGACGGCTATCATTAAACGTTCGATTTCGTTCTGTTTTCCGAGAATGCATTCATTCAAGCTATTTAGAATTAAGGAGCATAATTGCATATCGGCAAGGCGTGTTTCCATGGACATACCTCCTGCGAAATAGTGGATGCAAAAAATAAGGGGATTTAGTACCATTTTACAGCAGTTCCTTCGGGTAGAACAAATGAACGAACTGCCGAAAAAAATTGGAGGATTCCACATAACGCCTGCAACGAATCGCCTTGTTGCTGTAAAAGTGGGAATCGGTATTCTCATATGATATATTGGCAATATCTTCACTTTTAGACGAACGAAAGAACGAAAAGGTTCTGTTCGCCATTAACATTCCCTTAAGAAGGTGCCACAGTTTGCTGACTCATCTATCGCGTTTTACTAACCGGTTCAAAAACGTATTCAAACTGCTGTTCCCCGTTGCCATCCTGCTCTTCCTGTACACGCAAACGAGCGGCTTCATCAAGGAGATCAAGCCGGCGGCGGCTCTCCACCTGCTGAAGCATCTTCACTGGAGCGACCATATTCAGCTGGCTGCCGTCTGTTTCCTGGCGGTTGCGGTCATGTCGGCTTATGACTTCGCGTTAGTCAGATGGAACCAGGCGCGCATGCCCTGGACTGCCGTGTTCAAAATAAGCTGGATCGCCAATTCCTTCAACAATGCCATGGGCTTTGCCGGATTAACGGGAGCGGGACTGCGCGTTACGCTGTACCGCAAATGGGGCATTCAAGGCCCGGCATGGCTGCGGTCGCTGGTGTACCAGTCCTTATCCGCCCTTTCCGGCTTGTCTATTCTCTCCATCTTGCTGCTTGTTGGCGTCTGGAATGACCGCAGCCTTCTTGCGCATCATCTCTGGCTGTATCTGGCCGTCATTCTGATTGCCGCGTATGCGGTGCTGTTCGCCTTACTCGGCAGATTGCCCCGGCTTCGCAATCTGCTTGGGCTGACCGATAAGGAACAGGAAGATGACGTTTCCTTATCGAAGCCGCCGGCGCTTCGCATGATAACGGCCTCTTTGGCGGAATGGCTGATGGCCGGCCTCTGCTTCTGGCTGATTATCCACTTGATGCATCTGCCAATCGGATTCCGGGAAGCCATGAGCATCTACGTCGTGGCTGCCGTTGCCGGCGTTGCGAGCTTTGTGCCGAGCGGACTGGGATCCTTTGACGCGATTGTCCTGCTGGCATTCCAGCATCTCGGCTTATCGCCCGATCAAGGTCTGGCCGTGCTTGTGCTTTACCGGATTTTTTATTGCTTCCTTCCGTGGGCGATCGGACTTGCGCTTGCGACAACCGAATGGATTCCGAATAAGAAACGCTGGACTCAAACGCAGGAGCAGGTACTGAAGCCCGCCATCAAACGTTGGCATACGGTCTGGAATTGGCCTAGCCAAACGGCTGTCCTAAGCGATATAAGCACTTGGGCGCTTTCGGCTCTTGTCTTTATAAGCGGCATCCTGCTGCTGGTCTCGTCCGCTACGCCCGGCAGCTGGCACCGGATGCAGCTGCTCGAGCAGTTCGTCACGCCTTTTACGATGAAGGGCTCCCACCAGCTGGCCGTTCTCATCGGACTGCTTATGCTGATGGTATCCGAGGGAATCCGTTTCCGCGTCAAAAGAGCGTACTTCCTGGCCATGATCCTGCTGATCGGCGGTACGCTCGCTTTGATTCTGAAGGGCTTCGAATTCGAAGAAGCCATCTTTCTTCTGTTTGTATGCCTGCTCTTATGGCTGTCCAAGGACCGGTTCAACCGGAAGGAAGCGATCTTCACCTTGCGCAAAACGATTGGCTGGGCAGTCATCTCGCTTATCGTGATGCTGCTGTACCTGTCTGTCGGAATATCGACCAACGAGCTTCCGCCCGGCATGCTCCATCATGCCAAGTGGCATGCCCGTTACTCGCTGAAGGATGAAGAGCTGCTGCGCGAGGGGATCATTGCGCTTGCGATCAGCTGGATTCTGCTTACGGTCCGCAGAATATTCGTCCCAAGCCTCCCGCCCGCCCCTAAGCCGGTGACACAGGATTGGGAGAAGCTGGAGCTGCTGCTCGCCAAGCATCCCGGCAATTTTCTGACTCATCTGCTGTATATGGGCGACAAGAGCTTCATGTGGTCGCCGGACAATCAAGCGGTACTCGCTTACGGCCGCATCGGCAAAACCTTAGCAGCGCTTGGCGATCCGATCGGCGACCCGGCTTCCGTCCGGCTGCTCGTGCGACAATTCCGCGATTACGCCGATCATTACGCGGCGACGGCCGTCTTTTACCAGGTGAAAGCCGAAAACCTGCCGCTCTATCACGAGTACGGCTACCGGTTCTTCAAGCTGGGAGAAGAAGCGATTGTTCCATTGGATCGGTTCCAGTTATCCGGCAGGCGCAAAGCGGATTTGCGGGCCGCTTGCAATCGGTACGAGCGCAACCGTTATACGTTTGAAATGGTGAAGCCGCCATTCAGTACCATGCTGCTGTCCGAGCTTAAGGCGGTGTCCGATGAATGGCTGGGTGACGATAAAGAAAAGGGCTTCTCGCTCGGAACCTTCTCCGAAGCTTACCTGGAGCTGGCTCCGATTGCCATCCTGCGGGATAACGACAACCATGTCGCGGCATTCGCCAGCCTTATGCCGGTGTACGATCGCAACAAATCCGTCTCCATAGATTTGATGCGCCACCGGGACGGCCTTAGCGGCGTCATGGATGTTCTGTTCGTTCAATTGCTGCAATGGGCTAAATCGGAAGGTTACGAAGTCTTTAATCTGGGGATGGCGCCTCTCTCCAGCGTCGGAGAATCGGTCTACGCCTACCGCGGGGAGAAGCTCGCAAGATGGGTGTTCTTGAAAGGAGGCCACTTCTACGGCTTCCAGGGCATCCGGCGCTTCAAGGACAAGTTCGACCCGGAATGGGAACCGCGTTATCTGGCGTTTCCTCAGAACAGCCTCTTCCCGAGGCTTATCATTCAGGTAACGAGATTGATCTCCCGCGGGACCGGAAGCGGCAGATAAATCATGCCTTGCGAAGAAAAAGCAGGTTTGCCCCTATGCGGCAAACCTGCTTTTTCGTTTATCCCTTCGGACGGACAACGAGGGCCGCCAGGAAGGAGAATATAATCGCCGCGGAAATACCGGCGCTGGTTACTTTGAATATGCCGGAGATAACGCCGATCCAGCCGGAATTTTGCAGCTCGGTCAAAGCGCCGTGAACAAGCGCATTGCCAAAGCTGGTAATCGGCACGGTTGCGCCAGCCCCCGCAAAGCTGACGAGCGGTTCGTACCAGCCGAGACCGTCGATGATCGCCCCTGCGACGACAAGCGTGGCCATCGTGTGAGCCGGGGTCAGCTTCACGACATCAAACAGCAGCTGGCCAACGACGCAGATCGCCCCTCCTACAACAAATGCCCATAGAAATTGCATGATGATCTACTCCTTTCCGCCGCTTATCGCAACGGCATGCGCAATGCAAGGGATGCTTTCCCCTTGCTGGAAGGAAAGCGGGGATAATAAAGCGCCTGTCGCAACGACAAGGACGCGCTTCAGTTCTCCGCTGGCGATTTTTTTGAGAATATGCCCATAGGTTACAACGGCCGAGCAGCCGCAGCCGCTTCCTCCGGCCTGTACCTTCTGCCGCTCCACGTCATAGACCATCAGTCCGCAATCTTTGAAAGTCGTCTCATCCATCGGAACCCCGTCACGGATAAGCAGCTCCTTGGCAAGCGGATGCCCGACGCTGGCGAGATCTCCGGTCACGATCAGATCGTAATCCTTGGGCGTCCGTCCCGTATCGTTAAAATGTGCTTGAATGGTATCCACCGCTGCAGGCGCCATTGCTGCTCCCATATTAAACGGATCCTTGATGCCCAAATCCACAACCTTGCCGATTGTGGCATATTCAACCACGGGACCCTCGCCCGCCGCGGCAACGACAACGGCGCCGGCACCGGTTACGGTATACTGCGCGGTCGGCGGCTTCTGCGAGCCGTATTCCGTCGGATAGCGGAACTGCTTCTCCGCCGTGCAGTTGTGGCTGCAGGTCCCGGCCAGCACGTATTGCCCCGCACCCGAATCTACCATTAAAGAGGCAATCGCCAGCGACTCCATCGAGGTCGAGCAAGCGCCAAATACGCCGAGATTGGGCACGCCTAGCGTTCTGGCCGCAAAGCTGTTGCTGATAATCTGATTCATTAGATCGCCGCCGACATAGAACTGCAGCTGATCCTTGGCGATCTTCGCATTGTTGAGCGCAAATTCCGATGCCTGCTCCAGCAGCAGCCGTTCCGCTTTCTCCCAGCTTTTCTGCTGCATGTCGAGCTCCGGATGCACGAGGTCGAAATCAGCTGCGAGCGGTCCGTCGCCTTCGTCGGGACCGACAACGGCAGCCGCCCCGATAATGACCGGGCGGTTCTCAAACTTCCATGTTTGTTTTCCTTGCAGCATCTTAATGTGCACCACCCGTCCCAAAAATCAGATGGGCGATGCCGACGAAAAACGCCGCAACGGTACCGTACACGATAACGGAGCCGGCCAGCTTGAACATATTTCCTCCCACGCCAAGCACCAGCCCCTCGCTGCGGTGCTCGAGAGCGGCGGAGCACATGGAGTTGGCAAACCCGGTTACCGGCACCGCAGAGCCGGCGCCGGCAAACTGGGCGATTTTGTCGTAAACGCCGATGCTCGTCAGGATGACGGAAATAATAATCAGCACGGCAACGGTTGGATTGCTTGCATCCTCGGCCTTCATGTGGGCCAGATGGATAAAGAGCTGCTGAATCGCCTGCCCCAGGACGCAGATGGCGCCGCCTATAATAAACGCGCGAATACAATTGCCAAATATCGAACGCGAAGGCTCGCGAGTTTTCGCAAAGGCTTGGTATTCCTTTGGCGACATGGACATTTTGCGGTATTTTCCGCCTCCGGCGCTTTTTACTGCCATAACGTTACACTCCTTTTTTATGTACACATGGTAAGTACATTATTTGTCAACGGAAGAAAGGATATGTATGGGAGGGTGAAAAGCTCCAGCGACCATAAAAAAACCTCCGCAGCTGACTGCGAAGGTTCATAGGGTTAGATGATTCGTTCAGCCTTTAGGCTTGACGAACAAAGCGGCGATGAAGGAGAAAATAATCGCGGCGGACACGCCGGCGCTCGTCACCTTGAAAATACCCGTGATGATGCCGATCCAGCCGGTCTTCTTCATCTCGTCCAGCGCCCCGTGAACAAGCGCGTTGCCGAAGCTGGTAATCGGAATGGATGCGCCAGCGCCGGCAAATTTGATCAACGGGTCGTAAATGCCGACACCGTCTCCGATCGCGCCAAGCACGACAAGCAAGGTCATCGTGTGGGCAGGCGTCAGCTTAAAGACGTCAAAACAGATTTGGCCGATGACGCAAATCGCTCCGCCAACCAGAAAAGCCCATAAGAAAATCATAGCTCCCTCACCTCATTCTCGATGGAAACCGCATGCGCAATGCATGGAATCGTCTCCCCCTGTTGGAAGGAGATTGGCGATAAGAGCGCGCCCGTCGCAACGACAAGAATGCGGTTCAGCTCCTTCTCGCGCATCCGCCGCAGCAAATGCCCGTACGTAACGGTTGCCGAACAGCCCGCGCCGCTGGCGCCTGCCTGCACCTGCTGCTTCTCATAGTTATACATCATCATGCCGCAGTCCTTGTACACGGTCTGATGAATAGGAAATTTATTTTTTTCGAACAATTCGTTCGCGATTGCATAGCCAACCTTGGATAAATCTCCCGTTACAATCAGATCATAATAACCGGGCTCTATGCGAAAATCGCGAAAATGAGCTTGTATCGTATCAACCGCCGCCGGCGCCATTGCCGCCCCCATATTAAACGGGTCGCTGATGCCCATGTCCACGACGCGTCCCAGCGTAGCCGAGGTGACATAAGGGCCGTCGCCCTGCTGCGATAAAACGCTGACTCCCGCTCCCGTTACGGAAAACTGAGCGGTTGGCGGCTTCTGGGAGCCGTATTCGGTCGGATAACGGAACTGCTTCTCCGCGGTAGCGTTATGGCTGCAAGCGCTCGACATGACATATTTGGCCGAGCGCGAGTTAACCAAATTAGCCGCGATTGCCAGACTTTCCATGGAGGTGGAGCAGGCTCCAAAAACGCCGATATACGGAATTTGCAGCGTTCTTGCCGCAAAGGTGGAGCTGATGATCTGGTTCATCAGGTCCCCTCCCACCAGAAAGTTGATGGACTCCTTCGTTATCTTGGCCTTCTCGATGGCCAGATTCGCGGCTTCCTCCAATAAGGTCCGTTCGGCTTTTTCCCAGCTGTCCTGACCAAGCCGGAGATCGCCGTGGACAATATCGAAGTCATGGGCTAACGGGCCTTGCCCTTCGAACGGACCAACAATAGCAGCCGTCCCTGCAATGACGGGATGATTCTCAAAGAGCCAGCTTTGATGGCCTTTCAGCATGATTAATGTCCTCCTCCAACGGCATGAGGATTAAAGATCAGGTGAACAATGCCTACGACGAAAGCCGCAACTACGCCAAAAACGATAACCGGACCGGAGATTTTGAACATTTTCCCGCCTACGCCAAGCACAAGTCCTTCACTCCGGTGCTCGATAGCCGCCGAAGACATCGTATTGGCGAACCCGGTAACGGGAACGGCGGAGCCGGCTCCTGCCCATTGCGCGATTTTATCGTAGATTCCCAAGCTGGTTAGCACGACGGACAGGAAGATCATCACCGCTACCGTGGGATTGCTGGCCTTCTTCTCGTCGAAGCCGGCCCAATGGACAAACATTTCCTGGACGGCTTGGCCGATAATGCAAATCAAACCGCCCACCAGAAAAGCCTTGAGACAGTTAATGAAAATGGGGCGTTTAGGCTCATGCTTTTTCGCAAGCTCCTGATACTCCTGCTGTACCGGGGTGAACTTCTTTTTATTGCTCGACATCTCCTAACCTCCTGGCTATTCAAGTCAATGATGCAGTAATGGTTTCATCCTGGTTATGACCTGCCGCATTTCTTGCGCGCAACGTTCATACATGTGCTTCGCTTCCTTATTTTTGGTCGAGAGTCCGAACAGCTCCAAATCGGCTTCGATCTTCTTCAATAAGGCATACAGCTCGGCCTTAAGCTGGGGCTGGGGGACCTTAATATGGTCATCGTACAGGTCCACATACAGCTGACGATACGCATCAACCTGTCCGATAAAGACATTGTCGAGCGATACGCCGATTTTCTCGAGTTCGGTTGTAAGCCATCTTCGGTTTAGGCCAACGGTAGAGAGCGGCTCATCCATGATTTTGCCGTCCATAATAACCGTTTGGGGCTCATGCTCGGGGGCAACCTTAATACCGAGATGCGCAGCGGTAAGCGGCTGGTTCTCCCTCGTAAGAAGCACGCTGATATCACCGCTTGGCTCCATAATCGCAAACTCGACATCCGCTACCCGGAATACATCCTTCTTGCGAAGCTGCTCCAGCAGCTCGTCGGATGTCAGCCGTTCCTTCTTCAAATTGTCCTCAAGCACTTTGCCGCCTTTAATCAGAACAGTTGCCTTACTGTCAATTAGGTCGCGTCCTTTCTTGCTCTTAAGCTGCAGGAACTCTATTCCGATTGAAACAAGCACCCATACACCAAGCGAGATTAGACCCAAATACCAGTTTGCCTCAAGATCAAGCGATACGTAAGCCGCAAGGTTCCCGATCGAAATTCCGGTAATGTATTCAAAGAAAGAAAGCTGGGATATTTGCCGCTTGCCCACTAATTTCGTCAGCAGGAACAGGACAAATATCGCCAGAAAGGTGCGTAGAGTAACCTCTAACCATTGCTGCACAATTCTTTTCCCCCTGTCGCTTGTTTCTACGTTTAGATTATTTGTCAAAATGCAGATGGCAACTCGAAAAACCATTTTCCACAGCAGGAAAAAGGTTCAGGCGGGCATGGCGTTAATTTCCATGAATGCCAGAAGTGAAAGGCTGACATATTAGTTTTGTTGTGAAGTTCTTAAGGAGGTGTTGGACATGACCGTAGCATCCGATGTAAAAACTTGCGTTGCCTCTTTGAAGAGCGCGCAGGCAAGCCTGGAGCAATTCGCCCTTTCCACTGAAAACAAAGCGGCAAAGCAGATGTTCGAGCAGGCGGCGCAACAAACGCAAACCATCGTCGATCAAGTGGCCAGCCGGGTAAAAGAGCTGGAAAACGAAGAGCCTCAGTATGTAGGCTTCTAGAAAAATAAATGGCCGTGCGATAAGAACGCACGGCCATTTTTCGATATTTAAGTTAGAAGCAAAAGAACAATAAAATGACGAGAAGCACGTAAAGGACAAGAACAAAGGTCGTTATCGACGGCCGGCGGCCGCTTGATGCCGGTGCTGCAACGCTTTTCATTGGCATTCCCCCAGTAGGCTTCTGCCATTATCGTATGCAGCTTGGGCGCCGCTGGTTCATCTCCTTACAGGCTAATCATGATTTCTTTGCCGGAAGGACTAACCGCGCGGATATGATGATCATCCTGTATGGACAGCCCGATACACTGACGCCATTGCTCAGGCCGCATTTCTTCGGGAGCGCCAGGCTCTCCGTAAACCGCGGCGATCAAAATATGCTTGCCTGGCTGAAGCTTCGCCAGAAGCGCGGGAATCGACGTCCTTGGATGCATCAGGTTGGTATTGGACTGGGCTTGAATAAGCTCTGCCCGCTCATATCCCCGAATGCCGGAAATTCCGCTTCCGCCAAAGCCGGTACGGCCGAATACGCCGCAGGCTTGCCGGCTGACGGCAAGCGTTGCGTCAAGCGGGAGAGCAAAGCCGCCTTCGGCCGCATCCAGCTCTCTTGCCGTCTCGATCCGGTGAATCCTGAGATGCCATGGCAGTCCGGCAATCAAATAAGTCGTCACCGTTACATCCCGCCACGGCTTCCAGACGGACGTGAGGATATCGCCATCGATATTGGTCTCTGCGTTTGCCCGGCGGACGCGATACAGGTTATCTCCTTCGCTCAAGGCCAGCATGGAGTCGTAAGCGCCTTGGGACAACCCCCATTCCGCACGCGGCACGCTAAAGCCGAAGGAAGCGGAATAAACAAACTTCTCGTATTTCGCCGAGGTATGAGTATGCTCGTTGGTTCCGAGATGGCCCGCGTTAAAGGCTGCAACATGATCTCGCTCGCTTTGCCTGCAAACGACAAGATGAGGAGCCTGCTGCACCGAGATGGCCGGCAGCTCCGGCAGCGGAAGCTCCTCTGCCTGCCAGAACGGATGATCGTCCGGCAAAGCCAGCGGCAAAAAAGCTTTAAATGCCCAATAAACGGAGCCCGGCGCATTATAATTTTCGGCCATAATCAGATTGGGATAGCTGTAGCCCACCGTTAATATGCCGTCGGACGTGAATATCGGCTGGCGTAGCCACCATCGCAGATGGCGCAAATACAAGCCCTTGACGACCCCGAGCTCAAGCGGCTGCACGTTGGCAAAAGCATACGCTCCCCACAAAGCCCCCTGCGCGAAACGGTAGGTCAAGCTGCGTCCGTACGGAAGGCCCCTTCCATCCCCGGCGAACCAGTTCACGAACTGCCCGGCGAATAAGACACTGCGTTCTTCGAAGCGTGCTGCCCGCTGCGGATCCTCTTCCTTCATCAGCGCCGCATAGATAAGCCCGCAGTAATGAAAGGCCAGCGGCACGTAATAATCGCTATGCCCGTTAACGCCGTCTTCGTACCAGCCATCCTCCATATAAAACTGCTCCAGCCGGTTCAGGTTCGCTTCAAGCTGATCCTTCGCGTACGGCAGACCAAGCTTATAGAAGCCTACATTAACTAACACATGAAAGAAAAGCCAGTTGCAATCGTGAGCCCGGCGGCGGTTAATCTGATTCAGCCAATCATATAAATGCTGCTTCGCTTCGGCGCTAAGCGGCTCCCACAGGCGGTGCGGGGCAATGGCTAAAGCTAGGCCTAGCGAAGCCATCTCCACCAGGCGCTGATCGTAATCGGCAACTTCGCCCCAAAACTCCTCATGCGCGGGATTCGTACCGTTTGTTATTCCCTTCAGCACAAGCTGCAGCAGTTCTTCGTTAACCTCGGCAGAGCCTGCCGCTAGCGGCGCAAGTCCCCACACAATACGGGAAAAGCCTTCCATACCGGCAACGTCCGGCGACTGGCCGGCTCCGGATCCGTTTAGAGATAGACGAGCTCCTCCGGCTGAATAATACGGCAGGAGCGGCTTGGTCAGCTGGCTGAACGCCAGCGCAAGATCTTCTTTGCCGCGGAGCGGATTCGAAGCGGTCGGTGCGCTTACTCCCATGGAATCGTAACGCCTCCTTTAAGACGCGCGAGACCCTCCACAAAGAAATAATCGCCGTAAATAAGCGGCACATCCATATTTTTGCGTTCCGGATAGTGGCTGGTTCCATGCAGGATAAGCCCTTCTTCCTCTTCCTCGCCAAACGAACCGTAGTTTTCGTACAAGGACTTCAGAATACGCTCTCCGGCGCTGCGATAGCTGGATGCCTCCGCCGAAGGCACCAGCTCAGCCAGCAGCAGCAAGCCGCAGGCCGCGCAGGCACCTGCGGAAGAATCGCGAAGCCCCTTCGTCTCCTCCGGCGCACGGAAATCCCATACCGGCACGCTGTCCTCGGGCAGCTGCGACAGGAAGAAATGCGATACCTGCTTGGCGGCGTCCAGAAGGTCCTTACGGCCCGTATGCTTTGCGGCCAAAGTCAGTCCATAGACCGCCCAAGCTGTGCCGCGGGACCAGGCGGACTCCGGTCCATAGCCCTGGCCGCCGATAAACTCGGCAACCTCGCCGGTCCGCGAGTCAAACCGGACAATATGGCGGACCGAGCCGTCGGTACGGATAAAGTGGTTCAATACGGTGCCCATATGGGCTTCCGCCACATGGCTGTATCTAGGGTCGCCTGTCTCGCGGGATGCCCATTGCAGGAGCGGAACGTTCATTGCGCAGTCGATTATCGCCCAGCCGCTGTTGTCCTCTCCTTCGCTCCAAGGGTTCCAAGCGCGGATGAAGCTGCCCTTCAGGTTAAAGCGACCCATCAAATAATTGGCTGCCTTAAGCGCTCTGCGGCGGGACTGTTCCCCGCCATTCAGTTTATAATTGATTACGCTGGTCAAAATCCACATAAAGCCGATATCGTGATCGAGCCGGTCATAACCGTCCAGCACCTCGTCCAGCTTCCGCTCGCATTCTTCCGCAATCTGCCGGAAAGGAAGGCCGTCGTTCTCTTCACCTTCATGCAATAACCACAACAAACCCGGCCAGAAGCCCGCCGTCCACCAATGCGGAGCTTCCAGAACATATTGGCCGCCTTGGCTTGCATGCGGGAATTCCGCGCCGATACGGGCGCTTGTCCGGAGCACCTTGCGCACCGTTTGTTCCCATGCTTCATTGACCCACGATGCGGTGTCGGTCTGGCTGGCAGCAGTTGTATTTGTCATTTACGATTCCACCTGTTCCTGAAATTTGAAGTTGAGTTTAAACGTCTTTTCAAGGGATGCTTCGTCTTTCGAAATAAGAGAAATGCGATAATAGCCTTCTTCCTGGCCCGAATGATTGGAATAAACGCATTCTGCGATGGAGACGTCCAGGCTTTGCGGTTCATAGCATAATAAAACCGAATGCCGGCTTCCCTTCAGCATAATCTGGCCTTCCGATCGCACAAACGGCGGGCATTTACTGACGATAACCTCCGTGACGGCCCCGCCTTCCTTGCCGAATCGGAAAGTGTCCGTCAACTCAAGCTCCGGAAGACCGGTTTTACGCCAGACAAATTCGCGCTCAAGCGCTGCAAGTCCGCTGCCCGGGTAACAGGCTGCAAGCTCCAGCTTAAGCCGGTCCGCAAGCTCTCCCCGTTCCGCCCAGTCAACGGAAGCCTTGCTCCCCGCGCCAACGGCCTGAAGCTGACCGTTCACAATCGGCAATGAATGTCCTTGCGCTCCCGTACAGTCGTATTCGTACCGGCCTTCGCCAAAGTATTGGGCCGTATATTCCCCGCTTCCGAGATCCGCGGCAAACGCCGGATCATCATCGGCAATGAGAATAAAATGGCCTACGTCATTATGATTGTGCGGTTCATCGTTATGCCCGCCTTTGGCTGCAAAGCCAAAGCTGCCGGAAGCATTGCTCACCCGGGAGATCAGCCACTGGACATCCGCCAAATACCAGCTTCCGCTTGGCCAATCCGATTGTCTTGGAGCCTCCGGCCTGAACCAGAGCAAATTGCGCAAAGCATGGGCAAACCGGCTGCAATGATCGTCCGTAAAGCCTGCCCTTATCCCCAATGGTGCGTAGTCAACGCCTTCCACGCGAGAAGCGAGATAATCGGACAAGCCGATGTTTACGCTTACATGGGAAGAGGCATCCGAGAAGTTGGCGGGTCTGTTGCCGGCGAGATACGCTTTTTGCTGGAATCCGGCGATAGACCGTACGTGATGGGAATCAAGCAAATCCGCATGGCCGCCGGTGGCGCGCTTCAGCAGATCTGCGAAGTAAACGAAATAACCAAAGCCGTAATTCCAGTAGCCCGGCCCCTCCGCGCAAGCTCCGTCTTCCCCAAAGCCGGATAAATAATGGTTCATCGTTCCGATGGCCCGGTAGAGGACGGCTGCTGCTCGTTCCTTCTCAATACCTAGCAAAATGGCGGTTGCTCCAATCGAACCGGCACAAACCGCCGCCCAGTTATGATCGGCGGTTTCCCAATGATAAGGAGGATATTGATTATCCAGATATGGGGTAACTATTCTTCGCTCGATCTGTGCTCGAATTTCTTCCCGAAGCGCCGAAGGAAGCGATTGTTCCGTAATCGTCAGAATCTCGGCCAACGCAAATCCCGTTTCGGAGGCAAATAGATCAATATGGCGATCAACCGGGTTCCCTCTCATATGAGCCGGCAAGCACCAGGTCATCTCTTCCAGAATCGCCTCAATCGTATCCGTAAGCGCCTGACGATATGCCGGCAAATCCGGGAAAAGGCAATGCAGCAGCGCAAAAGAAGTAAGCCGGCTCCTGCGTTCGAAATACAGCCCTTCGTAAATGAGGCGGTTCCCGCTCTTCTCGAACAGATCGTAAATCTCCCGGGTCAAAACGGGAATCGGACGCTTAAGCAGGCGTTCTCCCTCTGCCCGGATCTCCCCGATCATGTCGGAGTAGGCCGGGGATTCCGCTATCCCACTCCAGTCCGCTTTGTTCCCGGAGTACGTATATACATCGCTAAGCGCCGCCGGCTGCTCCGTGAGCCACTCTACCAGCGATTCCTTCGGCCAATCATAATTCGTCCGCAAGTTTCTCTCCTCCTAACCGCGATATTCGGTTGGCGTTAAGCCCGTCTGCGCCTTGAATGTCTTGATGAAATAGCTCTGGTTGTCGTAGCCGAGCATCTCGCAAATCTCGCTTACGTAATAATTCGTCTGATCGAGCAATTCCTTGGCCCGCTCGATCTTCTGGTCGGTGACATACTCAATAAAGGTCAGGCCGGTCTCCTTCTTGAAAAATCGGCTGAAATAGCTTGGATTCATATGCAGATGAGCGGCAACTTCCTCGAGCGAAATCCGTTTGCCCAGATTCATCGACACATACTTGCAGGCTTCCGATACCTCGCGGCGTTTGCTCACCGGCAAGGCCTCTTCTCTGGCTGCGATGTAAGACTGAAGCTGCGTGTGGAACCATTCGAACAGCCCCCATAACGAATCGAAATAAACGATTTCCTTATGCAGCTTCTCGGCCGTTAAGGTCTGGGAGGCAAACAGCATGGCATGAAGCTTGAGCCGCATATCGATAAGCAGCTTCAGCACCCAATCCCTCACTTCCTCGGAAGCGTATCGCTCCTTGCGGATATGCGTTTCCCATTTGCCGGCCAGCGTTCTGACCTTATCGCCGTCCTTCGCCATAATCGCTTCGCGAATTTCCGCGGCAGCCTGGTCGTACAGGGCAAGAAGCCCGGAGCCGGACTGGGCGCCTTTCTGCCACTTGGCGGTTTCCCCTTTGGACAAATAGAACCGCTGTTCGTCGGCTTTGAGCAGATTGCACAATGCCTGCTTCAGCAGCTGCGGATTGTCGCAGCCCGTCCCAATGAGAAAAGCCATCTGAATCTTCAGCACTTGACCAAGCGTCCGCTGCACGGTTTGAAGGCTGGACTGCACCTGATCATAAACATTTTGCTTAAGGCCCGGTTTAAAAGCGAAGAGCAGCAAGGACTGCCTGCTGCTGTAACCGATATGCACCACGCGCAACGGCAGCTCGGCCAGCAATTCCTCCATCACGTTGCTGATCGCGAAATGCAGCGTCTGATCCGAATCGAACCGATTTTTGATCAGGTTATAGTTTTCGATAAAGCCGGCTGCGGGAAGACATAGCTCACCGGGCTGGAACAACCCGTAAGAGCCGAAATCGCGCTGCCATTGCTCCGCGGAAATCAGCGGCTGCTGGACAAATTCGCGGAACAGCTTCTCCTTGCGCAAATCCTGGGTTTCGCTGACCATCCGCTTCATCTTGTTTTGCTCGGATAACATCTGGCGTTCGCCGTCAAAGCCTTCCTTAAATTTCTGCAGCAGTCCGATCAATTCCTCCGGATCCAGCTGATCCTTAAGCAAATAATCCTGAACATCCAGCCGCATCGCCTGTTGGGCGTATTGGAATTCGCTATGGCAAGAGAGGATGACAATCCTTACCGAAGGATTTAATTTTTTGACCCTTTGAGCCAGCTCCAGACCGTCCATCTTCGGCATCCCGATATCGGTCACGAGAATATCCGGTATTTCCTCCTGCACATGCTCCCATGCCGCGAGTCCGTTCTCATGCTTGCCGGACAAAACAAGACCAAGCTTCTCCCAATCCACTACTTCCGATAACAGCTCGATTACCGGATAATCATCGTCCACGAGCATCACTTTATACATGAGGACGCCCCTCCTCTCGAATAGGGATATGCATCATAATGCGTGTTCCTTGATCGATGTCGACGGTAATATGAAAGGCATCGCCAAACATAATCCGCATGCGCTCCGCGACATTCGCCACGCCAATTCCGGACATTCCGGGGCCTTTGGAACGCCCGGTTTCTTGAATCTCTTCCGCCCCTGTTCCCGCGGCCGTAAGACGCGCTCTCAACCGTTCCAATTGCTCCGCGTCCATGCCGATTCCGTCATCTGCCACCGACAGCTCGAGGAAGTGCTCGTTTCTAGCTGCCGTTATCCGGATCGTGCCGGCACTTTGGTTAAAGCCATGGATCAAAGCGTTCTCCACCAGCGGCTGCAAAATAAACCGGGGAACACGAATATCAAAGGAGGTTACATCTACGTCCACCACCAGCCTTGCTTCTTCCTTCTGCCGCAGATTCATCAGCTCGACATAATGCGTCAGCAGTTCGATTTCTTCATGCAGCATAATGGCGTCTTCATCCCGGCTGATCGTCATTCGCAGCAGCTTGGACAAAGAGGCAATCATCTTGGCGCTATCCTGGTCGCCGCTCCGCATGACCTTCATCCGGATCGAATTCAGCACGTTAAACAGAAAATGCGGATTAATCTGGGCCTGCAGCATCGCCAGCTCCGCTTTGCGTTTACGCGCTTGCGTGAGCGATACCTCGGTAATCATCTCTTTAATGCGGTCGAGCATTTGGTCGAACAGAAAACCCAATCTTCCGATCTCGTCGGCGCCGCGGATACTGGACCGCACCTCCAGATTGCCCCGCTGGACGCTTGAAGCTACCTTCCCAAGCTTGATCAGCGGCTTTGTCAGCTGTCTCATCAAGAGGAGAAGCACCACGAGAAAGGCGATAAACGATGCGATCTGGAATAAAAAGACCCGGTTAAAAATCGAGCTGATGTTTACGATCGCATCCTGATAAGGCTCCGTTGCCACCAGATGCCAGTCATTAAAGGAAAGATCAGCCGTTGTGAGCAGCAGCTTCTTGTCTTCATCCTTAATAATGGAAGAAGCGACGCGAGGATCCCTCTCCGCCATCTGCTTGCTGTATTCGAACTGCCCGTTCACTTGCTTAAGCTGTGGCGATGACAGGATCTTGCCGCCGCCGTCTACCAGCACAACTTCCTGGCTGCCCGTCAAGCTGCCCAGAATCTTACTGAATTTGTTTTCCATCATCGTCACGATGACGTATCCGTAAATCCGGGTGCTGTCGAACCGAAGCGTTCTTGCGACCGAGATTTGATAAGGACTGCTTATGCGGTCATAAGGAAAAATCGTCGGCGAAGTGCTCACCCAATAAGACTGCAGGCCCGTCAGCTGTTTCAGGTTGTTGAACCAGGGCTCCTTCTGGAAAGTAAGCGGATCCATCTCATCCTTGGAGTAGTTCGTAAAGGTCTCTCCGTTGGTGAGTATAATCGTGATGTAGCTCTTCTCCCCTATATAAGTGAGCGTCTCAAGCTGCTGCATAATCCGGCTCGTTGCCGTAAACTTCTCGTAAGGATCCAGATCCGCATTCAGCATCTTGATAAAGCTTGCTTTCATATCCGCGTTGGCCTGCAAATAATTCGCCGTGTTCAGCATGCCTTGAAAAAGATTATTGATCGAGCCGTTAACGAGCTGCATGGAATCGGTCGCATTCTCCTTCGCCTGCCGTTCTACGGCTTCACGGGTAAGCGAGTTATAGATCAGCATCGTTAAGACGGCCGGTATAAGAATGCAAATAACCGCTACAAGAGAAAGCTTGCCTCGGATGGAATGAAAATAAGACCTGATGCGGTACATCGCGCGAAGTCCCCCTTAGATAGAAAAGGGGGACAGTAACTCCCGTCCCCTTTGGCTATTTATTATACCTTATTATTTTTTGTTCGCCGCAATAATTTCGTCCACGCGTTTCTTGGAATTTGCAACGGTCGTATCGATGTCTTGGTTGCCAAGAATCAGCTTCTCGTACTCTTCGTTGATCGCTTTGTATACTTCGGCTTGATAAGAAGCAGGAGCGATAATTTCGGTTGCTTTCGAATTCACGAGCGTATTTACGAGGCTTTCTTTGTCAACAAGCTCAGGGTTCTTCGTGCCCGCAAGAATCGTATCGATAATGCCTGCTACCTGATCGTTGCTTACGCCGTTCCAAGCCGGAATGTTCTTGCCTTGCACGACTTGGCCTTCCGTTGTGTACCAGCGAACGAATTTATAAGCTTCTTCCTTGTTCTTGGAGCTTTCCGATACCGCCACATAGTCCGTCGTAACCGGGGTGATGCCGGATTGGTCGCTGGCATTGTTTTTCGGGAATGGCGCAACCGCTACATGGAACGTCAGAGGCAACGTATCCGTACCGCCGATTTCCGTGTTCATCCAGGAGCCGATTGTCAGCATGCTTGCCGATTGGTTAAAGAATTGGTTACGGTAAGCCAGCTTTTGCGAGATCATATCCGAGTAAGGAACGGAGGACTTATCCTCTTTTTCCATTTTCACGCGAAGCTCAAGCGTCTTCTTGAAGTTCGGATCATCCAGATTGGACGTGCCGTCCGCCTTCAGGAATTCGGAACCGGTTGGCTGGTTCTCCATCATCAGCTTCAGATATTCCATCCAGCCGCCGTTTTGCGGACCGTGGAAGTAGGTGCCGTAACGTTTTGTCGCGCCTTCGCCTTTGGTGAGCTTTTTCGCGTAGTCCGCGTATTCATCCCAAGTCCAGTCCGTCGGAACCGCAAGTCCGGCTTCGTCCAGATTGTCCTTGTTCAGAAGCACGTACCAAGGATTGAATTTGCCTGGCAGCGCGTACACTTTGCCGTTCAGATGCGTATCAACCTTGTAATCCTCTTCTACCTTGTAGCCGTCCTTCGCAAGGAAATCGTCAAGAGGAGCAGCCATGCCAAGCGCTACGCGTTGTGCGTAACCTGCCGCGTCGCTGAACATCATCACGTCGATTTGTTCGCCGGAGGCTACGGCAAGATCGAGCTTTTTCATCGATTCCTGCGTGTCGCCTTTTTCGCTGAGCTGCACAAGCTCAACGGTTACGTTCGGGTTTTTCTCGTGGTAAGCGTCCAGCGTTGCTTTCCAGTTGTAAGCTTGCTCCGTTCCGTACGTGTAGAGGCGGAGTTTTACCGGATCTCCGCTTGCCGCGCTGCTGCCTCCTGCGTTCGAGCTTGCCTCCGTGGAAGGAGCCGCGCTTGCGTTCTTGTTGCCCGAATCACTGTTGTTGTTGGAGTTTCCGCAGCCTGCCAATACTCCGGTAAGCAGTAAACTAATCGCGAGTCCCGATGCCCATCTCTTTTTCATTTCTAAATGCCCCTCTCTGAAATGCAAGGTTATAGGATGTTGATAGTTTTCATTATAGTGAGCGGCAATCGGGTAAGGATGAAACTATCTTTACCTAAATTGCAACAAATTCGACTTTCTTGCTAACGCTTTCATGTTCGTTACCCTTTTACGCCGCCTAATGCAATACCCTCGATAACGCTTTTTTGACCAATGATAAAGATGATAAAGAGCGGCAGGATCGCCGATACGGCAGCTGCCATAATAAGCGAGTAGAACTCACCGCTGAGCGACGTGAACTTCTGCATGGCCAGCGGAATCGTGAACAGCGAGTCCGTGCGAAGGAAGATCAGCGGATTCTGGTAATCGTTCCAGGTCCAGATAAAACGCAGAATCGCGTAGGTCGCGACTGCCGGTTTCACCAGCGGGAAGGCGATGCTCCAGTAGATCCGGAAATGGTTGGCCCCGTCTATTTTAGCAGATTCGATAAACTCCTGGTGAATCCCCATAAAGAACTGCCGCAGCATAAAAGTTCCCAATACGCTGAAGCTGCTAAGGATAATCAAGCCCCAGTGGCTGTCGAACAAGCCGATTTGACGGTACAGGATAAATTGAGGAATCAGAATCGCCTGGCTTGGCACCATGTAAGTCGCAAGCACGATCAGGAACACGAAATTGCTGCCCTTGAACTTGATCTTCGAGAAGCCGTATGCGGCAAGGGACGAGAACAGCGCAGAGATACAGGTCGTAATGACTGCGATTTTGATGGAATTCAAATAATATTTCCAGAAGGGATAGTCCCCTACCCATACTTCCTTGTAGTTCTCGATAGCGTGCCAGTGGCGGGGAATCCATTCGATCGGGTAGACAAAGACGTCCTTCTCGATCTTGAACGAAGTGACCAGCATCCAGATGAACGGAAGCAGGAACAAGATGCTGACGGCAAACATGAGGACGGTTAGAACGCCTTTGCGCCAGTTGAAAGCTGTGTTAGATGTCTCCATAAGGTTGGTCTCCTTCCGTTAGTAGTTAACCCATTTTTTCTGCGCAAGCCATTGTCCGAAGGTAATGAGAAGGACGAAAATAAACAGCATGGCCGCGATCGACGATGCGTAACCGACCTTCAAGTTCACGAAAGCCGTATCGTACAGGTACCATACCATCAGCGACGTGGAGCCGATTGGCCCGCCTTGCGTCATAACCGCGATGATATCAAACACCTTAAAGGTTGAGATAATGCCGGTTACAAGCAGGAAGAAGGAAGTTGGCGACAGCAGCGGGAACGTTATGCGGGCAAATTTGATCCAGCCGTTCGCCCCGTCGATATCGGCCGCTTCGTACAGATCCTTCGGGATCGACTGCAATCCGGCAATGTAAATAATCATGTTGAAGCCAATCGATGTCCATACGACGATCATCATAATGGAGGCAAGCGCGAAATGCGGATCCGCGATCCACTTCGGCGGATTGCTTACGCCAAGCGTGTGCAGAATCTGGTTGATCGGGCCGAAAGACGGCTGGAATAAGACCTGCCACACGATCGCTACGGCAACGATATTGGAGATGTAAGGCATAAAGTAAGCAACCTTGAAGTAGCTTTTCAAGTAAACATGGCGGTCGATGATGACGGCGAGCACCATGGAAATAATCATATAGATTGGTACGGCGAGCAGGAATACAAAGTTGTTGCGCACCGAGCGGATGAACTGATCGTCATGGAACAGCTTCTTGAAGTTGCCGAAGCCCACCCAATCAATCCCTTTCCAGCCCTGAACAAAGTTCCAGTCGGCGAAGCTGAGCACGATTGTCGCGACAATCGGAAGAAGAACGAGAATACATACGCCAATGAGCATCGGGCTCACGAACAGCCAACCGGCCAGCGTCTCTCCGCTTTGCAGCGAGCGTACTTTTTTCGGCTTCTCCAGCTTGCCTATTACTTGCGGTGAAGTCTCCATCTTAAGCACCTCGAATTTCTTAGAATATAGTAGGAAGTAGTGAAGTTGTTTTTATTATAGAGAATGGGAAAGCGCGACCTATGCCGTTATTTTTACTTTTTTCTCGTTAGAATTGACTTCTTGGCTGGGGGCTCGTTGAAAGGTGCGTTATGGGGGGATCGGGGATCGAGGGATCGGGGATCGAGGGATCGGGAATCGATCTAACGAAACGTGGTTATTTGGCGGAAAACAGCGGTTTTTTAAATCTAACGAAACTACGTATCGCTATCGGTGTATTTCGTGGCTAAAAACGGGGCAAAAGCCTGGAATAACGATGCGTAGTTTCGTTGGAAATAGAAAGTCTCCCATTTTGGGCGAATGGCGGTACGTAGTTTCGTTAGAAAAAGAGACTGCCCCATGATGGGGCAGCCTCGAGTCGTTTTTATAGATGAGAACGATTAATATCTCGCTAAATAATCTAGCAGCAGTCCGTTACAATGGGCATTCTGCCTTTATAACCGCAAACGGTTAACAGAAAGATCAACGCCAGCGGGACAACGATTTGAATCAGGATGACAAACGGATTGCCAATTTGGTCTGCGTAGCCGATATTTCACTCCTCTTCCTCTTCCGTTTCTATTACAGCAACTGCCCGGACCGGTGAACCGTCACCACCAGCAATCCGCAGCGGAAATCCGTAAAATATAAAATCCCTATTGGTGGGAAGGCGATCCAAGCCCTGCAGCCCCGTATACGTTAGGATATTGATTCCGAGCAAGGCACGCTCCAATTCTTCCGTCAATTCTCCGCCTACAAACGATGGCCGTAAAGCGGCAAGTCGTTCATAGCATTCCAGCCCGGCCGACTCGATGAAAAATAGTCCTCGCCCTTCCGGCCATGCCGATTCTCCAATGCGAACTATACGCGAAGGTCCAAAAAATCGTTCCGCCGGCAGCTCATCCAAGGTTGCCGCACCGGCATGCATATGAGATGGAGCATCCACATGCGTTCCGGTATGGCTGCCCATGGCAAGCTTCCGCAGCTCCCAGGTATGACTTTCGTATGTATGCGCTACCTTGACCTTAACCTCCGGATCGCCGGGATATACGGCCATTCCATCTGCAATTAATGCCGACAAATCAATAACTCTCATGCAACCGTCCCCTTTCTGCAAACTATTATATAACGTATGAGCGGCACATTGGACATCGAAGGGCAATATCATACATTAGCCTAATGAAGGAGAATGCATGATTATGAATCGGATATATGACTATATCATCGTCGGAACGGGACCTGCCGGTGCGGTAATAGCCAAAACCCTTACCGACGACAAGAAAACCTCCGTATTGCTTCTCGAAGCCGGATCGAATAACGATAACGACAAACCGATTAGAGATTCGGCCATGGCTTTGGAGCTGGAAGAACGGTTTTTCCCGGAATATTTTTGGCAAGGCGAAGGTATTCCCCAAGCAGAACTGGATGACCGCATGTTTGAGTGGACCACGGGCCGGCTCCTTGGAGGGGGCTCCTCGATCAACGGTGAACAATATGTACGGCCTACCTCGGCAGTCATGAAGGAGTGGGAACGATTATTAGGGCCTCTATGGTCCCCAGCCCGAGCTATTCGGCGATTTAAGGAGCTAGAAAAATATAATGGGAAGACCGGCAATCCGGCAGCCCGCGGGTATCGCGGGCGGATCGATATTCGGCAAGCTCCGGAACATCCGACTTCGATGGCAAAGAAACTGGTGACGGCCATCGAAAGAGCAACGGGTTTCCCGGAAATTTTAGATTATAATAATCCGAAAACTCCCCTTGGCCCTTTTTCGCGTTGGCAATTGTACCAAAATCCGAACGGCCGGCGAGAAAGCTCATCCGCAGCCTTTCTTTCCGGAGACATTATGAAGCCGAACGGCCAGGGAGTAAATGGACGTCGGCTGCGGGTATTGTTCAATTCGACAGTTCTGAAAGTTCTATTCTCAAACAGACGGGCGAAAGCCATTGCGTTTTTACAAGATGGCAAGCGGCAAAGAGCCTATGCTAGAAAAAAGATCATTATTTCGGCAGGCATCAACAGTGCCCAGCTTCTAATGTTGTCCGGCATAGGGCCGGCCTCCGAGCTGAAAGAGGCAGGTATTCCCTGCATATTCAACAATCCGAATGTAGGCCGGAGACTAAGAAACCATACGCTTAACTTCGCGATTTTCACGACTAACCCGGGTGATGCTGCATTGCCTCGGAACGATACGAACGCCCTTTATACCGGAGGAGCTTTCTTGCCGGATCCAACCGGTTCGAATCCGAAACGCCGGGCGGTGCAAATGCTGGGTATTGGCACAGATGGCATGTTGACGTTGGGATTGATTTATTTAAAGCCGAAGAGCCGCGGTACTATACAATTGCAAAATAAAGATCCGCTAAAAATCGTGCTCGCGGATGAAGGTTTTTTAATGGATCCTTCCGATATGGACGCCATAAAAAATATTTACAGAATTTATGTCAAAGATATAGCGTCCGAGCTCGCTTCCATCGATCCCTCTTACCGACTCGTCTCTCCGGCACCCGACGTGATAGAGAATGATTCCAAGCTCGAAGAATTTATTAAACAAAATTTCGATCACAACCATCATCAGCAAGGCTCCCTTCGCATGGCTCCTTTGGAAAGAGGAGGAGTCGTTGATCGTCACGGGGCCGTACATGGGGTGAAAAATCTAATCGTTGCGGATGCTTCAGTCATACCGTTTACGGTTGACGGGAATACGTCGGCTGCCGTGTACCTGATCGGTTACACCGTTGCCAAGAGGTTACTTTATGGAGCGGCGAACACAAAAATAAAACGGAAACGGTTATTTGAAACGGATGTAGAATAACTCCTCCGCAGCAGGAAGGTGCGGCTCCAAGCGAAGGCGCCCCCCTTTCGTTATCCGTGTCATTTTAAAATCAATATGTTTCCATCCCTTCTGCAACTAAAGTTACTCACTTTTCGTTAAGAGACTCGGGAAGCAAATAATACCAATATTATTTCATGCCCTTATGAAGTTCTCCATAAAGGAGAAGCCGGCCATCGGTTTCTTCTTTATGTTTATATATAGTAAATTTAGCGGTTGCGGTTTATTTTTTCTTCTCGAATGCCGTTAACAAAAGAGAGCAAGAAACATTTTCCAAGGAAAGGGAAGGGAATTAGTGAAGGAAAACATCAGAGAAATACTGTCGCTCAAGTTCGTCCGCAGCTGGCTCGCAGCCGTGCTTGCCATGACGCTTGTCATGACTAGCCTGAATGGGGTTGCGCATGCGGCGACGACGGATACCGTGACAGGCATCGAGTGGAGCTACGCGGAGTCGGATTACAATCCAAGCACATCATCGCTGGAAATGTACGTCGAAGACGGCAATGTGGACCTCACCGTACTTGCGACCATTTCGGGCTCAACATCCAAAAAAGACGTAACAACGGACGTAACGTGGAAATCATCCAATAGCTCTATCGTCAAAGTTGATAAAGGCGTGTTAAGCGGTACGGGCAAAGGTACGGCCACTATCACCGCTGCCTATAAAGGGTTCTCCTTATCGATTAAAGCAACATCGGATTACGTATACAACCAGGTTACGATTATGCAAAACGGACAAGCGGCTCCCACTGCCTTAACCGATGTGCTTTTAGGTCAATCGCTTGTATTTACGCTTGACGGAGACGGCCAGAATATTACGGACGATGCGACATGGACAACCTCCAGCTCGTCCATCGCTACCGTCGATGACGGCCGCATCACGCTTGTTGGTGCCGGCACGGTTACGATTACGGCGAAATACAAGGGCAAGTCGGATTCTATTAAACTGACGATCTCGTCGCCTTACAAATCCATCGCTATTACTCCGGAAGCGGCTAGCGATCTGTTGGAGCTTGAAGTAGGCGGCGATGATTACAAGCTGGAAGCAGACGCCGTATTGAAATCCGGAGAATCCTCCGATGTCACAAACGATGCCAAATGGACAAGCGCTAATGCGAAAATGGTTACTGTGAACAAAGGAGTCATTACTGCCGTCAGCGCAGGCAAAACGACTGTCACGGTCTCTTATCTCGGAGTATCGGACACGATCACGGTTGTCGTCCGGACCCCTTATCAGTCCATCAAGATTGCTCCGGAGAAGGAATACCATATGCAATTGCAGGATGCTCCTCTGCAGATCAAAGCGGAAGTGCTTAGCAATTCGAACGTATCTTCGGACATTACAACCGTAGGCACATGGACTTCCTCCGATATTACTATCGCTACCGTTGATCAAGGAAAAGTCATTCCGAAAGCGGTTGGCACGACCAAAATTACCGTGGCTTACCGTGGCGTTAGCCGCAGTATCGATGTGACGGTGTATCCGAGCATTACCAAGCTGAAGGCTGAAAAAACGTCGATCGACGGCTTCAAAGGAATCGAAGGCGAGCTTCCGAAAGTAACGGCAACCACGTTCGACGGCTCCAGCGTTGACGTATCCAAGCTTGTGAAATGGACCGTTGCGGACGAGGAAATAGCCGAGCTTAAGGATGGCGTCTGGACGGCCAAGCAGCTTGGAGAGACCACCTTCACGGGAACCGTGCAGGACCTGAAGGCCACGGTAAAGCTTGTGGTTCACTTGAAGCCGATCAAGCTTTTATCCGAAGCCAAAGACTTGAGCGTTATTTTGGGTAAAGAGACGAACCTTCCAAAGGTAACGGTCGTTTACGAGGACGGTACGGAAGCCGATATTTCCGAAGCGATCGAATGGAATACGGCGTCTGACAATATCGTTTTGCTTGATAAGACGTTAAAAGGTCTGGAAGCATCCAACGTAACCTTAACAGGAACTTATCTGAGCAAAACCGTCTCCGTTCGCGTTAAGATCGAAGAGGAAATCGTTAAGATGGTTGTTGAACCAACGAAGCTGGAGCTGAATCCGGGACGATCCAAGGCGATTAAGGTTACGGGCTATTACAAGGACGGCAAGAAGGTTTCCATCGGCACCAAAATGAACTGGGTTGCCGCAAACGAAAATATCGCTGCGATCAGCGGTTCATCGTCCGTTAAAGCCATTGATGTGGGTACAACCAAAGTGACGGGCAAATACCAAGGAAAAACGGTTGAAGTCCCCGTCACGGTTACGCCAAAGCTGAAATCGCTGCAGCTCTCCAGTAAATCCGCGCAGATGTCGGCGGGCGATACGTTGACGGTCAGCCTGCAAGCCATCTACTATACGGGCAACCCGGTGAACGCGACGAGCGGCGCAACATGGACTTCCTCCAATTCGTCCATCGCAACCGTCAAGGATGGCAAAATCACAGCGGTACGCAAAGGCAGCGCAACGATTAAAGCAGCCTTCGGCGGTAAAACGGCCTCCATCCGCGTCTCCGTGAAGTAACTTATTTTATTAAAAATTGAAAAACCCTGCTCGCAGCGTTATGAAAGCTGATGTGCAGGGTTTTTTAGATGAAAATGGTTTATCCCTTGTCGTGCTGCGAGAAATAGCCGGCTAATACGCTCAGGCTTTCCTCTCTTAATACGCCTCCAAGGACCTCGGGTTTATGGTGCGAATGTCCAAAGACAATCTCGGAGCATCGGCTTCCTTTTTCATTCAAGAGGCCGCATAAATCCATATCGCTGGCTGCGTAAACCAAGCGCCCGAGCTGCGTCCATACCATGGCCCCGCTGCACATAAAACAAGGCTCGCAGCTGGAATACATGGTGTATTCCCGCAAATCGGTTATCTGCGTTTCTGCGCAAAATCTCCGCAGCAAGCCTGCTTCCGCATGGAACGTTGGATCCGTCGCCGAATAAATCCGGTTCTCGTTGGAATATACGATTTCGCCATTTTTAACCAGTACCGCCCCAAAAGGTTCATTGCCATGCTCTACGGCCAGCTTGGAGAGGTAGATCGCTTCTCTCATGAAAATCTCGTCTTGGGTCATTCTTTATCTCTCCTTCTATGTAGAAACTATTGAATCTCAACAACGGTTCCATAAAAAACCTCAAGGATTAAGATAACCCGTTTCCGCTGTACATGCAAAAAGAAAATAGTATCGTTTATCATGGCAACAGCAAAAAGCGACCGGTGCCTATCAGCACGGCCGCTTTTTCGTTCATTCACTTATCCGTTCAACAATCCTGCCGATACCAGCAAACGCTTCAAAAGCGTTGCCGCTTCGGCGCGGGTTACGCTGCCTGCCGGAGCAAAGGAGCCGTCCGGCATTCCTTTTAATAAACCTGCACCGGTCGCTTTGCCTACGGCATCGGATGCCCATCTGGAGATATGGCCAGCATCCTTGTAGCTCAAGTCTGCCGCAACAAGCTTACTGCTTGCTGCCAGCTCGATCGCTTTGACTGCCATCATGGCCATCTCTTCGCGGGTTACCTTGTTATTCGGACGGAAGGTTCCGTCCTCATAGCCATTGATAATGCCTGCACCGGATGCGAGCTTCACCGTCTCTTCATACCAGCTGCCGGCTGGAACATCCTTGAAGCTGCGTGCCTCGCCAATCTGGCGGATTCCTAACGCGCGAACCAGCATGGCGGCGAACTCGGCGCGGGTCACCGCGCGTTCCGGTTCATACTTGCCTGCCGTTACGCCATTCAGAATACCTTTGCCGGCAAGGAGGGCAATGTCCGCTTTGGCCCAATGGCTGCTCGTATCCGTGAAGGTACGGTCAAGCTTCGCTGCGGTATAAATACTGTTGCCCATGCTTCTAATCGTCACAACCGTCTTGCCGTCCTTCACCGTAACAAAAGCCGGTACCGAACTGAATGTACCCGTTGCCGGATCGTAGACCAATACGGTTAATTTGCCCGCCTCTTGCACGCCATTTACCGTAAGGGTTCTTTCCACGTATACTCCGCCAAAGCTTTCAATAATGATCGATTTCGACCCGGATTGAACCGAGATGCCGAAATCCAGCGCAGAGCCAATCGTCGTTACGCCATGTTCTGCCGCATCCTTATTCAGCTTGGCAGTCAGGTCAGACGAAGGCGATTGGATCGAGAAGGTCCATATCGCGTTAACAATTTCCGTCATACCGTTAGCCTTCAAAATTGATATAAGCTGCTTCAGCGGGAACGTGTAGCTTCCCTGCTGGTTTTTCACGACCAAGACCGTGTCCGGCTTGGAGCCGGCCAGCTCCAGCAATGCTTTTACCGTAAAGGCTGCTTTACCGGATGCCGCTGAAGCGCTGACATCAACCGTAACGACGGAATGTCCTTCGTTTACTTTGTTTTTCAAGGCAAGGTCATTGTCTTCCGGCTTCGAAGCTGCCGTAATGACTTCCGTTCCGTTACTGCCCGTATGGCCGGTGTTACCCGGATTCGTGCCTGTGCCGCTGTCTTCCGCTCCCGTCACTTGAAGCGTAAATACGCGCTTCACGCCGTTATAAGCGACGGAAATATTTGCAGTGCCTGGACGTGCTGCTTTTAATGCTCCGTTTTCTAAATAAGCAATATTGCTGTTGTCGATCGTGATAACCGCATCTCCCGTTACTTCTTCCCCGCTTCGGTTATAGACATGAACCGCTTCAGATGTCTGTTTCTCCATCACGAATGGTCCGATACGGTCATTTCCTACCGCGAACCGGAAAGGCTTTAACAAGCTAGCGAAGCCTTCGTTCTGCTCCTCGAACGCAAAGCCCGGATTCGAATCGTTCAGAACGGAGATCCGTTCACCGCGTACGATAAGGTTATCCGCCATTATGGATCCTTTTACGTTAGGCGTCACATCCACTCCGTTTGTCCCCGTGCCGTCAATAACCGTATTCTCAATGGAGACGCCGCTCACGTTAAAGTCGCCATGCACAATCAGTCCGGCATACGTGCTGTCGAGGGCCGTGTTATTCCGGATGTATACGGTGCCGTTCAGATCCTTCTCGCTTGCGAATACCCAGATCGCGCCAAGGTTCACGCCATAGCCGGTATCGAAGCTGCCTGTTCGGATCAGCGTATTGCGTTCAACGACCGTAGTACCGCTGAACGGAACCGGATTGAAGCGTGTCGATACCGCTGCGCCTGCACCGTTGGTAATCGTGTCTTTGGCGATGTTGTCGGTCAGCTTGTTGTCTTTGCCGCCGAAGATGACCATATTGTCCGCGAGCCAAGGAAGAGACACGGTATTAAAGCGTGCCGTATTATTTACGCTGGCTACGCCTTCCGCCGACCACATCGCAATGCCGTCGTCACCCGGATAACGGATGTCGCTTTGCTCCAGCATGCTATTGCTCGTTCCGACGCAGAAGTTAATGCCGTCCGCCATCAGATTGCGCATTCGGAGACCAACCATATGCAAGCTGTCCGTATAGCCCATGCTTCCTTTCAGACGCGTCAGCCAGAGACCGGTCTTGGAATGCTCAATCCATACATTCTGGATAACGGAGCCCGGGCCAAACTCCCCTTCGAAGCCATGCGTGCTTGCTTCGTCATCGCGTACATTCAAGTCGCCGTCAACGAGCAGATCATACACTTCGGTATGTCCGCCATCGCCGATAAATCTTGCTCCAAGAAGCGTGGTATACCACATGCCCGCACCGCGGATGGTCACGTCGCTGACATGCAGCAGGCTGCTGCGAAGCTCAAAGGTACCCGCGGGGAACCAGACGCCTTTGCCTGCGGCTTTGGCGGCTGCCATAGCGTCGATAAAGGCTGCCGTATCATCCGCGCCATCATCCGCGGCTGCGCCGTAATCCGCGACGGACAGGAAGCCGTCCGGCATGGTCAAAGGATCTGCAACCTGCTCCATGTCGGCCAAATCGATCACGTAGTAATTCGCCGTGCTGTCCGCGTCTTTTTCCAACCGGATCGTTGCGCCGGCAGGCACATCGCCGATCAGCGCATGGATCTCGTCGAAGAAGCGGTGCGCGCTGCCCTGCTTCGGATCGTTGGACCACGGGTAGCTGCCGTATTCCCAAGCGTATTTCGAAGTCAGATTGAGCTTTTGCTTAAATTCGCCGTTTACGTAAAGCCCTAGCGTTTCCTGCCGTCCGCTGCCGTCCGCGCTGTCCGGGATCGCATACCGCAATACGATGGAGTTGGCCGGCCGAGCGAGGGTAAACTCTACGTAATCGCCGGTCTCGCTAAGGGATACCGCCTGTCTGCCCGAAGCTTCGGAGGCCATGTCGCGGTATACTCGGGATGGTCCAATCAACGCGGCATTGGTAGCCGCATGCTCGGCTTCGTAGGTTAAGTAAGGAACGGTCGCTCCGCGATAAGCCAAATTCACCGCATGATTAACGGAGAGCGAATCAATCGAATAGCCGCCGCTGCCTGACGCTCCCTGTACCGTAACCGTATTAACGCCCGCGCGAAGCGCAAGCGACAACTCGGCATTCTTCCAGTTCGATGCCGCAGGGAGGTTCGCGTCATCGGAGGGAATACCGTTGACCGTCACTTTCAGCGTACCGGATTGACTACCCAGGTAACGGATTGCAGCGTCATAGGCACCCGCTTCTTCCGAATTCACAACAAAGCGGATCAGATCGCTGCTATTCTTCAAGCCTTCTAGATAACCCGTGCCCGTATATCCTTCCGACAAAGCTTCTGCCGAAATGCTTTGGCTGCGGAAGGCGTTTTCCGCTTCGTAAACAATCTTGTCTTGCACCGGAGTTAAGCTCCAAACGGCTGGAGAAGCCGCTTCGCCGTACTCCAGCGAACTGCCCTCTATATGCAAAGCTCCTTTCTTATCTGCCGCGTTAACCAGCGCAAAATGTCCCAACCGTTCTTCAATCATCCACTGCTCGGCATCCGTTATGGCCGCCGCACTGTCCTTGAGAGAAAGGTCCTTCGACAGCAGCTTGCCCGTAGCGCGGTTCTTGATCAGCTTGCGGCCGTTGTAGTCCTGCAGCAGCCATTCCGCGCTTGAATGACCAGCACCGGAGCTAGCCGTTACGACCGCCGTGCCGTTTGATTCCGCAAGATTTTTGCCGCCGGCCGTTATGGCGATGTAATTGGTATCGTTAAAAATCGGGGTGCCGGTTGCTTCGTTACGCTCATCGCCCATTACCGGCGTTCTAAAGTCAACCGGCGCGTTGTCAAAGCTCCATTGCAGCGTCCCGAAGGACGCAGGGAACAAGCCGCGTTCGGCGTAGCCCGCGCTATTTTGCACATTGATATATTCATCGTCAAAGCTGCCGTATAAGCTGCGGATCAAGTAGGTTGTGCCTTGCGGCTCTATGGACCAGTCCGCTCTTGCCGCCGCTTCTTCCAATGCTCCGCTCGTAATGTACCGGTAATTATCGTCTACCGAGATGTAATGACCGGATACGCGGTTGCGGATGCGGTAAGATCCGTTAGCTTCTTCAAGCAGCCAATGCGAGTAGCCGTTATCCGCATCCACGTTGCCGTACAGCACGACACCGCCATGGTTCTCGTAAAGGAATTGGCCGGTTGCGGCATTTTTGATCCGGACGGGAACGGCTGGCAGCGATGCTTCAGGCACTTCGACCGGTTCCGCCGCGAACTGCCCTTCATCATTGCCCGCAACAAGCTTGCTTACTTTCGCATACCCTGCATCGTCCCCGCTCGCTTCATAGACAAAGTGGCCGGCCCATGCGCTTTTGATATTCACATAGCCTTCATATGCGCTATCCTGCAGGTACCACTTGGCGCTGCCCCATTGCGGGTAGATGCTTTCCGCAACCAGCTTGAAGTCCGGCGCGTCCTGCTCGACCGAACCGCCTACGCCCTCCATCGAAACGTAATGTCCGGTTGCGAGGTTTTTGAGCCTTACCGATCCAACTCCGTCGCCGGCGTCTTCCGGGAACCAGATCGACGAGGTATCGGATTCGGGAATGTCGGCGAATTTCAATTTGCCTAGATCCGCGCCGGCTTCCGTCACTTCGTACAGATAACCGCCGGTCAGCTTGCTCTTGATCCGAAGATTGCTTGGCGCGGCTTCAGGCACATTAATAAAGCGCCAGCGCGGGCTGCCCCAGTTCGGATTAATAATGCCGTACTCGGCATATTTGGTCAGGTTCTGCAGGTTGATGTATTTTTGCGAGCCTTCTGCGTCGTTTGCGTCCAGTACGCTGTGAATCAGCCTGGAGCCGCCGCCTTTATCCTCGATGACCCAAACGGCGCTTCTCCAGTCGTCCTCCACGTCGGATACTTTGATATGTCCGTCCGTTACATTTTGCAGATTGATATAATGATTGGTCGCGCGGTTCTTGATCCGCTTGCGGCCCTGGAACCGCTCAATGACCCATTGATCGCGCTGATCGTCCTCGCGGATATTGCCGTATTTCAAATTGCCCTGCGAATCCTCATACAGATACATGGACTGCCATTCATTCATAATACGCACAAACTGCGGGGACCCGTCCGTCGCTGCCGAAGGATCGGCAAGCAGCCATTGCGCCGGATTCGTGTCCGGATCCACCGTGCCCGCCTGGGCAGATCCCGTTGCATCCGCGTTATGCAGATAGACATTGGCCCCGCTTGCGTTTTGGATCGTCTTATAGTCGTCGTAGATTTTCGAAGATGCCAGCGTCCACTGGTAGGAAGCATCGATAGCTGCCGGTTTATCCGCCGTCAGGGGATCCGTCGGCTGAGACGACCCGCCCCGGATATAGTGGCCGGTTGCCACGTTGCGGATGAGCGTCTTGCCATCGAAATCCTCCATGATCCATTGGTAGAGATAGCTGCCTGCATTGGCGCTGTCCAGCGCTCCGTATTGCACAACCCCGTTATTTTCGTATAAATACGCTGCTCCCGCCGGATCGTCGGAATAGCTTGCAATCCGGACAGGCTGAACATCCGCCGCCATATCGATCCGCCATTGCGCGCTTCCCCATGCCGGCTGAGCCCAGTCGTTGGCACGGACATTGGTATCATCCGGGAACTGGGTATTAAGCACATAGGTAAGAGGCGTTTCTGCTTGCGCCGCAAATACGTTGGTAAAAGTAACATAGCCTGCGGTAGCCGCAGCTGCCATCGTCCATTCGCTTCTCGAGCCGTCTTGAGCGATTGCCTTAAGCTGCATCCAGCCCTCATCGCCTTGCGTAACGTAATGCCCGGTCGCGCGGTTCCTCAAACGGATAACCGAGCTTCCGTCTTCTTTCGTTTCCACCGTTTCCATATACCAATGGGTGACCGGGTCGGTAATGCCGCCGGCAGCGCCAAATTTGACAAAGCCGTCCTTGTCCTCATACAAATATTGGCCTGCTTTGTACTGGTTCACGATCCGGACGGGAACGCCTGCCGGATCAACCGGCTCCAGCGCCCATTGCGGGCTTTCGAACGTAATATTGATATCGCCGCTGACTTCCGCGAATCCAAGCTGGTCCTCCTGATGAATAACCAGGTTCGCGGACGGATCGCCGGCATTCCTGATAATGACATAACCGGCACGGCTGGAATCCGCGATGATCCATTGATCAGCCGTGGTGCTGGCTGCAACGCTCCGGCTGAATAGCGGTTCTCGCCGCTGATTCGTATCCTCCATCGTGATGTAATGGCCGGTTGCGCGGTTTTTAATCCGCTTCACTCCCCCGCTGTCTTCAATCAGCCAATGGGAGCTCTCGTTGTCCATCGCCGTAAATCCATAACGGACAACGCCGTCCGAGCCCTCATACAAATAATTGCCTTTCCATTTGTTCTTGATCCGCACATAGCTGTCCGAGCCGCTGCTGACCGCAGCGACTGCTTCGTTGTTGCCGCTGTCCGCCGCATACACCGGAAACGCCGTCAACAACAGCAGCAGCGCCATCAAAGCAGACAGCATTGCCTTGCTTCGTGCCATTCGTACTCCCCCTTAAGTCCCGCCAAGGATTAGTTGCATCTCCCATCTTAGAAGGTAAGGGTGTACAGGACGAGGTGTATTATTGGGAATATTAGGTGTTATATTAAGATGCTTGCCAGCCGATAGACAGCTTATCTCTTCTTGCCGAACACGGCAAGGGTCAGAACAGAACCTCCCGAGAGCAGAATCGCGATCAGGATAAAAGAGAGCCGCATCCCGGATAGAAACGACTGGCTGCCGTTCAACACCGCCCCAAGCAAGGCAACGCCAAGAACCGACCCAAGCTGGCGGCTTGCGTTGACCGCTCCGGAAACCGCCCCCGTCTGTTCCCTCGGAGCGGAGGACATAACCGCCGCCATCAGCGAAGGAATGGTCAGGGAAACGCCAAAGCCTATCAAGATCAACCCAATAAATGTCCATGCATAGCTTGTGCCCGAAGCGGCCCATGCCAGAAGCAGCGTCCCTGCCGCTCCGAGCCCAAATCCTGCCGCCATGGGCGTCCTCGCGCCGATCCGGCTGACGATCCGTCCGGTCAGAATCGGATTAAAGGCGAGCGGCAGCATCATCGGGAGCAGGGACAGGCCGGCCGCGTGCGCCGATAAGCCTTTACTCTGTTGGAAGTATAAGGGCAATACAAACAGCACCCCGGACAATCCCACGTTAATTGCCATGCCTGCCACCAGCCCCGCGGACACGGTGCCGTTCCTGAACAAGCTTAAAGGAAATAACGGAGCACGCCCTTTTGCTTCAAGGAATACAAACAGGATCATGCACAGAATCGCCAATCCGAAGGTTCCCAAAATGACGGGTGAACTCCAGCCGTAGTACTGCCCCTCCATCAAACTGAAGGATAATGCGGCAATTGACGCCAAGACGCTTACCTGTCCTCCCGCATCAAAGCCCTTATGCGCGGACCGGGGCGTCTCATCCGCCAGCAAATACGTCAGCAGCAGACTTATTGCGGCAAGCGGAACATTAAGGAGAAAGATACTCCGCCAGCCAAACGAGTCCGAGAGTATTCCGCCAATCACGGGTCCTGCCGCCATCGCGGCTCCCGTAACCGCGGTCCATATTCCCAGCGCCTTGGCCCGTTCTCCCGGCACGGGGTAGGCATGGGACAATAAGGATAACGAGGCCGGAAGCAAAGCGGCTCCTCCGATGCCAAGAATAGCCCGCAAAGCGATGAGCGCGCCTATATCGGATACAACCGCGGAGGCAGCCGAACCCGCAAAGAACAGGATGAGACCGCCGACATAAACCCGCTTTGCCCCCAACCGGTCCGCATACACTCCCATGGACAGCAAAAGCCCGGCAAATACGATCGTATAAGCATTGACGACCCATTGCAGATCTATGAGCCCTCCCCCGAGATCTTCGTGGATAGCCGGAAGGGCCACGCTAACGACCGTCATATCCAGCAGCACCATAAAATAACCAAGCGATAGTCCGAGCAGAAGCAGCCCGCTTCTGCCGGATACTTGCTGTAAAGCTTTCTCCATTTGTTCTTCCCCTGCCTTATCTCTTCATGTCGAATTCCCATAGAGTGTATAATGGATCCGATTAGAGAATAAGAGGAGAGCTTATCCTAGGAGTTTTTCTCCTAGGATAAGAATTTTAATAAGAACGATAACGGAAAGAAGGTTCTATCGCATGGATGACAAGGCAAGATTAAGAGAGCTTGCGCAATTTCTGAAGACGCGGAGAGCCCGGCTGTCTCCGGAGCAAGCCGGATTGCCGGCGATCGGGCGCCGGCGGACGCCGGGACTAAGACGCGGGGAAGTAGCCATGCTCTCCGGCGTAAGCGTGGACTGGTATACCTGGCTGGAGCAAGCCCGGCCGATTCAGGTATCCGCCCAAGTACTGGATTGCATCAGCCGCGCGCTCCAGCTGGACGCCGATGAGCGTCAGCATTTGTTCCTGTTGGCTATCCAGCAGATTCCGACTGACCTCTCCCTGGATGAGAACAGGATCAGCGAGCATTTGCAAAGCTTCCTGGACCGTCAGGGAACAAGTCCGGCCTTTATTACCGATCAACGGCTGATTATCCGGGCATGGAATAAAGCCGCGAATCTCTTATACGGCCCTTTCGAATCGATGTCGGAGCGCGAACGCAATACCGTATGGCGTTCTTTCCGTTTGCCCGGCGTCCGGGAGCTCCTGAAGGAAAATTGGGAGAAGCATGCGCGGCACAGACTTGCCCAATTCCGTGCCGGATATGCCAAATTCCCGGGTGATGCCTGGTGGCTGGAGATGATTGACGAGCTGCAGCGAACAAGCGAAGATTTCCGGGAATGGTGGCCGCAGCATGACGTGCTGAACGGGCCCGAAGGAAAGAAGCTCAATTATCATCCGGAAGCCGGAACGTTGGCGTTTAACCAGCTTTCTTTTATCGTATCGGACGCTCCCCGCTTTACCGTCACCATTAACCTGCCGGCTGACGAACAGACCGTCTTCAAGATGGCGCAGCTATTGCTCGATCTTAATGCCAAGGCTAATGCTCCATCTTAAACAGGAAAGCATCCGGCGAGGTTGGCTCCACGCTGCCTCCCGACGGCTCAATGGTAAGCGCGAGCTGGCTTGCCTTTACCAATGCTCCGGCTTTCACATAGAGATGGGCATGCTTCTTCTCCGACTGCTCGAGCAATCCCAGATTGACCCGGCTGCCGCCCTCCAGCGCCCATGCCTGTATGTCGTAATCGCGGCTCGACAGCATGCCGTCCAGCAGGACCAGCATTTCGCCGGAGTCGCTGTTAAACCAGATATACCCTTCCCCAAGCTCATTGTTATAAGGATGCACTTTATAACTGGCCGTCTCCGGCGCGTGAATAAAGTCCACTGCTTCCGGCTCGTGCGCGGCGACATAATCATTGCGCTGGTCGTCGGGCTGCCGGACGCTGCCGTAAAGCGAAGCCGCGCAGACGACGGCAACGACGGCGGAGACAAGCGCGGCCGTCCATTTGCTGCGTGACGTCCAGCCGGATCTCAGCCGCTTAACTATCCCGCGCCGCCGAACATGCGATCGCAGCCTATTGCGGATCCGGTCCGACGGAAGCCTGTCATCCGCGGTCCGGTCAAACTCCCCGTATCCGGCTGCCGGGGCAAAAATGGACTGCCATTCCGTTACCTTTTCCCGGCAGGCCGAGCATTGCTGTAAATGATTGGCCATCTCTGCATAACGCACGCCTGGCTGCTTTCCGAGCAGCCAATCAATCCATTGTTCCTCGCTAAATCCGATTTTGCATTGTTCTTCCGGCATTACGCTCATCTCCGTCCCTCCTCTACTCCGGTCGTTCGCTCGCTTCCCCTTCGCTCCAGATGCTTGCGCATATTGTTTAAGCCGTATCGCACCCAGGATTTTACGGTACCGAGCGGAACGTTCCAGGCATCGGACAGCTCCTTTTGCGTATGCGGGCTGTAATAGCTGTATGCGACCGCGTTCCGTTGATTGCGGGGCAGCTTCTTAAGCGCTTCGTTTAATTCCTCCAGCTCCAAATGCCGCAGGGCAATCTCCTCCGAGCTTCTGCCGCTGGATGCGGTGTCCTGCCCAAGCTGCTTCCCCTTCTCGGCTATCCGTTTGGCTCTGCGCAGACGGTCCAGACAGCGGCTCCTTGTCATCACCGCCAGCCACGCCTCCAGCGATCCGCGCCCGGGATTGTAATCCTTTCCCCGCCTCAGCACTTCAAGAAACACATCATGGCAAACATCCTCCGCCTCCATCCGTTCTCCCAGCGTGCGCAGCGCAACCTGCATGACAAGCGGCGCATACCGGGCATAAAACCGGTCAAAGGCCTCCGTCTCGCCTTCGCACATGTCGCGAAGAACCTCGCTCATATCCTCCAAGCGGCTCATAGCCGTTCCTCCCCCGCTAACCGAATCAACCTCATCTACCTAACGTTGTACCAGAATTTTCGCCGGAGGAAAAATAAATTTTTTTTCAGGTTCGCAAATCCAATCCCTTTTGCCATTCGTACCGATTACGTACGCTTCAAGGCGACGCATTCCAAATTTCAGAGCTACAGGAGGGGATCGCATGCTTCAAGCATGCCGCAAAAAAAGCGCTAAATACTTGCTTGCGCTAGGAATGACATTAGGTGCCGTCTCATGGGGAGCAGGCGCCATGCCGGTCTCGGCGGCAGCGGCGGTAGAGCTGTATACGCCTTATCTACAATTGTCCGCGCCGCCGGGGGATTCGATCGCATACTCGGTGGACATTATCAACCACGGCTCGTCTACCCAGACGGTGGATCTTGGCTTCGACGAGAAGGGGAACAAGTGGGATTACGAACTCACCGCGGGAGGGCGTACCGTAAGCAGGATCGCGGTGAAGCCCGGAGAATCCCAAACGGTAAACCTCCAGCTGGACGTTCCGCTCGAGATCAACAAGGGCGTGTACCAATTTCAAATGAATGCCGACGGAAGCGTTCTTCCGCTTGCCGTTCAAGTCTCAGAGCAGGGTACCTTCCGTACCGAATTAACGACGGATCAGCCCAATATGCAGGGGCATTCGGACTCTACGTTTACCTTCAGCGCGACGCTTCGAAACCGCACAGCCGAGAAACAAACCTACGCGCTTGCTGCCGAAGCCGCTGCCGGCTGGGACGTGACGTTCAGCGACGGAAGCAACAGCGTGACCTCGGTTGAGGTCGATGCCAACGGCGAGAAGACGATTACCATTAGCGCGAAACCGCCGGAGTCGGTTAAAGCCGGTACCTATGACATTCCGATATCCGCCTCCAACAACTCTACGAACGGGAGCACAACGGTGGAAGCCGTCGTAACGGGCACCTACGATTTGGCGTTAAGCACGCCTAACGATCTTTTGAGTACAAGCGTAACCGCCGGCTCCACCCGCAAGCTTGATCTGGTCGTCACCAACAAAGGCTCGGCGGAGCTCAAGCAAGTGGCCATGACCGCGGAAAATCCAACCGACTGGGAGGTTACCTTCGAGCCTGCGACCATTGCTTCCATCAAGCCGGGAGAAACCGCCCATGTTCAAGCCACCATTAAAGCGGATAAAAAAGCACTCGCAGGCGACTACGTGGTAAACGTCAATGCCGCTTCTCCGGAAAAATCCGCCGACGCGCAGTTCCGCGTCGCCGTGAAATCCTCGGTCCTCTGGGGCTGGATCGGCATTGTCATCATCCTGGCTGTTATCGCCGCTATTTACGGCTTATTCCGTAAATTCGGGAGGCGGTAAAGATGGACTCGCTCAACCAGGCACCGATTATTGAAATGTCCAGGCTGACGAAAAAATACGGCGAGCAAACCGCGGTCAACCAGTTGGATCTCACGATTCAAAGAGGGGAGGTATACGGACTTCTCGGCCCGAACGGCGCGGGAAAAACAACTACCATACTGATGATGCTGGGGTTGACGGAGCCAAGCTCCGGGAAGGTGCGGGTATGCGGGCTTGATCCGGCAAGGCAGCCGCTTGAGGTAAAACGAAGAGTCGGCTATATGCCGGATGATGTAGGCTTTTACGAGGATCGTACGGCACTTGATAATTTGCTGCTTACGGCAAGACTAAACGGCATTCCTGCCCAGGATGCCCGCAATCTGGCGCTGGAATTGCTTGAACGGGTTGGCCTTCAGCATACGCTGACCAAGAGGGTTGGCGCTTTCTCGAGAGGGATGCGGCAAAGGCTCGGCATTGCCGACGTGCTGATCAAGAAGCCCGAAATCATTATTCTCGACGAGCCAACGCTTGGCATTGACCCCGAAGGGGTGCGCGAGCTGCTGGAGCTGATCGAGCAATTAAGCCGGAATGAAGGACTTACCGTCCTGCTGTCCTCCCATCACCTTCATCAGGTGCAGCAAATATGCGACCGGGTAGGCTTGTTCGTTCAAGGCAAGCTGATTGCTTCCGGCAACATCGAATCGCTGGCGAAGCAGCTGGACGATGACGGCAGCGTAACGGTCGAGCTGTCCGCCGCCCCTTGGACCAAGGAGCTGGATGAACGTCTTTCGGGCTTGGACGGTCTCCTTACCTATAAAGGTCCTGCCGCTTGGGATCATGCTCATGGCAGCGCTCAGCCATCGGACGCCGTACTCACCGGCACGCGCGACCTAACCTCGGAGGCGGCCCGGGCCGTGCTTGATTGCGGAGCTTCCTTGATCGGCATTCGGCGCAAGCAATACGGTCTCGACGATATCTATCACCGTTATTTCGAAGGAGGCGGACAGCTTGAACGCAGCAACAGCATTCAATAACGGCTTTTGGAAAAAGCTTGCCGGCCGGATTAGCAGCCGTTCGGGCCAAACGCAAGAAATTCCGCGCCGCGGCTACTCTCCCTTTTGGGTGCTGGTCCGGAAGGAGTTCGGCGACCATCTGCGGAGCTGGCGCTTCACCATTCTGATCGGCATCATTACGCTGGCCTGCATTGGCTCCATCTATGCCGCGGTTACCGCTATTCAAGCCGGCGTCAAATCGCAGCAGACCGACAGCTCCTTTTTGTTTCTTCAAATGTTCACCGCTTCCGACGGTTCTCTTCCGACCTTTGTTACCTTTGTCTCTTTTCTGGGGCCGCTGATCGGCATCGCCCTCGGCTTTGATGCCGTCAACACGGAACGCAGCAAAGGTACCCTAAGCAGACTGCTGTCGCAGCCCTTGTACCGGGACGATTTTATCCTGGCGAAATTTACGGCATCGCTGCTGTTAATCTCCGTCGCGCTGTTTTCTCTCGGGCTGCTTGTCATGGGGCTTGGCCTGTTTGTCATCGGTTATCCGCCCACGCCGGAGGAGGTGCTGCGCGTCCTGTGTTTTCTTATCGCAGCTATCGTTTACGTCGGCTTCTGGCTGAACCTTTCGATTATCTTCTCCATCCGCTTCAGACAGACGGCTACATCCGCGTTGTCGGGTATTGCGATATGGTTATTTTTCTCGGTGTTTTACAGCATGATTATCGGACTGATTGACAAAGCGACCGCGCCCGCCGATTCGGCCGGCATCGGCGCGCAGCTTAGCCACTTCAACTGGATGCTCCTGCTCAACCGGATTTCCCCTTCGTATTTGTTCTCGGAGGCCACCAGCACGCTGCTGATGCCCGGCGTCCGATCGCTTGGGCCGCTGACAACCGAGCAGGTTGTTGGGGCGATTGCCAGCCCTCTGCCGCTTCTGCAAAGCATCCTTCTGTCCTGGCCGCAGCTTATTTGCTTAATTGCCGAGACGGCAATCTGCTTCGCGGTCTCTTACGTGCTGTTCATGCGCCAGGAAATCCGTTCGCGGTCCTAATCAAAAAGCTTTCCCCGCTCTGCCTAGGGAGCGTCGGAAAGCTTTTTCCTTTTTCTTATTCACTTGGATACAGCTCCAATAGCTCGCCGGTCCCGGAACGCGCAAGGATAACGGAATCAGGCAAGAATTTAATCCTCTCGAAATACCGTCCATTGACCGTTTTCTTTCATGAGCGCAAGATTAGGGTCCATGATGGTTCCATCCTTCATTAAGACATACACGTTCAATAGCTCTATGTCGGATTTTATCCCCATCCATTCCTGTACGGCTTTTGCCCGATTATCGGGGTCATGTCGTATCCATAATAGTTTCTCAATTTCATTTCGGCGTTCAAAAAAGTTATGCAGCAGGATCCCTTTCTGTGCTCCGAAAACAAAACAGCCTGCTGAACATCAATCTGTTCCGCAGGCTGGCTGTTAATCTCTATCCCTTCACCGACCTGGCTTGTTCCCTGTAGTCGATTGGGGCGAGACCCGTTACGCTTTTGAATACCCGATTGAAATGGCGAATATTCCCGAAGCCCGTGCTTTCGGCGATATTCGTCACCTTCTCGTTGGAGGATGCAAGACGTCTCTTCGCTTCCGTGACTCTAAGCTCCGTCCAATACTCGACCAGCGAGCTCCCCGTCCGCTGCTTGAACAACGTCGACAGGTAAGCCGGGTTCAGATAGACCTGCTCCGCGACTTGCGTCAGCGACAACGGCTCCTGATAATGCTGGTTCACGTACCGGATGACTTTCTCGATGGGGTCATGGTCGGCGTTTTTCTGCCGGCTCGCAATGCATTCGGCCAGCTTCTCCAGATAAGCGCTGCAGCAATCGATCAGCTCCATGCGGGAGGTCAAGGAACAGATCTCCAGCAGCACCGCCTGGATCGTGCGGTCGCCAAGCCAGCTTGGCGTCAGCTCCAGCTTCTCCGCTTCCTCATACCCGTGAATTAGAAGCTTGCATATTTGCTGGTGAATCACTTCCGGATTTCGGGCCTGCGAGCAAAGAGCGGTAACGAACGAAGCGGCGTATTGCCTTGTCTGCTCCGGCTTGCCTTCCTGAATGGAGGTCTCGAGAAGCTCCAGCGGAAGCTCAAGCAGCGAGCTCCAAGCCATCTCCTCTTCGGCATCCTTTATCCGCGAATAGCTGATCACGCGGTCGCCGCCAACGATTAACCGATGCAGCTGGGCAATCTTCGCCTCCTGGAACGAATGCGGAATTTCCTTGATTCCGCCTACGATTCTTCCCAGGCCAATCGTTACGGTCAATCTCGACAGGGAGATCATCCGCCTGCGGATCGTTTCCGACAGCGCAAGCAGCGGGTCTTCCGCCTCCGGCTGGCCGGGCAGATTAACAAGCGCCACAACCTCGGTCTCGGATAAAATAAACGAAAATCCTTTTGCCCGCTGATCGAGCAGCTCCTGGACGATCTGTTGAATATACAGCTGGAACAGGCTTGGATCGGCTTTCTCGTACCGTTCCTTGTCGAGCTGATCCTTATCCAGCTTGATAATCATGCAGGCAAAACACGGCTCCTGGAAGGTAACGCCGATTCTCGCAAGCAAGGCCAGATCCGTCTCGTTCACGTAGCCCTTGAGCAGCCCCGCCACCAGATGCTCGCTTACATGCTGGCGGATGACCCGCGCATCGGCCGGCTCCCCCGTGTACAATTCGGGTGCCTGCCGGGACTTGGCAAGCTCGCTTTCCAGCTTCCCCAGCGTCTTGAACAGCTCCTCCCGCTCCACGGGCTTCATCAGGTAATCCCGGACACCATGGCGGAGCGATTGCTGCAAATACGTAAATTCGTCAAAGCCGCTAAGCACGATGACAAGCAGCTTCGGATAGCGCTCCTTCGCAATTTGAATCAGCTGCAGCCCGTCCATCCGGGGCATCCGGATATCCGTTAACAGCACGTCGGGCCTCAGGCTCTCCACCATTTCGAGAGCTTCGCAGCCGTCCTTTGCTTCGCCTGCAATCTGCCAGCTGCCGGAGGAGGACTCGATGATTTTACGAAGCCCCCTGCGGAATATCGCCTCATCGTCAACAATCAGAATGTTTGGCATTTTGAAAGCACTCCTCCCTATCCCGTCATTGAAAAAGCGATTGGCATCGTTAAGATGACCTTTAACCCTTGGAACGGCATGCTCTCGAGCTGCAGACCGTATTGCTCGCCGTAATGCAGACGGATTCTGCGGTGAACGTTCATCAGGCCGTTGCCCGAGGTGCCTCCGAGATCATGGATTTTATCCAACCGCTTGCGCATCGCGCTTAGCTGCTCGCCGGTCATGCCAATGCCGTCGTCCTCAATGACGATCATCAGCATTCCCTGCTCCTGATAGCAGGACAATTGAATCCTGCCTTCGCCAATCCCTTTATCGAGCCCGTGATTAATGGCGTTTTCCACGATCGGCTGTATCATTAGCGGAATAACCGGACAGCCATGCAGCGATTCGTCCACCTTAAGGCGAAAATCAATCCGGTCGTCGTAACGCATTTTCTGAATAGTCATGTAGCCTTTTACATGGTCCAGCTCATCGCGCAGCGTTACGGCTTCCTTGCGTCCGCTTAACGAATATCGAAGCAGGCGGCTTAAATTATTCGTCATCGTCACAACCTCCCTGTTGCCTTCCACTTCGGCGTACATGGAGATGGAACCCAGAGTATTGTATAGAAAATGCGGATTAATCTTGCTTTGCAGCGCGGCG
The DNA here is from genome assembly GCF_011761545.1 of Paenibacillus sp. BK720. Taxonomy (NCBI): domain Bacteria; kingdom Bacillati; phylum Bacillota; class Bacilli; order Caryophanales; family Paenibacillaceae; genus Paenibacillus; species Paenibacillus sp. BK720. The sequence continues at coordinate 324,477 of NZ_JAASRQ010000002.1, read as the reverse complement.
ATCTCGGCATCCTTCTCCCTGATTTCCGTCTCGTACAGCCGGTAGCCCAGCTCGCTCAGATGGGACACCATCATGTTGAAGGCATTGCCCAGCTGACCGACCTCATCCCATTGCCGGACGGGAAACGATACCTTCAAATCGCCGCGTTCCACCTTGCGCATGAGCGACCGCAGCATCCGGAGCGGACTCGTAATCCTGAACGCGATAAAGACCGAGAGCAATACGGCAAGCCCGATACAAATGCCGCCGATCAGCATAATCGAGTTGCGGACCACGAGACTATCCTTCATCAGCACCGATACCGGAACGACGCCAACGGTAGTCCAGCCCGTTACCTCCGAGCTGACGTGGGCGACAAGCAAGCTTTTTCCGTCCACCTTATGATGGGAGACGCCTTCATCCGACAAGCCTTCGATGACGGGATAAATCGCCGTTTTCTCCTTGCGCAGCACCAGATCCCCGGCACTGTCGGTCATGTACAGCGATTCCTTGCTCCCCAGGCTGACTTGGGACAGAAGCTTCCGTACTACCGCAGGATCGATGTCAATGACGATGTAACCAAGCGTATCCCCGCTGTCGAAGCTTCTCAGCTCCCGGGCAATCGAGAATACCTGATAAGCCGTCCCGCTTGTCGACTTGACTTCGTGTGTGGTTATAAAGGTCGGCTGGCCGAAGCGGCCCTTAGCCTTCTCCAGCCAATCCGTATTGCCGCCAAGCTGGTACGTCGTCATGTATTGGCTTTCCGGCAGCACGACATAGGAAGCCCCATGCTCGCCGAACAAGGAAATGCCCATAATATCGACGCGGCCGTTCAGAAACACCTTGGAGACGAAGTTGTTCAGGTCATCGATTTCCTGCAGAGACAAGGCTTCGCCGGGTTTTCTGTTCGTTGCGAGAAAATCGAGGATCTCCTGATATTGATAAGGCATTAACGATAGACGGTTCAGCTCATTCATATAAGTGTCGATATTCAGCGTCACCTGCTTCAGCATCTGAAGCTGATACTTGCCTACCTGCTCTTCCATCTTGGAGGCGAAGATGGAGAAGGACCACGCGCCGATCACTCCCAGCGGCACCACGATAAGAAGCACGTTAACGAGAATAAGCTTGCGGGCGAGCGCCAGATTTTTGAACCATTGCTTCAAGCGCTTAAAAATCGTCATCATCGCTCACCCCGCTTATTTCGACATTTCCAGATTGATTTGCTTCTCGGTTGCCTGGAGCGCCTGCTCTGGTGTCTGCTGACCGTAGATCATCCGTTCGAATTGCCGGATGATCACCTCGATAAAGCTGTGCTGCTTCGTATGCTTCGGCCAAAAAGCGACGGAATTGGCCGCTGCCGCATAATCGCCCCGGTAATCCAGCGACTTGAACGCTTCCGAATCCATTACTGCGCTGACGCTTGGGATATGGCCGGCTTCCGCCCATTTGGCGCCATGCTCGGCAAGCCATTTCATGAACAGCATTGCCGCATCCCTTTTTTCCCGTGGCATGTCATGCTGCGAAGGGATCGCCAGCGTATGGGAATCCGCCCAGGCCGCAGGCTTGTCATAGATCGTTGGCAGAGGCACAACGCCAAAGCTCAGGGCATCGTTTTTTTCAAGCGCGCCGGTTGCCCAAACGCCCGTAATGAGCACGGCTGCTTTTCCTTCATTAAATAGCTTGAAAGAGTCCGGTATATTAGGAGGAATCAGCTTGCTCTTATACAGCCCTTCTATAAAGTTTAAGGCTTTCAAAGCAGCCGGGTTGTTAAGCACCGCTTTCGTTCCCTCCGCGTTATAGAACTTTCCGCCTCCTTGAATCTGGTTATACAGACTCCACCACAGCCACACGGCATCGATCCTGGTGCTTGGCTGGGCAAGCGGGGCGACATCGCCCGGAACGGCCTGACGGATTTGCCTCAGAAAACGGGTAAATCCCTCTTCCCCGCCTTGAAGCACCGGCTTGCCTTGCGCATCTAGAACACCGGCCTGCTCCAGAAACGTCTTGTTGTAATACATGACAAGCATATGGGTATCCAGCGGCACCGCATAAGGCTTCCCTTGGAAGGATACCGCCTTCATCCCCGCTTGGTTATATACGTTCCAATCCAGGCCCGCTTCTTGTGCCGGGCCGGACAAATCTTCAATGTAACCGTTCTGCACGAATTGAGGCAGGGAGCTTGCGTGAATAATGGCCACATCCGGCGCGTTGCCGGAAAGGATGGCCGTTCGCAGCCGCGAATAATAGTCGTCCAGCCTTGAATTCATCTGGACGACTTGAATGTCTTCGTGGTCTTTATTAAACTGATCGACCATCTCGGTCATAAACAAATTGTCTCCCCCGCTGAAGGGGGTCCAATAATTAAGCTGAATGGCGGATGCTTTAGGCTCGGCCGATGCCGATGTGCCGTTATCGTTATGGCTGCAGCCAGTCAAGGCAAGGCTTGCCGCAAGGATGACGCTTAAGCCTGATGTAAGATACGAACGAAAGGACAAGCCTCTCATGACCAGCGCCTCCTAAAAAGAATTGTGAAGCATTTACGTCAGTGGAATTGCTGAACAATTCATGCTTCGTAAGCGTTACTTAAGAATGGTGAAGCTAATGCTTATTGTGCTGAGCTTCTCAAGATATCCATATAATCGACATGCACCTCTGCCGTCGCATTCTCAAGTATAATGGCGTTCTTGCCCGCCTTCAATTGCAAGATGACCGATTGCGTCTGGTAATTGTTGCGTTTTCCATCTGGAAAAACAAGCTTTTTCGCTTTGCTTCCGCTGCCGTCCACGCGAATCTGAAGCTCCGCTTCTTGCCCGGAGGAATTAGCAGCCGCCAGCCTGATCTCATAATCGCCGCTTGCCGGCACTTGAATGTTGGCAAAACGCAAGGCATCGCCCTCACCCGGCCCAACCACAACTTTTCCTCCCGCCGACGAGAACAAGTTCTCCTCCGCTTCGCCTTGCGTTCCCGCAGAAGCATATTCCGCTTCGTATCTTGGAAGCTCAATGGCCTCAATCTTGCCTTGCCCTCCGACAATCGCGATACGAATCTCATTAATGCCCGCCGCAAGCGAAATGTCGGCATAAGCGTATCCCGTTCCGCTAGTTTCAGGAAGCCCAACATTTACCCCTTGTTCGCCGTTTACGCTAACGTTTGCTTGAAGCTGTTCTCCCGTATCATTCCGATAATGGATAAGGAGAGGAGCCGTAGTATGAATAGCGGAAGGAATCAGATCGAAGCTTACGTCGGCAGAGGCAGCCGCCGCCTTGAAGACCCCCATGCCCGCAGGAACCTCAATCGCCGTATCCAGACTTAACGGATTGCCAACCTGCAATTTCCCCGCCTCATCCCATGTCAGCTTCTGAGCGCGCGCCTTGCGGTTTGCCCAGCCATCCGTAGCCGCGGTTGTTGCGTGATAGACAATCCACTGCTCCGTACCGTCGGGCGAGGTTACGAAGGAATTATGTCCCGGACCGTAGACCCCGGCGTCCTCATCCATCTTGAGAATCGGCTCCTGCGCTTTCGTCCAGTTCGAGGCCACGAGCGGATCCGCGCCTTCCTTCAGCGACAGCATGCCAAGCGCGTAAAACGGCGTCCAGCTGCCGGCTCCCGAATACACGATATGAACCTGGCCGTTATGACGGAGAATGGAATGTCCTTCATTAATATAAGGAGGACCTCCGGCTTTCTCCCATTCCAGATCGGGCTCGGATAAAAGAACGCGAGGACCGCTGATAGTCAGCGGATCGCTCATCGGAGCGATATACGTATTTTGCTGTACGTTGATATCGCCTTCCCAGCCGGACCAGACGAAATAAAGCTTGTCGTTCAGCTCCATCGCAAGCCCGTCAATCGCCCATTTATCCGTGTCGTCCTTCACCTGGCCTTTAAACGTATAGCTGCCCATCGGATCATCGGTATCCGCTTCCAGCGCGAACATCCGGTGATTCTCGTTCAAGCCGTCGTCAGCCGCGAAATAAATGTACCATTTGCCCTGCAGGAACTGAATCTCCGGCGCCCATAGCTCAGCCGAATAGTTGGTTCCGATATCGGGATACCAGACAACCTTCCGCTCAGCCTGCTTGAAGTCGATGGTTCGGGATTTCATCACCATAACGTCCGCGCCGTTATGCGTAAACGTCATATAATAGTAGCCGTCCTTATACACAACGGCGGGGTCTGGCGTATCGATCTCCGCCAGCGTATTTTTGAATGTGCCGCCATGGCCGTTATATTCGGACGATACTTCGTTTGCTTCGTTAGCGTTGTCTTTCATTGCCCACACTCCTATACCGGCCGCCGTCACCAGCAGCACCGCCGCCGTGAGGACAGCCCATCGTTTTGGGTTCATTTCACACCTGCTTGCGTGATCGCTTTAACAAAGGAACGTTGACCGATAATAAAGACGATAAATACCGGAAGCGTCGCAATAACCGTCATCGACATCAGCTTGCCGTAAGCCTGCGTATAGCTTCCTTGCGCCATCATCGCAATGCCGGCCGTAATCGTGCGCATCTCCGGCGAGGTTGTGGAATAAAGCGGCCATACGAAATCATTGTAAATGCCCATAAAGGTAAAGATCGCGAGCGTTACCATAATGGATACCGAAGCGGGAAGCAGGATCCGGGAGTAGATCTGCCATTTGTTTGCGCCGTCGATCCGTGCGGCCTCTTCAATCTCTTTCGGAAACGCCGTGAAAAACTGGAACAACAGAAACACGCCAAATGCGCCGGACGAATAAGGAAGAATAAGCGCCGCATACGTATTGATCCAGCCAAGCGCGTTAAATTCCATGTACATCGGCAGGAACGTCAGGACGCCGGGAATCATCATGGAGCCGATAAACATCGGGAACATCAGCTTCTTAAACGGCAAGTCCTGCAGACGGGCAAGAGCGTATGCCGCCATGGACGAGAAGAGCAGGACAATCGCCGTGCCCGCGGCGCCTACGAACAAGGAGTTCGAGATCCAGCGCGTAATCGGAACGTTCATCAGATTGCCTTTTAACCCGTCCAGATAGTTCTCGAACGTTGGTTTCTTCGGAATCAGATTCATCTGACCGGCAAGAGCCTCGAAATCGTTCTTGAAGGAAGTGGACAACATCCAGATAAGCGGAAGCAGGAAAATAACCGCTATGAGGACTGCTGCGAGAACAAGCAATGTTTTTTTCATGCGGCTATTCCTTCCTTCCGTAAGCGATTTTGTACTGGACAGCCGAAACGATAATTATGATAAGCGCCATCAGAATCGCCATCGCCGAAGCGGAGCCGACCTGCTTGCCTTTAAACGCTTCGTCCAGCACGTTCATAAGGAGCACCTTCGTGCTGTCGCCGGGTCCGCCCCGCGTGAGGAGGAACGGCTGCGCGTACACGTTAAACGATGCAATCGTGGAGGTAATAATGATAAACAGCATAACCGGACGGATCGACGGCAGGGTAATGCTGACGAATCTTTTCCATGCGTTCGCCCCGTCAATCGAAGCCGCCTCGTAATAATCCTCCGGCACTTCGTTCAGCGCATTGGTGAAAATAATCATGTTAAAGCCGATCGTCCACCACAGCGTGGTCAATACGAGCGACACCCACACCCATGGCAGATCCGTCAGCCACGCAACCGGATCGATATGAAGCTTAGCCAGCAGCCCGTTCAGGAAGCCCGCGTTCGTGTCGAACATCATCAGCCAGATAACGGCCATCACCGAGCCGGAGATCGCGTAAGGCATGAAGTAGAACGTGCGGAACAGCCCGCGGATCCGCTTCGGCAGCTGATTCAGAAGCAAAGCGAGCGCCAGGCCGAGGATCACCAGCAGCGGAACCGAATACAGAACGAATTGCACCGTATTCCACAGACCGGTTGTAAACTGCTCATACAAATACGAGCCGGGCGTAAAGATTTTAACGTAATTTTCGAAGCCTACGAATTTATGCGAATCCGACAGCAGCTCGAAGTTATGGAACGAAATATAAATGCCGTATAAAATCGGGATCAGCAGAAAAGCGCAAAAGCTGAGCAGGTACGGCAGCACGAACAAGGTTGACGTTAAGCGGGATTGCAAAGAGCTCTTGACCATCACAGCTCCTCCATTCGGATTAAAGGTATAAACAGAGGGACGAAGAAGCTGGTTGTCAGCCTCTTCGTCCTGCCGTTACTTATTTTTTCATCGCTTGTCTGGACTTCGCTACCGCGTCGTCCAACGCTTTTTGAGCGTCCTTCTTGCCAAGCAGCGCATTGCTCAGCTCGCCCCAGATCGGATCGGAGATCGTTCCCCAGTTCAGTACGTTTGGCGCGAATTGAACGTAATCAAACGATTTCGCTACGTTGCTTTGCATGTCGAGAGCTTTGAATTCCGCGCTTTCCAGCATTGGCTTGGAAGCCAGCGCTTGACCGGAAGCCGCCCAATCCATCGAGTTGGTCGATACGTATTTCAGGAAGTCGCCGATGCCTTTCACGACATTTGCGTCTGTTACGCCTTTAGGCAATACGAAGTTATGGGAGCCTGCGTATACCGCTTGTTTAGCCTTGCCGATCTGCGGAACCGGAGCTACGCCGTAGTTGATGCCCGCTTCGTCGAATTGGCCTTTCATCCAAGGACCGTTAAATTGAATCGCGTTTTTGCCTTGCAGGAACAGCGTGTTTTCTCCGTCCTGCTGAACGTTGCCTGGCGATACGCCTTTGTCTACGAGACCGCGCATCCATTGCACCATCTCAACCGCTTCAGGCGAGTTGTAGGCTACGTCCGTACCGTTCCACAGGTCGCCGCCATTTTGCCATACCAGCGTCGGGAAAATAAATTGCTGCGGCCAGAGCGTAGGAACCACATAACCGTATACGCCCTTCGATTTGTCCGTCAGTTTCTCAACGTCCGCTTCGAATTCGGCGCGGTTGGTTGGAGGAGCCGCAATCCCAGCTTTATCGAACAAATCTTTGTTGTAGTACATGACGAGCGGATGAATGTCCAGCGGAATGCCGTACCATTTGCCGTCGATGGTCTCGTAGTTCACCGGAGCTTCTACATAGTCCGCTTTATTAATGGAAGCTGCCGCCGCCAGATCGTCCATCGGCTGAAGCTGGCCTTTGTTCACGTAAGTCGGGATTTGGTCCACGTGCATGATCGCCAGGTCCGGACGGTCTTTGCCCGCGCTCATCGCTACGTCAAGCAGCTTGTAGTATTCGCCGTTTGGCTGAATGACGAGCTTCACTTTGTACGTGTCTTGGGAAGAGTTGTATTTCTCTACAATCTTCTTCATGAATTCGCCGTCGGCTCCGGAGAACGGTGTCCAGAACAGGATGTCCGCTTTCTCCGCTTTCGCGTCTCCGCTATTTCCCGCAGCCGCGTTAGTCCCGCTGTTTGCCTGGTTGTTGGTTCCCGCGTCTTTGCCGCCGTTGTTGCTATTGTTGCTTCCGCAGCCCGCTGCCGCTACAAGGCTAAGTGCGATAAGCGAGGTACCCAAAAGCTTCATCGATTTCTTCATGTTCGCTTCCCCCTAGAATGTTTGTGTCGTTCTTTCTGATTCTCATTCTAGCTGGCCGGGGATAACGCGCCCATGTCGCTTTTTTAGAAGGAATGGACATATTTTTAGATCGTTGTGAAAAATTGTCCTGCCGCCTGAACGCAAAACCCCGGACAGCTGGGAGAATTTTCTCGTGCTGTCCGGGGTTTGTCAGAAGCGGCCAATTCGCCGGTCTTAACGATGTACGGCATCGTTAAGCCAGCTCAGATCGGAGCCGCGATTACTTGCCATCGTTGATCGCTTTGATTAGCTCAAGCGGCACCTTCGGCTTGCGGTCGTATGTCAGCAGACCGTTGATCTCCTGCTCGACGTCCGTCAACTGCGTATAGCAGTAGCCTTGAACAACGCCGGAGAAGATAAGCGGCTGAATCACGTTGCGGAGGCGTTCCACAAAGTCCTCGTCGCTCGATGCGCCGGAATAACCCCAGCCTTCCCATTCGCTCTTCTTGTAAGCAATGCCGCCGAACTCCGTGACGATGATCGGTTGCCCGTCGTATTCGTAACCCGCTACGCTAAGGCGGCGGTTAGCCGGCATAGCCGACACGGCTTTTTCCACGCTGCCGTAACGGTCCTCGAGCACTTCGCGTCTCCACTCGTAGTCATGGATGTTGTACAGGTCGGTTGCAACCATTTCCCAGCCGTCGTTGGAGATGACAAGGCGAGTCGGGTCAAGCGACTTGGTCAAATGGTACATGGCAAGCGCATGCTGCTGCTGACGAACGTCGATCTGGATGTTGGGAACGCCCCAGCTTTCGTTCAGCGGTACCCATACCGCGATGCATGGATGATTGAAGTCGCGGTCGATCGCTTCCTGCCATTCTTTTGTAATACGGCGGACGTATTCTTCGGAGTAGTCGCAAGCATTCGCCATTTCGCCCCATACGATCAGCCCCAGCTTGTCGCACCAGTACAGGAAGCGCGGATCCTCGACCTTCTGATGCTTGCGCGCGCCGTTGAAGCCCATTTCCTTCATGAGCGCGACATCCTGCTTAATCGCCTCGTCCGAAGGAGGTGTCAGGTTACCGTCCGGGAAATAGCCTTGATCCAGAACAAGCTTGCTGAAGTAAGGACGGTTGTTCAGATTAAACTTGCCGTTCTCGAGCGAGATTTTCCGCATGCCGAAGTAGCTTGTTACGCGGTCAACCTCGGCTCCGTCAACAGACAGTACGTATTCGACATCGTACAGGTTAGGCCGTTCCGGCCACCAAAGGCGGTCCATGCCGTGGTCGTTTAATCCGCTGAGCTTGATTTTCCGGCTCTCTTCGCCCGCGCGTACTTGAAAAGTGTCTTCGGACATAACCTCTCCCGCGAACGAAATCTTCACCGACAGGCTGACGTTCCTCGCGCCTTGCTCCAATCCTGCTACAAACGAACGGATCTGAATCTCATTCGTATCGATATTCGGTACATATTTCACCTTGCGGAGATGAACAGGCGATACCGCCTCCATCCATACGGACTGCCAGATCCCCGTTGTCCGCGTATACCAGATCGCGCGGGACTTCTCTTCCCAGAACTGCTTGCCGCGCGGCAGGAATACGTCCGTGCCGAAATCTACCGCTTTGACAACGAGCGTGTTGTCGCCGCCCGCGCGGAGCGCATTCGTAATATCCGCCTGGAACGGCGTATGGCCGCCTTCGTGGGAAGCCACCAATTGGCCGTTCACCCATACATAAGCTTCGTAATCCACGGCGCCGAAATGAAGCACAACCCGCTTTCCTTGGAAGGACTTCGGAATCTCCAGCTTTCTGCGGTACCATACAACGTCATGAAAATTCGGATCGCCAATGCCGCTTAGTTCGCTCTCAAAGCTGAACGGCACCTGGATTTTTTTCGAAAAGCTCTTGCTGCCCGAATGCCAGCCTTCCTCGCTGCCAACGCGCGCATCGTCAAATTCAAATTCCCATTCCCCGTTCAGGCTTTCCCATGCGTTGCGGTTGAATTGCGGTCTAGGGTATTCGGCTCTTGGCAAGTTCGTCATCTGTTACGCCTCCATTGATTAACCAATTAGTTGTTATATTAACAAAACCATATGAATCTGTTGCTTATTTTATCGCCTGTCCCCTTAACCGTCAACTAAAAAGTTGTTTTATTAACAGTTAGGTTATATAATAGCCAAGACAATGGAAAGCGAGGAAACCGGCGTGCATATACAAGTCAGCACCAAATATATGACGATGCTCGAATGTTTTTCATCGGAGACGAGGGTGAGAATGATCGAGCTGCTTAATAACGGACCGATGAGCATCAAAGAGCTTGCGGAAATGCTAGGCTTGTCGTCGGCCATCGTAACGAAGCATATTCAGAAGATGGAGGAAGGCGGCCTAATCAAGACCGAGAGCCTGTCGGGAACACGGGGAAGCCCGAAAATGTGCTCGCTTGCGATCGACTCGCTTACCCTTCAGCTCCGCACTGCTTCACCGGAAAAAGCCTTAAATGACGAAGCCAAATACACGGTTGAAATCCCGATCGGACAATATTCGGATTACGCGGTTAAGCCAACCTGCGGCCTTGCGTCGGAAAGCAAAATTCTTGGACTTGTGGATGATCCGAGGTATTTCTCCGATCCGGAACGGATGAACGCGGCGCATCTCTGGTTCGGCAGCGGTTACGTCGAATACCGGATTCCGAATTACCTGCATGCCGGACAAGCGGCTTCGCAGCTGGACATTTCGCTCGAACTCTGCTCGGAAGCCCCTTCCTATAACGAGAATTGGCCTTCCGATATCAGCTTCTACATCAATGACATTGAGATTGGCGTATGGACTTGCCCGGGCGACTTCGGAAGTAAACGGGGCGCGCTGACGCCTTCCTGGTGGCAGCTCGGCACGCAGAACGGTCTGCTCAAAAGCTTGTCCGTTCAGGCGGCCGGCACGTTCCTCGATGGCGTCAAGCTGTCGGACGTGACTCTTGCGGATGTCGGGCTAAAGCTTGGCGAGGATTTCCGCTTCAAGCTCGCCTCTCTAGAGACGGCCCGCCATTGCGGCGGAATCAGCCTGTTCGGCAGGCATTTCGGCAACTACAAGCAGGATATTATGGTCAATGTCTATTACAAGGATAAGAGCAGGACCGAATCTACTTAATCATGAATGGCTGTTGATCGCGATAGCCGGCTCTATGAAACAGAAGAGCCGGCTTTTTCCGTTTTTTTATATCTAATTAGATATAAGCAACCGCAAGATTCGTTTGCTATACTACATTTTGAAAACGCTTACCAAACTGCGAAGGAGATGATAGTTCATGAAAAAATGGAAGACCCTGCTCATCGGTGCCGCAGCCGTCATGATGATGCCGCTTCACGCAAGCGCGTACAGCAATCCGATTAGCGTCACGGACTCCTGGCATTGGGCAAACAACGATTTCTATGGCGAAGGCGACCCGTATATTTTGAAATTTAACGGCACCTATTATCTTTACGTCAGTACCGTTGACGATCAGAGCGGCGTAAAAGTATGGTCCTCTACCAATCTCGTGGATTGGAGCTACCGCGGCTTATGCACGACGGAGGCGGTTACCAAGGCGGCATATGCGCCTGAGGTCGTCTATTGGAACGGCATGTTCTATATGTACACCTCCCCCGGCGGAGGAGGTCATTACGTGCTGCAGAGCACCAGTCCAACAGGACCGTTCACGGTTGCGACGGGCAATCTGGGCATGGGCATTGACGGCAATGTCTTTATTGACGATGACGGCAAATGGTATTTCTACTCGACCGGCTCCAATACGATTAACGCAAGGCCGATGACAAGCCCAACGGCCTTTGGCGCGGCAGTCGGCACCGGCTTATCGATGGCGGGCTGGACGGAAGGCTCCACAACCTTCAAGCGCAACGGCAAATATTATATGACCTATACCGGCAATCATGTCTGGAGCACCGGATACCGGGTCAATTACGCAACCAGCGCAAGCCCCACGACCGGCTTCGCCCCGGCGGATAACCAGAATCCGGTTCTGATCGACACGGAAGGCTCGAATGTCGGACTTGGCCATAACAGCGTTATTAAAGGCCCTGATCTGGATTCGGATTTCATGGTCTACCACAGCCATGCATCGGATGGCAATCTGACCTATCCAGGCCGCAAAATGAATCTGGACCGCATCGCCTGGAACGGGGACAAGATGCTGGTGCTTGGTCCAACAACGGCTTCCCAGCAAAATCCCGAGCTGGCGGATTTCGAAGACCGCTTTAACCGCACCTCCATCGGAACCGGGTGGACCAATATCGGGGGCGGAACCTGGGGGATCTATAATCAGGAGCTGATGTGGCAGGATACGATCGGCAATACCAATACTTACCGCCAAGTAACCGGCGCGGGCACTGCCAGCGATTATACGGCGGAATTCAACACCAAGCAGATGAAGCAAGGCACCAGCAGCAATCCGGTGTACGGCACCGTCTTCTCCTACACCGACGAGAGCAACTATGGAACAGCCGTCTTGAACCGCGGCCTGAACCGTCTGGAGACGAACTTCGTGGTTGGCGGCGTCAGCCAGGGCTGGCAATATTCCGCGCTTCCGTCCGGCTACGACTATACCAAATGGCATCAGATTCGCGTTGAGAAAGCCGGCACCACCTTCTCCGTTTACGTGGACGGCATGAAAAAACAAACCCGGACCGTAAGCGGGATCGGCGGCGGCAAGATCGGCTATACCACAACGGATGCCCACGCGGACTTTGGCTATACCGCCTTCAGCAATAAAGTGAACGGCAGCAGCGCTTGGAATGCGTACAAGCCTCTTCCGGGCAAAATCGAGGCCGTACATTATATGAACGGGGCCGAAGGAACGGCTTATCATGATTTGACGGCCGACAATATCGGCGGCGCTTACCGCAGCGGATCGGTCGATATCCGCAGCTCGGCAGCCGAGGGCAAAAATGTCGTAGGCTGGAATCAGACGGGAGAATGGCTGAAATACCGCGTCAATGTGGCGGAGACCGGCTATTACGATCTGGATGTGCGTCTCGCGACAACGTTTACCGACGCAAGCTACCGTGTATGGGACGGTGCGACCGACTTAACCGGCATCGTTGGCGTTCCTGCCACAGGCGACTGGGAAACGTGGACAAACTCAAGCAAGAAAGGACTGTATCTGACGGCCGGTTACCATGAGCTGCGCTTGGAGTTCGTCAAAGGCGAATTCGACTTCTCGGGCATGACGTTCTCCCGCGGCGATGCGGTGACCAGCTTGTCCGATGACTTCAATGACGGCAACGATAACGGCTGGACAAGATTCGAAGGCAGCTGGTCCGTCAATTCGGGTGAGCTGGACTCTGCCGGCGGAGGCGTATTCGGCAAGACAACGATCGGCAATGAGCGCTGGGCGGACTATACGGTGGAATCGGATATCAAGCTCGTTGACACGACCGGGGACGCCGGCGTGCTGGTAAGAGTCAATAATCCGTCAAACGGCACCGTACTGGTCAATAATCCGGATTATCTTCAAGGCTATTATGCTTTTATCAAACCGGATGGCGTCTACTTGGGCAAGATGAATTACAACTATGCGGGCGTCGCCTCCTCCCCCGCATCACTCGCGGCAGGAGCTTGGCATCATATGAAGGTTGTCGCTTCCGGAACAACGATTAAGGTCTACGTCAACGATATGGCAACTCCGAAAATCACCTACACCGATAACAGTGGCAATCCGTTTACCCACGGAAAGGTAGGCCTGCGCACAATGAATAATCATACGCGGTTTGATAATTTCAAAGTTAACCCATAACGCAAAGAAGGCAGGCCATCATCAAAGGTCTGCCTCCTTCTTTATTTATGATGGCAAAATCAGCTGAGTCGGAACAACAAACCTGCCTTGAAGCTGCTCTCCGCGGGCGATATGGCCCATCAGCAGCGAGACGGCTTTGGCGCCGATTGCGGCTTCATTTTGACGGATAAAAGCAACCTCTGGAATCTCGGTATCATCAAACGCAACCAATTGTTTACCTGCGGTCCGGTTTATCCGTTTCAAAGCATGATAAGCCAGCCGGGCAAGCTCAACGTCCGTAGCGACAAGGCCGGTGAAGCTGTCATGATGGATAAGCATCCATTGATGGATCAACTCCGCCCCATCCTTCCTTGATACGTTAAACCGCTGATACGGAACGGTATATCGCAATACGGATGACGGCTTCAGCCCGAATTCGGCCACCGCGCTTTCGAAGCCGGCAAGCCTGTCGGCCATTACGCTATGCTCCACGGGCGGCGTCAGCAGGGCAAGACGATGATGTCCTTTCCCGACAAGATACGATACGGCCTTGCGCGAGCCTGCCTTATTATCCGAGCAGACGCTGACGACCGGCCTATCGTTGTAATAACGGTCGATCAGTACAACCGGGCATTCGAGCTCCTCTGCTCTTACGACAGTCCGACGTTCATGCAACGCTCCTATGGAGAAGAGGATTAAACCGCTGATGCCAATAGCGCCAAGATCCTCAAGCGATTGCAGCTCCTTGGCGGCGCTGCCCCTGGATACGCGGATGACCAGCGTATAGCCATAGCCGTTAACCGCATTTTCGATAGCGTCCAGAAGACGCTGCTCCACTTGCGTGCGCATGGACGGAATAATCATTCCGATAAGCTTGCCGTACGAATGGCGGTATGCAGGCAGCTCCCGCTCCCCTCTGCTTCCTTCGTCTGCCGGGAAAAACAAATTGTACGGCGCTTGTCCGGCAACAAACGTGCCTTTGCCCTTGGAGCGGATGACAATTCCCTCCTCCGCGAGACCGGCCAAGGCATTTTTCGTGGTCATCAGACTGACATGAAACTGCGCGGCCAAATCCTTCTCGGACGGTATCCGGTCACCCGGACGCAAATTGCCAAGCGAGATTTGGCTTTTAATAGCTTCCTGAATTTGTTTATATAACGGAATATCCTTCAAGGGCGCTCACCACTTTTTACTATACTGTGCCAGCCCCCCGCATAACAACAAAAATCCCCCTCCGGGTCTATCGGAAAGGGATTTTTCCGCCTCTTTATTTCTTCAGCAGCTCTTCGATTGCTTTACGCGTATCGGCGCTGAACTCCTTGAAAAATTTGATCAGCTCCGCATTGCACAAGCCTGCGTTATACAGCATTTGAATCGTAATAAACTCCGGCATTCCTTTATCGTTCACCGACGTGATAATACCCGCTTTCATGGCTGCCGAAGTCGAGGTCTTCGTCCAGCTTGGCGGCGTTTGGCTGCCCGAAATGTTAACATGAGTCTCAAGCGCGGCAAGCCGCTGCTCAAGCTCCTCCATTCGTCGTTTTTCCGCATCTGTCATTGGTTTATCCTCCTCCGGCGCATAGGCATTAAGCAAATCGGCTTCCGTCCCCGCGTATTCATTCAGATCGACATTACCGCCAATGCCCGATACCTTCCGGGTGCCGCCAGGCAATGACCCGCCCGAGCTTCCGTCGCTGTATTGCCAAAACTTCCATTTGGCCCAAGCCTTGGCATCATCCGGCGGCGTAGATGCGTTGTATCTGGCAATCCATAACGGATATCCGCCAAGCGAGATATCGAAATGGTTGGCAAAAGCGTTGCCGGTATAAAAAATCGGCTTGACCCCAAATAACCGCTCCGTCTCCTCCAAAAAAGCTCTTGCTACGGCGTTCATGCTTGCATCGCTAAGGCTGCCCGAATTCGTCTCGTAATCCATGACGGGTGGTAATAGCAAGCTGTTAGCCTGCGAGGCCGTTTGGTAGAAAAACTGAGCTTCCCGTTTCGCCGCAGCCGATGAAGCCGCCCTCAGAAAATGGTAAGCCCCAACAAGAAGCCCTGCCGCTGCCGCTCCGTTGGCATTTTGCAGAAAGGTTGGATCCTTGTAGTTCTCTCCTTCGGTAGCTTTGACAAAAGCAAACGTGATTCCGTCGCCCGCGACTTTCGCCCAATCAATCGTTCCCTGGTAATGGGATACGTCAATGCCTTGGGCATTCCCCTTTGTTCTTCCTTGCACGACATCCCCTCCTTTGGGTCTTTAATGTAGCTTCTTCATATTAGGAGATTCAGATTCCGCTAGATAAGGCACGGCTTTTCGGCACAAAGAAGGCCGCCCTGCGGGAGGGCGGCCTACATAATTTCTTTTCTATTTCAGCATTACGGCGCAGCCGTCAGATTGAAGGCTTCCCAGCCGCTGACGCTGTCGCGGTTGGCAATCAGCATGCCAAGATTCAAATCCGCGCTGACATATTTATTGTTGGCAACCGATTTGAACGATACCGTGCCATCGGCATTGGTTGATTTCGTGAACTTCTCCCACGCCGCAATACCCTGCGCCTGCGCGATCAGCCTGCCGTTGTTGTTAAGATCGGCGCTGACGTATTTATTGTTGGCAAGCGACAGGAACGATACCGTGCCGTCCGCGTTCGTCACCACGATAAATTTCTCCCATGTGCCAACGGTGGTGCGGTTGGCCACAAGCGGCGAGGCGCCGGTATTCTCGGCCGTAACGTACAGATTGTTCGCTTTTGCCTGCAGGCTGGAAGGCGCATTAAGCTTCGCGTAAGCTTTGAACATATTGATAAGGGTCGTATTTGGCGTAAAGTAATTGGTTGTGAATTTGGACAGCTTCGATTGCATCGTTGCAAGACTGTCGCTGCTTACGTTCGGGAACGGGTTCGTATTGTTCTGGTACAAGCCCCAATTGCCGCCGCTCGTTACTTTATAGGACCAGTTCGTCCAGGAAACGTCAAGCGCATCCAGGCCCGACAGCCATTTCTCCCATAGGTCGTTATGCGTAAACAACGTAAACTCGCCGGAGTAGACCGGCACGTTCCAATTGTTCTGATGCCAGACAATATCCGAGAACCACTGGTTGATGCTGTTGTTCTGGCTATTCCAGTCCGTATCGTTCCAGTCATAGCTGTGCACCTCGTAAACCACGTTCGTCCAGCCGTAAGTCGAAGGAGCCGCAATATTATTCCAATAGCCGAAGGCTTCCACGTAAATCATATGATCCGGGTCAATCGCGCGGACGGCTTTGTACAAACGGTCATACATTTGGCTGATCGACAGGCTGCCGTTATTGCTGACCGGTTCATTAAGCAGATCGTAGCCGGCAATCGTTGGATTGCCTTTGTAGTGAGTGGCGATCCTCTGCCACAGCTGCACGACCCAGTTCTGGTACGTGGTGTTGCTCCACAGCTCGTTTGCGCCTTCGCGCCCGCCGCTTTGCCAGCCGTTCATATTGCCCGGAACGCCGTGCAGATCAAGCAGCACATACAGACCTCGGGATTGCGCGTTGGATACAAGCCAATCCAGGTTGCCGAACGATACGGCATCCGACTTCATCGTGCCGTCGCGGTTCATCATGTTCTCCCAATAAATCGGCACCCGGATAAAGTTAAGACCCATATTTTTTATCGTATCCAAATCGCTTGCCTGAATCCATAAATCCTGATAGCTGTCCTTCAAGGAATCAACCGCAGAAGATCCGAACCGGTTAATCAAGGTTCCGCGGACCGTCCACTCGTCGGTGCCGCCAAGCGGGGACATCCAGTTCTCTTCCATCATCCAGCCGCCAAGGTTGGTGCCATGCAGGCTTACGACGCTGCCGTTGCCGTTGTTGTTCTTAATTTGCTTTCCGTTTGTCTTCAAAAAATCGCTTGCTCCGATGGCCGCATCCGCTTGCTGTACCTTGATGGAGCCCATCATTCCCACCGCTAGGCAAGCCGTTACGGCCAGGGTTAGTGCTTTTTTTAATTTCATTAACGTGCCTCCTTATTTGATTTCTATTTATGAAATCGATTTCAAACAATAATATAACGACCCGCCCGGCAAAAAGCATTGGTTATTTTTCAGATTCAATTGTACGGTTTTCAGGATTGAAAAATTAACCAATTAACAAAAAAAACCTTCCGGCGTGGAAGGGATTTCTCTTACCTTAGCAAGGGCCCGGCAATCAAATCGATAAGCTTCTGTGCGGCTTTGCTCAAATAATGCTGCTTCAGCCATATGACCGCCGAGCTTGAAGTGACGTCCGGCCCGTCGATAGGCACAATCCGGATACGGTGATTCTGATACCGATTCACCGAGGTGCGCGGAAGAATGGAAGCGCCAAAGCCCGAAGCGATAAGCTCCACAAGCATTCCGATATCCGAACATTCGCCTATAACCGCAGGCGAAAGTCCGCGCGAATGGAATTGATCGAGGATCAGATGATAAAGCCCTAACCCTTCCGTGCTCGGGAGAACAAGCGGGTGCTTGGCAATACAATCATACGTAACCTTTTCAAGCTGCTCATCACCCGCCCCGGTCACAAAAAACAAAGGCTCGGCGCCAAGAATGACATGATCGAAATCCTCCAGGCTGACCGGAAGACGGACGATCGCCAGGTCCAATGCTTTGTCCTTGATCAATCTCGTCAGCGTATTCGTCTCATTCTGCTGAATCTTGAACGTAACCTTCGGATATAACTGGCGAAAGGCGCTAAGCACGGCCGGAAGCCGTTCGTCGGACAGCGTATTGATTCCGATCGACAGCTTTCCCCGAAGCCCGAGGCCGGATTCTTTGACTTCCTCCTTTGCTTCCTCCAGCAGCCGGGTGATGGTCAAGGCATGCTCGTACAAGGTTTTTCCCGGCGCCGTCAGCTCCAGATGGCGGCCGCTGCGTACAAATAAAGACACGCCAAGCTCCTCCTCCATCAGCTTCAGCTGCTGGCTGAGCGGTGGCTGCGACATATGCAGACGCAGCGCCGCCGACGTCACCTGAAGCTCTTCCGCCAACGCAATAAAATAACGCAATTGTTTGATATCCATTTCCTGTCCCCATCCGCAAGTCTGCTATATGATTTTCATATGCTTTCGCAATTTATTTAATATTTTTAATATAGTTATGCTCATGATACCATATACGGAGCATTCGGAAGAAAAACGAAGCTCGAATGAAACGGAAATTTTGAAGAAAGCTGGGAATCCTAATGTTGAAAACAAAAGAGAGCTTCACCGTGCTGCTTGCCGGCATGCAGTGGCTGTTCTTTATATTTACGAATACGGTAATGGTGCCGCTCTCGGTCGGCCATGCGCTTGGACTTGCGCCGGAGGATATCGCGTCTTCGATGCAGCGCTCCTTTATTCTGACCGGACTGCTCTGCATCGTCCAGGCGGTATGGGGGCACCGTTACGCCCTAATGGATGGCCCGGCCGGCGTCTGGTGGGGACTGGTGCTCAGCATTTGCGCTTCCGCGCCCGCGATGGGACTGGATATCGGCACGGTTGCGGCAAGCCTTAGCAGCGGCTTTATCATCTCGAGCAGCATAGTCATTATTCTTGCGTTATGCGGCTTCCTGAACGTACTGCGGCGTATCTTTACGCCGATGGTTATGGGCGTGTTCCTGCTGCTGCTTACCTTCCAGCTCGCCAACACGTTCTTTAAAGGGATGATCGGATACGATCAAGGCGGCAAATGGGATTTGAAGCTTGCTGCCTTGTCCCTGTTTATTATTATCGTTGTAGCTTTTATTCATCTGAAAGGCAAAGGGAAATGGGGGCAGTTCTCTCTGCTGGGCGGGATTATCGTAGGCTGGATCGCTTACTCCGTCTTTTTCGGAAGTCAGAGCCGCATGGAAGCAGCAAGCGGAGGAACCGGCATCTGGCATTGGCTTCCGTGGGGAACGCCGGGCTTTGAGCCGGGCATTATAATGGTAGGCCTGCTTGCCGGGCTCGTCAATATGACCAACACGCTTACGAGCTTGACGGCGGCAGGCAGGCTTTTCAAACGGGAAGCAACCAACAAACAGTTTGTCCGCTCGATCCTGTTCACGAACGGCTTCTCGATTCTGGCGGGGTGCCTGGGCTTGATTCCGTTCGGAACGTTCGCATCCTCGATCGGGTTTTTGGAAAACACGAAGGTACTTCGCCGTGCGGCCCTTATTGCCGGAGCAGCAATGTTTATCATCGTCGGAGTCTTCCCGGCATTAGGCAGCTGGCTGGCTAAGCTGCCGTTGTCCGTCGGGAATGCGGTATTGTTCGTCGCTTACCTGCAGATGTTCGGCACCGCGATCCGATCCTTCCAGGGAACCTCGTTTAATGCCAAGACGATCTATCGGGTTGCGCTTCCGGTTCTGACCGGTATCAGCATCATGAACATACCGGCTTCGGCCTTTGCGGAGTTTCCACCTCTCCTGACGCCGATTCTCTCCAACGGACTTATTATCGGAGTTATCCTCGTCATCATTCTGGAGAACGTCATCCGCTGGGACCGGTTCGAGACCAAGGCTTCCGAACTTAGGGCTGCGGAACCCAAGGATCACGCCATGAAACCGGCAGCACAATCGTAATCCTAAAAAGGCCATGCAGACTCAGGCATGGCCTCTCAATTTATTGCGGAACTGAATCGAAAGGATAGATAGAGAAAACTTGGAAAAAGGCTCTATCCCCCTATTGAAACACCCATTCGGATGCGGCATTTTGTCCATAAACTATGAGATAAGCTGCCGCAGCGAGGGGATGCGAGTCTTGTATGTTTAACTGTATCGGAAAGGTTATTGTCGTGAATAACAGCGGCATTATCCATTTTGGATTTGCCAAACAAATCGCTCCGGAATCCATTCAAGTCGGTAACGGCAACGGCTCAACGACATCAGAGGAGGATTTGGAGGAAACGGGGAGAGAAACCGAAAACCAAGCGAACGGCAATGGCGGCAATGGCGGCGATAGCGATACTAATGGCAATAGCGGCAATAAAAGGAAAGTAGCTAACGGAAAAAGCAAAGGTGCAAGCAAAAGCAAAGGCGCAAGCAAAAGCAAAAGCAAGCCAACCGGCAAAACGCCTGCCGCGGCCAACAAAAAGGCGGCAACAGCCGCGGCCGCCTTTCCTAACCTGCCGTTCGGAAAGCAGCCTTTCGGCAATATCGGCAAAAATCATCCGTTGCTCCATTTAATGAAAAAGAGGTTCAAGTAAGCCAATCGGCTAACTTGAACCCTTTCATTTTTACTCGAATATATGGGATAAACGGGATCCGTTGTTGTTCCACATCCACTTTCGGGATTTCGAATCGCCTTGCACCGTTTCCTTCAGCCGGCCGCTGAGCTCCATAAACCAGGCTTGATCCTGCGCCTCAAGAGCGAGATCAATCAAACTGCGAATATCCTCCTCATCCGGAACCCACTCTGCCTGCTGTCTCAAATGATGAACCTTAGCAAGCGCCATACGCCCGGCCGAATCCTCGTTATCCGATTTTACAACATGAACCTTTGCAACGTTTTGTTCCAAGTCGATATGCTCGACGTAGCCGAAAACAAATTCACCGCTGATCGTTTGACCTTGCACCCAATCGCTGACTGCAATACTCATGGTCATCACCGCCTTAATTGAAGTAAGTAACTGTAACTTAAGTTGTTACTGTTATAATAATGTATACAGTTATCGATGTCAACAGGCTGCCTCAAGATTACTCATGCAGCAGATTTCCGGATAAAAACTCCTTCACCTGACTGGGATACGGAGTCTCCGAAACAATGCCTTCCGCGGCCCGCGACCCATGCATCGGGAAGTCCTTCCCGGGAGGCAATCTAGCAAAAAAATGAAGAGCGTATTGTTCATTCTTGGCAGGTTTCAGCTTATTTCATACATCCTCTTTCGAAAGGATTCGCGCCGCGGCCGGTTAACGAAAGACACAGCAATACCGCTGCCAGCAGCACAGAAATGATTCGGGACCTATTCATGCGCTCCTCCTGCAAGTACGTGATAACCATTATACGTAAAAGCAAGGAAGAAGTTTTACTCAAATTCCCCAAGAATCATCTCATCCAAGGCCGTGCCGCCGATAACCATCGGATACACGTTCTCGTCCATCGGAATAACGAACTCTACGAGTACCGGACCCGGTGTCTCAAGCGCTTCCCGCCAGGCAGCGTCTGCCTCGGCCTTATTCGAAGCGCGCAGCCCCTTCAGCCCGTAGGCTTCGGCCAGCTTGACGAAATCCGGGCTTCCTGCCAGATCGATCTGGCTCAGCCGGTTCTCGTACATAAGCTCCTGCTGCTGTCTTACCATGCCGAGCACCCGGTTATTCAGAACGACGATCTTCACCGGAATTTGCTGCACCGCGCAAATCGCCATCTCCTGGGCGCACATCTGCATTCCGCCATCGCCGTTGATCGAGATTACAAGCCGGTCCGGATTGCCGATCTGGGCACCTACCGCCGCCGGAAAACCAAAGCCCATCGTGCCAAGTCCTCCAGAGGACAAAAGCGAACGCGGCTGATTAAACTTGTAAAATTGCGCCGTCCACATTTGATGCTGACCTACGTCCGTTGAAATAATCGCGTCGCCATGGGAAGTCCGATGAATCATTTCGAGTACGTATTGCGGCTTTAGCTCGGTATCCGAATCGTTGTAGCGTAGCGGATGCTGCGATTGATACTGCCTAATCCGCTCCAGCCAGCCTGCGGTTTCGGCAGGCGCTGCTACCGTACAAGCGTACGCGAGAATCCCCTTCAAATCGCCAACGATGCTGATATCGGCTTTAATGATTTTATCAATCTCCGCCGGGTCGATATCAATGTGGACAATTCGTCTCGCCTGCGGCGCAAAGCCCCCTACCTTCATCGTCAGCCGGTCGTCAAACCGGGAGCCCAGCGAGATGATCAGATCCGCCTGCTGAATAGCCATGTTGGCCGCATAGTTGCCATGATGGCCGGCCATGCCAAACGCAAGGGAATGTCCGCTCGGAAAACCGCTAAGTCCGTGCAGCGTAGCTATAACCGGGATCTGCGTCCGGTCAACAAAACGGATAAGCTCGTCGGAAGCATTCGCATGGACGATCCCGCCTCCGGCAATGATAAGCGGTCTTTCGGCTTCGGCGATAGCCGTCATCCATTCGCCAACGCGCGCCTCGTCGATGGCCGGATCCGGCTCATAACCGCGAAGGCTTACTTCCGCCGTATACGGCTCATACTCCAGCTTGGCATTCGAAATATCCTTCGGAATGTCGATCAGAACCGGTCCTTTCCTTCCCGTGCCCGCCAGATAAAAGGCTTCATGCAAAATTCGCGGAATATCTGCCGCATCGCGGACGGAATAGCTGTGCTTGGTTATCGGCATCGTTATGCTTACAATATCGGCTTCCTGGAAAGCATCCGTCCCAATCATGTACGTAGGCACATTTGCCGTAATGATAACCATCGGAATGGAATCCATATGCGCCGTGGCGATGCCGGTCACCAAATTGGTTGCGCCCGGTCCCGAGGTTGCGATACATACGCCAACTTTGCCGGTGGAACGGGCATAACCGTCGGCCGCATGAACCGCGCCTTGCTCATGGCGGGTCAGAATATGCTTGAATTCTTTGTTTTGCGTCATTGCATCGTAAATATATAACGCACTCCCGCCAGGGTAACCAAATACCGTATCAACGCCTTCTTCCAATAATCCTCGCAGCAGTGCTTCCGAGCCAGTCATCCAGGTTTTTGTCGTTTTCTCCATCTTGGGCAGCCTCCCGTAATTAAAAAATAACCCCTTTCTTCCCCGGCTAATCACAGCAATGCTGCAAGCCATAAGGGACGAAAGGGGTTTAGTCTTCGCGGTACCACCCTGGTTCACCGAAATTCTCGCGAATCCGGTCTCAAGAGGCAGGAACGCTCCTGCCTGCCGCACGATAACGTGTGCAATTCCGGTTGAGCCTACTTGGCTGAAGTTCAGCTTTCGGTCAACAGCTCCGAGATGACCGCGTCCATCGCTTATGGCAAAGGTTCCACCAATCCCTCTGCTCTCTGGGCATAAGCCGCATGCCGCTATTTCTCTTCCACGCTTCTTTATGAAAAATCATAAAACCCCTTTCTTCCATAGGCGTCAGCATACAGCTGAACGGCCTAGGGACGAAAGGGGTTATCTTCGCGGTACCACCCTGGTTCACCGGCGATCTTGCAAATCCGGTCTCATGAGGCAAGCAACTGCTTACCTGCCGCACGGTAACGTGTGCCAATCCGGTTGAGCCTACGCAGCTGAACTTCCTTCAGCCTTCAGTCAACAGCTCCGAGATGACCTCATGCAAGGCTTAAGGCAAAGGTTTCAGCATTCCCTCCGCTCTCTGAACATAAGCTGACTGCATGTTATTCTCTTCTGCGCTTTTGCTTTTGCACATCATAGCATATCAAAATCGGCTTTTCAATCCGTATTTTTCCCGATCATGCTGTTCTTCCGATTCAGCGCTCTACACAGAAGCAGAAATATGACGATCGCAACGACTACTCCGGCAAGCGCCGACGTCATATCCTTCTGCGAATCAAACGGATCGCCTTCAAGCCCGATATACTTGGCCGCCATCTTTCTGTTGAACAGATAAGCCGACCACATTTCGAGCAGCTCGTACAAAGCGCTTGCCGTCGTAATCATCGCAAAGGTCACGATATAGGCCGGCCATTTCCTGTGCAGCTTCAGGAAATATTGAACCGACTCCCGTACGGGAAAAGCGATAAGCAAGCCAAACGCGAAGTGGACAATCCGGTCGTAGAACCCTCTTTTGATGTGAAAAAGCTGCTTCAGCCATTCATCTATCGGCGTATCCTGATACGTATAGTGAGCGGCATAAGCATGCATCGCCAGGAAGAGTGCGATAAGCACGTACGATAAATTGCTGAGCGGAAACTTCCGGTACGCCGCAATCAGAACAATTACGAAGGCAATCAAAAGCGAATTTTCGACCGCCCATATTTTCCAGTCCGATGGACGTATCGCCATGATGATCCAAAATACGGCTAATATCGCTATCGTGATCTGCAGCAGCCTATTCTGTTTAAAAGGTATCAGATGGCTTCGCAGCCACTTGGATTTGTCTGTCATTCGGCGCAGCCTCTTTTTCATCAGGTTGAGGATTATCTTTCCCCAAATGGCACAGATTATATAGCAAAAAGGAGGGGCTCCCCCTCCTCAAGGCAAAAGCTTGATTCGGATTGACGATTTATCAGGCCCACCGGCAAAATTAACCATTTTATTGATCATTTCTGTAAATACGAGCACAAAAAAACTGCCTGCAGCAGCAGGCAGCAACCTTTTATCGTATGGCTTGCGGATTGGATGCCTCGGCTACAACCTCTTCCCATAATTCCTCGGCGATTTGCTTCAGCAGCAAAGCCTCCTGCCAGCGGTCGGTTGTCTCAACCTCGCGGCCGTTCTCAGCTACTCTCGTAATCGCATAACCCGGAGGACCCAGCTCCGGAATAAAAGAGAGAATATCGCCGGACGCGGCATTCGCGTACCAATTTCCCATTCCCTTGCGCCACCAGCGTTTGAAATGCTTGATCATCGGATGGCCGCCGTTAACCATATCCACTTGGACCTGCTCTCCGTTGGAGATGCGGCCGTGAATTCCGGCGGTCCGCTGAAGCAGTATCTCAAACTCCTCTTCCGAACGGCTGTGCGTGCCGTCCAATTCGCCGCCAACTACGTAATGCGACAGATCGATTATGAGCTTAAGCTGCGGCAATGCCCTTACATATTCGGTCGTCCGGAGCAGATCCTGCGTAATTCTTCCGCGATGGGTTTCGATAAATTGCGGGATGCCCGCTTCCGAAGAAGCCTCGAGAAGACCCTCCAGCAATTGAACCGCTTCATCGCCAATAACAAACGCATCCATAACTTGAGAATTGATGTATTGAACCCGGCCGAACTTCCTCGCGGCTTCAAGCGTATCCAGCATGTCCTTGACGTTCGCCGGAAAAGCGATCGTGCTGAAGCTGAACTGATGCTTGTCCAGCAGACGATGCCACTGCGCATAGTCCTGTTCAGACGGCATCGTTGCGCTGATGCCGGTAAAGCCGGCTTCGGCGATTTTCTCGAACTTCTCCTCCATCGTCCATTCCCGGCCGTTCTCGCCAAGCCCAGTCATCGCCCACCAGGACTGTTGGATTTCCATTCTTGGCGGACGCGAAGAACCGTCGTTCAAATGAAAGTTAGATGCCATTACGAACACGCTCCCTACTGGTAGTTGTTGTTCACTCCCTGTCCGCTTACCATATCGATGACAGCCTGATACAGGTTAGGCGGATATTCCGCAATCCGGTGACATAAATACAAGTACCACTCGTGGCCGTACGGAACATAAATCCGTATCGGTGCCCCTTCGCTCCGAAGGCGGCAAGCCAGCTCCGGACGAATGCCGTACAGCATTTCAAGCTCGGCTTGCGGGCTTGTCAGCCATCCTCTCTCCCTTGCGGCATTAATAATAACGTCGTCATGGGTGGCGATAGATACCTGATGGCCTTCACGGATTGCTAGTTCAACTAGATTCAAATAACGCTCATTCAGCTCGGGCGACCGTGCAAGCGACAGATTGTCCGGCTCTTGATAAGCTCCCTTTACGATACGGATTCGCCCAGGCGAAGTCAGCGCGGCCAAATCCGCCGGCGTTCGGTTGAGATGCGCCTGCAAGGTAATACCGATGCCGGAGTATTCGGCCGTTGCCTGCTTATAGACGGATAAAATATCATCCGTTTTCCCCGACTCTTCCATGCTGATGAACAGCTCGATCTCCGTTCCTTCCGTCTGCTTGGCCAGCTCCGTCAAGTTGGCATGCGCAAGCGAAGGGCTTATCATTAATCCGATATG
Organism: Paenibacillus sp. BK720; assembly: GCF_011761545.1. Taxonomy (NCBI): domain Bacteria; kingdom Bacillati; phylum Bacillota; class Bacilli; order Caryophanales; family Paenibacillaceae; genus Paenibacillus; species Paenibacillus sp. BK720. The sequence continues at coordinate 298,465 of NZ_JAASRQ010000002.1, read as the reverse complement.
CGACAGATCAAACGACACCCGCCCCGGCAATCCCGACTGCTTCAACTGCTGAATAAGCGCTTTCATCTCAGCCGCGGCTTGTTCGCACTCCCCGGCATCCGATGTATTCTCACCAATGTATTCGATGGAAAGAGAATAACCCCTTCTCATAATCTCTTTTCCGGCTTTCAATCCTTCCTGAAGATTGTTCCCCGCCATATACCTTAACGCAGCCCGGCGCAATATCCCATTCAACTGCGGGTTCTGCTCCGCATAACCTTTCAAATCCGCGCGGCGCGCGATAGATTTTAAGACTGCTGTTAACTGTTGTTCCAATTCCGAATGCCGATTCATGCGATGCCACTCCCTTTTCACGAATTGCGTTTATTGTAAGAGATAAGGGAGTGACCGTATTGTATAAAATTGCTCTTTTGCTACATCGATAAAACGTACTTCTGCGGCGTAGCTCCTACGATTCTGCTGAACGTCCGGGAGAAGTGGCTTTGGTCGTAAAATCCCGCTTCAGCCGCAATATCGGCGATCGCCCGACTGTTCTTCGCAAGCTCCGCCTTGGCATGATTAATCCGGAGCAGATTCTGATAAGCATGGGGAGGCAGAAGGCTCGATTGCTTAAACAACCGGATCAGATGGAACCTGCTGATAGCCGTTATCCTCTCCAGTTCGTCCAGGGTAACCCTTTCCGTATAATGCTCATGCAAGTATTCCTTGACCAGCTTGACGTATTTGCGTTCTTGTCTGGCTCTGCAGCGCTGATGCGCAAAATCGGAAGCATTGCGGCTGACTACCGCCTCGATAAGCTCAATCAGCGAGGTTTCGATATCAAGCGGGGAAGCGGCTCCCGATAAGGCTTCCATCGTCCGGTTGATGCGGATTCGGCAAACCTTGTTCTTGCCCTCCTCCAGCAGGAAAGGAATGTGCAGCCGGGCAAGCTCCCGCTGCTTCAGCCCTTGAAGCCAATCCTGCTTGATAAACAGCATTTTATAGCTCCAGTCCGCTCCTTCCTCCGGATGGCAGGCATGAAGCATCATTGGCGGAAAACTGATCATGCGGCCTTCCTCCACCCGGTGCAGCGTTCCGTCACACCACGCGTGAGTCTCCCCGGTATCGATAAGCCCGATGGAATACTCCTCATGGAAGTGCTTCTGATAGGCAAAATCGCTCCTGCGGCATCGTTTGGCTTCAAGAAACGGTAGCGCTTGATCGCGGTAAAAGACGACATCCGGCATGCGTATCGTACACCTCCTTTAATCTATCGTTTATTATATCAGCCTTTACGTAGAAAAGGACAATCCGGAAGATTGCCTGCTCCCGGATCGTCCCTGCTCAAACTCTAATTCTTGTAAATTTTGTACAGCATGACGGCAACTTCCGCTCTTGTCGTTGTCGCCAGAGGAGACAATTTGCTTCCCGCCCCTTGCACAAGGCCGTTCTTAACAAGGGTTGCGATGCTGTCTGCCGCATACGGGCTTACTTGATCGGCATCCGCATAACCGCTAAGATCAGCCGCGGTACCGTTCATCGCAGACAGCTTTTTAGCCGCAACCAGCGCCTTGGCTGTCAACGTCATCATATCCTGTCTGCTGATGCTTGCGCGCGGATCAAAGCGGTTTTCGCGAATGCCGTTCGTAATGCCAAGCTTCTTCGCAATGCCTACCGCCTGATAATAATAATCCGTAGATTGGACATCCGCAAAGTTCGAGTCTACTTCGGCTGTCAGACCAAGCGCGGATACAAGAAGCTGAATAAAATCAGCTCTCGTGATCGCCGCATTTGGCGAGTAGGTTTTAGCGGAAGTGCCTTTAATGATTCCTCTGGATGCCAGAGCTTCGATCTGTGCTTTGGCCCAAGGTACCCCGGCGAGGTCATTAAAGGTCTTGCGGACCTCCGCGACAGCGTATTTGCTGAAATGGGTCGTTGTGAACGACATCACGCCCGCTGCCTGATTATAATAACCGCTTGATACAGGCTCTGTCGTACCGTCATCCTTCACGTACAGAATGACGAGATGATCCGTATTTTCGCCTGCTGCCGGCGTGTACGGAATGGTTACAAGGACTTGCACATTGTCATTATGGAAGCCAAGCGGCTTGTTGTCCGCCAGCAAATGAATATCGACAGCCGGCTTCCCTTCGTCCAGAGAGCTTGCAGGTCCGATATGAAGCGTTACGTTCTGGGCGGAACCAAGCTCCGCAGCCGTAAACATGCCTGACGGCAGCGTAACGGTGCCAAATGCCGTTTTTACCCGAATCTCTTGCGATTCTTCAAGCTGTCCGAGCACGCTAACCGGAATTTGCTGTTCATACGCTTCCGCTCCCGCCACTTGCGGCAGTTCAATCTCCACGACTTTCCTGCCGTCCCGCAGTACCGGGGCAAGCGTTAATGCTTTTGTCAGGTCGGCGCTTGTTACGGATCCTGATGCAACTCTGGTAGTCGAGTTCATAACCCCGTTCACCGTAAGTCTTGCCAGATCCGATGTAACAACCGGCGTAAGGCCGTTTGAGGAGCTGGCATTACTGCCGCCGCCGGAATGGCTTGGGCTGGATTTCGCCGGTACAACCACGGCGATGGAAGCCGTATCCGCCGTCGTGTTATCCGACGTTCTTGTCACGCGAAGCACCAGATTTACCGTGGTTTCCGCTGCTGGCGGCGTAATCGCTCCGTCAGTGCCAATCACTTCGTTGTCCGAGGACAGGATGGAAATAGAGTAACCGGCTGGCACTTCAGGCAGCGTCAGCATCGCGGCATCCTTCGCCGGTGACGTAATCGCCGTAATACCGTCCGCGATTTCTTTCACCGTGCGGGCAATCGTAACACTTTGCGCAGCGGACAATGCCGACTCCTTGCCCGTTCCGTCAATCACGCCAACTTTGTAGTAATAGGTATGCTCGGAAGGCAGGCTGCTGTCAGTGTAAGAGCCGGCCGCGCCGCTGTACACTTTCGTGAAGGTGCCTTCTTCGCTTTCCGAACGGTACAGGTTATAACCAAGCGCTCCGGTCGTTTTGTTCCAGGCAAGCTTCACGCTGGTCGAAGATGCCGCTGTTGCCGTAAGGCCCATTGTAGAATCCGTCGCCGGCGCCAAATCCGGATCTACGATCATTATCCAGCTGATCATCGGATCTTGCGCTGCCGTATTTCTAACGGTCACTTTCAACGATCCGCCCGTTACGTTCACGCCCGTAAATGCCATCGTATTGCTTGGCGTAAACGTAACGGCGCCTTTATTCTCGTCATTCAGGAGCAAATTGGCTTTTCTGCTCGTATTGGTCCACGGATCGTTAAAGCCCAGATAAACATCGTACGAACCGTTCTCCAGGGTAAATTGATAAGCAAGGTCCGTACCCTTCGGAGAATTGGCTACATTGCCGCCGTTCAAGTAACGGACCGTTGAGAAAATATCCCCGTCAGCCGAACCGGAAGGCAGCGAATCCGTGCCGAGATAACCCCAAGGCGAAGCATCGGCTGCATTATAAGCCTGCTCGATTACCGTTTTGTTCGCCAGCGTGTCTTGCATATAAGAAGCGAGAAGCTTGTAATCGGATGTCGCGTAACCTCCGGCATTCACGAAATACAGCGCGTTGTCCGGCACGACGTACATTTTGACGCTCTGCACCTTGTTGTAATACTCCGGCAGCGTCATTTGAACCGTAATGGGACCCGGCTTAGCAAAGTCCGCTGCCGTGAGAGCATGCGAGTTAACGGACCAGGTTACGGGCGTTGACACGGTTCCCGTTTTGCCCAACACGTCAACCTGGCTCGGCAAGCTAGGCACTTCCCCAAGCTTAACCGCTTCAGGGAACTTGGTGGTCACGTTCACTTGACCCATTGCATTCAATAGATCCGGCGTCCAGCTCGCATACCATTTAATCGCAATATCCGTACCCATTCCGAACTCGATTGGCAGGAAAACGTATTTGGCTCCGTCATTGGCAAAATTGCCGCCGTTCCAAATGTCGCCTACATAGATAAACTTGCCGTTCTCCGGATCAACCGGAATTACATACGTCGATTGCGTATTAAAAGCTTTCGTCGGATCCGGATCGCTGGCCGACGTACGGACGAACGGATCCTGCATCGGAGCCCATGGGCCGAAGATATGATCCGCTACCGTATATTTGTTCTGGTTGGCAGCCCAGCCCGTTGCACCGGAAGTAATCAAGTAATAATGGCCGTTATATTTGAACATGGCCGGTGCTTCGCGTTGCGCTCCCGGGAATACCCGCACGTAGTCAACGCCGTTTACGGCTTTGTACGAAGCATCGCGAACGGCGTTTCCGTACTCGTCCACGTTGCCGTCTTTATGCCAGCCGGTTACGTCGAGATAATCCGGCATCAGCTTGGAGATGTAGATCGTCAGGTTCTCTTCGCTCGAATAGATCAGGTACGCGGTTCCGTCATCGTCCTTGAACAGGTTCATATCCCTTGCCATGCCCGGGTTGCCAGGCTGGTAGTCGATCTCTCCGGCAGGAGCCTGGTCCATCCGGTAGCTTCGCTGGTAGACGAACGGTCCGGTTGGCGAATCGCTTATGGCCACGCCCGCTTGAGCTTTGCCGTAGTTGGCACTGTTGTTGTAAGGATCCTTGTCGCCGTCGATATGAGCCCACATGACGTATTTCTTGGTTTCGTCGTTGTAGATGACTTTCGGACGTTCAACGATTCTTCCTTTGCGGATATCCGCCCAGATGTTAACGGTATCCGTTCTTTCTTCATACAGCTTGGAGATGAGAGGGTCATTCGTAAAATCATCCATCGAGTTGATTAACGTAAGAGCCATACCCTCGTCTTTCCAGTTCATGAGGTCCGTAGAAGAGTATACCCGGACGCCTGCAGCCGGCCATCCGCCTTTGTGGTATTCCCCATACCAGTAATACTTCTTCGTTTTCTCGTCGTACATGATTCCCGCGCCGTGAGCGTCAATCGGATTGCCGGTTATATCTGCCCAAAGAGCGCCCGGCGTTAACGAGGTACGCACCGCACTCACCCCAAGCAAATCGGATACGGCGGAAGAAACGCCGTCTACTACCGCGCTGATGGTATAGAAGTAGCCCGTGCCTTGCGTTAAACCGGTATTAGTGAAGGTGGTATCCGTACCGTTGTACACTTCGGAAAAGGTTCCCGTGGCACTCGCGGCCCTTTTAACGGAATAAGCAACGGCTGTTCCCTGCAAGGCATCCCAGGTCAGCGTTACCGAAGAATCCGTCGTGGACGCCGCCTTGAAGTTAGCAGGCGCGTCAAACGCATAGGTCGTTGCTTGAACGGATACTGGCGGCGATTCGCCAAAGGCATTGTACGCCGTCATTTGATACCTGTATTCCTTGTTGGCTGTCAAGCCTGCAGCTTGATAGCTTAAAGAGGTTCCGTCGTAAATGTTCTCGAAAGACGCACCGCCGTTGGAGGACTGGTACACTTTGTAGCCGGTTGCCTTGGCAACGGCCGCCCAGCTCAGATTGATTTTCGACGAGTTAACCGCCGTTGCGGTCTGACCGGTTGGCGCAGCCGGCGCAACGCCTACAGTCCTCACTTTCAATTCCGGCGACCACTGGGACTCGGTAAGTCCGCCGTACAAATAAGCGATTTTATAATAATAATCCGTGTCCGAGCTCAAGCTTGTATCCGAATAGCTGGTTGCGGTCGTGCTGCCCGCATAGCTGTAACCGCTTCCGGATGTTGTGGAACGATAAACGTTGTAGCTGCTTGCCCCTTCAACGGCATTCCAATTCAGCGAAACGGAGGAACTGGTCTGCGCATCCGATTGAATGACGGTTGAATTGGCTGCCGGGATATCCGTAACCATAACGTCATCCACTTGAACCGACTGCCATTTGTTGCGGATGCCGATCTTCCCGCTTGCGAAAGTTGAATCGACCGCATCAAACAGCAGCTTATCCTTTCCGTTCTCCACGATGTAGGCTTTGATTGAGCTGCCAATAAGCACAAGCTTCAGCGTATACCAGGTATTTTTGCTGAGCGCATAAGCGGTGGCGCCTTTAATCGTGGCGTCCGTGTTATTCACACGTTTGGTCAAGGTAAGCCCGGTGGAGGACTGCATTTGAAAATAGTAAAAGTTTTTATAGTCTTGGACGCGGGCCAGAATGCCCGGAAAGGCGCCGCCGGCTCCCGTATAGAACCGCATGGAAACCGTGGAATCCGTCCAATTATCTCCCGTCGTAATAATGCCTTCGCCCGTATCGGTCTGGCTAAGCACTTTATTGTTGGCATCAGCCGGATCGGCTGCTACCGTCCATGTACCGGACGTAACTGTCCACTCCGGATCCGCCGTATAATTCCCGTCAGTGAAATGATCTTGAAAATCGATAGCCGAAGCTGCCGACACCTTGGGGATCGGCGTAAAGTTGAACAAAGAAACACCTAATGACAGCAGTAAAAGCCACGCAATCGGTTTTTTCCGCACTTTCTTTTCGCTCCTTTGAATAAATTAGAGTACGATCAAACGCGGATGGTACTGGCAAAGCTGGCGAGCTCCCCCCCTTGTTCCGGAAACCGGTTTCATGAAACCCGTTTCATGTTAAGCGTAAAAATATGAAATCCAGCGGGACTTCTCTAAACAAAAAATAAGAAAGCGGTTTCATTGGACTCATTGTACTGTTTTGTCCATCAATTGGCAACCCACTTTCTTCTTAATCCCATCCTGGTTTAAGCGATATTTTTGTCAAAACCTGTTGAATTTCGAAAATTTCAAATCCTGTTACCGCAAATACAGCATAAGCGGCTGCAGCTTCAGCGCCTTTAACTCCTCGTAGACCAGTCTCGCGATCTCAATCCCGCCTAGCTGCTGGAAATGCGTATTATCCTCGGTACCATCCGGGAAGTTCATGAATTCCCCCGGGGCCAGCCACATGAACAGCTTCTTGGTTTCTTCCGGACCCAACGCTTCGAACAAGGCTTTGCTTGCCTTCGCCAAATCGATTAACGGTACTTCCTCTTCCGCCGCCAGCTCCCTTGCCGCCGTCAAATAATCCCCGTGAGTATCCCGCAGCGTTCCGTCCTCTTCATAGAAACGGCGCTGCACGGAGGTGACCAGAACCGGGATCGCCTTCCGCTCCCTCGCTCCGTCAATATAGATTTTCAGAGTCTGCTTGTAGGTGGTGAAAGGCTCCGTATGACGCTCTTCGTCAAACTTCTGATCGTTATGGCCGAACTGGATAAAGAGATAATCGTAAGGCTTTATGCGGCTCCAGATTTCATCCAGCACGCCTTCGCTGATGAAGCTTTTGGAGCTGCGGCCGGATAAGGCGTAGTTCGCTACGGCTGCGTCCTGCTTGACGAACATCGGCAGCATCTGCCCCCAGCCCGCATACGGATAACCGTCATCCGGCTGGTCCGTTACCGTTGAGTCTCCGGCCAAGAAAATCGTACAGGCTTGCGGTGCCGGCTCTACCTCCATCGCGTTAATGCGAGGAGCAAGCCCCGAGAACGTGAGCTTCAGCTGCCCGCCGCTTACCCATACCGAAAAGCCGATGCGGGAGAAGCTGCCTGGAGCCGTCCGCTGTTTATGCACTATCAGGCGCCCCTGACCGGCCTTGATCGTCGTTTCGGTCTCGGCAATTTCATCGCCCAGCAGGACAGAGACGCGGTAGATGCCATCCTCCACATCGAGCAGGAAAGCCGTATCAAGCGGGATGCAGAAATCTCTGCGAAGGGCCCCCGGTTCTCCGCGGTCCCTCGCATTGATGCGGTCCGTCCGGGTAAAGCCGTACCCCGTAAAGGAATCATAGACGGATTGCGGCGTAATCTTCGTATAGCCCTCGGCAGGGACGCCGGTGCCGAAATCAAATCGGTAGTTTCGCGTCATTTCTTCTCTAGCTCCTCTACTTCATTTCTCCGCCCGGATACAAGGTTGAGCTGGACAGCCGTTTAGGCTGCGGCAGCGGAGAACCGGTTACGCATTCGCTAAGCTTCGCATGCTTGCTGGAATAGATGGAAGCCGTATCGTTGGAATAGATAATGACCTGCTCCGTACCGCTTCCCCATAGATCCGCGTGGACGGCATACCCTTCCGAAGGAAACTCTACTACCGTATTCATAGAACCGTCGTACAGACCGGGATATACGCCGCCGCGCCGGTAAGCCAATATGTAGTCCGGCGCATCCTCGGCCCACCCTCTTAGCGGTTCGATAATGGTCAGCCAGCCCGGCGTTTTCCGGTCTTCCTTCCAGAGCTCCTTGCCCTCGCTGTCGAGCAGGAATAAAGCATCCTTGCCGATCAGGCCTTTGCCGTCATCCTCCCGGACAAGCCGATCGAGCCCGGCAATCTGCAGGCCCGGAAGATCGGTCCGGAACCGGCCCAGCGCGATATGCTGCGATTCAACGGACCCTTCGTAACGCCACAGCTCCCTGCCATGCCGGTCGTACATAACCGTTACGCTCCCGCCGATAACCAGCTCGGGCTCCCCGTCTCCGTTCACGTCGCCTACCCAGATGCAGTCGGCATGATCGTCCAGATCATGACAGCTCCACAGCAGCTTCCCGTCATGATCAAGCAGGTCGTAACCGGCCATGACTTCATCCCTTCCGTCGCCATCCAGATCGTAAACCCACGGGAAGTGACCCGGATTTCCCTGATGCGTCCATAACAGCTTAAACTCCCGGTCCAGCGCCCACAGCCGGTGATAACGGTCCTTCAGGATAAGATCCCCCGCATGCGCGGCACCGCTCAGGTTTGCGACGATAATGCAGTCATGGGCATGCGGATCCGGCAGTTCGCGGGTCGATCGGACCGAGCCGTCATGCCCATTAAGAATATGGAGCCGATCCTCCATCACGCAAATCACTTCAAGCCTGCCATCCCCGTCGATATCCGCAATCTGCGCCGGATAATCCGAGCCTTGCCGGCCCGCTCCCGGATCGGGCCTGCCGGTCTGCCACAGCAGATTGCCCTCGAGATCATAGGCGGTCAGGCATTGCACCTGATGGGGAATGTAACGGACATCCTGCCGGTTGTCCGGCTGCACCAGCAGCAGCTCCATCCGGCCGTCGCCGTTCAGGTCGCCGAGCAGCACCTTGCAGTTAGGCCCGGCTGCCTGCAGATTTACGGTTCCTAGCAGAAAAGGCTCCTTAGTAGTTACGGATGACATCCTTTTCCCTCCCAACAAGATAAAATAGATTACCTATCGCTAACTCTCTAACTCTAACTACAACGTAATCTGCTGGCCGCCCTTTACTTCCACCGTTTCCCCGTCAACCTTCAGCCATACGCCGATGGCGGACGGATTGTACACAAAGCTGAGGTTTGCCGCAAACTTCAATGCTTCGAAGGCTTTCGCATAGTCCACAAGCTCCATATTCGTGCAATACCAGATCTCCGGATTGCCGCCGATGCATTGCCCGAACTGCTCCATCAGCTCCCAATTGTTATCGTTGTCAAACTCGTAGCTATGGCCCCATACGTACATCAGGTACAAATATTGCGACTTGCGAAGTCCGGCGAACTCCTCCGCATGCTTCATCAAATCCCGGTTATGATGGCAGGTCGGCTGCCATTCAAGCCAGTCGTCCGGCATGCCGTACTGTCCCGTGCTGGGAACAACGCGCGCGTACTCGATGCCAAGACCGGGCAGCAGCTCCTTGACTCTTTTGTTATACGAACCGTTAGGATAAGACATGCCGCGGACCGTGCAGCCAACTATACGCTCCAGATTGCGCCGGTCCTCCATGACCTCGTATACGATCTGCTCATTCGGGCAACGTGCAATCGTGGGATGAGTCAGCGTATGGGCGGACACTTCATGGCCGGCATACAGCTTCTTGACCTCGTCCTCTCCGATCCGGTCTTTCGTGCCAAGCAGACCCGAATTGAGATGGAACGTCCCCTTCAGCCCGTAACGGTTAAAAATTTCGACCAGACGCCGGTCGGCTAACCTGCCGTCATCGTAGCTGAGCGTTAACGCCTTATGCCGGCCTTCCGGGAAACACATTGCAATCGCCATTTCTTTAACCTCTCGTTTCTGGTGCAGGCATTCCCTTACGGGGCAAACACCTGCAAATTTCCGTATTCCGCGATCAGCGGGGCCATCTGGCGGAAGCCCAGCTTGCCCTTCCCCAGCAGCGGCCCCCAAGTGGAGCCGTCATCCTTCCAACTAAACAACAATAGATCATTGACGGCAAATTGCACATATGGCCCCTGCTTCAGCAGCTGCATCCGGTAAGGCCCTTGCGCGTCCGCCGCATCCGGGATCGGATCAGCTCCTTGTGCCACAAGGTGAAAGCCGTAGCTCTTCCGCAAGTTGCAGGTATGGAACCGTCTCTCCTCCGCGTGGCGCCTGCGGAAATAGGATACGTGGAACGCGTTGATGTCGCTATGATGATATTGGTCGTAAATCCCGCTGCGGCTCGCCAGCCCGGAATCAAACAAATCCTGTCCTTCTATTCCCGCTGCGCAGAAAAATAGAATCGCCAATCCCGGCTCGCGGACCGGCCAGAAATCCCAAGTAACAACGAGATCCGGAGGGAATTGCTCCGGGCACCAGAATACGAGATTGGCTGCCTGCCCCTCTACGGGGTCCCGCGTGCTTTCAAGGCGCATGCGCCCCATCGGAAAGGTGACGGAGGCATCCCCTTCCATCCGGAAATCCGATACGTCCTCAGCCGAACAGAGCGGGTTATTGTAAACCATCCTCCATCCGGCCGGAATCAGCATGCTTCTTGCCGTCGTTGTTGTGGTCATCGTCAAATCAACTCCTGTAAAGGCTGCTCCCGAAGCTTCGGCAGATGGTCTGCGACCAGCTCCAAGGCGATAATCGTATTCAGCGACCATTGGGCTGCTTCATTCGTATTTATCCAGTCGATCTCCTGCAGCACGTCGATGTGTGCAACCGTTGACGCCTCGTCCTGAAGATTCACGGCCGCAAACGGATTGCCCAGCAGAATGTCCCAGCATTGCCGGGCCGTTGCTTCATCCTTCATGTAAAAAGCGCCATAAGCAACGATTGCCGCGCTGAGCACCGGATGCTCGAAACGCGTTGTGCGGATATGACCCTTCGTGAGCTTATCCTTCTCTTCCTGCGTCTTGTTGTAATAGACCCCAAACTCCGCCAGCATCTCCTCCCATTCCGGATCCTTCAGCATGCCGGCCAGCTCGAACCATACCTGCGGTCCGCCCATGCAAATCGCCAGATGCCTGCCCCAGTTATCGTCGCCCATCGGCGTGAGGATACCCGTCTTTGGATCATAGCCGTAGGTCGGACCGGAAATTAGCCTGTAATTGGCTCCTTTAATACTGTTAATGCCAACCCGAATTTTGTCCCGGTATGCCGTGCTCTCGTAACGTTCCCACTGCGTCATCCAGTTCGAACTGAAGGCGGCCCAGTCCGGGCCAACCCTGACATGGGTCGGATGCTCGTCTTTCGGGAAATAATAGCGCATCGGGTCAAGATTAACGGTCGTAAAGTCCGAGTCCTTCGTTTCGTTCATCATATCCCCGATCCGCTCATCCGCCGTCAGATAATAAAAGTAACGGTGAAGGCCGGCCATGCCGATCCGTGCTTCCTTGCATCCGCAGCCCCAATGAACCACGTTATGCCGCGAACCAAGTCCGGCATATTCGCCGAAATGGTACACGTCTACCTCGCTTGTATGCCGGGTCATCGCTTCCGCCATCCGGAAGATGTCTTCCCTGCCCGACCGCAGGAACATGATCCATAGCCACATGTTCGGCGCAAGCTCCGTGTTCTGCCAGGCGCAGCCGCCCAAATCATAGTTCCAGACATGCCGGACGGGATCGTAGCTGTGCATGAAATCGCCGTAGTCCCACAATCCGTACCATTTGCGCTGCTCCACTTCCTTCTTGTAAAAAGCAATAATGCCGTCCAGCCGTTCTTCAAGCTGCCGCTTCTCCTCGGTGGAACGATCCGGCAGGCTCCAAATCCCGAAAGCTCCGGCTTCATGGTAATAGGACGGCTCGCATACGAGCAGGGACGGACTGTCCGTTTCCTGCCGCATCAGCTCCAGCTGCTCCGGTCCTGGCGTTTCTTCCGTGCACCAAAGCGTCAGTTCATTCGTGTTGGCGATGCCGTATGGGGTTGCGCGCAGCTCCTCCGCCCCTTCATAGGACGATTCGACATGGGTTTTCGTATCGTAATGCCTCAGGTCCATCGGTTCGCCCTCCGGCGTCCATAACCATGCGGTAAGCGAAGCCTCGTCACCGGAAGCTCCATGAATCTCAAAGCCCGAAGGGTGCTTCCTCCAGAAATGCCGCAGCCCGCAGGCAAGTCCGCCGCCTTCGCCGCCGGCATAAGCGAGCCCTCCCGCCCGGTAACCGTCCGTCGCCTTTACCCAGCTGCAGCCATCGCCGGTTCTTTTCCAAATCCGGTAATGCTCGGACGATTGCTGCATAAGCTTGAAACCGTCCCATGTCGCCGAATCTTCCAGCAAGCCAAGGAAATACGCGTCATCCGAGGGGTCAAAGCCAACTTTTCCGCCAGCGGTCTGCTGTTCGAACAGCTCGCGGTATTTCCCTTTTGTCCTGCGGGTATGGAGCGTCTTCGGCGATTCCGCGAACAGCCCGCTATCCCCCGAGAAACGGATGTGACGGTTATAATGCTCGCCGCGCATCGGTATGGCAAAACGGATTCCCAATCCCTTAATAAAATCCTCGTTCGGATTGCCGTCGTAAAAAAACGTATGCACAATCCGGATCGTCTCTAGACCGGCATACAGATAGAGCCTCATGGAAAAAGGAAGCCATTCCCGCGAACCGGCTGCCGCGCGGTGCCTGCCGTCGATTTTCACCACCGCGCGAACGGGACCCTCCTGCTCAATAGTTAACCGGTGCACCCGGCTTTCAAACGGCTCCTGCCGGATCGTCCTGCTGCCGGATACCTCGCTGCCGGTCTCCCTTATACATACAAGCACACCGCCGCTGCACACCTCCACCCCGTTCCGGGTAATGCCGCGCAGCCAATTGCTGCCCCTCTTGCCAAGCGTGCATACGATAACGCCGGTATCCAGCTGAACCGCATCGCTCGTCTCCGTCACCTTAACCTTGAAAGGGACATTCGCTGCTTCCCCTCTCGTCAAGATGTACCCCTTCGCCCCGTTATCCGTGCTTACCGCCGCGTGAGCGGACCATTTCACGCTTCCGTCCGGCCAATAGGCGGTCGCCCAATGCTGCATCGGGACGGGTTCGCCCAAGCTCGTTGTCAAGCGCAAAGCTTCGTCTCTCCCCAGCTCGCCTTCCTTCCACGGAATTCCCCAAGTCATCCCGGCCGGCCATGCATGCTGCCGAGGGGACAAGCTGCGCAATTGAATCGTACTCGCCATTTACCCTCATCTCCTTCGTCGTTTGGCCCCATTGTAGAAGCTTCCCGGTTAACGCTCAATGAGACAATATTGCGGAAGGGCCAAAAAACGGCTTGCACATTATTGCGGCGTTTGCACGATCTTGATTGCGTTACAGGTGCTGGCTCTGCTCCCGGTAGCTGGTTGGCGTCATGCCCTCCAGCTTTTTGAAAATCCGGTTGAAATAGCTGTGCTGGTAACCGACCTGCTCGGCTACGTCGTTGATTTTCAATTCCGATTCTCTTAACAGCTCTTTGGCTCTCTCGATCCTAAGCTCGGTCAGATAGTCGATGAAGTTTTTACCGGTGACCACTTTAAACGACTTGCTCAGGTAAAACGGATTGGTGCCGATATGCTCCGCGCAGTTATCCAGCGAAATATCCTGCCTGTAATGCTGCTGCATATAGATCATCGCCGCCTCGATCAGCCGTTTAACCTCGGAGCCCGCCCGGCAGGACAGCTCCTTCTGGTAAGGCGCCAGCACCTTATCCCTGAACCAGGCCAGCATCCGCTTCGGCTCCCGGATTTGGGACAGCTGCTCGTACAGATTAACGCCCTTGAACAGCCTGTTCGGATTAACCCCGGATACCATGATGACATGCTGGATATTGCCAAGCAGATGAAGCATTCCCTGCTGCACGTCGATTTCCTTCGCCCCGGCGCAGGATAACGCGTCAACAAACGCCCCCAGCAGCTCGCCCGCCTCTTCTTCCTTGCCGGTACGGAGAGCCTGAACAAGCTCCCGCTCCAAGGTAAAAGGATACTGCGGCTCCGCCCAGGCCTCGCCGCCTAGCACGCCCTGCTCCATATCGATAATCTGGTTGGCATTGTCGCAATTGCGGTAGCTGACCGCCTGCTTGACCCGCTCGAACTCGTTAGGCAGATCGGAGATAAAAGCAGTCTGGCGGCTGACGGCAAGGGTCACCCTCATCCGCAGAATCCGGTTCACCGAGGTCGTCAGCTCCTCGCTGAAGGCTTCAACCGCCTGCTTATACGGGCTGCCTTCCGGTATAAACAGCATAATCCCGGCCGTCAAATCATGAAAATTCAGCGTGTCGCTTTGCTCGAAATGCTTGGAAGCCAGCTCTTTCATCATATTCACCGCCGCGAACGTAACGAGCCCTTCGTCGCCGCTGCGGAATGTTTCGTCCATATTGGCGATACCGTTCAGCTGAATAAACAAGACGGCAAAATGGCGGCCGTGCACCTCCCATTTGAACTTTTCCATGCGGCGCAGCAAATCCTCTTCCGAATAAGCATACAAATACCCCTGAAGCAGCTGATGCAGAAAGCTTTCCTTCACGTGCGGAAGCTGCTCCGCCAGCTTCGAATTCAGTTCGAGCCGCTCCTTGTGAAGGTGCTGATATTGCTGCTCGATAAGCGCAAACTCGTCCTGCTTCCCCGTCCAGCCCGCCCCGCCCGAATAACCGCCAAGCAGATTCGCAAGCCGCTTCACCGGCGAATAGATCCGATGGGAGGCAAGCCAGGATAGCAAGGCTGCCAGCAGCAGGGCGATCAGACTTACCGTAATGACAAGCTTGGAGATGAACATCACCGGCGCTATGATGCTGTTGATCGGAGATGCCGAGACGTACAGCCACTCATCGGAAATTCGCGACAGGCTGCCGTAGGACACCGTGTAGGTCGAACCTTTCCAATCGAAGAAAAACGAGCCTTTCCCCGCATGCAAGCCGTTGATCTTCTCGCGAAGAGCCTGAACGAAATCCGAGTTGGAAGCGCTTCCGTTCGCGGATACAAAAAGGTCGCCCGATTTTTGCTGCAGAAAAGCTTCTCCTTCGTAATAAGGGGTCATCGTTTGCAGCAGACTGGCAATCTTCTCGCCGTCGAACCGGAAGACCAGCACGCCAAACGGATTGGGACTGCCTCCGGGAATATGGTGGACCAGCGTCAAATCCTTTTGCTCCGGATGGTTGGAGTCAAACGCCCACTGGGTCCAATAGGTCAGGTTTTTACCGTGTATCAGCTTGCCGTAAATGCTTAAATCCTGCTGATCCTGCAGCGGCGTATATTCGGGATTAAACAACACCCGGCTCTTCCCGCCAACGTAAAGCTCGGCTTTCTTGACCAAAGCGTTCGAGCCCTGCATGGCGATCAGCGTCTTTGTGATATCGTCGGTTCGTTTGAAATCGCGGACAAAATCAAGTCCGTTTAAGCTGTAGTCGAATTTGTTGTCGAATGCCCAGTGGGAAAGCAGAAGCTCCAGGTTGCTTAACTGATCGTCCATTTGCTCGGAGCGTTGTTCAATCTGCTGGTAATGAAGCTGCAGAAGCTCGCTTTCCACGCGGCCGCCGGCCATCCAATAGATAAGTCCTCCGATAATAAGTCCGGGAATGCCGGAGACGATGAAAATCATAATTAAGCTTTTTCTAAAAAAGCGTCCTTTGCCGGAATCCGTGCGGCTCCGCCAAATTTTCTTTCCATGGAGCATCCTATTCCCCCGTTCCTTTCGGTTATAAATTCGACCTTATAATAGATTCCAATAAAAGGGAAGCATGAAAATCAGACTATTTTGTGCGAAAATCAGTGTTTTTCCGGTCATGCCAAAGCACCCATCCTCCCGAAGGAATTGTTGATGGGTGCGAAAGACCTGTTTATTTTATTTCGCGGATGCTGCGTACAGCTCGTTCATTTCTTTCACCAGATCGTCGCCGCCGGATTTTTTCCACGTCTCAAAGGCAGCCATCAGACCCGCTTCGTCGGTCTGCCCGACGATAAACTTGATGCGCGCATCGTTGATGATGTTGTCCAGCTGCTGGCCTTTCTGCGAATACACGTCGGAGATAAACGGCTCAGCCGGATTGGCCACGATATATTGCTCGGCTTCCTTCTGAATGTTCGTCGTTTGCTGGCGCAGCGGCGTCTGCTTCACCTTCAGGCCGCGGTCTTCCGGGATAAACGGCAGCATCTGGTTGAGGCCTTCCACTTCGGATTCCAGCAGCGCGGCATCCTTGCTCGGCACAAGCGCTTCTCCGTCCAGCGTGTAGTGCTTGCCCTCGATTCCGTAGCCCGCAAGCGTCGTCAGCTCCGGCTCGTTCATTTGATCCAGGAACTTAAGCACGCGCTTCAGCTCTTCCTCGGTCTTGACCGTTGTCTTCGGAATCGCGAGCAGCCCCGCAAAGCCGGACGTCGGAAGCGCCTTTAACTGCCCGTCGGCCCCCGTTACGCCAATCATGTTGGACATATACTGCGCGTTCGGGTCGTCCTTGCCGTCCTTGGCAAGCGCCGCATGGATTTTATCCTCGATCCGGTTCGCGGTATCCGTAACGTCTACGATAACGCCAGCCTGACCGTTTACTACCGGATCCACCCATTTCGCCGAATCGAATACCGCAAAATCCTGGTTGATCAGCTTCTCGTCATACAGCTTTTTCATGAATTTGAGAGCTTCCAGATATTCCGGCGTTTGATGCTCCGGCACGAGCTTGCCGTCCACGACTCCCCATTTGTTCGGAGCGCCGAACCATAGCTTAATCGTGTCAAAAGCGCTTGCCCAACCGCCGGTCCATTTCACCAGCACCATGCCGTACGTATCGTTCTTGCCGTTCTTGTCCGGATCCTTCTCCTTGAACGCCTTCAGCATGTTATAGAAGTCGTCGATCGTCTTGGGCTGCTCCAGGCCAACCGCGTCCAGCCAGTCCTTCCGGTAAACAATCCCGTTACGGCCCAAGGCACGGCCGCGGTAAATCCCGTAGTTTTTCCCGTCGATCGAGGAGTTGTTCATAATCACCTCGTTCGCCTGGCTTAGGTTAGGATAATCCTTCAGGTATGGGCCCACCTCCCAGAACGCGCCGGAGCGGACGGCATTCACGAAGCTTGGATCCTTCGAGCCCGGCACATAAATGATTTCGGGGAGCTTGGTTGAGGCCAGCGTGATGTTGAATTTATCGCCGTAAGAGGCGTTAGGCACCCATTCCAGGTGAATGTTCGTATTAGTCAGCTTCTCGATTTCGCTGACAACCGGTCCGTCATCCTTCGGAAAGTTCGTCTTGAAGATCGGCAGCATGATGCTGATGTCCAGCGGCTTTTCGGCAGCCGCCCCGGTAGCGGCGGTTGCCGTCGCATTCGCCGATTCTTCCGGCTTGGAGGTCTCCTCCTTGTTGCCGCTGCAGCCCGCCAGCGCTGTCATAGCCAATGTTCCGAGCGCTGCCGTCGCTACCCATTTTTGCGTCTTTTTGTTCATCTTAACCAACGCCTCCCTTTAATCTTAAAATTGTTGTATCGCAATCCGTATTACCCCTTGACCGAACCGATCAGGACCCCTTTGGCGAAATGCTTCTGAAGGAACGGATAGACGAGCAGAATCGGAATGGTGCCGATAACGATAACGGCCATCTTGATCGACTGATCCGGCGGCGCCACAAAGTTCGGATCCATGGAATTGATGTCGCCGGCGGCCGTCTGCGAGAGCAGCACGATTTGCCTGAGCATTACCTGCAGCGGCCATTTCTGCGGATCGTTAATGTACAGCAGGGCGGAATAGAAATTGTTCCAATGCCCTACCGCATAAAACAGCGTAAAGGTCGCAAGCACCGGCATCGAGAGCGGAAGGACGATTTTCCATAGCAAGCCCAGCTCGGTACAGCCGTCAATCTTGGCCGCTTCCTCCAGCTCGGCGGGAAGCTCCTGAAAGAAATTTTTCACGATAATCAGGTTAAACGCGCTGATCGCGCCCGGCAGCATCAAGGCCCAAAACGAGTCGAGCAGATGAAGATCGCGGACAACGAGGTAGGTCGGAATAAGTCCTCCGCCGAACAGCATCGAGAATACGATCAGGTTAAGCACCGTGTTTCGGCCCATCAGACTGCGCTTGGACAAGGCGTAAGCCATCGTTACCGTAAAGAACAGATTCACCGCCGTGCCCACAACCGTTACGTAGAGAGACACCTTAATGCTTTGCAGAATCGTATCGGTCGAGAAAATAAACTGGTAAGCCGCGGTGGTGAACGTCTTCGGAATCAGGAATACGGCTCTCTTCGTTAATTCCGCATCCGATGCGAAGGATCCCGCTATGATGTAGATAAAAGGCAGCACGGCCAGCAGGCTGATGGCGCTTAGCAGGATCACGTTCGTAATATCGAAGGCGGTCCCGGACGCGCTTCTGTATTGTTTTGCCATGCGTGATTCCCTCCTCCTTCAAGTCTCTTAATAGATACCGGATTGCCCAAACCGTTTGGCCAGCCAATTCGCTCCGAGCACAAGCGTGACGCCAACAACCGCCTTGAACAAGCCAACCGCCGTACTATAGCTGAACGCCCCTTGCGTGATCCCCATCATATAGACATAGGTATCGAACACCTCGGCAGACTCCCGGTTCAGCGGGTTCAGCATCAGGAAGATCTGCTCGAAGCCATTGTCGAGCACGTCGCCCATCCGAAGAATCAACAAAATAATAATCGTGCTCCGGATGGACGGAAGCGTGATATGCCATAATTGCCTCCACCGGTTTGCCCCGTCCGTAATCGCCGCTTCGTACTGCTCGACGTCTACCCCTGCAAGCGCTGCCAGAAATATGATCGTGCCGAAGCCGGTTTCCTTCCAGACGGTCTGCATGATAATCATCGGCCGGAACCATTCCGGACTGGCAAGGAAATCGATCTTGGCCCCCGTGTATTTGAACAGGAATTCGTTAATCACGCCGCCTTCGGTCGTCAGGAAGACGTACGTTAAGCTGGCTACGATGACAAGCGAGATAAAATGCGGAATGTAGATCAACGTCTGCACGATTCTTTTGAAGAACGCCAGCCTCAGCTCGTTTAATAGAAGGGCTAATATAATAGGTGCCGGAAAGTAAAACACCAGGTTGTATAAGGAGAGTACTAAAGTGTTTCGCAGCAGCATGAAAAATTCGGGATTGGTGAAGAACACCCGGAAATGCTCCAGTCCCACCCAATCGCTCTTCCAGAAGCCAAGGAAGGGCTGATAGTTTTTGAACGCCAGAAGCACGCCCCACATGGGTACGTATTTGAAAATAATGAAGTATAGCAAGCCTGGAGTTAAAAGCAAGTACAGCCACTTGTCTTTCTTGAGTCTCGCCAGCACGTTGGATCTTGTTCTGTTATGGCTTGCCGTCGCCTGCATCAGTTCTGCTTGGCCGGGAGCAGCCGCCTGCTTCATTTAGGGTCACCTCCAAGTTTTGGTTGCGTCGCATGACCTAATTATTAAGCCTCCCCCGCCTTTCCGCCAATCGGACATTTTTGAGAAAGCCCTTTCAAACCCTGGATACGGGCGTAAATCAAGATAATGCAAACCCGTCAAAATAGTAGAAGGTCCCGGTAAACCTGACAAAATTGTACGATTGTCCCCCCCCCTCTTCGAGCGCCTATAGTAAAACTGCGTGTTATTCCAGTCGAGCAGAGGTGGGCTTATGGGAAAGAAGCTGTATCATGGGGCAGCCTGGTATCCGGAGCTGTGGAATGAGGAGGTTCTGGCAGAGGATTTGAAACGGATGAAGGAAGCCGGCATTAACGTGGCACGGATCGGGGAGTTCGCCTGGTCGGGAATGGAGCCGCATGAGGGCAAGATCGATATGAGCTTTTTCGAGCGTATCGTAAAGCGGTTGCATGAGAACGGGATCGATACCGTCATGTGCACGCCTACGGCGACACCGCCAATCTGGTTCAGCCACGGACATCCCGAACGGATGTATGTCGATGCGAACGGTCAGACGATGGGACATGGCTCAAGGCAGCATGCCTGCACGAATCATCCCTTTTTCAGGGAAAAGGCAGCGATTATTACCGAAAATATTGCGCGGGCAATAGGACGGCTCCCGGGTCTCATCGGCTGGCAGCTGGACAATGAATTCAAGGCCCACGTGTCGGAATGCATGTGCCGTACCTGTCTATCGGAATGGCATAAGTGGCTGGAACGGCGTTACGGGACGATTGAGAGACTTAACGATGCCTGGGGAACCCGGATTTGGAGTGAATATTATCACCGGTTCGACCAGGTGCCGCAGCCCGGTCCCGCTCCCTTCCTGCATAATTCTTCGCTGAAGACCATGTACCGGCTGTTCTCGATGGAGGCAATCGCCGAATTCGCCGATGAACAGGCGGCGATTATCCGCCGATATTCCGATGCACCGATTACCCATAACAGCAGCATGGCGTTTAGCGTCGATAATGAACGGCTCTTCCGCGGGCTTGATTTCGCTTCCTTTGATACGTACGCCACAACCGATCATGTTCCGGCGTTTCTTATTAATAACGATTTGTTCCGCTGCTTCAAGCGCGGCCGTGATTATTGGATTATGGAGACCAGCCCGTCCTTTGCAGCTTCATTAGAAAGCTACGCGAAGCCGCATCCGGACGGCTATCTTCGCGCGGAAGCCGTTGCCGCGTACGCTCTTGGCGCCGAAGCGTTCTGCTATTGGCTTCGGCGGCAGCAGCGGGCGGGCTGCGAGCAGCCGCATGGCTCGGTCTTAAGCGCATGGTGCAAACCGGCAATTGGGTATAACCAGGTGCTTGAGGTAGAGAAAGCCCGTAAGGAGTTGGAAAGAGTGATTTTGAGCACCCGTCCGGCGCAAGCGGAGGTTGCCCTTGCTTATTCGGACCGGGCGAAGGCATTTCTGAAGACGGAGCCTCACCGCAAGCTGAACCATCGGGGGTTAATCACGGACTTTTACACAAGGATTCTTAACGCCGGCATTCATAGGGATGTCGTACCGGAGGGTAATGAGCTGGACGGTTATAAGCTGCTCTTCACGCCATCCCTGCCTTACGTATCGCCGGACTATATGGACCGGGCATTGGAGCTGGTTGAGTATGGCGGCTTTTGGGTCATTGGCCCGTTGACGGGCGGGCGCACGGAGGAGCATACGATTCCGATAGACGCAGCTCTGGGCAGGCTGGAACGGCTGGCAGGCGTGGAAGTCGTCTATGCCTATCCGATGGATGGCAGCGGCACGGTTGGGCATGCGAAGGGCCATTCGGCTCCTCTTACGTTGTGGAGCAGTGTCTTTAAACCGGTAGACGCAGAGACGGTTGGAACGATGGAGGGCGGTTTAACGCCGGAGCTTGCGTGGATTACCGAGAAGACGCACGGCAAAGGAAAAATCGTCATGCTGGGCTCCTTGCCCGCCGGCGAGAACGGACAGCGCTTAATGGAAGCCCTTATCGCGCATTATGCGGATGAGGCGGGCGTAACGCTCCTCTCCGACGTGACGAAGGGTACTATCGTTGCCCCAAGACGCGGCGAAGGCTTTGAGATATGGATCATTGTGAATATGGATGGCGGCGGCGGGAGCGTAACGATTCCGCGTGCAGCGGTTGACGAGCTCACGCAGGAGCCGCTTGTTGAAGGCACCAGGCTGGAATTAGGCAGGTACGAATACCGGGTCATCCGGTTCTAACACGAAAAAGCATTGCCCTCCGTTAAACGGAGAGCGATGCTTCTTCTTTTGCTTTTAGGACTTATTATTGTATGGATGCCGCTTCAATATCGCCGGATGCCCAATAGCTTGCCGGAACGTCCTTCCAGGAGGAAGCTCCGCCGCTGGATGGGTTAATGCCCAGCGAGCGATTGATTACAACTACGGCTTCGGCGCGAGACAGCGTGCGATCCGGCCGGAATGTGCCATCGGCGTAACCTTTAATGTAACCGGCTCCTTCTGCGGCTTTCACCGCTTGCTCCGACCAGTGACCGGTCGTATCCGCGAAGCCTGCGCCTAATTTGGAGCCTCCGCCGGCCAGCCGCACGGCGAGCTGCGCCATCTCAGCGCGCGTAATCGCCTTCTCCGGTTTAAACGTACCGTCGGTATAACCGTTCATCAAACCGGCTGCCGTAGCTTTGCGGATCGCTTCCGCCGCCCAGTAGTCCTGCTTGACGTCGCTATAAACGCGGCCATCTTCTCCTGCCGTGGCGTCCTGTGCAATACGCGACAGGATGGTCGCCATCTCCGCGCGGGTAATCGCCTTTTCCGGCTTGAACAGATTGCCTTCGAAGCCATTCATGTACGCAGCCGGAGCGGATCCTGATGCATCACCCAGCTTCATAAGCGCAAATGTACTGAACTTCGAGTTCTTAAACTGGATCCCCTTGCCGCCGTCCATATCAATAACAGCGCCTTGCTTGTATTCCACTGTGCCGTCGCTATGCTCGATATAGACGCCGATATGCGATAGCGCTTCGGAGCTCCAATCTCCCGCAGGCAGCGGCAGCACAAGCGTAGTCTCTCCTGCCGGCAGGTTGGTATCAATGTTCGCCGGAATGCCAATCAGCGTAATCTTGCTGTCCTTGACGGCTTCGGATACAACCGTCGACAGATTGGCGCGGCGCTCGAGCTGCGATTTCTGCTCAGCAACTGGCGAAATGACGAAATGAACTTCCGTATTTATGTTTTTCAGTAAGGCGTTAGGCACATGGATCTTCGCGCCGGACACGTCAATATCCAGATCGAGCCCGCTTGCCGCGAGCTGCTTGACCGCTTCCGCATCCAGCTTCACGCCGGCCTCTGCCGCTTGACCCTTCGAATCCGGCACCACCAGCTTCAAGGCGCTTGCTCCCGATGCCTTGCGCGCGTCAATCCACGCTTTCGCTTCCGTGCCGGCCAGCGACAGTTCATCCCGCACCGTGCCGTCCGGCTGCGTCGTGCGAACAACCTTTGGCGCAGCAGGATCGACCGGCGGACTCGCGACACCTCCGCCTCCCGATACCGGCGGCACGCTTGCTTCCGCAGCGGTAAACCGGAGGGCGTCGGCAAGCATCAGTTCACCGGACTTTTTAACGACGCGGATCGTATGCGAACCCGGGGTCAATCCCGAGACGCTGTACAAGCTTACTTGCGAGTCGCGGCTGTCCGCATAAGCGTTAACCGTCGTCTTCAGCTCTCCGTCGATGTATACGTCCATCTCGCCTTGCTTTGGACCAACCGGCGACAGCAGCTCGATGCCGGTGCCTTTAAACGTATAGGTGTATGCAGCTCCTTCCGCCGCGGACGCATGCGCGTCGTCGCCGTAGTCGCCCCGGAAGCGGAGCGTCAGCTTCGTTGTGCCGTCCGGCTGAGCGGCCAGGTATTGCTGCTTGATCGTCAGAACATGATCCTCAATCGTATAATCGGTGCCGCGAACAAGCGCCGCTCCGCCGTTATAGACGCCGTTCAGGCTATCCGGGCTTGCGAGCAGATTCACGCTGACGTCAGCAGGCGCGTTCTTCGCAAAGTCCGTCGAGGAGACATCGATCAGGTCCGGCAGCTGTACGCGCAGCGCGTCGAGCAGCATGAATTTTCCTGATTTCTTCACGGCTTTGATCGTATGGAAGCCGTTCGTCAAGCCGCGTACCGTATACACCGTCCGCTGCGGCGCGTTGTGCGCACCCGCTTCGTACGTGCTTACATTGCCCTGGCTGACTCCGTCGATGAAGATTTCGACGTTGCCTTGACCCTCGTCTACTTCGGTAATATAGTCGATCCCCGTGCCTTGGAACGTATACGTAAAGAAGGAGTCGTTGTTCTCCGTCCACTGCACGTCATCCTTGTAATCGCCAAGGCCGCGGCCGCCGCTGCGGTTCCAGCTGCCCGTATAACGGATGCCCGGATCGTCGTTGTTTACGAAGTTGTAGCGGCCAGGAGAAGCCGAATTCAGAATCGTAAGCGCGAGCGTTCTCGGACTGCTGCCCGAGAATTCGAAAGACAAGCTCGCATTCCCGGCCGGCAGTGATGCCAAATAGGATTTGGCGATGCGGACAACGTTGCCGTCTATCGTATAATCCGTTCCTTCGGTCAAGGCATTGGCTCCGTTCTTGATGCCGGTCAGCTCGTTAGAGTCGCCAAGCGTCAGCGTAACCGCAAGGTCTGCCTGAGCGGCCGGACGTTTGTCGAAGGAAGCCGATACCGGACTGATCGAAGTGCCGCTAATGGCCACGGACAACGTCTGCGCTGCTCCTCCCGCGAATTTGAAGCTTAGAGCTGCCGATTGACCGGACGCCTGCTGCGCCAGATAAGACGACTTGATCGTCACGACGCCGTCAGATACCGTATAGTCTGTACCCGGCTGCAAGGATGCGGCGCCGTTGCTGATGCCCGTGAAGGAGCTGGCGCCGAGCTGCAGCGGAACCGTAATGTCGGCTTGCGCGTCCTTATTGAAGCTGCTGCCCGAAGGGGTGCCCAGCAGCGTGTCCGCCGTGACCTTCAAGGCGTCAACAAGGAAATAATATTGGCCGCCGGCATTCCTGACCGCCTTCAGCGTATGCGTGCCTTGCGGCAAATCCGCCACGCTGTACACGGAGTGCTGCCCGTTCGATTCGCTGCCGTATGAATCAACCGTCGACTTAAACTCTCCGTCGATATAGATATCAATCTTGCCGCTGCTTGTGCTTTGCTCCGATAGCAGCTCAATTCCTGTCCCCTCGAACGTGTACGTGAACTCCGGCTCCGAACCATCCGGCTCGCCGTAATGCACGTCGCCCATGTAATCGCCGAAGGACCGGCCGGTGCTGTGCCCCCATTTATTGGCGTACGTTATCGCCGGATCGTCATCGTTGATCGTAACCGTATAGGAGGAAGCCGCAGCGTCTCCCGAACCCGAGGAACCGGCACTGGAATCGCCGCCGGTGCCAGCGCCCGGATCACCGCCGGAGCTGCCGCCCGAACTCGAAGAATCCGTGACAACAACGGATAAGTCCTGGGCGTCGCGCACAAGCTCGTTGCCACCGTTGCGCGTCCACTCACCCGTATATTTCATCCCGGTATCGTCATCGTTGACGATCGAGGTACCGTTTTGCACCGTCACCTTAAACAGACGCGATGCGTGCGGCTCGAGGAATAGCGGATCAATGCCGGTCGCCGAGCTGCCCATTTCCTTATGGCTCCACAGGTCTCGGATCGAGCCGGAACCGTTTAGGCCGATATCGCTCCATTTCACGCCAACCCGCGCGCCTTTGCTGCCCAGATTGAAGAGCGCCACCGTATACGTGCCGTCGCCGTTGTTGGCGTACCAGGCTTGCTGATCGGTATCCATCGATACCGGATGAATCGGATGGCCCGCTTGATTGACGGCGATTACCTCATCGTTCGTATAGAGCGATAAACCGTAATCATCCAGATTGGTCAAGTCATCCCCGGTATAAAATTGCGCTGCCGAAGCAGCCCACAGCGTAGCCGCCGTCTGCCGTTCGTCCTTCGTCAAGCCCGACGTTTCGCCGTTGCCGACGTTCAGGGAGTCGAAGTCGTTCCAGCCTCCGGGACCTGCGTCGCGCCACCAAAGAGCCGCGCCCGGGAACAACCTGGCGATATTCGCCCATTGCGTCATGCCAATGTTCGGATCGTACGCCTCGACATCCCAGTCGATGCGCCAGCCGTTGGCGTATTTCTTCCAATAATCGACGTAGTTGTGATCAAGCGCCCAGCTCAGCTCCAGCCAGATGCCGTGCTTGCTTAACGCTTCGGACCACGCTTTCACGTCGCCGCGCGCATCGATGCTCTCGTCGTTATGGCCCGAGCCCGGCGTCACGCTGTCGAACTTGACGAAGTCGACGCCCCAAGACGCGATCAGATCGGCAACGGAGTCGACCCATTTTTGCGCGCATGGATTACTGAAATCGATCTTGTAGCCAAGATTCCAATAATCGCCGTATTTGAAAGGCCTCACGACGATGTCTCCGATTGTGCATTCCGGTGCTCCGTAGATCGGCAGGTCGCGTTCAACCGCGTCCGGCGATATGCCCGGAATCATATAGATACCGAGCTTTTGCCCGTTGGCATGCACATAGTCGACAAGGTTCTTGAAGCCGTTCGGATACTTCTCCGTGCTGGGAATCGGCCGGCCGTATTCGTCCATGCTGCCGTTCCAGCCCGCGTCGATATTAATGTATTCGTAGCCGTGTGCCTGAAGCTTCTCGTGCATCGTATCGGACATCAGCTTGATCTTGTCTTCCGAAATCCAGTTGCCCGACGGGCCGTCGTATACCTGCATGCTGTAGCTGCTCCAGCCCATGTAAGGCTTTTGCGCCAAGCCGTTGTCGGCTGCCTTCGCGACATTCGTCCCCGGAGGTATGAAGCCGATTTGCGCCAGGACGGCGATGATCAGCAGCATGCCCATCCACGTCCTGCTCCGGCGTTTTGCGTTAACGCTCAATCTTTGCATCCCCTTTACCCAAGTTATTCGGCAGCGCTGTCCGCATCTTATGTAGAGGGTGCTTTCCGATGCGGTCCTACCAATGAAAACGCTTACCGTACACCTGATTGTAGCGGTCCCCCGTTCGGGAAGGTAGGTACATCTCGGTCGTTTAGCGTACCGATTTCCCGATTTCGGGGGTACAAATGGCCTTTTAATGGACAATTCTTCCTGTACGCTCGCCTATTAGGGGAAAAAAACGCAAACGGGACGCCGCTGAGCCAATGCCCGCATCGTCCCGTAACTATTGCTCTATCGATTGGCCAATTCGGCTGCTTGAACCGGACTCAAAGCTCCCTCATACACCTGCAGCTCATCAAGCTGCCCTTTGAACGGGGCATCCCACCAGTTCACGCCAAGGCTGAAAACCGATTCCGTCCCGGTAAAAATATCCGGGAAATTCGAGCCGCTGAATTTCTGCACGCCATTAACGTAAACGGTCAAAGTGCCGTTATCAACGGAATACGCGAGATGCGTCCATTCACCGGTTGGAATCGTAAGTCCCGCGATGCCGTCATACCAGACACCGCTTCCGGACCATACCATCGTATTGTCGCCATTCGGACCCTTTGGCACCAGGCTCACCCAGTTAAAGCCGTCCTTGGCGCCGAAAAAGGTTGTCGTATAAGTCGTCAGCTGGTCGGGCTTCACCCAAAGCGATACGGAATATTGATTGCCGTCGATCAGCTTGTTAGGCAGCCGCACGCCGGAATTGCCGTCGAATACGGCAGCTTGACCAACCACGCCTGCCGAATAAGATAACGTACCTCCCGTGTTATCGATCCGGTTGCCGGTAACCGACCCCGCTCCAAAGCTGCCGGTCGAGTCGATTACATTATTTTCGAACGAATACTTTGCAGACAGGGAAGCATTCGTGTAAGGAAGGACCGTTAAGGCGAAGTTCTTTGCTTCCGAAACCGTCCCCTTCTTAACAACCGCCGTTAAATTTACCGTCGCAGCAGTCGAGCCGGAAGCCGGCCGGGTTACAACACCCTCGGAAGATACAACGGAAGGATTACTGCTAGACCAAGTAATAGATGATTCGCGTGCCCCTTCCAATGGAAGATTCAAATTCGCAATGACGCGGCTTGTATCTCCTACAGTCAAATCCGCCAGCACATCCTGTACAATCTGCGAGTCCGTCTTCTCCTCCTGCCTGCTGCCCCAGATCGTAACCCCGTCATCAGACATCGCCGTAAAAGTCATCGCAAACGACTCGGACATCGGATCCCAGCCTTTAACGAACACGCCCTTGTACGTCTTGCCGTCCAGCGTCAGCTCGGCCTCGTTTTGGCCGTTTGTTTTCCATGTGCCGTTCCCATCGCCCGACACTTTGTTGTTCTTGCCGAGCGTAACATAGCTCGATTCCACGATACCGGCCGTTGTTCCTTTGCCGTGATTGATAAACTTATAGTCGCCGATCAGATCCTGGCGGTTTACCTTCTCCAGGGATTCTCCCGAATACCTATATGGCGCGGCTACGAGCCAGCCGTCCTTGTTCATAAACATTTGATGGACGCGAACCTCGTGGACCTCGCCTTTTTGCGGGAATCTGGAATGGAAGACAAGAAACATTTTGCCCGTCTTCGGATCCTGGTAAAAGGAATTATGCCCCGGCGATACATAGCCGTACCCGATTCCGGTTCCCGGATCACCTACTTCGCGCTTGAACAGGAAGTTGCCCATCAGCTTGTTGCCAACGGCCGAGTTGTCGGTATCCTCCGCTAGCACCGCGCTTTTGCCTGCCGCATCCACGAATGGACCAAGCGGGTTGTTCGAACGGTACAGTCTCATGTTATAGCCGCCGTCCGCCCCTAGCCAGCCGATGGTTTCAAACAAATAGTAGTAGTCCGTATCTTTGTTGTAAACCATGTAAGGCCCTTCGCCGGATTTGTAATAACCGCCCGCGACCTTGGTGCCGAAATAACGGTCTACCATTCTTCCGTCCTTCGTTACCGAATCCTTGCCCGGATAAATGGCTCTGCCGGTCGCCGGATCAATCTGCAGGGTGAAAATGCCGCCCGACCAGGAGCCATAGGACATCCATAGCTTGCCGCTCTTGTCGAACATCAGCTGCGGGTCAATGGCATTCGGATAGTCGATATTGGCGAACGTTCCGTCCGCATTAAACCAGTTGCCGCTCTCGCCGTCCAGCTTGCCTGCCGAGATGAGCTGCGGAATGTTGGTATTGGTCCACTTTTTATTGATGGCGCTGTTTGCGTCATAAGCTTCGTTTGCCGTGAAGCCGGAGTATACAAGCGTATCTACGTACGTATACGGGCCCTCGATATTTTGCGATACCGCAAAGCCAATCGCCGAACGAATATACGTCGAAGACGTGCAGTAATACAGCATATAAGCGCCTTTTGTACCGTCCGCGTTGCGGTAGTCGGCATTCCAGAACACGTCCGGCGCCCAGACGGAGAAGCCGCCCTTGCTGTCGGAGTCATTCTCGCCCGCCCATTTGAAGGAAGCGGCCAGATTTTGCGAGAGATTGCCGTAAAGCACGTTATTAGGTGTCGTATACCCGTTGGTGAAGGTCGTCCAGTTCATCAGATCGGCAGACTTGGCCGCTTCGATATGGGAGCCGAATACGTAATACGAATCCCCGTCCCGGACGATAGAAGGGTCGTGCACCGACACATCGGTGAAGGCCGGAGCCGCCGGCGCAGCGCCGGAGCCCGGCTTATTTCCCTCCCCGCTTCCCATCGCGGTAAGCGGCAGGGTTAATGACAATACCAGCGTAAGCATTACAAGCTTTTTCAGCTTCATAGATTCGTGCAAGCTCCTCTCCCCTTATGGAATCATCCTTTTACGGAACCAATCATGACCCCTTTCTCGAAATATTTTTGCAGGAACGGGTACAGCATCAGAATCGGCAGAGAAGACACGATAATAACGCCGTATTTGATCTGGTCGGCATATCGCTGGGCATAACCGCCGGATGCCGCTCCGCCGCCCGTACCCGCTCCATTCTGGAAAACCTGGTTGGACAGCAGAATATCCCTTAGCACGATTTGCAGCGGCTGCAGATTATTGTCCCGGATATAGATCAAGCCGGTAAAGAAATCATTCCAGTGTCCGACCAGGTAATATAACCCGATAACCGAGATCAAAGCCTTGGACAATGGCAAAGCGACCTTGGCGAAATACGTGAAATGCGAGCAGCCGTCCATCACCGCCGCCTCGTAAAGCTCAGCGGGCAGCGCGGTCTCGAAGAACGTGCGGGCTATAATCAGATAGAAGATATTCACGCAAAAAGGCAGGATAAATACCCAGAACGTATTCGTAATATGAAGATCCTTCATCAGCAGGTAGGTCGGGATCAGTCCGCCGTTAAAAAACATCGTGACGACAAAGAGAAACATAATCGGACGTCTCGCTTTGAATTCCTTCCGCGACAGCACGTAAGCGGCCGGCATCGTAAACAGCATGTTGACCAGCGTTCCAAGCAAGGTGTAAAACAACGTATTCCGGTAGCCGGTCCATACCCGGCTGTCCTGGAAAATCTCTTTATAGCCGAACAGGCTTGTGCCCTTCGGAAAAAACAGCACCTTCCCGGTCGACACGAGCGTTGAATCGCTAAACGAGGCAATCACGATGAAATAGAGCGGATATAAGATAATGACGAATATAACCGCGCATAACGCGTAAAGCGCGATATGAAAGGCGAGCTCGCTCCCTTTCAAGCCTTTGAGCGCCATATGGCATCCCTCCTTCCTTAGTATAGGCTTGTATTGGACATTTTCTTGGAAGCCGCGTTCATCCCAAACAGGAAGACAAAGTTGATCAGCGTATTAAACAAACCGATCGCGGAAGCATAGCTGAACTGATTGGACACAATGCCGATTTTGTAAACATACGTGGCGATAACCTCCGAGACCGGCAGGTTCAGAGCGTTTTGCATCAGGAAGATTTTCTCGAAGCCCGTGCTTAGAATATTGCCCATGCTCAGAATAAACAAAATAATAATAGTAGGAACCAGCGCCGGAAGATCGACATACCGGATCATCTTCATTCTGCTCGCGCCGTCAATCTTCGCAGAGTCATAGAGCTGCGGATCAACCGTAGACAAGGCAGCCAAATAAATAATGCTGTTCCAGCCGCAATGCTGCCATATATCCGACAGGACGTAGACCGGGATAAAGGTATTGGTCGAGGCAATCAGGTTGATATCGCCAAGCCCCAGCCCCTTCATCATATGGCCAACAACGCCGGTCTCCGGCGACATCAGCACGTTCATCATGCCCACGAGGACGATAATCGAAATGAAATGCGGCAGATAAACCGTCGTCTGCATCACATTTTTAAACCTTTTGCGCCGTATTTGATTCAGAATCAACGCCAGAATAATAGGCGCCGGAAACCCGACGATAATGGTTGCCAGGCTGATGAGGAACGTGTTGCGCATCAGATCGGTGAACAGATAGCTGTCAATGAACTGCTTGAAGTAATCGATGCCCCTCCAGGCGCCGCCGGTTAGGCCCTTCGTAAAATCGAAATCCTTGAAAGCCAGCTGAATGCCGTACATCGGTATATAGTTAAAGATCAGAACAACGGCGATCGCGGGCGCAATCATAATCCACAGCTGATAATCCCGTCTTAATGCCCGGAGTCCTCCTCCTAATAATCGCATCGGCCGATAACCTCCTTTGCCAGCCGGAACCGGCATACCGCGTCAAGTGGCATGCCGAATTCCGCGGTCCGTTATTGCTTTTTGTATTCGTCGTAGTACTTCTGCATAATCTCAAGATTCTGCTTCAAACCGGCTTTTTCGCTTTCCTTGACATAGCTGTCCCATTCCCCTTCAACGCCGCCTTTTGTTACCCATTTCGCGAAATTCGTATTCGCCAGGTTCATGACGTTGGTGTTGTTCAGTCCCATGGTGCTGTTGTCGGCGCTCGAATATTTCAGAAAGGTAGGGAACACGTCGTTATCCGCGTCGATCTGAATCGCGTCAATCGGCTTCGATTGCTCCAGAACCTCCTGCATATCCTTGCCCAGCGTGAGCTGAAGCGAATCCGGAATATAGAACGCTCCGTTATCCGCCATCGTGGATGTCCATTTCCATGTGCCGGGATCCATCTTGGAGTCGGCCGGCGGCAGCACGCTGTAGCTTCCGTCGCCGTTATCCTTAATATTGGGTCCAAGGGAGCCGAACAGAACCTGCATGCCCATGTCCGGCGCATAAAGCTCGTTTATAAACCGCATAATGGCGTCTTTGTTTTTCGATTTGGCCGATACGACAAGCTGATTAACCCCATAGTTCAAGGAATTGTAATCATAGCTCCACGATACGCTGCTGTCTGGCGTTGCCTTAAGCGGCGACATCGAGGTGTATTGCGGCGCAAGCTGCTCGCCAAAGCGGTCGGAAGCCACCCAGCCCATCGTAAAGCCAACCTTCGCCGTATCCCCTTCACCCCTGGCAACGGACTGGTATTTCGTATAATCATGCGTGAATACCTCCGGATTAATCAGGCCGGCTTTATACAGCTTGTTCAGAAAAACAACCAGCTGTTTGTAGCGATCATCGACCAGATAGTTCTTCACGACGCCGTCCTCCACGAAATAACCTTGCGGGCTGCCGTCGGTCAGCGTCATGCCTTCTCCGCCGAGAAGATAAGCCGGATTGAAATAACCGCCTATTCCGCCAGGCCAATCCATAGGAATCTCGTCGTTCGGATCTCCGTTGCCGTTAGCGTCCTTCTCTTTGAACGCTACAAGCACATCGTACAGCTCATCCCAGGTTGTCGGCATTTGGAGGCCCAAGTTATCCAGCCATTTCTGATTAATGTATTGGCGGGTAGCCGTGGATGGCCAATACCGCTGGTATTTCGGCAGACCGTAAATTTTGCCGTCCGGCTGCTCCGCGATTTTCTTCGTCTCCGGCTTGGCGTCAAACATCGCCTGAACGTTAGGCAGCTTATCCAGCATGCCCGACAGATCCTGAAACAGCCCTTGGAATTGCGCCATATCCGCATCCGTAATGACGTTAGGACCGATAAAGAGATCCGGCACATCTCCGCTTGCCAGCAGCGTTCCTTTCTTCTGGTCCCAGTCGGCCGTAATTTCCTGCCAATCAATCTCAACGCCGGCCTTCTCCTCCACCTGCTGCAGCCATTCCATATCCTTAAGTGGTTTCGTCAAAGCATGTTTGGTCATAATCGCCGTAAGCTTTACTTTCTTGCCGCTATTGCCGCCGCTGCCGGCGGAGCCGTCCGCCGCAGGACTGCTTCCCGTATTGCTTCCGCCCGAATTCGAGTTGCTGCTGCACGCCGACATAATGGTCGTTGCAGCAAGCATGACGGTAATGATGCCGACTACTTTCTTCCGCATGTAATTGCCCCCTCAATTCAATTAATAAGATGGCAGCCGCATCGAAAGCCGATGCGCCGCACCGAGGCGTCGCCGCCCGGTACATCCACACTAATCGGTACGGCGGTATACCGTATACGGACAGTTTTCGAACGGTTGGCATTTTTTGAAAGCGTTTAACTAACCGCCGGTGAAAACGCTTCGATTTTTGCTTGTTCAATTATTGTGGATGTTCAAAAAATGCCGCTTGCCAGGCGCAGAAGGCTGATTCTTGGCTGGAAGAGAGCCATTTTATTGCTAGGGCAACAACAAAGCCTGCCGAGCGATTCGGCAGGCTTGCCAGCGATGCAGGTGCAGCATGTCAGGAAATAAGCTTATGCGTTTCCCGGTATTGCCCGGGCGTCGTGCCTACGATTTTTTTGAAGCAACGGATAAAGCTCGACGTATTGGAGAAGCCCGTTTGCTGGGCAACGCCTTCCAAGGTCTGGTTCGTCGTCCTGAGCAGCTGAATAGAGGTTTGTATGCGGAATAAATCGATGTATTCTTTAAAGTTCTGGCCCATCGTTTTCTTGAAGTGATGGCTGAAGTTGGACGGCGACATGGCAAAATGGTCCGCAATCAGCTGAAGGGAGAAATCAGGGTTTAACCCCCTATTCTCGATAAAGCGCGTAATGTCGTCCCGGGATGCATTTCGGACAGGCTGCAAGGTATTCTGGATCATGAGGCATAACCGCTCGCAGCTGTCCCGGACGATATCGGCCATCTGCTCCACCGTATACCGGAACTGGTAAGCCGTATCCGTAAGCCGGAGCAGGACATCGTCCTCCGGGCTAAATCGCTGCAGCCCGTTAAGCAAGGCGCTCACCGTGTTAATATAAACGCTTCGGACCATATGCGGCGGCATTCCCGCGCTGCTCATCTGGGCTATGATACGGTCCGTAATCGAGCGTACCGCACCGGCATCATTTTTCAAAATCGACAACTCGAGCGATTGCAGCAGCTCCGCGTAGTAGGATACGGAGCCGGCTTTTGGCGTCTCTATTTCATCGAAGACGATAACCGGACTGCCTCCGCGCAGCTGAAGATGCTCCATTGCCCGAATCGCCTGCAGATAAGCGACGTGAACGGCTTCTGCCCGTTCGGGCTTGCTCGAGGTCCCTATGCCGATATAGACCTTTGCCCCTGTCCGGTCTTCCAGCTGCCTGCCGGTATCCTCCAAATACGGCTTTATCGCAAAGCCTGCCTCGTGGGAGCAGACGTATATCATTTCGTGACTGTAAATGCTCTTTAGAAAATACCCGGTACTCTCGCTTGGCTGCTCCGCCTCCATTGTTCTCAAAAACTCTGCTGCCCGGCAATCCGTCCCGTCACCGCTCTTTGGAGATTCGATCGACAATACGGCAACGGCAACCGCTTCGTGCGGGAATGCTATGCCGTACGAAGCCGCCTGCCTCGTAAACGCTTCGTCATTGCCCGCTTTCCCGCTTACCAATTCCAGCAGCATATGATCCCGAAGCACCGGCATCGTCTGCTTCACTCTCGCATCAAGGGAGGTATTCACGGACACAAGCTCGCCAAGAGCGAAAGAGATCACTTCGAATTCGTTCATTGGCTTCCTGCCGCCGGTCTCGAACAAATTGGAGGCAAAATCCACAATCCGCTTGATCGGCTGATAGTTCCGGCGGATCGCCACGTAGATGATAAGAAATTCGAGCAGCAGCATGATGCCAATCAGAAGAACGGTATTGCGCTGGATCGTCTGAATGCCCTGCAGCATCTCGGTTACAGGCAGGACGCTTACATACTGCCAGCCGTTCTTGTCGGATATGGTATGCGAGATAATATAAGAGCGGCCGTCTTTCTCGTAAAAGCCCGCTCCCTTGCCGCTCTTACCCAATCCGCTCAGGAAGCTTTGCACTTCGTTGGTGGGTATGTACGATCCTTTCCTGGAGGTGAGCAGAGGAACGCCCTCTCCATCCAGTATAAAGAAGTCTCCGCTGTACATCTCCGACATCGAGTTCAGCATCCGGATAATCGTATCCTCGCGGACCATAATGAGTACCGCTCCCGGCGTCTCGTAGCCGCCAATCGGAAGCGGCAGAGCGAAGGTAAGCATGCGGACATGATTGCTGCCCGGAATGATGACATCCTCAACCGGCCGAACTAACGTCCCCTTCAAATGATTCAGCTCGTTAAACATATTCGGCCAGTCTTTATAGTAATAGCCGATGCCCGGCTTGCCGAAGTCGCCCGCATTGTAAGCGCTTCCTGTTTTGGCGAATAAATAGCCCATACTCTCGATATAAAGCAGGGTGTTGTCGATAAAGCCGTCCGTGGCATTGTATTTGCGCATTTCGTTTGCGATTTGCACGCGTTGGTAGTCAATGTCTTCGGCGTTGTACAATTTGATTTCCCTGTTTTTCAACAGCTCGAACGGCAGATTGTATACATAACGCGTAAACGTATCCATCGATGTCCTTACCTGCTCCGTAAGATGCGTATTCCAGTCCATCTCCTTCTGCTTGACGACCGCCGTGGAGTGGGGATAATAGTAGATCAAAATAATCAAGAGCGGGAACAGCAATACCAGAAAGTAGGAGACGAGATGCTGGATCAGCAGATTCATACGGCTTCTTTTCATCGCAACGCCACCTTTCGCCTTGCCAACTCAAACGATGGGAAAAGTCTCAATAATTGCTTTATTATACCACCCCGGACAAAAGCAGACTACCGTCCAAAGCAGCAATTGAAGGATTTCCCGCGATCCCCCGACGGAATAAGAAAGGATGAATTTGGAAAAATAGATGATAACTGTTCAAAAAATTCATCATGGGAATTGCGAGGTTAAGATGAGTAAAATTACGGTCTATCAGTTGTTCGCAATCACCTTTATTTTTCAAATAGGCACTACGATTATTTTCGGCTTTGGCGCTCAGGCGGGCAAGGATGCATGGATCGGGGAATTGATATCTTGTTTCTTCGGCTTGGTAGTGGTTCTAATCTTCCTCGCCTTGATGCGCATGAATCCGGGGCTAACCCTTGTGCAATGGTTTCCCGCGCAATTTGGCCGATGGATCGGAACTCCGATTGCATTTCTATACCCCCTATTGTTTATCTATATTGTTGGACGGATTACAGCGGATATCCGGGATATGGTTTCAACTACCATCTTGTTTAATACACCGCTTATCGTCATCTCAGGCGTTTTTATCTTTATTATAGCCTATTGCGTATATAGTGGCATTGAACGCATTTCCCGGCTGGGGGAAATGTTTCTCCCGATCGTATTGCTCTTGTTTTGTATTGAAGCCGTTCTTCTCATAGGCTCCAATGTTATGAAATTCCATAATTTGCTGCCTGTTTTGGAACAAGGCTGGGCGCCCGTCATGAAGACCGTTTATCCCTCCGGCATCACTCAATCCTTTGGAGAAACCATTACCCTTGCTATGTTCTGGACAGAGACCAAAGAGCCCAATAAAGTGTTGAGAATTACGATTCTCGCGTCTTTGCTTTCCGGAATCATGGTTACCTTATTCGATGTCATGGCGATTTCCGTTTTCGGAGATATGTTTTCCGGTTTCCTGTACCCTCTTTACACCCTGCTTAGTTTGATCAGTATCGGAAAATTCATTGAAAACTTACAGATGTTCGGCGTGCTTTATTTATTAATGACGGCGCTGCTAAAAAGCGTCGTCTTAATGTTTGCGGCGGTCAGAGGGATTCAACAATTAACGAATATGAAGAGTTACCGTGTGCTTGTCATCCCGTCCTGCGCCATCTCCCTCATTCTTGGATTGACTATGTCCAAAAATATTGCGGAGCACATTTACCGTCATCACTTCGAAATATTGGTTCCTTATATATGGGTGCCCATGTACTTGGTTTTGCCTGCGATTCTTCTCCTAGTTAATTGGCTTCGGCAATTGATGAAATGAACTTCTTCATTTCTTGATCTCGTCTGCTTTTAATTGCAAGGAGGGTCCTGTTACCCCTATCCGTCGAACCGTTATCTTTGCGTTTACAGAAATCTCCGCTTCCCTAAATTGTTCTTCCCAGTTATTCCTTATCGATCTCCATAATGCCAAGTTTTTTCTTCTAATAGTATCACTGAATCCAAACACGTCTGTCCCGTATTTTCTCTGCACTTTGGCAATCGTCCGTGAGACGGTTTCATTGACCTGTTTGTCCAACGCGTTTTGCACCAGGCTAATATTATTCGTCTGTGTTAAGTCCAGCCTGGTGTTATTTTCACGAATAGCTCCTTGTCCCGTTAATGTAACAAAAATTTTCAACTTGCCCTTCTGGAGTGCTGGCTGAATCTTGCTTTGCATCTTATAAAGATTAATACTGACATTCCCCTCCTCTTGCGGTATTGCTGCGGATACCGTCAGACTGTGCAGATTGCCGTTTACCCAGCGCATGGCGAGGCCTTCCTCTAAATCTAAAAACCCGACTAATTTCAGCTCTTTATTAAAAATTCCTGTACCTGCAATCCGGAACCCATTATGATTGGAACCGGATTGCTCATTCTGATTTTCTTGACCTTGCGGCACGGAGTTCATGCCGATGGTTATTGCAGGTACGACAGGGCAAGCTCCTTCGCTCGTTGCAGCATGCAAAAAGTTCAACAATCCCATTTCCACGGGCGTTCCCATTTGACCATATTCCCCCAAAACCCCAAGGGCAGGAATGATTTCCAACGGATACGATATTTTTAGAAAATCCCTTGCCGTACCTCCCTTGACGATAAATATATCGGTTCGCAGCTTGAGTGTCGGATCACGGGTATACGTATCGAATATCTCATTAACACCTTGTCTAGCCATGGATTCACCAATTACGATGACCCGCCGATGACCGCGAAACACTTGCCTGGAAAGCTTAGTCTGCATCTGCTTTACCGCCTCGAGCGTATTCATTCCGACACCCGAAACAACAAAGAACGGTTTATCCTGGCCTCCTCCGCCTTTGCCGTTCTGCTGTCCGCCGCTTATTTTGGTCGGAATGATCGTCTGGGCACTGATCATCACTTTCTTGTCCGGGGCATTGTCGATCCCCCATGCAAGTTCGACCGCTATCTCATTTACTTCCGAACTATCCCAACAGCCCGATACTAAGGTAAAAGAGAGAACCAAACAGAACAAGCTGGTCCTGCGCAACTTTTTCATTCGTCTGCTTTCCCTTTCTTTGAACGTGGTTGTTGGCCTTCCGGAATGCGGGTCTTATTTGCCCCTGATGAAAAGGCGGAACGCTGGGTCATACTCCACCTTGGCGCGCGTATGAATATATCCTTCAAGCCTTGAGATATATGCGGAATGACCGGAGTCATATACGGAACTCCAAACGACCGTAAGCCAAGAAGATGGATGATCAACAGGAATAATCCGCTTACAATCCCGTATAAGCCCAGCATACCCGCCATTATCAGCATTGGAAAACGAAGAAGACGATAAGCGGTCCCGAAATTATAGCGCGGGATGGCAAAGGAGGCGATCCCTGTCGTGGCAACAACAATGACAACAGGAGCGGATACGATGCCTGCTTGCACGGCAGCTTGTCCGATGACAAGCGCTCCCACAATGCTGACGGCCGAGCCTACGGCTTTAGGCATGCGAATACCGGCCTCGCGAAGCCCCTCGAACATAAACTCCATTAACAATGCCTCGACAAAGGTAGGAAAAGGAACGCCCTCCCTCGAATTAGCGATACTGATGAGCAGGTTCGTAGGGATAAGCTGTTGATGGAAGGTTGAGAGCGCGACGTACAAGGACGGAAGCAGCAGTGCGATATTAAATAAGGAATAACGGACAAATCGAATAAACGTTGTATAAATCGAACGTTCGTAATAATCTTCAACCGCCTGCAAACCCGTCCAAAACGTCATCGGAACGATCAACACAAACGGGGTGTTATCGACAAGGATCGCGACTTTTCCTTCGAGCAAACTTGCGCATACGATATCGGGCCGCTCGGTATTTTGAACTTGCGGGAATGGAGACCATGGGGCATCCTCAATAAATTCTTCGATAAAGCCTGATTCCAACACCCCGTCCATCACAATCCGGTCGATTCTATTGCGGACTTCCTTCAGCACTGCGTTCGAGACAATTCCGTCAATATATACAATAACAACATCTGTCTGGGATACTTTGCCTATCGTAACGGATTCCATTTTCAGCTTTGAACTACGGATTCGTCTTCGTATTAAGCTGGTATTGGTACGCAGCGTTTCCGTAAATCCGTCCCTTGGGCCGCGAACGGATATTTCCGCAGCCGGTTCTTCAATCGAGCGTTTCTCGAATCCTTTTAGATCTGCGACAAGAGCCTTGTTTTCTCCGTCAGCCAAGAGAACAATATTCGCCTTCAGAATGCCATCGATTATTTCGCCTAAAGTGGAAACCGTTTTAATTTGCGAGACGGCAAACAGTTTATCTTGAATCATCTGCCCCGATATAGGGGCATCTTCATATAGGAGCGGCGCTAACACCATGTTATCCAGCGTTTTGTTGTCAATTAAACCATCCGCATATACGATAAGAATTTCAGGATTGCTGCTGATGGAACGAAAAATGATATCGGAGCATTGTTCAAAAATTCCCCTAACCGTCTTCTCGTTTATAGAAAGCTTTGTGCTTAATTCAACATGCTGATCGCTAAGCATTGGAGGATCATTCGATTCGAATCGGTCAGAGCTATGGTTGCGGTTAGATTGTTGCCGGCTTCTTATTCGCATCAAGCGCATATGCCTCCTCCAAACGTTAAGCATTCAGTTGTGTAGTATATCCAATCTTTCCATAGTTTATCGAATAGCTTCTTTTGATCCGGAGACTTCATTAGCCCAAGCTGTCCGTTCATCTTCTGGAATATCCAAAACGCCAAAAAGAGCTGCCTCGCGGCAGCTCTTTTCTTATTGCGTAACATTTACATTTCTCTAGCTTCCTGAACCTTCATCTTCGTTGTGATCTGTTTCTCGTCAGAGGCTTGAGCAACGCGTTTGATGAAGAAGGTCAGAATCAGACCCACAACGCCAATTCCGACGATAACCAGATAGGCATCGTTCATGCCGCTGATCGTCGCGTTCGTTACCATCTGCTGTTGCGTCATGCCTTCCGTTGCCCCGGATGTCATCGCATCCTCAAGATGGGACTTCGTTTGCGTAGTCAGGATCGTTACGAGAAGCGACGTGCCAACCGCACCCGCTACCTGCCTGATCGTGTTCGAGATCGCGGTGCCATGCGCGTTCAGACGGTTAGGCAATTGATTGAGGCCCGCTGTCTGAACAGGCATCATCAGGAGCGCCATGCCGATACGGCGTCCGGTCGACATGAGAACCAGATACGTATAGCTGGTGGTATCCGTCAGATTAATGAAACCGAGAGTTGTCACGATAACGATAATCATGCCGGCAACGGATAGCCATTTGGCGCCGAATTTATCGAACAGTCTGCCTGTAACGGGCATCAGGAAGCCCATGATAAGCGCGCCCGGAAGCAGAAGCAGACCCGATTCCATCGCGGTATAACCGCGCGCATTCTGCAGGTAAAGCGGAAGCAGCATCATATCCGCATACATAATCATCGTAATCGCAATGTTGATAAACGTCGTTAAGCTGTACATATTGTATTTAAAGGCACGCAGATCAAGCAGCGGATTGTCGGAAATGAGCTGACGCCATACAAACAGCACCAGGGCGATAAAGCCTCCGATAATCGTGATAAGCACCTCCGCGCTTTCCCATCCTGCGCTGCCCGCACGGCTGAAGCCGTACAGCAAAGCGCCAAAACCGATCGTGGACAAGATGACGCTGATCACATCGATCTTCGGATACGAACGCTCCGAAACATTCGTGAGAAAAACATATCCGCAAATGATAACGATAACCGCAAGCGGAATCATGCCGTAGAACATCATTTCCCATTTAAAGTTCTCGAGCACCCAGCCGGCAAGAGTTGGGCCAATCGCCGGTGCGAAGATAATGGCGAAACCAACCATCCCCATTGCGCCGCCCCGCTTCTCGGGCGGGAACAAGGTTAAGATAACGGTCATGAGTAGCGGCATGATGATACCGGCGCCAGCCGCTTGAATCAATCGTCCGATAAGCAATACGTTGAAATCCGATGCGAGCGCCGATACGACGGTACCTGCCAGGAATAAAACCATTGACGTCTGGAACAGCTCGCGCGTCGTAAATCTTTGCATCAAAAAGGCTGTAATCGGAATTAAAATACCGTTGACCAGCATGTATCCGGTCGTCAGCCATTGGACCGTAGTCGCCGATATGCCGAAGTCATTCATCAGCTCGGGGCCGGCTACGCTCATAATCGTCTGGTTCAGCGTCGCAATAAAAGCGCCTAAAATCATAACAAATAAAATGGGCCCCTTTTTGACAGAACCGTCTGCTTGTAAACCTTTACTCAACCGCTCCATCCTTCTTTCTTGTCTCTCTAGACTAAATTTACAATGTGTCGTATAGTGAACATTGTATAAATTAAATTATAGCTCGAGCCGCCCCTTTTACAAGCAACGATTCCAGGCAAAAGTGTAAATTAGTTTACAGAAATTGAATTTTTGTAGCTTTAGCAAAGAAAATAATACAGTCAAAAAAGAAATTGTAGTTTACTACTAGGTAATTAGTTACTAAAGGAAAGGAATGCAGTAACGATGGATAAAACAACAACCCGGACCGACCCCCGTATCCTCCGGACGCGTCAGCTGCTAAGAGATGCCTTTATCGATCTGCTCGAGGAAATGGACATCGAGAAAATTTCGGTTAACAAGCTTGCCGAGCGCGCTACGATTAACCGGGTTACTTTTTATCTTCATTATAAAGACATCCCGGACATGCTGGAGAAAATGGCCGATGATATGATCGAAGACATTCATCAGGTTCTTGACCGGTCTACCGTAAAATCCGACTCCCCGGAGGTAATCAATACAACGATGCTTGTAAAGCTGCTGGAGCATATCGCGGAGCATTCGAAATTTTACAAGATCATTCTGGCGTCTCACCGCACGACGATCTTTACCGAGCGGTTGCTGCGGCTGTTGACCAAGCTGATCTCGGACGGGATAGACAAACGGGGAAATGCTTCTTTTGTGGCCAAGGCCAATATTCAGAAGGATATTGCGGTGTGGTACAGCTCCGCCGCCTTGATCGGCACGATAGTGTCCTGGCTTCGGGCGGACATGCCGTATACCCCTGTTTTTCTCGCGAAGCAGTTTTTCCTGCTCCGCACGCTGCAGGACCCGAAGGAATGAAGAAATCGCCCTCACCCTGAAATCGTGCATACGGGTGAAGGCGATTTTTTGTTCTGATTATCCATCGGCTAACGGCTTTGTGCTTTGTCTGACAATAAGTTCCGGCTCCAGGGAGTACACTTTCTTGACCTTTTCCTTGTTCATCAGATCTCGGAGCACCCGCACCGCCGTCCGTCCAAGGCTATTCGCCTGCTGCGATACGGTTGTCAGCTCGGGAATCACGTGATGAGCAAGCGGAATATCGTCGAACCCAACGATCGAGATATCCTCCGGTACGCGAAGTCCCTGCTCCACCGCCGCTTTAATCGCCCCGATTGCCGTAAAATCGTTAACGCAGCATACCGCCGTCGGCCGGTCCTTCAATTGCAGCAAGGCCTCCATTTGCGTCCGTCCGGAATCAACGGAGAAGCTGTCCGGCAGGATCCAGTCCTCCCGCACGGCAAGACCCGCATCCTTTAAAGTCTTCTTATAAGCCCTGATCTTGACGGCTGTAGTTGCCATATGAATCTGTCCGCCGATAAAGCCGATCTTCTTATGGCCGGTTTCGAGTAAATGCTTGACCGCCAGAACGGTGCCCGCATATTCGTCCGTTACGACGCGGGTAATGCCGGAATCCTTCAAATTGCCGTTTACGAGCACCATCGGAATTTTCTGCGAATGCTCCACAACCTCCTGAATCAAGGCAGGACTGCAATCCTTCAGGTTAATCCGTCCGCCCATAAACAGAATGCCGTCGACCCGCTTCTCCTGCATGATGGTCAAGAACTCCGATTCCTTGTCATGCAAGCCTATCGTATTGCAGAGGAAAAAAGTATGGCCGGATTCCCTTCCTTCCTGCTCCGCGCCGGAAAAAACTTCGGGAAAAAACGGGTTCGTAATATCCGGCAGAATAACGCCGATTATTCCCGTTTCTTTCTTCAGCAGGCTCCTTGCGTTCGCATTGGGCTGAAACTGATATTTTTGCATGATAGCTTCGATCTTTTCCCTCGTGGAAGCGCGTACGGGAGCGGTGTCATTAAGTACGCGCGAAACGGTTGCAACGGACACCTTGGCTTCCTTCGCTATATCGTATACGGTCACTTGCTTCATCTGATAGGTTCTCCTCTGGAACATCTAATATAGTTGAAATTATACCAAAGTTAGGTTGCTAAAGAAACGGATTTAAGCAGCCGCTATCCGCCAATCTCCCTATAATTTCAATTGACTTTAACCAACGTCCACTGCTGATTTGCCCCGTTGTTGTCGGACCATTGAATGACGGATGCCCCGCTTGCCGTCGAGGCTTGATTCACATCCGCGGTCAAGCCGCTGTTCCGGTTCACGAGAATAACCGATCCTCCGGCGTCCACGGGGAGCCACTGCTGATTATATCCGCCATTGTCCTGGTATTGAATCAACGCGGTACCGCCGGTTGTGGAGCCCTGGTTCACATCCAGCAACAGTCCGCTGTTCACGTTCTGAATCTTGTAATAACCGTTGCCTGCCGAGACAAGCTTCCAGCGCTGATTGCTGCCGCCGTTATCCGTGTATTGAACAACCGATGCGCCATTTGAAGTTGAAGCGCCGTTTACGTCCATTACCAACCCGCTGTTCTTGTTGACAATCTTATAGATTGCCGCGGAAGGATAGCCCGTTGTGCCGGTGTAGGTAACGTTGGAGATCACGTATGTCGTAACCGAGCTTGCTTTGGCCGTAGCGGTAAACGTTTTGTTCGAGACGACCGCATTAGAGAGCTGGGCAAGATCCTCTGTTGCGG
Organism: Paenibacillus sp. BK720; assembly: GCF_011761545.1. Lineage (NCBI taxonomy): Bacteria > Bacillati > Bacillota > Bacilli > Caryophanales > Paenibacillaceae > Paenibacillus > Paenibacillus sp. BK720. The sequence goes on along the minus strand of NZ_JAASRQ010000002.1, from coordinate 254,713 downwards.
AGGTCCGGTATACCGCAGCGGAGCTGCCTGCGGCCGTAAACTTGCCAAGGTCATAGGTGACGGAGGTATCCGTTGTCGCGCTGTTGGTTGTAACCAGCACAAGCTTGCTGGAGGCCGCATCGTAAGCCGCCAGCGTATTGGCATCGCTCATGCCGATAATCTTGTAGCCCGGGCGGATAAATTTGCTGTAATTTCCCATGACGTAATATTTTTTGTTCACCGTGTAGCTTGTCGTCTGCGTGCTGTTCAGCACGTTTTTGAAAAAGCCCCACCCATCCGCGCTATCTACCGCCTGCCAATAAACCCACGCGGTTACGCCCATGTTGCGGATGTCCTTCAAGATGGTGCGGGACATCGTGAGGCCGCTGGCATCCCCGTCTCCGTACTCCGAGACCCAAGGCGTCTTCCCGTTGGATGCCGCGATGTTGCGGAAGGCCGCTCTGTTCGTTCCGCCGTACGTATGCGTGTTGACCTGTGCCAATGCCGATTTGACTGCGCTTGAGTAGCTGTTATAAGAGGTTACGGAATCATCTATGCTGTATTCTTCCGGGGCGCTCAGCTTGGTTCCCGTGAGACCCTTCGCGGCAAGGGAGGCATTCACCTGGCTCAGAATCGTATCCTGATTAGCCCGGTCGAAGTGCATGCCTTCCTGATTGTTGCCAAGCGACCACCAAGTGGATACCGGCTCGTTCAGCGGGGTCAGGGTCTTGAAGGTAATCCCCCAGCTGTCGCGGAAATGCTTGACGACCTCCGTCAAATAATCGGCAAAATCATCGTAATAATCGCTCTTTAAATTATTAGCCCCGCCGGATGCGCCGGTAACGCTGCCGCTATTGGTCATCCAGTAAGGAGCGGAATTGGAGAAGGCTTCAAATACGTTGGCGCCTCTTGTTTTTGCGGCTTGGAGCATGTACCGCTGGTTCGCGTCGGCCGTCCAATCATATACGCCTTGCGTCGGCTGGAAGCCGGGCACGGCCTTCCGGTATTCCAGGTAACTCAAGCTTGGATTCTCGCCGCCTCCGATGTTGTAGCGGAGAACGTTTAGGCCAATCCCGCTTGTCGTGCTGAACATTTTGTCCGCGTATTCATCCTTGTTGGCATAACCGCCTACTACCTTTCCCCACCAGGCCAGCGAAGTTCCCCAGCCTTCAATCGTCTGATACTGCAAAGACGGATCGGCAACGGCGGTGTAAGAGCCTGCCGCCGATGCGGTTATCCCGAAGCTTCCCGCAAGCATGCCGCCTGCCAAAGCCCCTGCCAGAACTCGTTTGATCCTTTTCATGTTTTCCTCTCCTTATTTGAGATTGCTCATCACTTCTGACGGTTCTCAGGTGAGACGGACGCTTCGGCATCACCCCCCTTCATGCAAACGATTACAACAACTCAGAAAAAACCGCTGCCCGATATGACTGATTCAAAAATTGAACGCATCATCTAAGCAGCGGTTACTCATAACCTATTTATTTTAAAGCCATGGCTGGGATGGAATAGAAATCCAGCGCCTGCTGGATGCCTGATCATAAAGAAGGCGTACCTTCGACGGGCTTGCGCCGTTCTCGTCAAACAGGACAAGCTCGTTGCGCTCCTTCAGCCATGCCATCGGAATTTTGTAATCCTCCTGAGGACCAACCTGCCAGTAACGGCCAAGGTTGATGCCATTAAGCCACAACGTTCCTTTGCTCATACCCGTTAAACGCAGCTTCAGCTTGGCGTTAACATCCGCCGGAAGCTCCGGTTTATCGAATTGCACGGTATGCCACGCCGGAGCTCCGGTGCTTCCCGCGTACGGTTTACGGTTAAGCTGCTCGACATCGGCGATCCGCCATCCGCCCAACTCGTTCTTCGAGGAAGACAAGAGCAGCTCCAGACGCTGCAGCGGCGATTTTACGTAAGCCATCTCGATCAGGTTGGAGCCTTCCTGAATATAGTCCGAGATGTCCAGCGTGTGATGCAGGAACCAATCCTGATAGCCTTCCAGCTTGATTTCCTTGCCGTTAATGCTGAGGCGTCCGCTGATCGCGCCTACCAGAACGGCGCGGTCAAGACCGGCCTCCACGGTGAAGGCTCTGCGGATCACGCTGCCGCCCGCAATCGAATTGACCTCGTTCAGATGAACCGTTGCGTCTTCATGCTTCCAGCCGCCGAGCAGATCAACCGATTGTCCGTCCGCATAGACGGCTCCGGCGATCCCCTTCACTTCGCCCAAATACGGCGAGAAATTGAGACGACCCATATTTTGCACCAGAATTTGCAGCCGGTTCTTGCTGTTCGGCGCAAGCCGCACTTCCACCGCCGCTGCTCCGACCTTTTGCACAAGCGCTTGCTGCTTGCCGTTAACGTACACTCTGGCGGTATCTTCGAGTCTTGAGATAACGAGATTTGCGGCACTCTCGCTGCCTGCGTCGATGTCGCATTCGTAGAGCAAATGACCATACGGCTGACCAAGCTCGGAGAAAGCTTTCGGCTGCGAAGCCTCCCGGCCTTGCGCCGCCGACAGCTCGCAGGCTTCGGATGTCCAGCCTTCTAAAGCCGGCGCTTGCAAATACACGTATGGAGCAAGCTGTCCTCCAGGGAGAGTTGCCCATTCGCCCAGAAGAATCGGCTCCGCATCGCTATCCTGGAGGGCAGCACGGAACGTACCGTCTGCAAGCAGGTCGAAGTCTGCGTAGCCAATCGCCCAGTTAGACCCGTTCTTGCCGGCAATCCGCCAAGCCCGGTCCGCGCTGTCTTTGTTGATGACGATAATCCGGTAAGGCTTGCCGCCAACGGTCAGTTGAACGAACTGCGCCTCCTGGAAGTGGCAAAGATCAAAAACAACTCTTCTGTCGCCTTCCAGCAGTTGTCTTCTGACACCGTCATCCTCAACCCGGATGGGCTGCCCGGATTCCAGCTCGATATGCGAACGCTGGCCGTTCTCCGCGTACACCATAAGCGTTTGCTGCCCGTCGATCAGCTCGTTGGCAAGAAGATACGTATTGCAGGTCAGATAAACGCCCGGTTCCACCTGAAGCCTGTCGATGACGGGAACGATGGCATGAGGGCCAACCGTAACCGGAATGGTCCGTCCGTCCGGCAGCGTCATGCTGGTCGTTTCCCGCTCGTCCTTCGAGCTCTCCACAAACCAGATCCGCTCATTGCCTTTCTCGCGAACACGTGCCGCAAAGCCTTGCGGAAGAGCTGCTGAACCGGCAGCGCCTTCAACCGCGCTCAGCAGGACGTTTTCCGTTGCATTCACGAAATAGGACATTCGTTTGGCGGTATTGTATTTCTCCGTTACGCGACCGTATTCATTAAGCGGTGCATCATAGTCGTAGGAGGTCACCATGAAAATATCGCTCGCGCCAACCGTGCGGCCGCCGTAACCGCCAAAGTTGGTACCTCCAAAGAACATGTAATGGCTGATGCCCGTAAAACCGGCCCGCAGCGATTCCAGCATTCTTTTCTCGTATAGGGCTGCCGTCTTCTGCGTTGCCGCAGGCGCACCCCAATGCTCGAACCAGCCGGTCCAGAACTCGGTTACGATCTTTGGCGTATCCGGCTGCTTTTGCACCAGATTATTATAATGATGGTCCGCTCCGGACCAGAAGTTCGCGCCTTCAACCGTGCCTTCCGCGCCGCCGACGCACGTGATCAGCGGTACCGTTACGCCGCGTTCCAGCATGACGTCTCTAAGATGAAGCATATAGTCGCGCGCAGCCTCGTCGGTTTCCAGATAACCGTATTCGTTCTCGACCTGCACAAGGATAACCGAGCCGCCGGCGTTAATCTCGCGCTCCCGGATAATCGGGATAATCCGGTCCATGTAGCGGTCGACGTAAGTCAGGTACTGTTTATCGTAAGCCCGGAATTTCATATCCTTCTTATTATTCAGCCAGTATGGGAAGCCGCCGAAATCCCATTCCGCGCAAATGAACGGACCTGGACGGGCAATGACCCACAGTCCCAATTCATGGCAAAGATCCAGAAAAGCGCCGCAGTCGTTATCGCCTTCGAAGCTCCACTGTCCTTCTTCAGGCTCGTGGACGTTCCACGCAAAATAAGTATCGACGCAATTCATGCCGGCCAGCTTCGCCTTCACAAGCACCTCGCGCCATTCTTCCTTAGGCATGCGGAAATAATGAATAGCCGCGCTGTTCAGGAACACTTGCTCACCGTTAATGTTGTAACTGAATGCGTTATATTGAACAGCCGTATTTTTATGCGGCAGTCCATTCGTGGGTTGGATGGTTTCCTGCATTTGAAGTACTCCTCCCTATTTCTCTTTTTATAGAGTTATATTGGATACGACCACAGTCGTCACGGACTGCGCCTCGAGATTAACCGTAATTTTGTTACTATGAATGAACAACTCCGCTTCAACCAGGTTTTCCTGCTCCGATGTACGGTACAGCTTGGCCGTTGTGCCGTCTGGGACAAAAGGGCCAAGGTCGTAACGGATTCGTCTTTGCCCTTCCCGATTATGAACAACCACCGTAAGCTGCTTGCGTTCTGCATCGTAAGCCGCAATGGAATCGCGATCGTCGGGACATAAAATACGGCTGCCGGGACGAATAAACTTGCTGAATTGAGCCATCGCGTAATATTGCTTCGTTATTTCGTATTGGTTCTCGCCATGCCTGAAATCGGAGTGGATAAATCCCCAGTTATTCTGGGCGCTTTCGTCCTCCACGGCCTGCCAATATACCCAAGCTGCGGGCTGCAGCAGCCGCAGATCCGTAATGACCCTCTCAGCCAGCTCCATCACACTGGTCATATCCCCGTGATCATGCGGTCCCGTCCCGCCGGTTCCGTACTCCGACATCCACAGCTTTTTCCCCTTCTCCTGAGCGAGCTTCCGAATTTCCTCGAGGCGAACGCCGTTATAAGAATGGGTATTGATTTGCGATAAGCTGTTAAACGTCTCCTCGTCGTAGCCGTGCAGCATTTCCAGCGTTTCATCCACGCTATTTTCATCGGGTGCGCTGACTGCCGTTTCGGTTAAGCCTTTTAATTGGAGGGATCGGGCGGTTTGCTTAATGATATCCATCTGTTTATCAAGCGAAAAATGAGCGCCTTCTTGAATATTGCCCTTCTTCCACCAGTTCGAGACCGGTTCATTCAACGGATTAAGCGTCCGGAAGGCAACGCCGTGCGCTTCCTTGTAGTGCTTAACCACTTCCGTTAAATAATCCGCAAACTCCTCGTAACATTCTTCACGCAGATTATTTCCGCCGTCTTCCGCACCCGTAACGGAACCGCTTATCGTCATCCAGTAGGGCGGCGAATTCGAAAAGGCTTCGGCAATATCAGCCCCGCGCTTCATCGCTGCCAGCAAGACGTTCCGTTGACCCTCGTCGGCACTCCAGTCCCATATGCCTTTCTCCGGTTGAAAGCCCGGAACATCGCCGCCCGGACGCAGCGTGTTAGGCTGGATCGCCGGATTTTCCCCGCCGCCGATGTTGTACCGGATGATGTTTAAGCCTAGACCTTTATCCGCATCAAAAATAAGATCCATGATCTCATCTTGCCTATTCCGATCGCTCCACTGGCCGACAATATGCCCCCACCAGGCAAGCGAGGTGCCCCAGCCTTCAAACCCGTCGTAACCGTTCTCCGGCTTGATTTGAATGAAAGTATCCCCGTCGATAAGTCCGTTTCCGTTTCCGTTATTGCCGCTCATAAGTCCTCCTGCTCAGCCAAGTCTGAAACCTATTTCATGAAACGGGTTTCATAATTGCTGAAAAATGAATACCCATTGACGGGTATTGGTAATTATAGAGCTCGATTGAAAAGGCTTACAATAATCTGGTTTTAATTATATTCCCGACTTCCGGAAACTGTCAATACTTGTTTATTAGCTCCTTCATAAGCAAACGAGACTGCCGTTTGGACAGTCTCGTTGCCGCTTAAATGCGGTTCGCGCTATTTAACGGTTACGCTCATTTTCCCGCTCTTGGTCTCTCCCGCAGCGTTAACGAGGACGGCTTCATAGACATACTCGCCAGGCGCCCTGTCCGAAATCGCCGTTACCGCGGATTGCGCATTTGGCGTACCGGCTTCCAGAGCCTGCTTATCTATCAATTGCCCGTTCTCATAAAGCCGGTACTCGCTTGCGTTTGTTCCCCACCACATATTCAAGGAGATCTTGTATTCGCCGTTGTTATCCCAGTTGTCGTTCGATAATACCGGCTTGCCAGGATTAGCATCCGTTACGGCGACAACCAGCGGAGCGCATGCCGTAGTTCCGAACGAATTCGTGAGCTCGCAGGTATACGTATACGTTCCGTTTGCTTTGCCCGTCATATCCGTCTTTACGGTTTGCGCTTCAGGCGATTTGTCGGCGAGCTTCTGCGTATCAATCAACTCCCCATTCTCGTACAGCTTATATACGGTACCGTTATTGCCCCACCAGAGGTTCATCGTAACGGTATAGCTTCCGTCTTTTAAGCCGCTGTCATGTCCGTTGTTGTCCGACAGGACCGCTTTCCCCGGCACATCCGCGGCTAGCGGAACCTGAACCTTCAGGTTATCCTGTGCCTGCCGAAGCTTCGCCGCTTCCGAATCAATCTCAGCCTGCGCAGCATTTGCATTCATGCATAACTCTTGCGCAGCCGCCAGTTCCGCCTGGAAAACCGTGACGCTCTCGGATGTGTACGGTTCTAAGTCTATCGCTTTTGCTTCTTCTATAAACAGCTCAAGCAGCGTGCGGTCTACGGTTTTTTCACGGAATTCGATTTCTCCAATATTGGCATATCCGCTTGGCGTGTAATATCTCAAGTACCGGTAAGCCTTGCCGTTGTCCAGCAGCTGCGAATACCATTTGAAATCCGATATGCCATTAATCGTAAACAAAGTCTCATAGTTGATGCCATCGTTCGAGCCTTGAATCTGAGCGCCGTTGATCCTTGCGATATTCCCGTTTCTGCCGATAAACCGTATGCTGCCGACCACCTTCTCGTTGCCTGCCGCGAGGTCAATGCGAGCCCAGCCCGATGCGGTTTTTGTATCCGGGGATGTAGCCGTATCCCCGTCAAAGGCGCGCCAGCCATTCGTCGCGGCATCGGCCGTGCCGTCCCAGGAATCGGAAGAGGCAAGCGTCATGTCGGCCGTCACGGGGATCTTCGGATAGAGATCAGCCAAGGAAACAAGAAGATTTCTTGCGGCCAGCAGCTGGTTCAGAATCTCCATTTTATCGGCGCCCGGCTGATTGTTCGCAGCCTTGATAAGGTCTATTTCTTTTAAATACTTGTAATAGCTTGCTTGTGTGAATCCCTCCGGCTGTACGATTTTGGAATGGAGATCATAGTCGTAATAACCGTAGATCCCAACCTCCGCAATATTGCCGTACCAGTTCCCGGCGTTATACAGCCTGAGATACCGGTAAGCTCCATGATCAATGATTTTATCCAGCCGGATATCGGTCCAGGCATTGGACAGGGCCCCCGTAACCGGAGTCGTCAAATTGCTCCAGCTCGCGTTATCGTTGGAGCCTTGGACTATCAGTCCGTCCAGCCTGCCGGCCAGCGCCGCTCTTGGATAGAGCTTAATCTGAGTCAGGCTAACGGAAGAATTTACGCCAAGGTCAATGGTATAGGAAGAGCCCGGACCGGTAACCAGATCGCCGTAAGTCGACGTATTGCCGTCAAACAGCAGATAACCTACCTGTTCCTTCGTCAGGCCGCTCCCTGTTTTCACGTATTGATTGTCGGAGGCTGTAACGGTCGCAAGCTTTGTTACAACGATCTGAATCGGCGCGTATTTCCCTGGTACAACAACGTTAATCGCACTTGTATTAGCTGTAGTCCCATCTGCTTCATTCGTAACCGACAGTACAACGGAGACGATGGTGTCCATAGCCGGCTGCGTAATCGTACCGTCCGTGCCAATGATTCCTTCCGGTGCCGCGGATGCAACCGATACGGAATAACCGTCCGGAACCCTCGGAAGCGTTAGGCTTGCCGCGCCTTTTGCCGGCACCGCAATACTCGTGATTTTGGATGCTACGGTTTCCGCGGATGCCGTATATTTGCCATGCAGCTCTACTTCGGCAACATTCCCGCTCCAAGCGGTAGGATTATACAGCCTGAAGTAACGGTAGGGCTTATGCTCCAACAGCTGATTGCCGCTAATGTCAAACCACTTGTTCGCTTGGGATGACGCCACCGCCGTTGTCAGGTTGGTCCAGCTCGAATTATCGTTGGAGCCTTGAATAATAAGCCCGTTCATTCGGGCCGGATGGCTCGCTCTTGGCAGGAGTACGATTTCGTTCAACTCTACCGCTGCCCCTTCTCCGAAATCAACCGTATAAGTCCCCGTGCTATTCGTCAAATCTCCGTAAGTACCAGGATCGCCGTCAAACAATAAATAGCCCACTTGCTCGGCGGATAAGCCGGTCCCCGGCCATTGCGGGTCGGAAGCCGTCACTTTCGCCAGGCTGGTTACATCCAGATAGGTCGTTCCGTCAACGAGGAATAAGGCCGAGCTGTCCGTTGTGGAATAAGCCGTGTCGCCGCTTGTTCCGTCCCTTTTCTCATAGTCGATGGCAAACTTAACCGATCCGGTTGGAGCGGCCGGGAGCATCTTCGCTTCTGCCGTCCATGTTTTCTGATCGGATGTGCTCACCGCGGCATCCTGACCTTGAATTCGAACCTTGACATTTTGAATGGCATCGCGTGCCGTTATGGTAATCTTAACGGTATCCCCGGTGGTAATCTTGCCGTTTACGCTTTGTTCCGAGCTCATGGATACGGAAGCCAATTTATTGCCGGTCTCATAACGTGTCCCGTAAATTCTAAATTCGGTCAGCTCCAGGAAATTTCGGACGATGCCATATAGAACATCAGGCAGAGGTTTAATCATTTCAAGCTTGATGTAACGGTACTTCTCGTCCCGGCGCGCTTCATCCACATCCAGGGTCTGGTATTCCTGCGTCATTCGCGTAGCGCCTGGCGTCAGCCGCGTCCAGTTCTCCCCGTCATTCGAGCCATACACCGTTGAGTTGGCAAGCCGATCGGCGAAAATATTGCTCTGGAATCCAAACCTCGTCGCGGATACTTTATAATCGGGCCCGAAATCAAGAATATGGTACAGGTTAGGAGCTGATCCAAGCGCAAGTCCGTAATAGCCGCCCGTATCATAGCTCAAATCGTCCATCTTGGTAACGTCGGCTCCCCAGCTGGACCAGAAAACGGAATCGGAGTAATGAATGCTGCCATCCGCCCGGAGAGGCGTCGTTAACGCAAGATTTTCCGCCGATTGCCTAAGCTTGCCCAGCTGCCGATTAAACGCATCATTGGATGCCGTATTTAACATCCCGATCGTCTCGTTATAGACCGCTTCGTATTGAGCAAGCGAGTCTAGCACATAAACGGCGGATGGATCGTATGGCGCTATAGCCGCTTTTACGGCGGATACCCGGTCCGAAGCCGTAACGATGGTAATCTTTTTCGCCGAAACGCTTGTTCCATCGGATGCTTCAGCTATTAAGGTTGACTCACCGGCCTCTGCAGGCTGCCAGTTAAATGCGCCCGTTGAGTCATTTAGCGTTGCACCTTCCGGTTTATTAGCCAGCGAATAGGTGATCGTATCGGCACTATTGGCATCATCCGCAGAGAGATCGAGAGTAAGGGCCGAGCCAACAAACGTATATACCTTCAAATCCGAGCTTCCGGACTTAAACGCCGGCGGCGTTAATTGCGTTGCTGCCTGAGCGTTAATATGATCGATGTCGACGATGGTGCCGATTGATCCTTTCACTGTCAAATACGCGATATCCCCCATAAAGCCGGAAACCGTCACATACCTCCATTGTCCGTTGGTATCCGGCAAGGTCCAGGCCGCGCCAAGCATATCGAGATCAGCCGGGCCGTTGGTCCGGATTTTCAAGCCAAAGGTCTGCAAGCCGTAACCCGAGCTTAGATAAGCAACCGTAGTTCCCGCTTCCGTCGCATTCATGCGGACATAAGAGGCATCTCCCTCCTGCTTGGTCACGGAATGAGCGTCCAACGCAGTGTAACGGTCTTCCACTTCCATGATTGATGGGCTTGCTTGCCGTTTTGGCAGATAAGACGCGCCTTCAGCCTCCGCTTGCTTCGGGATATACAGCCAGAAGTCGCCTCCACCGTCGACGTTATCCCAGTTGTTGTTAAGCCCGCCGCCGTAATAAAACGTAAGCGGAGTTCTTTTCTTAAAGGCTTCGAAATAATACGGCGCCTTCTCGGCAACATCGATCCCTCTCGCGTATGTATAGTAGTAATAGAGGTCCCAGAAGTTCGCGGTATTGTACCTGCCCCTATACCCGGCAGCAAGATGGTTATACGTGTCCCGGATCGTACCGTCCGGCGAAATCGCGTAAGCCACAGGCGTCCAAGGGGTATCATAGCCAAGCATATATTGCCAGAAATAATCGGCGGTTGCGAGAATGCGGTCATCCAAAAACTCGAATGGACCCACGGCATCCGCGCTTTCGGAGACGGTACCGTCTACCGGGTCTACCTTTGTTCCCTGCGCCAGCAGCATCCGCGATAGGATCGCCGCGTTCGTTAAATCGCCGCCTCCGTGAGCCTGGTCCCGTCCCATCTCCAAATGCTGCACATGCGGCGTTACCGGTTCTCCCGTCAGGTCATTCGTATCCACCATGCGGAACATCTGTTTAATGGATCCGTTAAAGCCCTGGTCATTCGCTGTCTTATTCACGGTGAACCATTCAACGGCCTCATTATATCTCTCTTTATTGTTCGTAAAAATATAACCGGCCATCGCGCCCATTAACGGATACGTATGCTGATTCATGAAATAGTTGTTGCTGTGTTGAAACGTTTCAATAACCGGATTAATCAGGTTGTTTGAAAAATTCGTTGTATCCTGCTCCGTCCACTCCCATTCCGGCGAGGGGCTGCTTGTATATCTCAAAATCTCAGCTGCCGTTACCATCCGGTTAAGCGGAATCCCGGTATGAATATGAGCATCCGTGTAATACGCGTATTGGGATGGATCCATTTGGGACCAGATCCGAATCGCCTTCATCGCATTTGCCCGGTAGGTCGCATCGCCGGTTACGACATACATAATGGATTGCGTGTAGGCCAGCAGGGCATCGCTTATAAATCTCGATTGAATGCCTTGGCTGTTAAAGAAATTGGACAACGGTTTCGTTGGGTCGGTTGCGCTTTGATTTTTGATCGACACGGTCTTGGAGGCTTGAGCCGAGGTTGTCATGGCCGTGTAATACGAATACCAAGGCTCCTTATGCGCAAGCACTTGAGCCCGCATGTTCTCCAGAATGTCCTTCGTTAATCCGACGCCGGGATGCGTAAAGCCATTGCTGCTGATGCTTTCCTGAACGGTAACGGTATAGCCGGAGCTGTTCCCCTCACCGGTATCCTCGGCCGCCGCTGCCGCCCCTTGCGGCAGCATCGACGCCGCCATGCTCACGGTAACGATCATGGACAACAGCCTCGTCCATACCCTGCTGAAAGTTAATTGCCCCACCAATAACTCCTCCTCTAGTAAGATGATACCGCTTACAAATAACCTCGCCATAAAACGCTTTGAATCGGCATCCTTCCTCCTTTCGTCCAATCTACTTTAACTATAGAGCGAGGCCCCGACCGCTCCTATCGCAATTTTGCAAGATTCCTGTAACTTTTGCGTAAGCAAAGAAATGCCCCGGACGGATTGTCCGGAGCTTATTAGATCTTATTTTTATATTTTATTGGTGTAAAATGCTTCGAATTCAGCAACAGAGTCGAAGGAATTTAAGGCTACACCCTCCGCTATGAGATGCTTCTCCAACTGAACGATAAGCTGCAACACGGCTAACCGTAACGGTTCGAAATTAGTTGGATCCAGCAGCGAGACAAGATCCGGATATCCAAAACGAACGTAATACTCTCGATAATCCCCTATGTCACCAAGACCAGGCCAACGCCCTTTTTCCGCCGCGTACAATATTCGGGCTAGTCCGTCTTGCAAGCCGGCAGAAACAAAGAAGGCTGTTTCGTAATGGCCCTTTTCGCATGCGGTCAACAGCTTGTTCATCATCCCCCGTTCCTCTTCGTAGTATCCCTTCATACGTTCTTTGTAAGAGCGATTCTCTACCAGATTGTTTCTTTTCTCCGATATAAGACGAATGGTGGAAGCCGTCAGTTTCTCGCACGCCATTAAAATATCATCCGGACTATGGCTGAACATAATCGTATCCAGGTATTGATCTAGTTGTTCCGGCTTTACCTTGAGATCTCTGACTTGCTCACGATAGTGGCCCCAGCTTCGCTTATAATAGATTTGGTTCAAGAAGCCAAGGGACTTGAAAATGTCTCCAGCAATCTTTTGAGCTTGAATCCGAAAATAGGACAGATCTTTAGAGTCTGTAAAAATCCGCATATTAGCCAAGCCGGCAAGGCATTCCTTTATAACGGATTCTGCTTTATTTACCATTAACGATGCATTGGATTCGCTTCCAATGCCCGATATCTTGTCTCGAAGCGCCATGAATCTAGCAAGACCTGCAAATAAGATCCGTAATATCCGACAATCGAAATATCCTCGGAGTAATGAGTTTTAATATGCTCAACAATAATATCTGCGACAGCAAAAACGTCAACCATAAGCCCCCCCTAGTCTGTCTACATCAAATTCCGATAGCAAAAGATCCTCAAACCCTATTCAATTGTGTTACACTCCTATACTAGCAAATTCGGGAACCCTTTTCCGGGTATAAAACATATAAAAGAATTTTTAGAAATCCAGGCATAAGTGCACTGTAAGTGCCTCAGCAATAAAAGAAGCCAAGTATCCGAAGTACTTGGCTTCTTTTATTGCTCAATATTCAAGCTAATGAGCTGCGGTCGGCTGCCCAACGGTGGTTTCTTCAAAGTCACCGGCATTAAAATCGTTGGATTGCCTTGAGAAGATCTCTAGACGGGCAATATGCAAACCGCGCGATACTTGGATGCAGAGGATCAAAAAACACATGTATAGGATCAGCGTAACTAAACTCAGGATAAGAATCATCGATCCGCTCAGCTCGTCGGCTTGATTAACCATACGGCCAAGACCGTTTGAAATCATCATGAATAGAAGAAGCGGCAATGCCAGGCTGCAGATCCAGCGCCCTTCCTTCTTGGCACCGTCTGTTTCTTCCAGATAACTTCGTCCAATCATTCGGTAAATAGAAGGAATCCCGAATAAGTTGTAAACGGGAATCAGAATGCACGCAAGCGCTTTTCCCGGCGAACGGGCGAAGCTAGGAAAGATCGCTTTCATATCGAGATGAACGCAATAGATCCAGATAAGATAGACAACCGCGGCAATATAATACAGAACGGAGGATACGATCTCGACGAAACCGTAGAAATCGTAAATATAAGCGGTGAAAGCATCCAGACTTGCCGTATACACAATGGAGCTTACCAAATCGGCACAGGCAAATCCGGCAAGTACCCACAGCAATATCTTCAATACGTTCGACAAAGTCTTTGACTTCAATTTCAAGGTTTAATCACGCTCCGGAGATAGGGTTTAGGTAATTGCCGCAAATAGGAAATAGCTTCTTCTAATGTCGCAACCGGGACAATCTCGAGCTTCAAACGCAGTTTTTCCGAGGTTAACTCGGCTTCTTCTTCATTGCTGAGCCCCGGATACATAAACGTCTCTTTATCCTTGGGCACGAAGAAAATATCCGCACCCGCCGCTTCGGCCGTTCGCAGCTTATCCCGGATAGCTCCAACGGAGCCGACTGTATGGTCTTCTTCAAGCGTTCCCGTGCCCGCGATAATAATCGTGCCGTCTTGAGAGAAATCCTCCTGCATCGTTTCCTCTACCAGCCCAATCCCCAGCATTAGTCCGATGGAGTCCCCGTAATAATCCGAGGTTTCTTCGATGATCTGCTGAAGCCGCTCATTCCGCCGATCTTGTATGATCGCGGTGGAGCTTACCTCGGAGGCCGAATCAATGGCATGGTGGATCGTTTCATTACGCATTTCTTCCTCAAAGTCGAGCATTGCGCTAAGATCGTCTTCAGCCGAGGAATCGACCTTCGTAAATTCGGCTTCCGAATCGCGAAGGCCAACGGAATACTTCTCATACCGGTTGCGCGTAACGCCTTCTTGGACATACACGAAGTTAACGCTGCCGTCGACTTCGATCTCTTGCATCGGAACGATCTCGCCCGTAGTCGTGAAACTATAGTACTGGGGCCAATAAGCATAGATCGCAACAGTAAAGGGAATGAGAAGCAATAGAATGCCTATAATCCAATGGCGGTATGACTTTTGACTGTCGTTGCTTGTCATTTGAGGTAATTCTTTCACTTTCGCAACCATCCTATTTGTTCGAATGTAGATCGAATGACTCCTATTCGACAGTTGGATAAGTATTCCTGCTTAATAAAGGAAGAAATGCGTAAAGCAGCCTGCCAGCAGGCAGACTGCTTTACTAACGGCTCAATACCATTTCAGTAGATTTAACCGAACGCCTCTTCTTCCGAAAAAGGCCTTTCGTTATGTAATATCCTATTAGAATACCCGAACCGTTTAAGATAACGTCGTCAATATCAACGGCCCTCATTCCTAGATGAATGAAATACATGATCCATTGTCCGAATTCAATAATAAACGGGATCGCGACCGCATAAATGGCTATATTCATTTTGGGAATGACCCGGATATTAAAATAATAGTAAAAACCAAACGGCAAGCAAATGAGGAGATTTCCTATAATATTTTTGAACGCCGTGTTGGAAGGGATCTCCTGTAGGTAACCAACGATGGTTTTGAAAGGGATATAATTATACAACATATATTCCGTTTGCGCCGCATAATAAAGCCACACAATAAATACGACGGAAGACGTGTATAAAACAAAAGATAGATGAAGAACCTCCCGAATCAACTTGATTCTGAACACTTTCCATAAACTTATTCTTATAATCAAATAAAGCAGCGTTACGGGAACCGCGATTATAAGAATATCAAATCCTAATCTCATGAATGGATCTCCTTCTTCACTCGTTTTCATAACCTAATTTTTTCCACAAACCACTAGACGATGGATAAGCTGTAAAAGTTACATATTGAGATCCTATTTTTCAACAAAAAAGCAGCCGATCAAGGCTGCTTCCTCTCCTTCTTTTCCATCTCATCCAGCTGCTCCTGCAGCACCTTCAAATAACGGTCAATGCCCGCTTCCTTCAGCTTCTGCTTCATCGCGGCCAGGTCGCCTTCTATGTCCTTACTTATCCCAAGATTCAGCGGTTGAACGTACTGCTCCTGAACCGTCTCCAGACTGGACAGCTCGTCGAATAAGGAGGACGTATCGAACAGGAAATTTTGGTACGGGTCAACACCGTTCTTTTCGGCCAGCTTTGGGCCCTCCTTAACGGTCAGCTTGTCTACGATTGCCTGCCATTCTTCCGGATAGCGGACTGGAACGTTCATGTAGCCGTCCATTAATCCTGTCCAAGCCTGCTTCTTATTCTCTTCCTTAATCCCGTCGTAAGAGATCATGCCGCCCTGCAGCTTGTAATTCTCGCCCTCTACGCCGTATACCAGAAGATTATAATAGGTTTGATTGGTATGGGCTTTTTCCAGAAATTGAAGAGCTATCTCCGGATACCGGGAGTTCGAACCAATCGAGATCTGCGTTGTAGTATTCGCCGAGGTATTCGGCAGAAACAACGTACTCGGGAACATATCGAACTTGTAATCCATCCAGCCGTATTCCTGCTCCGGATAAGCGGCCTTTAACGCCGAAATATACGAATTGCTGACCGCGCCAAAATGGTTATTAAACTCCAGCGGCTTTTTATTCTCCTTCATTAATGCCAATGTCTTGGTTGTTTCATTCTCCTGGGCCCCGAGAATATCATGATCCACAATGCCGGCGTCGTACCACTCTTTGGCCTTTGCGACCATCCCTTTATACTCCGGCGTATCAAACATGCTGATGACCTTGTACGGATCGTTAATCGGCGCTACCGCAAACTCGGCGACGGAATAATACTTATCCCCCGTCAGGGCAAGCCACAGGTTATCGCTGTAACGCTTGTCGATAATCATGGGCGTATCCGGAAACTCTTCTTTCGCCTTATACAAATATTGCTCCATGACAGAAAAATCTTTCATCTCGGGCAGCTGCCACTTCTTCCGCAGATCCTCGCGATACAGCATCCCTTCCCGACCGGCCCCCGGTACGTTCAGCTGAGGAATGCCGTACAGCCTGCCGTCGATCTTCATCTGCTCCAGCATCCCTTTGTAATGCTTCACCAGCGCCGGCACCTCGCCTAATAGCGGTGTCAGATCGACAAACGCGTTTTTGGCTGCAAAGGACTTGAAATCCGACCACGGACCACCTACGTAGAAATCGTATTTCTTCGAGGCAATCGCCATGCCGATATTGCTTTTCTCTTCATCCCACGGAATAAAATCAAACCGGACCGTAGCTCCGAAATCCCGTATCGTTAATTCGTCCAGCTGCTTGTAAAAGGAATCCATGCCTCTTGCCGGCGGATTTCCCATCGTAATCGCGTTTAACTGAATGACCGGCTTTACCGCCTCCGCAACCTCCGCCCTATCGGGGATATTGTCCTGCCCCATGCATCCGCCCAGTACCAGAGGGATCGTCAGCAAGGCCGGAGTTATTCGAAACAACCTCATCTTTCCTCATCCCCTTGCATCCATTGCCTCTACTCAACGATGAGTTACCGGAACGTTTATCGTCACGTCGGTTCCCTCGCCTGGCGTACTTTGAAGCTGCAGCTCGGCTGTTTGGCCAAAATATAAATCCAGCCGCTTCCTGATATTGCTTAGGCCGTAACCGCTCCCGCGATGCTTTCGCTGCCCGCCGCCTCCCTCTTCCGGCATACCGACGCCATCGTCACTGATTCGCATAATGAGGCGTTCCCCCTCAATATGGCCCGTAATCCGGATGGTGCCCCGGCCGCCGGGCTTCTCCGAGACACCGTGAAGAATCGCGTTCTCCACAAGCGGCTGAATCGTAATTTTCGGGAGCATGCAATCCATCACCGATTCCTCCACTTCCATTTCAAGCTGGACCCGGTTCTTGAACCGTTTCTTCTGAATCTCCATATAAATCGAGCTTAACCTCAGCTCATCCCTGACCGTAACAAAATCATTGCCTTTGTTCAGAATCAGCTTGTAATAATCGGACAACGCATAAATAATCTGCTGAATGTTGTCCCGCTCTTCCTTCTGCGCCATCCAGTTCAGCATATCCAGCGTATTGTACAAGAAATGGGGATTGATCTGGGACTGGAGCGCCTTCAGCTCGGCCTGCGTTTTCTCCTGGCCTAATTTGTACTGCTCGACCATCAGCTCCTGCACGCTGTTAATCATGTAATTATAGCTTAAGATAAGCTGGCCGACCTCGTCTTTGCTTGTCCGGATATCCAGCTCGTTCAGGCGGCCCTGCCGAACCTGGCTCATCTTGTTCATCAGCAGATAAATTCTGCGGGTAATCGATCTGGCCACCGGGAAAATAAACAAAAGCAGAAGGAGACAGATGATCACGTAAACCATCCCCATCTGATATTTGATTTCATTAATGCTCTTCGTGGCGGCGCGGTGCGAAATAACGGACATCAAATACAGATTGGTATCCCCTATTTCTTGGCCTCTCGCCATATAGGACCCGCTTGCCAGCGAGACATTCACATAGGAGCCCTTGCTGTCAAACGGCTTATCCAACCGCATCGTTTCCAGCTCCTTCCCGCCGCTGCCGGCCACAAGCTCGCCGGCTGCCGTCTCCACATAAACAAGCTGCTCCGGATTGGATTTCGTCAAGCTTTGCTGAATTTGCTTCAGCTCCAGGTTAAGCGAGACGATGCCAATTGCGGAGGTATAGTCCTCCGGATTCCAGAGCAGCTTGTTCAAGGAGAGATAGGACTGTCCCGTGCGGGTATCGATATCTTTGTTTAACGTCCAGGTGGGACCGCCCTTGTTCTCGATGACCTTCTGCGCCCAATCCAGCTGCCGGATGCTGTTCATCCGCCGGAATAACGTATCTACGCCCGTAAAAGCATAGTTATCGTCCACAAAATATACGATGCTGTCAATGTCCGAGCTGGACACCATAATTTGCGTGTAATCCACGATATTGCCGTAGACCTCGATCTGGTCGGCCACGCTCATCCGTGCCGAGCCCTTGGCGAGAATCGCCTCCATATCCTTGTTTACGATAAGCATGGAGGATAATTCCTCAATATGCTCCAGCTTGCGGTTTAAGGTTGTCAGCGTTTGCTCGTAGCTCTGGTTCTCGGCGTAATTTTGCCCGTTCACAACCAGCTTGCGGATCTCCCCATAGGAGATAAAGAACGTAATAATAAGCGGGACAATCCCGATTAAGGCGAATAGAATGATAATTTTTTTGCGCAGAGGCATATCGTTGACAGCATGAATAAGGTTCATCCGGATCAGGTCTTCTTTCTGTATTCAAGTGGCGACAAATCGGTTGAAGCCTTGAATACTTTGGCGAAGTAGCTCGCGCTGGCATAGCCGCACAGCTCGGCAATGGTATTCATTTTGTAATGCTCGCTCATGACCAGCTTTTTCGCCAGTCCTATCCGGTAATCGCCGATATACTGCTTAATCGATACGCCGGTCTCTTGCTTGAACAACATTCCCAAATGCGCGGTAGACAAATGCATATGGTCGGCGATCATCCGCAAATCCAGATCCGGATTCTGATAATGCCCCGCAATATAGTGAAGCACATCCTGCACCAGCCGCGAGTAGGGCGAGGTCTGCTTCACCTCCTCCAAATAGGCCGAGCAGATGATGCTCATTGTCAATTCTACTTGTTCCAGGGTTCGGCAATCCCGCAACGCTTCTTCTACACGATGAATGCCGTATTCGTTCTCCAGTCCGATAAGCAGCTTCTGGCTGCCTCCGACCAAGGCTAACGCCGCCGTCTCGAATATCGCGATGATCCGGGCACGGTCGGCGTATTCCTGTTCTCTTATCAGCCTGCACGAAGCTTTCACCCACTCCGGGAGCAACTCCGGACTTTCTTCCTTCCGCTTGTAAAACTCCGGCAGCAGATTGGCAAGTACGGCATGGCTCTGCCCCTTCTCCTCCTGCGGCTGATAGAATCCGCGCTCCGGATCGTAGAACGACCGTTCCGAAGCCCGGCTGGCTGATTGGAAACTTGCGGGCATCAACTCCAGCCCGTTTGCCGGCTCTCCTATGGCAAGGCTGTACGCCTCCTGTTTTCTCACAAATAAATCCGCCAAATAATGAATCCGCTTGTAGTCCTGCTTGTCGTAAGCGGCAACAACAAAGCAGCGGTAACGATCGAGCTGCTCCCCGATGGCCATGACGCCGTTGCTGCTCCAATAGCGATTGATGAGGTCAAGATCGGCCCTGCTGCCCTCTTCTTTCTTCCGGCATGACACAATCATTCCCGCGTAACGCTTGCCCACCGGAAAACCTGTTTCCTGGCATAACTCCTTGACGGTATCCGGATTGGCGCCGCTCTCCCTCAGCAGGCCGGCCAATCTTTGCCGCTCCAGCTCATTCTTTTGATTCAGAACGGCCGTTTGCTTCTGCTTGCTCTGAATGGTGCGGACCGATTTTAATATCGCCTGCTCCACTTCCCCCAGCTTGAGAGGCTTCTCGATATATTCAACGGCGGACAGCTTAATCGCGCTTTTGAGATATTCCACGTCCATATACCCGCTCATAAATAGCAACTGGCATTCCGGAGAAGTCTCGGCAAGCTTCTCGGCAAATTCGATCCCGTTCAGCTTGGGCATGCGGATATCCGTCAGGACAATATCCGGCTTCTTCAGCCCAGCGAGCCTTAATGCTTCAGCACCGTCGCTTGCGAGAAACACTTCCCGGATGCCGAATTTCTCGAAATCGATCGTCTCGCTTAAGCCTTCCCGGGTGTAATCATCGTCATCGGCAATCAAGATTCGCATGACTTATCCCGCCCCTCTTCCCCCCGTAATGTTAACGCTTGCAATTCTATTAAATTTTATAGGATATCCGGACAAATATAAATAGAAGGATAAAGTTCTAGCCATAGACTTGCAGCAGTCGATCGTATTCCGCTAACGTGACGGGGATAACCGAACCATGCCGCGTCTGCCTGGGCAGCGTATATTGAGCGGGTACTTGCCAGTATCCGGATCCGAGATCGGACGTAACCAGCGGGATATAGCCCCGAAACCCGAACTCATCGATAAACAGATACCATTTCTCTTCGACATTGGATTTGAAGACGATGGGGCCTTCGCCTCGGACCATAAAATCCTGCTCCACCTGCCCATGAATCATCCTGTACTTATCGTTTTTAATACCCGTTCCTACTTCCTGCATGATGTTTTTGCCCTTTGCGAACCGGTAAATCAATCCGTTATGCTCGATCAAGGTTGCATCAAGCACGGAATAGCCGTAATCCATATACACTTCGGGCCTGCTGAAATGGACAAAATCTTTCGTTGCCGCAGCCATCATCCGGTGATACCTTCCGCCAGATCCCCCGTCTGAAGAGTCCGCCATTGAGGCCCAGAACACCTTGTATTCCCGGCAGCCCGCATCATAGAAAATTTCGGGCGCCCAAGCGCAGCCTGCTTCCGCGTTCGCAATCTCAACCATCCGCTGATCCGACCAATGAACCAGATCGTACGAATGCCAGACCATAATCGACCGGCTGCCCTCGGTGACCGCCCGGTTCCAGCCGGGCTTCCGGTAAATACTCAAATCCGTCGCGACAAGATAAAACTTATCCCCCTGCGGCGATCGCGCCAAATACGGATCCCGTACGCCGCCCTCCCCAAGATACGAGGTCAGCACGGGCCTGCCTCCGTTAAGCTCATGCCAATGCAGGGGGTCGTTTCCTTTGCTTAGCGCAAAGTATACCTGCTCTTCTTCGGCCGTCTCATTGCCTTTGAAATAGGCAAACAAATAACCTGCATAGTGATCCGCCACTTGATCAACCCTCTATCCTCAGGAGATTTTCCATCGCCGTGCCAGTTGCCAAAAAAGGAAGACCCCTGAATTCGTTCAGAAGCCTTCCTTGCCTATTATTTCAATGCGGCTTGACGTTCTTGATACACTTTAGTCGCCTCGTCCAGCATTTCCTGACCGCCGGCTTTCAGCCACTCCGATTTAAAGGCTTCAAATTCCTTCTCCGCATCGCCTTTCGTGACCATGACCTTGGAATAGAACGAATCCTCAAGCGTGTTCAAGTTCGCCAAATATTTCGTCTTCGACTCCAGCGGAGTTGGTCCAAGAAGGTCGGAAACGATCTCGTTGCCGGCATTCAGCTTATCCGAGAATGCTTGCTTGTCGGCAGGCATCTGGAACTTCGCATTGGAGAGCGAACGGTCTACAAACGGGTTATAATAGCCTCCTGTGCCAAGGTCGTTCTGGAGCTGCGGAGTATCCAGGTATTCTTTTTTCCATACCGGAACGCCGTCTACCATATCGTAGGATTTGCCTTCTTCCCCGTATGTCGTTCTCAGGTATACTTCGTCGTTAGTCGCCAGGTCTTCAAGCATCTGCAGGATCTTGATCCGTTTCTTGTCGTTCTTCTCCAGCTGCTTGCCGAACATGAGCGGGGTCTGCAGAGGACCGTTGGACATCACATAGGATTTGCCGGCAGGGCCAATCAGACCTTTGCCGTAAACGACAGGGAAGCCGTTTGCTTTGTCCTGCTCCAGCTGGCCGAACAAATGATGGTACATGTAATTATCCTTAATGCCGATTTTCCGGCTGTTCCATTTGGTGTTGATCTGGTCCTGGTCATCCGTCAGGAACTCCGGATCAATCAGGTCCGAATTGTACCATTGATTAATCTTCTTCACGGCCTCCTTCGCCTGGTCGGTGATCCCGCCCCAAGTGACCGTACCGTCCGCCGCTGCCATAAACTGATAAGGATTAACGCCGTAAGCGGCGAATACTTCGTTAAACAGCTGGTTTCGTGCCGATTTGCCGCGGCCCGTCATGCCGTACGTATCCTTCTTGCCGTTGCCGTCCGGATCGTCATTGCGGAATTTCGTCAGAACATCCTCGTATTCTTCCAGCGTTTTTGGAGCTTCGGTATAACCGATCTTGTTCAGCCACGCCCCGTTGTAAGTAGGAATAAAGCCGTAACGGCCGTTCAGCCAAATTCTCGGCACACCGTAATTCTTGCCGTCAACCATGGCAATTCCCCATGCCGCCGTATCGACCTGATCGATGTCCGCCGAATATTTCGGCATATACTGCTTGATCTCATCGGTCGAAATGCTTGCGATGATGCCTTGTCTTGCGTAATTCGCCATGTCCGCTTCCTGCAGCGTACCCGGGAAAATATCCGGAATCTCGTTAGAGGCGAGCTTGAGCTTAAAGCTTTCATCCGTCAGATTCATGTTGATGAATTTGACGTTGTATTTCTCTTCCAAATACTTCTGAGTCGGGTTCCCGTCTGCGGAAGGAAGGTTCCAGGTCGAACCGATCGAGATCTCTATAGGCGCTTCTTTTTCTGCGCCGCTGTTTCCTTTTGCATCGTTGGTCTAGGATGCGTTTGTTGCGCCGCTATTCGCACTGTTATTGGAATTGCTGCTGCAGCCTGCCGCCATAAGAGACATTGCCAATACGGATGCCAGAATCACCTTTTTGCCATGCTTCATCTTTTTTTGCTCCCCTTTACATGGAATAAACGATTATTTAAACGGAGAATGTACCCCGGATAAACCAAACCCTATCAGCCTTTCAGAGAACCAACCATCGTCCCTTTGACGAAATACTTCTGCAGGAACGGATAGACGATAAGGATAGGCACAACCGCAAAAATAACGGTTGCCGCTTTGATCGAAGTCTCGTACTGAAGATTAGCCGCCCCCGTAACCCGGCCGAAAATCTCGGCGTCCGCACTGGTGACGACAACCTCCCTCAAGAAGAACTGAATCGTCTTCAAGTCCGTATCCGTGACATAGATAATGGCATCAAACCAGGCGTTCCAATTCGCTACGGCTGCCCATAGCCCCAGTGTGGCAAGCACCGGCTTAGACAGCGGTAGAATGATGCTCCAGAGTATCCTCATGTCGTTGGCACCGTCGATTTTGGCGGATTCTTCGACTTCAACCGGGATGGTCATAAAAAAGTTCCGCATAATGAGCATCGAGAAGGTTGGGATAAGTCCCGGCAAAATGTATACCCAGAAGTTATTCAACAGATGCAAATCTTTGATCAATAGATAAGACGGAATAAGTCCTCCGCTGAAGAACATCGTAAAAACGATGATCATCGTATAAAAGCTGCGGTGAGGCAGATGCCTGCGGGACAGCGGATAGGCGGCAAGCGCCATGGCAATGAGCGTAAGCACCGTGCCAAGGACAGTACGCAGCGTGGTATTGCGCATGCCGATCCAGACTTTCTTTTGCGTGAGCAGCTGTTCCCAGGAGAACAGATCGATATCTCTCGGGAACCAGTGGAATCCGAAGCGGCCGGCTTCCTTAGGCGCGCTGAAGGAGACCGCTGCAATATGAATGAAAGGATAAATCGCTATTACGCAAAGCATTAAGATGAACAGAAGCAGAAACACTTGAAACACTTTCTCTCCGGCAGTCATTTTCATACCGACATACTCCCCTCCTTACAGAACGCCTTCCTGTCCCATCTTTTTCACGATATAGTTCGTCCCGAGGACCAGCGTAATCCCGACGATATTTTTGAATAAACCAACCGCCGTGGTTAATCCCATCTGGAAATTCACGATCCCCTGACGGTAAACATAGGTGTCGATGACATCCCCGACTTCGAATACGGCCGGGCTGTACAAGTTGTAGATCTGGTCAAAGCCCGCATTCAGAATGCCGCCAAGCGACAGGATGAACATAATGGAAATGATCGGCAGCATGGAAGGCAAAGTCACATGCCAGGTCTGCTTCCATCGGTTCGCCCCGTCCATCCGCGCTGCTTCGTACAAGGTCTGGTCAATCCCCGACAGGGCCGCAAGGTAGACGATCGTTCCCCAGCCTACTTCCTTCCAGATATTCGTGATCACCAGGCTAAAGCGGAAATATCTTGTATCCCCGAGGAAGTAGATCGGATCGACTCCGAACCAGCCCAGAATGTAGTTAACCGGTCCCGTCGACGGGGACAGCATCAGGAAGACAATGCCGGATAGAACAACCCACGAGAAGAAATGCGGCAAATACGAGATCGACTGCGCGATTTTCTTAAACCAGGTAATCCGCAGCTCGTTCAGCAGCAGAGCTAGGATAATAGGCGCCGGAAATCCGCAAATTATATTCAACCCGCTGATGATAACCGTATTTTTCAGAATCCTCGGAAACTCGGGCGACTGGTTGAACAAGTAATCAAAGTAGGCAAAGTGGTTCCAAGGACTGTCCCAGGTTCCGAGAACAGGACTGTAATCCTTGAAGGCAATCAGAATGCCGTACATCGGCCCATAGCAAAAGATCGCGTACCATACGAGTACCGGCAGCAGCATAAGAAGAAGATATTTGCTTTTTTTGTACTCTTTCCAGGTGCGCTTTAAAGCGGATTGCTTTCCCGGAATGTTGACGCTTTCAAGTTTGACGGCATGCGTTTTTTCCATCCTCTCTTGCTCCTTTCTCTCCTCTTCTCTCTACCACAGGAGCACATGCTTGTTGTTCAAGCGAAGCGTAGCTTCAATCGCTCGATTTTGTTCCATGTGCTGCCGATCCACTGCTGAATCTCGTCTTTCGCCATGTTCATTCTCCTACTCTCTGTCGTTGACTTGTTACTTAAATTGTAAGCGTATCAAAAAAACGAAAATATCATAAAATTACAAGATTCCTTGTAATTTTCGCTTCATACTGAGCAATTAAATGCTCCTCGAGCGCGAAATAACAGTTATTTCTCATAAAAATAGCGTTGCAGAGGGCTGACCCTGCAACGCTATTTTTCGATTTCTAATACCCGAACACGAAAGAGGTGTCCCATCGTCATGTTCATGACTTATGGGACACCCCCTTGTTAGTTATCAATAAACATACATTCTCACTACATTTATTCTGCTTTACGCATTATCCTTCTACTCATTAAGAATACGCCTAAGAGAATAATAGCTAATCCTACCAGCCTTATTCCCAATTGACTGCCCTCTCCAGTTTTCGGCAATGTCGGCGTGCCTGCATCAATGGTGCCGAGGGGTACGCCATCGACGGTAATCGTAATCAAGGTTTCCGTGGCATTGCCATCCTTATTTTTAACGATAATGGTGAAACGATCCTTGCCCGTATAGCCTTTGTCGGGCTTATAAGTCCAACTGCCATCAGGCTTGACGATGACCTCACCATGCTTTGGACCTTGATTCACGACAGCGATGCCGCCAAGAGGTACATTCACGCTGCTTTCGATCAATTCGTCTTTTTTGGTCGTTTTATGGATGTCCGGCTGCTTGACGGGCTTCGAAGGCGTCGTCGATGGTTCCGGGTCAGTCGGTTCGGTAGGCATCGACGGTACCGGATCTGTCGGTTCTGTCGGCGTCGACGGTTCCGGATCTGACGGCAGCGTCGGAGTCGGCGGTTCCGGATCCGTTGGCGTTACCGGTGGTGGTGAAGGAGGCCTTTTCACGTTGTCAAGGGTCACTTCAACATTCGTAGGCGAATTGATGGCCACCGGATGCTCCGTCGTATCCAGTACATATCCGGAAGGCGCTGCCGTTTCAAGAAGTACGTAATCGCCATAAGGCAGGTTTGTAAATACGGCTTTCCCGTCCGCTCCCGTCGTTAACGTGTTCACGAGCGTGCGAGCCGCTCCGGATTGACGGAAGAGGTTATAGGTTGCTCCGCTTAAAGGATCATGGTTATCCTTATCCTGTTTCAGCACCGTTAGCGAGACCAAAATTTTAGCATTGTCGATGGTCAGGTTAACGGCTGTTGTGGAATCGATTTTGACGGGACGTTCGGTTGCGTCTAATTGGTAACCGATCGGTGCAGCCGTTTCAATCAGCACATAGTTCCCGTACAGCAGTTTCTTGAATTCAACTTTGCCGTCCGCGCCTGTCGTAAGCGTATTTACGAGAATACGGTCCGAGCCCGATTGGCGATAAAGCGCGAAAATCGCTCCGCTAAGCGCAGCTTGCGTATCCCCGTCCTGCTTCAGCACCGTGAGAGCGCCGCGTACGCCGCTGCCCGTCCCCGAACCGTCCGATACGCCAACGACGATCTCTTTTACGGAATCTTTTGTGACAGTCTGTACGTTGTTGCCGCTGAAGCTGACCTTGTTAGAGACCGTATCGCCATTCTGCGCCACGATCAGCGACTGGTACTCCAGCACGTAAGCGCTCGTAATTTGGTGCAGGAACGCCAGCTTGAAGAGCTGTTTCCCCGTTTCGGGATCAGTCTCGATCGCAAGCGTGTAATCCGTGCCTTTGACTAGCGGCGTGTTCACTTTCGTAACGGTTCCGCTTGCGGCAACCGTCGTCGGATACAAATTAAACGACTCCGGAATGAGCAGCTGATTATCCGTGGGCTCGTCCGTCACAAGAGCGTCGTTTACGGTCGATTGCCCACGGTTAATATAGATCGTCCAACTGATCTTGCCGCCGTTCTGCTGACCGTCCTTGTTAACGTACTCGCCGCCTTGAGGAATATTGACGGAAGCCGTCAAATCCTTGGATTCGGATTTTGTCCCGTCCAGCAGCTGGGCCGTGTTGCCTATCGACGCATCGATGAGGTCATCCGCCAGGCTTGTGGAGAACACCAGAATATATCCCGCGGAGATAGGTTGGTTAAAGGTTACTTTCACCACATCGCCCGTATAGTTGACGGTGTATTCCGCGGCATCGACTTCAGTGCCCTGAGCGGGATTTCCGTTGGCCGGAACCGTCATATTATACACGTGAAGCGATTCCGGAATCAGCTTCTGGCCGGCGAGCAATTGATCTTGCACGATCGCGTTTGCCAATGTTTTGCGATTGTAGTTTACGCCTACCGTCCAAGTGATTTCTTTGGTCGCCGCATTGTAAGACCCTTTTTTGTAGCCATTGGCCTTTGTTTCGTTATTCGGATTAAACGTTGCCGTTACCCCGACAGCAGATGCTGCTGCGTTCTCATCCCAATCTACCGTGGTGTGGTTGGGATAAGAGGCGTTTGTTGTAATCCAATCCGAGTTCAGCCAATCGTTGTTGTATTTCGTTGTGTACGTAATGGTATAAGGCACGTGAATCGCTTCGGTAAACTGAATCTTGAAGCCGTCATTAACCGCAGGAGTTGGGCTTGCTATTTCGGTAACCGTATAGGCGGCCGCCGTTCCGCTGTCCGGCGTTATGCTTAAGCTCCCCGGTACCAGCTGCATTCCGCCCTTTGTAAACTCGTCGATCAACTGGGCGTTAGACATTGTTTTGCTGTCTTCATTTAATCGAATACGCCAGGATACCGTTTGCGCAGCGTAATCGATCGTGCCGGTGCCCTTCTGCAAAATAACCTGCTTGATGCCGCGGCTAGCGGAAGCCATTGCTCCATTCGCAGTAACCTTGTTCACGATATTCGTGGCGCCCGATCCGTCTACGCGATCGATGGAACGGGTCTGATACTCCACTTTGTAAGCGGAAGTGACCGCGTTGTTAAATTGGAGATTGAAACCGTTCAAGTGTTGGGCGGGATCATTGGTCGGAGTTACCGTGTAATCCGACCCCGGAAGAGCGGCCCCCTTCGTTCCGTTGCCGTTGATATCGAAAGTTACCGGATATACCGCAATGGAACCTGGCACAAGCTCCTGAACATCATTAAACGTGTCCGCAAGCAGCGCGTCCGTCTGATCAATGGCTTGTTCCTTGTAATTGTAATTAATCGCCCAAGATATCGTCTGGGTATTGGAATCATAGCCCGTCGACGACTTATCGAGCAGCTTGCCGTAATTGACGTTCACCGTTGAGTTAGAGGTTACTTCAGGCTTGTTGTCGCCCATGAACTTGGCGGTATTGCTGAAGGAAGCCTTGCTGGCATCATCGATGCTCGTGGTGAATTTGATGCGGTACGCCGATGTGACCGGGTCGGCAAAATGCACGTTGAGAGCGCCGCCCGTAATATCCGCCGTATAACGGCTTGGATCCACCGCGCCGCCGACAGCAACCGATCCGTCCAGATTAACGTTCAAATCGTAAACCTGAACCGACGAGGCGTCCGCCATCGACAAGCCGGCCGGAATAGGGTCGGTCATGACAGCGTTATTAACGGTGTCAAGCGCCTTGTTCACGTCTACGGTCCAGTCAATCGACTTCGGATTGTAGCCTGCGGGCACGCCGCTCTTCTCGATTGTCGACGTAACCGTTGGTTTGAAGCGCAGCGTAAACACCGTAGTACCGCCCTTGGTCGGAATGGTGATGGCATGCGTTGTGCTTCCCGTAATTTTTTGCTTATCGAATTGCGAGGAGAATTTTAGGATGCCCCCTACATCGTCGTGATCGGTAATGTAATCGTTAAACGTCATTACCACTTGATGGGTCGAAGCTGTTGCCGCGAACGTTCCGACTGTTGTCTCAGGGTCCAGCATAAGTTCGCCGGAGATGTCATTGAACAGCAAGAACTCGTCCGGAATTCCGAACGTAAAGGTGTCGCCTTCTTTAAAGCCGTGGCCGTTGGGCAGTGACCAGCTATAGGCTAGGTTTACTTTCGCCCCCTGCTCAAGCAGCTCCGTAAGCGGTACGGGATTATTGCCGGCATCCAGTACGGTTAGCTCCGCACTGTCAATGATGTTGATCACATCATCGATGGACGAGGCATACGCCTTAGAAACAAAGCCGGTCCCGCTTACCACCTGGGAAAGCAGCAGCAGGACGATTGCTAATCCCGCTATTTTTTTAAAAACCATTTTCCGTCATCAACCTCTTTTCTTGAATGATAGTCTATCGTCCCAGCCATTTGCGCTATTCTACTAAAAAATAGAGAAAACAACTAGGCAGAAAGCACTTATCCAGTTTATACTAGAATTCGACAACGTCGCAACCAATTTAATCCATTTTTAGCCATAAAAAAGGTAGGATTCGACAAAATGATTAAAAAAATTGCTCCCATTCTCCTCATTCTCGCAGGACTTCTCATCTTTCTCTACCCGACCATTAAGGACCGTTACGAGATTTATCAGCAGCGTCAAATCCTTAAGGCATGGGAAGACAACTTGCAAAGAATAGACCAGGTACCTATTGATGCGCAGAATACGACGGCCGATGAGCAGGACCAAACACCCGCTTCCGTCAGCCCGGCCTTAACCGGCGCCAACTCGGCGGATGATATGGAACAGCGGCTTCAGTCCAAAGGCATCGGCAAAAAATCGATCGAAGGCGTGCTGATCATCGACAAAATTAATTTGAAGCTGCCTATTATCACCAACGCGACGCAGGCGCATCTAGCCTTATCCGTAGCAAGCATCCTGCATACCGGCAAGCCCGGTCAGATCGGCAATTACGCCATCGCGGGCCATCGCAGCCATACGTACGGCAAAAATTTCAACCGGTTGGACGAAATCGAGATTGGCGACCGCATTCAGGTGCAGACGGCTGACGAGACTTTCACTTATATCGTAAATTCGAAGCAATACGTAAAACCGACGCAAGTCGAGGTGCTGGAAGGAAACGGCAAAGACAGCGAAATTACGCTTATTACCTGCCATCCTCTTTATAAACCGACCCAAAGGATCATTGTGAAAGGAATTCTAGCCGAAAATCAGAACGCCGAATCTTGAAGATTTTTCTATGAAAACCGGCAAGCTTATAGTAAATTAAAACTAGCAAACCAAATTAACCGGTGCTTTCCACCGACAAAGGCAAATTTAGCGAAAGCTAAAGACGCAAAGCTACAGGGTCTTCCTCGCGCGCATGCCCGAGATGACAGCCAGCCGCCGAAAGGAGAGTTTTTTTATGTTTAAAAGAATGTTTTTCCTGCTGCTTGCAACTCTGATTGCCTCCTGCCTGCCCGTGAACAGCACGTTCGCCGCCACTTCCACGACCGCCGCGATTATCGGGAAACAAGGCGTCGCTCAAGGGTACATAACCGTTAATTACAAGCCCGCAAACGGCGCGAAAGTGATTGTCCGCATTGCCAAAGGCAAGACCCAATACGATTATCCTCTGACTAACGGCGTTAAATATCCGCTGCAGCTTGGAAATGGCAGCTATTCGGTACTAATCGCCGAAGCTGTGAATGCCACGCAGTACAAAGTTATTAAGCAGGAAACCTTGGCGGTGAAACAGACCGACGACAAGCAGGTGTTCAAGCTATCCAATCCGCTGATTAATTGGACAAGCCAGACCATGGCGGTCAAGAAAGCGGCCGAGTTGACGAAAACCGCTGCTACGGATCAACAAAAGGTTCAAGCGATCTATAATTTCATCACCAAAAAATTCGTCTACGATAATAACAAAGCAAAGACCGTGAAAGCCGGCTATATTCCGAACCTGGATACCGTGTTCAAGGCTTCCGGAGGCATTTGCTACGATTACGCGGCGACCTTTGCGGCCATGGCCAGAAGCCTTGGCATCCCGACAAAACTCGTCATGGGCAGAGAACGCAGCAAGCCGAACGTAGAACATGCCTGGAACGAAGTGTACCTGAGCAATCTGAAAAAATGGGTTATTATAGACACAACCTACGATGCCGCCCGCATCCAAGGCGGCCAAAAGCCCAGCCTTTTTAAAAATACCGCGAATTACACTGTAACTAAATACTTTTAGTGACCATAAAAAATAGCGTTGCATGGGCTATCCCTGCAACGCTATTTTTAGATTTTGCTCCTTTGCGGAATCCATGAGCAAGGCGATGGGAAGAAATGATGGAACACCACCATCTTAAATACAAGGAAAACTTAACTGAAAGTGAGATTGTTTACATAGCTTCCTAACTCGATATTGCCGGTAGAGATATTAGTGACCTTGAGGTCGTTGATATAGAGATTATGGACGGTTACTCCGTCGACGCAGCGATCATCGTCAAAGCCGCTGATTCTTGAGACAGCATTGTCGCTGCCGGTATAGTAAATGCCGTCGAACGTGATTTGTTCGATCCGGCTGCCCGGGACCGGATTGTAATCCGGATTCCACACTACCCGGATATCGATGATTCTGCCGAGCTCGAACCGTTCGATTCGGATATTGCGGTAGGTCACGTTGCGCACCGTATTTTTGTCCCCGGCGTTAATAGACAGGCAGCCGCGGTAATTATCCTGAGGTTCATGATGCTCCAGAATATCGATATTCTCGAAAGTAATATTCTCAATTTGCGTGCCGTCTGCTTCGTAATCGCCGTGGGTACCGATATTGGTCGGGTGAGCCACGTCTGCCCATAGGGTTGAATTCTTCACTGTAATATTGCGCGTATCGCCGTAATACCCCCAGCGGTGCCCGTAAATGGCAATGCAATCATCGGAATTTCGCATAAAGACATGATCGATCTCAACGTCGCTGCAGGACATCATATCGATGCCGTCAGACCAGCCTCGCGTACTGAACGACTCGAAGTCGGCAATTCGTATTTGCTGCGACTGTCCCAAATAAATGCTGTAATGCGGCGGATCCACAACGGTTATGCCGGACACCGAAATATTCCGCGAATACATGATCCTGACGCCACGGAACGCTGAGAAGCGGCCGAACTCCGCCAAGTAAATAATTCCGTGGCCGGAGATTTGCACATTTTCCACCTTGTCGCAGACGAAAGCTCCCGCTACATAAGCTCCTCCCTCGATGTAAATCTTCTTGTTCGATGGAACGTGAACAACGACCTGCTCAATATGATGAAGACCAGCCGCGAAACATAACGTATGATAACGGGCATCCGCCAGCTTTGCTTGCAAATCGTCGATTCGATGAATGCCGGGATGAATGCAAGCAACGCCGGGATCCGACGAATCGGGACGCTGCTCCGCGAGCTTTTTGGCAAACAAATGAAGGTTATGGAACCGGTCGCCGTTTATTTCAACCGACAGCTTCTGCGGCTTGGATAAGCGGAACTGCATGGTTCGGTCGTCAATGATTTCGGCATGAATGCCGGTGGAGAGCGGGCGGATAACGGCATCCCTCACGGGCTCACGGTTACAAATGACTTTCACTTCGACTTCACCGTTGCAATCGAATTTCGCAAGCGAAGCCTCTCTTACATGATGCATGTCGACTTTAACGAGCAGGACTCCAACTTCCGTCCATTCCCCGCCCGGGATGCGTATAAATACATCAAAATCATGATTGACGGGCAATGCTTTTGGAATCGGATAAACGGATAATGAATTAGCGGCTGCCTTTGCCAAGGGAACACTCTCCTAAACGGTTTGTTCCATTTATTCTACTTAGCCGGCATTACGCCCAGCAATCGTAATTTCGCTAGATTCCTTGTAAAAACTTACTCCTGGCCTTAGGGCTGTTCCTCCTTATCGACGATCACCCACGAACCATGATCAAGCTTGGCTTTAATCTTGATTGGAACTCTGGATACCCCATACCTGGCTGCATGGTCATGTCGACCAACGCCTTCGTACGTGTACCGAATCCATACCGTCCCTCTGGTAAAGGTATGAAAGACATGACCCGTGCTTAATTGAACTTGGACGTTGTCATCGGGCTTTTGATTCGGGAAATCCACAAACTGAAGAAACTTGCTTTTAACCGCATCCGAAACAGAGGAATCGTCTAACGCTATTCCGTTTTTCCCGTCCATATAGATCGAGGTTACGGTATGTTTAACGCTTTGCAGGATCCAGACATAAAAACCAATATAGAATGCTAGTACCAAAAATAGCGCAACAATAAGCCGTATCCTCCAGCTCTTTAGGCTGATGTTCATGACGAGCCCCTCCTTCCATCAAGGCCCCGTTCCAACGCTCGAAACGATCCAGAACGGTCCAAATTTTTTCAAGTAAAATACGCTCATTCCGCCACCGGTAACTCTGTCTTTGAAGTTAGTCACATCGTACAAATGGCCGTATTGATGATCATAGCGATGCATATTGGTAATTTTAGACGAAAATACGCTTCCAAGATGGAAGCTGGTCAGCATATACCTCCGGGTCGTTAACTGCGGGGACAGGAAGCTAATGATCCATAAGGCTGCTGCAACAATAACGGCAAGCTTGACGATCGTTCTTCTCTCCAGCTTAATAATCGATCACCTCTAAGTTCGTAAATTCCAGTATAAGGGTTTAATTCTAGTTGTTAGACGGCGGAGGCGGATGAATAGTTTCGTTTTCAATAAAAAAAGCACCCGACAGTATGGATTCCATACTGCCGGTGCTTCTGGACTTTCGCTTAAGCATTTTGATTTGGCCAAACGCCATCCCGCTAATAGGTTCTAACCCATTCGAAGCATCTGCATACAAAGGCAAAGGCTTCGTACTCTTGTTCTTTTACCCGGAAGTTAATATTCTCAAGCTGGTCGGATGAAATATCCTGAATGTTGATATCCAAACGGAAGGCTCCCTGGAAGCTGCCTATCTTCAGATCTTTGACATCCTCAAACGTAATGATTAATTTGGGAGCTTCCTGGGCGAGCGGAAGCGAACTAAGCGTTATGATCAAATTATCCGTCAACATCCCCGCTTCATGCTCGCAGCGAACCAGATTAAAGGATTGGATGTAGCAGAGCTTGTACTGTTTTTGATAAAAACTCTGTATTCGATCAGCCGTATGTTTCATCTTCGGACAGCCTCCTTATTATTAATATATACTCCTCCGCATAAATGAAAAGGACCATCTTCTAAGATGGCCCTCTAGAACTAATAGGGAACAAAACAAGCGATGATTCTACAATAATCGAACGTATTATAGTATTCGTCTTTGTCTCCGGTTTTGGGGGTAGCTTTGCCGTGCGCCTGTAACAACGGAAAAATTCGCCGGTGAAATTCATCCCTCCCACTTAAACCATCTGCCATGGCCGTCTGTTTCGGCAAGTGTAAGCTTCTTTTCTTCGCCATTCCCATAAAAGTCGAGATGGAGGTCCATGTCCCACATATTGTTATAGAGATGGAAAACATCTCTTTGCTGGCCTAGTACCTGAATGAACTGGATAAGTTTGGTTTTTGTTGCGGCAGGAAATTGGTTGGCCACATGAGTGTGAAAAATGCATAAGGTCGAATCGTTTGCTAGTGTCGGGATAATGTCGGGGAGAAGCTCAACCCCATCGCCTTCGATTAGATGAACGGGGTAATGCTCCAAACATGCCGCAGCCGCTTCGAAATAAGCTCTCCGTTCCTTATGCTCCGGCCAGATCAACGCTTTCAGCCAAAGGTAATGATCCGGATCCTTAAGGTCGTTGATATGCAGATCAATTCCAACTCTGTCAGCCACCGGCGGACTTTGGACATATAAAAAAGGATTCCCTCCTAGTTCAGATATAATTTTCAGGGCAGCATGCTCATTACCATACTCCACCGTTTGGGAAGAATACGAATACCTATATTTGTCCCACAGGAGCTGCAAGCCGGCGCTCGTTCCAATCTCGACTAGGGATAGCGGCTTACCTGTTAACTGATAGATATAGCAGAAAGCAGGATATAAGTAGGCGCAGCGCCGCATTTCATTGGTCTGTACGAGCCTGGTTTCCAGGAGATCGACTATCTCAGCCTCATATTGCTTGCAAAACTGCTTGAATGGAGCAAATACCCCGGCCAAATCCTTAGGATCTTGCACAATGCTGTCATAATAATAAGCGAGTTCATGCCGAATGCCCTTCAAGAGCAAATAATGAACCGCCCCCAGAAAAAGATTCGGTACAGGCTGCCCGGGCCGCGAATGGGCAGCAAGCTTAAGAAGCTCCGGATCTTCAGCCGCATTCCTTGCCAGATGTTCATATAATCGACTGGAATGCCTGCATTCCATATCGGCAAACCGTCTAAACCGTTCGGACAATTGTTCCATAGAGCACACCACCTTCTTTCCAGATAGGGGTATGATACCATGAGCGGCTCAACCATCATGCTTTAACCTTTTTATCCCGCGGATAGATATTGTTTATCAACAATAAAAGGAAGCCAATTTCGATTGGCCTCCTTCCCGTTGTTAGTTCGGTTTTTTCCAGCTATCCTTAAGCGGTACAACCCGGTTAAACACCAAATGATCATCCTTACGGGGTTTCGTGTCAACAGAGAAATACCCATGTCGCAGAAACTGGAATTTTCGCTCGGGACCGGCATGCTTAACATGCGCTTCAATGAGAACCTGTTTCCGAACCAAGGAATCGGGATTTATTTTGAATGTCCAATCCTCATCATCCCGTGGCAGCTCCCCGTCCAGAAGCAATTTATCGTACAGGTTAACATCCGCCTGGATGCAATGCGCCGCGGAGACCCAATGAATCGTCCCTTTCACCTTGCGCCCGGTAAAGCCTGAACCGCTCTTCGTAAGCGGGTCGTACGTGCATCTCAGTTCTGTGACTTCACCGGAAATAGGATCCTTCATAACCTCATCGCATCGGATAAAATAAGCTCCCTTCAGCCTTACTTCTCCTCCCGGACGAAGCCGGTGATAGTCTTTGGGCGGCTCCTCCATGAAGTCTTCCCGCTCGATATATACGGTTCTGGAGAATGGAACCTCTCTTTTTCCAAGCGCTTCGTTCTCGCCGTTATTTTCGATCAGCAGCATTTCCTCCGAATCTTCCGGATAATTCGTGATGGTGACCTTTAACGGCTCCATAACCGCCATCACGCTTGCCGCTTTCTCCTTAAGGTCCTGCCGAACGAAATGATCCAAGAGTGAAATGTCCACGATGCTTTGATTTCGGATGCTCCCGATTTCTTCAATAAAATCTTGGATGCTCTCCGGCGTATACCCCCTGCGTCTTAAGCCGCGAAGGGTAGGCAGTCTGGGATCATCCCATCCGTCCACGAAGCCGCCTTCCACCAGCTGTCTTAAAAACCGCTTGCTCGTGACAACGCCGGTTAAGCTCAATCGGCCAAACTCTCTTTGCCGCGGAGGTTCGGCAATCTCCAGTTCATTCAGGACCCATTCGTACAAAGGCCGATGATCCTTGAATTCAATCGAGCAGAGCGAGTAGGTAATTCCTTCAATGGCGTCTTGAATCGGATGCGCAAAATCGTACATCGGATAGATGCACCAGTCGCGTTTGGTCCGATAATGCTCGGCGTAAATCATACGGTAAAGAACCGGATCACGCAGATTGATATTGGGCGATGCCATGTCTATTTTCGCGCGCAATACTTTGGAACCGGCCGGAAAGGCTCCGTTTTTCATCCTTGTGAAAAGCTCCAGGTTTTCCTCCACCGAGCGTTCCCGGTACGGACTGTTTCTTCCCGGCTCCGTTAAAGTTCCGCGGTATTCCGTTAACTCGTCAGGCGTCAGATCGCATACGAATGCTTTGCCTTTCTTGATTAGGGTAATAGCGGCATTGTAGATTATTTCCGCATAATCGGAGCCGTAATAAATATGTTGTTTCGGGTCAACGCCAAGCCACTTGATATCCTCGATTATCGCGTTTACGTATTCGATATCTTCCTTTAGCGGATTGGTGTCGTCGAACCGCAGATGAAAGGTGCCGCCGAAATTTTGCGCGATCATAGCGTTCGTAAGAATCGCGTAGGCACTCCCGATATGGAGATAGCCGTTAGGCTCGGGAGGAAATCTCGTGCACATTTCCCTGCTGAACGGCTTCCGTTCAAGCTCCTCGCTAATAAGTCTAAACATATGGTGCTCCGCTAAATGTTCCTTTGAATTCTCCATTTCGAGTTCCTCCTACTAGGTATTGCGAAACAAAAAAAACTCCACCCCCAAGACGTTAGTCTTGGGGACGAAGTTCCGCGGTGCCACCCCAGTTTGTTAATATGTCGCCACATCAACCTCTTCGAGTACGGCACTGCATGCATGCAATGGTTATACTCTAGCTCTGTAACGGGAGCTCCCGTCATGCCATCACCCCGTAAGGATCCGTCATGCTGCTCAGAGGCTTGGTTCGGGGAATCGCTCTCCGCTCCTTCTCAGCTGCCGGAGCTCTCTGTTCAAGAACGTTATTCCCTTACTCTTCTCGTCATTGCGTTTCCATAATTGTTTATTATAATACGAATAATTCCCTAATTTGTAAACGGTATTCCGCTTTTTATCCGGTTGTGCTCCTCCATCGTAACGGAAAGCATCGCGGCAAACAATAAAGGATCGCAGCTCAATACTGGCTTATCGTGCTTTTCGAGATGAATAACTGATTAGCCGGACCGTTCCTTGTGTAATACTATATCGATACATAAATTTCAGGACGGGGTGATGGGAATGCATGCAAATTCTAATACTCAGGAAGCCATCGAGAAGGTAAGGGAACTGATTAAGGACATCAAAATCGCGATGCTGACTACGGTATCGGAGGAAGGCTTGGTGTCACGCCCGATGAAGACGCAGGATGTCGAATTTGACGGCACCCTGTGGTTTCTTACGAAGAAGGATACGGAGAAATTTCACGAGCTGCTCCACAATAAGCAAGTGAACGTAGCTTACGCGGACAAATCCTTTGTCTCCATCCGCGGCGTGGCGGAGCTTGTGGACAGCACCGACAAAATAAAGGAATTCTGGAATAAAGCCTACGAGGAAATACTGGAGACAACCTATGACGATCCGGACCTTGTGCTGATCAAGGTGGATGCCGAGGCCGCCGAATATTGGGATTCCGGCAACAAATTCAAGCTGGTGAAGTTTCTGTTCAATCGGTTAATGGGTAAAAACACGGAAGGAACCGAGCTGAATCAGACGGTGGAAATGAATTAATACGACGCCTCATGCCTTCGTCCGCAAACAAAGCAGGCTTGGAGCATGAGGCTTTTTTCTTAGCCCGTCATACGGATATAAATCCAACTCGCAAGCCACAGGCCAAGAGGAAGAAGGACGCTTGCAACCGTTATATGGGGAGTCAACGGCTTCTTCCGGGTGATGAAAAAGATCGTATCCGACAAGTAAAAGATCGCCGCGGCCAATAAGCTGATTTGATAAAGAATAAGTCCGAAAACGCCATGAAATACGGCGGAGACCGTCAATTGAACCCAACGCCTCGGGGCAACAAAACGTGCAATGATTTCACTGAGCAGCGAAGTCATCGATCCGTAAACGTAAATAACAGGGCCGGCGTACAACAGATAGAAACAAACGCTGGAAAACGCTTCATGCAATCTATCTCCTAAGGACAGGTTATCATGAATGCGAAATAAATCCGGCTCGCCTATGGCGAAAATAATGGTAAATAAGAAAGTGGTTATGCCGGCGCTTATGATTTTCCTCATGAATAGTTGGCCCATAGCTGGATGCATCGCTCTTCTCCCCTTTCCTTTCGCATAAAGCAGGATGAATTTACCAGCATTATACCTTGGGAATAGCAAGCCCGTCAGTTCTAACTTTCGTAGTACCCGGTCGGCCCGGAAAAATCTTTTCAAAAAAATGATATCCGTTGTCGATTTGGACATCCCTCGTTCGTTGTCTTCATAGAGACTGAAGAAGACAGTCTAAACCACGACGGAAGGATGTTATTCAAATGGCAAAACTTACGGCTTACATAATGTCGGAAGACGCGAAAGCACAGGCAGCCTTTTATGTGCAGGCACTCGGAGGAGAAATTTTGTCGGTTGTCACCCACGGCCAGCTTGAATCCAATGAAGAACTGAAGGACAAGGTTGTTAATCTCAGCATGACGGCGGCAGGCATTACCATTCTTATGTCCGACTCCGTGTTTGAGCCGCTTAGACAAGGCAATGCGATTAATCTGAGTCTGGAATACCAAGATGAAGCTGAAGCTCAAGCTGCCTTCGATCAGCTGGCGGAAAACGGCAACGTCATTTGTCCGCTGGAGCCGGCTTTCTGGGGAGCCCTATTTGGACAAATCGAGGACAAATTCGGCCTAAGATGGATGATCACAACTGCTGCTCAGAAGGCTTAATGCAAATGAAAAGCGCGTTATCCAATAAGTTGCGTAATTGACGATGGGATTAAAAAAGCGTTGTAGGGATAGCCCTCTACAACGCTTTTTTTAAATTCACTTCGTTTATGCGAGCCATTTCTCTAGCGGGCGGCCCTTAGACTGGTTTCATCGTTATTTAGCATGGAAAGCGAGATAAGCTTTCACCTTCTGCACCGCATCCGCGATCGTATCCGCTTCGATTTCGATTCTATCCTGCTCATATTGCATCATGGAATGCTCGTAACGCGGATCGTAGTAATGCTCCAATAGCAGGCGTACAGCAGGCTCGAACCGGTCTTCCGTCAGAGCCTGCATAATCTGCGCGGCAATCGGCGTATGCATCCGCTTCTCGATCTGCCTGAACGCGGCAATCAGCTCCTGCTTGTTCTCATACGGATTGTAGTCCTCCACGATATGGCGGACCCGTTCTTCCAACGGCAGACGGATAAAGAGCTGCTTCCCGGCTTCTTTCTTCTCGATCAGGAATGGCGGCAGCACGGCTTTGCCGATCCTTTTGCTCTCCCCCTCCATCAGCACGTACGGCGAGTCCTGCAGCTTCAGCACCTCCGTTACGAGTAAAGCTTCAAACGTTTTCTGATTATTCGCCTTTTGCCCCACTTGGCCGAAGATCGAGCCTCGATGCCCCGCCATGCCTTCCAAATCGAGAACAGGATAGCCTTCCCCTTGAAGCTCGCGCAATATCGCCGTTTTCCCGGTTCCCGTATGGCCTTGAAGCACAATCGCCTGCGGCTTGAGCTCGAGATGCTCAAGCGTATCCACAATCCACTTCCGGTAGGTTCGGAAGCCTCCGGTCAGCCGGTAAGCCCGGATTCCCATCAGCGACAGCACCGTAGCCGTCGTCTTGCTTCGCATGCCGCCGCGCCAGCAGAATACGGCTTTAGTGTCTTTGATCTGCTCGAAGGCTTTGATGTAAGCCGGCAGCTTGGCCGAAAATAATTCAAGCCCCCGGTCCTTGGCCGCCTGGACGCTGACCTGCTTGTAAATCGTGCCCACCTCCGCCCTCTCCGAATCGTCGAAGAGCGGAATATTCAGGCTCCCCGGAATGGTGGAATCGGCGTATTCCGAAGGAGAACGCACGTCGATCATCACGATTTCTTTCTTCTCCCGTAATGCCAGCAATTCCTCTATGGTGATGTCTTGAAACAAGTTAACCGCTCCTTATCCGATCAAGCTACAGTACAACGATACGTCCCGGATGGTCGGCTACCGTCTCTCCGATCATGGCCGCTTCCACGCCGGATTGCTTCAGCTTGCCCAGAAGCTCCTCCGCTTGGCTGCCATCCACGGAAATAAGCAATCCGCCGGACGTCACCGCATCGCATAAAATCCATTGACCGATCTGATCCAGCGTTTCCGGGAAGCTGATCGAATCCTGCACATGGGCGAAGTTGTTCTTGGTTCCTCCCGGTACGAAACCTTCCTCGGCCAGCTCCCTAACGCGCGGCAGCATCGGCACTTCACTCGCATGGATGCGGATCCCGACGCCGCTGCCTTTAGCCATCTCAAGCGAGTGACCAATCAAGCCAAAACCGGTCACGTCCGTGCACGCATGCACATTATACGGCTCCATCGTTTCAGCCGCCGTCTTATTCAGCGTTGCCATCACATCCGTCACGCGCTGAACCTCTTCATCCGACAGCTTGTCTTTCTTGATGGAGGTCGTAAGAATGCCTACGCCAATCGGCTTGGTCAGGATAAGCTTGTCTCCCGGAACCGAACCCGCATTGGTTCTCACTTTGTCCGGGTGAATGAGCCCTGTAACGGCCAGACCAAACTTCGGCTCGTTATCGTCGATGGAATGGCCGCCAACGAGGGTAATGCCGGCTTCCTTCATCTTATCGCCCGCGCCGCGCAAAATATCGGCCAGCACCTGTTTGTCGAGCGTCTTGATCGGAAAGGCAACGATGTTCAGCGCGGTCAGCGGTCTGCCGCCCATCGCGTAGATATCGCTGATCGCATTGGCGGCGGCTACCTGCCCGAACGAATACGGATCGTCGACGATGGGAGTAAAGAAGTCGACGGTTTGCACCAGCGCAAGGTCGTCGCTTAATTTGTATACGCCTGCATCGTCGCTCGTATCGATGCCGACCAGAAGATTGGGATCCGCCACGGGTACCGGCAGGGAACGGATAACTTGCGACAGGTCGCCGGGACCAATCTTGCAGCCGCAGCCGCCTTTCGTGGAGTAGGAAGTCAGTTTGATTTTTTCAGTATCAGGCATTTGGCTCGTATCCTCTCTATATAAGAAATGTTTTATTAAGCTAACCATATAGGATAATGATAAAGGATTATGGCGATAAAATCTAATTGTCCGTCCTAAGCAGTCCGTAATATTTCAAATCCTCGTAAATACGCCTTAGAAAAAAAGCGTGTGCTTCCTTTCTCGGAAGCGCACGCTTTTGCTTGCAATCAATATTATTTCTCGATCTTGATCCATGCAATCATCGGCTTGGAATTTCCGTCCTTAACCGCTTTGACAATAATCTCGCCGT
Source organism: Paenibacillus sp. BK720 (assembly GCF_011761545.1). NCBI lineage: Bacteria > Bacillati > Bacillota > Bacilli > Caryophanales > Paenibacillaceae > Paenibacillus > Paenibacillus sp. BK720. The sequence goes on along the minus strand of NZ_JAASRQ010000002.1, from coordinate 213,355 downwards.
TTACTGCGGAAATGTTCTCGAATACCTTCGCTTCGCGGCTGGAGCCAATGACGTAATCGCTCAGCTTGGTCTCGCCGTTAATCGTCAGGTCCATATTCCGGTCGCTGGCCTTCCATGGATCATAGAAGCCAACCGTCACTTTGTACGCACCCTCCGGCAGCTGAAAGCGATAGGCGATTCCTTTGCCGTTCTCGTTGCCGTCGTATTGGCGGATCGTCTCGTAAGCGTCTACCGGGGAGGTTTGAGCCCATGTCTTTCCGTCGTCGGCGACATAGCCCCACTTCATGCCGGTAATCGAATCAAGGCCATACTCTTGCTCCTCCTGCGACTGGTAAATGCCCAACACTTCGCCATCCTCTAGAGTGCCAGGAGTTCCGTCTCCGGCATCCGCATAATAGACGACTTTGTTATTCGAGTTAGGCGTCGCATCCATGGGTGCGGATTCCGAAGCAACTCCGCCGCGAACGGCCACGGCCTTAAACGAATAAGCCGTGCCGTTCTGAAGGCCCGTTACAACCGACGAGCCTGGTGTTGCTGCAACCTCCGCTGCCGCTCCGCCATTTTTTGGCGCATAACGGATCAGGTAGCTGTCCGCTCCGTCTACTTCCCTGAATTGAAGCACAACCTGCCCGTCCCCTTCCTTGATCTGATAAATTTCCGGAGCGGCTGTCAGGTTTTCGGGATTACGGGCAACCTGCAGGTAAGCGAATTGCGCGTCCGCCCAGCTATGCAGTCCAACGCGTCCGCTCGTGTACGTCGAATCTTTGACGTCAAAGATCAGATTTCCGTCCAGATAGGCCTGAATATGCTGACCGTCGAGCTGTACCTCCATCTTGTAGTACTCCCCTAATTTAGGCGAGAAAGGTACGGCTTCGGCCAGGTTTTGCCCGTCTCTGCGAAGGAACAGAATGCCGTTCTCGAAGCCAAACACATACCCCTTCGAATAACTGCTGCCGCGGAACGTAATTCCCCAATCCGCTTCGCCCAAGGCATGCTTCGCTACAGCGGTAATGGTACCGTCAATGATCGAAAGATTGTTTACGCCAATCTCGCCGCGGTTATTGCCGCCGGAAGCATGCTTTAGAAGTCCGTCTTCCATGACCCACTTGCTTACATCCTGCGTGTAACCCGAGAGATTACCGCTTGTAAAATCGTCCTTAAACCGGATTTCCCCGTTCGCAGGCGTAACCGAGGTTTCGGTGTAGCCGGTTCCTCTGCCGCCTTTGCCAATCGTCGAGACGCGCACGGTTACCGCTTCTCCGTTCGTTAGACCGGTTAATACGGTTTTGTTGCTAGTGATCTGCTGAGCGTTATCGTTCAGCGAGGTTTGCACGCTGTAGCCGGCTGCTCCACCAACAGCTCCAAACGTAAGCAGCGCTTCCCCGTTGCCCGGGATCGCAACCAGCTTGCCTGGCGCGGCAATATCCGGCATTACTTGAAATTCGACGGAAGGCTGGCTCGCGCTTGTGCCGTCGACTGCTTCCACAACGCCGTAATACACCGTTCCGTTCGCAAGTCCGTCAATCTGAATCTTGCCGTTAGGTACCTGGGTCACATATTGCCTGTCATAATTGCCTTGTTTGGTGCCGTATCGAACGCGATAAGACGGTACGCCAATCTGAGTATTGTAAGTGAGGACAAAACCTCCATCCCAGCTTGCGGCTTTTACGCCGGATGGCGTAAGCAGCTTAGGCGTGCCATACGCTTTCTTGGATGGCGGGCCAAAGCCATTGTCATTGCCCGCGCGTACCGTCACATCATACTGACTATCGTTCTTCAGACCTTGCAGAATAACCGTATCGGTGGACATGTTCGACAGCTTCAATACCTTCTTGTCATTTTTACTGCCGTATTCCACTTCATATCGGTAAGCGCCTTTTGGAGCCTCGAAGTCGATTTTAAGACCTTTGTTAAGCGGCTCTACCTTTACGATTTGAGGAGCATCCGGTTTTTTGTTTTCTTTTACGACATCGCCGTTAAGCGTCACGATGGAACGGGCCGGGATAACCGCATCGAACGAGCCGTCAGCCGATGCCGGAATGTCCGAGCCTCTCGCCAGATCCTCGTCTGCCGATGTGACATACGGCTTTAATACATGAACCGCCTCATGCTTGTCGATGCCGCTGATTTCAACCTTGATATGCTGCTCCTTCGCGCTGTCGTTGACGAATACCGTCGTTACGGTATTCTCTCCGTCATGCTTGTAGGCCGATCCGAGCAATGCGCCGTTACGCGCATTCTCATCCAGACCGGAGAGCGCGATACGCTCCGCGCCCGGACGGATGAATTTACTGTAGTTGCCTAGCGTCCAGAACATTTTCGAAGTGAGGATATTTTGCTCGTCGCCCGGGTTATGGAAGTCGGTATAGATCAGGCCGTCCTTGTAATCTCCCGCGGATACGGCCGTCCACCACTGCCATGCGGAAGCATTTGCTCTCGCCAGGTCGAAATGGATCGTCTTCGCGATATAGAGCGCCGGGTCAATGCCAAGGTCTCGGCCGGGACCGTAGTCCCCGAGAATGCAATATTCGCTCATCCAATAAACCGCTTCGCGGTCGTATTTGTTCAAATTGGAGAACAGCAAATCCCTTAACGTGCCGTACCGGTCATCACCCGTCTTGCTGTAATCCGACCAGTAGGAGTGAGAAGCGATATGATGGCCAACCGCTTCCTGCAGCTCCGGATCCCCGAGCAGGTCTTTAATATATTCGCGGTATTTGCCAACGCCAAGGCTGTTGGAGCCGCCGCTGTACTTCTCTTGGCCCGAGAAGGATTTGAATACTTCATCGTCCAGCAGTGCCGTAATCTCTACGCCGTCCGGCGCGCTGATCTGCGTCTCAAGCCCTTTGGCCTGAAGCTGCTTGTACAGCTCGAGAATAACACGCTTAATATCGTCGTTGTTATATCGGTTGCCTTCCTGGCCCGCTTTGTTCCAATCCCAGGTCGGTTCATTGATCGGGCTGATATAGTTCAGATAAATGCCTTGCTTCTTGAAATGTTCAATGACATCCGTCAGGAAGGTCGCGAATTCGTCCTCGTATCCGTCTTTCAGGTTCGTGGATCCAACCGTGGAATCCGGCTGGGCATGGCCGTTCTTCGTCATCCATACCGGCGGGCTGTTCACGAAGCCGATAAGCGTATCTACGCCGCGGTCTTTGGCTGCTTGCAGGAACCATTGCTGACCGGCCTGCTTGCTCCAGTCATAGTGGCCGTTCTCCGAGGATTTGAACGATTCGACGCGGCGCCAAGGATCGGTAATGATCGTCTTGTCCGTCTCGGTTGAGCCCGCCCCGATATTGAAACGCCAAGCGGTAAGGCCAATCCCCTTGTCCCTTGAGAAGAGCAGGTCCGCTACCTTGTTCTTGTTCTCCTCCGTCCAGTTCTTCCCGAGCTGCTCCATGCTCCAGGCATCGGACGCTCCGAAGTTATCGATGGTCTGGAAGGTGGTCGAGGCATCCACCTTTACGACGGCGTCGTATGTAACAGGCGTTATCGCTGCTTCTGCCGCGTAAGTTGGACTCCCCAGCGAGGTAAGGCTGATGACGGTACCCAGCATGGCTGCCGCGGTCCTTTTCTTAAGCTTGAACGGTTTCACTCGTCTTCCCCCTTGATTTGAATTGGTTGGGCTAATTAAGAAAACGGTTTCATGAAACCGGTTTCTTAAAGCTCCGAAAAGGTGGAGCCGTCATCTGAAGAGGGGCTCCACGCTCTCGATTTTACTTCCTGTCCCTCCCCTCCACATCCTACTTTTCTCCTAAAAATTTCTTCGCTCAGCCGTTATTTTTGTCTAATCATGGATTTTCCTGTTGAATGAACAACGGAATAAGCAGTCCTTAACCAGCTTTCTTAGATATCGAATGAAATAAATTGGCTATAGTCTATGAGATATATACATTATTCCAACTCCAAACTTGCACGTACTATGAAGGATATCGTCAATTGAGGAGTTGAATAATGAAAGCTTTAGTTACTGGAGGCGCAGGCTTTATTGGTTCCCACCTAACAGATGCGCTTGTTCGAGCAGGCGCCGCAGTCCATGTCATTGATAATTTATCTACGGGCTTTAAATACAACGTCCATCCCGATGCAGTTCTACATGAACTGGACATTAATAGTGATGCCGCTATGCAGATCATCAAGCAAGTTAAACCAGATGTTGTATTTCATATGGCTGCGCAGGTCGATGTCCAGCATTCAGTAGCGGATCCCGCCTTTGATTCTTCCGTCAATATCGTTGGAACGATTCGCCTTATGATGGCATGCCGGCAGGCCGAAGTCGGCAAGCTTGTTTTTTCTTCTACCTCCGCTGTTTATGGCGATTCCAATAAAGAAAGGAATGCGGAGGATGCCGTTACAGCCCCCATTTCCTATTACGGACTGTCCAAGCTTACTGGAGAAAACTATATCCGGCTGTTCCATGAAATGTGTGGTCTTCGCTATACGATATTACGATACAGCAACGTGTACGGCCCTCGGCAAAACGCTTCGGGTGAAGGCGGCGTCGTTTCTATTTTTATGAACAAATTAAAACAAGCCCTTCCTCTTTACGTTAACGGCAGCGGAAATCAAACCCGGGATTTCATCTATGTGCAGGATGTTGTCCAAGCGAACTTGGCGGCTATTCACCAAGGAGACCAGGAAACGATCAATATCAGCACGGGATTGCGCACTTCCATAAACAATTTGATTCAAATAATAAAGCTTATCCACGGTCAAAATGTCGAGATTATTTACGGCCCGGAACGGCCTGGCGATATTATGGACAGCTGTCTGGACAATACAAAAGCCAGTCAACGATTAGGCTGGCGGCCTGCATGCAGTTTGTTTGAAGGGCTCTCTAACACCTATCAGCATGTGCAAATGAAATAACAAGAAAGCTAATATCGTCACTGCAGCCAGTGGCATATTAGCTTTCTCCGTCATTTTTTTCACTTGGTGGCCACATAAATAATTGTGAATCCATCGTCCCTTCCGGGCACAATCTCGTACGTATCGTTATCTTGCGTTACGGCCTGCTGGATATGGAAGCCTTGCTTAACAAGCAAGCTGCGCAGCTCTTCAGGACGATAGTGGCGATAATGATGCGGGTTGACGCCATGCAAAAAGTAGGGATTTTTCAAATAGGGAATAACGTTCTCGTTAGGCGCGGAAATAAGCAGCACCCCGCCCTTATTCAAGCATTGATACAGTTTTCGGATAAATGACTGATCATCCTTCATATGCTCTACCGTTTCAAAACAAATAACGACATCATAGAGTGGCAGCGGGAGCTCCTCATGGAAATTGCCCGATAAATCGGTCTGGCAATAAACGGTTTTGTGGGAGAAGAAGTGATGAACCGCCCAGTCTAATCCATGCTCAGACTTATCCACCCCGACAGCTAATGTGCAAGCAGACTGGGTTGCCATGTAATGCGTTCCAAAGCCAGAACCGCATGCTGCATCAAGCAAAATATCACCAGGGCGGATAAATCGTACCGCATATTGATAGCGAAAGTAATGATCCGGCATGGCGTCATCTACTGACGTTGCATACATTCGTTCCATCTTCGCAATTTCGTCATCCATTTTTTTCCCTCCACTAACCATAAAATCAAACTTATTCCGAAGAACAGATATTTACCAGGGGATATCTGTACATTGCATCCTACCAAATCTATGAATCTAATATATGAAAGCAAAAAAACGAGGAGGAGATCGGCTTGAGCAATTGGATTGATTTTTCCGCGCAGGAGGTATCTGTCGGAGCGGAATCGCTGCCGCTGAATTTGACCGCGGGTACCGAGATTTTGCTTACATCCGTCTTCCTTTCCATACCGGATTATCAAACCCGAGTAAATGGTTATGCAACGATCGGCTGGGAGACTCCTCTGTTACAGAACACGCAGCATATCAATATGATTTTCCGAATACGCCGCGGCGGGTTTACATCCGACCATAAGTTAATTTGCTGGTTCGTCGATTCCATCACTCTAGGCCATGACGTTCCTATATTAACGATAGATAAAACTTTATCCTTGCAATTCACCGATCAGCCAAGTATAGAGAACGTCGGAACCTTTCAACAATATTGCCTGACGGCAGAGCTTGCAGGTGCTGGTCAAGCCACAATCTCCGGACCGATTACGCTTATTGGCGGAACTTTCAACCTATAGAAAGAGGAGGAAAACAAAACGATGGCTATTCTTGATTCTGCTTCCGTAAACATATTGCCGGGCACCTATTCCCTCCCGCTTCCCATTCCTCCGGGTACAGAAATCATGCTTACATCCTTATTTCTAAAAAGCTCTAGCCCAGACAGTAAAAATTTTATCGAGGCCTCCGTCTGTTGGAGGGCCGAACCGTCTCAACTATCCATTGTGCCGAAGATCATACTCAGGCTAAGACGCGGCGGCGTTACTGCCGCTTTCCCCGAGGTCTCTCAAATCGCTGATTCTTGTTACTGCACCAACAACACATCTGCCCGCTCTACCACAACTACCTTTTATCATGTGGAATCCCCCGAGCCTGGCACCTCCGGATTATACCAGTCCTATTATCTGACGGCAGAATCAGCTGGAATCGGCAGGATAACTATAACGGGACCTATCGATTTGAAAGGAACAACAATCGGTTATTCCTGACGGTTTCTGCTTTTGAAAGGAGGTGATAGCATGACTGTTTCAATTGTAGACTACCAGTACCAAGAAGTTGCGGCCGGAACGGGTTCTCTCCCGTTTATAATCTCTCCGGGTGCCGAATACTTGTTGACTTCCGTTTTTCTCCAAATCAATAACATCAATAACCGGATTGAAATCAAAGCATCCATTGGCTGGGAAGCACAGCTGCTGCTGCTCAATATCGTTCCTAAGCTGCTCTTCCGCATCCGGCGCGGTGGTATCTCTGCTCCTGCTCCGGTTGTTTATCAGACCATGGATTCCGCTTTTATCGGAACAGCGCAAGAAGGCCCTTGGGTAGCGCTTGATTTCACGACGGCTTTCCAGCATACGGAAACGGCAACGGCCGGGCTCGTTGGTACCTTCCAGCAATATTCCCTCACCGTAGAGCATGTTGGACAAAACTCGGTTACCATAACCGGCCCCGTGCATCTTGATGGAACCGTGTATCTGTAAGTAAGCAGCAATGAGGTGGTTGGTTAGCTGGATTCCGGCTAACCAACCGCTTCTTTGTTTACCGGTCCTCGAAAATATTCTGCGAGCCGGTTCGGGTATCCATCCATACAACGAAAGTTGTTCCTGCCGCGTTGATTTCCAGGTCGTTGTAATCCCCAATGGAGGGTGTAGGAAGGCCAAGCGAAGGGTCCGCGTTAGGATTAAAAGAGACGCCGGTAATCCGGCGGTTAGGCAGAAACGAATTGCCGGCATCATTCGACTCGGCCAAAAATACGTCAATAAGATTACTGGTTACGCGATTGGTATAGTACATAGCTTTGAAAGCTCCGGTGTCGCGGGAAACCGTCGCATTGGGCAGAAAATTCTGCGTACCGGCGGGGCTGTCATCAATTTGCTTTGCGGCTGACCAGGTATTGCCCCTGTCCGTCGAACGCGACATAAAGATATGCGCGCTGCCTGTACGGTCATCCTGCCAAACGGCATAGACGATGCCTTGACCGTTAAACGGCGAGATATCCGTCGCCATATAAGCAATGGTCAAGACGCGGAAGCCAAAGGTTGGAACCGGCAGAGGAGTCGGTACAAGGCTGACCGTGGACACGGTTACGATTGGACCAAAGGTTACCCCTCCGTCCAGCGATCTCCGCATTAAATATTGCGGGGTCCCAGGTCCGTATTGCATCCATCCGACATACACGTCGCCTTGCGGTCCGATCGCAATCGTGGATCCAAAGCTTGTTACGCCTTGCACCTGATTCGTCAGAAGAATTGGCGGAGACCAGGTCAGTCCTTGATCCAGAGATCGCTGAAACAGGGTTTCCGACTGCGTAAAATTGTTAAAGTACCGGGTATATGCGATGTACGCATGCCCCAAATAAGGGCTGCCATTCGCCGTATCAATAGTAAGCGCAGGTTTATCATTATAAACGGCCGTCCCGAAGCCCTGATTGACAATGATAGGAGTAGAGAAAGTAGCTCCATTGTCGGTTGAACGATAAACGATAATCGAGGAGTTTTGCACAGGGTTTACAGTGAGCGCGGTAGCGGCGACCAGAAAGGTTTGAGCATAACCAAAAGCGGCTATGCCATCTCCCGACGCGTCAAATCCCGGTGGAGGTGAAAGTAAGGTTTGAGCATACGATACCCCTGCGTTAATCGAACGGTAGACCGTTGTCATGTTATTGCCCGAACGCAAATCGTTTGTCGTTACCAAGATGGTGGATTGGTCAAGATTATTAAGCGCAATGGACGGCTCCTGCTGAGGCCCTGAAGGGGTAATTTGCTGATTTGCCATCTATCGTCACTCCCTTTCTAAAACTTATTAAGACTGGTTGGCTTGGAACAAGATCGAACCGACAATATGGTCGTCTACGATCGAAAAAGACTTTGGAATATCCATCTGATAAGCATTCCGGAAATAGGTGCATATTTTTGAACCGTGATGGGCGGGATGCTTAGGCGGATGTAAAGCTTTGCGGATATGCTTATTGCTCCGGAGCTGTCCATAAAGTTCTTCGATTCGGTCTGTCATTGCGGGGAGCGACCATTGCTTCAGACCCCAGCTGTGTCCGTTCTTGGCTATTCGATTGCGAAGCGGCTTGTTCTCAATCAATAATTCAAGGCAGCGCGACAGCTCGCCGCTATCCCCGGCTCTTGCCATCAGACCGGTCTGACCGTGCTGAACCATCTCCGGAATGCCTCCGGCATCCGAAACGATTATCGGCTTGCTCGCGAGCTGAGCTTCCATAACGGCATACGGCTGGTTGTCATTCAGGCTTGGAAGGACGATGATATCCGATTGCCGCATTAACGCAGGCACATCATTCCTGCTGCCCGCAAATACAACATAAGGCGATAAGCCAAGATGAAGAGCTTTAGCCTCCAGCTCCTCCCGGAGACTACCGTCGCCAACAAACAGACATCTCCAATCGGTCCTGGATTGCTTGAGCAGATACAGGGCATCCAACAAGCTGCTGTGTCCTTTTACTTTATCCAGGCGGGCTGGACATAGAATATTGCAGTTGTCTTTCGGAAGTCTGAAAGAATTTCGCTCTTTGGTGCGCTGTAAAAAATGCTCGATGTTCATCCCGTAAGGAACCACTTCCATATGATCGCCGGGCACCAAATAACTGCCAAGCGTCTTATGCAGCCATTGCGTCGGCACAACAGCCAAATCACTTGAGGTTGCTCCATAATACTCTCTGGCGCAGGCATACTTCCAAATCGAATCGGAAGGCGTTTGCCCTTCCAACGAAACCCAGAAATCGGTTGCTAGGCAACCATGTATGGTATTTATCAAAGGAACACCATCCGGCTTGATTTGCCATAAGGCACGCGAGGAAATCACATCTTGAGCGTGGATGATATCATAGCTTCGAAGGCCTAAATACGAGGCTGCTAACGCATAGGAGCAAAACTCGATTTCCTGGTCCACGATCCAAGGATCGATTGGAATTGGCTGCGAGGCATACACCGCTTTTATTTTTTTTTCTATCAGCGGCCGAAACAACTTCTTCTCCACCCTGCGCCCGGTATTCACGATATAGTAGCTGTTCTCGTCCGGATGTCTTGCGAGTATGTCTACTTCATGCCCGAGCTTCTCCAGACTGGCTTTCAGATCCTGTATATATACCCATACCCCGCCTACATGCGGAATCAGCCAATACGTTGCTATTAGAATTTTCATAGGCTGTCAGCACGCTTCGAGGCTATGGCTTTCTCGTAAAGAAGAATCGTCCGGTTAATCATGGTTTGAAGCGACCAATTGCGAAGACCATGATATCTCGCTTGATTGGCCAACTTCTTTCGCTGGTCTTCATCGCTAAGCAATTGATTTAACCCCCTGCATAGCAGATCCGACTTCCCGCTTGGAAACAGCAAGCCCGTCTTTCCGTTATCAATCATTTCGGGTATTCCCCCTGTGTCTGAAGCAATGATAGGTTTTCCAGCCACCTGCGCTTCCATTACGGCAAAAGGTAAATTGTCATGAATGCTTGGCAGAACGATCAAATCCGCTTCCTGCAGGAGCAGCGCCATATTATTTTGGTGACCAAGAAAGCTGACCTGATGGCCTAACCCTAACTGGCTAACCAAGTGTTCCAGCTGTTTGCGCATGGGACCCTCCCCCGCAAGCCAACAAATCCAATCCGAACGAAGTTCCTTTAACTTATACAAAGCTTCCAGCAGTAAATAATGACCCTTCACAGGATCCAGACGCGCAGGACATAGAATTAACTTCGAGCCGCTTTTATTAATTGAAGGTATAAAAAGCGCGGATTGGTGGAGGAATTTGATCGTATCGAAGCCATAAGGAATAACGATTGCCTTGGAATTCGTTCGGCCTGGTTTTATGTCATACTGCCGCTTAAGCCATCTGGAAGGAAAGACAATCTGGTCTGCCGCTGTTCTTCCGTAATGATCGAGTGCTTTCGCCCATTCCCAGGATAAAGAGCGCTTCGAGACAACCCTCTGATACTGCCATTCCGCAGCCAAATCTCCATGAAGAGTTAATAACAGTGGAATATTGCTCGGCTTCACTTCATAGGCGCCTATCGCGGATATGACATCCTGCGCGTGGATGAGATCATAGCTATCCAATCTGAAATGGGATAACGCTTGACGGAAAGCGATTCGCTCGCTTTCCATATCCGCCAGCCAAGCGTCATAGGCATGCATTTTTATATTGTATCGCCTACCGGTATTCTGCTTTACCGCTTCCGAAATCAACGGTTTATCGATGGTTTTCCCCTTGTCTACAATGTGGTACTTCATTCCCGTTTCGTTGTGGGAGATAATATCCACTTCATGCCCAAGCTCTTCGAGTCCCTTCCTTAGTGCCAGCGTATAAGTGGAAACTCCGCCGGAATAGGGAATACACCAATAGGAAACAAGTGCAATCTTCATCCCGCTTCCCTCCTCCGGCTAGACCGTCTCTAAGCTGATACGTTCACGGTACCACTCAATCGTTTTAATAAGTCCTTGCTCCAAAGAAACGGATGGTCTATACCCAAGTATAGTCTCTGCCCGAGTCAAATCGGGCTCGCGAGCCGGCATATCCTCATATCCCGGACCATAAGCCTCTGCATAAGATTTGAGTATAATCGGCGATGCAGAGCGGCTCAGCCGAATAATTAACTGCGCAAGCTCAGTGATCGTTACGGAGTGGGTCGAACCGACATTAAAGGACAGACCATCTGCCTCCGGGCTTAACGCGGCGATCGTTCCTCTTACGGTATCGTCCACAAAAGTGAAGCATCTTCGCTGCGTACCGCTCCCGTATACCTCGAGAGGTTCTCCTTTTAACGCGGCAGTGATAAATCTGGCTACGACCCCGCCATACTGCGAATTCGTTTGTCTAGGTCCGTAAGCATTGAAATACCGGAGCACCGTTACCGGAAGTCCTTTCGCAGCATACGCAAAGCACATGTGCTCGTCGATGGATTTAGCTGTTGCATAGCTCCAGCGATGGATGGACGGCGCACCGTAAACGCGGTCCGACATCTCGTTAAACGGCAGCTTTTCGTTTTTCCCGTAAATCTCGGAAGTCGATGCAAATATAACCTTTGTTCGGCTCGGATATGCGAGCTCAAGAATATTACGGGTCCCGTCAATATTGCCCTCAATGACCTTAATGGGATCTTCAACCGTATTTTTCACTCCAAGCACGGCTGCCAAATGATAGACGGTATCTACCTGACTTAAGCATTTCTTCACTAGTTTGCGGTCCAGCACCGAGCCTACGATAAGCCGGTGACGAGGATGATTGAGCAAATGAGCGAGAAACTCCGGCCGTCCGTTCGAGAAATCGTCCAATGTCAAGACTGTGTGACCCTCCGCCAACAAGCATTCCACAAGATGAGAACCAATGAATCCCGCACCGCCTGTTACTAATATTTTCAACGAACTCTCTCCTTAAATTAGGATAATGTTATTTCGGTCCGCAAGTTTGACGGTTGCATTCCTCGTATCCAAGACGATAGGGGTATGAGCCGCAATCAGCTCGTATGGAATATTAGAATGATCCGTCAGAATAAGGGTGCAGTCAAAATTTCTCATATTCCTTGCAGTAAGCGGAATCGAATGGAGGGTTGTTTCGCCGACTTGAAGTTCTTCGACATAGGGGTCGAAGAAGCCGACATGGACGCCTTCCTGCAGCAATTTTTCAATAATAGGCAAAGCTACAGATTCGCGCATATCATTGACGTCTTTTTTATACGTGACTCCAATAATCAGCACGCTGCTGTCCTTGAGCTCTTTCGGCCTCAGGATTTTGGAAACTCTCTCCACGATATAAACGGGCATACTCTCGTTTACATGCGAGCTAAGCTCGATAAAGGGCATATCGATCTGATGCTCTCTCGCCTTCCAAAGCAAATACAAGGGATCCACGGGTATACAATGTCCGCCAATCCCCGGACCCGGATAATACTTGGTAAATCCAAATGGCTTTGTCCCTGCTGCTTCAATAACTTCCCAAAGATTGATATCCAGTTCTTCGCATAGCTTAAGAAGACTGTTCATAAAAGAAATGTTCAGGAATCTCTGGCAGTTCTCCAGCAGCTTTGTCATCTCCGCGGCTCGAGGAGAAGAGACGACAACTATCTTCTCAAATGCGGTGCCATAGACTTCTTTGGCGTACGAAGTACTTGCCGGATTCACTCCGCCTACGACCTTCGGAATTTGGGAAAGCTCCCAGTGCGATCCGGGATCGATTCGTTCCGGCGAATAAGCAAGCAGAAGATCCTTCCCGACCTCCAGTCCCGTGGACTCCAAAAGCGGCTTCAAAATTTCCTCGCTGGTCCCGGGGAAAGTTGAGCTTTCAAGGGCAACAAGCTGACCTCTTCGTAAATGAGGGAGAATGCAGCGTGTGGCGTTTATAACAAATCTCAAATCCGGCTGCATTTGCTCGTCAAGCGGCGTTGGAACACACAGAATGATAACGTCGGCTTTCTCTATCACTTCAAACGAATGGCTGACATGAAAGTTTTTTCCGCTGAAGAGCTCTCGAATATCGTTTCTCTTAAAGTCTGATAAATAGGATTGACGTTTCTGCAGCATTTGAATCTTGCGAATATCGGTATCAATTCCGTATACCGTATTCCCTTTCTGTACAAACAGCTTCGCGAGCGGCAATCCGACATACCCCAGGCCGATTATGGCGATATTATATTTAAGGGCAAGCTCCATCTCTCTCAACTCCTTTAATTCATCCTCTAGCATAATACGCAAATGAATCAGAGACGCATAAGTTAAACGTCTAATAGCTTTGAAAATAGTAGATTATCCCGAATTTGTGGACTAGAAGAGATAATTGCCATGCTTTAGGGGTTGATGTCGGAATTCTATCTATTTTACAGGGCTATTTAATAGGGAGATGCCCGTCCGGAAATACGGCTGAAATAGGTTCGTGTACGTTAACAACGCTTTGGTTGAATCATATACTAATGGGACGACGGACCAATCGGAGGACAAAACATGCGAATATTAATCGCTTGCATGTGGGCACTGCCGCATGCCGGCGGAGTCAATACCTATATCAATCAACTGGTCAAGGGATTGCAAAGCGCGGGACATGAAGTTGATATATTTTCCTCAACAACCGATGCGAAAGGCTTCTATATTCCAAGCAGAAATTTATCGATAGATAAAAGTCGCATCTCCCCTCTCATTGCCCACCAAACGGATCTTTATTTGAATCAACTGCTGCCGGGTATCGATCCTTGGATCAAGCAAGCAGAGGTTGATAGATTGTGCATGGAAGCAGCCGCTTTGTATTTTGGATTGGCTGAATACGATGTCATACACGCGCAGGACATCGTAAGCGCACACGCGATTTCCCGCGTAAAACCTGCACACATCCCCCTTGTCACAACCATTCATGGTTGTCTTACAAAGGAATGGTTCGTTAAATTGAAGGAATTGGGCTTGACTGACCAAAATGTAAACTCTCCCTTGTGGTACTATTCGTCCTTGCGGGAGTATCTTGGCGCAACGGTTAGCGATGTAACGATTTCTCCTTCGCTTTGGTTAAAAAACGAACTGGTCAATGACTTTGCTGTTCCTGAAGAGCGCGTAACGGTTAGTCATTATGGGATAGATATCGAGGAATTTCAGAATAAAATGCTAAGAGAGTCTACGACGATTAAACCCCTTGCGGAGAAAGTATTTATTTGCCCCGCCCGCTTCGATATCGTTAAAGGACACTCCACTCTCATTCATGCTCTGGCCAAACTAAAAGAAGAACGTTCTGACTGGGTTTGCTGGCTGGTTGGCGACGGTTTCCTTCGTGAAGAATTAATTCAACTGACCAATCAGCTTGGTCTGGCAAATCATATTCTCTTCTGGGGACACCGGGAGGACGTGCCCGAAATGATGCAGCAAGCTGATTTTGTCGTTCTGCCCAGCATGCAAGACAATCAGCCGTTTGCCATCATTGAAGCTCAAATCGCAGGTAAGCCGGTCATCACTTCTGATGCCGGAGGCATACCGGAAATGGTTATCCACCTTCAGAACGGGCTGGTATCTCACATGGGGGACCCAGAGCAGCTCTATTCATGCCTTCGAACTGCTCTAGAAGAGCCGGTGCTGTTAAGCGTCATGGCCAACCAAGCCAAAGTGTGGGGGCATAATCATTGGTCATTGTCTACGATGATCACTCGGGTTCTGGAGCTGTACGAGTACGCCCGGAGCAAACATACGGAGGAGCGCCTAGCCTTTGAGGCACAATCTGGGGAACGAGTCATAACAATGGAAGAGGAGGACCGCAAATGGGTTACACCAAAAAAGAGAAAACCGTCAGCTCGAAAAACAAAAAAATACCGAAAAAAAATAAAAGGAAAAAGATAAAAACGTCAAAAAAAAATTCTCCGCCGTTACGCAAACGAAGAAAAAAGCAAGTACCGATTGCTGTTGAAACGCTAAACCTCGCACCTCTCTTTGCTTCGCCGCTTGATCCGGGCTTTACCCTTTCAAAAACGGATGAAGAGGTTTGGAGACGTATTCTGGAAGCTCAACCCAAAGGGTACGTTCTCCCTGACCGCTTTACCTTTCAAAGGCTTAAGCAAATGATGACGCCGTTAGATCCTGCCCCGGAGAAAACGATGGCGCAATGAAAAAAAGAGCAGGCCGTATGGATAAACGGCTTGCTCTTTCTCTTTCTCTTTCTCTTTCTCTTTCTCTTTCTCTTTCTCTTTCTATTTCTATTTCTATTACTATTTCTATTTCTATTTCTGTACTTCTATCTTGCTTCCCGCTCCTGCGGTTTGTATAATTCCTGTTCCTTGCGGTGCAGGTTTTGTCCGTAGTTATCGATCTTGGAATCCAGCCGCTCCAGCGTCTTTGTCATTTCCTCAATCCGTAGACGGAGCTGCTCCCGCTGCTCGATCAGGAGATCCTTCCTTGCCTCCGTCGTATGATCGCCCTGCTGGCACAGATTGACGTATTCGATCAATGCTTCAATCGGAAGACCGGCGCATCTCATGCATTTAATGAATTCAACCCACCTGAGATTATCCTCGGTATACTCCCGGATGCCATTGTTATTGCGATTCACGGACGGGATTAATCCAATACGTTCGTAATAACGGAGCGTATCCTGTGACAGGTCGTACCTGGCGCTTACTTCGGCCATTCTCATACGAATTGTCCCTCCTATTCCCTGATCCATCTAACAACAGTTTACATCGTCGACATATCGATGACAAACCGGTAACGGACATCGCTGCGGAGTACGCGCTTATAAGCTTCATCCACCTGATCGGCGTTGATCCGTTCGATTTGCGGTTTAATGCCATGCTCCGCCGAGAAATCGAGCATCTCCTGCGTCTCGCGGATGCCGCCAACCAGCGAGCCGGCAAGGCTCCGGCGCTGCATAATCAGAGAGAAGGCTCGATAGGAATCCGGTTCGGAAGGCGCGCCTACGTTAACCAGCGTACCGTCAACACGGAGCATCGACAGATACGCATCCACATTCAGATTGGCGGACACGGTATTCAAAATCAGGTCAAACCGGTTAGCCAGCTCTTTGAACGTATCCGGATTGCTTGTTGCCCGGTAATGATCCGCTCCAAACGCAAAGGCTTCTTCCCGCTTGTTCATCGACTGGCTCAGAACGGTCACTTCCGCTCCCAAGGCATGCGCGTATTGCACGGCCAGGTGGCCAAGACCGCCCATGCCGACGATCGCAACTTTTTTGCCGGGACCTGCGTTCCAATGCTTCAGAGGAGAATACGTTGTAATGCCCGCGCATAAAAGCGGACTTGCGACATCAAGCTCCAGGCTGTCCGGAACGCGGACAACAAATCTCTCCGTGACAACAATCTTCTGACTGTAACCGCCATAAGTCGGTTGTCCGTCATAATCGAGTGAATTATAGGTGCTGACTACGCCTTTCGTGCAGAACTGCTCCTCGCCTTGCAGACAATATTCGCATTCCCCGCAGGAATCCACGAAGCAGCCTACGCCGACGCGGTCGCCAACGGCAAACTTGGTCACCGCGGATCCAACCGCTTCGACAACACCCGCGATTTCATGCCCGGGAACGAGCGGAAAGATCGCTTCGCCCCATTCGCCAAAGGCCGTATGAATATCCGAATGGCAAATACCGCTGAATTTGATATCAATTAGAACATCGTCGGGACGCAATGCCCTCCGTTCGATCGTTGTTTTTTCAAAGGGCGCCTTCGCGCTTGCCACACTGAGTACATGAGACGTGCACATGGTTTATCTACTCCTTCTCTGTTCAGATTGACTGTATCGTTTTCGAATACAGAAGGAGTATATATGCTGGAGTGGACTCCAAGTCAAGCCTTACTCAAGTCCCGGCCACCTTTTCCCTTTAAAATCCTTCGGCGTAACGCCAACCATTTTCTTGAACAGCTTGTTGAAATAAACGGGATCATGGTAGCCGACAAGCTGCGCAACCTCGTAATTTCGCAGGGAAGGCTCCTCGCTAAGCAGCTCCTTGGCCTTCTCAATCCGAAGGTGAATCAAATAGTCCGTGATCGTCATGTTCGTCTGATTTTTAAACAGCCGGCTCAGGTAGTTACCGTTCATTCCGACTATGTCGGCAAGCTTATCAAGCTCAAAGGGTTCTCCGTACGACTGCTTTAACGTTTCTTTGACCATTTCGACCGCGTGATGCTCCCGTTCCCGCGATTTCTCGGGTGCCGGCTCCGAGGATTTAAGCTTGCGCTCGATTTCCTGAAGCACGGCTTCGAGCTGCGATTTGACGATCGGCTTAAGCAGGTAATCCTTTACGCCGCTGCGCAAGGCAGCTCTTACATAATCAAACTCCTCAAAGCCGCTCAACACGATGATATCAACGCCGGATCCGGTCTGCCGGATGTTCTTGATTAATTGAATCCCGTCCATTCGGGGCATTTTGATATCCGTAATGACAAGGTCGAGCCCTTGTCCGCATAAGCTCTCGAACTGCTCCCAAGCCGCTTGTCCGTTCGAGAATGTACCGATCACTTCGATTCCGGGGTTCAGCTTGGACAAGATTTTAACCAGCCCCAGACGAATAACGTCTTCATCATCGACAATCATGGCCTTCATGCCTATACACCTTCTTCGAGTCGTTAACGTTTGTTATGGTTTAATCCCTTGAATAGACTGGCGATAAACCAAATCGCCAAGTATCATGAGCTTCTCAAGCGGCTCCTCCGGCCGTTCGATCCTCTCCAGCAGCTTATCTACCGCACGGATTCCAAGCCACTCCTTCGGTACGTTTACGGTCGTAATCGGAGGGTAATGCCTGGCGGCATCTTCAATATTGTCAAATCCGGTTAAAGAGAAATCGCCGGGCGCCTCCATCCCCAGTTCTTTCGCAGCCCTATGCGCGTCAATGGCGATGGAGTCATTGGCGCATACCAGTGCCGTCGGAAGCAGCCGCTGCTTCTTGCGGCGGGTCAGCCAGGCTTTGATCGGCTCATCGAAATGCTCCATAGCCGCCAGATCGGTCAGATGATCATGTCCGTCCCAAAGCTCAAACTCCTCCATCGCATGCCGGAATCCGTTCCAGCGCTCGAAAAAGCTGCGGGAATATCGTATATTCCCGATAAAGCCAATACTGCGGTGACCAATGCCGATCAGATGCTTTGTCAACCGATACATGCAATCGTAATTATTCGCGTAGACCGTGTCTGTCGGAATCAGCATGTCCTCATGGTCAACGAGCACCATGGGGATACCAAGACGGTGTATCTCGAGCAGCATGGAAGAAGCAATCTCGCCAACCCCAATCATGCCGAGCAGTCCTTCCGGCTTCAAAAGCTGCAGGAAGCCTTCTACCTTCTGCTCCATAACGATGACGCTGCCTATTTCTTTTTCCTCCAGCCGGCTCGCAATGCCGTCCAGAATGCGTCCCCAATAGACGGAATCCCTTGTCTGAAACCTGATATTCGGCATAAGCACAAGCACGGATTGCCTCACTCCGGTTTCCGGGAGCCTGCCGTCCTCGTGTCCCGTCTTGCCCGCCTTGACATAACCGCTGTTCTGAGCGAAATAGCCAAGCTGCGAAGCAACTCCGATAACCCGTTCCTTAGTCGCTTCACTGACGCCTCCTTTACCGGAGAGAGCCTTGGAAACGACATATTTGGATACCCCCAGATGATCCGCGATTTGCTGCATGGTCACTTTTTTCGTCACTATCGTCTTCCCCCGTCGCTATATTCCGTTAATCCCTTATCCTCGTAACCGCCAATGGGCAGCTTCAGGACAACCTCCGTACCGCCTTGCAATCTTTCCAGCACCTGTAAGCCGTAATGGGCTCCGCAGTGCAGCTTGATTCGTTCGTTTACATTCCGCAGGCCGATCCCGCCACGGCCGGTTGCACGGACAGGCTGCAGGTTGAGAAAGGCCTGATTTAACCGCTCCCTCGTTTCGGGCGGAATGCCCAAGCCATCGTCCAGGATACGCACCAGCAGGCTCTGATCGGAACTGGCAATCAGAATTTCAATATTCATTACCGGCTTCGAATCGTCAAACCCGTGTTGTATCGCATTTTCGACAATTGGCTGCAATAGCAGTCTCAGCGTCGGAATTTCAAGAAAAGGCTGATTCTCTTCCAAATGGAGGTGAAGCCGGAACCGGTTCGGATACCTGTAGTTAAGCATCTCGACATAATGCTTGACATGCTCAAGCTCCGCTCTAACGGTTGTCCTCTCTCGCACATCGCCAATGCTGTAACGCAGCAGCTGACCGAATTCCGTCAGCATATCGGCGACCGCTTCATCGTCATTCAGCTCCGCAAACATCCGAATCGTCTCCAGCGTATTGTACATGAAATGCGGATTAATCTGATTCTGAAGCGCGTGAATCTCCGCTTCGTTCTTTTTCGCTTCGATCTCGTAAATGTCTTTGATCAAATGGTCGATTCTTACGATCATGCGGTTAAACTGAAGGCCGAGCTGCCCGATTTCGTCCCTGTGCCGGATCGGAAACTGTACGCTCAGGTCCCCCTCCTGAACCTTGCGCATCAGCCTCATCATTTTCCTCAGAGGCTTCGTCAAGGCGATGGAGAGCAGAATAGAGATAAGAAGCGCAATCCCGATGATGGCGAACGTAGCTGCCCAAGTCGTGTTCCGGGTACGGATCGAGTCCTTGTTCATCTCCTTCTCCGGAATGAGGACAAACCACTTCCAGTGCGTATCGGCCGAGGTTGTGTAAATAACGAGCTGCCGCTGCCCGTCAATATCGGCGTAGAAATGTCCGTTTTTCTCGCTATGCTCGGCGACCTTGCCAGCGATATCGCGGGCGCTGTGATTGTTATCGCTGTCATAAATCAAGCTGCCCCGATCATCCATGATCAACGCGTTGCCGTGCGTCAGCTTATTCATTTCGACAATTTGATCCTCAATGACGCGGAAATCGGTGTCCACCGCAATAAGCCCGATCGGCGTGAGCGAAATGTCGTCGAGAATTTTGCGCACGACGGTCAAAGCGTTCTTGTTGCTGTTCAGCGTGCTGACGTAAGTCTCGGTCCCGAGGAGCAGCGCTTCCCCGCTTGATTGATCGGAAAGGCTTTTCCACCGCCGGTAGCTCTCCTCCAGATTGCTCCGCACGGAGCCGGTCTCCGTCGAATAATAGCCGTTGCCATACGCATCAAAGATATAAACGACATTCGCGCCTCTTTTTATGTTATTGATAAACTTTACCGAGGACTGGATTCCCCGCTGAATTTGGAGCAGCTGATTGATGTCGTTCCCCGCCGACTGTCCTTCGCCGTTCTTGCGCAGCCGTTCATAGTAGGTGTTGGAGCGGATCAGATTTTGCTTGATCTCCGCCTGATAAGCCGGAATAGAGGATACGCGCATCATATCCTCTACGTAGTCATCCATTCGTTCCATCATGGCAATCATCAAATTGTTGGAATAGGACACGGTTGTATTCTCGATAGAGCCTGAATAGTTGGAATAAGAGATGTAACCGATAAAAGCCAGCGGCAAAGAGATGACGACCAGAAACACGGTCAGCAGCTTGCGCTCCATCGGCATGTCCGTCACCTTGGACCATACCGCCCCGGCCCATTGTTTCGCGTTCATCATGCTAGTCTTACCACCCTCAACTGATATACCCAAACATTATACGACAATCCGTTAGCAATCGCATGTTTTTGTTATGACGGGTTAGTAAAGTTAGCTAACTCCCCTAACAAGCTTAGGAATGGGCAAAAGAGACCTCCCGCCTGTCCGTTTGGACGGCGGGATGCCTCTTTCCCTTGTTATTGCAACGAAATTTGACGCAGATGGAGCTTGGCGGAAGCTCCGCTGCTGCCGAGCTCCTCCAGCTTAATGCCAATCACCTTGATATGCTTCAGATCGACGCCCGCGACCTGAGCAGCGTCCTTGAGGGAAAGGGTGAGCGGTGTATAATCCGCGGCGCTGACGGCTGACGGGGCGCCGCTGTCCACCCACGTCCAGCCGCTTCCGCTCTTGATGAAAATACGCGCTTTAGCCGATCCCTCGCTTAATCTAACTGCCGCGGTAAGGGAATTCTTTCCCGTCAAATTAAGCGCCGACGGGTTTATCGTGAGTTCAAACTCCTCGTTCCAGGCATGAGTTGCCGGATTCTGACCCGTATTTACAAGCGGGAAATCAACGGTCAGCGTTCCTTCCTCTTCATCGAAGCCTATGTCCTTGGCGCTCGCCGTATTGTTTTCCAGCCTCCAATCGGTCACATCGCCGGCCGCTTGGAACGAATACAGCAGCCCGGTTGGCGTTCCCGGCTGCTCCGCCGCGCCGGGAAGCTCGGGAAGCCCCGCTGCGCTCACCGCTCGAATCTCGTCAAAGCCCAGCGAGCCGCTATGGCTGCCGCCGTCCATTGCATTGATATAAAGGTTGAAGCTCGTGACGCTCTTTAGCGCTTCCTTCGTGATCGGTCCTCCAGAGCTCCAAGGCGCGACGGCAAAATCCGCAAACGGAATCGTCAGGCTGTATTCCTCAGACGGCGCTAGAGCCGGATAAGCTTCATACGCCGTGCCGTTGATCATAAGCTGCACCACAAGCTTCAGCGGCTTGCCGTCTTTGGCAAAGGCGCCGGCGTCGTCGGTTTTGATCCATAACGACAGCGCATTGTCGCCGCTCCAATCAACCGTGCCAAGGCTCTTGCCGACACCGGTATAGCCCGCTGTGCCAACCGCATATTCCAGCTTCATGCCATATTCGCCGGCCGACTTGGCCTCCCCGCTTAAGGAAACGCGGATATCATCGCCGCCTGCCTTCGGATATTTGGCTTTAAGCGCGTCGCCGGCGCCCCCGTATCCTTCGTAATCGTCAATAAGGCCGGTATCCCGAACCGGGGCGGCATACGTATTGTACAAGCCGATTTCATCAATCAGGACCGTGATTGGCCCGGAAGCGGAGAGCCCGCTTCCCACAAGCGATACCGCGAGCCCCGATGCCTGCGCCGCCGCGGCTTCGCTATTCAGGTCGATAACCGCCTCATATCGGTAATATACCGTTCCGTTTACGGTAATCGGCTCCAATTCCGAGAGCGAACGTTTCGCGGCATTGCCGCCATACTTGGTTCCCCAATCCTCCGGGTACATCGCAACGGCCTGCACCGCCCCATCTTGGCCTAGCGCAGACGGAAGCAATGCGGACAGCTTTAACCGTTTCACCCGGGACAGGTTAACGCCGCGAAGCCCATCGCCCGTCAGCTGCAGCTTCAGCTCCTGCCAAGTATCGCCGGCTGCAAGACCGCGGGATACGGTTAGACCAAGCATGCCTTTCCCGTCCAACGCTTTATGCTCGAGCGCCATTTCGATGGAGGACGGGTACGTACCGTTATTTTGAACATCGGACATATCGCCCTCTTGTTCAAAGGTGAAACGCTTTACATCAAGCTCGGGCACTTTGACAAATACCGAGATCGTCTGTTCAAGCTTTGCCCCGCCCGGCAGATAGGCATGAACCGTTATCAAGGCCGATTTGCCGTTTAATGACGCTTCGGGCAGCCATGCGCCTGCATAGTAACCGTCCCCGTCCAGCTTCATTTCCGCCTCGGTACCGCTGTCCCCGGCCGTGTAGGTTACTTTAGCCGGCGCTGCATGGATAACCTTTGCCCGGATTACGGCAGGCGCCTCGGTTACGGTGCCTACGTTCGTCGGCGAGACAATATGCAGAAAAGGCCGCTCCTCTGCCGTCTGCAGCGTCCTGCCGTAAACATTATCGCTTCGGATATCCCTTGCGAAAGCCGTATACGGATCATCGTAGTAGCGGATAAAATCCTGCAGCAGCTCGTGATTGCCTTTGCCGGCTGCATCCTTGTACGGGACGAACAGGTTATTGCCCTCGCCGAAGTTGGCCCAGGTCAGCATATAGGCAATTCTCTTGGCATCCGGATCGTTCTTGATCGCATTCATCACCTTGGTGAACCATTGAAGCTCGTTATTGCCGGTCGTCTTCATCCCCTGCGCACTGTAGCCATATTCCGAGAGCGTCGCGATTTTCCCTTTGCGGTCCGCCAAGCGCGAGATCATCCTCAGATCTTTGACCAATCCGCCAAGAAAGGCATTGCCGCCCGCGTTATCCTTGTTATCGTATTGGTCCATTCCGAGAATATCGACGTACTCGTCTCCCGGATAGGTTGTCAAATATTCGTCCTCGTTGCCGTTAAACGGTCCGTTAGGGGAATACACGTACAGGAAGTTGCGGACATGACGCGCATCGCGCAAATATTCAACGGTGTAACGGTACAGCTCCGCATATTCCGCCTTGGCAGTTGTGGAAGCCCCCCACCAGAACCAGCTGCCGTTCTGCTCGTGGAAAGGCCGGAACAGTACCGGAATCAGACGTCCTCGGTCATCCTTGAGCCCATTTGCCAGAGCCGCAATCCGGTCCAGGTAATGCTTGAACTCCCCGTTCTTGTCTCCTCCGGGAAGAATCCGCGTGACTACGGACTCAGCCGCGCCAACCGAATTGCCGGTATCGTTGAAATTTCCGCCGGTTACGAAATTGTACGGATGCGTGCTGAGCGTTACGATGCCGCCAAGCGCATACGCCCTTTTCATGGCTGCCGATAGCCCGGCCCGGCTCGCCTCAGCATCGCCTGCTACGCCCGGAGGATTCTCCCGGCCCTCCAGGCTCAAAGTATCCCAGCCAAAAACAGCCGGATAGTCGCCAACATCATTGTTTACATCCGAGATAATATTTCCGTCACCGTCTTTTCCGGCGATGGAGACCGTTGTGTCATGCTGATGGCCGAATAGCACTTCTTTCCCCCGCGTATCCTGTAAAAAAGCAAAGAGCGACTTCGTTTCGCCGGTAGCGTCCGCGTCTACCAGATTTGCGGTTGCCGCGGCTGTTCCCGGAGCGCTTCCCGTCCCCGTTAACGTGCCGGACAGCAGCTTGCCGTTTTTCCATGCATATGAACCTGCCGCGGTAATCGTCTGGCCGTTTATAACGGCATTGCCGCCCAGAAGGTTAATCGTTACCTCACCCGTCGTCGCTTGCAGGGTCAGCGTTGAGCCCGATGCCTCGGTGCCAATCGTAATCGAATGTACCGTTGATTCGCCGTCCACCACGATTTCGCCAGCCGAATTCAACGACAAGCTTTGAACAGCCGAATCGCCCGATACAACGACTCGAACTTTCCCTTCCGCGCGGTTTACGATCAATCCGGAGAGCGTTGCCTGTCCAATATGCACGGAGTGATCGCCCCCGCCCGAAATAAAAGTATTGCCTTTTACTTGTACGGCTTCGAGCGATGCTTCACCGTCCGCAATTCCCGGCGCAAGGTACAGGTTGCCGGAGATTGCGGCGTTCTTAAGCATTACTCCGGGCTGATTGATGATGACGTGGCTCTCCAGCTTGCCGCCGGAAACCGTTCCCGCCTCCTGGTACAGCTGGCCGACCAACCGGTCGATGACGGTGACAAGCTCCGCGCGCGTCATCTCCGCGTTTGGCCGGAAGGTACCGTCGGCATAGCCCTTCAAAGTACCGCCAAGCGCCAGGACCGGCCCGCGTGCATACGCGCTGATTTGAGCCGAATCGGCAAACGGCAATTGGCCGGTTGGCTCTGGCGCGCTTAGCTCGAGCACTCTCGCGAGAAAGACCGCCGCATCCTCCCGGGTAACGGCAGCGGACGCTTTGGACAAATTGCCCGGAACCCCCTCATAGTAGCCTGCCTTGCGGGCAATGCTCAGCGCATCGGCATACCACGCTCCGCCGGGGATATCCGCAAATGTATTGCCAGACTTGGCATAATAGCCGAACAGGCGGTTAAGGATCGTTGCCAGTTCCGCGCGCGTCACTTTGTCGTCCGGATGCAAAGAGCCGTCCGCAAAGCCTTTAATGACGCCATACCCCGCCCACCTGGACAAGGCACCGGAAGCCCAGTGCCCCCCCTCTTGCACGACAGCCTGGAGCGGTACGGAATAAGAGGATTTCAGAGGCAAGCCTGCCGCCTGAATCGTTCCCTGAAACAAAAGTGCTGCCGATAACGCCGCAGCCATTAGCGCGGTGGACCTGTTCTTCGCCTTGTTCAAGCTTGTTCACTCTCCATGGACAGATTGGGTTAAAGCGCTTTCAATTTAATCAAACCACGAAGCTGCCTGCTGCTGTATAGCGGATAGAGAGAACGTAATCGTCCCCTCTATCCTCATATGTCCATGCTTTCTATTTGACAGCCCCGTTCGTAACGCCGGCGAAAATATAACGCTGCAAGAACACGTACATAATCGCGGTTGGGATCATAATAATGAGAATCGCGGAAGAAACCATCTGCCAGTCCCCGCTATTGACTCCAAAGAACCGCATTAAAGACGTCGAAACAACAACGTTTTCCGAGCCCGGCAAGTAAAGGAACGGCGTATACATGTCGTTATAGATGGCTATCGTCTTCAGAATGACAATCGTTGCCGTTGCCGGCCCAAGCAGCGGGAAGATGACGGAAAAGAAGATTTTGAACAGGGATGCCCCCTCCATCATGGACGCTTCGTCCAAATCATAAGGAATGTTGCGAATGAACTGCAGATAAATATAAATTTGCAAAATATCCGCGCCGACATAGAGCAGCACGGGGCCCATCAAATGATTGGTCAGATCGAGTCCTTGAATCGTCTTGTAGTTAATCACCTGGGTTGTTATTTGCGGAATGATGGTCGCGAACAAAAACAGTCCGATGAGCGGCCCCTGCAGCTTGAATTGAAAACGGGATACCGCATAACAAAAAGCGGAGCCGAGCAGCACGTTCAGAACAAGCGTGGTACCCAGGATGATAAGCGTATTGCCGAACGCTCTTCCCATATCGGCCTGCATGAAGGCCTCGCCAAAATTCCGGAAATTCAGGAAGCTGTCAGGAAGCGCCATGGCCGATTTGGTCAAATATTCATCGGGAGTCTTGAATGCGTTCGCCACAATGATATAAGGCGGGAATAATACGATAAAAGCTGCGATCAGCAGGGATACATATTTGGTAACGGTCCAGACCGGATTTTCTCGTATCACGATCAATCCCTCCCTTTGTTCAAGAAGTATCTTTGGATGGAAAGCACAAGAACAACGCCCAGCAACAAAACTACGCTCATCGCCGATGCAAGTCCGTAATTATTGAACTGGAAGGCGGTCTCGATAATTTTCATAACAAAGGTTTGACTCGCTCCCGCAGGTCCGCCGTTCGTCAGCACAAACGGTAGATCGAATACCTCCAGAGCGCCGGTCACGGTCAGGAACAAGTTCAATTCAATAATTTTGTATATATTAGGAACCGTGATGAACCGGAATTTTTGCCAATGGTTTGCGCCGTCTATAGATGCCGCTTCATACAAGTCGGAAGGAATCGACTGGAGAGCGGCCAAATAAATAACCATATTAAACCCCATAAACCGCCAAAATCCGATGGATGCAAGCGTATAATTCACAAACCCTTCCGAACCGAGCCAGCTTGTCTCCGAGCCTAGTCCCAGTTTGCCAAGCAAATAATTAAGCGAGCCTTCCGTCGTATCAAATACATAACCGAACAAATAAGCTACCGCTACGCCGTTGAGGATGTAAGGCAGGAATAGGAGCAGGCGGTAAAAATATCTGCCTTTCAGCTTTCCGTTCAAAATAATGGCGAAATAGATCGCGGCGATATTTTGTACAATTCCCACCACGAAATAGGCAATGTTATGCTTGAACACGCCGAATATTTCCGGATTCGTGAAGACCTCCTTGTAATTCCTAAGCCCAATCCATTCTTTGTCCGCGCTCATGCCGTCCCAATTGGTGAAGCTGAGCCTTACGAGCTCGAGAGCCGGATAATAAGAGAACGTCAAGAGCAGCAGGAGAGGCAGCGTGACAAACAATATAATAATGATCTTTTTCTGTGTTCCAAAAGGAAGCCTGCTGAGCATGGTATCCCTTCCTCTCCCTTGTCTAGTCGGCCGGATATCTGGATCCGGCATGCATGGTGTATGCCCCGGGAGCGGCAGGATGCATACAATTCCCCCGCTCCCGAGACGTCAAGCCTTGCTGCTTATTTAACTGCCGATTTTCTTGCGTTTGCCCACAGCTTGTTGTATTTATCAAGCACGGTTTGCGGATTCTTCGACAGAACAAACTCCTGAACCATGCTGTTCTGATCGATTTGCGCCGCATTTTGGATCGAAGTGGCCGTATCGTTCGGCGGGCCAAGCTCAATGTATTGCGGGTTATAGCTGTTGAATTCAGCCAGCTGGGAAAGCTTAGGCTCTTTGGATTTCAAGGTCGGAATGAAGCCCGCAAAATCCTCGTAACCGGACTCCTCAATCATCCATTTCACAAAAGCTTTCGCCGCGGCCACGTTGCCGTCTTTATTCACCGCATAGAACCAGTCCGGGTTAAGCGGAGCCTTAAACGTGCCGGAATTGTCGACCGGGAACGGGAAGAAGCCGATATCCTCCGAAGCTGCACCATTGTCGATAACCTGGTTAATAACCCAGTTGCCAAGCAGATACATGCCCGATTTGCCTTGGGCGACATCCTTCTTCGATTTCTCCCAGTTTGTCGATTTAATGTCCTTCTCCAGCAGGTCCTTCTCGTGCATCGTGCGAAGAATCGACCAGGATTGGCCGTATACGCCGTCCATCGTGTATGGCGCGTCGCTGTCCGCGCGTTTGTTTTGGTGGTCGGAAGCTCCGCCAGCCATGGTTGGAACGTCGTAAATCCAAGCGTCAAGCGGCCATTTGTCCTTGAAGTTGGAAGCCAGCGGCACGATTCCCGCATCCTTCAGCTTTTGCGCCGCTGCATAAAATTCGTCAAGCGTTTTTGGCACCTCCGCGATGCCAGCTTTCTCAAACGCCTTTTTGTTGTAGACAACTCCCACCGTGCTGTTGCCGGACGAAATACCGTACATCTTGCCTTCAAACGCTTTCAAATCCTTGAAACGAATCTCGTCCGAGAACTTAATGTCGTCAAGCGGCGCGAAATATTTCGGGAAATCGGAGTTTGGAATGCCCGGTCCGATCAGAATAACGTCCGGGAACTTGCCGGAGGCGATCCGGATTTTGGCGTTTTTCTCATAGTCCGTAATTCCCTCGAACTCAACCGTTACGCCGGGATACTTCTCCTCGAATCTTTTCTTGTAGTCGTTAAATTCTTTCCCGATCATGTCGGTACGCTGCGTTAAGAAGACGACTTTCCCTTTGATCTCTTCGGTAGCGCCGTTCGCATCGGATGCTGCCGGCGTCGCTTCCGCAGCGCTGTTTGAAGGCTTCACATTTGTGCTGCTGTTGCTATTGCTGCTGTTGTTTCCGCCGCACGCCGCCAAAGTTGTTAGCATAACTGCACTAGTCAACAATAACAATGACTTCTTTTTCATTCGCAATTCCCCCTGAAAATGTTTTTGGTACCGCTTGCATTTCGAGTATATAACCATCTCCCGGATAATAAAATGGTCTGTATTATCTTTTCTGGTCTTAAAAACACTTTGGGCAAAATGACTCCTCCTGTTTGCCAGAACCGCTATATTTTGCCGTTTTTATCTTGTTTCATATAAATATCAGGCGCTCTCGGCCTAGTATCGGGATCCTAAGCATTTTTTCCCGCAAGCTATTGCCAAACAGCAATTGATGTTGTTAACTTATGATAACAAATCATTATTTTTGTTATGCTAACAACATTTATTCGGAGAGGTGTATATGATCAAACCATTTATTGGCGGAATGACTTGGGGATGGACCGGGATAAGAGGAACCTGGGGGAATGAGGAAGCGATTCGTTCCATGCAGCTGATGGCGCAGAGGCTCAACGTTAACTGGACCGCCGTCACCTTTGCCGCGATGCAGGCGCATCCGCAGGCAACAAAGATAGCTTACAAGGAAGCTCCCACCGTAACGGATCAGGAGGTCCGTCATGCAATCGGCGAGGCGAAACGGCTTGGCTTGAAGGTTGTTCTGAAGCCGGTCGTTAATTGCGCCGACGGCACATGGAGGGCTCATATCAATTTCTTTGATCACGATGTCCCCTGCGAGCCTAAATGGTCGGATTGGTTCGCTTCGTATACCGACTTCATGCTGCATTATGCGGCTATTGCCGAAGAAACCGGCTGCGAGATGCTGTGCATCGGCTGCGAAATGGTTCAAACGGACCGCAGGGAATCCGAATGGCGAGCCCTTATCCGGAAAGTAAGAGCGGTCTACTCCGGACTTATTACTTATAATTGCGACAAATATCAGGAGGATCACGTGAATTGGTGGGATGCGGTTGACGTCATTTCCTCCAGCGGCTATTACCCGGTTAACGATTGGGAACGGCAGCTGGACCGGATCGAAGCCGTCGTTCGACGCCACCGGAAGCCTTTCTTCTTCATGGAAGCAGGCTGTCCGAGCCGCCAGGGCTCGGATGCGCTTCCCAATGACTGGGGACTAGCCGGCGATCCGGACGAACAAGTGCAGCAAACATATTTGGAGACGATGTTCGGCGCCTGCGATTCCAGGGAATGGGTTGGAGGTTTCATGCTCTGGGACTGGCCGGCGCAGCTTTATCCGGAGAATCAGGCTTCGAGCAACGACGATTATTGCATGTTCGGCAAATCGGGAGAACATGTCGTCAAACGGTACTACACTCAAAAAACGCGGGAACACGAGGAGGCAAACGGATGACTTCGTTAACGGAAGAGACACGGCAATGGAGGCTTGAGATCGAGCGTGAGCTTGACGGGAATATTCTTTCCTTCTGGCTGAAGCATGCGCCGGACGAAAGATTCGGAGGCTTTGTCGGCGAGATTAGGCAAGACATGACGCGGATGGATCATGCCGAGAAAAGTCTTGTGTTAAACACCCGCATCCTGTGGACCTTTTCCACCGCTTACCGTTTATTCCGAAAAGAGGAATATCTGGAGGCGGCTAATCGGGCTTACCGCTACATCCATAGCTGTTTCATCGATAAGCTGCATGGCGGTCTCTATTGGATGCTGGACGCGGAGGGCAGACCGGTCTCAGCCAAAAAACAAATCTACGGCCAAGCCTTCGCGATCTATGCCTGGTCCGAGTATTACCGGGCAACAGGCAATCCGGAAGCGCTCGAGGAGGCAGCGGGCTTGTACCGGCTCATCGAAAAATACGGACGGGACCCCTTGCATCTCGGCTATATCGAAGCTCTTGCCGAAGATTGGAGCACCACCGACGAGCTTAGTCTCAGCGACAAGGATTTGAACGAGAAGAAATCCATGAATACCCATCTCCACGTGCTTGAGGGTTATACCAACCTGTACCGGATATGGCCCGACGAATCGCTTCGGAAGTCCCTTGGCGAGCTGATTCAGATTACGATGGACTATATCGTGGATCCGAAAACAGGCCATTTCAAACTCTTCTTCGACGAAGCTTGGAACAGCAAATCCGGCCATATTTCTTACGGCCACGATATCGAAGGCAGCTGGCTGCTGCACGAAGCGGCGGAAGTGCTTGGCGATGAAGCGCTGCTTCAAAAGGCGAAAGCCGTTGCCGTCCTCATGGCCGAAGCCACGCTTCGCGAAGGAATCGACGCGGAAGGCGGCATTCCCAATGAAGCGGACAGCTCCGGTCTGATCGACGCGAACCGGGACTGGTGGCCGCAGGCGGAGGCGGTTGTCGGCTTTTATAACGCTTACGAGCTGACCGGAGACAAGCGGTATGCCGAGTCGGCCAAAGCTTCCTGGAAGTTTATCCAAGACTTCCTCGTCGACCGGGAGCATGGAGAATGGCACTGGAGCGTTACGAAGGACGGCGAGCCCGTGGCCGGACATCCGAAGGTTGGCGCCTGGAAATGCCCTTACCATAACGGCAGAGCCTGCTTTGAAATGCTGGAGCGCTTGTCCCGTTAACCGAACGAATACAAGATTTGGAGGAATAATCGATGAATACTGTTTTTTCAAGCCGCAAAGAAGCCCTTACTGAACGTTACGAAACTTTAATTGCGAAACCCAATCATAAGGTGCCGTTTGGAAACGGCATCTACGACCGCTATGAGAATCCCGTATTGACCGCGGCTCATGCGCCACTGATCTGGTTGTATGATTTTAATCCCGAGACCAATCCGTATTTCATGGAGCGGCTTGGCGTAAACTGCGTATTTAATCCCGGCGCTATCGAGTTGAACGGCAAGTTCTATCTGGTAGCCCGCGTGGAAGGCCATGACCGCAAATCGTTTTTCGCAATCGCCGAAAGCTCTACCGGCGTGGACGGCTTCCGCTTCTGGGATCATCCCGTCGTGCTGCCGGAAACCGAAATTCCGGATACGAACGTCTACGACATGCGTCTTGTCAAGCACGAGGATGGCTGGATTTACGGTCTGTTCTGTACCGAGCGCAAGGATCCCGCAGCCCCTCCGGGCGATCTATCGAGCGCCGTCGCCCAATGCGGCATCGTTCGCACCAAAGACCTTAAATCCTGGGAACGTCTCGCGGATTTGAAAACCGGATCCAATCAGCAGCGGAACGTCGTTCTTCACCCCGAGTTTGTTGACGGACAATACGCTTTTTACACCAGGCCTCAGGACGGATTCATCGATGCGGGCTCCGGCGGCGGCATCGGCTGGGGATTATCGCATTCGATGGAGAACGCGGTAATCGAGAACGAAACGATTGTAGACCATCGCCATTATCATACGATCAAAGAAGTGAAGAACGGGCAAGGGCCTGCTCCAATCAAGACAAGCAAAGGCTGGCTTCATATTGCCCACGGCGTCCGTAACACCGCGGCCGGCCTGCGTTACGTGCTGTACGCGTTTCTCTCGGAGCTGGATCGCCCCAATGTCGTCACGCACCGTCCCGGCGGCCACTTTATCGCGCCGGAAGGAATCGAGCGCGTCGGCGACGTCTCGAACGTCGTATTCTGCAATGGGGTTATCGCTCGCGATAACGGCGACGTGTTCGTTTACTACGCTTCCTCGGACACGCGCTGCCACGTGGCAACGACAACGGTTGACCAATTGCTCGACTATGTCACGAATACGCCGGAGGACCCTCTTCGTTCGTACGCGTGCGTCGAGCAGCGGATACAATTGATCGATCGCAACCTTCAGCTGAATAGCTAATGACATATAAAGGAGCTGTTCCATTTGGAACAGCTCCTTTAGGTTATTGCTCTAAGTGACGCGCTTCTTGCCACATGGCGTTGTATTGCTCGAACGTTTTCTGAAGGTCAGGGGAAGCGATCCAATCCTGAATGTACTCTCCCGACCATAAAGACAGATTCGCCTTTTCCGCTATCCTAAGAAATTTGTCGCTGGGCGGCACGTTTTCAACAAACGACGGCTTGAACGACAGGAACTGCTTCAATTGGGGCGATATATCCGTGTCCGAAGCCAGTTTCACGGGAAGATACCCCTGCTCCTCCACATAACCGGACTGTTCTACAAAAAATTTCACCCACGCTTTAGCGAGCTCCTTATTGCCGCTGAATTTGCTCACGCCAATGAACCAATCCGGTAGAAGCGGAGCGTAACGCTTGTCCTCATCATCATAAGGAAAAGGGAAAAATCCGATATCTTCGGGCTTAGCCCCCGCTTCAATAATCTGATTAATAACCCAATTGCCGTTAAGCAGCATGGCCGCTTCGCCATCCGCTATTTTTTTCTTGGACAGTTCCCACTGATTGTTCATCAAGCCCTGTTCCGTGTAGCCGTCATGAATCAACGTTTGCACGATCTTCATGGATTGTCCCCATTCATTGCCTATATCCCAGGGCTTGTCCGTGTCCGCCATCTCGCTCAGGTAGTCGGGATCTCCCGACATAAAACTGACCAGCTCTTCCCCCCAGGTTTTCATCGGCCACTGCGCGCCGTAATTCAGAAAAACGGGAGTAATGCCAGCAGCCTTCAGCTTCTTGCATGCTTCATAGAAGGAAGTGAGCGTTGTCGGAAGCTCGGTTACGCCTGCTTTTTCCATCGCTTTCTTGTTATATACAATCCCAATCGTTGAGGTTCCGGACGCAATGCCATACCGGGCTCCGTTAACCGATTTATAATCCGCGAAGCGGACCGAAGCGAATAAATCGTCGTCCGAAAGAGGCTCGAAATATTGCGGCAGGTCCTCCGCCAGCATATTAGCCGGCAGCAGCAGGACATCCCCCATATTCAGGGTGGACAAACGAGTCATAATATCAGCCGTATAATTGCTGAATCCTTGAAATTCCACCGAAGTCCCCGGATGCTCCCGTTCAAACAACGCGGCATAACGGTTCATCGTGCCATTCTCGATTAAATCCACCCGGTTAGTCAGCACGTTTAACGTTATGCTCTTCGCCGTGCCTGCGCCGGATTCATTGCCCATGCCGGCGTCCGTCTTGCCTTCCCCGATCGAGCAGCCCGCAAGCCCGGAAGAAACGGCGAGTACAATCAACGTCATCCGAACAATTCCCCTCATATCCCGTCCCTCCTTGCGTTTATTCCGGACTAACCCCGTCAGGAAGCGCTTTCTCCCATTATACGACAAAACCGCAACAGCCCGCCATAGGCGGGCTGTACGGACACAAGCAATAAACTTTCCTTGTGCCTTCTTATTTTAAACTCGAATAGATGATATTTCTCAACCGAGGATGGATATAAGGCTCCTGATTGTTCAGCAAATGCTGCGCGTACATAACCGTCAGCTCGGAATCCGGATCGATAATCGCCATGCAGCCCGCGGCGCCGCTCCAGCCGAATTCCCCCAGCGGACTAAGCGACCCGCTTCGGGCATTGGACACATGCGTTCTGACGCCTAAGCCGTAGCCGTAGCCTTTCAGCTGCTCCCAGTTATAATCCCCGCGCATACGGTCGGTCAAATGGTCCGTCCGCATCAGACTGATCATTGCCGGCGACAAAATACGAACCCCTTCCGGGCTTTTTCCTTTATTGGTAAGGGCGTTGAGGAAAATCGCATAGTCGCTTACGGTAGACAATAGCCCTGCACCGCCGCTTTCGTGTTCCGTTCCTAACCGGTAGCCGTTACCGTCTTTGCGGACCGGTCTGCCCAGCTCGTCTTTGTATTCGTATTGGGGAAGGAGTCGGCTCCTTTGCTCCTCGGTTAAATCAAACGCCGTATCCCTCATTCCCAGCGGTCCCGTAATCTCCTCCCGGATATAAGCGCCGAAACGCCGGCCGTCCACCGCCTCAACCAGTGCCGCAAGCACGTCATGGCACAAGCTGTAATTCCAGCGGGTGCCCGGCTCGAAGAGAAGCGGTTCCTTGGCTAACGCCTCCGCAAACGCGCGCGTCGGCACCTTTCCCTGCGTATGTTCCGCAACCTCCTTAAGGGATGGAGAACCGATATCATAAGAAAAACCGGCCGTCATCGTAAACAGATCGCGAACAAGGATGGGATTTTTAGCTCGCTCGATCTCGAGCTTGCCGCCTTGAAGCCGCTTGCGGACGTTCATCTCCGCATATTCGGGAAGGTAAGCGGACAGCGGATCGTTCAGCAGCATTTTCCCCTGCTCTACAAGCCGAAGGGCTGCCACGCAGGTCATAATCTTCGTCATGGAATAGAGGTTGAAGATCCGTCCCTCTTCAATGGGAGTCTCTTCTTCCAGGCTCGAGAGACCGCTTCGGTAACGGAATACCGTTTCATTGCGGTGAACGACCATGACCTCTGCCCAAGGAATTCGCCAGGAGGTTACGCGGTTAATAAAATCGGTTAAGGCTTTCATGAATGCACTTCCATTCGCATGAGATAAGATTGTTTATTCGTAATCCATAACGACCATCTGATGGCATTCCAGCTCGGGCACGGTATAAGCAACCATGCCATCATTATTGCTGAATGGCAGCGGAGTCATTTGCGGCGCCAGATAGACCTGTTTGACGGGACGGTCCGTCCGGATCGAAACTTGAACATTGTATAGCGGAATTATATCCTCGATCACTTCCACTCCATCGCCTCTTCGCACCGGCGAAGCGTAAAGGAGATGATTCACGAGGCGATTGAGCCCCTTCTGTTCCTGAAGGGTAACAACGCCCTGCGCCGGCAGACCGGTTTGAAGCGTCTTGCCCGGAAGCAGGCGGTCCAGCGCGTATAGAACGGTTTCCTTCAAAATCAGGCTGCCTTTCTTCTCGTAATCCTCAAATACGTTCCAGGCGATATAAATCCCGCTGCCGCTCTCCACCATGCCCGGACCGCCATCGTTCCCGCTGCTTGGCGTATGCTGATGGGAGCAGAAGGTAAACGCATCCCGGTTAAAGTACGGATCTTCACGCCTGCCTAGCTCCGTCCCCCCGGCCAGCTCAACCTTTTGCCCCTGGGCATAAAAGATAAACGAAGCCTCTTTTAGACTCTTTAACGCAAAACCCGGACGGAAATAATCCGGCTTGTAAGGGTTCACTCCCAAGTACCGTACTCCGAGGTCAACCGCAAACTTCTCTCCCGCCGGATCAAGTCCGGACCAGCCCGTTGCGAGGAGTTTGCCGCCTTGCTGCAGGTACTGCTCCAGCTTGCCCTGCAGATGAGCGTCAACAGCCGCATAATCCGGCATAATCAACACCTTGTAGGCGTTAAAATCATGCTCCTTGTCGATCACGTCAAACAGGATTTTTCCTTCAAGCAGCATACGTACGGCCCCGGCATCGGAGACGCCTGTGGACTGCCCAGCCCGCGCTTTCTCATGGACGCCAACGGCTTCAATCGACAGTAGAGCCACATCGGCCACATTTGCCGCGTTTGCGCACCAGGCTTCCTTGCTCTCGACCTCGCTATACGCGGCGCCGATCAGCGCATACGTCGCTTTGTCCATATAGCCGTCCGGATGCAGCTGATCTCCAATCGAGCATTTCGCCCCATTGGCTATGCTGAGCGCCGCTTCGTAACGCAGGGCGTTCGGATGCTTATAGCCGCCGAATTCTCCCCAGGACGTATGGAACTTCCCCGTCATGCCCAGGAAATCAACGCCAAGGGTTTGAGCGTATCTGGCCGACAACGGAAAATGATCATAACCCCAGCCGCCCGTTGGAAGCGACTCCAGCTCCAGATGCGTGTTCATCATGGCCAAATCCCTGCGGCCCCGCCTGATATGCCCGCCGTTATGGAAGATCGGCAGTCCCGGCTTAACGGAATCCACCGTTTCCTTCACCCTAGCCGTATAGTTGGCATACGTACTTTCCCATAAACGGCGCATGGCTTGCTCATCCCTTGGATCCATGCCTTCCCGCCTTGCGCTTTCGATACAGTTATGGCAATAGCATTTGCGCACGCCAACAATATCGAGGAACACGCCATCCGCATCGTATCGGGACACCACTTCGCGAATCTGCGCGAGAAGAATACCGAGATACGGCGAATTCATGCAAAACTGGTGATAACCCGGCTCCATAAAGCCTTTTACCCAACCGGTAGTATCGTTCTCGTCGCGGATCAGCCATTCCGGATGCCGCCTGGCGAGCTTCTCGTCAAGACCCGCGGACAGGTAGACGGGAGTCTTCACGCCAATTTCATGCGCGGCCTCAATCTGCGCGGCAAGCAAATCAAAGCTTAGGCCCGGATGGATCTCGTTGGCTTCCGATGGATGATAGGCCCAGCCGTGATGGCATTTGGAGAAAACGGTGATCGAGTCGACATGGCCTAGCCGCAGCATCTCCTGAAACTGTTTTTTGTCAAACCGATGACCAATGGGGGTAATGGCTTCGGAGGTATGAAAATCAAGATGGACCTGGCGAAAACGCATAAGTTGTCATCCTTTCCGGTTCGTTTACCTTAACTATATAAGTTCCGCGTTTGACCGGACAGGTTCATTAACGACTTTTTATAGCACATTTTCTACCTAACGGGCAATGACCGTGTTACAATCGGGTAAGCGATTACAAGACAAAGGAGCTGGCTTCACGATGCATTGCCTGGAGCTGATCATCCCTCCGCTTCCGCAGTTGTTGACCATCGGCCATTCCTGCTGGGCACCGGGACAACAGCATGTGGCAAGATCCTTCAACGTGTACGACATGCTGTTTGTTCTGAAAGGGACTTTATATATGACCGAAGACGGTGTGCCCTACGAGATCAAGGAAGGCAGCATGCTTGTGCTGGAGCCAAACCGTATGCATATCGGGCATCGCCCCTGCGAGGAAGCGACCGAAATTTACTGGATCCATTTCGCCCATTCCGCCCCGGTCCGCACGATTGACAGCGGGCAGATCTCATGGTCGATTCCTTTTGCCAAAGGGACGGTCGACGACCTTACTCCCCACCGGCAGGTGATGTACTTACCGAAATTTACGAATATACGCGCCACCGACGTTCTGCCGTTCCTGCAGCAGATGCTGGAGCTCCATCATACCTTATCGCCCGCAAGCTCATTAACGCTCCAAACGCGGTTAGCCGGGCTGTTTGTTGAACTGCAGACGGCCGTAAGCAGTCAATTGGCTCCCCGGTCCAGGCTGCTCTGCGACCAAACGATCGCTTATTTGCAGCAGCATGTGACCCGCCCGTTTGACGCGAAGCATATGGAGCAGACCCTGCATTTCCATTTCGACTATCTCGCCCGCTGCCTGAAAAAATACACGGGGATGAGCCCGCTTCAATATTTGCATAACCTGCAGATGAAAAAGGCCAAGGCGCTGCTCGAGAGCACCGGGCTTTCCGTATCCGAAATCGGCCATCAGGTCGGGATTGAAAATACGAATTACTTCATTAGGCTGTTCCGCAAGCAATCGGGCTTTACCCCCGGGCAGTACCGTTCTTTCCGAATCGGCCGGGTATAACCCGGCCGGCTACTTGGCGGAATAATGCAGCGCGAAGCGATAATCGAGCGGCGTCATTCCTTTTTGCTTTTTGAACAGCGGAGCCGGCCAACCTCATGAGCGATCTGCTGCGCTTACCCCGGGGACAATACCAGCAGCAGCAGGCAACGGAGAAGCTGCTCAACCATTTTTCATAATTTTCCTGTTGAAAGCTCATAATAGAGAACAAACTAGGAAATGAAGATGGTGATGTCATGACGTTATCCGGCGAGGAAATTAATTTATATTTGTCCGGTACCGAGGATTTGAAAACCGAACGCTTTGCCTTTCATAACCAAGCCTGCTCCATTCTTTATTTGGAATCCTTTGCGAAAATAGAGCTTATTCAATCCCTCATTGTATTGCCTTTGCTTGAGGATGGCATCGCTTCTCTTGAAGCTGTGTCAGGCATTCTCAAATCCTCGGATCTTTCTCTTATCGGCCAGTCTTTGTTGGACGGTTATTGCGTGGTCTTGTTGGAAAACCATCCGGAAGCCTATATGATCGCCGTTCCCCAATCTCATGGCCGCTCGATCGACGAGCCTTCTGCCGAACAGATCATTAAAGGCTCGCATGAAGGCTTTGTCGAGAATCTGAACACGAATATTTATTTGCTGCGCTACCGGGTCAAAAGCCCTCAATTCAAGGTGAAATATTTTTCCATTGGCACTCTCACCAATACCAAGGTTGCCATGGTCTATATGGAAAAGCTGGCCGATTCCAACATCGTGGAAGAATGCGAGAGACGGCTGAAATCCATTAATCTTACCCATCTCTATTCAACGGGCGAAGTGGATGAAATGATCGAGGAACATCCCATGTCTCCCTTTCCCCAATCGCTGCACACGGAGCGTACCGACCGGGCCGTGTCTTATTTATTGGAAGGAAAGATCAATATACTCGTCGACGGAAATCCAACGGTATTGATTCTTCCCATCACATTCTTCTCCTTCTATCAATCGCCGGATGATTATAACAGCAGGTGGATTACGGGCTCCTTTTTCCGGTTTATCCGGATGATCAGCTTTATTCTGGCGATCAGTCTGCCCGCCATCTATATCGCAATCGTGTCCTATCATTCGGAAGTGCTTCCTCCAGGGATTCTATATTCCGTTAAGGTCTCCCTGACCTATGTTCCGTTTCCCCCTATTGTAGAAGCGCTGGCCATGCAAATTATTCTCGAGTTATTGAAAGAAGCGTCGATCCGGCTCCCGTCTCCCATTGCCCAGACAATCGGGATAGTTGGAGGTCTGGTTATC
Source organism: Paenibacillus sp. BK720 (assembly GCF_011761545.1). NCBI lineage: Bacteria > Bacillati > Bacillota > Bacilli > Caryophanales > Paenibacillaceae > Paenibacillus > Paenibacillus sp. BK720. The sequence goes on along the minus strand of NZ_JAASRQ010000002.1, from coordinate 174,359 downwards.
GGAACCGCCGTCGTTGAGGCCCATCTCGTCTCCCATACGATGATAGTCGTCATTGGTTTGACGGCTATAGCGTCCTTCGCCGCTCCCTTAAACGAATTCGGAACGAGTCTTCGCATATTGGGCTTTCCGACGATGCTTGCCGCCTCTCTGTTCGGATTCTTCGGCATTTCCGTCATGATGATGGTCATCTTTATCCATTTATGCAAAATCGAGACCTTGGGCGTCCCTTATTTCGCTCCTTTTGGTCCTTTCCATGGCAAAGACAGCATGAAGGATATATTTCTTAGACTGCCGGTCTGGAAAACCGAACAAAATGCTCAAAAGAACGGCTCCCGCAAACAGTCCTTTACTCTAAGGTGGAAACGCCAATGAATATCTCCATTACGAACAGACAATTGTTTTTCTTGATCATCAAAACCCAAATCGGCATTGGCTTGTTATCTCTGCCTTCCGTCATTCAGAATACCGCCGGAGCGGACGCATGGATATCCGTGCTTTGTTCAGGGGTTATCATCCAGCTGATTATTCTGGTGTATTGGCATTTAATACGCACATATCCCGGAATAATCTTAAGCGAAATGACCGTGCTTTTTTTCGGTAAATATGCCGGCAGAGTGGTCAATGTTATTTACTACTGCTTTTTTGTCGTTATTGCGGGATATGCATGCACCCTATATGTCAAGCTCATTAAAGTCTGGCTGCTCCCCTTGACCCCCGACTGGGTGCTGCTGCTGCTTATTCTCGGAGTCGGAATATACCTCGCCGTCGAAGATTTGCGGGTTATAGCCAGATTTTATGAAGTAGCCTCTGTTCTGTTCATCGTCTTGTTTGCCATGAGCCTGGCCACTTTCTTTAATAATGCGCATTTCTCGAATGTATTGCCAGTGGGACAAACGGGTATAGCCCAAATGGCTAAAGGGAGCGAGAAAACCTTTTTCGCCATGCTTGGCTTTGAGGTTATTCTCTTCTTTAGCGCCCAGGTTAAGGATACGCCTCGGGGCACCTTGAGAACCATATCGCTTGCCAACTGGTTTGTTACCTTGTTCTACGCCTATTTTGTTTTTATATGCTTGATCGGCTTTAGTCAGGAGGCCTTGTCCAAAATTAAGGAACCCGTGCTATTCCTGCTCAAAGGATTATCCTTTCAGCTCTTTGACCGTCTGGATTTAATCTTCCTGACGATATGGATCATTCCCATGTCAGCAACGATCGTTTCTTATTTAAGCCTGGCAGGCAAAAGCCTGGCAAGAAAGAGAAACGTTTATCAAAGAATGGTCTGGTTCAGCGGTGCGCTTATATTACTGCTGGGCAGCTACATGTCCGCGAGTGAGAGCCTCGAGACCTTCAGCAAATACATGGAATACAGCTATCTGGCGATGATTGCGGCCGTTCCCCTTCTGATGTGGATACTGTCCATCATGTTCCGAAGCTTTTATAAGAGGAGATTGACATGAAACGAAAGCTCATGCCTATTTTCTGCACGGTCATCTTGCTGCTTGCGCCCGGATGCTGGGATGCCCATTATTTAACCAACAAAAATTTAGTAAACGGGATTGCCATAGATACTCAAGACGACGGTCGAATTCTCGGGACGGTAAAAGCGATTATTCTGGAAAGCAAAGGCGGCGGTCAGTTTTACGTTAAAGATAAATTAGAGCGAGCGACGGGAGGCAGTATAACCGAGATCGGCCATAAAATTGACAGCATGCTTCCCGGGACCATTGAAGCTAATAAGGCATTCGTCATTATTATCGGCGATGAACTGGCGAAAAAAGGGATTATGCCGATTCTTGAGTTTTTTTACCGTTTACCCAAAGCATACCTGAATACAAAAGTATTAGTCGCAAAAGGCCGGGCTTACGAGATCTTAACGGTTCCGGAGGTAGAGAATAATCCGATAGCCTTTGACATTAAACAAATCGTGCTGGGTTCGGAAAGAACTACTCTTGTTCCCAATCAAACCTTATATTCCCTATGGAATCAAATCTCGGATCCGTCGGAAGATTCCGCATTGCCGATCATTCACAAGATACGCAAGAACACGTTGGTCATCGACCGTACGGGCCTGTTCAGCGGGGATGTTTTCACAGGGGTTACCTTAGGTCGTAACGACAGTATCCTGTTGCTGCTGCTGCAGGACAAGCTCAGCAAGGTAGCATGGCTGGATGTCCCGTTGGGGAGAAACGTGGTTTCCTTCGAAGTACGCAAGATGAAACGGAATTTCCGGGTTAAAGTTAATGACCGGACCAACGCGATTGAAGCAAAAATCCGGATTGATCTCTACGGGAATATCGACAGCTATACCGGAAATCCGGGCTGGACGGTCGATTCGAAGATATTGAGCAAGGAACTGGAAGTCTCCCTTAACAAGCAAGCGGCCAAAATCGCGGAGACGCTGCTGCAGGCGAATTGCGATGCTTTCGGGATTGGCCGCAAATTGAAAGTCAGCCATTCGAAGCTTTGGAAAGGCATGGACTGGAAGAACGCATATCCTCAAACCAAAATAACACCGGAGATTCATATCCATATTACAAGCACCGGGGTGCTTAAGTGACAGAGGATTGAAAGCCCCCATGATTGCGGGAATCATGGGGGCTATTAATTAAATGGCGCTCACCACTTCCGTATTCTGAATCAATGCGACCAGGTAAGCAAGCGTTAAGCCTTGACCCCAGCCTTGCACCCGCTTCTTGGAAATTACCTTGTAGTCGTCCGCCGAATACATAACCGCCGTGCCGGCGGATACATTCCGGACCGAACCGTCATCATCGATATTGGCGCGGATGCCATCGTAAGCTTTGGCCATGTAATTCTGATGCAGCGGATGCGCGTAAATCGTCAAGGCAGCGGCAATGCCGGCGGAAGCCGAGGTTTCCTCGTACGAAGTCTCGTCATTCAAGACCGTACGCCATAATCCGTCCGGAGACTGCAGTCTGACCAGAGAGCTTAACTGATCGCCAAGCGCTCCGCCAAGCTGCATCCACATCGGCATAAACGGATTAAGCATTTTATGAGCCTGCGCCATGGTGTAGGCCGCCCATGCATTCGCTCTGCCCCAATAGATGCCGGACAGATGATCTCCCCTTACATTATCCCATGCGTGGTAGAACAGATTCGTCTTTGTATCCTGCAAATATTCTTCATGCCAGTAGAATTGGTTAAGCGCGTCGTCGATATACTCCTTCTTGTCCAGCTTGAAGCCAAGTCTCAGCAGGAAATACGCCGCCATAAACAACGTATCCGCCCACGCCTGTTCCGGAAAATCGTTTTTGGACGATACGGTATGCTGAAATACCCCTTCTCCAAACCGGATGGCGTCCTTGCGCAAATATTCGGCTTTCATTAGAGCGAGATCCAGGTATTTCTGGTCGCCCGTCGCTTCATGCAGCGTCAGCATCGTATGCCCCATGGCACAAGAATTAACCATTAAGGCCGGCAGCCCCAGCTCCAAATATTCGTCCACCCATTTCACCAAAAAATCGATATACTCCTGATTTTTCGTTACTTCCCATGCTTTGCTGATGCCGTAAAAGGCAACTCCGCAAGACCAGTTCCAGGTAAAATCCATATTCATCGTTCTGCGCACGACAAGATCAATCAGCTCTAATACGTCCTCTTGGTTCGCTTCAAATTTTTTCATTATCCAAACCTCCGTCTGAAATCGCTATCATACCCCAAGAGTAGCATGAATTTTACAAGGATTTCTCCGCATATATGGACAATTACTGCTTAAACCCCGCAATTATTGATATAATGATCATGCGAAGGTCCTTGAAAGGAGCTCCTCCCATTATGACGATTGCATCGCTTCCCAATAGGCTTCGGTTCGGTTCGATCAGCGAACCCTTGTGGATCGAATTCGACCGGAGAATCGGCTATCATTCCATGGACAATACCCATTATCACCGTTCGTACGAATTCTTTTACTTGTACAGCGGCGAGAGAAAGTTTTTTATACGCGATTCCGTCTATCAGATTCAGTCGGGCGATCTTATCCTCGTAAACTCTAACGAGGTTCACCGGACCTCCGAGCTTAGCCAGCCTAATCATGAACGGGTAGTGCTTCATTACGACCTGCCCTTCTTTGACGGATTGTTGCGGGAGGAGACGGAGCTGCTCCTGTCCCCTTTCGCTTCGGTGCATCCGATCATCAAGCTTAATCTGCAGGAACGCATGCAGCTGGAGGCTTTGTTCGAATCCCTGCTGCGCGAGCTGCACGAATGTCCGCCCGGCTATCGGCTGCATATCCGGAACATGGCCCTTGAATTGCTGCTGTTTACGGCCCGTCACGTTCAGAGACGCAAGGTGCAGCCATCCATCGAGCTTACTCCGGTTCAGCAGAAAATAACGGATGTCGTCCGCCATATCAATCAGCATTTCAGAGAGCCTTTGCCTCTTGACGAGCTGGCCAAGCGTTTCTTCATTAGCAAGGGACATCTTAGCCGCGTCTTTAAGGAGGTTACCGGCTTTGGCTACAGCCAATACATCAACGTTACCCGGATCAAGGAAGCGGAGCAGCTATTGAAGGAAACCGATTGGAGCATTACCCAAATATCCGAGCATTGCGGTTTCGAGAACTTTTCCCATTTCGGCAAGGTGTTCAAGGAGCTGTCCGGTCTATCCCCCCGCGATTACCGAAAGCTGGAGCAGCAACAAAATAACGGTTAAGCAGCTGCTTAACCGTTATTGGAAATGCGGGATAATCAAACGCCGTTTCGTTGGCGAAATGTCCTATAGTCTTTTATTGCAGCTTATTCTAAGCCTCTGTGCTTCAAAAACAAAGTGGAATTAATGACCAAACCTTCATCAGGTTCTGTCCGTCCAAGGATATGCCATCCTTCGCTTGCGAGAACCTCCTCGTCAATCGCCTCATACATAATCTGCTTCATTCCCTCCGCCGTACGCATAGCGACGAGGGGATCCGAAGCGGTGCGGCATATTTGTTCCAGCACGGCCTGCTTGTTTCTCACAAGACTAGCGACAAAGATCCGCTTGTACGAACCGTAATCGTAATGGGCGCCATTCTCCAATACGACCTTAATTTTCGATCCGAGACCGATATGCTCGAGCAACGAGCAAGACGCCTCGTAAGCCACCGCGTCCTTCTCCAGGCAGACAACCTCCACATCGCCAAGCAGATAGAAAATAATCGGGCTTAACGGCATCGGCCCGCTGCCTACAAACACAACGGGAGATTGCTCCAGGCGGCTATCCGGCATGGTAAAGCGGCGAAGAGTATCCAGTTCCTGCTTTACCAGCGCTATGTAAACCGGCCAATTCGGGAGATTTTTTAGGTTATCCAGTCCGAAAGCCAGAGCTTTGCAGGCTTGCCTGGAGTCGCTGAGCTCTGTCAGAAACTCGGCTTCCGAGAGCTTATCCTGCAGCTGACGCTGATGCTTTCGAATATACTCGTTGCTCAGCACGGCTTGTACCTCCTCCGGCAAATAACGGGAACGCAGCTGGGTGAAAATACGGCCAATAACGCCCGTAACCAATTGATTGGCCGGAGACAAATCTATTTCCTTCTGAAGAAGCTCGTTGGCTTCGCGGATAAAAGCGATAAAGTCGTCAACAACCTGCCATCTTGGCAGGCTGCTTGCGGATGCGGCCGTACCCGTAGAATAAACCTCCATTTACGCAACTCTCCTTCTTCCACATATATTCGAAATATATTCATTTCGCCCGGGATGTAGAAGGGAATCGGGACAAGCCGGCTCATTCCGGCAAAAGAACGAGGCATCCATCTTCCCGATGAACAGGAACCGGATGCCTCATTGCTAGCCTTTAGTTACGACCGAACACCTTGAACTCCCATAACGAATAGCCGTACATCGTACCTCTTTGCGTGCCGAACATCCGTACATAACGGGCTGGCGTCTCATCAAAGTTAACGATGTCGGTGCCTCCGTCACCGGAAGTTGTGCTGTATACATCGGTCCAGTTCAAGCCGTCATCCGACACCTGGATCTTGTAGGCTTTGCCATATGCAACCTCCCAATCCAGCTTGACGCGGCTGATCGGGCTTGAAGCACCAAGATCGACCTGAATCCACTGCGGATCCGAGGAGTCGGAGGCCCAGCGGGTCTGGCCGTTTCCGTCATTGGCATCCGCGGCCGGGTGCGAGCTCTCCGAAGAGGAGGCGGTTATCGCTTTGCCTTGCGCCAGTTCCGTCAGCTCCGGTCCGTCCGGCGGCGTTAGGTTCAGCTCCGGATTGGCAAGATCCAGCTTATACATCATCTGATTATAGTTGTAACGCGGCATGGCAGGCGCATTCGTAAACGTATTGGTGAAGGTCGCCTCGAAATAAAGATAACGTCCGCCGTCCTTAATGAAATACTCATGCTGGGAAGGGTTATAGAAAGAGTACTCGTTATGGGTAATAATTTTCTTGGCCAATTTCCATGGTCCGTTAGGCGCGGGCGCTTCCGCGAACCAGATTTCGCCCAGCAGCGACGTCTTGCCGAATTTCTCCTGACCAATCATGACATAGCTATGGCGGTAATCATTCCATTCGACGGAGCTTTGGGCAATTTGAACCTCATCGCCCGAATCGGCGTCCTTCAATTGGAAATAACGTTCATCATCCGCCTTGATTAAGCCTAATCCAATCAGCTCTTTCTCCTTTTCCTGAGTCAGCATTTGCGTGTTTTTCTTCCAGCCCCATACCAGCTTGCCTTCAGCGTCGCGTTCAAGCTGCGTGTTCGCCCCGGCATAAGTCGTCCCTGGCGCAAGCGGCGTAAAATACTCGTATTGGGTGTAATCCGCAATGGCATCCATCTTCGCCTCTACCCGAATATTCGGATACTCGTATTGCGTGAAAATATAATAGCCTTTGCCGCCATCCTCGTAGTACGTTCCTTGACCGCCCATTCCCGCGTAACGCCAGTCGCTGGTACCCGGAAATTGGACCAGCTGCTCGAATTCTTGCTTCTCATCATTAAAGATCAGAATGCCGAAAGAACGAGGGTTGGGATCATGCGTGCTGTAAGCAGCAAGCAGGCGTTCCTCGCCGTTACCGTCCTTGACGGTCATCAGGCCAAAAATCCAGGCGATATTCGCACCGTCCGGAAGCGGCGGTACAAGGCTTTTTGCAAACCCGTCCTCGCGCGTTATATAGTCGAGATCGACGCCAACGTCGAGATCCAGCCCTTGCTCAGGCAGCTTCGACGTGGCTCCCGTCACGCGGAAGTTCCCAAGCGGATAAGAGGGCCGGTCCGTATCGCCCCAGAACCAGTACAGCTTATTTTTGTATTTAATGGTCTGCACGGAATCCTGGCCCATCACTTTCCCGTTTAGGAGCGGTTCTTCAATCGGCGGCGTCTCCCCAAGCATAACGGTGTCCCTGTAAATGCCTTGTCCGGTGACCCGGTACAGCCGTTCCGCGAGATTAATCCGGTTCATCTGAATGGTCACGTTTCCGCCCGGCGTTACGTCCACCGCCTGACCGCGGTAACCGAACATATCCGTCGGAACCTCGTAGCCATGACTGGCTATATGAAAAAAGACCGTTTCATTCATAAGTCCCGGCTCGTCGAAAGCAACGTTGCCGGCGCTGTCCGTATAGTAACGAATGTTGTTCGTAGTCTTCAGCTCCACGGCCGGAATCCCTCTTCCGGTCTCCGCGTCCACGACGTGAATTTTGAACAATTCCTGATTATAAACCTGGCTTTGCGCCGGCTTATCGGCAACGCTTGCCCCGGCTGCACCGGCCGTTGCTAAAGTTCCGGGGAGCAGAGCCCCAGCCAGCAGAACGCCGGCCATGATCCGGATGCGTAATCTCATTCCCATGCATAATCCCTCCGTTCCAGAATGATTAGTTTGAGCTCTGCCGAGTCCCGTACACCTCGAACTCCCTTACGGATAGCTTAGCGCCTCTTGGTATGGCGTACATTCGGACATATCTGGCTTTTGCATCCGCAAACGTAATGTCGTCCACGCCGCCGTCGCCGGCCTTGGTGTCGTATACGTCCTTCCACTTCGCCCCGTCATTTGAGATCTGAACCTGATAAGCCTTGCCGTAGGCAGCTCCCCAATTCAGCACAACTCGGTTAATGCTGCTTGGCTCGCCAAGATCAACCTTCAGCCATTGCGGGCTTTTGGCAGCGGATGTCCAGGACGTCTCCGAGCTGCCGTCATTAGCCAGCTTCGCCGGCTGATTCTTTTCGTTTGAAGAGGAGGCAATCGGCTTGCCTTTTGCCAAATCCGTTGCCTGTGGCGTCAGCCCAAGATCCGGATCGGCAAGGTCGAGCTTATACATTATCTGATTGTAGTTGTAGCGCGGTGTTGGCTCGTGGTCGGTAAACGTATTGGTGTAAGTCGCTTCGAGGTAGATATAACGGCCTCCGGCTTTATCGAAAAACTCGTCATGAGCCGGGTTATAAAAGGTGTAGTTGTTATGCGTAATAATTTTTTTGGCCGTTGTCCATGGCCCTTCCGGCGCAGGCGCCTCCGCATACCACATCTCGCCAAGCCCCGATGTTGTTCCGCCCATTTGCTGGCCAAACAGAACATACTTCTGGCGGTAATCATTCCATTCAACGGAGCTGCCGGCAATCGTGACGTCGGCGCCGGTATCCACATCCTTGAGCTGGTAATAACGGGTATCCGTATCTTTTATTACTCCGAGTTTAGTAAGTTCTTTCTCCTCATCCTGCTTCAGCGGCGGCGTATTTTGCTTCCATCCCCAGACAAGCTTGCCCGAAGCGTCCCGTTCAAGCTGCGTATTGGCACCGCTGTACGTTGTCCCCGGCTTCAGAGGCGTAAAAGCTTCGTATTTCGTGTAGTCCTGAATCGCTTCATAAGTCGCCGGTACGCGAAGATTCGGCATCCGGTGCTCGGTGAACACCCAATATCCTTTTCCGTTTTCTTTGTAGTAGCTTGCTTGACCTCCCGGATGGCGCCAATCATTCTTGTCCGGGAACTGGACCAGCTGTTCGAATTGCTGGGTCTGATCATTAAACTGAAGAATGCCAAAGGCCGATAAATCCGGATTATGCGTGCTGTAACCGGCCAGCAGCCTCTCGCGTCCGCTTGAATCCTTGGCGGTCATCAATCCGAATACCCACGCAATGTTGGCGCCGTCCGGAAGAGGCGGCACCAGGCTTTTTACGAAGCCGTCGTCCTGCTTGAAATAGGTCAGATCAACGCCTACATCCGGGTCGAGTCCGCCTTGTCCCGGAAGCATCGAGGTTGCGCCCGTTACCCGGAAGTTGCCCAGCGGGTAACGGGCGCGGTCCGTGTCGCCCCAGAACCAGTACAATTTATTGTTGTATTTAATGGTCTGGACGGAATCCTGGCCCATTACCTTCCCGTTCAGCACCGGTTCATGAATCGGCAGCGTCTTGCCGAGCAATAAACTGTCACGGTAAATGCCCTCGCCCGTCAGACGGTACAGCCGCTCCGCAATATTCACTCTGTCCATCGTCAGCGTAACGCTTCCTCCGGGCGTTACTTCAACAGCCTGTCCGCGATACCCGAACATATCCTCAGGAATCGTGTAGCCGTCGCTGGATAAATGAAAGAATACGGTCTCGTTCATAAGCCCTGCTTCTTTAAAGGCGACATAACCGGCACTGTCCGTATAGAAGGTCATGTTGTTTGTCGTCCTTAGTTCAACGGCCGGAATCCCCCGTCCGGTCTTGGAGTCGACAACCCGGATGCCAAAAGGCTGCTGGCTTTGGATTGGACTGGTCCCGCTGTTGCTTGCGGCGTTATCCGCCAGCATCGTCCCCGGGAATAAAGCCAGACTAAGCAGGATAGAGACTGCTATTCCGGTCGTTCTACGCAGCTTTGCATGCATACATGATCATCCTCCGATTGATTTCATTTGTTTGCGCAGCATGTTGATTCCGACTGCAAACTACGTCATCGCATCACCTCCCGAAAATAAAAGGAGCAGCATGCTGACCGCAGACTGCTCCTATTCGTTCTAAGATGAAATGACGTAAGTTTAAAGGCCGTTCTTTCGGAAAAATTCAAGACTGATTCCCGCGCTCTCCAGCGAAGAGGAAGAGAATGCTTCCTGCTCCACGAAGATGTACCGGATCCCGGCTTCCTCGGCAATTGGCAATACGCTCTCCAGATCAACGGAGCCTTTGCCTACCTCGGTATCCGTATGCCCCTCCACGAAATCCTTGAAGTGAACGAGGGGCACGCGTCCGCTGTACCTCTGCACGTAATCAACGGGCTTGCAGCCTGCCACATGAACCCAGCCTAGATCAAATTCCGCTATGAGATACTGCGCCGGAACAAGCTCCAGCAAATGATCCATGACCGGTTTGCCATTGACTAATTGAAACTCGAAGGCATGATTATGGTAACCGAAAGTCATTCCCGCCCCGGTTACTTTTCTTCCCGCTTCTTCGAGAATGCCGGCCAGCTTCAGCACATCTTTCCATTCCGGCTGCTCGGGCAGAGGAGCCCATGGCGCAACCATGTATTGCAGGCCGATCTCTTGCGCGTATTCGATCTGCTTATCGAGCTCAGCCGACCGGATAGCGGCATCCTCGGAAAAATTCAACCCGATATGAGCCGATGGCGCCTCCAAATCAAGCTCGGCAAGAAGCGCTTTAACCTCTTTGGCCGGCGTGTTGAAAAATCCCGCAAACTCTACCGCTTTATAGCCTAGCTGCGCCGCTTTGCGGATGGTGCCAAGAAAATCCCGCTCCGTTAAATCGCGCAGGGTGTATAATTGAAGCCCCACAACCGGTTTTGCCACACTCGATCACTCCCGTCATTGCTAAATGGCATTCCTTATTTCGTCGCGCGTTGTGCGGCATCGTTATAAATTTGCAGCACTTTATCGATATCGCCCATTTTCTTCAGTTTGTCGATGAATTTGGACCAATCGTCAAAGCTGTTTTTCCCGGAAACAAATTTCGCTTGTTCTTCGGTAACAAAGGTTTTAACGGGGTTCATGATTTCGGAAATCTTTTGGCTTTCTTCTTGCGTGAATTGAATGCTAGGCTCGCTGTACCAGGATGGAACATAATCATTCTGCGGCATTGGCAGACTTCTTAAGTACGGCGATTTCTCAATCGGGACCTCTTCGTATTTGCCGTCGAAGTAGGTGTAATCTGTAGCTGCAAAGTCAACGAATGCTTTGGAATCGTTAACCATTTGCAGGCCGGGATTATAGTTTTTGCTTGCCCGAATTCCGTACTTGTCGCCGACCAGCCATGGATCCGGCGCTTTTTTAAATTCGTCCGTAAAGGTTTGCGCGCCGTCCGCCCCAACCGTATACGTCGTTCCTTCGATTCCCCAGGTAATCAAGTTCATCATTTTGTCCGTATATTGATAGTCAATGAATTTGATCAGATCCTCCGCCACTTTTGTTTTGGCGTTAATACAGAACTGAGCCCAGCCCAAATCAGGCGTATTGCCGTTTGCAACCTCCTGCCAAGCTGTTCCGTAATCCGGATTATTCGGGTAAAGAGTAACCGCGAATACTTTCCCGTCATTAAGCGTTCTCGTATATTCGGCCGGAGTCGTGAACCATTGCGTCAGCCATATGAAGTTATCGCCATTTAGCGCTTTGCGTTTCAGCGTATCGTCCGTATCGATGGTATACTCCGGATCCAGCAGCTTCTCGGCGTACAGCTTGTTGGCGAACTGGAGCGCATCCCTGTATCCGTCTTGAAGAACGCCGTATACGTATTTGCTGCCATCCCAATAAATATCATCCTTCACATGGTCTGCGGCGAACAAGGAACGCAAGCTGTTCCATCTTGTTGCAATCGGATATTTATCCGGGTACAGCTCCTTCAGCTTCTTGGCTGCCTGATACACGTCATCCCAGGTCTCGGGAATCTTGATATTGTTTTGCTGGAAAATATCATATCGGTACGAGGACGTATTCTGGATCAGCATGCCTTTATCGGCAGGAAACCTTGGCGTTGACGTTTCTTTGAAGGTATACATCTTGCCTTCGGCGTTAGTTACCCGGGTCAAACCGTTCTTGACCTTGCTCAAATAATTCATATAGTTAGGCATCAGGTCTTTATATTGGCTCAGCTCCAGGATCTGGCCCTGCTCCGCCATTTCGGTCGTATCATAGAACAATGGAGTAACGAAGAAGTCCGGCAAATCATTGCTCGCAATCATTAGTTTCAGCTTCTCGTCATACTCGGAAGAAGGAATATAGTTGAAATCAATGTTGACCTTTCTGCCCATATAGGCTTCCATTTCCTTCTGCCATTCTTTCCCCATCATGCTATTCTCGTTGTCAACGCCATTGGACGGCAGCGCTACCGAGAAGCTCAAAGGCTTGCTGTCCGTCTTGCCCGCCCCCGTATTCGTGCCGGAAGTCTCGTTAGGCGCATTGTTAGTATTGTTGTTTGTACAGCCCGTTACTGCCAGTGCCAACGCGGAAGCCAAAAGCAAAGACATCGTTTTTGTCTTTCTTTTCATACAAACCCCTCCTGATAAATAATTGGTGTACAGCATGTCGTAAGGCTTACGGATTGCTTGCCGTCCTTTCACCTCCACAGCAGGATTCCTGCATTCCCTTCCCTGCACGGTTTGTCTTCGTTCCCTACCCTTTAATCGAGCCTACCAGTACCCCTTTTGTGAAATGCTTTTGGAAGAAAGGATATATGCACATAATCGGGAACATCGTGATAATAATGACGCTCATTCGTACGGCCTGCGGGTCGAGCGAGTCCCCCGATTGATTAATCGCAACATTGCCGGCGCCGACCCTTCCCGCAATCGCATTGGTATCCAGGGTAAACAAATAGTTTCTCAGTACCATCTGGAGCGGATATTTATCCTGATCCTGCAGATAGACTAAGGCTTCAAACCAGCTGTTCCAGCTTCCCACAAGTCCAAACAAAGCGAAGGTTGCAAGCAAGGCCTTGGATAAAGGCAGAACAATCTTGAACAAGACGATAAGATCGTTGGCGCCGTCCATCAAGGCAGACTCTTTCAGCTCGGCAGGTATATTATGAAAGAAGGTTCGGAACAAAAAGACGTTATACGCCCCGATAGCCCCGGGAAGAATCATGACCCACATCGTATCCAGCATGTGCATGCTGCGCATCAGCAAATAGGTAGGAATCAAGCCTCCGCCAAAAAACATCGTAATCATTAGAAAGATGGTAAGAAACTTCTTCCCGACAAAGGTCTGGACGGTAAGGGGGTAGGCCATCAACGAGGTAAACAGCAGCATCAGCCCCGTTGACCCAACCGCGTATATAATCGAGTTTAGATAACCCTTGAAGATAAAAGGATCCTTAAATACGGTCGTATAAGCTTCCACATTGAAGCCCTTCGGCCAGACCGACACGCTTCCCGACGAGATATAACGGGTACTGCTCACGGAAGTCGCGATAATGTTCAGAATCGGATACAGGATAGCGACCATAATCAACAGCATTACAAAGATGTTTACCGCATCAAACGTTCTGGAACCCAAGCTCACCTTTTTCATTGCTTACCCTCTCCTAGAACAAACTTGTATCCGAAACCTTGCGGCTGATCCAATTGGTCAGATACAGAATAACGAAGGATATGACGGACATGAACAAGCCGATTGCCGTTGTATACTCGTATTGCGCTCCCAAAATCCCTTGACGGTACACGTAGGAGCCGATAACGTCCGCTACGCTGTAGGTTTCAGGCGAATAGAGCAATATAATCTTCTGGAAGTCCGAGCCTAGTATTCCGCCAACGGCGAATATGAGCAATATAACGGTTGTGGATCTTAATGACGGCCAAGTAATATGTACGATTTTTTTCCAACGGTTGGCGCCGTCCACTTCCGCTACGTCATACAGGGTAGGATCTATGCCGCTTAATGCAGCCAGATAGATGATGGTTCCAAAGCCCACACCCTGCCAGATCCCCGAAGAGATAAAGATGGTTCTGAAATAACCCGGCTCCAAGAGAAACATCACCGGCGATCCGCCGAAGAAGGAAATGATATCGTTAAAGAGTCCGTCCCTAGCCGTAAATTCCTTGATCATGCCGGCGACAATAACAACGGAGATGAAATGGGGAAAATACGAAACGGTTTGCACAATCTTTTTAAACCTTTTGTTCCGAAGCTCGTTAAACAGCAAAGCGAGAATGATAGGTGCCGGAAATGACCAAAGCAACGTATATAGGCCAAGCAGCAACGTATTTTTTAATACCCTGAACGCGAGCGGATCATGGAAGAAGGTATTGAAGTATTTAAACCCCACCCATGGGCTGTCCATAATGCCTTTGACTACGCTGTACTTTTTGAATGCAATCAGAATGCCGTACATCGGAAAGTAATTAAAAATCAGAACCGTTAGAAATCCCGGCAAAACCATCAAGTACAAATAACGATGTCTATTAATCCGCGACCATAAGCTTTTATTGGTTGTTTCCAAAAAAACACCCCTTCAATAGCCTTATCAAATTAGTATACCAACCAAAAATTTCTACAACCGAACAATTGGAAGAGACAGGGAAATACTCTAATTGGAAGCGTATTCATTTTTAAGCCTAATCAACAACGCTTCCTGTCCCATCCTATAAAGGTACCGAACTGACCGCAATGTTTTCCTAGAAGGGAGCAGTACCACAAAGAAAACGGATTGATAGGGAACGGCTTACCTCCCCTCTTTACCTTGTTATACTATGTTAAAATTAACACATACTTTTTTGGACGTCAATACAGTTTTTTTCCTGCATTTTTCTATTTTTTTAGGCGAACTTAACGTGAGTTAGTATGCAAAGCCCATTCGATAAGCTTAAAGCCTGATTTACTTAAGAGGGTTTAGCACGATTCCGAATCGGATAAGATAAGGCGCCTTGGGGAACTCTCCCCGAGGCGCCTTATTCGTCAGCCCTTCATCCGCTCCCATTCAAAGCCAAGCTCTTGAAGCAATGCCCTCGCAATGATCATGTGGCCGGACAAGCCCGGATGCACCCGGTCGGAAGCGATAGCCGTAGGATGCACGTATTCGAACTGCGGGGCAAACGCCGCTTGGATATCGATAAACCCGGCGCCCGTTCTCTCTGCCACTCGTCTTGCAGCCTGGCCGTATTCATCCATCCGTTTGCGCATCCGGTCCTCCGGATTAGGCTCCAGGTAGAAAGGCGTCATGATGACAACCCCCTGTACCTCCGGCTGCGCAGACTTCACCAATTGCTCCAACGTCCGCTCGTATTCCTCCAGCAGCACATGCGATTCGGGAATATTCGGCTGATCGAAATACCGCCATACGTCATTGATGCCGATCATAACCGTCAGCCAATCCGGCTTCAGATCAAGCACGTCCGTTTGCCATCTGGCCTTCAAATCCCTTACGGTATTGCCGCCGATGCCCATATTGGTTACGCGGACCGACAGCTCCGGATAAGCGGTCTGCAGCAAGGCGTCCACAAGCGCGACATACCCTTTGCCGACGCCTTGGAATAACCCTTCCCCATGGGGGAATTTACGCTCGCAATCGGTAATCGAATCGCCGATAACAACCAGTCTCTGCCCTTGCTTTAGCTTCATGAATACGCTACCTCCCTTGTTTTAGCGCAAAACGGATGGTCTTGACTTCAAATGGCCGGAAATGCAAGTTAATAAGCTCATTGGCAACCGGCAGCTCGGCTTGGTTAGCTTCCAGCATATCGGTCTCAAACGCGGCGGAATAGGACAACCCGGCGCGGACGCCGCAAGACACGGAAGAACCCGTACTCTCGTACAAGCGTACGATCCAATCCCCGGAACCGTCCTCGGCCAGCTTAACCGTCTCCGCCAGAACACCGGACTGGTCGATTTGCAGAAGTGATTGCTGGTCCACGCGGCCTGCACCGCTTAAGGCGCTAACCGGATAATTAAGCTCGTAGGCCTCCCGGATCACCCGGCTGCCTTGGAAGGCTCCTTCCCAGAACAAGAAACCGTAAGTAAATTGATGCGTTCCTTGATCGGAGGTTTCGTCCGGATAAGACGGCGAGCGAAGAAGCGTCATGCTTAACGTATTGCCCTTGACGGCTATTCCGTACTTGCAGTCGTTCAGCAGCGCAAAGCCGCGTCCCGTCTCGGCAAGCGCCGTCCATTTATGCTGGCTTACCTCGAAACGGTCCGCATCGTGAGGCCTGGAGGCATGATTAGGCCTGCGCACGTAACCGAACTGGATTTCCTGCATCGATTCATTGGCATGCAGCCGGACCGGAAAATCAACGCGCAGCATTTTGTTCTTCTCCCGCCATTCAACCGTTGTCCGGAATTCAACCCTTCGGCTGCCGGCTTCCATTCGGATATCCTGTACAACCGTCGACTGGTTGAGCTTCCGCCGGACGCGAACGTTGGCAAAAAGCGGCCCATTGGCGGTAACCGTTATTTCCGCCTGTTCCTCCAGTTCAACCTTGGAAGCCCGGTAACGGCGGTCAATCTCCCACGCGTCAAAGGCAGACGGCTGATCCCGGTACATAGCAAGCGCATTGCAGGAATCGGCTGCCCATTCCACGCCCGTCTGCTTGTCTACGATACTGGTAATTTCACCTATGCCGTTTATCGCTATCGCCATGAATTCATTTTCCATGCGCGAAGTTGTGGCAGACACAGCTGACTGAGATACCATAAGCTCCGGCTGGCTATTACCGACGGCAGCATAAGCCGCCCATCCCATGGATGGAGTCTCTAACCGGGCATATCCAACCCCGTCATGCCATTGTACGGGTACCGGCTGACCGGAACGATCCGCAACCGCAGCAACCCCGACGGGCAACGCAACCAGCTCGGATCGATTCCAGGACAGGGAATTAAATACGGTAACCCCTTCCCGCTCAGGCTCTACAAGCGCTGCTTTAGCCCCAGCGGCCATTTCGTAGATGATCTCATGCAGCTTGGTTAGTTCCGCTTGCGCTTCTTCATGAACCCGGTGAATCGAGGTTCCCGGCAGAATGTCGTGGAAGTGATGAAGCAGGAGCTGCTTCCACAAGCCATCCAGCTTCTCGTAGGGATACGGCTTCATCCGGAACAGCTGTGCGGCAGCAGCCCAAAGCTCGTATTCGCGGAATCCGATTTCCGTCTTCCGGTTCAACCGCTTCAGCTTCGCCTGCGTCGTATAGGTTCCCCGGTGCGCCGGATAATACAGCTCGCCTACGTATCTCGCATCCGGAAGCCCCCTTGCTTGCTGGTCCTCGAAATAATCGATCGGCGAGCTTTGTCTTGTCCGCGGAACGCCTTCCAGATTGTCGAGCCTGCGCAGAAACTCGAGATCATCCCGGTTCGCGCCGCCTCCGCCGTCTCCATGCCCGTACTGGACAAGCCGGGTCGCAATACCATCCTTCTGCACGCGGTCATTCCACTGCCCGATCAGGAATGAAGGATTCACACGGATCGGGAAATCGCCATAGTCCAGCAGATGCGTCAGAATTTCCGACCCGTCGATTCCTTCCCAGATAAACGTGTTGTACGGGAACGGATCAACGACATTCTCATAGGTCTGGAACATTTTGACGGAAGCAAAATAACGGATCCCGCAGCCCTTCATAATTTGCGGCATATTGCCGGAATAACCAAAGACGTCGGGCAGCCACAGCATTTCGTTGTCCTTGCCGAACTCCTCCATGAAGAACCGCTTGCCATGAAGGAACTGGCGGATCAAGCTCTCCCCGCCCGCCAGATTCGTATCCGACTCGACCCACATGCCCCCTTCCGGAATGATTCGCCCTTCCGCCACTCTCCGCTTGATGCGGGAGTAGAGCTCCGGATAAAGCTCTTTAACGATCCGGAATAGATACGGCTGGCTTTGGGTGTACGTATATTCCGGATATTCATCCATAAGCGCCAGCTGGTTGGACATCGTGCGGGCAATTTTCCGTTTCGTCTCTTCAATCGGCCAGAGCCAGGCAATATCAAGATGGGACTGGCCCATCAGATACAGCAGCGGTGAGGTGGATCCGTTCACGCAGGATAGGAGCGGCTCCATCAGCCTGCGGCAGCCGTTAACGTTCTCCGCCAGCTCCGGACCCTCAAGTCCAAGATCAAGCTCGGCAATGACATTCGTCAAGCAACGGTTAATGTCGGCAGCGCGCAGGGAGTTCGCATCCGTATGTTGAAGAACCTGCCACAAGCATTCCAGATCGATGAAGAATTGATAGACTTCCTCTTCGAACCGGCACAAATAGGATTCGCCAAATACCGGCTGCTCGCCGGAGTGGCCGGCATAAGCTTCGGCCGCAAGCTCGTAGCGCTCGCCTTCCCGCGCATGACGGGTTAAGGTCACGTCATGATGCTGCAGATCGAGCGCTCCGCTCACAACCCCGTTTACGTAAAGAGTGGCTTCCGAGCCAAAGTCCGCGAGCACGACCAGCCGCTTGCCTTCCGTCCCCTCGGGAACAACGAGGCTGCTGCGAAGCCAAGCGTACGTCCAGCTGCTTCCCCAGCGATCCCCGACGCTTATAGACTCAAAAGATCGGGAATCGATATCGGAATAAGAAAGACGTTCTCCGGTAACATAGCAAGTAAATTCAACGATGGATAATTTCTTGTAAATAAACTTCTGCTTTACCCTTAGCAGCTTCTCAACCTGATACTGAATTTCTTTTCTCGTATTCAATTCCAGTTTCACATCCTATGGTTTTCGTCTTTATTGTAACGACTATCGGAGATCGTCCTCGGTCAGCCACGGCTGGGGCGGCCAGCCCGTATCCTGAAGGAAGCCTGGCCACGGATTACAGTTTACGGGCCGCTACGCCTTCGAAGGTGATTTTCACGGGACGAATCGTATTATCTTCATTAAAGTAAAGATTGTCGATGCACACCACCCGGTGGTTCGCAGCCGTTTCGGTCAACGGACGTCTATGGTAAACGATATAATATTCGTCGGTATCCGGGATTTGAAGATAGCCGTGATGTCCCGCCCCGGTCGCCACTTCAGGATCCTGCTGCAAGATCGTATCGATTCTCTCGAATGGACCCAGCGGCGATTCCGCAAGCGCGTAAGCAACCCGATAATGAGGACCGCCCCATCCGCCTTCCGCCCACATGAAGACATACTGGCCGTTCCGCTTGATCATGCACGGTCCTTCCACATAGTCCTTTGGCGTAACTTCGCGATAGACGGTTCCGTCCTCGAACGGAAGCAGGCTGATCATATCCTCGCCGAGACGGACCACGTTGCAATGTCCCCAGCCTCCGTAGTAGAGGTATACCTGACCGTCTTCATCCCGAAAAACATGCGGATCGATAGGCTGCGCGCCATGGTGGAACCGGTCGATGAGAGGTTTGCCTATTGCATCGCGGAACGGCCCCTCCGGACGGTCCGCAACCCCGACGCCAATGCCTCCAAGCTCGTCATTGCTTTGAATATCGTTCGCCGAGAAATAGATATAATATTTTCCGTTGCTCTCGATTGGCGAAGGCGCCCACACCGCTTTATGCGCCCACTCGAAATCCTTCTTGTCCAAAACCCGCTCTGCCTTGGTCCAGTTGACCAAATCGTCCGAATGGAAGGCATCCAGATACAGCTGCTCCTCGTACAGCGCCGAATAAGTCGGATAAATCCAATACCGTCCCTCAAAAATTCTTGCTTCCGGATCGGCATACCAGCCAGGAAATACGGGATTGCCGGATGTAAGCTTATTATTCATGAATAGTTCCTCCTAGTCGAAATCAATGTAGTAAGTAAGTATACGAAGAGCCATAGAAAACAGTAGAAGTGTCTTGTATTTCCACACTTCCTGTCGTGAATTTATAGTGCTTATATTCTTGAATCGATTAGTAAAGCGCTTACAAAAGCCCGATATTTGCTTCTTTATCCTAACCTCCTTATGATTTTTGTCGTTTCCTCCAACAACTTATTATGCTAAGGACGACAAGTTCACACACTATCTTTGAACCTATAGTAATACGAACCCCTACATTTTTCAAACCTTTTTTGCGCAAATAGGAGCTTCCTCCTACCCGTCTAAGGAATTCCTAGCCCGTATGTTTATTGTTTTTTGCCTTCACCGGAAAGTTAGTATACCATTACAGACTAAGTTAAGTTATAATCAAAGAAATGTTGTTATGAGGTGACTCGAAAATGAGTGAAAAAGAACCTGGACTACCTAAGTATCAAATTGTGAAGGATTATGTGCTCGCACAAATCGATAATCAGGAAATTTCCAAGGATGACCGCATTCCAAGCGAATCGGAATTTTCGAAAATGTTAAATGTAAGCTCCATTACGGTCCGAAAGGCGCTTTCCGAGCTAGTAAACGAAGGAGTTATATACCGCGTTCGGGGAAAAGGAAGCTTCGTGGCCGCCAGCCAAACCGCCGTAGCCGAAAAAGCTTCCAACCTGGTTGCTTTTGTGATCTCCGGCGTTGAAATGTACGACAGCTCCTATATGCAGATTATGAAAGGCATTCAGTCCTTCCTCGGCAAGCATGATTGCAAATTGATTATCGAATTCGTGGAGAACGATTTCGATCAGGAACGCGAGCTTATTTTACGGTTAATCCAATCCGATATCAGAGGCCTTCTTATTTACTCCTCGGATCCGGTCGCGGCAAAGAGCTACCTGAATGACATCCGGAAGAAATCGATTCCATTCGTCATGCTTGACCGCTCGCCTGCAGGATATCCTGTAAATGTCGTAACCTGCAACAATCACGACGGCGCCTATGAAGCCGTTGAGTATTTAATCCGGAACGGTCATAAGAGAATCGGCTTTGCCGCTTACGATTTCCATCTCAGCCCGGAGGTTGACCGGTTCAACGGCTATAACAACGCCATGACTAACGCTTCCCTGCCCGTGAACAAGAAGCTTCTCTATCTGGAGAAGGAATTGGATTACGATACGCTTGCCGGGCAAATTCAAGAGGGAGAAATTACGGCCCTCTTTTGCACGAATGACAAGCGCGCCCTTGAAGTACTCGAGCAGCTGACCAGCCGGGGAATTCGAATACCGGATCAAATCTCGCTTATGGGCTTCGATGATTTCGAGAGCTCCAAATTCGCCAAGGTTGCCCTTAGTACGGTGAAACAGTATTTTGACGTGCTCGGTTACGAAAGCGCCAAGCTGCTGCTTGAAATCAGCGAAGGAAATTCTTACGGGAACAAAAAGGTCATGCTCCCTACCAGCCTGATCATCCGGGATACGGTTAGACCGATCTAACAAGCAAAAAGACTGCTCTCCGACAGGGGTGCAGTCTTTTTTATCGGCCATGAAACAATGGCGATGAGGTTTAAAAGGTTGAAGATCGGTAAAAGCTGATCGAATACGTTTACCCGTACTACATTTATAGGAGAAGCACGGATGGATCTGAACAATAATCCGCTCGTTAAGAAAGCTTATGCGAGCCCTAAATTAAGGCAATACCTCTTAAACAAAGGAACCATGTTCGTGTACTGCGATTACGCCGGCTTTGCTTTGCAGAACGCTTACGGCGCTGCTTGTTGCACCGTTTTTAACCGGACGATCCGTTTAACCGCCAAAAAATTGCCGATCAGCAAAGATTACGGCTCTAACTACGGCGAAGTATTGGCGATTATTTTCAGCTTGGACACCCTGGCTGCCGCGTATGCAGCGTTAGAGCATCCGCCTAAAATCGCCGTCGTTTACACCGATTGCATCCGTATATCGCATTTGCTTGCACAGCGGAATCACTCGCAAACCCGAAACGAACTCGCAAGAACCGAGCTGTCAGCCGCCTTGGCCACCTTCAACTCCAAATGCCCCGCGATCACTCTTCAGATCAAATACATAAGCAAGCACAAGAAAAACAACGACTTGCATCGGCTGGCGCATAACGCTGCCCGGGAGGCTGCGCGTTCGCTTATTTTGTCGTAGAGCCAAAATCCGTCACTTGCAGGTCGATATCCAAATTGATTTTCGAAGCGCTAAACGTGTCATCCCAATTGGACTTGACCGTTTTCCATAAGCCCGGCTTCTGAATCCTCACGGCTTTGCCGAATTTAGCGACATCCACCTTGTAGCGGGTCTGCATGGCGTTCAGCAGATGCTCGAGCATGCTCGTCAGCTTGCTCTTGAATAGCTTCTCCGCCTCTTTCTGATAAGACCTCAAGGAAGGGTTCCCCTCCGCATCCCAATCCTCGCTAATTCTGCCCTTGGTTTCGACACGGACCCGGAAGGTAAGCTGATTGTCTTTATCCGTCTCTACCCGGATACGGGTTTTCATGGCTTTCATCTCGTAAGTGATTGGATTATGATGCTCGTCGTAGGTTTTGATCGCTCCGCTATCCCCTTGGTTTGTCAGCCAGTCGATGCACGCAACGTCCTCCTGCGTCAAATTCCCGATCCAGCGCCCGGTATCCCCTTTGATAATGCCGGCTCCCGAGAATTCGATTTGTTTTTTGGCCCGAATTATATTCTGAAGAATAAAGCTTTGTTTGGAATGCATCAAGGCGTCCAGATCCGTCAGCAGAACGGCGTCCATAATCTTGCTTGTCCGGAACTGGTTCTGCACCACATCGTTAATATAGAAGGAAGGCACCTCGTCGGGCGTCTTTATGGTTAAAGCTTGTTCCGCCTTGCCCGTGCTTAGAAAAATTTTCACGCTAGGCCGAATATCGTTATCGCGCAGCATAAAGTTCGTCACCTGCTTAATGTTTCTCTCTTGCAGCAGCTCCGAGGAGATCACGATAATTTTCAAATGATGGCCAATAATCGGCTTATTCAACCGAAGGGAAAACTGGCGGAAAATCTCAAGAACGGAGTCGCCCGTTGCGGTAATATTCATATAGGGGGAAGTCTTGCCCTTTACTTCATCCTTGGAGCCCGTCTTCAGCGGGACAATTTGAACGGTTGCCGTTATTTTATTTTTCTTGGAATAGCTTCCTCCCTCTTGCTCGAATTCCTTTTCCATCGGGCTCTCATTGCCCGTATCCAGCGCCATGCCCGCGTACACCGCAAGATCTTCAATCTCTTTGCTGCTCCAGCAGCCGGATTGCGTGAGCAGTACGGCTGCAAGCAGCAGTCCCGGAAGCTTACGTTTTCTCATGTTGAGGACCACCTTTGGATCTTATCATCGCAATTAGCGAAAGACAGACGGGAAACAAAATAAACAGAAATATACTAAAATAGCCGATATCATCCCCAAGCTTGAATACCTCATTGATGTTCTTCGGGATCATGGCTGCAAGAAAGATGAAGGGTACAAGCGCAAAAATAACCGACTTGTAAGGAAGGTTAAACAATTGCGACAAACCTAGGGACGAATTATAAAAGAAGCTGCTGTAATTGCAGAACATCTGCATCAGCCAAATGACCATCAGCGGGAATTCAAAGCGTTCGAATAGAAATCCCGTAACCTCGAAGCTCCGTATCAGATCTATCGTTGGCCATGTACTGGTTACGGCCGAATCTACGGACAAACCGCCGATGACCATTATGATGGTAAAAAAGTAAATCACGGCAGGAATAGAGATTCCAGCCAGCATAGCCTTCAGAGCTTGCTTTGGATGATCCAATTGCGCCACCAACGTCATTACAACCTCGCAACCCGAATAAACCAGAACGGTTGATTTGAGCCCCAGAATAACCGGAAGTATCCCGTCTCCCAGAACGGGCCTTAGATTATCGAGATGGAATAACCTCAAGCTCAGCAGATAGGAAACAATCAGAATAAACAAGCTGATGGGAAAAACGATCTGTCCCACCCGCGCGATTGCATTGATGCCTCCTCGGATCAAATAGGCGCCCAGCCAAATAAAAGGAATCGTGATCGCCCATATCGGCGTGCCTTCCAGCAAGTAAAACATCGTTACCTCGGACATCACGCGGATCTCGAAGCCTGCGATTGCGATGTAATACAGGACTAATAACAAGCACCATAAAATGCCGGGATACCGGCCAATTAGGCTTTGCGTATATTGAAATACGGTTTTGCCCTGGAAGCGCAGGCTTAATTTGACCATCAAGACAACTACCAGCATAACGACCAATCCGCCCAAAAGCACGGAAATCCAGCTGTCCGGCGTTTTCACCGTCTCGCTTACGCTTCTTGGCAGGGTCAAGATGCCAGCCCCCAGCATCGTATTATTTAAAACCAGCGCCGCTTGCGAGGATGTGATTTTGTCGTCCGGCGCAAGAAAGGATTTTGAAGCGGACATCGTTTTCCCTCGATTCTATCTGCGTTTGTTTTGCATCGTTTTCATCAGCTTTGGTCTCCTCTTCATCATGAAGATCGGCACGCGAATAAAGAAATCCTTCCAGTCGCTCCAGCGGAATGGCGTAAGCGGGGTGAGATAAGGAACACCAAAGCTTTTTAATTTGGCTAGATGACAGCAGATCAGCAAGAAGAACAAGATGGTCCCGAACATGCCCAAAATGGAGGCAAACAGCATAGCCACGAACCGGAGAAGCCGAAGCGTAATCCCGGCGCTGTACATCGGAATCGAAAAGGATGAAATCGCCGTGACCGCAACTACGATGACCAGAAAAGGACTTACGATTCCCGCTTGAACGGCCGCCTCTCCAATAACAAGACCGCCAACGATGCCCATTGCGGGTCCAATCGGCTTGGGCAGCCGAATTCCCGCCTCTCTCAATATCTCGATGGAAATTTCCAGTATGAGAACCTCAATTAAAGAGGGAAACGGAACGCCCTGCCGGGTCTCGATAATCGTTAGAGCAAGCTCCGTAGGGATTAGCCCCGGATGAAACGAAATAAAAGAAATATACAAGGATGGAGCCATTAGAGCGATGAAGGCCGCCAGAAAACGGAGAATGCGCAATAAGGAACCGGGCATCCAGCGTTCGAAATAGTCCTCCGGCGATTGCAGAAGCATGCTGAAGGTTACGGGCACAATCAGCGCGAACGGCGTTCCGTCCAGCAAAATCGCTATTCTGCCTTCCAGCAGCGCCGCCATAACCCGGTCAGGACGCTCCGTGTTTTGGGTTTGCTGGAACGGACTTAGATAGTTATCCTCAATCAATTGCTCGATATAACCGGACTCCGCGGCATAATCAAGCCTGATTCCTTCTATCCGGTCGGTAACCTCCCGAAGCAAGTCCGGATTGACGATCTGATCCAGGTATACGACAGCCAATTCCTTCTGGATAGTGTGACCAACCAAATAGCTTCGGATTTGAAGATTTTCCGTGACTCCCTGCTTTCTCAGGATAGCCGTATTTATATTAATATCTTCCGTAAAGCCAATCCGGGAGCCTCGCAGCAAGGTTTCGGACACCGGCTCCGTAATATCGCGGGCAGGACCGCTTGGCGGATTGATTAAAAGAACTTCATTTCGACCATCAATAACCAGGGCCAAATAGCCAAATAAAATGGCCTTTGTCAGCTCCTCCATCGAGGAAATCGCATGTACCGAGTTCGTTGGTAAACGTTCAATGAGCGGGAGAGGCAGCTCCGTATCCCGCAGCATCTGCATAATCTCCATTTTTAGCAATTGATCTTCCTGCATGCCCTTAACAAAAATGAGAGCAGCACGAATCTTGGCATCCCCCATGGTCAGTTCGCGGATGACAACGTCGCTGTTTAACCCGATCGTGTTCCTTATTTTATCGATATTGGTATCGTAATTTGCGGAAATGGGATGAATGGGCGGCTCTTCGTTATCCGAAGCGTTCATGCTGCTCGCCCCGCCTGAAGAGACCAGCTTGTCATCCGCTAAAGAGGCAAGTGCTTTATAAATCCGGTAGATCAACAGGGGAACAACAAGAGTAATAAAGGCCTGGAATAACACGCTCCATCCCGGAATATGGGATTTAATCGAAGATAACATTCATAATCCTTCCTTTAATTACTCTCGTTCAGATCGAATGCAGATTGGGGAAATGGCAATGTAAGAATAATATTCCTAATTTGGCTTCAAATATACAAAGTTAGGCTTTTGCTGGCCTATTGAACGACTGGCATCCCTATATTTTTAAAAAAAAGACAATTCCCTTCTGTAATCAGAAGAAAATTGTCTATGATCGTTTCGTTATTTGATTTGGCCGTAATAGGCATTAGCGCCATGCTTCCGGAGAAAATGCTTGTCGAGCAAAGCCTGATCCATCGGCTGAATGTCCGGATTAAGATTATAAGCATGAAGGGCCATCTTTGCAACTTCCTCCACGACTACCGCATTATGAACGGCCTCATGCGGATCTTTGCCCCAGTTGAATGGCGCATGGCTGTTCACAAGCACGCTTGGTATCATCATTGGGTCTTTATCCTTAAACGTTTCGACAATGACGTTGCCGGTCTCGAGCTCATAAGCGCTTTCGATCTCCTCGCGCGTCATTGCGCGGGTAACCGGGATTTCGCCGTAGAAGTAATCGGCATGAGTGGTCCCCAGAGCAGGAATCCCCCGGCCGGCTTGCGCCCAGCTTGTTGCCCACGGAGAATGCGTATGCACGATTCCGCCAATCTGCGGAAAGGCTTTATATAAGACAAGATGCGTTGGCGTATCCGAGGATGGTTTGAGCTCGCCCTCTACCTTATTCCCCTCAAGATCCACAACAACAAGATCCTCCAGCTTAAGCTGATCGTAAGGCACGCCGCTAGGCTTGATGACCACAAGACCGCTTTCCCGATCGATACCGCTCACATTTCCCCAGGTAAACGTAACAAGACCATACTTAGGCAAATCCAAGTTGGCTTCCAATACCTCTTGCTTTAACCGCTCCAGCATGTTGCTCATCCTTTCGTCGATCCTCATTTTCCAATGTCATTATACACTTGTACGTACATGTTTTCTACATTTATTTTGCCACGACCCGCGACTTGTCATTACATCTTGCGGGTCGATTCTCTAATAATCAAGCTAGGCTTGTAAGTTTTGGATTCCGGCATCAAGGTGCCGCCGCTCTCGATTAGCTCGAACAACAGGCTTGCGGCGTCCTCTCCCATTTCCGCCTTCGGATGAACAAGCGTTGTCAGCTTCACTTCGGATGCCGTTGCGAGTGGCGAGTCGTCGAATCCAACCACGGATATATCCTGCGGTACGGATAGCCCGGCTTGGCGGATAACTTCGAGCAGATGCAGAGCCAGCTCGTCGTTGTAGCAGACAAATGCCGTTGGCCGTTCCTCTTCCGGAAGCTCCAGGAACCTTGCCGCTTCCTCAATCGGCTTCTTCGCTTTCTCCTCCGTCCGGTAAGCCACAACAAACTCCGGCTGAAGGAGACAGCCTTCCTGCTGATGCGCGCGCATAAAGCCTTTCAAGCGCAGCACGCCCTGCTGGTCATCCGTCTTGAAAAACCCGACAATCCGGCGATGTCCCAGCTCGAGCAAATGCTGAGCCGCCGTACGGCCTCCTTCTTCATCGTCGATGACAAGAGAAGGACAGCTGATTTCCGGGTATCGGGCGTTTATCATGACATAAGGAATTCGCCGGTTGTTAAGCGCGAGAAAATAAGCCAGATTCGGATTTCCTTCGGCGCTTTTGGTCGGTTCGATAATCAAACCGCTCAACGGCTGGCTGGTTAACATGGACAGGCTTTCCCGTTCCCTGCCCTTATCGTTGTCCGTGCTGGAGAGCAGCAGCCGATAGCCTTTGGCGCGAATCGCCGCTTCCGTCCCGCGTACGATATGCGGAAAAATATAATCCGAAATATAAGTCGTTATGAGGCCTATCGTCTGGGTTTCCGCACGGCTCTCGCTTTCCCGCGCATCCGCTACGAAGGTCCCTTTTCCTTGCAGACGGTACAGCCTGCCTTCCTTCTCCAGCTCTCCTAGCGTTTGGCGGACGGTTTGCCGGCTTAGCCCGAACTGCTCGGATATTTCGTTCTCTGACGGCATCTGCTCATTGGGCTGAAGCTTTCCCGTCTCCAGCCATGCCAATATTTCTTTCTTGAGCTGAATGTATTTCGGCAATGATTTTTCTTTCATGAACCTGCCCCTTTTCTAGCTTGTCTGTACGATTCTGCGATATGAGTATAGATTAACAAATCGGAGCCAGGAAATACTACTCCCGGCTCCAATCGTTCCTTCTATCTATCTGCATGCGATTTTACGGTTTATTTCAAGTATTCAACCGCGGCTCTTTCAATGGAAAGTCCCGTCTTATACCGTTTCATAAAGACCTCGAAGCCTTCCACATCCTTCGGATCAGGGGAAACCTGCGAGCCGGCTCTGCCTGCGAATACGTTCTCGTTCAGGAAGTCTTCCAGCGTCTCGTTCTCCGCTTTGTTCACCATGTAGGAAGCAAGCAGGGCAATCCCCCACGCTCCGCCTTCACCGGCGGTCTCCATGACGGAGACCGGAACGTTCAGAGCGCCAGCCATGATTTTTTGTCCTACGCCTTCGGTCTTGAACAAGCCGCCATGACCAAGGATCTGGTCCAGCTTCACTTCCTCTTGCTTAAGAAGAATATCCATGCCAATCTTAAGCGCGCCAAGCGCGGTAAACAGATGAACGCGCATGAAATTCGCCAGATTGAAGCGGCTCTCCGAGGAACGCACGAACAATGGGCGTCCTTCTTCGAAATGCGTCATGTGCTCGCCCGACAAATAGCCGTAAGCCAGCAGTCCGCCGCCATCCGGATCGCCTTGCAGCGCCAGGTTGTACAGAGTGCCGTAAAGCTTGTTAGCGTCAACATGAAGACCCATTGCCTGGGCAAACTCGTCAAACAAGCCAACCCATGCATTCAGATCGGACGAACAGTTATTGGAGTGAGCCATAGCGACCAGGTTGCCGGTCGGCGTCGTAACGAGGTCAATCTCATCATAGGCCTTGGACAGCTCCTTCTCCAGAACAACCATCGCGAATACCGAGGTTCCCGCCGACACGTTGCCCGTGCGCTTCGCGATACTGTTCGTTGCAACCATGCCTGTTCCGGCGTCTCCTTCGGCCGGACAGAACGGAATTCCCGCCTGCAGCTCTCCGGTCACGTCCAGAAGCTTCGCTCCTTCTTCGGTCAGTACCCCTGCACGCTCGCCCGCAACCAATACTTGAGGCAAAATATCCTCGAGCTTCCATGGAAGCTCTTTTGCCGCAATCCGCTCATTAAACTGATTAATCATAGCCTCGTTAAAGCTTCCCGTATGGATATCAATCGGAAACACGCCGGATGCTTCGCCTACGCCAAGATTTTTCTGACCGGTCAATTTCCAATGAATGTACCCCGCCAGAGTCGTCAGGAAATGAATGTCGGCAATATGCGCTTCCCGATTCAGAATCGCTTGATACAGATGGGCAATGCTCCAGCGCTGAGGAATATGGAAATTGAACAATTCGCTCAGCTCCGCCGAAGCCTGCTCCGTTATATTGTTTCTCCATGTGCGGAAAGGAACAAGCTGATTGCCAGCCTGATCAAACACCATGTAGCCATGCATCATTCCGCTAAAACCAATGGCGCCAATAGTTTGCAATGCCGCGCCATACCGCTCCTTCACATTGGCCGCCATCTTCCGATAGCTGTCTTGAATGCCCTTCCAAATATCCTCCAGGCTGTACGTCCAAATATTATTGTGGTAGCTGTTCTCCCAGTCATGACTGCCCGATGCGATTGGCGTATTGTCTTCCCCGATGAGAACTGCCTTAATCCGGGTTGAGCCCAGCTCGATTCCAAGCACTGTTTTGCCGTTCTTAATAGCCTCTCTCATATCAAAACTCATGTTTGTTCCTCCGTTATGGTTAATGAATTGAAATGAAGTTCAGTTTAGCTAACTTGTCTGTAGACAGTATACCATCATTGAAACTTGTATGTACATGTGAAAATAGAGTGAGAATGAGAATTCCTTCTGTTATCCATACAATGTTCATTTGAACGTTTGGCCATGGAGGGCATATACTTAAGCTACATTAGTTATTTATAATGATTCTAATCTAGAATAAAGGAGCGAGTGTCATGAACAAAGGGGACTATCATCATCTCCCGCATGTGAAAGAGCAGTCCGCATCCAAAAAAACGCTGTGGCTCACCTTAACGTTAACCTCAATCTTTACGGCTATTGAAATCATCGGCGGCTTATTGTCCGGCTCGCTTGCTCTGCTCTCCGATTCGGCCCATATGGTATCCGACGTATTGGCTCTTGGTTTAAGCATGTTCGCCATCTATATGGCATCGCGGCAGCCTACCAGCCAATATACCTTCGGATTCGTGCGTTTCGAGATCATGGCTTCATTCTTGAATGGCCTTGCGCTGGTGGCTATCGCGGGATTCATCTGGTACGAGGGCGTTCAGCGGCTGATCCATCCCGAGCCGGTAGACATGGGCCTCATGCTTGGCATTGCCGTAATCGGTTTGATCGTGAATGTCGTACTTACCCTGCTGCTGCACCGCAGCGCGAAAGAAGAAGAGAACCTGAATGTCAAAAGCGCGTTATGGCACTTCATTGGCGACACGCTCAGCTCGGCAGGGGTAATCGTGTCGGCCATTCTGATGAAAGCGACGGGCATTCTTCTCTTCGACCCGATTATTAGCATGGTAATCGGCGGCATAATCGCGATCGGCGGCGTAAAAATTATCCGCGAATCTTACGTTATTCTCATGGAGGCGGTGCCGGAGAAATTTGACCTGGAGTCGATACGCCAGGATTTGAGCGGCGTGGCAGGCGTATTGGACGTTCACGACATGCATTTATGGGCCGTGTCCACCGATCATTATTCCTTAACCGCCCACGTTCTTGCGGATTCCCATACCCAGCCGTATTGCATTACGCTTGCCTTGACCGAACTATTGAAAGAGAAATACGGCATCGTGCATTCGACCATCCAGATTGAGCATGCCGCTATTCATCATCACGGGGAATACGGCCGTCAGTTTTTAACTTTAACCTAACGGAACGACAAACCTAGAGATCAGCATTAGGCTGGTCTTTTTTTGTATCTGAATAATAAAAAGCACTTAAAGAAAAATTAATTTAAATACAATTTTTGGAGGAGCCAAATGTCTGAATACTATGTCATTTTTATAAGGAGTATTTCTTCCTTTATCCTCCTTTTAATCATCACAAGATTGATTGGCAAACAAACATTATCCAATATGAATAGCCATGATTTCGTAACCGCGATTATCCTAGGCGCCATCGCGGCGAACATTGCGTTTAACGAGAAGATCGTTCTATCCCATCTAATAATTTCGCTAGGTGTATTTACTGTCACTTCGTGGCTGCTTAGTCTTTTATCTTTAAAAGGAAGAATTGCGGAGAGATGGTTATTCGGAAAGCCATCAGTCGTCGTGGATGGAGGTGTACTCCTTCAGGAGAACATGAAGAAAAACAAATTAACACTGGATTCCTTTAACGAGATGCTTCGGGAGAAGGAGATTTTTGATATTTCCGAAGTAGAGTATGCCCTGCTTGAAAACAGCGGCAAACTCTCCGTTCTGAGAAAGAAAGAATATCGGCATCTCAATTTGCATTTGCTAAATTCAGAAAAAAAATATCCGCCAAAACCAATAAACTTTCCTGTAGAACTCATAAAAGAAGGCAAGTTTATTTACGAACACCTGCATGAGGCGAATATTAAGACGGAAATGATCGAAAAGGCTGTGCAGAAGAAAGGACACGCTCTTACCGACGTGTTTTATGCCGTAAGAGGTACCGATGGAAAGCTGTATTTTGATTTTTATCAAGACCAATTAGAGCATCCAACAGATATGTAGGTTCTGTCCAGAGGGTTATTACTGAACTCACAGCGCGCTTCTGCCCGCCATGAGTTTATTGAAAGGTTATGCGGCTCTATTCTCCGTCGACTGAGCCACCCGTCGTTCAATCAACCAAACCAATCCCCAGAACACGATTGTGCTGAGTATCGCGATAATCGCCGAAACGCCTGCATGAATAACCGCCACAACGGCAAACACGGTTGCCAGCAAAAAATGAATTTTGCGCAAATGCTTGTTCTATACGCGGCGGATTAAAAAACCGTACACCCCTAACGATAGCAGCAGCGCAAATCCTGCAATACCTGTATACGTGTCGTCCTTGATTCTCGCTTGAGTCAGAAAATAGAGGCCGTGAACAGCGATCAGGACGATTGCTGCATAACCAGCAAGTCGATGCGCTTTGTCAAAAAGCTTGACCAGCTTCTTCACGAGAGGAGATGGCGATTTACGCTTTCGCTTCACGCGAAGCCACGCGTAACTAAGGGCGGTACTCCACACAGCAATCGTTCCCAATGTCTTGAATAGTTCTTCGTTCCCTCTATCCCCGGGCTTTATTCCAGGAAGGCCTTGGCGGCTTACGCCAAACCATGCGTGGAAGATCAAGGCAAAACCAGCCATCGCCACAACAACGGCGGGTACAAAAACGCTTCGGCTATGTTTCATGCTTTCCCCTTCTCTCGTCAACGTTTGAACCAGTATATAAGGTAAGTATTAAATAGGTCTTAAGAATTTATTATTCCCTTATTATCTCTTCTTTCAATAAAAAGAGACAATCCCCAGATTGGATTGTCTCCGGCTGTTCTGCGCTGCCTCACTCACATCGTGCTAAGACGCAGCTCATAGAAATACTGAACGACGGGATGCTTGAGCTTGATCTTCCCGCTCATGTTTTGAATGCGTTTCTTCCCGACCCTTCTATCAATCAACGCCAGGATATTCAGTAAGATATCCTTGCTCTCTATGCTCTCCTCTATGGAGAGGGATAGAAACTTGTTCGCTACCGCAACAAAGTTAGATTTGCTTAAGGCGGTCTGTGCCGACAAGAGCTCTTTTGCAAGCTCGCCTATTTTTCGGCCTCTCGCAATCACCTTCAGACGCTCCTCGGGAACCAGCCCCTTCGTCTCTGCTCTGACCGCATCAAGCTCTTCCTTGCTGATCGGGATTTGAAGCTGCGGATCATTCTTGATTTCCTGCTCCGTCTGATACCATCTGATCGATGTCGCTGCATCGCTCATATTAAATACGTTCTTCTTGTCTACAGCTATATAACAAAGCCCTGCTTTATCGGGTAAATAACGGTAGCTGGTTGATCGGTATTCGACTCTCCCCGATAACGCCGGACTAAGAAAGCTCTCCAATTGCTGCTTCAGTTTGCTCCAGGACATGTAAGCCTCCAAATTTCATTACTTCTTGTCTATCATACAATAACGGGCACATCATTCCTATCTTAATCGTCGAATGCAAAGCTAACCAAAAGGCGGCAAACCCGAAAGGGATTGCCGCCTGGAGGAAAAACGTTTCCGGCTTATTTCGCGGCTTGCTTCTCCGCAATCGCGTTGCCTGCCTTCGAAATTTCGTTATAAGCATCTTCAATCGATTTCTGTCCGAACATAACGGAATCCATCGTTTTCTTGTAATTGTCTACCCATTCCGTCCACCCTGCCGCAGCCGGAGAGAACGGCATGGCTTTGTCGATCGACGTATCGTATAGCTTCTTGCCCAGCTTTTCCTTTGGCGCCAAGGTAGGCTCAAGCGCGGTATAGATCTCGTCGTAGATCGGAATGCCGAAATTCGTGCCGTACGTTTCGCCGGCTGCCTTATCCGTGACGAACCATTTGATGAAAGCCTTCGCCGCATCCTTGTGCTTGGAATCGGTGCTTACGCTCAGGAAGATGGTTGGCTGAGCCCATCCGCCTCCCTCTGGCCCAACCGGAAGGTTGACAACGTCTATTTTTCCGGGCATTAACTGCTCAAGCGCCCCTACCGAACCAACCGTAGCTCCCCGCGTCATGACTTTGCCGCTTGCCATCGGATCCGCTTGCGGATCGTTTTCCTTAAACGCGCTGACCATGTCCGCGGGAGGTACGATTTTCTTTTCGCGGAATTCCGCATGGATGCCGTAGAACTTCATGAACAAGTCTTTGTCCAGATTAAACTTCTTGCCATCCTCTTGAATAATCCGGCCTTTGCCGTAAGACATTTGATAATACTGGTAAAAATCCCACGTATCCGTGTCGCTGATCGGATAGACCCCTTCCGGGAGTTTGGCGCGGGCATTTCTCGCGAAATCGAAATATTCGTCCCAAGTCCAATCCTTCTTCGGCAGCTCTATGCCGGCAGCCTCCAGCGCTTCCTTGTTGAACGCCATGCCTTGCGCGTTGCGGCTGATCGGAATACCGTAAAGCTTGCCGCCGATTTTCAAGTTTTCCAGCGTCTTCTCGTCGATGACGCCGCTAAGATCGATATCCGACAAATCCTCCAGCGTACCTCTGGTCGCATATTCTTGAATGTATGCACCGTCCATATGAAGGACATCGGGCAGCGAATGGGAAGCGGCCAGCGTCGGCAGCTTCTTCCAATAATCGTCCCATGCCATGTATTCAGGCGAGAAGGTGACCGATGGATTTAACTTCGTATAGACCTCCTGCGTTTTCAGCATCGCCTGATGCCTGATATCCGCTCCTTGCCACATGATCTTGAGCTTCACCGGAGCATTGGGATCGCCATTCCCGCCGGCGTTCGAAGCGTTCGCCTCTCCGTTGTTCGCACCGCCGTTGCCGCAAGCCGACAATGCCAGTGTGGCGGCCAGCATCAATAACGTGAATCCTTTGCATACACTTCGCTTCATCTTCTTTTCCCCTTTACCTTATATTTTGAAGCCGGGTCCGCCATGCCGTTATCCCTTTAAGCCCGTCGTTGCAATCCCCTCGACAAATTGCTTCTGCGCGAAGAAGAACAAAATGACGGACGGCAGAACCGATAGCAGCGACATCGCGAGCAGCCTGCCCCATTGGATCTCAAATTGATCCACGTACATGCGCAGCGCCAGACCCACCGTAAATTTGCCAACCGAATTCAAGTACAGCATTTGCGCGAAGAAATCGTCCCAGCTCCATATGAACGTAAAAATCGCGACGGTTACTAATGCGGGCTTGATCAGCGGTAAAACAATCCGATAGAAAATACCGTAAACGGAAGCGCCGTCGATCTTGGCTGCCTCATCCAGCTCCCGCGGGATGCCTCTAATGAATTGCACGAGCAAAAAGATAAAAAACGCGCCGCCGCCAAAGAAATGCGGCAGAACTAACGGGATGTAGCTGTCCATCAGCTGCAGCTTATTGTAGAGAATGTACTGGGGAACAATCGTCACTTGCCCCGGCAGCATCATCGTAAGCAGCAGGATCGAGAATAAAGCGCCGCGGAATTTGAAGTTTATGCGGGCAAAGCCGTAGGCGACAATCGCGCTTGTGAGAACGCCTCCCAGCACGTTCCAGAACTCCATGAGAAGCGTATTTCCGAAGAAGCGTCCAAACGTAAATTCGGGAGAGAATTGCCAGCCCTTGGTGTAATTTTCCCAAATCGGCGCTCTGGGCCAGATGGAAGGCGAGCTCATCTCGGCCGTCGTTTTGAGCGAAGCGCCCACCCACCATATAACCGGATATAACATCAGGAGAGAGAACGCAATCAGCAGCAGATGGCCGGTTACCTTTTGTTTCTTTAGCGTTTTGATCACTTTTGCTTCCCTCCGTCCGTCTCGTAAAATACCCAATAACGCGATACCAGAAAGTTGATGGCGGTCATCAGCGCTACGATAACGAGCAGAATCCAGGCCAGCGCGGAAGCGTATCCCATTTGATAATGCTTAAACGCCTTCTCGTAAAGGAACAGCGCGTACATATACGTCGAATTGATCGGGCCGCCCTGCGTAACGATAAACGCGGAGGTGAACATTTGGAAGGAGCCGATAATGCCAAGCACCAGGTTGAAAAACATGACCGGCGACAGCATCGGAAGCGTAATGTGGAAAAACTTCCGCAGCCTCGTAGCGCCATCCACCGACGCCGACTCATAAAGCTCGCCCGGAATCTGCTTCAGCCCGGCCAGAAATATAACCATCGTAGAGCCGAATTGCCATGTATTCAGCAAAATCAGCGTTCCGAGCGCGGTATGCGGATTCGTTATCCATCCGACGCCTTGAATGCCGAACCAGGAAAGCACATGATTGAAATAACCGTTCAGATTAAACATGTTGCGCCAAAGTGCCGCGACGGCAATGCTCCCGCCGATTAAAGAGGGAAAATAGATCGCCGTCCTGTACAGATTCATGCCCTTCACATTTTTGTTCAGCATCATCGCGACCATTAAGGAAAAGAAAAGCTTAAGCGGGACGGAAAACAAGACGAAGATGAAGGTGACCTTCAGCGATGTCTTGAAATCGTTATCGTTTGTGAAAATGTTGGCGTAGTTATCCGTTCCGGTCCAGGTCGGAGCCTCAAGCAGCGAGTACTCCGTAAACGACAAATAAAACGACTGGATGATCGGCCATGCGGTAAGCAGCAAAAAGCCTATTAACCAAGGTGAAATGAAAATGTAGCCTGCCAGATTGTTATCGTTTGTTCCTTTGAGCTTCTTCGTCAAGCGCAGCTTGGCCGCCGCCGGCTTATTCATAGCTTCCGCCTTCATTTCATGTTCATCCCCCCTCACAGCATCTATAAGGCTCATTCTATTGAAATCGCTTACACGTGTACATGCGATAGAATTATGAATTGGTTTGTTTTTTTACACTTTTGAGAGACCTTATAGATCCTTCCGAACGCAAAAAAAGCTATGCAGCCGGAGCATGCATAGCTTGTTTCCTCTATTAATGCCGCTTATCCGTTTATGCTTCCGGCAACCGGCCTTCGTTCCGCCATGGCCGCTTCCATCAAGCCTTTGATATACCCTACGCCATACAGTCGTCCAAGCGTTTCGTAACCGGGGTTCGCATTGTCCTCCCCTTCCATAGTCGGGACATGGTCGGGCCTCGACGGTCCGTCGAACCCAACCTCGTAATATACCTTCATCGCCTCGTACATATCGGTCTTGCCGTCATCGTGGAACGTCTCCTGGAATTTATCGGGCGTACCCGCGACGTCACGGAAATGCACGAAAAACAATTTGTTCTGGTTCGCGAAGCGGCGAATGACATCAGGGATATGCTCGCCCGCGGTTGCCAGCGTGCCTTGGCATAGCGTAATTCCGCTGTATTCGCTTGGCACGAGGTCAATTGCCCGCTGCAGCGCCTCGCTATTTCGAAGAATGCGCGCTATGCCGCGAATCGGACTTATAGGCGGATCGTCGGGGTGCAAAGCAAGCTTGACCTTGGCCTTCTCGGCAATCGGCACGATTCTCTCCAAATAATAACGCAGATTGTCCCACAATTGCTCCTCCGTTACGATCCCCGCCTCCGTTAGCGGCGCGTTTTGCATTAAGGCATGATCATAGCTCGACACAAGCGCCCCGCCGCGGGTACGCGTCGTCGTCGATGTGCGGAACCAATTGAATTGCGCCATGAAATTGTAGCATAAGACGGGAATGCCAAGAGCGCCCATATTCGATATGAGCTGGCCCATCCATTCAATCTCTTCGTCGCGGCCCGGCAGGCCAAGCTTGATCTTATTCGTCGGCGGAGCAGATTCGATGACAAGCAGCTGAATCCCGTGATTCTCGTAGCGCTGCTTCATATGAAGCAGATTCATATAATCCCACGGCTTTAAGCCGTTATCTTCCTTAGGCAGCGGACCAACGGCATAATCGACCCCCATCTGCTTCGCCAAATGCCATAACCGGTTCGGATGGGAAGTGAAAAATTCGGCTAATTTCATAACCGTACACGCTCCTCTTATTCTCGTTAATAACCTCCATTGGATTGATAGCAGTTTAATTGGCATCCCGGAATTCGCTTGGCGACAAACCTACCTTCTTTTTGAATATTTGACTGAAATAACGAGAGTCCTGGTAGCCTACTCGTTCGGCGACCTCATAGTTTCTAAGATGCGTCTGCTTGAGCAGTTTTTTGGCATGGGCTATTCGGATGCGGGTCAGATGCTCGATAAACGTAACGCCCATTTTCGATTTGAATAAGGAGCTTAAATAGGCGGGAGTAATGAATACTTTATCGGCCACGTAATGCAGGGATGCTTTATCGTATTCCTCCTCCATTAAAGTAACCGCTCTCTTAACTAGATTGCGATTCAGATTGTCGGAGGCGCCTGACGTCCCTCCCATTCCTTTAATGGCTTGGCATACGGCATCCGTCATTTCTTCCAGCGTGTTCAGCTGCATGAGAGCCGTCATATCGGGCGTACTGCATAAATGGGACTGGCCAAGCTCGTATTTGACCCGAAGCTGCAAGCTGACCAGAAGCTGAAGCGTCGCGTCGACGACTTTGTTGACCGGCAGCGGGCCGCTGCTGGTAAGCTTCCCGTAGAAGGCTTCCACCGCTTGGCGGGTTGCCGCATATTCGGTGACGGAGTCGCTAGTCAGGAGATGCAGAAGCTCGTCTTCCCTTTCCAAGGGGTATTCGGCGTCCGTTGCATACTCGGGAATACTGCTGAAGTAAATGGGCTGTGCGTATTTCTGGTAGAATTGGTGCTTCAATGCGAAGAGGGCTTGCTCGTATCCATGATGCAGACATGATAATTGCGAAGAAGGATTGCTGATGCCCAGCGAAATCGTTTGAGGGTTAATGCTTTGCTCTTGGCTGCAAATGCTGCCGTACAAATCCATGACGGAATCGCGGTCGTCCCAGGAGAATAGGACCCCGACGTTTCCCTTGTCATCGGGAAGGATAGCCATATTATCCGGCCCATGCCGCTTGATGACCGTATACAATTCATCCGCCGCGTACCTCCGGGACCAGATATTCGAATCTGCGCAGCTAATGCTAAACAAGGCTAGAGCCGGATAAGAGTAATAAGCATGAAGCCCGCTCATCTCCAGCCTCCTCTTCATTTCTCCGGCTTCGAAGCCACTGCCGGCGAGCAGGTCGTTCAGCGTGTGGACCCGAACCATTACCCCTTGCTTCATAATCGGTACTCCTCTCTTAAGAAAGGATGATTAAAAGAATGCGGCGCGGCTGACGAGCTACTCGCCGGTATAGTTTTTATAGAAATCGAGTCCCCTTACCAGCTTCGTTTCCGTCTGCCCGACGTCGCCCGATTTGATGAGATCCAAGATCTCGGTATGGGAATCAAATAGCGTATAGCCCGGATGATCTTGGTTCGTTATCGTAATAAAACGCATCACTTTCGTTTTGATGCTGTTCCAAATGTCGTATAAAAGCGCATTCCCGCTTCTCAAATAAAAGTAGCCGTGAAAGAGCATATCCAGTTCGACCAGCCTGTACGAATCGTCCTTGTCAATGGCTTCCCGCATGCCCTGAATGATGCCTTCCAGGTAAGCGATATCCTTATCCTCCAGCACCTTCATCGCCCTGCGGAGCGCCTCGCCCTCGACCATTTGCCGGAGCTCGTAAATGTCTCGTATTTCCTTGGCTGTAATCTCGGAAACGGCCGAGCCCTTATTCATTTTTCCGACAATAAGACCTTCCTGCTTCAACCTCTCGAGCGCTTCCCTGACGGGTGCTTGACTGACATTGAATTGTTTGGCGATATCCAGAACGATCATGCGGTGTCCGGGCAGCAGTTCACCCTTCATAATTTTTTTCTTTAAGGCGATATAGACATGCTCGCTTAGAGAGATAGGACTTTGCTCTGAACTGGCTGTCTCGATGGACACGGGCTCTCACCACCTTGAAATTTGGAAATTCTTTGGATTATCGATAATCGATAATTCGATGCTATTCGCTTCGGACGGGAATGTCAAGATAAAATTTAAACGCTTTCATACCGGATCATCAACCGTAAAAAAACAAACAAAATCATAATTTTGCGGCATGGCTTTTCGCTTGAAACGATCGGTAAGATGGTCATGTAAAGCGAATCGCCTGCCGAAGGGAGTCCGAGATTCATGGAGGAGGTGTACATGGCTTGAAGAGGAAAGTCGTTTTTATCGCGGATGCCGGCAGCTGGTCCGCCGATTCTCTTATCGAGCGGTTTAGTCAAGCTGGCGCGAATCTGATTTTGAACGGTTCTCAAGGGGATAAGCAATGGGACGATGTGCTCGCTGCCTGCGCAGCCGCAGGCTCCGACGTGCTCGTTACCCATGCCGACCTATGCAGCAGCCGCGACTTATCGACTACGCTGGATCATGCCGAGCAGCTGCTTGGCCCCGTCGATGTCATGATTCACAATTGCTGCGAAATAAGGCCTGTCTCTGTCGAAAGCTGCAACGAAGCGGAGTTTGTCGAAACCATGCGTATAAATGCCAAATCGGCCTTCATCTGTACCCAGACGTTAGGCAAACGAATGGCGGCTAGAGGCAGCGGAAGCATCATCTTCGTCAGCTCCATTCATAACGAGAAGCCGACCGGCTCATCCTTTGCCTACAGCGTATCGCAAGGTGCGGTAAAGATGCTGGCTCATGAAGCAGCGTTGTTTCTAGGCCGGTTCGGCGTCAATGTTAATGTGATTGAGATGGGTCCTACGGAAGGGGCGGACATGACGTTTCAAAGCGCCGTTTCCGGACTTTACGACGATTACCGTTACAAGGTGCCTGGCACCAAGCTCGGGACGGCTGACGATTTGGCCGGGCTTGCCTTCTTCCTTGCGGGAGAGGAGGCCGGCTATTTGAACGGAGCCGATATCCGGCTGGACGGCGGTTTTCTCCTGCATTATATGGATCATCGCATGAACAAGCCTGCCGAGGAGGAGTCGCAAACGTCATGAGCCACAGCTTGATAGGAAGATCGGCACTTGTCACCGGAGCGGGAACGGGCATCGGCAAAGGCATTGCCCTAGAACTGGCGAAGCGCGGCGCAAGGGTTGCTATTCACTACAATTCCAGCGGGGCCGGGGCCACAGACACGCAGCAGCAAATCGAGGAGCTTGGCGGCAAATGCATGACCGTGCAAGCCGACGTCGCCGACCGGGAGCAGATCGTCCGCATGGTCGATACGGCAGCGGCGGAGCTTGGCGGCATCGACATTCTGGTCAACAATGCCGCTCTTCAGCTTAACCTTAACTGGTTCGACTATACGGAAGAGCTATACGACCGCGTCATGAACATCAACCTTAAGGGTTACTGGCAATGCATGCAGGCGGTTATCCCTTATATGAAGAAGCAGCAATTCGGCCGCATAATCAACATTTCCTCCGTGCATGGCAAAAGACCTACCGACTTCGACGTCGTCTACTGCATGTCGAAAGGCGGCATCAAAATGCTCGGGAGGGAAGGCGCGATAGAGCTGGCCCGATACGGCATTACGGTCAATACGATCGCGCCCGGCGCGGTCGACGTCGGCAAATTCAAGGCCTCGCATAAGGAACCAAACCGCAAGAAATTCCCGCTTGGACGCGTCGGACTGCCTGCGGACATCGCTTCGCTCGCCTGCTACTTGGCCTCGGACGAAGCTTCGTTTATGACCGGCTCCACCATCCGCATGGACGGTGCAGGCATGTTAATGTAATCCATTGTTTATGCCAAATTCCCTTAAAGGAGCCATGCCCGTGACTCAACAGGAAACCTATGAAAGCACGTTAGCCCACGTCAACACTCACTCCAAGCCTTCGGAGCTTCGCATTACCGACATTCGATTTGCCGATATCGCAGGCGCTCCCATGCACTGCAGTCTGATCAAGGTATTCACGAACCAAGGCATCGTTGGTTTCGGCGAAGTGCGCGACGGCGCCGACAAGCAGTTTGCCCTTCAGCTTAAAAGCAGGCTTCTGGGCGAAAATCCGTGCAATATCGACAAGCTTTTCCGCAGAATCAAGCAATTCGGCGGACATTCCCGGCAAGGCGGCGGCGTGAGCGGCATCGAGATCGCGCTCTGGGACATTGCCGGCAAAGCTTACGGCATGCCCGTCTATCAAATGCTGGGCGGCAAATTCCGCGACCGGATCCGCATGTATTGCGACACCGACGTTGACGGCAAGGATACGGGGAAGGCCATGGGCTTGGCGCTGCAAAAAAGAATGGAACAAGGCTACACCTTCCTTAAGATGGATCTGGGCATCAATCAAATTATTAACGAGCCCGGAACGTTAAGCGCTCCCCTAGGCTTCCTGGAGGAAATGAAGGCGCTGTCCAAATCCTGGTATTCCCGCAAGCATTCGAACCTCTCAGAGCATCAGCTGCGCGAAATTCGCAGCCGCCACTACGATATTTATAACATCGCGCATCCGTTTACGGGCATTCATGTGACCGAGAAGGGTCTCGACATGCTGGAGCAATACGTTGCCGACGTTCGCATGGTCGTCGGCTACGAGGTCCCTCTTGCCGTAGACCATTTCGGGCACATTGGCTTGCAGGACTGCATCAAGCTGGGCCGCCGCATCGAGAAATACAATCTCGCTTGGATGGAAGACATGATTCCGTGGCAGTACACGAATCAATATGCCCAGCTCGCCAGAATGGTGACGACACCGATCTGCACCGGAGAGGACATCTATCTCAAGGAGAACTTCAAGCCGCTTCTGGAATCCGGCGGCGTATCCGTCATTCATCCCGACGTGCTTACGACGGGCGGTATTCTCGAAACGAAAAAAATCGGCGACATGGCCCAGGAATACGGCGTCGCGATGGCCATCCATATGGCAGAAAGCCCTATCGCCTGCCTCGCAGCCGTACACGCCGCGGCCGCCACGGAAAACTTCCTGGCGCTCGAATACCATTCCGTCGATGTCGATTGGTGGGACGATCTGATCGTCAGCAAGCTGCCGAAGCCGCTTGTCCAGAATGGTTTCATTCATGTGCCTGATGCGCCGGGCCTTGGCATTGAAGCGCTTAACGACGAGGTTATCGCTCAGCATCTTCACCCCGAAATTCCGGGATTGTGGCTTCCTACCGACGAATGGAACGGCTATTGGTCCAATGACCGGCTGTGGAGCTGAACATGTTAGTCGAATAAAAATAAAGCGAGGTGTCCCTTATGAGGTTTAATAATGCCGAAGATACAATTCAATTATCGCCGTTATGGGAAGGCGAGCGCTTTCCGGACGGCCGTCCCAAGGTGCCGTCCAGCGTGCTTGGCCGCTTGAGCAGGATCACGCTTGAGGAAGCTTGGGGGCCACTCTGGTCAAGAGGCTATCATTATCAATTCGAGGGTGATTTCAAGATCATTCACCCGAACAAGGTGATGGTCGGACGCGCGGTAACGGCCGTTATGGTGCCAAAACGTCCGGATTTGCATGACACGCTGCTAAACTACGGCCATGAACAAGAAAATCGCAGAGGGTTTTTCAACCAATGGGTGATCGATTCGCTGGAGGAAGAGGATGTTGCCGTTATCGATATGTTCGATAAAATCTATCAAGGCACCTACGTAGGGGGCAACCTGTCCACGGCGATATCCACTCGCACGAAAACCGGAGGTGCCGTGATTTGGGGCGGCATACGGGACAATCAGCAGGTTCAGCAAATCGACAACATTAATGTTTTCTATCGCGGCAGCGACCCGACCGCGATCGCGGACGTCACGATGGTCGGCATGAACGTTCCCGCCCGCATCGGCCGGGCCGTCTGCCTCCCTGGCGATGTCGTGCTAGGCACGCCGGCCGGCGTCATCTTCATTCCGGCCCACTTGGCCGAATTGACGGCAACCCATGCGGAGAAATCGCAGGTCCGCGACGTGTTTGGCTTTGCGCGTCTGAACAGCAGAACCTATACGACGGCGCAAATCGACGCAGCCTGGACGACGGCGATGTGGCAGGACTTTATCCAATGGTTTGATACCGATAAAGCTGCCTTGCCTTACCGGCATTTAACCTGGGAGCAGGAGCTGGAAGAAGCGCGCCGGAACGAACATAACGGTCCTTCGAGCGATGTCCGGTTATAAGAGAAGGGCTGCATACGGTTGCCAATCTATTATTTCAAATGATATAAAGAGCATAGAAGTTAATAACTGGCAATAAAAAGGGAGCTAGGACGATGGACAAAGCGATTTTAGGCCGCACCGGACTGGAAGTCACAAAATTGAGTTACGGCGCCATGGAAATTCGCGGACCTCGCGTATGGAGCGGAAGACCGGTCGAGGATGCCGATGCCGGCCTTATCCTGAATACCGTGCTCGACGCCGGCATCAACCTGATCGACACCTCTTACGATTACGGCCGCAGCGAAGAATTAATCGGCCGCTTCATCAGCCACCGCCGGGCCGAGTTCATTCT
Source organism: Paenibacillus sp. BK720 (assembly GCF_011761545.1). NCBI lineage: Bacteria > Bacillati > Bacillota > Bacilli > Caryophanales > Paenibacillaceae > Paenibacillus > Paenibacillus sp. BK720. Next base: position 130,616 of record NZ_JAASRQ010000002.1, on the reverse strand, counting down.
GGCGACCAAATGCGGCTGTTGCGTAACCGACCGCGGAGATCATGACGAGACGTCCCATATTTGGACGCGCGAAAATTTGCTTCATAATATCGATACAAGCTTAAAACGCATGAAAACCGATTATGTCGACGTCTTGCAGCTGCATGGACCAACCGTGCGGCAAGCCGAGGAAGGCGCGCTTGTCGACGCGCTGAAGGAAATTCAAGCGAGCGGCAAGGCCCGTTACATCGGCGTCTCCTCTTACCTTCCGAACCTTCCTCCCTTCGTGGAATGGGGAACGTTCGATACGTTCCAGCTGCCTTATTCCGCTCTGGAACGCGAGCACGAGGATTGGATAACGAAAGCCGCGGGCACCGGAGCCGGCATCATCGTACGCGGCGGCGTTGGGCAAGGCGAACCGGGCATCGGCCGCGGCTCGGAAGATCGCTGGAGCGCATGGGAGCAAGCGAAGCTGGACGACTTGCTTGAGCATGGCGAGCAGCGGACAGGGTTTCTGCTGCGATTCACCCTCTCCCACCCTTCCATGACGACAACGATCGTGGGCACCAAGAATCCGTCCCACTTGGCGGAAAATCTCCGTTACGCCATGCTTGGCCCGCTTCCAAGCGACGTCTACGAGGAAGCAAAGAAACGACTGGACGCCGTCGGGCGAACGGCAATCGCGAATTGAAAAAACGAGCCAATGGAATCACGCTTCCATTGGCTCGTTTTATTTCGATATACAACGTCTACCCCTTTACCGATCCGGCCGTCAGCCCCCGAATGAAGCTTTTCGAGCCGATGGCGAACAGAACGAGCACCGGCAGCGTTCCGATCGACAGTCCCAGAATTTGCGCCGCAAGATCGGTTCTGTACGCGGATCCCAGCGTCGTGATGCCAAGCGGGATGGTGTACATTTCCGGCTTGTTGATGACGATTAACGGCAGCAGGTAGTTATTCCACGACCAGAGGAAGACAAGCAAAGACAGCGTTGTTAATGCCGGATAGATAAAGGGCAGCACGATCCGGAAGAAAATCCCGAGATCCGTGCAGCCGTCGATGCGCGCGCTCTCGATCACCTCGACCGGTACCGCGCCGCGGATGAACTGCGTCATCCAGTACACGCCAAATGCATTCGCCACCCAAGGCAGGATGAGCGGCATCAGCGTATCCGATAAATTCAAGTATCGCATCTCGATAACGTACGCGACCAGGCCAAGCTGGCCCGGAATCATCATCGTCAGCAGAACGGCTCCGAATATTTTCGATTTAAACTTAAAATCGTATTTCGCGAACGCAAACCCGGCAAGCGCGCTGACGAACACCGACAGCAGCGTGCTTGCAGCCGAGACGACAAAACTGTTCCAATAAGCCAGATCAAAACGGCTGGCCGCAACCGTTTTGAAATTTTCCGCAAGGTAGTTTCCCGGATAAAGCACGATCTTCGTAAAAAGATCCTCGTTCTTGTAAGTGCCCATAACAACCATAATGTAAAACGGCAGCAGGGCGACGATCGACAGCAGCGCGATACCGACTGTCGCTGTAATCGTACGCGATCGTGTACTCATCTAGGATTCCTCCCTGTAGAACTTGGTGCCTACAAACGAGAACACGGCAATAATGACGCAAAGTCCGTAAGCAATCGCCGCGCCTAGCCCATAACGGGTCGTGCTGCCAAAGGCCGTGTCATACATATTCCAGACGGTCGTCAGGCAGCAGCGCTCCGGTCCGCCGATGACGGCAGACGCCGATCCCATTCCGGCGCCGCCAAGCAGCAGCATCGGCTCCTCAAGCAATTGGAAGCCGCCGATGATTCCGGTAATGGCAACAAAGGTTGTGACCGGGCGAAGCAGCGGCAGCGTTATGGTCCAGAACGCTTTCATGCCGGTCGCCCCGTCGACGGCAGCCGCCTCATGCAAATCCTTCGATATGTTAGCAAGTCCTGCCAGATAAAAAATCATCGTGTAGCCAAAGCCCTTCCAGAACAGCATCAGGATGATGACGATACGGGCATACATTGGCTCGCCAAGCCAATAGATCCCTTCGTCGATAAGACCGAATTCAAGCAATAGCTTGTTGACGAAGCCGGCCTGCCAGTCGAACAGCAGGTTGAACATGAGGCCAACCGCAACCGGCGTGACGATGTACGGCAGGAAGTTGACGAGCTGGAAAAAGGCCTTCCACTTTACGAATTTGCTGTAGAGCAGCGAAGCGATCGCAAGGCCGAAGGCCATCTGAAGCGGCAGCGATACGGCTACGAACAACAGCGTGTTCCCCACTGACGTGAAGAAGTAAGAGTCGGGGTTAAACAGAAATGCATAGTTGTCCAGCCCAACGAACGTTTTTTTGCCGATCCCGTTCCAACTCGTCAAACTTACATAAAACGAGAACAGGATTGGAATCAGGCCAAAGGCTGCATAGAACAGCATATACGGTGACAGAAACAGATACGGCACCCATTTCCGCTTCATGACATCCATCATTCTCACTCCGATCGTTATAGTGTCGCGGAAAGCGCAAAGAGCGGCCGCCCGGCCGCTCCCAGCGTCTCTACAGCATCAGAAGCTCCATTAACCGAATGTAATGTCCGGCACTTTCGCCTTCAGCTCTTTTTGGATCCGGTCCATCGCCTGCTCCACGCCAAAGCTTTTATCCTTCGCGAGGGTTTGCAGCACAATGCTCATGGCTTCGTCCAGCACCTGGTCGTTCACGTTCTCGGCAACATCCGTCGTCACCCCGGAGATGTCTACGAAGAACTTCTCCCCGATATCCTGGCTGCCGAAATTCTCCCAAGTCCAATTCGAGAACTCCTTATTCTGATATGCTTCCTTGTAATGGGTAAATACGCCGTCTTTCTTCTGCGCTTCCGCGCCTGCCTGCGACATCGAGGTGAACTCGATCCATTTCCATGCGAGCTCGGCGTTTTTCGCGCCTTTCGGAATGCCATGCGACGAACCGCCGCGGATATAACCGCCATCCGGAGCTACCATCAGCGCCCAGCGGTCCGGCTTCTTGTCATTTGGTCCTATGACGTATTGCGGCATCCAGACCGGGCTTGGCGTAAACATATATTTATCGCCGCCAAACGAGGCGTTCCAAGCCGGGGTCCATTGGTCAAGCTTGTCTACAATGCCCGCATCGCGGAACTGGACAAGCCGCGTTACCACGCTTTGCAGCAGCTGAACGTTTAATTTGTTATCCTCGAAGTACGGCTGATCCCGCTGACCCTTCAAGATATCGTACACGCCGCCAAGACTCGGGAACATCATGACTTTACCGCCGCTCTTATCCAAGACTTCCACGCCTTTGGCGATGAATGCGTCCCAGTCCGGCAGCATGGCTTCCAGCTCTTCGGGATTGTCCGTACCCAGATATTCCTTGGCAAGCGACTTGATGTAAGCAACCCCGGCAACGCTCATATCGTCCGGAATAGCAACCAGATGGTCATTCATGGAGAATGCCGGAGCGTCATACTCGAATAACGCGTTGCGATCCGCGTTATAGGGGTCGGCTTCTAGATCTTGCAGAATATCCATGCTGAAAATCTTGGCCTTCTGCCCGCGCTCGATCCGAATCACGTCCGGCAGCTCGCCGCCAGAGGCGATCGTCGTCTGCAGCTTCTTCGGGACATCCGCCGCTTCCACCTGTACCCGCTTGATTTTGATCCCCGGATATTTCTCGTTAAAAGCCGCAATCGCCGTCGGATGCTCCGGTTCCCAGGTCCAGAGCACGAACTCCCCGGAAAGCTCCTTATTGCCTCCGTCCTCTACAGCGCCGTTATTCTCTGTTTCTGCCGCCGGTGTGCTCGTATTGACGTTCCCGCCGCTGTTGCCTCCGCTGCCGCCTGAACATGCAGCAAGCAAGCTAATAAGAGTCACGGCAGTCATTGCCTGCGCGATTCCTCTTCCCCATCTCGAACGACGCATCCCAAATCCTCCCTTAGGTTGTTGTTGGCTACGCTTTCATCATATACAAGTCCCCATGAAAGCGTAAACATAACAAAACTGCACTTTTGGTCGGGATTCTGCACTTTGCTTCACCGCCCTTAATGCGTAGAGTATAATGAATTCAAAATATGGACATGGGAGGCTCCCTTCGATGAAGATCATATTGGTGGATGATGAACGCATTGCCCTGGAGCATATACGAACGCTAATACCCTGGGAAGAAAACGGCTATGAAATCGCAGCGGCGGCAACAAACGGCCGAAGCGCGCTGAAGCTCTGCGAAGAGCATCGTCCCCAAATCATGATCGTGGATATCCGCATGCCGGTCATGGATGGGCTTGAGCTCATCCGGGCGGTAGCCGAACGCGGCTGGGGCGTCAGCTTCATCGTAATGAGCGCGTACGAGGATTTTAATTATGCCCGTCAGGCGATCTCGCTCGGCTGCGTGTCAAGCTACCTTGTTAAGCACGAGGTTAATCGCGACAAGCTTATGCGGGAACTTGCGAAAGCGAAGCTCGCTTGGGAAATAAGCGAGCGGCAGCGCAAGCTCTCTCGCTCCGAGCAGCTGAAGGAAGCGTTTTTCGCCGGCGGCAAGCCCGCCAGGCAAGGCGTGCCTATCGCGAGGCCGCCCCTTTGCGCGCTGCTCTTGCAGGCAGATGCTCCGTTCACGACAATCCCGGCCGTCTCCGTACAACCCGATACCGGCGGGATCGCGGGATGGGCGGAAGGCATTATACCGGCGGATAAACCGGGCAGCTGGGAAATGATCGGGGAATTCCCCCATGGAGCAGGCCGACTGGTTGCGTTGTTCGAGCAGCGGGATAAAAGCGCTGCCCTGCAGCGTGATGCCTTGTACAGGCATGCGTCGGCTATGCAGCGCGTACTCGAAGACCGGCTTGGCCATACCGTCTCGCTCTATCTCGCGTTCGAATACGCCGATACCCCGAATCTGCCCGGCTTGCTGCGCAAGCTGGAAGAAGCCGCTCGGCACACCGTATTCTCCGGCAGAAGCGCTCTCGCATGCGTGGATGATCTTCCTTTGCCGGTCCGTACGGCGGCGAGTAACGCGGACGCCAGCCGCCAATGGCTTGACGCGTTGGCCAACTGTTTAATGCAAGAAGATTACGGCAGTTTTGAAAGCGTTGTCAAAGAGAGGTTCGATAGTCTTTCAAAACCGGAATGGAATTGGAACGGTTTGTACGAAGCCATCCGTGCGATGACCGCCCTGTATCGCGAACGGCTTGCCGCCGCGGGACTTCCCGAAACGGATCCGTTAGATTCAAGAACGGCAGGTCCCCTCTATCATGTAACCGATATACGCGACCGGTTCATATTTGCTTTTCGCGAGCTTGGCGAGCAGGGATCGGCTGCTCTCAAACAGCTGTCGCCGAAGCTGCTGCAGGCGCTGCGCTACCTCCACGCCCATTTCCAAGACGAGATTGGAGTCGAGGATGCCGCTATCGCCACCGGCATTAGCGCAAGATATTTGCACGAACTATTTAAGCGGGAGCTCAACCGTACCTTTCTTGACTACTTGACCGAATACCGCATTAAACAAGCTAAAATAATCCTTATGCGCGAGGATGCCAAAATGACGGAGGTCTCCGCTCGCGTCGGCTACCGTTCGCCCCAGCATTTCAGTCAGGTATTCAAGCGGCTGACCGGCGTTCTCCCCCATCAATTCCGCGCCAAGGAGCAGGCCCGATGACCAAGCTTCGCACCGTCATTTTTTGGAGAATCGTTATCGTCGCCGCCGTCAGTTTTCTGCTGTCCGTCGCCTTTACCTATTACTACTATAATCATATCCTGATCGGCCAAATGATGGAGGAGGACAAAGCGAAGCTGAGCCAGACGGTTCGCCAGCTCGACTATATGTCCGATGACATTTCCAAATTCACGTTAACGCTTATCATTGCGGAGCAGCTGCAGAGATTCTACAAAACCTATGATCAGCTTGACACGTTTGATCAGTTCAAGGCTTTGCAGAGCACGTTCAAGTTCGTCGACGGCTACAAGGGGCTTCGCAAGGAGGTGACGAGCTATGCGATTGTTCTTCCGGACGGGCGCGTGTTCTGGAACGCCGCAGGCAACGACAGCTATTTCAGCGAGCGTCTGAAGGAGCCGTGGTATTTGAATTTCCTCCAGTCCGGGACCGAATACGGCTTCACCGAGCCACACCTTATGCTTGCCGACCAGAAACCGTCTTCCGAGACCGCAATCATTAGCTATGTCGTGACGGTGCGGGATATCGAGAAGCCGGGACAGACAATCGGTAAATTCATCGTCAATCTCGACTACAGCCATTTTCAGTCCTTGCTCGACTTCAGTCCTTTCGTTAACATTACCTGGCTTAATGATTCCGGAAACGTTCTTTACGTGAAGCCAAGCGGCGGCGAGCAGGTCGTAGCCCGGCTCGTTCAAGAGCTTGATGACGGCACGAACAAGGAAGGAGCATTCCGCGCAAACAACGGCTACCTGCTTGTCGACCGGTTCGAAACATCCGGCTGGCGGCTAGCCACCTTCGTCTCGCAAGCATCGTTGTTCGACCGGGCCAAGATTGTCTTATACCTGCTTGGCTTCTTCACGTTGGTCAGTACCACCCTTATCCTTGCCCTCATGATTCCGGCCATACTGCGCATTACTCGTCCGGTCATGCGGCTGTATAGTGCGATGAATGCGGTATCGAGCGGTAATTTGCAGGTATCGGTGCAGATCCATACCGGAGACGAGATGGAGAAGCTGGGGAACGGCTTCAACCGGATGACAAGCCAGCTGAAGACTCACATCGAGGAATCGATCCAGCACGAGAAAGACAAGCGCGAGCTCCAGATGGAGCTGCTAATGTCCCAGCTGAATCCGCATTTCGTTTACAACACGCTGAATGCCGTCATTTACATGGCCCAAAAACAAGGGAATGAGGACATCGTCCGCATGGTCTCCGCTTTTATCCGCGTGCTTCAGGACGCGGTGAAGACGGGCGGCGATGATTTGCTTGTCCCGCTCCGGGACGATGTCGCCCTGCTAAGGGATTACATTGACATTCAATCGTACCGGTACGCCGATATGTTCAAGGTGGAATGGGAGCTGGAGGATCAATCGCTTCCTTATCTGGTGCCGCGCATACTGATTCAGCCGTTTGTCGAGAACGCCATTTTTCACGGTATATGCCCAAAGGACGAGCCCGGCACCATCCGTATTTCCGCTTATGAATCCGAAAGCCAGCTCTTGATCACCATCGAGGATGATGGGATCGGCATCGAGCCGGAGATGCTGCGGAGGATTTGGGAGTCGCATGAGAAAAAGAGCAGCCCCGGGCTAAGGCACATCGGCCTTAGCAATACGAAGAGACGGCTGGAGCATTTGTTCGGCAGCCTTGCGTCCGTGCAGATTGAAAGCGAGGCCGGTCAAGGCACTCGCGTCTCGATCCGGCTTCCTAAATTAATCAGGAATAAGGCGCGGTGACCTTGTCCAAATAAAAATACCGCCTACCGTCAGAGACGGTGGGCGGTTACTCCGCATGGCCCGGTTACGGGCTGGGATGCTGAGCAGGTCCTTGCCTGCCGCCGGTTCCCCTACTTATTTTCCCTAATCGAAGAACACGATGCTCCCTCTACGAGTTTACTAGCGATAATGATATGGTCCAGGCCATCGCCTTGGTTGCTGCCAAGCTTATTCATAAGCAGCTTGACGGACTGCGCTCCCAGCTCGGAGGGCTGCAGGTCCATGCCGGTCAACGGCGGCATGGTCTGATGCATCATGGAAAGGTCGCCGCATATGACAAACAGGGAAATATCCTCCGGAATGCGAAGGCCCAGATCCTTAATCGCATTCATCGCATTAAAGGCCGAACGGTCGTCGTCCGCAATAATCGCCGTCACCTTGTTCTCACCGATAACACGCACCGTCTCCGTATACCCGTAGAGCAAATAATGTTCGGATTGAATTCGCGGCTTGTAATGGTGCATCGAATCGCGCACGGCAATCCGATGCTTGGCAAGCGCTTCGACGAAGGCCGTTCTTCTCTCCATGGAGACGGTCGTCCCTTCCGTCGCGTTTAGAAACATGAGATCCCTATGTCCTTTGGCGATCAGATAATCGCAGATGTCATGCAATATTTTCGCGTTATCGTTGTTTACGGTAGGCGCGTCCTTTACCTGCGAATTGGAAATTTTCCCGACCGTTACGAAAGGAATGCCGGTGAGATGGAGCAATCGAATCCGTTCATCCTCTTCCGTTGGGCCAAGCACGATCGCACCGTCAATGGGGTAGCTGGCCAAGGAAGGCGTCTTCACCTCCAGTACCGGAAGCATATCAAGCAGTACTCTGTAGCCGAACCTGGAAGCCTCCAGCACGACGCCGTTAATGAATTGGTTATGAAAGGCGCTGAAGAAAAAGTTGCCGTGCGGGATGGTAAGCCCGATCGCCATCGTCTTTTTCGTCACTAGGCTTCTCGCGATGTGATTGGGAACGTAATTCAGCTCTTTCGACGCCTTGAGCACCCTTTCCGTCACTTCCCTGCTTGTCGGCCTCTTCTGGCTGAACACGTTGGAGACGGTTCCTTTGGATACCCCGGCGAGACGGGCCACATCATCGATTTTCGCCATGGATGGTTGCTGCTCCCTTTAGGCCTGAACCCGCTTCTTCAAGACAAGCTCTTCATTCAAAAGATCCGCAAGCTCCACAAGCGCAAGCGGCTCTTCAATCGTGTAATCCGGCCGTTCCGCCGGATCAGGCGAGGAATTCGGATAACGCGAGGTCCAGTTCAGATGCACGCTCGTAATGCCTGCCGCATTAGCTCCCCGGACGTCGCGAGAGAGGTTGTTGCCGACCATGACGATTCTTTCCCGGTCCCGCTCGTCGAGCAGCATGGCGCCCATCGCTGCCCTGAACATGCGCGGATCCGGCTTCTCGGCCTTCATCTGCTCGGAGTAGATTAATACTTCGAAATAATCGTAAAGCCCGTTTATCGAAAGCAAATTTTTAAACGATTGAGCCAGGCCGTCGGCTACGATGGCCAGCCTGTACCCTCGCTCCGCAAGCGTTCTGACCATTTCATCGGCTCCGGGAATGACCTTCCCCTCAATAACGACGCCGTGCTCGTCGCGCACCTCCGTGCCTTCGTCGATAATCGTATCTCCGCAATCAAGAAAAATGATAAGTTCTTTGGCTTCATTGCTGTTCGCTTGTTCCCCGTTCATGCCTTGCCCCCCTTAATAGCAATTGTTCCGCGTAATGGCAATTGTTCCGCGTAATGGCAAGCCGCCATATGGTTATCTCCGATTTCCCGCAAGGCGGGCATTTCCTTCACGCATCTCTCCGTCCTGTAAGCACAGCGAGGATGAAAATGACAGCCGCTTGGCGGATTCGCCGGATTCGGCACCTCGCCCTCGAGGACAATCCTCTCCTTCTTCAGATCAGGATCCGGCTGCGGCACGGCGGTAAGAAGCGCCTCGGTGTACGGATGCCTGGGCTGGCTGAAGATGGAGTCGACGCCAGCCATCTCCACCACCTTGCCCAGATGCATGACCGCCACGCGGTCAGAAATGTTCTCTACGATCGACAGATCGTGCGAGATAAATATATAAGTGATTTTATATTGCTCCTGCAGATCCTTCAACAGGTTAATGATTTGGGCTTGAATCGACACGTCCAGCGCGGATACCGCTTCGTCGCAAACGATCAGCCTCGGCTGGGTGATTAGCGCCCGCGCAATCGCGATTCGCTGCCGCTGCCCTCCGGAGAAGGCATGCGGATACCGTTTTAAGTAGCTGACGTTTAATCCCGTTTTCTCGGCGATGGCCGACACCCTCCGCTCCACCTCCGATTTGGGCAGCTTGAAGTTGGCGATGAGAGGCTCCGATATAATATCGAATACGCTCATCCGCGGACTTAACGAAGAATACGGGTCCTGGAAAATCATCTGAATGTCTTTTCTTAATTTTTTCGATTCGGCACCTTTCAGCTTCAGAAAATCAACGGCCTCTCCGCTTGCCGTTCGGTAGACGACTTCGCCGGAAGAAGCATTCATCCCCCTCACGATGCACCTTCCCAGCGTCGTCTTGCCGCAGCCCGATTCTCCGACGATGCTCAGCGTTTCCCCCTCTTGCAGCTGAAAGGAAACGTCCTGAAGCACGCGCACGGATGCCGGCTTCGCAAACAATGCCTTCTTTGACTTTACTTTGAAATCCTTGTTGAGATTTTTAATTTCGAGTATGGGCCTCGCCATCGTTATTGCCCTCCCCGCGGGTCCGAGTACAAGAAACACCTGACCGTATGACTGCCCGAAATTTGCGTCGCGGGCACGGACTGCTTATTGCATACGCCCTCGATCCTGTCCTTGCAGCGGTCGTAAAAGCCGCACATCGGCGGCATATTGACCGGCACCGGCACCGAGCCTTCGATCGATTCGAGCCGTTTCGTTTTATTGCCGCCAAGCCTCGGCATCGAGCGCAAGAGACCTTTCGTATACGGATGCTTCGGATTGCGGAAAATCTCCTTCATCGGCGCCTGCTCAACGATTTTGCCGAGATACATGACGGCCACTTCGTCGCACATTTCCGCGATTATGCCCAAATCATGCGTCACCAGCAGAATCGCCATGCCGAATTCCTGCTGCAGCCGCTTCATCAGCTCCAGTACCTGGGCTTGAATCGTCACATCGAGCGCTGTGGTCGGCTCGTCGGCAATCAACAGCTCGGGGTTGCACGACAGCGCCATCGAGATCATGGCCCTCTGCCGCATGCCGCCGGAGAACTCATGCGGGTACTGATCAAACCGCTTCTCCTGATCGGATATGCCAACCTTGCCGAGCATCTCGAGCGCGATTCTTTTCGCTTCCTTCTTGCTTCTGGTCCGGTGAATCAGAATGGCTTCCATGATCTGATTGCCTATCGTATACATCGGCGAGAAAGCCGTCATCGGCTCTTGAAAGATCATCGCGATTTTTCGCCCGCGTATGGAACGGATTTTCCGGCCGTTCGGGTCCAAAGCGAGCAGATTGAGAGGCTCCTCGTTCGCCTCGGGCTCCTGCGACGACCGGTACGCGATCGTCCCCGAGGTCTCGCATTCCTTCGGGTTAATGCCGATAAGCGCCCTGCTCGTCAAGCTTTTTCCGCAGCCCGACTCCCCTACAAGGCCTAACGTTCGGCCTCTTCGGATTTCGAAGTCGACCCCGTCCACGGCGTTCATTACGCCGTTGTCCATCCGAATCCGAATCTTCAGGTCCTGGACCCGGAGAAGCGGCTGCTGCGGTTGAGCGGCGTCTGCTGTCATAGGTATCCCCTCGCTATAACCTTAAATTTTGACCTACCTTTTGTACGGATCCGCCGCGTCGCGCAAGCCGTCTCCCAAAAAGTTGAACGTCAAGACGGTAAGAATGACTGTGCCAAGCGGAATGATTTTCCATGGATACAGAGCAATATTGTCGATTTTCTGCGCTTCCTGCAGCAGCACGCCCCAGCTGGTGGCGGGGGACCGAATGCCAAGGCCAAGGAAGCTCATGGCCGTCTCGGCCAAAATCATGCCGGGTATCGCCAGCGTCGTTGCAACGACCAGATAGCTGATGAAGCCGGGCAGCAAATGCTTGACCATGATTTTCGAGTCGCTGACGCCTGCGATTTTGGCCGCAACGACGTAATCCTCATTTTTTAGGGATATAAACTTGCCCCGCACAACCCTCGCAAGCCCCGTCCACTCGATGAACGCAAAGATAATAACAATGTAGAAATACATTCGGACGACCGGAATGCGCGGAGGAATCGCAGCGGACAACGCCATCCATAACGGCAGGGTCGGGAAGGAACGTATGATTTCGATAACCCTTTGAATGACGGCGTCAACCCAGCCTCCGAAATAGCCTGACGCGCCGCCGATAATCAATCCTAATACGAAGCTGATGCCAACCCCCACCAGAGGAATGCTTAACGAAACCTGACTTCCAAGCAAAATGCGGGAAAACAAATCCCGTCCGAGCGAATCCGTGCCGAGCAGGAAGAGCCGGCCGGGCTCCTTGACGCCGATTAAATGCGTGGAAGAAGGGATGAGGCCAAGAAACTTATACTTTTCCCCTTTAACGAAAAATTGCAGCCGATATTGCTTCTCCGTGTCGGCGGTGAACGTTTTGCGCATCGTCTCCGGATCGCGCCCCGACTTTAGCCCGTATACGAAAGGCCGGATATGAAACTTCCCTTCCGCATCGACAAATCGAAGCTTCATGGGTGCCGCGTTCACATACTTGCTATCGTAGTTCTCCAGCCCGTAAGGAGCCAGGAACTGCGCGAACAGCGCACCTGCGTAGAGAAAGGCCAATATAACGAGGCTGACCCGGGCCAGCTTATGCTTCTTGAATCTTACATACATGAGACGCCATTGCGAGCTGTAGTTTAAGTCTTTATCAATGGCCGGCTCCGTGGCAGCGGCTTGTCGTCTTCCGAATCGTCTCATCGTTTAGGTACCTCTGAATTCCGTGCGAATTTTCGGATCCAGCCACGCGAGCAGAATGTCCGAAATCAAGGTTCCGAGCACGGTGAGCAGCGCCATGAACAGCAGCCAAGTCCCTGCCAGATACATGTCCTGTCCCAGCAAGGCATTAAACATGACCGGTCCTTGAATCGGCAAATTAAGAACAATTGCGGTGATGGTGGAGCCGGTGAAGATCGACGTAAGCGACCATCCGAACGTACTGACAATGGGATTCAGCGCCGCCCGCGTCGGGTATTTGAACAAAATCTTCCTCTCCGATAAGCCTTTCGCTCTTGCCGTAACGACGTTTGGCTTATTCAGCTCATCCAGCATCTGGCCGCGCATAACGCGGATTAAATCCGCCGTCCCGGACAACCCGATAACGATGACGGGAATGACCATATGCTTAGCCAAATCGATCGCCTTGTCCATCGACCACGGCGCATTCACGTATTCCGCGGAGAACAGGCCAAGCAGCGGATCGCCAAACCACGTGTAGGAGAGGAACATCAGAATGACGGCCATCAGAAAATGCGGCGTCGCCATCCCGAGAAAGCTCAGTCCCGAGAAAAAATAGTCGCCAATCGAATATTGCTTGACCGCGCAATAAATGCCGATCGGAATCGCCACGAGATATTGGAATGCCATTGTGACCAGGGAAACGGTCAGCGTAAGACCCATATATTGCTCAATGACGGCCAGCACAGGCTTGTTATAGTTAAAGGAGAAGCCAAAGTCACCATGCCATACAATGTCCTTGACCCAAATGAAATACTGCTCGTAAACGGGACGGTCAAGCCCGAGATCCGCCCGCATCGCATCCATATCCTCCTGCGTGAATACCTCCCCGGCAACCGATGCTTCAGCCGCGTAATTGGATACGTAATCGCCGGGTGGCAGCTGTATAATGTAGAACACGATGACGGATATGAAAAACACGACTGGGACGGCCAGCAAAATACGCTTCAACGTGTATTGCAGCACCTTGTTATTTCTCCTCCCCTTGACATTCGGCCTTGCGCGAATGTCATCAGAATGACCCGTTGCGAAGGGAAGAGCTCCCGCTCTCCCCTTGCCGCACGCGTGCAAAACAAAGGTTACTTCTTCAAATAAAACTGCGCGGGATGAGCGGCTCCAAGCGAACGGAACTCGTCGGCCCAGATCAAATCTTCCGGAATGTTACCCATCTTGTTGGATGCCGTGATAAGGGTTGGCGTTGGGCCTGCGTATCCGATTACCCATTGATTTTTCATATGCAGCTTAACGATCTCATCGCCGAGCCGGTTAATCTCATCGGTTGTTGAGGCAGCCTTAATCTGATCCCAGTACTCCAGAATCTTAGCGACGTCTCCCTCCGGTTTTACGCCCTCCTTCCCTCCCGAAGAAACATACAAGCCGTATTGGCCGTACCACGGAGTCAGTACCCGAAGCGGCACAAGCGCATCGGGACGGTAAGCCACGTTCACGACGGAAATATTCTCGATGCTCACCGGCACCTGATTGGAATACTTCAGCTCTTGCAGCGTCGCTTGATCGACAAGCTTCACGTTTGTCTTAATGCCCATGTCCTCGTAAAATTTCTTGAGAAGCTCCGTGTAATTGGCGCTTGCCTCCGAGGAGTCCATAATCGTGAGGGTTACGTCCGAGCCGTCGGGGAACAGCCGGAAGTTATTTTTGTCGCGTTTCGTTAAACCAATCTCGTCGAGCAGCGCGTTCGCCCGTTCGGGATCGAAGCTGGCCCATTGATCCGCCCAGCCTTCCTGATAGCCCACAAGCCCTTCCTGAACGGAAGCCTGGATCGGATCCGCGATGCCGTTCGTCACAATCTCCGTAATCTCCGTGCGGTTCACCCCAAGAGAGAGCGCTTCCCTGAATCGGATATCCTGGAATAGCTTGCGAAGGTTAGGATCGTCGACGGTTTGGTTGAGCTGGATGCCCGAGGTCATCCATGCCGGCTGCTGCCAAGCGATAACGCGGTAATCACCCTTCTTCTCGTTTTCCTTCAGTACCGTGAAATCCTGCGCCCCGAACGTGGACAAGTTAAAGTCGCCCGCCAGCGTGCCGAGAACGCGTTGGCTCGGATCCTGGATCTTCGTTGCGACAATCCGGTCCATGTAAGGCAGCTGATTGCCTTCCGGGTCCGTTTTCCAATAATACGGATTCCGTTCCATGATGAACTGGTCGCTGTTCGGATCGTTCTTCGCCACCCATGGGCGGAGCGTCGGAATTTGCGGATAAAGCCAGTAATAATAACCGGTTTCCTTCAGGAACGCGGTCGTATCCTCGAAGCCCCACTGTTTGGCGATCTCCAGCGCTTTGTCCTCGCCGACCAGCTCGGGCAGGATCGTCTTGTGGAAATGCGCAGGCGCGAAAAACCATTTATTGTCGATCGCAACCCGTTCGAGAAATTGTACGCTTGGATATTTATGAACAACCTTAAACGTATAATCGTCCACCTTCGTGACCGTGGCCAGCGCCTTATCGCCGGTAACCGGGTCAACCGAGTAATAAGCATCGTAAATCGCCTTGCCGAAGGTTTCCTTCGTCAGCATGTGCTCCCAATAGAACAGCACGTCGTCCGCTGTAAACGGCTCGCCGTCGGACCATTTCATGCCTTCCCGGAGATGGATGATGAATTCGGTTGAATTTTCATTGACTTCATAGCTTTTGGCAACGTTCGGCTCGACGCCGCTGCCGTCCTTGTTGAAACGGAAAAGCGCCTCCTCCGTCGGCTGTCCGACGGCCCACTTGTCGCCCGGCCCCGTCCACGCCATCGTCCAGTCGCCGCCGTACTGTCCGATTTCGTCGACAACCGGCTCCACCATGACATCTGCTTGGACTGGCAGGCGCTCCGCCAACGGAGGAAGCGTGCCGTCTGCTACAAGCTTGGCAAGCATAGGTGCTTCCTTGGAGGCTGTGCCTTCACCACCCCCTCCGCCGCCCTTGTCTTCCTCCTTGTCCGTGCCTTTACTGTCGTTGCTCGGCTCCCCGGCCGCGTTTGACGGTGCCGGCGAATTATTGTTATTCGTACACCCTGCCGCAATAATGGTAAAGATGACAAACAGAATAACCAGCAGCTTCCTTTGTCTCCTCAAAATGAACCCCTCCATTCGTGATTTTGCTTGTTCTCGATACCTGCGCTCCCTTATTCCTTGACTTAAGCCGATTCTTGGCTGCCGTGAAGACCCGATCTTCACCTCCGCTGCTGTTAAACCGGTTTAATTTTTTGTAAATTGTATGCGCTTTATTTGAAAGAATGTCATCTTTTAAAGCGGTTTAAAATACGAATCCAAAAAATATAAAGCGCTTCACCAACTTATCCATATGCCTGACCGGCAGGAACCCTTTTGTATCGGCACAAGCAATAAAAAAAGACAATTTCCTCATCGTTACCGAAGAAATTGTCTTTGTTCCGTTCTAAATGCAGAGTGAAAAACTATTTTACAAAACCGAAGCCCAAAATCGTAAATTTCCTTCGCTCATGCCCGGCAGCCATTCTGATTTCCACCGTATGCTCCCTAGAGACTTGTTCCCGATACAAGATTACGGCATGGCAGCGCGTCCAGTTGACGGCATGAGAATCCGCTGCCTTCGCAAGCTTTCCGTCGACCCAAATATCGGCGTTTCCGAAATCGTCGCTGCCGGAATTTTTATAGATGAGAAGCAGGCTTTTGCTATGAAGCGTCATCTTAAAGCTATCGCTTCCGGATTCCGATGCATGCATCCAGTTGTAAGGGAACTGAGGCGATCCGTATGGATGGTCGTCCATCTCCGCGAACTGCAGTTCGGAATCGGCCGCGGAGAAGCTGCCTTCCGTAATCTCTGCCGCGCCAATGCCATTGTACCGATCCAGCAATTGAACATCCGCAAAATCGCTGCCGTAGACCGGAGGTTGATCTAGGCAGATATCTTCTTGATGCAATTCGCAGCGATCGGTTTGGTCGAAGAGCCAACACAAACAGTCGGCCATAATGCGATGCCCGGCGTTGGTCGGATGATAGATATCGCTAAAAAATTGCTTCTTGGAGATGACATGGCCTTCTACTTTTGACTTGTAAAACTGCTCCGTTACCGCGTCCTTCACGCTTACCATGGGAAGTCCGTAATGCCGGCCGATGGGAGCAAGGCGATCCTGCAAATTCCAGTCGTTCTCGAACACGCTGAAGAGCAGAACGACGGCAGGAGCATTGTCGGCGGCCAATGCTTTCCTTACGAGACTTTCGTAGCAAATTCCTTTCGTCTCGTCGTCGGCGTCATTGACGGCAAATTCGACGATGACGATATCCGGCTCAACCGCTCCGTCTCTTCGAATATCCCGCTCGTAACGTATCATGCCCAGCTCGGAGGACGTACCGCCAACGCCTGCCTTAATAAAGCGGATATGCGGGCCCCCTTCTCTTCCAAACCTTTCCTTGAAGCCGGCATACGTCCGGTAAGCGTAGCAGTCCAGATGAAGCGGATCCGCTCCCGCCCCATGAGTGACAGACCCGCCAATGAAAGCAATCGTAACGTCCTCGCCTCTCTTGGCTTTCTCTATGGCGGCTTTCAATCGCTTGTTGTTGCCTAACTCAAGCAAGGATTTAGCGATCATTTCGCGATAAGCCTCCGAGCGTATATCCACGTGCTCCTCTGAATCTCTTAAGAATTGCTCCTCCGTCATCGTTAATCTCCTTTCGTCGTACGATTTAATAGTATTACAGCTTCAATCGGTCTTCCAGCGCATCAACCTGTCCTTTTACCGATCGGCATTGCTTCCTCCCACGATCGCCCAGAAAGCGGGCTTTGCATGCAGCTGCTTGTCAAAGAGCAGCGGCGCTTCCGTCCGAGCGACAGGAAATGTGCTTAGCCAAGTATGATCGTCAGCGATCCCCCAGAACACAACAGCGCTGACCAATCCTGCATTCGACTTTAACGCTTCAAATAGCTCCTTGTAGCGCTGTGCCTGCTTTTGCAAAATATGTTCCGGCACGGCAGCTCCGTAATCGGTCCGGTCGTTCCAGTTATAGACGCTCATATCCAGCTCGGTAATCTGGTTATCGAGCCCCAGCTCCTTGAATTTTTTCATCGAATCCATAATGTTCATCACGGACGGGCTATAAATGCTGATGTGGGTCTGATGACCGACGCCGTCGATCGGAACGCCTTTATCGAGCATCTCCTTCACGAGATCGTACAATCGGTCCCGCTTCCTCGGATCATCCGTTCCGTAATCGTTAATGTACAGTTTAATCCCGGGGCCGCCAGCTTCTCTTGCGGCCCGGAAGGCAGTCGCAATGTAGTCGGTGCCCGTAATGTTGTACCAATTGCTGCTTCGCATGCCATCCGGATCCGCAGGCTCAATCACTTCGTTCACGACATCCCAATATTTAATGTCATCCTTGTAACGGCCAACAATAGCCCGGATATGAGCATCCAGCCGGTCCAGCAGCAGCTTCTTGTTGGCTTCCCGCTTCTTGGCATCGGTCTCATCCGCCATCGGTTTGCCGTCAGCGTCCCGGAAGAACCAGTCCGGCACCTGGCTGTGCCATACAAGCGTATGGAAACGTATAGCCATGTGATTCGCCTTGGCGAAGGCGACAATCCGATCCGCCTGATCCCAATTGAATTGCCCCTCTGCCGGCTGGATGGAAGCCGGCTTCATGGCATTTTCGGCTACGAGCATATTCACTTGCTTCTTCAAAAGTTCTGCCGATAATCCATTCGTCTGGTTGGGCTCAAGGGCAGCTCCGATGGCAAAATCATTCTCGAAGGTCTCCGCGAGCGACGGGATATCCAGCTGTACGGAGGGCGCGACGGCCTCCGCCGTCTGCTTCGGCGGCTCCGTGCTGCTCTCCGACGGCTCTTGCGGAGCAGCGGATACGGGCAGAGCCGTTGTTTGAACGTTGGCGGCAGTGGTCTGACCGGGTTCTCCGGACTTGTTCAGTATCAGCATCATGATGACGACAACGAGGAGTACCGCCGAGAGAATAATAGTGAAAAAGGCTTTATTGCGTATACGAAGCATAGGAAACCCGCTTTCTCGTGAAATAAAAAAAACCTCTACCCCGGCCTCTCGAGGATGAGCGACCGCGATATAGAGGTTGGTTTTAGCGCCAGATCGAATGGGGGCACTCGACTGACACCGAAATATACATGTCATCATTTCATTGTTTTACCCGACAAGTCCTGTCCGCTCGATGCTCTCAACGAAGTAGCGCTGCACGAACAGATATAACACGATAAGAGGCAGAATCGCCAGCAGAATTCCCGTATCCTGCACCATGCTCAAGTAGAACGGATCCTTGGCGGAAGCGTCATTGCCAAGAATAATAGAAAGATTATAAGGCAAGGACGACAGCTGCGTTGACATCACGTTGCTCGAGGTGAGATAGGTTGTCGTAAAGAAGCTGTCGTTCCACTGCCAGACGAACGAGAAGAGCAGTACCGTAATAATGGAGGGAATCGCGTTAGGCAGCATAATACGCAGGAAGGTCTGACCAACGCCGGCCCCGTCCATGTAAGCAGCTTCTTCGACCTCCCGCGGAATTCCCCGGAAGAACTGCCGGAAGATAAAGATATATAATCCGGCTTTCAGGGAATTGGCCGTTATGGAGGTTAGGATAAACGGCCAATACGAATTCAGCAAATTGACGGTTTTTCCCGTAAGGAGAGGAATAAGCCCCATTAAGCTGAAATCCTTCAAATTCAAGTACATCGGAATAAGTATCGTTGTCGGCGGGACCATGATCGTCAGAATGACGCCCGCAAACAGCAGGTTGCTGCCCCTGAATTTCAATCTTGCGAAGGCATAGCCGGCCAGCGCGCACGATATAGCGGTCAGAATCGTGGTTGTTGCAGACAGCGAGAACGTATTCAGGAGCGTCTTCCAGTAATCCATGATGGAAATCGCATTCTTGAAGTTCTCGAGCGAATAATGCTCGGGAATCCATACCACAATGGGCGAATAGAGATCCGTTTTGGCTTTTATCGCGGTCGATATCTTCTGAATAATCGGATACAGAATAACGAATGAAAGTCCGGCAATCAGCACTAGTCTTACGAAGGACCAGATCCAGCGCTTCCAGCTTTCAAACGATAACAATCGGGCCATCATCAATGAGCTCACCCTCTTTCTATTCTTGGTAGAAGACCTTCTTCGAAACGATATAGGAGCTGATGAGCAGGATCAGCATAATGGACACGAAATACAGCCATGCCATTGCCGAGCTAAGACCGAAATCAAAGTTGGTAAAGCCCGTCTCCTTGATTAAATCCGTCATCCCGTTTCTTGAGAAGGAGTCAATAATGGTATATATCATATTCACGAGAATAAGCGGGCTGACCATCGGAAAAGTAATCTTCCAGAACGCCTCGTAGCCGGTTGCCCCTTCCATCTTGGAAGCCTCGTACAGCTGAGGGGAGATGGTCTGAATGCCGGCAAGGAAAATCAGAATCTGCACGCCGGATTGACTGACGATCTGGTAGATTCGCTCCACGGCGCCGGTCAAATAATTAACGACGCTTTCGCTGACGCCCGCATCCATCATAAGCCCTGCCAGCTCGTAGGCTCCTAAAGCGTGAATGGCGCCGCCCGAGCCCTGGTTCTGGTCATTAACGGCTTGCACGAGACTGGAGGTTTCCAGCGTCATGATCACCCCGGAGGCCAGAATGACCGGCAGGAAGAAGATCGAGCGGGCAATCGAGCGACCGATAAACTTCTGATTAAGGAGTACGGCCAGGAACAAGCTGAAAATGACGATCAGAGGCACGTTAACCACCATGTTGAGAATAGCCTCGGTCAAGGTCCGGTTAAAGCTGGTATTCACGGTTAAGACGTTGATATAGTTCTCGAATCCAATATAGCTGATTTTAATTCCGGATGAATTGGCCTCGATCTTGCTGAGACTATAACGGAAAGAGTTGACCAGCGGAATGATAAAGAACAAGATAAACCCCAGCAGCCAAGGCAAAACAAATAGAAAGCCTAACAGCGCCTTTTGCTCCGCATAGGTTCGTTGCTTCATGCCGAGCTTTGCTATCCGTTTCAAGATTGGTCACCACCCGTTTTGTAGCTTTCGGCTTCTATGATCTGGCCGTCAACAGTCACCTGAGCAAGGTTATAATTGACGATGACATACATGCCGTTTCCGTATACGGTCTTGTACACGCCGTCCTGCAGCTTCTCGTGTCCGGTAATCGGCTGATTTCGAACATTTTTCAGTACCTTGTTTACTTCCTGGTACATGCCTGCGGCCTTATCCATCCACAGCTTATAGTTCACGGCGTATAGTTCGTTGTGATCGGTGTCCTTGACGGAATAGTTTGGTTCATAAATCCATTCGAAATAAACATTAGAGCCAAATTCCAAGCACTTCAGAATGTATTGCCTGTCATTCGTATAGTTGGAAAGATTATATGGCGCACCCGTGTATTCCACATTCCCGCGAATTACCATCTGATAGAACGGAATTTGCTCGTCCTCCAGCTTGAAGCCGCTATTGCCCATCGGAGCATTCGTAAGATCAGACAGGTACGGAAGCGCGTAGGCGTTGCCGCCGTTGCCCATCACCTGCAGCTTCTCACCCTGCAGCTTCGCCATCGCTGCTTTGGAAATCTCCTCGGATTCCGTCCTGTCGATCTGGTTATGCTTCCTGTAATCACTGTTTAGCTGATCGGCAAGATCCCTGACCGAAATGCCCTTCGCTTGAAACGCGTTCATGCCCTTCAAGGTAGAATCCACAAAGCTCTCAACAAGCCGAGGCGAAACGATATAAGAGGGGGACTTGGAAATATCGCGCCGGTTCAAGGCCAAATCCGCCGGATACAGCGCTGCCGGATCCCCTCTCAGCGTTCGCGATGCCGATTTGGATTCATTGAAATCCGCGCCGGAATTCGCTGTTAAAAACGCCACGTCCGGATAAAGCGTAACACCGCTGTCCGCTGCAAAAGTGGCCAAGTCCTTCAGCCCTTTGCTTCCGCCGATTTCCCCGTCTACCGAAATCGATTTGGGCACTTTATGATCAAGCCCTCCGTTAAACCATCCGGCATATTTCAATTTGATATTATGAATATCCAGCTGCTTCATTTCATTGATAATAGCCTTGGCTTCCTTAAAGGTTGTCAGTGTCTCCAGCGCGCGGTACGGAATGCCCATAAAATGCTTCTTATCCGAAATGCTTCCGTCCAGCTGGAGATAGAACGGGATATTATCCTCGTCCTCCGCTTTCTCCACAGGAAGAGCCTTGTTATTTACCAAGTACTCTTTGTAGTAGCTCGCCATGCCTTGATAGCTGGCATCCTTTCCGCTCAGGAAGGCATACCGGACAACAAAATCGGACTTCATCGGATTTTCCTGAAACTTCGGAAGGGAACGCTGCTGGCCGTTCGCATCCAGCGTTACCTGGCCTTTATTGATAACGTTAAAGCTAGGGTAAACATAGTTATAGCTGTTGAGCCTGCCGCTTATATCCGCGTTAATCGTTGCAACAGACTCCCCTTCCTCAATAATGCCGAGAAAAGCGCTGTTCTCGCGGATGATGCCGAAGACCGGAAGTCTCACCGCTTCTTCTCTTGCCGCGTCTTCCGTTCTGGCCATTGTGTTGTCTTGGCCATAAACGAGCTGCTGATACGATGGATAGCGGGTCTTGCCGCTGTTAAAGCGAATAAGCGCGCCCGATCCGTCCGGAACAAGCATCGTGCCCTTGTCCGCTGTTCCGCCCGCCCCAAAGAAATTGAGAAAGGAGACGCTGTTTACCGGATACTCTTCAGGGTAATGGATGCCCGCCACCGGAACAGCTGCAACAAGACTGTTGCCGTCCAAGGTGTACTGGATAGTCGCTTCGAATATTCTCGGGGCTGTTTTCTCCTGGGAGAAATGCAGCTCCTCCATATCCTTCTTCAGATCTTCCTCCGTATAACCGGCGGTTTCAAGGGACTTCAGCGCCCGGTCCAGCTGCAGCCCGTTTAACGCGCTGTCGTTCCGCTCATAGGCCGTCTGTTCCTTATTTTCTTTATAAGCAATCTTCAACGCGCGCTGTCCGGTTTTATCCAGCTTCTTGTTTAAAGCCTCGAAGCGCTCTTTGCTCATCATCTTCGGCATATCTTCCAGCGTTTTCTCCACCTTGCCGAATTGATAGGTAACGCTAAGCCCATTCGGGAGCTTCTCCATGCTAATCTGTTTATTCGCAACGCTGTCCGTATAGGAATTAATCGAGTTGAGCTGACCGAAATCATTGTAGAAATCCAGCTTAATCTGGGACGATAATAAATCCTTGTTCACGCCGGCGGCAATGGTGTCTTCGCTGCTCCCCGGCGGGTTGCTGCGCCAAACGGCTCCGCTTTGCTTATTAAGAACGGCTATGGCGCCCGTCTGATCATCGGCGAATAAGCGGAGCTGATCATTCTCGGCAACCCCCTTCATGTCAGCAATTAGGGGATCCGTGAAGGATGCGCTCAAAGCCTTTCCCTGCGTGAATGTCATCGCGGCCTGATCAGCTTCTCCCGCCTGCTTGCCCGAAGCGGAATCCGAGCATCCGGCAAGCAGGATCCCAACCAGAGCGCATGCGGTCAGCATGGCCATTCTGGCTTTATTCATCTTCTTGCCCCCTTAAAATGAATGGTGAAGCCATTCATGCTTCGTAAGCACCGGCAAAAGAATGGCCTCGCAATTAGCCGTTTACCGGCAATCGTGAAGATTCTTGCTTCGAAAGCGCCGCTAGCGCCTGAGTACGATTTCTTGGTGTATGACCTGCACAAACGCAACCATCTGCTGAATCAAACTAAAGAACAATAAACATAAGAAAGCCATAAATGCCATTGCCGCAATGGTGAGAATGATGGTTCCGATGGTCTTTGACGGCGAATATTGCTGTACCGTCATATTGCCGACAAACAGCAGGTAGGCGCACCAGAGCACCGACACATTGTTGAAGAAATGGTAGAAGGACACCTCATCCAGCGAAATGAGGTTACTCAATCCTATCCACGGAAATTGAATAACGAGAAGCGGTACTAACGCAAAGCAAGTCGAGGTGAAAATATCGGCAAATTTGCCTTCCCCGTCCATTAAGGTAGTCAGCGACCAATTGGCTATGCACCAGAACAAGACGGGCACAATCACGTACAAGCTCTCCATCAGGCTGTTTATGCTGTCCGGATAAACAATGTTGACGAGAAATCCGCTGTACTGCGTCTGCATAATCTTCATGATAATCAGCAGGAACAAAATCGCGAAGGAAATGATCAGGTTCAGCTTCCGGCTGCGTTCATATTTCAATTCCCAGAAGCCGTTGAAGGGATGCAAAATCAGATATAACGGATATTTATACAGCTCTCTGTTTAATGAAGGCAACCTTTTTTCCTCCTCTCCATTTCCGGTATCTGCTTATTCCAAACCAACAAACAAGGAGTAACAGTAACCCTGACATAATGCCGGGGAAATACTCGCGGAGCACTTCCTTCCGATAGAGCAGGAAGGCCTTGGAATATCCTTTTTGGTCCATGCTTTTCTTGAAATATTTCATGGCTTCGCGATAATCGCCTTGACGAAGCAGGGCTTTGCCAATCCCCGCATAGGCAAATTCCAGATTGGCGTTCATGCTGATGGTCTCTTGGTACAAGGTAAAGGCTTTATCCTCGTCGCCATCGTAATAAGCTCTGACAGCGTCGTTTAGCGTGCGGCCGTATTCGGTCGACTGGAAGACGGTAATCTCGCCAAGCGCTTTATCCAGTACGAGGAATTCGTCGCCAAGCCGCTCAATGGCTACCGGCGTATTGAATTGTCCTAATTGATTACCCAGCCCGCCAAACACGTACAGCAAATGGCCGTCTCCGTCATAGGTGAAAATTCTTCCCCGCTTGCCGTCAAGTATGGAGTACATCTCGCTGTCGCCAACATCGATATCGATCAATCGGGATGGTCCGGTTGCGTTCGTGTAACGGATATCGCCTTCGGGGGCAAAGTAGCCTTCCCGCCGCAATATGTCGTTGCCCTGGGCGTTCAGCTTTTTGACATTCCCGCTGTCCTGTCCGTTCGTGGCGTAAATAAAGCCTTCCCGGTCAATGTCCAGATTAGTGAACTCCGTTGGCGTAAACATAACCATCTGGCTGCGCTGCGCTTTGGTCGACAGCATCTTCCATAAATAATCCGTTGGATTAAAGGAGACCCGGTTCGCGCCAACAAACGAAGTAAACGTGCCGTCCGGACTAAATTCCATAAAGCCGTCATAAACGCCGGTGGACATGACATAAACCCGCTGCGCCTTATCGACAACAACCCGTACCGGCTGAAAATCAAATTTCTCGGACAGCATATCCGATTTGGGCGCCTCGATAACTTTGACCAGATTGCCGTTCCGATCCAGTTGAACAATCCGTTTATTGCCGGTGTCCGCGATCACAAGCTGTTTGGCGTCGGTTACGAACAGCCCCTGGGGATTATTGAAGGTCTCCTCTTTGCCGTCTCGGACAAACGAGCTGACCGTCCGTACCGGATGAAATTTGTCGTCCAGCACAACAACCCGGTTGTTGCCCGAATCAAGAACATAGATTTGTTGATCCTCGGTTACTTGGAAGTCGCTTGGCTCTTTAAAAGAGCCCGCCCCCATGCTTTCCCCGTTCCACAAAACGTTTGCCTGATACGCTGCCGGTGCCGCGGTCGTTAGCCCCCAATAAGAATAATTATAGGATTCTGCCCCGTCCGCAGCCTGAACCCTTGTGCCGCCTGCGCCTACGCCTATGCCCAAAAGAAAAGTTAAGGCAAGGAGGAAGTATATGTTTTTCTGTATTCGCAACATGCTTTGGCTCCCTTCTACTCTTTCATCCCGGAAGTTGCCATCGTCTGGATGACACTGCTCTGGGACAGGATGAAGAGCGTGATGGGAACGACCATCAGAATAAGCGCTACCGCCGCGCCAACGCCTGCCCTGGCAATGCCCCCAAGCGCGATTTGACCTAATGCATAATGAAGGGTCTTCAGGTTCTCGCTATAAATAAAGTTGCCTCCGTCGGAGCCCCACAGCATAGGGAATTGCAGAATCATAAGGGTGAGCCAGGCCGGCTTTACGTTCGGCATGACGATTTGCCAATAGATCCGGTACTCGCTTGCTCCGTCAATCTTGGCCGCTTCCACGAGCGCGTCCGGAATCTGTTCCATGAACTGCTTCATCAGGAATAGTCCAAGCGGGAAAGCGAGGGATGGAATAATAATCGATAAATGCGTATTGATCCAGCCAAGCCATGACATCATCATATAGTTCGGAATGGCCGTAACCGTACCGGAAAACATCAGCGACAGAACGACTGTCGAGAAAATAATCTGGGAGCCCGGAAATTTATGCTTGGCTAGCGGATAGGCCGCAGCCGAGGCGAGCAGGATATGCCCGAACGTTCCTACAAGCGTAATAACGAGCGTATTGGCAATATAGCGCGAAAGCGGAACCCAGGAATTGCCCATTAACGAGAACAAGTCGAAGAAGTTATCCAGCGTCGGGTTATTGACCATAATCCGCGGCGGGAAAATAAACAGCTCGTCAAGCGGTTTGAACGCATTGTTAACCGCGTACACAAGCGGGATGGCCATAAACAGGCCAAATACGGCAAGGAGCAGAAATAATAAAAAGCTGACGGTAAAGGAGCGGTTAAGCTTCCTCTGAATCCGGAAAACCGCTGTCCAACTGTTCAACGTTACTCACCGACCTTTCTAAGCAGCTTCTGGGTCAGCTTGTTGGCGCCCACCATGATCAGGAAGAGAACGGTTGCGATGGCCGATGCATAGCCCATTTCAAAGCGGATCGTGCCGTAATCCATCAGATGCGTGACGATCGTATGCGCCGCGTAGTTCACGCTCGGGAAGCCCGCCAGGGCAATGGAAACATCCGCAACGGCGAAGGACGCCGTAATTTGAAGGACTGCGCCGAACAACAGCTGCGGTCTCATCGACGGAAGCGTAATGAACCACAGCTCCTGCCACCGGTTGCGGATCCCGTCTACCGTACCTGCTTCTACCAGAGACCGGTCAATGGTCTGTAGCCCGGCGATAAAAGCAAGGAAGCTGGTACCGAGGCTCAGCCATAACTGAACGATAATGACGATGGTCAGAATATACTGCTCATTCGTAAGCCATTGGATCGGCTCCAGAATAAAGCCGAATTTGATCAGAAAGCCATTCAAATAACCATACCGGTCACCGGAAAAGACAATCAGCCATATGAAATACACGTTTCCCGAGATCGACGGCGCGTAAAAAATCAAGGTCATGACAGCCCGGATCTTCGGAGACAACTCATTTATAATCCACGCGAACAGGAAGCAGGCGAAATAGCTGATCGGCCCTGTAATAACGGCGAACATGAATGTATTTCGCAAGGCTATCATAAAGACGTCGTCATTCAGAAACAGCCTGGAATAGTTATCCCAGCCAACAAACCTCGGAAATTCGAGCATATTGAAATAGAAGAAACTAAGACAGATCGAGAATACAACCGGAATAATCGTAAATAGGGTGAAAATAATCATGTACGGGCTCATCAAGATATAATTGTGCTTGTTTCTCTTGATCTCTTTGAACAGTTGCGCCCATCTGGATACCTTGGCCGGCTGCCGGATAAGATCCGGCGCGGGCACGGGTACGGATACGGTTTGTTCAGGCATCGGCATTCACCCCCAAGCTAGTTCGGTAATTTAAATTCTTTACGCTTAATCGCGATTTCGTCATTGATATACAACAGATAATCCGATAACGCCTCGCGGGGATTCTCATTGCCGTTGACGACTTTGCGGAAGGCATTGTCCAAATGGCGACCCGTGAAATAGCCGCCTGGAACCTGAGGAATTCCCTCTACCCATTGCCACTGGCTTTCAAGGTTTTTATAATCCTTCACCGGCCAAGGAAGCTCCTCTAACGCTTCTATATTGGCAGTCGGATAACGGGCGGCTTCCCCGAGCAGCCCTTCCATCTCGCGTCCGTAAGCAATTTGCGTCTCCTTGCTGGTCCACCATTTCATGAACGCCCATGACGCATCCTTATCCTTGGCATTCTCCAGCATCATTACCGCGGTTGTATGGCTGGCCACTTCATGATTCACCGTGCCGTCCGGCAATTCCGTCCCCGGCACCATCGTAAAGTCCCATAACCCCTTAATTTCGGGCGCCATTACCGTCAAGTTGTTGTAAGTCGTGTAGTCCGCAATCCCAATCGGCATCTCTCCGGTACGGAAGCGGTTCGGGAAATCCGCCATCAGCGGGAACTTATAGTTGGTATAGAACTGCGTCCATTTCTTAAAGACCTCCATCGAGATATCCGAATCGAGCGCGCTTCTCTTGTCATCATCCGTATAGAACTTGCCGTTATTCTGATAGAGAAGCATCGAGAACGTAGCATTCGGAATGAGATTCGCATTGTTCGTTACCGTGTCGATCGGCAAATAAAACTCCATGTTGTGCTTCTGAAGCACCGAGATCATGTTGTACACGTCCTGCCAGGTTTTTGGCGGGGTCAACCCGATTTCCGCCAGAACGTCTTTCCGGTAAAACAGCATCGGAAAGGTCTGCTGCTCCGGCAAGGCGTATGCGCCATTGCCGTATTCATAAGGAACCAAAGCGCTTTCGTTGAACCTGGAAGCCACTTCCTTAAAGTCGGGGAATGCGGACAAATCCGCTGCCGCCTTCCTCATCGCATAGTTGACAGGTACGTCTTCCCCAATCTGCATGGCAACATCCGGTCCTTCATCGGCCAGCGTCGCAGGAAGCAGAATATTGGCCGGAACAAGCCTCAGCTTCACGGATATATTCGACTCCGGCGTAAAGCTTTCATCGATCATGCTCTTTAATACTTGGGCCTGGTCCCGCCCGGTCGTAATCCATACCGTAATCGACTTGTCGCTTTGCTTGGTATTGCCAATGCTGTCATAGTCCTCCGTATAAGAAGCGACCAGGCCACCAAGCTCATGCCTAATCTTTTGGAACAAGGTAGCGCTTGCCCGCGGAAGCTTGGCTTCCGGAGAAGAGACGACTAGATAGTCCAGCGTAAGCGGCTGTACTCTTACGTTTAAGATCCAAGTGCCAAGTCCGCCGACATTGGTCTTGAAAGCGGTCAGCCGCTTCGCAACCGTCTCGGGCTTTGCAGCCATCTCTTCCAGCTGATTGACCATCGTATGGAGAACCGCTACTTTATCGCTTTGCTCGCCTGTCGATTGTTCGAGATAATCGGCCACGCTCTTGATCGTGGCAGCCTGCGTCTTGAACACCTCCGTCATCTCCGGAATCCGCTTCTCCAGCTGGTAATCGCGGTAAGGATCGGGCGAGTTGGAGGTAATGATCAGAATCTTTCTGTATATCTCATTAAGCTGCAGGACGCTTGATTCAATCGTCTGGAGCAGCGGAGCGATCTCGCCCAGGGATACGGACAGACGGAGCGTATGCTTGCCTTTGCTCAAATGGAACAGATAGGGCTCATCGCCGCCCATGACGTCCATCTTCCAGTCCATATCGAAGTTAAACGGAATCTGCTTCATTTCTTTAAACGGATATTCTCCGTCGATCATCAGGCTGCGCGTGCTGTAAACGCCGCGTAGCTGATCCTGCTTTCTTTTTAATGCGATCTGATACAATCCATCCTCTTGAACATCCACTTCCCACTCCAGCCACTGCCCCGGCAGCTTCCAGTTCACGCCGCCGATTGCGTTAACCCTGATTTTGGACACATCATACGGAATAACGGAAGGACTTGATTTGTCGGACAACGGATATAGGGTCGGAGACGATTTCAGCACCGCGTCCTCCGCCTGAATCATCATATACTGATCCTTCGCGGGCTTTAAGCCTGCCGCTTCATAATCCTTCTTAAAATCCTCATAGGACTTGACGGTCTGATCCTGATACAGCTCGATATAGTCGATGGCCATCGGCTCCCGGGAAGCCGTCAGCGTAAGCTTCTGCGTCCCCTTGTCGAAGTGGAACAGATAGGGCTCCGCAAAATAGCCTTCGCTGTCCATGAATGATTTGAGCTGCCAAGCCGGTTTCTCGATCTGCCTTGGACGAAGATCATTTCCCCGGTCGTCTCTCTGAATTCCGGCATCGCGATTGCCCCAAAGCCGGTCAAACAATAAATCTTCAGCCCCCGTAAACGGCTGCTCGTCATTAATCGTGAGCTTGCGTTCAATGGCGGAGCTTTTCCCCTCCAGCGGATAGTAATGAATCCGGATATTGTAAAGTCCGGCTTCTTGAACGGGGACGTTCCAGCTGATCGAGCCGGCATCCGGCGTCATGACGGCTTTTCCGTCCAGCCCCTCCGGACGATCGGCCACCTCAAAGCCTTCCCCAACGGTACCGGCGAATCTTTCGCCTTCGATGCGGATCACTTGAGACGGTCTGTCGTCGGCGGAATAGCTTTTCAAATACTCGTTATAGCCGCCTTTGTCATCGGAGTCGGTAACCGCCTGAAATCCGCCCATTGCCTGAGCGCGTCCGTTATTCGGCTGACCCGAAGGGTAGAAAGCCCATATGGACAAAAAAAATACAAGTAGAACCAGTATGGCAATTCCGTAGCGCTTTTTGCTGCTCAACTTTTCTCCCCTCCTGCGGCAAGAGATTACGCTTTAGCAACAGTCCCCCTTGTAATGGTTCGAATGGGGACTGTCGCTAAAGCTTTGCTTGTTACTTTTTGTAAACCTCATCAATAGCGGATTGAGCTTGCGCTTTATACTTGTCGATTACGGTTGATACCGAATTGCCCGAGGTCAGCTCGCCGATCATTTCGTAGTAAGGGAATTTCGGGAATGTACCGCTGTCAAGCACCAGCATGCCTGCGCCTGCATCGCGGGCGTTCTGGATATCATTCTCGTCGGTGAAGTTGCTCTCAAGCGATGCTTGGTCGGCATAGTCGTAGATCGAATCGATATCGTTGATTTTTTCCCAGATGTACACCAGCTGATCCGGATTCTCGACACTCTTCGGAATGGTCAGAGCCTGGAATGCCCCTTCGGCGGAATGGTATGCGGTTGCGCTTGGACCTTTCGGGAACGGCACAAAGCCGATATCGTAGTCCTTCATATCCGTCTTCAAGCCGCCGATCTCATACATGGCTCCGGCATACATAAGCGTATTGCCTTGACGGAAGAACTGCCCCGGTTCCGTCCAGTCCCCGCCTTCGGTTGGGCGTGCCACTTTCTCGGTTGCCAGCTTGGAGAGGAAATTAAAGACCTCAACGGTTTTCGGATCATCCAGATTTTGCTTATCGCCGCTCGTCAGGCTCGTTTCATTGGAGACGAGAGCAGGATCCATAAACCCGGCGGACGCAAGTCCCCAAGTATCCAGCTTGCCGTCGTTATTCGTATCTTTGTTCGCTTCCTTGGCCACTTGAGTAAAGGTATCCCAGTTCCAGTTATCCTCGCTTACGTAATCTTGCGGAGACTTGATACCAAGCTTGTTAAGAAGAGTACGGTTATAGAAAATGCCGGTAATCAGGTTGCCTTGACCTTCTGAGAAGGCGTAACCGCGGCCGTTGTACGACATGAATTCGGTAGCCTTTGGATTGAATACCTTCGTGTTTTTCGTGTATTCGTCAACCGGCCATAACAGGTCTTGCTGAACCAGGGAAGGAATCGTGTAGTTTTTGCCAAGTCTCACAATATCGCCAAGCGGTTCGCCCGCAAGGAGGGATGCGACGACCTTTTGCTGGTATTCGCCATAGTCAACCGCTATGAACTCCATCTTGAAGTTATGCTTCTTCTCAAGCTCCTCCAGGTTTTTCTTGCGCTGGATATTGTCCGGGTTGTCCTCTCCGATTGTCATATCCCACCAGGAGACGACCTTGATCGTTCTGCCCCCCATGTCGAAATCCATCTCCGGCGATGAAGCATCCTCTTCCGCATTGCCGGCATTATTCGAGGCCGCGGCATTGTTGGAGGCTGTCGCATTATTGCTTGCAGGCGCATCCGTATTGTTGCTTTGGCCGTTCCCGCCTTCATTGCCTTTGCTGCCGCCGCTTCCCCCGCTGCATGCCGTTAATGAAGCCGCTAACATCAAAGTCGAAAGCATCATAACCGTCTTTCTCACTCTCACATTGGTCCCCCCTAAATTGGTTTACAGGAAAAAGTGTAGCGCTTACATTTCTGGCCAACAACCTGCCTGCAAATAGGTCAATGACCTGTCAATTTATAGGTTTCCAGGAATAGCGCGGATTGTCACGCAGCTGCTAACCCAAGAGGTAAACAAATGGATGATGGATAAAGAAATGCACATTGTCACCCGCCCGAGTCATGAACAATAATAAAAACCATATCCGTCAGAGACAATCCTACAGAAAGTGAGGTTCAGCTTTATGTATAAAGCATTACTTGTTCATCCCGACAAGATTTCGAGAGAAGAAACCAGATTGCTGCTTCCATGGGAGCAGCATGGCTTCCAGCTTCATGCCTATGCGGATTCTCTCTCTGACGCTCAAGCTCTTCTTCGCACGCAGATGTTCGACCTCATTCTTATAGATCTTAAACCTTCGCAGGCTGTCGGAATGCAGATCTGTGAACAAATCAGAGAACTTAGCCGCGTTTCTATCATTCTTTTGGGAGGCAGTCATGATTTCCAGCTGCTGCGGAAAGCAATGGCCCTTCAAGTAAGCGATTACATTGCGGATCCGATGCATCCCGGGGATCTGGCTGCCAGCCTCTGCAAGATAAAGAAGGAGCTGGACGTTCAATCCGTACATTCCAAACGGTTAACCCTAAGCTACGAGAATAAAAAAAGTCAGAATCCGTCCATCATTGATCTGGTCAAGCAATACGTCCAGGAGCATATGCATGAGAATATAACCTTGAAAAAAATCTCAACCATGCTGCACTTCAACTGCGCCTATCTTGGCCAGAAATTCAAAGACCAGGAGAACATGTCGTTTAACGAATATCTTCTTCAACAGCGAATGGAGAAATCAAAGCTCCTTCTGGAGAAAACGGATATGAGGATCTACGAGATTGCAAATGAAGTAGGCTATACGGAAATTGACTGGTTCTACAAGAAATTCAAGGAATACACGGGCGCGAGCGCTAATGAGTACCGCAAGCAAAGTACGATTTACATCATGAACGGATGAGGATTGTCATTTTCGTAAGCGCTTGCAAACGAAAAGAAGCCGGCAGCGTCTTGGGACTCTTGCTTAAGTCCCGGGACTTTGACCGGCTATTCCCACATGTCTCCTTGAAGTCGCAAGCGAAAAAGCTTTCCGGATTAACGGAAAGCTTTCTCGCTTGTGCTCGTCTACTTTGTATCCGACAGCTTCAGTAATCCGAAGCCGGAGGTGTTCGTGTAGGACAGCCCCGATCGGTCATTCCAAATCGCTACGCTTTCACGATCCCCATCGCCGTCTTCATCGTTGTTCACCTGAACGTCAAAGCCAATAACGTCTCCGGCTGCAGGTGGCGTGCCATTCCATTTCACGGAGGCTTCAACCAGATAACCATTGGCGGTACGTTTTACCGCGGATACCAGATTTCCGCTTAAAGAGCCCGGATTCACGCTTTGCTCGTTGTCGAAGTTAATCCTGTACTGCCCGTCGTCTGCTTGATAGCTCGCCGTTCCGGCTTGGTTCTGATCGACGAATAGTTCTACCGAATCCTGCTCCCACGCATTAGGGCTTTGCTTCGACAACAACGAATCCGTCACTTCCGCGAGTACGTATAAACGTCCTGCATCCCACAGCGTTCTAACCTTCGCTTTTGCTCCGTTTGTCCCTTGCACCCAGCGGTCTGTCGTAATAATGTTTGCGCTGCTCCAGAGGGAATCCATATTGCCGTCTATAACCGGCGAACCCGCCCGAGCTTCCGCAAATTGCGGACCTTCTATTAAGGTTAAAACGCCATATTTGGACGTATCGGTATCTTGCGATCCCGTTCTGTCATTCCAGGAGGTTCTCGTTACCGCGCTGCCCGCTTTGTCTGCAATGCGCACATCAAATCCAAGCTTGTTATTCAGCGATAAGCCATCAAGCGGAATGGCCGCTTCGATCCGATAACCGTCTGTAAGCTTAACCGCTTTGTAGGCAGCCGGTTTACCCGGATTAGCACCGCTTCGACGGAACGTGTATTTCTTGTCATCCGATTCGTATGAGGCAGTTTTTCCGTTATTGCCGTCGATAAATACTTCCACCGCATCATTTCCGTTCGTGCTTGGATCCGTCACGTCAACCGTAAGATAAAGGTTATGCGCATCCCATAGCGACTTGAACTTGGCGACAGCCGTTCCTTCGCTCTTAACGGAGACGTAAGGCGACCTGTTCCAAGCATCCTCCAGCTTCCCGTCAATGGCCGCGCCGGCATTCGCCGCCGTTGCGTTCTGAATGTCCACCGGAAGCTTGCTTGGATCCACTAATGCCCAATAGGCATATTTCGCCTGCAGCCGTTCATCGAACAGGAGCGGCCAGTTATTGCGGTCGACCGGGAAGGTGCGAAGCCACGTATTCAAATCATCCTTGCCCCAGAAAATAACGGCGGTCAGCTGATCCGCGTGCTTCCTGAATACATGGAACAGTTCCTTATACCGCTTCGCCTGCTTCACTTGAAGCTCCGGAGGAAATGTCTCGTAAGCATCATTGTCATTGGTATAGACGCTCATATCCAGCTCTGTTACCTGCTGCTCAATATTCAAATCCGTGAAAGCTTGAATCATGTCGTCGAGCTCTTGAATCTGCGGATATTCAATGCCAATATGCGTCTGATGGCCAACGCCGTCGACGGGAATGCCTTTATCCTTCAGACGTTTGATTAAGTCATGCAGATCCTGCCGTTTTTCCGGCATATTCGTATTGTAATCGTTGATGAACAGCTTCGCATTGGGATCGGCTTCATGCGCGTATTCGAATGCCTTCTCAATAAATTCTTCTCCAGCGATCTTATACCATAAGCTGTTGCGGAGACCGCCCGGCTGATTATCGCCTGGCTCAAGCACCTCGTTCACAACATCCCATGCATAAATTTTGCCTTTGTATCGGCCGACGACCGTATCGATATGACGCTTCATCCGTGCAAACAGCAGTTCTTTGCTTGCAAGATTCCCGTTCTCATCGTAAAACACCCAGTTCGGGGTTTGGGAATGCCAGATCAACGTATGACCGCGCATCGCGATACCGTTATCCACCGCAAAATTAACAATCTTGTCCGAGCGCGTGAAGTTGAACTGTCCCTCCTGCGGCTCCGTAGCATCCCACTTCAGCTCGTTGCCGGCAGTCAAGCTGTTGAAATGCTTCTTGATCAACTGCGCATCGGGACCGCTTGGATCCTCGATTTCATTAACCAATACCGCTGCTCCCAGCTTGAAATCATCGGCAAAGACATCCTTCAACGAAGGAATATCCTGCTGTATGACAATCGGTTCCGGATCAGGAAGCTGTTCAATGGAAAAATCATCTACATAGAAATCCAGCGTTGGGCTAGAGGATGCTTCAAAATAGACGGAGAGACTTTGGATCGGCTGCTTTAATTGATACTGACCGCTAAGCTTCACCCAACCGTCCGCTGTAACATTTCCGGAAGCAACCCCTTCATAATTCGTTGTCCCGTCCGTCGTACGCTGAACCGTCATCGATACCGATGAGGCCGCTGTGCCTGCCGGGAGCTTGACCCACGCGGCAAGCGCATAGGTTTTCCCTTCCGTCATCATGGAGGTTACATCGAGCTGCGGGCCATTCCAGCCTTGCGTTCTTCCCGTTACCTGCAGACCGTATGTCCCTGTGTGAGCAGCGACTTCCGAGGCTGACAGCACTTCATTGCCTCCGCGGCCATGCCAGCCTTGAACCGTGCCATCCTCAAAATCCGTTGCCCATTTCACTGTGCTTGCTTCCGCTTCCGCCTGTTTGGGCAGCACGCTTAGCGACAATGACGTCAGCATCAGAGCGATGGCCAGCACGCCCGAAAAAGAGCGCTTCAAACCTTGTTTCTTCATCCGTACACCTCACCTTTCGTTTTTCTTGTATATTCCATTAAACCGCCCCTTGAGGGGCGGATTATGGCGTCATTTCCTGCGGATAAAGGATGATGCGCCCTTCCTCCAGCTCAACGCGTACCTTGTTGCTGTCCTTGAAGCCTTCGGCATCCAGATAACCGGCGGGAATCTGGAGACGCCCTGCCTTATCGAGAACCGCATATTCGATATGGCTTTGCCGCTCGGCCTGCAGGTGCTCGGCATCCAGCCGTGCCAGCTCGTCGGCATACGATTCTCTGCGGATCATCTCCGCGGAGGTTTTGCCGTCCCGGATCTGCACGACCCGGTTGACCTTGCGGGCTAGCAGCGGGTCATGCGTAACGATTACAACGGTAATGCCAAGGGTCTGATTGAGGTTCCGGAACAGATCCAGCACCTGATCCGAGGTCTTCGTGTCCAGCGAGCCGGTTGGTTCGTCCGCGAGAAGCAGCCTGGGCTCATTGGCCAGTGCGATGGCAATCGCCACCCGCTGCTGCTCGCCTCCGGACAGCTCGCTAAGCTTGTTTCTCAGGCGATGACCAAGCCCAACCGCTTCCAGCAGCTCGATAGCACGCGCTCTGCGCCGCCTACCCTTCAAAAGAATGGGCAGCTCTACGTTCTCCAAAGCCGTTAGATAGGGAATGAGGTTGCGGGCGTTATTCTGCCATACGAAACCAACGGTCTCCCGCTTATACTTCACAAGCTCCTTCTCGCCAAACGCAAGCAGATCCTTGCCGTCTACAAACAGCTTGCCAGCGGACGGCTTATCCAGGCCGCCCAGCATATTCAGCAGCGTCGACTTCCCGCTTCCGGAATTGCCGATGATCGCCATTAACTCTCCGTCCTCCACCCGCATATCCAGCCCTTGCAAAGCAACCACCTCCAGATCGGCGGTTTTGTAGATTTTGACGAGCTCCTCGCATCTGATCATGGTTTATTCCTCCCCCAGCTTCAGCGCCTGCGCAATCCGCGTCCGGGACAGCCGGTAGCCAAGTATTAGCAGACCAACGGTGAGAGTAAGGCCTACGATACTGTAAAGCTGCAAATAATCGCTGAGCTTATAGACGATCTGAAATGGCGGAACCTGCTCCGCCGTTGCAAACGACATTTCAAACAGCGGGACGAACAGCTCGCTGATCCTATTGCCGATTAACACGCCGATGATGACGGCTGCACCGGAGGTAAGAAGCTGCTCGCTGAGCAGCATGCCGATAATTTGCGGGAAAGGAATACCCATCGCCCTCAAAACCCCGTACTGCAGCGTTCGGCCGGATAAAGCAAGCACCCAGAACAACAGGAAGCCAAAGAAGCTGATCAGCATCGATATAACAAAGCCTAGCGTCATGACTCCGTTAATGGCCAGCCGGAACGGATCATTTTTGGAAGCGATCAGCTCCTGCTTCGAGTCGTGCAGACCGGTCACGTTGATTTTCGCTGCGGTCAGCTGATCATAGATGGACTGGCTGGAAACGCCGTCCTTCAGCTTAAGCCACACTTCATAAGGCTCAACCGCAAGCCGGTTCTGAATCGTGCTCAAATTGCCGACGATAAGATTCGGCTTTGTTGGTCTCTCTTCGCCGCCCGCAGCAGGCAGCGGATTCCAGCCCGGCCAATAATCGATAATGCCGTAGACGGTGAACAACGCTTCATCCAGTCCGTCCCAATAAAGGCTTATCGGATCCCCGGGCTTGACCTTCGCGGCGTCGGCTAGCGATTGCGAGATAAGAACCGCCTTCGGATTGGTCGCCATAAGATTCAAGTAACTGTTAATTGGATAATCGAGAAGACCGTCCTTCATCCAGGCGGTTTCACCGAAATCCTTCGTATCGATACCAACCAGCGTGGCTGCGCCGTTTGTCTTCTTCGCGCCGCCCGCGCTGAATCTGGCCCCTTCCTTCCGGAATACCTTGGCCGATGCTTCTAACCCGCTCAGCTCCCGGAATGGCTGGAATGGCGGTTCCGTATATTGCACCCGCTTCTCGCCGGACTCTTGCGCAGTCTGATTCGGAGGCTCGGCTCCCTGCTGGATTGGCGGAGGAGCGTCGCTTTCCCAACGGGTAGTCAGTGTCATATCCGCGCCAATGTTATATTGGATCTTGCTTTCCATATTATCGTTGATGGTCCGTGCTGCGTTGGCACTGAACAATCCGGTTGATACCGTCAAAATCAGGAATACTTTAATCGTCAAATACTGGCCAGACGAACGGCTGATCTGTATAAGCGTGTTGTATAGCGCCGGCGGCCACCACTTGCGCCCGGCCCAGTAAACAAGCCGAATAAACCATGGATAAATCCGAAGCACCAATAGCCCGGCTCCCAGCGCAAACAGCGCGGGCATCAGAAACAGCAGCGGATCCACCTGCAGGGCATCCGAATCCAGGGCCAGACGCTTTAAATCCTGCTGCCGGTTATTGAAATTGTAGAGAAGATACAGAGCCAGACCGACTAGCAAAATATCGATGCCCGTCTTGTGCCAGAAGGACATCCTGGTCATTCTTGCCGCCTGCTGCTTATGATTCACGATCGATACCCGGGTCGCCAGAAACGCCGGAATCAGGATCAGCACGATCGCTCCGGCAACTGCGGCGGCCGCTACCTTATACGCATTGCTGGTCAAGCTGACCTCGAGAGCCGAACGCTGCACGAATTCAAGAAATCCGCCCGATGCCCCCAGTATTTTCGTAAAGGTAACGCCAAGAAAAGGACCAACCGCAAGCGCGCTTATTCCAAGCATCAGGCTTTCCAGCGTATAAGCCGTCATAATCTGAAGCCGGCTGGCTCCTCGGCTTCGAAGCACGGATATTTCCGTTTTTTGCCTCTCAATGACGAGATTTGCCGCCATAAACAAATAGAAAGCGAGCATGAGCATCACCGGAGAATACAGAGACAGCATCATCACGTCAAGCTTCTCTTGCTTGCCTTGATAGGAGGCTATCGTTTCATTCGCGGGAATATTAATTTCTGCTGACCCAAGCCGTCCGCGGAAGTAACTTCGAATCGCCCGGTTGGCTTCGGTGAAGGCCCCGATCTTATCGATGCTCATCTGTTTGTAATCCAGCGCATAACGCCATTCCAGGTCGGATACCCTTACCTTGCCGTCCTTTGCCATAAATTCGCGTTCGAATTGCCGGAAGGGAATGAGGAAGCCGTCAGGCTCATCCGTCGCCAGAAAAGGCAAATACGGATCCGCTGCCGGATCGGTA
This sequence comes from Paenibacillus sp. BK720, assembly GCF_011761545.1. Taxonomy (NCBI): domain Bacteria; kingdom Bacillati; phylum Bacillota; class Bacilli; order Caryophanales; family Paenibacillaceae; genus Paenibacillus; species Paenibacillus sp. BK720. Next base: position 92,104 of record NZ_JAASRQ010000002.1, on the reverse strand, counting down.
TCGATAATCCCGACCGGGATGACCCGGAACAAATGCTTATCCGCCGTCTCTGCCAGAAGCTCCTCCCCTAAATCGCGTTTAACGGAATTCAGAAACTTTTCCGTCACAACCGCTTCAAACAAGCCGTCCGTGCGGTCAACCGGCATTCGGCCGTCAATCAGACGCACTCTCTTGTCCATGTCGGACAGCGCCTTGAAGCCTCCCGTCGTCTTTTGCGTCTTCTTCTCCTGCTCCGATGCGTCCGCTCCGTACACCTTCATCTTTTGGGTGAAACGCTGCTGATAGAAGGACAGCGCCTCCAGTCCCATCCGCTCGGGAATCGACTGAATGTACCGGTCCGCGCGTTCAATGGCCTGAGCGGTTTTCTGATCCATCTTGGCCGATGAGACCGATGTGCTGACCCGCACGTATCCGGGAAATACGGAGTTCTTGCTTTGGACCAGCTGAAGCTCCTTCTGCAAAGTCCTCTCGAGAATGGCATCCGAATAAAGCGGCATCGAGCTGAATAGAGCCACGCATACGGTCAGACCAAACCATAAATTCAGCTGAAGCCATTTGTTATTGGCCATTTTGCGGAGAATCATTGTCCATAATGCCATGCGTACACCTCACTCTTGCGCCCTGTCGCCAAGGCTTCGTTGTTACGTCAATTGTTCAGAATGACCTTCTGGCCTTCCTCAAGCCCCTTAACGATCTCCACCTCGGTTGGGGTTGTTAATCCAACCTCGATATCCACTTCTTTTTTGCGTTCGCCGTCTGCAACCTGAACATAAGATCTGCCCATGTAAGATCGAATGGCCTTACGGGGCAGTACAATGGCATTTTCCCGTTTCTGAAGCTCAATCGTCATATCGGCGCTATGTCCGATTTGAATGCCTTCGGGCGGATGGTCGATCCCCATGACAATGGTTACGGCATTGCTGTTCGCTTTTGCCTGATCCGTGCTGACGGGAGTATTGGATGGAGACTGCAGCACTTTACCGGTATAATCCTTTCCCTTGTACTTCAGGCTGACGGGCATCCCCGCCTCCACGCCAAGTACATCCTTGGCATCCGATGCCACGTAAGTCAATTGCATGCTGGAGGGGTCAGCTACCGTCACGATGGTTTGATAGGCATTCACGCGGTCGCCGGTTTTAATGGCATCGACGTAGATCACCGTTCCCGCGATTGGGGACAATAACCGAGATTTATGAAGCCTGCTTTCCATGGCTTGCAGCGATATCCGTTCCCGTTCAACGTCGATTTCCTTCAGCCGCTTGTCAGTTCCGGACGCTCCATCCCTCACGGCTTCACTGTACAGAAGCTGCACCCGCTCTACGTTCAGCTTTTGCAGCCGGACCTGCAGCGCCAGATCCTCTGTCTCCAGCTCGGCCAGCAGGTCGCCGGCCTTTACCTCTTGCCCGAGCTTGACGTTAACCGATTTCAGCTGACCGCCCGATTCGGCAAATGACAGCGTCTTCACGTTCGAGGAGACAAAGGTTGCCGTCCCTTTCAGCGAGGTTTGAATATTGCCGCGGGTTACATCAACAAGATCAAGCTTTTCCTGAACCGGCTGAATAAGCGGAGGCTGCAGCACCGCTTCCTCTTGGGGAAGAAGAGAACAGCCGGAAAGCGTTAACGCCGTAATCGCGAAGACGGCTACCCGCTTTGCCATCCTGCTAGATAAGAGGCTTATGATTCGTTGTTTCGGATACAATTTTTCCATCCTCCAATGCAATAACATGATCGACGAGCTCCATAATACCCGGGTCATGCGTAGTAAGCAGAATCGTCATTCCGGAACGGTGAACCAGATCCCTGAACACCCGCATCACCTGCAATCCCATTCGGCTGTCCAATTCCGCGGTCGGCTCGTCTGCGATCAGAAGCGCAGGTTCATGCGCAATGGCGCGCGCAATGGCCACCCGCTGCTGCTCTCCCCCGGACAACTCCATCGGACGATGCTTCATCCGCTCCCGCATGCCTACCCGCTCGAGAGCCTTTTCGGCTGCATCCTTGTTCCCCTTCACCGGTGTTCCTGCAATCCGAAGCCCAAACTCCACATTCTCGTAAGCGGACATAAGCGGAATGAGCCCGAACGACTGAAAGACCAGTCCGATCTCCTTGCGGCGCAAGGCATTCCTCTCTTTGGCTGATAAGCCGGTAATTTCTCTCCCTTGAAAAAAAACCTGCCCCTCAGTGGGCTCGTCAAGCGCACTTAGAATATTCAGCAACGTTGTTTTACCGGAGCCTGAACGCCCCTTCAGCGCTACCATGGAACCAGCCGGAATATTGAGCTGTATATCTGACAGAGCCGTAACCCCGGCATTTCCTTTTCCGAAGACCCGCTTTATTCCTGTCGCCTTAAGCAACGGTTCCCCGTTTGTTTCAGTCTGTTCTGCCTGCGTAGCCAGCACGATTCTTCCCCCTTTCCCTTTTACCCCGCTGTTTCCGCCTTCTTTAAAAAGTGTAGTGCTAACGGAATGAGGCAACAACCTGTCGGCTTTTGGTAGAACACCCGCCAAGGTATAGAAAGTGCCGCAGGCTTACGAAGCGCAAAAAAGCACGTTCCCGATTGGAACGCGCTTTACTTTGCACACTCTTTTATTGCCCAATGATCGCCTTAACCACTTCTTTTGGGCGCTGCTCCGTATCGAACAGAAGCGGCCAGTTTTTCCTCCCTCTAACAGGAAAGTGATCCAGCCAAGTATAATCGTCCGCCGCTCCCCAGAACGTTACGCTGGTCAGTACGTCTTTATATTCGCGGAACAGCTCGAAAAATTGCTTGTATCTCTCTTCCTGCAGACGCATCATCTCCGCCGTAGGTGAAGTAAGATCGGTACGTCTATCGTCAAAGGCGAACATGGATACGTCCATCTCGGTCATTTGCAGCTTTAAGCCAAGCGATGCATATCGCTCGATAGCTTCCCGGATCAGGTCCATGGACGGATCAAACAGATTCCAATGCGCCTGGAGTCCAATGCCGTGAATGGGAGTGCCCTTCTCCAGCAAGGATTTCGCCAAGGAGTAGATCTTTTCTCTTTTGCCAGGGTTGCATTCATTGTAGTCGTTATAGAACAGAAGGGCATTAGGATCGGCTTCATGCGCAAAGCGGAGGGCCTGCTCGATGTAATCTTCTCCGATGCCGTGCAGCCATTTGGAAGGACGCAAGCTTTCTTCGCCGGCGTCCGTTACGGCTTCGTTTACGACATCCCAGCAATAGATCGTATCCCGGTACCGTTTCACAACCGTCTCAATGTGAGACTTCATCCGGGCAAGCAGCAGCTCGCGGCCGGCTATTCCTCCATTCCCGTCCTCGAATACCCATTCTGGCGTCTGATTATGCCATACAAGCGTATGCCCCCTCAGCTTCATGCCGTTCTCGCGGGCGAAGCCGGCGATCCGGTCGGCCCGTTCGAAGGTATACAGATGCTCCTCCGGATGAAGGCTTTCGAATTTCATTTCATTCTCGGCGGTTAAGCTGTTGTAATGCTGCTGCAGCAGTGTGCTTTGACTGACAATCGTCCGGTGATTGACGGCCGCCCCAATCAGGAAATCGTTATGAAACGCACCGGCTAACGATTGCTCATCCTGCTTTTTCATTGTATTCTCCATTCTTAATCGCACCTCTTTCATCCTTCGTATTTTCGAGACATGCTAAACGGTTTTCGTATATCGGAAATAATCAAAATCAACATAACCTCCGGATTGCCTTGTTGCATAATTGAACAAGCCAATCCGGTAGCCCATGAAATGGTCCAGCGTATACTTCATTTGCAGAGGGCGTCCGATCGATATCCATTCCGTACCGTCTGCTGAATAATAAAAATAAGCTCTATCCATACTGTCCCTGAAATCAAAATCGATTCTCACATGAATCCGGCTGCCGTTATATTTAAGCTTTTCCAGGGTTTCCATTCCGCCGTCGCCGCGGTTTATCCCCATTACGACATAAAGCTCGCCATTGTCTTCCGCTTGTATGCCCACGGTGCCATACTCGCTTTGCAGCGCGACAAGGCCGGCATGATCTCCCGCCTTCATATGAGATAAATCCAATACCGTCGTTCCGCAGCACGCCGGCCCTTCCGTTCGCTGAGTCAACGTGTTGCGCGCCAGAACGACACGGTCAACGATACGGCCGGTCTCCAGTCTCAAGTAACCCGGCCGGGCGGTAAGCGACCAGAGCGAATTGTCCGGATTATGATTCCACTGCCAGTTCAAGGCCAGCTTGTTTTCTTCATAATCGAATTCATCGCTGATCACCAGCGGCTTGGACACCGACTCCGGTAAATTCGCCGCAAAAGAGACCGGCGCTTTGGCGCCATCGCCTATTACCGGCCAGCCATCCTCCCAAGCCATCGGCAGCACGCACGGAATCCTTCCGACCGCATCATGATCCTGGAACAAGAAGGCATACCATTCGCCGGAAGGCGTGTCGATGATCCCGCCTTGCGCAACGCCCTTGTTGCGGTAACCGAGGTCATCGTCCAGAATGACTTTGTATTCATACGGACCAAGCAGTTCCTTCGAGCGGTAACACAGCTCCCTGCGTCGCCCATGTCCGGTTCTTGGCCAGTCGATAAAGAACAAATAGTAATAGCCGTTCAGCTTGTAAGCATGACAGCCTTCGATACGCAGTCCGATGCCATCCCGTTCTCCTTCCAGCAGAAGCTGGCGGATTCCGTCCGGTTTAATTGCAGCTGCGTCCGCGGTTAATTCAGTTATATAGATATTACCGTTGCCGCTGAACACAAAAACACGGTCTTCGTCAAAGAGCAGAGCCGGATCATGCAGCAGACCGTTGATCACGGAGCGCTCCCAGCTGCCGTTCTCGATATCTTCTGTCCGGTAAATATAGAATTGCTGCATATCATTGCTAGAAAAGCAGACATAGAAGGTTCCGTTATGATAGCGAAGGCTGGAAGCCCAAGAGCCCTTTCCGTAAATCCCTTTGCCATCCGCTAGATTGTGAGCCTCATTGTCTTCGAACGTATCAAATACGTAATTGACGATCTCCCAGTCCTTTAAATTAATGGATTTCATAATTGGACAGCCGGGCATGGAGTGCATGCTGGTGCTGACCATGTAAAAAACGTCTCCTACGCGAATCATATCGATATCCGGTATATCCGCCCAAATAATAGGATTTGTCAGAACGATGCTGCTCATGTGCAGTTCCCCTCTCCATTCATATTCAATCGACTTATAGGACGTCTTCCAGTTGCCGCCTGCTGTGGGCATCAAGAAGATGCCAGTCCGCAATCTCGCAGCGTTTGCCGTGCATATCCGTCAGGACGATTCGGTTTCCTCCCGGAAATTGAAGATGCTCGTGCAGATTTCTCATCGTCAGCCGGGTGTCGCCGAGATGGGTCTCAAGCTCCCAAATCCATAAATCCGATTTAAATTTCACGCTTGCTACGCGTTGTACCTTTGGCAGAAAATATCGGTACTGAAGCTCCTTTTCCAGCTCAGCTACGCATTCGGCAGACAATTCCGCAATATCGCGGATGATGCCAAGCTCTTCCCCGCCAGTCGTTCTCACCGAGATATATTCGGAAGCATAGCGAAACGGAAATGTTCGGAAGACAACCAGTTCTTCATAAGGTTTGCCGTCCACAACGCCTTGCAGCACACCGCCCTTGCCCCGGCTGAAGTAGATCTCTTCCGGCTTGAACAGCCGGATATCGTAACGGTCTGCCATCAGCCTTCTACCCCCTTGATTTGAGACAGCTCTTTCTGCGCATCCACAAGCTTGCGGTAAAACCCTTTTTCCTTGCCCAGAAGCTCTTCATGCGTGCCGACCTCAACGATCTTGCCATGATCCAATACAACCAGCCGGTCCGCATTGCGGAGTGTAGAAAGCCGGTGGGCGATGGCGAAGGTGGTCCGGCCTTGGATAAGCCGGGAGATTGCCTCCTGGATCTGCTGCTCCGTTTCCGTATCAACGGACGCTGTCGCTTCATCCAGAATCAAAATGCGGGGATCATGGATAATGGCCCTTGCAATGGCTACGCGCTGCTTCTCGCCGCCGGAAAGCTTATGCCCCCGTTCCCCTACTCGTGTATCGTAACCATCCGGCAGACGGACAATAAACTCATGCGCGTTTGCAATTTTGGCTGCCCGCATAATCTCCTCGGGCGAAGCATCCGGCTTCGAATACGCAATATTATCGGCAATGGAACCGTCGAACAGGAACGTCTCCTGAAGCACAACGCCGATCTGCTTCCGCAAATCGGATTGGCTGATCTCTCGTATGGAGATGCCGTCGATATAGATATCTCCCTCATCCGTGTCATAGAACCGGCAGATCAGATTAATAAACGTCGACTTGCCTGCTCCGGAATGTCCCACGAGGCCAATCATTTCGCCCTGCTTCACTTGGAGATTGATGTCTTTCAGTACGGGATGATGCTTTTCATAACCATAGGTGACCTTTTCGAATCTAACCAGACCTTGAATGGTGCCAAGAGCTGCCGGCCGACGAGCTTCCGGAACATCCGACGGCGTATCCATGATTTCGAATACCCGGTGGGCGGCAGCCATGGCATTGCTTGCCCAGTTGATCATTTGACTGACCCATTGCAACGGGCCAAACAACATGCCAAGGTAAGCAACAAGAGCCATAAGAACTCCAAGCTGCATCCCCTCATGAAGTACCTTGTTACCGCCGTTATACCAGATAAGCAGCGTCCCTATTCCCGCAATAAAATTAAACGCAGGGAACATGAACTGCCATAGTCCCTCCATCCGGATATTGTTTCGTACCACTTCAACGTTGGCATTGGCATAACGGGCCATCTCCTCCCGCTCCCGGCCAAAAGCTTTAACGACGCGGATGCCCTGCAGCGAATCACCGACCAGCGTATTCAGGCGGAAGATGGATCGCCATTGCTGGTACCAGCGGCGCCCAATCTTCGGCCAGATCGTCATCGACACCGCGATCATGACCGGTACGGGCAGCAGCGCGAACAGCGACAGCTTCCAGTCCAGGCTCAGCATAATAACGAATATCGCGACGATTCGCAACGACTCTCCGCATACAAAGACGACCCCGTCCGTCATGAACTGCCGCATCGCTTCCGAGTCGCTGTTCACGCGGCCGATAAACTGCGAGGTTTGCCGGCGGTCGAAGAAGGAGATGGAAAGACGCATCAAAGAACCGTATATATCTTTGCGGAGATCCCCCATCAGCTTAGAGCCAACCCATACGCCGATGTATCCCCTTACCGTCTGCATGACCGACAGCATCAAGGTTGTAACTCCCAAGCCGAGAATAAGCAACAATAGAATGGAGCCCTTATTCTGAGCCTGAAGCACATCGTCGATAATGACTTTTGTCAAATAAGGCGGCACCAGCTCCACGAACGTGGTCAGGATAAGCATGCAGGCTGCCGCCGCCAAATGTCCCTTATAAGGCTTGGCGTAGCGCAGCATCCGGGCAGCGGCTTTGCCGCTGTTCATGCACAGCTGGCATACCTTCGTGCCTTCATGAAGCGGATTGCCGCAGGTTGGACAATGCTTCGGAATATCCCGCTCCGATAATACCGGCCGCTCTTCCCTCTTGGCCAGCGCACTGATCAGCTTTGCCGCAAAATTGAATACCGGCGTCATGGCTGCCGTATAGCGGGCTATAACAACGGGAGAATCATGGGTGTCTGCTACCAGCATGCCTCCCCCTACCGCTCCGACAGCGCGCGCGTCTCTCAACTCGCTTACTTCAAATTTAACGGCCAGCGAACCATCCTTCTGCCAGACCCGGATATCCCGGTCTGTCACTGCCAGCCATTGTTCCCCAAAGCAGCCATCGAACAGCAGATCGGACTTGATGCTAAACAGCATTTCTCCCGTTACCTGCTTCCTCAGCTGCTCAGGCAGTTCATCCATGATGGACATAGTCCCCTCCCGCTTCGTCAAACCGTTATCGGTAAATGGTAAACAAGGAAAGTTTAGCTCTATGCAGCAAGCTCCAACAACCTGCCGGATTGCGGTTCTATTACCCGTCTAGTTATAGATATCCGGCCTTCGCGTTGCCTAGCTTCATCGGAAACAACAATTATCCATATAGAAGCAACTTTAAGCTATAGGCTGCGGAAGATCCCCTATGATTTAATACAAACAAACGATTCATATTCACATCCGGCCTTGTTGCCGGTCACGCGAAAGGATGCAAGCAATAAATGGACAACCCTCTTCTTGGACTTACCCCCGCAATGGGATGGAACTCGTGGAACACGTTTACCTGGGACATTAATGAGCAATTAATTCGGGATGTTGCCGATCGTTTCGAATCGGACGGTTACAAGGCTGCCGGTTACGAATATATCGTCATTGACGATTGCTGGAGCTTGAAGCAGCGGGACCAGCAGGGGAATCTGGTAGCCGATCCCGCCAAGTTTCCAAGCGGAATGAAAGCGCTCGCCGATTATATCCACTCCAAAGGCTTGAAATTCGGCATGTATTCCTGCGTCGGCACCCACACCTGCGCGGGTTATCCCGGCAGCTTCGAGCATGAGTTTCAAGACGCCCAATTATTCGCCGAGTGGGGCGTCGACTATTTGAAGTACGATTACTGCTTCAAACCCCGGCATATCTCCGGAGAATTGCTCTACAAACGGATGAGCCTTGCTCTTAAAAACAGCGGACGGGAAATCCTCTTCTCTGCCTGCAATTGGGGCGAGGATCATGTCTACCAGTGGATACGCGAATCGGGTGCCCATATGTACCGGTCAACGGGCGATATTCAGGATCACTGGGAATCTATTAAGAATCTGGCACTCTCGCAGCTGGACAAAGAATGCTATACCGGCTCCTTCTGCCATAACGATATGGACATGCTGGTCGTCGGCATGTACGGCGGCAGCAATAATTCGTTTATCGGCAGCAAAATAGGAGGCTGTACCGATAACGAATACAAGACCCATTTCTCTTTGTGGTGCATGATGGGCTCTCCTCTCATGATGGGCTGCGATATCCGCACGGCTAATCAGGCGACCAAAGACATGCTGCTTAACACGGATCTCATAGCCATTAATCAGGACATCGAAAGCCGCGGAGCATACCGGATCAAGCCGGAGCCGCAATGGTTCCATACCGAGGATGTCTTTATGCTTGTAAAGGTTCTTTCGGATGGCGAACTGGCGATTGGCTTCTTTAATCTAAGCGATGATCAGCGGGAGCTTTCGCTGCAATTCTGGGATATCGGACTTCCCTACGCCTCCGGGTTCTCCTTATCCTTATACGACTGCTGGGAGCATAAGGAGCTTGGAATATTCAAGGAACGGTTCGCACCCGTTGTGCCGGCGCATGACTGTCTGATCGTCCGGGCCAAGCTGGTTAAATAATGAACAGCAAATCCTGCAAGACCTGTCAGGCCCCCCTCCAAGCCGATGATCGGGCGATTTACATGAAGCTTGTCTCAAGAACGGCACAACAATTTTTATGCATCGATTGCCTGGGCGTTAAGCTAAGCTGCGGACGCGAGCCCCTGGAGAAGCTGATACGCTACTTCAGGGAATCCGGCCATTGCGTCCTTTTCCGCTAAAGGATTTCGGTACGGCCATGCAGCGTCATATACTCGGAGGGCGTATATGACGTTGCTTTTTTAAATACTTTGGAGAAATACAACTGATCCTTATAGCCGACCGAGTAAGCAACCGATTTGACGGACAATACGGAGGATTCCAGAAGCTCGCGCGCCCGTTCAATCCGGTATGCAGTCAGATAGCGGGATACAGACATACCGGCAGCTTCCTTAAACAAGCGGAACAGGTAGCTTCTCTCCAGGCTCACCGCGTTTACAATATCGGACACCGTCAGGTTTGCCCGCCAATAATTAATGATGATATACTCCTTGGCCATCTTCACATAATCCGCCGGCTGAGATTCTCTCGGATAAAACTCCAAATAATAGGACAGCAGCAAACGCAATTGCGCCCCCGCTCTAATTCTCTCAAAAGGCCTCGCATCCGCCCTTGGCGCCGCGGGGAAATACGGCTTCAGATCATGCGGGCTCGCCCCGGCCACGGGGTTATCCCGTTCCATTTCGGTCATTCCCACCAGACGCCCGGCTTCATCGCCTTTAAATTCAATCCATATATATTCCCAAGGATCCTCAGGATCCGGATAATAGTAAATTTCCGTTTGCGGGAAGATCATAAAGCTATCGGCCGCCTTTAATGAAAATCGCTGATTGCGCGTCTCGAGCGTTCCTTTCCCGCTTATAATGAAGTGCAGCGCGTAAACATCGCGTACTCCCGGCCCCCACTTATGCATGTTGGCCGGCTTATAACCGCTGTAGGTGCAGATTAACTGACTGTTGTGATAGGCGTCGGAGGCTCGAACGGGCTTCATGCAGCATCATATCCTTTCCTGCTCTAAAAAGAGACCGCGGCCATTCTCGCCGCGATCTCCCTTCACGATACCCTGCTTACTGGCTGAACTGCCAGCTATGCAGCTTGAACAGCTTGCTGTCAGGCTTGCCTTTGAACACCAGATACAGGTCATGCGTACCTTCGGCGCCCGTTACATCCGTTTGATATTCTGCTTCATCCTCTCCCGCAGGCTGGACCTGTAAGGCTCCGATCAGTTTGCCGTCCGCGGCATCCAGCCGCAGCTCAATAACAGCGGCAGAGCCTGCCCCGGATACAGCCGCGGCAAATGTACGAGCGCCTTCGCTGCCGAAATCAACCTTCGATAATGCGATCCAATCTCCGCTGTCAATATCGGTGACGGACATGCCGCCGTCAGGGGAAGCCTCCGTCGCGATTCCCGCGTTCCATCCCATCGTTGCCGCTTCTACGCGCTCATAAGGCTGAAAAGCTTGAATTTGGGGAACTCCTTCGTAATTCGCCGTAATCTCTTGAATGGGCTGATCGGCATCCTGGAACTTCACTTCATTCAGATGAGTGGAACGATACCCCTTAGGCACCCCCATTGCCTTCGATAAAGTCTGGGCATGGTAAGCCATATACCATGCATCGTTAAATTCGAACATGGCATGATGGTTATTGCCGCCTACGCCAAAGAAATGCCCGGGATTCTTCAGAATCGTCCCGCGGTATGTCCACGGTCCCATTGGACGATCGCTGGTCATATAAGCAATCTCGCCTGCCGGTGGACTGCCTTCCGGACGCTGGCCGTTATAAAAGTTGGAACAATAAGTGAAATAATAAATGCCTTTATGCTTATTAATCCCGGCATCCTCGAACATAAACGGCGCGGGAATAACCTGCGCTTCGCCTACAACGCTGACCATATCCTCGCCGAGCTCCATCACCCGGGCCGTATCCGGCCATTCGTCCTTTCCTTCCGGCACTCCGCCTCCGAAATAAATATAAGCCTTGCCGTCATCGTCAACCAATACAGCGGGATCGAATAACCAAGTCACCTTCTCAACGCCGGGCGTCGACCTTAGAATGAGTGCTTTTCCGATAGGATCACGCCATGGTCCGATTGGACTGTCGCCCTCCAGCACGCCGATTCCACTGGCATTATTGGCGAAGTAGAGGAAAAATTTATCTTGTCCCTTGATTACTTTATGAGCAATTGCGGGAGCCCAGGATTGAGTTGCCCATTTGGCTGCCCCTTCGGGACCCGCAACCGTAATGACTCCATGATCGGTCCAATTGACCAGATCCGCTGAGGATATAACACCGATCTTGTTAATATTGCCGTACGTATTATCCTTCACGCTTCCGTCCTCGCCGTATTCCAGGACGTCATTCGTCATGTAAAGATAAACCCGTCCGTCAAATACTAGGGCGTAAGGATCCGCTCCAAACTTATGGGATACAAGCGGATTGCCTTGAGAAGGGATTTTGCCAACCGCATTCGCAAGCTTAACCTGTAATTCTTCCATGGATAATTCCTCCCGATTCGAATGATGAGATGTTATTAATAAGGCAAGAACTGCCGCAAGGAAACCGAACCGCAGGACTGACCTTAAGAGATGCCGTGTCATAAAACGCCCCCTAAACCGGAGCTAGGGCATCCCGATACTCCTGCGGCGTCATGCCGGTAGCCTTCTTGAAAAATCTTGTAAAGGAATGAGCCGCTTCATATCCGACTTTAACCGCGACCTCCCGTACCTTAAATTCGTCCTCCTTCAGCAGCTCCTTCGCTTTTCTTACCCTGCAGGTGTCAATGTATTCGGATAGATTGACGCCGCATTCCTGTTTGAAAAAGCGGGATAAATAAGAAGGATTGAAATAGTTAAGTTCCGCCAAGCGGACAAGCGACAAATCCTCGCTTAGATGGTCATTGATATACTCGCAGATTTTTTCGATTACGCCCGCTGCATTTTCTTTGCTCTCCGGGCTTTTGGCCCGAAACAGCTGTTCGGTTATCTGCTTTAAGTATTGAACCGCCTCTTGCATGGTGGAATGCTCCTCCAGGCGCATCAGCTTGCAATAATCGCTAATCTCCCGGCAAAGCCCATTTCGGTTAATATACGTAAACAGAGTAAGAGCGATTGAATAATAGATTTCCATTTTCCGCGTGACCGTACTGTTTTCGTGCAGCATGACCATGCTTAAATCTTCAAATGCTTCGATGAATTTCTCCGCTTTGCCAGCTTCAAGAAACCCGGCAAGCATTTCTGCTTTGGAAGAAACCTGTCCTTCTTCCTTGGTTTGCTGCTCTCGAAGATCTTCCAGCGGTTCCCCGCGATCCGTTACAATAATGGCGATGCCTCTACCGCCGATTTTCATCAGCTGCAGCTGACGGAGCCGTTCGTATTGCCGATTCATCTCATTCCATTTGCATAAATTTCCGCTGAGCGTGAAAGCGAGCGTTAGACCTAGCGATTGCAGGCAGGTCTCCTGAATCAATTCCAATGTACCTTCCAGATAACGAACAAGATGATTATTGAATTTCTCTTCCTCATGCTCATAAGGCTGAAGCAGATATAATAAGTCCCCTTGCTTGTCTATAATACCGATATGCCTCGTCTTCTCGGACAAATAGGAATTGCATACGATCCTTGCCTTCGTAAGAATCCCGCTTCGCAAGATGTAGGAAGCATGCTCCGGATACGTTAAATGTCCCCTTACAAGAAGAATGGGAGCGACAGGATCAAGCCCGATGTTCATCTTGCCGAATTCATCCCTTAGTCTCTCCTCGCATAAGCCATGCCCGCTGCTTTCTTGAAGCAGATGGCGAATGTAGTCTCCTTGTGCGGCCTGCTCTATCGCGTAAAGCTGCTCTTGGGATTGCTCCAGCATTTTGCTCATCTGATTCTCGTACTCGATTTCCTCCATGACTTCCCGTACGGTTGCCGTAACCTTGTCATAACCCTCCGTCTTCAGCAAATAACGAACCTTTTGCATTTGAATAGCCTTGTAAGCATAGTCAAACTCGCTGAAGCCCGTCAGGAAAATGACTTTGCTTCTTGGCCAGAAGGCTTGAATTTCCTCGGACAGCTCTAAACCGTTCATACCCGGCATACTGATATCGGTCAGCACAATATCGATTCTTGTCCTTGCCATCCACTGCAAAGCTTCCTTGGCGGAATAGGCTTTGCACACATCAAGCTTCTCCGGCATCAGCCGATGAAACACCTCGTACAGCGAGTCCGTAATAATGTCTTCATCATCCACAATCAATAATCTATACAAGTCCACCGGCCCCCTCAAGCTTGATTCTGATTTCCACCCTCATGCCATTGAGCTCGCTTCTGGACAAATGAAGACCGCTGCCTTCCCCATAAGTCAGCATAATTCGCCGATGAATATTGATCATGCCGGTCATTTCGCCGGATTCGCCTTTGCTGTCCAATCTCGCTTGCAGCTTTTCCAGCTGCTCGTCATCGAGGGGAAAATCGCCGTTATTCTCGACAATAACTCTGGCTTCCTCTCGATCCATATCGAAGGAAACACGGAGGAAACCTTCATTGGTCATTTTCTCCAGGCTATGTTCATAGGCATTCTCGATAATGGGCTGAATAATCAGCCTTGGCACACGTATTCGTTCCATATCCTTAGGCAGTTCATCAAACTCAACCTTGATTCTTCTGGAGAATCGAAGCTTCTGAATTTCGGTATACATTCTGGAATGCCGCGTTTCTTCGGCCAGCAGGACGTTATCCTCCCCGTTCCGGGTAATAAAACGATAATATTCGCCAAGCATATTCGTAAAAAGCTCTACCCGCTCCAAATCGCCGGTTTTTGCCAATGAGTTCAGAATAAAAAAGCTGTTGTACAGAAAATGCGGTTTGATCTGGGATTGAAGCTGCTTAAGCTCTGCCTTTTGCATCATCATCGTTTGTTTGAAATCCTGATCGATCAGCGTCTGCAGCTTACTAATCATCTGGTTGAACCGGTTATACAAATAGCCGAATTCATCCTTCTTCTCATGGTCAATGTGAATGTCGAGTGCACCTCCTTCCATCTTTCTGAAGCTCTGTACAAGCAGCAGCAAAGGCTTATGAACAAACTTGTATGTAGAAAAAGCATAAATGACAATAGCGCAGCAAGAGGTCAGCGCAAACACCCATGCCCAGTTGTTGAAGCCGTTCAAAGGCTTCTTTACCACCGATTCCGGCAGATAAGTTACGACGGTTAATCCAAGCGGCTCGGAATACGCTTTGTCCAAATGATAGTTTTTGTTGTCAATACGCGTAACCAAGGTATTTTCCTTTGTTCGGATAGCCGCGAACACATAGCTCTTCAAAGCGCCGGATGTGCTTGCGTTGCTGGCGAGCGTATAACCCGTACGGTTTGAAATAAGAAATGAACCGCTTTCGGGATAGACGCTGATTTGCTGCAGGGACTCTCTCAGTTTGTCCATATCCAGTTCAATCTGGACGATATAAATAGGCTCTCCTTCCTTGCCTCCGTATTTAGCCGCGCTTAAGTTCAGAGCGTCATTGTACCGAATCAAGCGTCCTTCCTTCTTATCCACTTCATCGTGGAGAAAATCAAAGCTAAGCCGATCGAATTCATCCACTCCGTTGCTTGAAGAAATACTCTTCTGAATGGTACGTATATGCACGGATATATCCTTAATATAGACACTGCTATTTTTAATAGAAGTAAACCGGTGAAGCAAGTAATCGATACCAGCCTTCTTATCCGCGTTGTCCATCAAGCTCCAAGTTACCGCCAGTTTATTCAAATCGTTATCCTGCAAAATATCGTATTGCTGAATCTCCAGCCACTCAATTTCATGATTCAAATCTTCCAGATAGTAGGAGAGCTGGGCAGTCGTATTTTTCGATATTTCATTGCTTGCATTTGTATAACTCCAGTTGTACAAATAAACGCCTAGCAGAATAATAGGCAGAATAACAACCAGATTCGTAATAATAAGCCGGACGAATAAAGCATTGCGCCACGAATTAGCGGGCAGTCTTAACAAGTGATTACCTCCGTTGTTCATACCACTGATTAACCTCAGCTGTTATTTTGTCGCCGCCCAGCTTGTACCAGTCCTTTACGAATTGGTCGAAGTCATCGATTGGTCTGCCCAAAATAATATTCATGTAGGTTTCATTTTGCAGATCGTAAAGAATTTGCTGCTTGTCAATCATCGTATCCGTAGGAGCGCCAACAAAGCTCTCATACAGCAGCTGATTGTTTTTCTCATATTCGTCAATGATCGAAAAAGCGCCCGTCGGACCATAGGTCTTAAACCAGCCCCATCCGGATTCGCCGGCCTTGCCGGACAAATAATCATCCATTCTCTTCTTGATGTATACCGCTTCGTCCTTCAGCTTCGCGTAATTACCCGACTTTCGGGACTCCTCAATCTGCCGGAAAGCCTCCAGGTTTTTTCTTGTCGGAGAAGGGGTAACCGGCGATAACTGCCATACCGCGTAAGTGTTGTTGTAAAATTTCTCGTATTCCGCGGTTTGTCCCCAGTTCTTCTCCAGATGCAGATTAAACAGCTTGACGATAGCCTCAGGATGCTCATAGCCCTTTCTAACGGCGAAGAACGTGTTCGTGTTGAATTTAAGCGGTACCTTAGGTGCTTGCCCCGTAGCAGAAACAATGGGAAACGCCTGCCAATCGGCATGGGAATCATTATCGTGGCTTGATTGAACCAAAAACGAGGCCCATTGTTCCCCATAGATCATGCCAATTTTTCCCGCAGCAATCAGTTTGCCGGCCTTGTCCCCGTCCTTCAAGGCAAATTCGGGATCAAGCTGTCCTTGACTATATATCCCCTGAATCACCTTCAATGCCGTTTTGACTTCCGGTTGGATACCTCCGTACACCAGCTTTCCTTGCTTATCCTTAATCCATATATTCGGAAAAGCATCGTAACCGGCCATAAGATCTACCAGCCCCATCACCGGATCTCCTAAATATTTGGTCGCCGCAAGGCCGTAGGTATCCTTTTTGCCGTTTCGATCGGGGTCCTCTTCTGTAAACGCTTTCGAAATTGCCAGTAAATCGTTCATGCTTTTTGGCGGTGCCAATCCCAGCTCCTTGAGCCAATCCGTTCGGATCCATAATAAATCGGCATCTTCAATCGACGAGCCGGTCTGCGGGATGCCCATCAGCTTGCCGTTAATCATAGCGGTGTCAAAGGGACCGTTGCCTTCTTCGCTAAGCACTTTTTTCGTTAATGGGGAAGCGAAGTTGTCATACACCTCCGTAAGCTCTTCGATTAAGCCCGCATTGCTGAGCTCTCTGAGCTGCTGGGCATTTACCTGAATCACGTCCGGAATGTTGCCGGAAGCAATGGATGCGCCAAACTTCTGGCGGTACAAATCGCCTTTAGCCGTCCAGTCATACTTAATTTTAATCCCCAAAACTTCCTCGTAAAGCCTTGTCCAACGGTTATCCTCAAGCGTTTCTCCCGGCAAGCTGGCAATTAAATCTTCTAATCCTTCACCCACTTCGCGGACAAAGGAAAGCTCAATCGGGGGATCAAAACGGCTTAACGAAGGATCCGTATACGTGACCGAAGCCGGCGCACGACTTACTTCCGGCGGCGTCAACCGGCTGTCTTTCTTGCATGCAGATAAAGCCGATAAAAGAATCAATGCTGTCATTAATAGCTTTACCTTGTTTAATTTCGGTTTTGGCATCCGCAACAGGATTACCCCTTTTCACTCGGGCGCAGCTGCGACGAGTCGTATGATATTCATTATCTTGGTTGGAACCTGATAATACAATAAGCATCTTTTTATGTCGTTACCCGTTGTTTACTTCTTCTTTAATCATATCATCCATCAGGTTAACCCCCATAATAAGACAGGTGTTCAATACCTTTACCCTAGTAGTACACTCGTTTATGGAAGCGCTTTCCAACAAAAAAATAGAACAAAGGAGTTGGTTTATTAGTGAGTAAAGGCAAATCTAATTGGCTTTTAAAATTATTCACCGTGATAGCCCTCATGCTGACGCCATTATTACTGAACAATTCCCCCGCCAGTGCATGGTCCGGAATGACCGCGTCAAAGCTTCATGTCAGCGGCAATCAGTTGGTGAACGGCAGCGGGCAGCCGGTCGTCCTGAGCGGTTGGCATCAGCCCTCCGGATCTTACTGGACCTACCAGGACAGCAGCTACTATCTGAATCAATACGGCGGAAACAGGCATGCCGCGGTGCTGGCTTATTTAAAGGATATTACCGATACGTTTACCGATACCTCCAGTAAATACGGGAATAATCACGGATGGTATATGAATCAGGTCCGCCTGTTTATCGACCGCGAGGATATGGGTGACGTTGCCGCCGGAACCTATAATTTCGCAGGGCTGCAAGCCGTTACCCAAGACGTCATCATTCCGTACATCAACTATGCCAAAACCAAAGGAGTTTACGTTACGCTTGGACTTGATTTCACAATTCTGAACAACCAGGCGACAACGCAAGCCAATCTGGACAAGTTCAACCAAATCTGGGGCTATTTATCCTCCCAGCCGGCGATCAAGAGCGCGGATAACGTCATGTTCGAGCTCATTAACGAGCCCGTTCAGGCGTATGCCAACGGTACTTGGGGAGGCAATCCCGCTCAAAGCGACTTTGTTGCGTACTGGAATTCCCTTAAGAATTTCCAGAACTCTATCATTTCCACCATTCGCGGCAACGGAGCAGATAACGTCATTTGGGCTGCGGGACTGGGCTGGGATCAGTATTATCAGCTTTGCGCCGCCTATCCGCTGACGGATCCGCTTAACAATTACGGTTATGCGGTTCACTGGTATCCGGGTTACGGCGCTCATGACGACTATGCCGCTTTGCAGCAGATATGGGACGATACCATCAAGCCGTGCGCGAATAGCTATCCGATCAATATTACCGAGACCACCTGGTTTAAAACGCAGCCGGGAGACTCTTCTTATTGGGAGCTGTTTAACGGTTCCAACGAAGGCTTCGGCAAAAATACGAAAGCGATTTTCACCGCTGCCGGCAATGTCAGCATCGCCGTTCACATGAATGGCTTCCTGCTGGAGCCTGGAGCAAGAAGCTCGTTCGCGGATCCAACCGCAGGGCTGAAATACGACGGCAACACCGCACGGGACGGCATGGCCCGCTTCCTATTCGAATGGTATTACGAGCGGGCGCAATGGCATCCATGGAACGGGATTTGGAACGCGCTGCAGTCCGGCTCGACTTACAAAATCATTAACCGGGCTTCCGGCAAAGCGCTTGAGGTGCCAGGCGGCCAAAACACAAATGCGCTGCAGCTTCAACAATATACGGATAATGGCGCTACGGCACAGCAATGGGTTATTACGGATCAAGGCGTCTATAACAATTACTACAAGCTGAAGAGCGTCAGCTCCTCCGACGGCAAAGTCATGGATGTACGCAACGGCACAAAAAACAACGGAGAAGCCATTCAGCTCATGTCCGATTTAAACAACACGGCGCAGCAGTTCCGGCTGATCCAATTAAGCAGCGGGTACTGGAGCATCATTAACGTAAATAGCAATAAAGCAGTGGAAGTTGCCAATTCCTCCACCGCCAACTCTGCCGTCATTCAACAAAATCTATACCGGGGCAACCTGAATCAGCAGTGGCAGCTTGTGAAGATTAATTAAGAAAAAAAGAACCGAGTCAGGAAGCCCTGGCTCGGTTCTTTCATTTGTGACAGCCGAGGCCGATTAAAAACTTACATTAGAATAGCAACTCCTAAAGAATGTATATTTCATTCTTGGAGGTTTACGGTTATCCTATTCCATTATGGATCTTTCTTACAATAGGAATATGCCGTTTTGAAAGGAGAGGCTAACGGATGAACCATATCCACTATGTGGGAAGCGATGCTGAGCATGACCGCCATTTTATTTTCGATATTCCTCAAGGTCATCACTGCTGGCTGCTCGTCATTACCAAGACTCCTGCACTATTTTGGGTAAACGGGGAGCTTCGACAATACCCCTCTCATAGCGCAGTCCTCTATCGGGCGCACCAGAAAATCTATTATAAGGCTTGCACCGATAAATATGTAAATGACTGGATACGCTTTGAATCGGACGAACCGTATGTTTCAAACACATCGCTGCCGTTTGGCATTCCATTCTCCTTGGATGATCCGGATTACTGCCACAAGCTGTTCGAACTGCTCGTCATCGAGCACAATTTCGATAGGGATTGCAAGAAATCCTCCATAGATTGTTTACTTCGCACCTTGTTCAACAAGCTTCTGGAATCTTATTGCCATGAAGGCTTTACAACGCAATACTACGATATATTAAGATTGCGCGCCGCTATTCAGAATAACCCGGGGGATCATTGGACGGTTCCGAAAATGGCGGAACGCCTCCGGATCAGCCCGGGTTATCTGCAAACCCTTTATAAAAAAACCTTCGGAATATCCTGCATAGAAGATGTCATTAGCTGCCGTATTCGTCTTGCCAAGGAATATTTGTTTCAAGGCTCCCAAACCATTAACGAAGTTGCGCGCCGCTGCGGTTATCAGAACGTGGAACACTTCTGCCGGCAATTCAAGCAAGTGACAGGATACTCACCTCGAAAATTCCAGGTGCATGCCAGCCCCTCCGAACAGGTTCAGGACCATCCGGTTAATTTGCCCGAATCATCCGATTGGCTTTGAAATATTCCGTTACGAGAAACTTCATCGTGTCATTAGGCTGCTGCTCGTCGAACTCTGCTGCATCCGCGAACTTCATCCCAAACGGGGCATCCGGCGTAAAGGGCTTCCAGCACGGCATTTCCTCGCCCGTTGAATCTAACCCGTTTGGATCGCCGGTACGGATGAAGTTCGCCCAGTAATTGCACATTTGCCGGGCGAGATCGTAATGTTTGCCAACGAACGGCCTCCAGCATTTGGCCAGGGTTTCGAAGAAGAACCACAGATCGACCGAATGGAACGTTCCGGGATTATCCCATCCGGGAATCTCGGCATCGAAATTGTAATAATACAGCGGCGTCTTGCCGCCCGTATCGGCATTCGCCTGGCCTGCAATCCGAATCGCATATTCAATGCCGTTTACCGATGCCTTCTTGACGATTTCTTCAAGGTTCCCCGATTCATAATCGCATAGCTTCAGGAACGTCTCGGCGTCGTCACCGAACATGTCTTCGGCCAGCTGTTGAAATCCCTTCAGCGAATCCGATTGCGGAATGCTGAAAAACTCCGACGATGTATGGCCGAACATGACCGGTACTTGCAAACGTTTGTTTTGAAGGAATAACTCGAGTGAGTTCCCCACGTTGAATTTATGATCTACGACGGTCCCCCAGAAAGCTTTATATTCCACTATCTTGTCCCGTAGATAGACCGCATCCAGAGTTCGAGCTTCATCAAGCGAGGTTACCCCAAGATAGTTGAAGAACCGGATGCCTTCCTGTTCGGCTTCCTCCAGCGTGCGCAGAAACCTTGGCATTCCGGCGTTCGGGTATAAAGGGGCAAACAATCCGCTCTGAACTATCGCTCTTTGAAAAAGCTCGTTGTTCTGCGGTGAAGTGAGCTGGTTCATGACGCTGCCGCCGCCGGCAGACTGTCCGCCAATCGTCATGTTGTCCGGATCGCCGCCGAAAGCCGCGATATTGCGTTTAACCCATCTTGTAGCGGCCTGCTGGTCGAGGTGGCCGAAGTTTGCGGGAGCATCCGGCGCTTCCGCGGTAATTTCAGGATGGCATAAAAACCCGAACGCATTTAGACGATAATTGACGGTAACGACTACGACGCCTCTTCTAGCGATGCGCTCGCCGTCAAATTCCATTTCGGACGGATGGCCAACCTGAAGGCCGCCGCCGAAGTACCATACGAATACGGGGAGCTTTTCATCCGTGCTTTTAGCAGGGGTCCATACGTTCAGGTAAAGACAATCCTCGCTCATCGCAATATCCGGCTCCACGGCCCATTCCCTCGTATAAATATTGTTATCGTCGAGTTCCTGTCTGACCTGCAGCGGAATCGGCGAATATTCGTAGGCTTTCAGCACGTCATCCCAATCGTTGGCCGGCTGAGGAGCGCGCCAGCGGTTTTCTCCTATAGGCGGTGCGGCAAAGGGAATCCCTTTAAAGCTTGTGATTCGGGGATCTGCTGCCGGCAGTCCTTGAACGATTCCCGTTTCGACCCTCACAACTCTAAGCATGCTTCATTTCCCCTTCCTAAAGTTCCTTTATTTGCTTGCCGCTGCATCGGCACGCATTTTAACGATTTTTTGCGCTCTTTCCGCATCCACGGCATTTACATCATTCCAACCGAGTCCTACTACATCGCTCTTCATTTTTGTCCACAATTGATCGAATTCTTCCTGATTCTTGGCGAATACCATCTTCCAGGACGTATTCTTTACGTAATCCGAAATCTGGCTGCGTTTGTTTTTAATGTCGGATGAATCGCTGCCCAGGCTTGTGTTAATATTAGGAACGATGTCGATCATATTGTTCTTCATGTAATATTCGGTTGCGTTTGTTGCATTATAGGTGTTCTGCCAGTCCGTCGTGAGTGCCGTCTTGTTAGCTTCTAAAGTGCTGCTCCAATAAGTGCTGTTATAAAATTCCCCCGTTTCCGGATCCGTGACAAAATCGCTCATAATCATGCTGTTAATCTTGCTTTGCCCATCCTGGTATCCGCCGCCACCGTACTCATCCGGAACGGGTGTGTTTTTCTGGAAAGCGGTTTGTCCAATCTCGGTCAGCTTAAACTTGCCGTCAGATGTCTTCTCATAGTTGAAGCCTTCAAATCCATTCGTATAATAACGAAGTCCTTCAGGCGAGACCATCCAATCCAGGAATTCCATAATTCTTTCAGGCTCCTTGGCTTTTGAACCGAGGGCGAATACTCTTCCGTTGCCGTAATAAGCATCGCTGTTCTGTAGGATGTGTATGTCGGCAATCGGTACCGCCACATTGCCGTCGCCGTTTTTGCCTCTTTCAATCGAGTTGTAGAAGCCCCGTTGCCAGGAGTACCACAAGAGAAGAACCTGCTTGTTCGTCAGCTTTTCCGAAACCTTGTTCCAATCCTGCGAGGCGGAGTCTGGATCAACAAGCCCCATCTGATTGGCTGTAAAATAGAATTGCAAAATCTTCTTGTACATACTGTTATCGTCTATAAGCGGAACGATATCGCCTTTGGCATTCAGCTGAATGGTCGACGTTCCGTCCGGCTGCTCGTAGCCGTACCAGTTGCTGAGCCAACGGACATTCTCCATGCTTCCGCCATCCCAGTCCTTCCACAAGGTAATCGGAACGATCTTTTTCCCGTCTGGCGTAGCCGGATATTTCTTTTGCATTTCCTTCAATACATTCAGAAGATCGGTCAAATTATTGAGCTTGGGAGCTCCCACTCCTTTGTAATAATCCCAAGGCATTATCGGACTGGAATAAGGAATTTCCTCCGAGAAAGTAGTTGGGGAAGTATCCGCTTCAAATGTCGGCATCGCGTAAATTTTCCCGTCCGGGTTCACTTTATCGAAGGCCGCATTAAAAGGTTTAAAATGATTATCCACGTATTTGGACAGGTATTGCGTGTTCTTAACCTTGTCCGTGAGATCCATAACCAGCCCCGCCGGAATTAGTTCCTCCAGCTGACTGTTATCGACGATCAGGAGATCGCCCAAATTCCCCGCTGCCGTTCTAGTCTTGTACAGCTGATCACCGGCAACCTGAGGAGCGAGAATGTTAAGCGTGATATTAAACTTATCCTTGATAAGCTTCCCATACCACCCTGTTTGCTCTCCTTGGTAATTGGCCGCATTATCGTAGACGGTGATGGTCAGCGGCTTACTGTGATCGATTCCTTTGCCGGACTGTGATGTGCCTTCCGCATTACTAGGCTCTGAGGATGTGCTTGGCGATGAATTGGAGCTTTGACACCCAGCTAATGCTGTCGATAATAAGAAGATCCCTGCTGCCGATACCAACGTCGATTTTTTAAATACTGTATTGCTGTTCCTCATTTACAACCCCCCGAATCAATTCATGTATTATAATGGCGCAAGTTAACCTTTTACTGCGCCGATCATAACTCCTTTTACGAAGAACCTTTGGAATATCGGATAAACGAGTAAGATAGGCGCTACGACAATAATGGTGACGGTCATGCGAATGGAAGTCGTCGTTTGCTTTGTCGCCAAGCTTGCCATGGCTGTTGAACCGGCATTTTGCAGGTTGACCATGGTAGATAAGGAGCTTGCCTGATTAATGTAGTTATAGAGAATGAACTGCAGGCTATAGAGCTTGCTGTCCGTAACCAGAAGCAGCGTATCCTGAAAGGAGTTCCACTGATCTACGGCCGAGAATATAGCAACGGTTGCTAGTATAGGCTTGCAAATAGGAAGCATGATTCTGAAAAAGAGAGTCATAATCCCGGCTCCATCGATACTTGCCGCCTGCTGCAATTCCTTTGGTGTCGATTCTACAAAGGTCTTTACGAGAATGATGAAAAACGGAGCTACGATGGTAGGCAGAATATATGCCAGAAAGTTGTTGGTCAGATGCAAGGATTTCATGGTCAAATACCATGGAATAACTCCGGCGTTAAAAAACATCGTAACAACCGTAAACCGGTACCAAAACTTTCTGCCCCACATATCCCCTTGGGTAAACATGAATCCCAGAAAGGCGGATGCGCCAACCGTCAACGTTGTGCCTATTAAAGTTCGGCCAAGAGATATTACGGTTGCATCCCATAGTCCCGGTATTTTAAACACATCCAGATAGTTCTGGAAATGAATATGCTTGGGAAGAAACACGACATCGCCTTTGGCGCTAATATCGTTCGCGCTAATCGTGTTGATAATGATCGAGTAAAAGGGATAGACGCATATAAGAGCAAACAGGGAGAACACCGTATAGATCAAGACGGAAATCATCTTGTCGGTTGCGCTGGTCTGTACTTTGACTTTACTCATACGATGCTCTCTCCTCTCAGCAATTTGGACAATCGGTTCACGGAAAAGAGCAGCACAACGCTAATCAAGCTCTTCAGCATACTGATCGCGACGGAAACGGAATAACTGCCGCCCCCCATTGCGAGGTTGTATACATATAAGTCCAACACCTGTATCGTGTCTTTGTTAAAAGCATTCTGAAATACGAAATACTGTTCCAGACCGTTATTCAGGAAGCTTGCGATTTGCAGCATCAATAAAACAAAATAAGTCGGCAGCATGCTTGGCAATACCACATACCAAATAATCTGCATGCGCGTCGCGCCGTCTACATGGGCCGCTTCATATAGGGAATCATCGATTCCCATAATGGCCGCAATATACAAGATGGCGGACCAGCCCAACGCTTTCCAAGTGGACCACATCCACATCGTAATCCAAACGTGGTCGGAGTTCTGCAGGAAGAGTATCGGAGAATCGATAATTCCCAGCATCTTCAGGAGGCCGTTAATGATCCCTTCACTAGAGAACATGGAAAACGCCAAGGAATAAACCAATACCCAGCTGATAAAGTTCGGAAGGGTCGTCACCGTCTGTATAAACTTCCGGAATCGTACCGCTTTCATCTCGGTCATGAATATGGCAAAGATCATGGGAAGCCAGGAGAAAAGCAAATTCAAGCCGCTCATGCCAAACGTGTTTTTAATAATCTGAAGAAGTTGATCGATCTTCACTTGGTTTTCGACCAAAGAACGAAACCATTTCAGGCCGACAAAAGGCGACTGGGATAAAGGGATCGGAGGCATATAATCAAAGAATGCATATACCCAGCCATACAGCGGGTAGTAGGCAAAGATACCGAGCAAGATCATAAATGGCAGTATGTATAGAAATTTAAGGAATGAAGTTCTACTCTTGCTGTAATGTATTCGCACCTTCTTACACCACCTAAATAAATTTATAATTCTTAATATTCAGAATTTAAAGCTTAAAACGGCTATAAGCACCGCTCCCCCCTGTAAAAAATCTTGTAATTTTCACTATTAACTGTTATTGGCAGCGCTTTCATGCCTCTTATTGAAGCTAGTATAGAATATCTATTTATTCAAAACAATGACCTATCCTCATTGATTATTGATCTATTCTTAGATGCTTAAGCAAAAAAAAATCCCCGGCTGATGCGTTAATCCCGGCAGTATAAGGCGATACAATCATTATCGATGTGGCTTATAGAAACAAGGCATCCCTCTTCCGACCGCCGTGGAAAAGAGTTGTCCTGTTTGTTGTCCATACAAGCTATTCACCTATAATACAGCAGCCGGTTCGCGTAAGCGTTGCGATAATCCGTTGGCGTAAGTCCTGTCATTCGCTTAAAGCTGTGCATAAATTGATGGCTGTCGGAATAGCCCAGCTGCTCCGCTATTTCCTTGATGCTCTGATTCGTATCCGTCAGCAAAGATTTAGCCGCATCCATCTTCTCCTGCAGCATGAATTGCTTCAAGGGAATCCCCGCAATCTCCGAGAACAAGAAGGACAAATGCTTGGCATTATAACCGAAATGCTCGGCCAGCTGGCTCACCTTCATATTCTCCTGCCTGTTCCATTTAATATAGTCAACGATGTCGTTGTATAGCTGCCGCTGCTTAAGCTTCTTTCCCGATTGATTCTGGACGAAAAACAGCTGGTTGTACAATTCGCATAAAATGCCGGTCGTCAAATAATTGTTAAGCGTCTGCTCCCTGTAGCTTCGGACGGAGTCCTGCAGCTGCTTCATCATGACAATCAGCTTGTCCGGACTGCGAAGCGTCCCCTTGTCGGGGATCGTTAATACGCCGGGTTCATACTCCGAATTGCCCTCCACCGACCTGTACCCGTCTTGAACGGAGAAGTGAAGCCAATAAAAGCTGCAGTCGGATTCCCTGTAGCCGAATTGCACGGCTCCCGGCGGCATTAGCAGAAAATCTCCTTCATGCAAGGCATACCGTTCCTTGCCCCTTGCCATATACAATGTGCCGCGGGTTTGGACAAACAGCTCGAATTCGAGCAGCACCCGTTGCATATGCTTCCACTCCGGAGACGGAGCGATAAATTTGCCGGTCATCACAAGGGAGACCGGCGTATCGACACGGAAGCTGTAATAAGTCATAAGCCGCCACCCTTTCCGCCTTTTTTACACTATATTGTAGATCAGAATAAGCGAATCCGGGAAGAACTTTTAAAAGAACTTCCTTTTTGACACATAATCAAACCTTACGCCATTTACCGGGGCCGCCAGCTAGTAATAAGCTTTTAGCATATTGACGAGAGGGTGATGATCATGAAGGCCTTAACAGGCAATACGTCGTTGAACCATTTCGGACTGGATCGCGTGAAGCTGTACGGTGATTACCAAACGAACGCCTTTCAGAAAGAATTGGATTATTTGCGCAGCTATGACGTGGATCGGCTGCTTGCCGGATTCAAGGAGACTAGCGGCCTGCAGCCAAAAGCGGATAAGTATCCCGGCTGGGAGAATACTGAAATCCGCGGCCATACGTTAGGTCATTATTTAACGGCCGTATCCCAGGCCTATGCGCAAACGCAGGATTCCGGGCTGCTCGAGAGGCTGAAATACATGGTTGCAGAGCTGGCGGAAGCCCAGCTGGACAACGGTTATCTATCCGCTTTTCCCGAGACGTTGTTTGACAATGTGGAGAATAGGAAGCCGGCATGGGTTCCTTGGTACACCATGCATAAAATCATTGCCGGACTTATTGCCATCCATCAGGCGACCAAGCTGCAACAGGCTTACGAGGTTGTCACGCGCCTGGGCGATTGGGTCGCAGACCGAGCTTGTTCGTGGTCGGAGGAGCTTCAGGCCACCGTACTGGCGGTAGAATACGGCGGCATGAACGACTGCATGTATGATTTGTACAAGCTCACCGGCAACAATCGCCATCTGGATGCCGCTCACAAGTTCGACGAGATCCGCCTGTTCGATGCTCTTCGGGAAGGACGGGATGTGCTGAAGGGCAAGCATGCCAATACGATGATTCCTAAGTTTATCGGTGCCTTGAACCGTTATCTCACGCTTGGGGAAAGCGAGCGCGGCTATCTGGAAGCGGCCGTCAACTTCTGGGATACGGTCGTCTATCATCACAGCTATCTGACTGGCGGCAACAGCGAATGCGAGCATTTCGGAGAACCGGATATCCTGGACAGCAAACGCTCCGACGTAACCTGCGAAACCTGTAACAGTTATAATATGCTGAAGCTGACCAAAGAGCTGTTCAAGCTGACGCAGGACAGCAAATACGCCGAATTTTACGAGAGAACGTATATTAACGCCATCCTGTCTTCGCAAAATCCGGAGACCGGCATGACGATGTATTTCCAGCCGATGGCTACCGGATACTTCAAAATTTACAGCTCGCCCTTTGAACACTTTTGGTGTTGTACGGGTACCGGAATGGAGAGCTTTACCAAGCTGAATGACAGCATTTACTTCCACTTGGACCATAACCTTTATGTCAATCAATTTTACAGCAGCCGACTGGATTGGTCAGAGCAGCAAACCGTTGTCACGCAGACAACTTCGCTGCCGTATAGCGACCTTGTCCATTTCACGGTAAGCACAAGCAGCCCGAAACGGCTTGCCATTCATATTCGCGTCCCTTATTGGGCTGCCGGAGAAGTCGAAATCGCACTTAATGGGGAAGCGGTTATTGCTTCCGTTCAGCAGCAATATGTTGTTCTTGACCGGATCTGGAAGGACGGAGATACCATTGAAGCCCGCATTCCAATGAAGGTTGCTTTCTCTTCTCTTCCCGATGCCCCTCATGTCATTGGCCTGCAATACGGTCCTATCGTTCTAAGCGCTGCGCTTGGCCAAGAAGATATGGTGGAATCTAGAACGGGGGTTATCGTTAACATCGCGACAAGAAGAATCGCCGTTAAGGATTATATCGTACCTGAAGGGATGAGCGTGAAGGAATGGCTCGGCAACTTCGACAAGCATGTCGTACGTCTTGGGAATGAACTGGCCTTTTCGCTGAGAAACACCGATATGGATGAACGGTTAATCTTTACTCCCCACTATCTGCAGCACCGGGAAAGATACGGCATTTATTGGAGCCTACTGGATGATGGATCCGAGGAACTGCGGCAGCATACGGATGCCGTGGACCGTGAACGCAGATTAAGAGAAGCTACGATTGATTCTGTTCAAGTTGGCAATGATCAATATGAATTGGAGCATCAGATCGAGGGCGAGCGCACGCATGGCGGTACGTGGGAAGGATTAAACGGAAGGATGGCGGAAGCCGGAGGATGGTTCAGCTACCGGATGAAGATCCAGCCGGGAGCTTCCTTGGCGGTAACCTTTAACCGTATGCATACGAACAGAAGCTTTGATATTTATATCGACGAGCAGCTGCTTGCAACCGAGGATTTTCCGGACGCATGGAAGAGGAGCTTCTATGAAAAACAGTTTGAACTCCCCCATGCCTTAACAGCAGGCAAAACATACGTAACCGTTAAGTTTATTCCGAATGGGAAGATAAACGGCATCTATGGCGTCCTAAGAACAATTAAGCATACGGCTGATTAAAAATAATCACAAAGCAGCGTGCAGGGCTATCTCCCGATCCGATTGGATTCGAGAGATAGCCCTTTCGACTACCGACCCGTTATAAGGAGTGCATCCCGAAGTAAATAGTCTGCCGCTTCTTCGGCGATATGCTTCCCGCGCTGCGCTTTCACTTCATTTATAAACGCCTCAAGCTGGCCAGCCTCCAGCTTCTTCAGCAAGCTGTTGGAAATACCGTGCGAATCGATCGACCCGTTGTCAGCAAAAACCGTCACTAGCTCCTTGAGGGTTTCCTGATCGACATCAATCGTGAAAGTCATCGTTAGCGTGGCGGTATTCCCCGCCAAATCGGTTGAAGTCACGGCAAGCGCGTGTGAACCCGGAGCCAGCGTATACAGCGGCACTGGCGAACCCGGCACATAAGGATTCGCATCCAGCGTGACCGTCGTCTTGCTGCCGTCAACTCCTGACAAATTGTCGGTTAAGGCAACCTGTACCGAGAACTCGCCGGCATTGCCGAGCGTACTTCCGTCTGTAAGTCCGATTACGGTGATCGTCGGCGCGGCGGAATCAATCATCACCACGCTAGAGCCGCTCACCCCGGACCCGTCGCCTGCGGTGGCCGTTACCCGGACGTTACCATCAGCGACTGCCGAAAGCAGGCCGGTGCCGTCGATCGTCGCAGCGCCGGTCGCAGTGCCGTCAAGTCCGGAGACCGTCCATGTGACGCTTCGCTCCGTCGCGTTATCCGGTTTCACAGTTGCGCTCATCCGCAGCGTGCCGCCGATCCGATTGATGACGGACGCGCCGTTCTCCCCGCTGACGGTAACTTCCGTTACGGGAACGACCAGTTGAAGCGCTTTGAACGCGTTACGCAGCGCGTAATAGGAATTGTCAGCTGCCTCCTGCCCGATTCCGCTATTCACAACGGCAGCTTGAGCCTCGCTTAAAGCGCTTGCAAAAGTGTTCCATGAATCGGTGGTATAAAGCGTATCGTCCAGGTTATTGACAGTCCCTATGAAGGAGGTCAGCAGCGTTTTGTCGACCGCCACTGGCGTAATCGGGTTCGCGGAACCGCCGCGACCGGCTTTGACCTCGTTAAAGTAAGCTTCTACTTTCGATATTTCTTCTGCCGTCAGCACCCTGTCGTAGATCAGAATCTGTGCGACTCTGCCCATGAAGCGGAAAGGAGTTGCGGCAGCCATCGAGTAGCCTACGCCCAGATCCGATTTATTCCCTTTAAGCGCCTTCGCATTGGTTCCAGGGGTTCCGATGATGTTGTTATTCACGTAAACGGCTCTATTGGTTCCGTCTAACTGAGCGCGAACGCTGACCAGACCGTCCGTGGCAGTTGTCGCAATTTGCTGCCCGCCGCCCGATACGCTTCCATCCGCGTTACCAAAGCGGATGTTAACTCTGTTTGTTCCCACGCCGAGATTAATACCGCTCCAGCCGTCGTTGGCAGCCCATGTTTGGTAAGCCTCGTTTAATCCGAAATAAACAAGGCCATTCTGGTCGCTGGAGTTGTTGGCTGTCGTTGTTGGTCTAACAAGCGTGTATATCGTCATCTGCGTGCTGCCGTTATAATCCTTAAAGCCTGCGGCCTTAAGCGGCCTCGAGTTCGCGGCAAAATCTACATAATCGTATACATCGTTCTTTAATGTAGGGTTGCCGGTTGGCGTTCCAAGATTATCACCGCCGCTGCCGGGAACGCTCGCCGGGACAAGCTTCGCCGGTACGCTTCCCATATTTGTCCATCCCGTTACGTTGCCGCTGCTGTCTTTTTCCACGCCCTCATCGGCTTTTAGCCATAAGTCAAGACCGTTTCTAGGAATATCGGCAGGCGTTTTATCGCTTACCACAACGCGGGCGTGCGATTGACTCAACACTTCGCCGTCCGCCGCCAGTACGTAAATAATGTACGGACCAGGCAGCATGGGCGCGGTCATTGCGAGCATATCGCCTGAAGCTACGGTTTCATCGTCGCCTCCATCGAAATGTCCGCCGCTCGACGAGGAAATCCATATCTTCTTAGTCGAGTCGTCCAAATCGATTGCAAATCTCACTTGCCCGCCCGGAGCTACCGACACATCCGCCGGGAGCAGCCTGTTGGCCACCGATACGGACGTTGTAAAGTTGATCGTCATGGAATTCGGCTCGGTCGGCGTGCTGGCGACTAGGGTCCAGCTTCCTTCGGTGGCGATTTTGTAACCGCTCATCACGGGATTGCCGTTAAGCGTATAGGTGTAGTCTTTGCTCAAAGTCAGTTCAAGAGGCCGTACCGCCGAAACTTCGTAATTTTCCCCGTCCGTCACATTGATCGCGGACGCGTTCTGGTCGACGTAGACCGTATACTTGGATGTGGCCGTATCCCTGCCGTCTCCGTATTGAATATAGAGCTTGTATTCACCCGCGGCAGACGGAGCTTTGATTGACTTCTCGTTGCCTGCAGCTTTTGTCATCGTATTGCCTTCGCTGAACACCGTTGTGTTCGCTGGCGCAAGCCAGACCGTGTCTTGAGCATTTAGCAGGCCTCTGCGGTTCAGCTTTTCGCCTTTACCCATAATGACATTGGAAGCGAGCTCAAACTCGGTATCCGCAATGAGGCTTCTTGGGATCATATGGGTGTATTCATTGGTGAGCCCCGAATTCAGCACGATTTCGTTGCCTTTTAACGGCCAAATGCGGGCTTCGCTTTTGTAATTGTCGTAAGTAATCCTAGGAGCGCCATTCTGATTGTTGTTTCCGTCTACGTAACCTCCGACGGCAATCATATCGCTTTTACGCTTCCAGTTGTTAAATTCGAAGAGACGGCTTTGTCCCGGTGCATGGGAAAGCTTTGACTGCACGACGTTGCCGATCATCTTGATGAACGTGCTGCCTTCGTCGGGATGGAATCCGTTTGTCCAGTTGTTGGAGGTTGTAGGCTTGTCGGTTGGATTCGGGTTAAGGAAGTTGTAGTTCATTTCGGTGAAATTCGTCCAGTTGTCGGGATTCCAGTTGCTGTTCTTGTCGGTGACGGGGTCGTTGGTCAAATTGTTGACGGTGTCCCATGTTCCTCCGCCCGGCAAATTACCCGGATCCCCTTGGCGTCCCAATGAGTAGATGGCTCCGGAGTCGTTAACGACCGTACAAATTTCCTCTATCCGGTTGTAGTTTATTTTGTTGTTTCTTGAGGTTGTCGAAATGATAGGAGATCTTGCGACGCTCGTTTCATGCGTGCCATGGTAAGGACCGCCGGTCTTGTTCGTGCCTTGGGCGGTAAAGCCGAACCCGTCGTACTCGTCCCAGCCCCAGCCGATGCTCATCGCGCCGTAAGTGGTGTCGTAAATGTAGTTGTGCAGAACTTGCATATTCGTTGTGTAGAAAGAGGCTAGCGCGTTGGCGCCCGGAAATCCGTAGCAGGTTCTGTACAAGAAGTTATTGGTAATATAAATGTTTTCCGGCACCGCTTCCGTACCCGCCGCAAACTTTTCCTTATCAACGCCAGCCCAGTTCCTGATTGGCGTACCGGAGACGGAAACGCTGGATTCCTGCTTAATCGGCTCATCGTTTTCATAGATATGCTGCGGATGTCCGACCACTACGCCGGAAGCGAGCGTATCCACGATATAGTTGCCCGTGACCTCGATGTTCTTGGCATCGTTTTCGATATGAATGCCATTAAATCCGGCAAGCCCGATCTCGCCGTTCAGTACCTTAATGTTCCTCGCCGCGTTGATCATGACGACAGCTGGCGGTATGTCGTACCCCCGGTAGAAGGTCTCATGCCAGTTAATGCTGCTTGGGAAATAAACCTTGTTCACGATTGAGCCTTGAACGGATGCGTAGCCGCGGGAGCTCGTCGTTACCGGACCGGATCCGTCGCTAAGCGTGTAGGTGCCCGTCAGTTCAAACAGCTTGTAGTCGGTATGGGCAAATGTCAGCCCGTTGAAGGTGATGTTTTTGACGCGTCCGTCATCCGAGCCCTCAATCGGATTCAACCGATCTCCTACCGGGATTCCTCTAATGTCGAGGACCGTCTCAAGCTTTGGAACAACTACGTCGGCGGTATTGATATCTTCACCGGCAAGCGGGATGTAATAGAGCGTGCTTTCCGCCTGGTCGAAATAGAAATCTCCGCGTTTGTTGAGGAACTCGAAGGCATTGCGGATAACTTGATTGTTACCCGGATTGTATTGCGTGTTATTGCCTAAGGATTGTGAAATCGCCCCATACGGCATCTGGAACCGGAGCATGACGCCGCCGGGTTTGTTGCTGGCTGCCGGCGCTTGCTCGATCGAAGCGAAAGTGACGAAAGGCCTCGCCCATCTGGCCGTAGAGCCGCCCATGCTTTCGGCCTCGATGTTCTGAGGGTTTTTCGTTTCCGTCGTCAGACCTACGCTGGCATCGAATACGATGCCGGCCCGAATGTTGCTGCCGTTCTGCCACGCCCAAGGGTTATCGGCAGAGGTAAAGCTGACGGTGGGGGTGCCCGTAACGGTTCTGTTCGCTGAAGCGATCTGCGGGCTTGTCGTCATGTTGGCGCGCTTATCGTTTACATAGATCGCGCGCAGCTTATCGCTCCGGTTAAGGGTCGTTTTATACGCCTTTAAGCCTCCCGTCTGGGTAAGGCCGACGGCCTCCGTCCATACGCCCTTTTCCAGCATTTCGCCGCCGCTGATTACCGGCTTCGCACCCGGTGCCGCTTCATAGCGAATCGTGCTGCTTGCGCTGCCGGAATCTTCCTTGGAGAAGACCAGGGTTTCATTTAGCGGATAATATCCGTCCGCGATTTGAACGACGATATCCCCGCCGGTCTTGGGCAGCGTCCTTACGACTTCTTTTGCCTTGGCAATCGATTTATACGGCTTTTCCTTGGTTCCGTCACCCGTGCTGTCATTGCCGTTCGTAGCCACATAGATAGTCGTACTAGCTGCGCTGTCGGCCGAGACTACCGACCTTGACAAGGGCAGCATGGAAAAAACCATTACGAAAGTCATGACCCAAATGAATGCTCTTTTTCTCACTTCCATAAAACCTCCTTGGATGTAAGCAAAATGTGATGCACATGGCTGCCTGAGCGTATGAGCGAGGCTACTTCAGAATAGCCCCTGCTGTCAAAGCATTTTCGATTTTCTCGTTGCCTACCAAATAAACGATAATCATAGGCAAACTGGATAGCAGCATGCTCGCGCCGATCAACCCCCAATCCGTAACTCCCACATTGACGAAGAAACCAAGCAATCCCACGGTTAGAGGCCGAAATTGATCCTTGGAGGCGATAATAAAAGCCAGCGGGAATTCGTTCCAAATCCGAATGAATATAAGGACGCATTGCGTAACCAATGCCGGCATCACGATTGGAAATATGATTCTTATATAGGTCTGATAGACATTCGCTCCGTCTATGCATGCCGCTTCCTCCAGCTCCTTCGGCAACGAACGGAGAAAGGCATACAGCATGAGGACGCAGGAAGCGATGGCGAAGCCGGAATACGGCAGGATAAGACCTAAATAGCTGTTTTTGATATGCAGCGCTTTAACCAGCTGGAATAAAGGAATAACAACGACCTCGATCGGGACAATCAGTCCCATGGATACGTAAAACAACACCGCCGAATTGAATTTCCATTGCATGCGGCTGAGGCAATAGGCCAGCATGCTTCCCGTCGCCAGCGTTATGACGATCGTCCCTACCGTATAAATCAAGCTGTTCTCGAAATACGTATAAAAATGATATTTGGACAACGCTTCGCTGAAGTTCAGCCAATCCAAGGAAAACGGTACGCCAAACGGATTGTCGTAAGCTTCGCTTTTGGACTTCAACGACATCGTTACCATCCAGTACAAAGGAAACAGAAACGTGCATCCGACGGCGATCCAAAACACCCGGCTTAATACTTTCAGAAGACTCCCCCCCAGCTTAAAACTCTAGTTTTTCCCTAGCTACGTACCTTTGGATGACAAAGGAGATCAAGAGGCATTCCAGAATAAAAATAACGGCGATCGCAGTACCTTTGCCAAACTCGGAAGTATCGAATGCCGTATAATACATCTGGTAGATGACCGTCCTGGATGTGTCCCCCGGGCCTCCTGCCGTCATCACTCGCACATGCGAATAGAAGGCCATCGAGCCTAAGGTAGACAGAATAAGTACGTACTTGATGACATTCTGCAGCAAGGGGATCGTAATCCGCAAACAGACTTGAACAAAATTGGCACCGTCGATCAAAGCCGCTTCATAGTAGCTTTTGGGGATGGTCTTGATCCCCGTATAAAACAGCATCGCGTTGAGACCGATATATTGCCACAGGAATGTCACCCCGATGCTGGGCATGACCGTTTGCTTTTCCGTCAGCCACGAATGCGTCCAGGAGCTCAGACCAAGCGAGTCGAGTATGCTGTTAAACAATCCCCAATTCGGTTCGTAGAAAGCCAGCCAGATCTGGGCAACCACCGTGACCGACAAGATAGCGGGGAACATCGCCGCCGTCTTGAAGAAGCGGCGAAACCTTGGGGTTTGAGCATCCATAAAAAGCGAAAGCATCATGGAGAGGGGCAGCCCCAGCAATAAGGAGATGCCTACGATAAGATACGTATTTTTATGGGCGCTCCAAAAGGAAGGCGAAGCCATCACGTCTTTGTAATTATCCAAACCGACAAATCCCAAATTTCGAAATCCGTCATGCTTATGCAAGCTCATCCAGATCTCCGGCAGCAAGGGGTATACGCAGAATACGGTAAACAGCAGCAAGGCCGGGGAAGCAAATACGAATATGGACATTTTGGTGCTAAAGTACTTGTTCATCGCTCTCTCCACCGTTTAATTTTGTGTCTAAATCCCCCCGGTTTCAGCCGAAGGGGATTTAGCTGTTATCCTCGTCTTTTCTACTTGTTAAACCACGTATTCTCGCTCCAAATCTTGTTCATCGCGGCATTAAAATCTTCGGAGGCGTATTCGCCCGTCAATAAGTTCGCTCCTTGCGTAGACAATTCGGCAGAGGTTTTCGCATCTATCGAATTAAGAGCAAAGGACGCGATTTTATTCGGGATCGGATTATACCAGTCAACGAACTTCTGCATGAGCGGACTTCTGTTATTTGCCTGATTGCCCGTCTGCAAGGATATTGGCGCTCCCGTGGATTCGAAGTATAACGCATCCTGCATGGCCAGGAATTCGGCAAGCTTGACGGCCTCTTCCGGATGCTTGGTTTTGCCGTTTACCGCGTATCCGTTAACCGGAGAACCCCAGAATTGCACAGTCTGTGCAGGGTCGTACTTATCGCTTGCGCTTGGGAACGGGAAGAAATCAACCGTTTCGTCTTTTGCCAGATTCGGCAGTTCCCAAGTAAACATCATGAGCATTGCCGCCTTTTTGGACGTGAACATCTCCATCGCCGGACCGTAATCCAGGTTGGCTATGCCGTCTGGGAACACGCCTTCCTTGACCATCGTTTCGATTCGGGCCGCACCTTCCTTGACGGATGGATTGGTAAAATCCGTTTTGTTGCTGACGAGATCCGCCATCGCCTGCGGGTCCCCGATTTGAATCATTTGCTGCAGCATGAAGAGCTTCGGCCCCCATCCGTCCTTGCCTGGGGTTACGGCCGGAACCATGCCTTTGCTCTTGAGCGTCTTCGAGGTTTGAAGCAGCTCGTCGAACGTGGTCGGCACCTTCACCCCTGCTTCTTCAAACATGTCTTTATGGTAAAAGATGACGGGGGTGAAATACGTATCCGCTCCGGAGGATAGGCTGTAAATCCCGTTATCGACATGCTTTAACGCATCCGGCACCGCATATTTGTCAATGAAGCCGTCTTTCGAAATATAAGGCGTCAGATCCAGGATGCTGCCCGTGTTCTTCAGCGGGGTAAAGTAGCCCGCATCGCTCCAGAATACGTCCGGCATATCCCCGGAAGAATTCAGCGTCTTCAATTTGTTTGCCATATCCTCGCCGCCGCCGCCGGGCTCAAACTCGACTTCAAGATTGGGAAGCGCAGCGGCAAGGTTAGGCTTGATGTATTTTTCCATAATGTTATTGCGATTCTCGTCCGTCGTAATCGTGATAACCCTCATCTTGATTTTTTTGCCGTCCGGAGCCGCGGTCTCCTTGTTATCTTCCGTGCTTGCTGCCGACGGCGAAGGATTGTTGGACGGCTTGTTGGAATTTGTGTTGTTCCCGCTTCCGCATGCCGATGAAACCAGTAGAGTACTTGCCATAAGGACCATGGCCGCTGCCTTTGACTTCGTTACCATTGTTATACCTCCCCTATTTGTCGAAACGGATATCGGTTGAATCTAGCCGTTGTAAGCGGTATCAACCTTAACCTTGAGCTAATTTTACGAATCTTCCTAAATTTCGTACAGAGAGTATTCTCAGTCCGGCAGTAAAATTAACGGCAAAAAAATAGACGATAGAGAAAACTTTCCCTCTCGTCTAGCTCTGCCTTAAATAGGCTATTGGATTTGATTCACATATTTGCTGGGCGTAATTCCCATATGCTTTTTGAAGCATTTGCTGAAATAATTGGCGTCGGCATAGCCCACCCGGTTCGCTACGTTTTGGATAACCTTCTCTCCTTGATCAAACAGCTCTTTCGCTTTAATGATCCTTATTTCGGTCAGGTAGTCATTGATCGTAAAGGTCGTTTCCTTTTTGAATACGAAGCAGAGATGATTGTAATTCATATGGACGCTTCTCGCTATATCCTCTATTCTTAATTCCTCGTTGCCATAGTGATTCGAAATGTACGCTTTAACCTCCTCTATCACTTTGGCGGCTCTATTGGTTTTGCGGCTATGCACGTGATCCATCGCCTTTAGAATTAAAGCATGTATCCACTCGTCCAATTCTTTGAACGTCTTCATTCGCTGAACGTGCTGGATCATGTCGGGCTGCGTCGTATCCCGGAAAACATCCTCAAAGCTTTGCGAGGCTTCGGCCAAAAATTCAAGGCATGTGGAAACGATCTCGATTCCGGCAAGCAGCAGCATTTCCATGGAGGCTTTTTGATCGCGGGCATCACGAAAAAATCGGACGAGCCATTCTTCCGTCTCGGTGATATTTCCGATCCGCATGAGCATCAGCAAGCCGCTCCTCTTCTCCACCGAGTACAGCCCGGCTTTCGTTCCGGGATCCACCTGCGAGGAATGAACGAAAACCTTGTTGCCGCCCCATACAAACCGATGCCTCAAGGCCATTATCGCTTCCTTATACGAATCCGGGATGGACTCAATCGTATCGCAGCCGGTGCCTAAGCCGATTGTAACCGTACAGGCTGTATCGCTCTGTACGGTTAATCTTATCCTTTCGCAAATCGTTTCCAGATTGTTAAAGGAGCCTTCTGGCTCACCTAAGATCAGAACGAGACGCCCGTCTTGATCCTGGCAACTTACGCTGTGATAGGCGCTTTGCATGCAGCGCTTAGCGATTTCCTGCACCATGGCTTTATGAATGCGCATCCCCTCGTCAGGATGGCTCTGATCGTCTGCATCCAGATCGACGACAACCGCCCGGTAATGCAACCCTTCCAGCGGTATTCCCAGATCGTGCAATCGATCCGGCTGCGGCCGCGATCTGGAGCTGCCGCTGTCTCGCAGCCAACCGCTCAGCACTTGTTCCTTCATGAAGGACAAGCCCTCGCTAGCCTGCTTTCTCAAATCGTCCAGTTCAAGCTCTCCCAGACGCTCCGATCGTATCAGCTCCTTTATATTCAGCAAAGAGCCCTGGAGCTCTTCTTCATTAATCGGCTTCAGCACGTAGTTCACAACCCCCAATTGCACGGCCTGCCTGGCATACGCAAATTCGCTGTGACCCGACAACACCAGAAATTTTGTTTTCTGGTCGCGCTCCTTGGCTTTATGGATAAACTCCAATCCGTCCATGATCGGCATATTCATATCGACTAACACAACATCCGGCTCTACCTCGGGCATCAGCTCCAGCGCTTCCGCCCCGT
The DNA here is from genome assembly GCF_011761545.1 of Paenibacillus sp. BK720. Classification (NCBI taxonomy): domain Bacteria; kingdom Bacillati; phylum Bacillota; class Bacilli; order Caryophanales; family Paenibacillaceae; genus Paenibacillus; species Paenibacillus sp. BK720. The sequence goes on along the minus strand of NZ_JAASRQ010000002.1, from coordinate 53,355 downwards.
TTTTGGCTTCTCCCGCAATTTGGAATCCCAGCTCGCTCCAGGGCAGCGAAATCTTTAAGGCTTGCCTGAAGTAGAATTCATCATCGACGATAAGCACTTTGTACACGTTCCGTTCCTCCTGTTCAATTCCATCCTTGACATGCGAATTATTGAAAAGAGCCTTATGAATGCGGTGGTAGCTCTTGCGGACGAAGAGGCAATAGGATGATAATTTTCGTGTAAACGCCGTATTCGCTTTCAACTTGCAAACCGTATCGGTCCCCGTACAGCATTCGGATCCGATTGGATACGCTTCTGATCCCAAACCCGCCGCCTTCCGAAGAGACGCCGGATTCCGACATTATCGCCTTCGTCTGATCCTTGTGCATGCCGGCCCCGTTATCGTAAATTTCGATTTCGATATGATTGCCAGAGCGCCTCCCCGTGACGCGTATGATTCCTTTCTCCTGTTTAAGCTTCAACCCGTGATAGATCGCATTCTCCACGATGGGCTGCAAGGTCAGCTTCGGTATCGAATAGGTCAAAATCTCATCGTCGATATCCATCGTGTACGCCATATATTCCACGTAACGAAGCTGCTGAATTTCCAAATAGCTTTCCGTAAGGCGCATCTCTTCGCCGATGGATATAATATCGTAGCCTTTGCTTAACGAGATTTTATAAAAGTTTGCCATGTATTGGGCGGCTGTTATAGCCTGCTTCCCCAATCCCAGCTTAATAAGGGAAATAATCGTTTCCACCGTATTGTACAAAAAATGAGGCTTCACTTGCGATTGCAGCAATTTAAATTCGATCTCCGCCTTTGTTCTTTGTTTCTCGACGTTCTCAGCCATAAGCGCCTCAATGCGGTCCATTAGATTATTAAAGCCCTCGCTTAAATATCCGATTTCGTCCGTTGATTGGTACGAGCTTCTGACCTGCATCTTTCCGGTCCGGATTTCCCTCATGGTCTTGGCAAGCCGGAAGATGGGGCGGGTGATCGATCGTGACAATTGAAAAGAGACCATTAATGCCAGCAGCAAGCATGCCGCCCCGATCCCGATGATCAATTGATTAATCTCCTTCCGTTCCGACGTAATCTCATTCATCGGGATAGCGCTTACAATTGTCCATTGCAGCGGTTCGAAGCGATGGGTGAGGATCAGCATTTCCCGACTTCCGCTCCCTTGCGTAAAGCTTGCGTCTTTACCGTCATCGGGAATGCTGATGGAGGCGGCTTCCTTGAAGTCCCGGTATAGCATGGCTTTATTCTGCGCGGAAATAATCCGGCCGTCGGCATCTACGATATAAAATTCACCGCCTTTGTTTTTCCCCTCCTCGTAAATGGAAGCGATTGTCGTTTCTTTGACGTACAGAAAAATTCGGCCGATCGTTTTTCCCGTATCTTTGTGGATGACCGTTTTGGAAACCGCAAATACGTTGTCATCCCCTTCGTATAAGAATCTGAATTTAATCAACCCCGTCCAAATGGGCAAATAGGTCCGGTCATCCGCTCCGTAACCGTATCCAAATAGACGTGCAGCGTAGGCATTGTCGGCGAATCCAACGTCCACCCAATGTTGATTGGAGGTAAGAATGCTGACAGCTTTGATTTTGGTATTAGGCTCGACAATGTTGCTGATCGTCTCGGAAAGGGTTTTGTTCATCGAGAGGTTGTTTAAGCCTTCAACCGGCTTGATCGCATTGGGCTCGTTATTTAATAAGTAATCGTAATAGAGGGCGTTCTGCAATCGATAATCGCTGGCTAGAATTTTGGAATAATCTTCAATGGAGGATAGCAAGGTTTGAAGATTGTTTTTGATGAGCACAAGCTCCCGGGATGAATTATTTGTGGCTTTATCGATAATTGCCTTCTGTGATATCGTGTTGGCAAAGATCGACTGGGTGGAAATAAATACGACAATGATTAGAATATTGGAGATGAATATTTTATTCTTAATGGAAATCCCGCCTATATAATTCGAGAATCCTTTCATTTCGTCATTTCTTCCTTTCTCTTCATTAGGACAAGGAATGTGGAAAGAACAACCGGGGTACATTCAGGATAACAGAGGTTTAATGAGTGTCAACCTGAAATGTTGGAATAAACTTAAAAAAAGAAAGCCGGCAATTGACCAGCTTTCTCCCGGAACCTTGGTTCTAAAGCGTCTTCCGAATAACATCCGATTCTGCATATTCCTCGTTATTTCTAAATATCAAACGGCTAAAATTGTAGGCACCGTTATTCCAAACGTTAAAATCGTGAAAACCGTCCTTAATCAGAACTTGATAAAAAGGACCAAGGTGATTTCCCGCTTGGTCTATAAGCCCCTCTATCGATTTCGCGTAGCTCGTAATGGCAACGCCATCGGCATCTCCGCAGGTCATATACAGCAGCTGGAGCTTATAATCGGATGAGGCCAGGCTTGCTCCAAGAACGCTGCCTTCACTCGACGTGGGAGCATTCGAAAAAGCTCCGACATAAGCGAACAAATCGATCAAGCCTGGCGCAAGCACCGTTTTGTCCAGCCCGTTGTTCCAGGCACTCTCGGTTCCCGTGAATCGCGTCGAATCGTATCTGTAACCGCCGACAATCAGATTCAGAGCCTGCATTCCTCCCATCGAAAGCCCGGCGACCGCTCGATGCATGCGATTATAAAAAATTCCCTCGGGTGTTGTGTTATTTATGTTTGCGAATGTTTTGTAGTTTGATTCTATAAACGGAATCAAATCGTATCGCAGCTCGTAATCGAAGTAATAGAACGCCAGCATATTGGTTCCTTCGGTCGTAAAGGAAGCGTCCGTCCAGTCATGCGCGCTTCTTCCGTTGGGGAACACGACGATCAGCGGTTCGATGTCCCCGTTTGCAATGAGATTGTCGAATAAATTGCAAATGATATATCGCTCGTCAACCTGACCGTTGCTGCTTAACCACTCGAATTGATTACCGCCGACGCCGTGAAGCAAATACAATACATTGTATTTGACGGTCGTGTCGTTTGGATCATAGCCCGCAGGCATGTATACATTGCATCTCTTCGATAGGGTATCGCCCGCAACGGTTTCTCTTCCCGCTTCGCTGATCCCGATGTTCCGATCGGTGACAAGCTGCCGCGACGAATGAATATAGTTGCTTACCTCATAGGAAACCTCTTGAATCGTACCTTGAAGCTCACCATTAACTGACCTAAGATATTCGGCAGGTACCGCTGTCACATTCCGATTGTTCATCGTTCATTATCGTCCCTTCGTCGCATGGTTATCATAGTTTAATATTATCATGACGATTTAGAGGGACGTAACCTTACAAACTATATATTTACTTACAATTATTTATCCGATGTACGCCGGAATCAGTTATCAGTTATCGGCAAAAAAAATTCTTTACTGATCGTTCCCAATAGGGTATGATGTGTTTAGGCCTATTTAGAATGATCATTCTCAAAATATGTCGAATAGGGGCAAAATCAATTGGATTCATCAAACAAAAGGAGAAGGAGCAATCTACATGACTGCAAACCAAAGCAATCTCGAAGGGAAAGTCGCTTTCATTACTGGAGGAAACCGGGGCATCGGTCTGGAGACGGCACGCGGATTAGGCAAGCTCGGCGCTCATGTCGTCATCGGTTCACGCGATGCGGAGAAAGGAAAAGTCGCGGCAGCAGCGCTGCAGGCAGAGGGTATCCAAGCGGAGAGCATTAAATTCGATGTGCTTCTGGCTGAAGACCGTCAAGCCGCATATGCTTTCTTTGACCAAAAGTATGGGAAGCTCGATATCCTGATTAACAATGCCGGGGTGCAAAAGGAGGTCGAGCATCTTGTACCGATGAACGAAACCAGCAGCGTAACGCCGGATATTGTTCGTGATACGTTCGAAGCCAATTTCTTCACCTTGGTTGAACTGACGCAATTGCTTTTGCCATTGATTCGCAAATCGCCAGCTGGCAGAATCGTCAATTTGTCCAGCGTTCTAGGTTCCCTTACGCTGCATTCCAATCCGGAAGCGCCTATCTACGACATGAAGGTATTCGCGTACGACACGTCCAAAGCAGCGGTGAATATGTTTACGATTCATTTGGCGCACGAGCTCCGGGATACGCCGATTAAAGTCAACTCCGCGCATCCGGGCTGGGTGAAGACCGAAATCGGTGGGCAATACGCCGAATTGGACGCTGCGGAAGGCAGCAAGACAAGCGTGATGTTGGCTTCGCTGCCTGCTGACGGGGCGACCGGTCAGTTCTTCTTTATGAATAATCAGCTTCCTTGGTAAACCTTTAGTGAAATGAAAGCCGCGCGATGAAATCGCGCGGCTTTTCCTTTTATCCTTTTTCAATCTCAAGGCGCTGCGACTAAGCGTTTTCCTTCGACCTCGATCCGATCAGGTAACCGATAATCGTCGATTCAACGGGAAGCACCACGAGCGTCCATATTTCCTTTAAGCCGAAGTCAGGCGAACGGTATTGGTCGGGGATCAACGTATAGACCAGAGCAATGAGAAGAACGCTGAGGGCTATCGTACCGACGATATACAGACGCACGTTCTCGCCCGAACCGAAGAATTTGCCAAGGAAGCCAAGCTCCGCTTTGCGTTTGTCGTTCTCCGCGTTCACCGCTATGATCTTGCTGGCTACCCGCGGATCCTGAATTTCGATTTTGTTCATACCGTCCCGGCCTCCTCGCCCGCATAGAAAGTGAAGGCCAAGGCCCAAGACGACGCATCGTAATTAACAGTCACTTCGTAACGCAAAGATAGTTTGCGGTTGTTCAATACGCCGAGCTGGATCATGTCTTGATTGCCGATCGGCTTGCCTCGCGGAAAATTAACGCAGGCGATGCGGACTTCATTGTAACGGACCAGCCTAATATCCGTCATATAGTCGTCTCGCTCCGATTCGAATTCAATGCAAAACACGAATGTCAGCGGATCGTTCTCTTCCGACAACACGACTTGGATCGGATTCATTCCGTAGGCGAGAACGCGGCCGTAATACACGGCTTCGAATCCGCCGGACTTAATTTTCATCGTTATCCCTCCGCGGCAATCCGTCATCGTACAAGCTCATTAGTACAGTGTACGAGCAGGTGCGCGTGTTCATGCCACTAAATCGACATCTCCAAAACCGGTGGAGACCAAAAAGAAGGGCATTTCCGGTTTCTTCAGCAGATTTCCGATCATAACGCATCAAAAAATAAAGAGCTACAAGAAAGTTTCCTTTCTTATAGCTCAAATTGATGAAACTATACTTGAATGAGAGCCTTCACAACACGTTTTACAATATCGCTAGCCGCTTCTTCGATTGAAGAGTGTGCGGCAACCTCGATTGGCAAAAGGGCTTGACCGATTATGTCTTGCGCAATGGCTTGGTCATTGTCATTCTTGGAACTGAACGGTACCAATGCAACAAGTCCCGCATCGTTTAGCAATGCGGCATAAGCTGCGATTTGCTGCACGGATTCTCCTGAGCCGTTATCGATCAGCATCGTATGATAACCTCTGGCTACCAACCGTTTCTCGATTTCCTTCGCAAGAGCCGAATTATCCAGAACGGAGCCCGTAAGCCAAATCGTTAACGGCTGCTGACCTTTTTGCTGAGCACGAACATCTCTGGTGATTTCCGTATCGATCCGGACAGCAGTGTCAGAGGTTTGAAGAGCTTCGTCAATAACGCCGCAAGCGGAGGTCATATTCGTTACGCGATCGATGAGAATAAACCCGCCGATGCTTTTATTTTTTTCAAACGAGTCAAAAACAATACCATCCGATAATGAAAATTCGCATTTAGCCAATTCATTCTTAACCACATGATCGGCCGAAACCGTATTTCCAGTATTAATATCGATTTTGTAATTGATTGCTGTCACCGTACAAGGAAGGATCTTCGTGCCGACCTTCACCAAATAATTTCTCCCCGGCGTCAGGACCGAATCATCCATCCAAAGAATCGTAGCGCTAAAGCTGTCCGCCTCTTGGAGCTTATTGTCCTTCGTAAACACGCAGCCGCGCGACACGTCGACTTCCCGATCCAATTGAATCGTGACAGGCTGCCCGGCATGAGCCGAATTCCTGTCTTGGTCCGTTACTAAGATTCGTTTAACCTTCGCCTTCTCATGGCTAGGCAGGGTTATCAGTTCATCGCCAACCGCGATGCTGCCGGCCTCAATCTGGCCTTGGAAGCCGCGGAAGGTGTGGTCCGGCCGGCATACCCGCTGAATGGGCATCATAAACGGCTTTGCCTCGTCGCTTGTATGAACATCAACACTCTCCAAATACGGCAGCAAAGCAAGCCCCTTGTACCAAGGCGTATTCGGCGATTTCTTCGTAATGTTATCCCCTTCCGTTGCGGAAACAGGGATTACCTGGATGCTCTCAAACCGGAATTCAGTCGTGATGCGGGAGAACTCCTCTTTGATTTCATCAAATTTCTCCGGGTCAAAACCCACCAAATCCATTTTGTTTACCGCCAGAACCAGATGCTTAATCCCCATGAGGGCGCAAATCCGGGTATGGCGCTTCGTTTGAGTAATAATCCCTTTGGTTGCGTCCACCAGAATAACGGCAAGATCGGCAAAGGATGCGCCTACGGCCATGTTGCGCGTATATTCTTCATGCCCCGGCGTATCCGCTACAATGAACGAACGGTGATCCGTCGTAAAGTACCGGTAAGCCACATCAATCGTAATCCCCTGCTCGCGTTCCGCAAGCAGCCCGTCAAGAAGCAAGGAGTAGTCGATTTTGCCGCCGCGGCTGCCCAGCCTGCTGTCCAGCTCAAGCGCTCTCTCCTGGTCGGCGAACAAGAGCTTAGCCTCGTAAAGCATATGTCCAATCAAGGTGGATTTGCCGTCATCCACGCTTCCGCAAGTAATAAATTTAAGCAGACTCTTCATCTTAGAAATAGCCCTCCCGTTTACGTCTCTCCATGCTTCCCGCTTCTTCCTGGTCGATTACCCTTGTTGTCCGTTCGGAGGATACCGCACCAAGCGTTTCTTCGATGATCGCATCCAGCGTATCGGCCTCTGACGGAGCGCCGCCAGTGAGCGGATAGCAGCCTAAAGTGCGGAACCGCATCTTTGCCATTTCAATCTTCTCGCCGGGCTCGAGCTTCATACGCTCATCATCCACCATAATCATCTGCCCGTCACGGTTGACGACAGGCCGTTCTTTCGCGAAGTAGAGTGGCACGATATCAATATTTTCCCTGCGAATGTATTGCCAGATATCCTTTTCCGTCCAGTTGGAAATCGGGAATACGCGAATGCTTTCGCCCTTATTGATTCTGGTGTTATACAGCTTCCACATTTCCGGCCGCTGATTTTTCGGATCCCAGGCATGATTCTTATTGCGGAAGGAGAAAATCCGCTCCTTCGCGCGCGACTTTTCCTCATCGCGTCTTCCGCCGCCAAAAGCAGCCGTAAATCCGTATTTGTCCAACCCTTGCTTTAGGGCTTGGGTTTTCATAATATCCGTATAGGCGGAACCATGGTCGAATGGGTTGATCCCTTGCTCAATCCCTTCCTGATTGGAGTGAACAAGCATCTTTATTCCGAATTCTTTCGCCTTGCGGTCGCGGAATTCAATCATCTCTTTGAACTTCCATGTCGTATCGATATGAAGGAAAGGAAACGGCGGCTTCTCCGGATAAAATGCTTTCAGCGCCAAATGCAGCATCACGGAGCTGTCCTTACCGATCGAGTACAGCATGACGGGATTTTCACATTCCGCCGCTACTTCCCGAATAATATAAATCGCTTCAGCCTCGAGTTGATCCAGATGTGTCGTTGCATCTATGGAATCAAGCATCAAATTGTCCATGAAAAAGTGCCTCCCTTTAATCCTTACTAAATCTATAGGCTATATTCTATATCGTATCAGATTTTCACTTTGTTGCAAAGTGGAATAAAGTATTTTTCTTTAATTTTTTGGCGCATTGGTTTTAGGCAAGGAGAATAAGCAATCGCACGTCATTAAGGAAGTATAATTCCATTTTAGGAATAAGTGGGGTGTGGCACATCAATCACGCAGGAAGTTCACGACGGGTTCATATCGGTATTGGAGGCTCAATAACAAGCGAAAAGGACGGCACGAGTAATCACCTCGATGGCGTCCTTTTTCTTCATTATGGCTTCATAAAACCTCTTCCCAAACCGTGACACACAGCAGAATATCAAGCACTTCGAACGTGACGGACAAAATCACTCACGACTTTCACGAATTCCTCCGGGCTTTCAACATGGCTCATGTGGCCACCCGCTTCAAAGGTATGCAGCTGCGAATTGGGCATTTTATCGTCCATCTCCGCGGCCCATCGCGGGCCGCAGTTGAAATCATGTTCGCCGACCAAGATAAGAGTCGGTACGTCAATCGCATCTAAAACCTCCCTTGCATCCCACGTATGCGGATTACGAGGAACAAGGTAAAAATTCAAATTATCTCTCCACTCCTCGAACTCCTTGGGCAGATTCCAATAATTTCCGAAAAATGCGGGTAACAACCGCCCCAACAGTTCTAGGAACGACTCATTGTCCTGTGCTGCTCCCGCTCCTAAGTCCATCCATGCCTGACACGCAGCCTGAGCTTCCGGACGATCCGGCCAACGCTCCGCATAGAGCTTGATTTGCCGAGTCTGCTCCATTCCAAGCTCCGGCACCATGCATGGTGCACTGCTATGGAGAATGAGTCCTCCGAGCTCATTGGGATAATCTAAAGCATATTGAATTCCCGCAAAGCCTCCATGCGAATGACCCAAGAAGCAGGGCTTCTCAGCCCCGATGTGCTCAGCTATCTTATGCGCGAAATAGGCGTACCGCGGCATGCTGTAATCCCCGTCCTGCAACAATCCCGAATCTCCCGTTCCTATAGGCTCGATATAAACAACTGTCATCGTTTGTTCAAGCAGCGGCATGCGCATGTAATTCCAGTTGAAGCCGGGACCGCCTGGATGGACCAGACAAACCGGCCCTTTGCCGGCGATGTGAAAGCTTTGCACTACTCCGTCAATCGAAATTTTATAGTGTCTAAGTGTCGTCGTCATAGCGTAGCTCTCCATTCTTAAATAGCGTACTTACGGCATCCTCTTTCACGCCTTTTTTACCTGCGCGTAATGAGATCGATCATTCTCATAATAAGAACTCCTTCAATGTTTTGTCAACGAATCTATACCAATCTTCATATTTCATATTTTTTTCCTGTCAGTACTTTCAAGCTTAAACAACTGTATAAGAGACAATGACTTGAGATTTATTCATGATCATATTTTACCGATTGTTCTCAATGTGATAAAATCGCAATGAAGAGGTGAAATCGATGACAAGAAATAAAGAGTTCGATGAAAACGAAGTGCTTCTAAAGGCAATGCATTTATTTTGGGAAAAGGGTTATGAAAAGACCTCGCTTCAGGACCTTGTTACGCATATGGGAATACATCGCAGAAGCATGTATGCCACCTTTGGCGATAAACATAGCCTCTTTGTAAAGACGCTGGAACTATACGAGAAACAAAAGATAGCAACTATTCAGGCAGAAGTAGCAAGAGGTCGTTCGGCGAAACAAACCATACGCTTCCTCTTTGATTATCTGATTGAGGTGAATGACGGTCGGCCGTTAGGCTGCTTATTTGTAAATTCTGTGACCGAACTGGCTTTGAGGGATCCGGAAGTACGCGAAATAACAAACGAAGGTTTTTATAACTCGGAGAAAGTTCTGGTTGAGCTCATACAAAAAGGTCAGGAGTCGGGCGAGATTCCGATTGATAAGGATGCAAAAATACTTGCTGCTAGTTTGCAGACAACGCTGATCGGATTAAGAGTATTAGTTCGAACCTATGCGGATAAAAAGAAGCTGCATCAAATAGCCGATGCTTCCATATCGATGCTTGACGCTTGAAAAATGCTCGAAAATGATCGTTGACGCAGCTTCGGAACCGCAGTTAAAGCGGAGCTTTCTACATGTTTTGTGATACGAATAAATTTATCGTCAGCTCTTCCTCAAATCCATGTTTGCGGTAAATGGTCTGTCCCATCGAACTAGCCTGTAAAACGGCCAACGTTGCCCCCGCGGCCTGCATGTCGTGCAAAGCTTGACCTACGATCGCGCCGCCGATACCTCTTGCACGGAATTCCTTTAATGTCGCAACCATGTATAGGCCTGTCACTTCACCCGAGCGGAACGTCATAGCCGTTCCTGCGGGTTCATCATCCAAATAGGCCAGATAATACTGCATTCGTCCCTCCGGATCAAGTGCAAATGCTTGGGTAAAGCGTTTGGCCAATTCGTCCGGCAGACTGTATTCTGCCACGAACACCCGCTTGAACCTCTCAAATTCTTCATCGCTTTGAACGATTACGATTTTTAATCCCGAACCATTAGCTTGGTTAATTGCTTTCTCTTCAAGATTAACCGCCATGCCGGACATGGTACCGCCAAATAGGAATCCGTTAGCTTTCAGCGTTTCGTTAACGACTTCGTCCTGCGTATGGGAATAGGTATGCCAGACGCACGTTGCGCCACGTTCCCGATAGGAATCGATAATGGTTTGCATCTGCCTGATTGCATTGAGCTTATCGTAATCATGCGCATTATAATGAAACACGCGATTAAAAATCGTTAACGGTAATGCAGATTCCATTCTTGCGCAGTTATCGTCACGAGAAAAAGTCGTGTAGGGACTGTTGCCGCTCAAGCGTTCAAACGTTTGGATCATGTTTTCCAAGATGGCTTCCTTTTTATTTATCATCTTCCCTTTCCCTCCTTAAGCCAAAACGTTGGACATAGTAAGGTATGTGGAATGCCGCGGCGGAGCGCTATCCCACTCTCCTCTTTGTTGTCGATGTTTCACCCGCGCAGGAATGAGATCGATCATTCTCATAATAGGAGCTCTTTTTACGTTCTGTCAACGGGTCTGCAATTAAAGGCGGCATAGACGAAAAGAAACCACATGGAGTTGTTACACCCGCATGTGGCACATGTATTATTTTGCGTAATCACACTGAAGATAATTTAGATTGCAGCCTCAGTCAACATGAATTCGGAAGACGACGGGATACGGGCTGCGCACCTCTCTCGTTCGGATAACCAACGCCTCTTCGGTCCTTTCCCATACCGGCTTCTCCTCAAACCCTAACGCATCGATTCCGCGGATGAGGCCGTGAAAAAGGTGCGCCCGCTCCTTCAACGTTTTGATCTTCACGATCCCATCATCCGGATAAGAGAGAACATGCGCATACAAAACGCTCCCCTTCATCGTGAACCGGATGTCTTCGCCGGTGAACAGCTTGGCCTTTCCGTCCGTGAACTGTCCTTCCTCCACTACCGTAGGCCCTTCGCCGAACGTTCGCCAGAATGTCGTGCCGTAGATCGCCTCACCATTCGTCTTCAGCCAGCCGCCGATATCGAGAAGAATGCGCCGGTCGCCTTCCGGAATCGTACCGTCGGCTTTGGGGCCAACATTGAGCAGCAGGTTGCCGTTCTTGCTCACGACATCGACGAGATCCTGAATAATCTCTACCGAAGATTTGTAATCCATTCCCTCGACATGGCACCAAGAATTTCGCGCCGCAGCGGTGTCGGTCTGCCAATAGAACGGCTGCAGATCGGCGAACTGGCCTCGTTCGATATCAAGTACCGCGGAGCCGAACTTGAAAGCATCGTGCTTGTAATTGATAATGCCTTGATATCCCCATTCGGCTGCGCGATTGTAATAGTACGCGGCGAATTTCTTGAGATAAGGCTTAAAGGCTGCCGTATGAATCCACCAATCGAAATAAAAGATTCTAGGCTTGTAACGGTCGACCAGCTCGCAGCACCTAAGCAGCCAATCCTCCAAATATTCCTTGCTCGGCGGGGAACCGAACAAATCCTGATGATCCGGTTCCGGCATCGAAGGCCAGTAGAAATCGCCGCATGCAAGCGGTTCGCGGATATCCGACTCGAAGGCTTTGCCATGCGACATGAAGAACCAATGCTCTGCCCGGTGAGACGACACGGAAAACACTAACCCCCGTGCCTCAAAAGCCGATTTGAGCTCGGCCAGCACATCTCGCTCCGGTCCCATCTCGAATGCGTTGAATCTGGACACCTCGCTCTTGTACATCTGAAAGCCGTCATGATGTTCTGCAACCGGCATCACGTAGCGTGCTCCCGCTTGCTCGAACAATTCGGCCCACTCGTCCGCATGAAACTTCTCCGCCTTGAACATCGGGATAAAATCCTTGTAGCCGAATGTTTGATGGTCGCCGTACGTCGCGCGGTGATGATCAAATTCCCGCGTGCCTTGGATGTACATATTACGCGGGTACCACTCATTGGCGAAAGCCGGTACGGCGTAAACGCCCCAGTGGATGAAAATGCCGAATTTCGCGTCCTTGTACCATTCGGGAACACGGAAACCGCTGAGCGAATCCCAGTCGTCGCTGAAGCTTCCCGATGCGACCTCCTCGTCAATCCGTTTTAAATATTCATTTCTATCCATCCTTACACTCCTTCCGCGTGTGCTATAATCCAATCATAGCGAGCCGTTATAGCTCGGGATACGGGTAAATGCGACGTCCATTAGGACAAAGATGTCGCAATAGCGCAGCTAGGAGGACAGCGGATGGGGCATCCGATGATTCAATTAGATAATCTGGATCTTAAGATTATGCTTGGGAAGCTTGTGTTGAACGTACTCTATATAAAATCCGGGTTCTTCTACCATTCCATGCCCGAACATCGTCACAGCAACGGCAGTTATGAGCTCCATTACATTCCGTCCGGCCACGGACGCCTGGTTGCGGAAGGAAGAGAATTCCCGCTCTCGCCCGGCAGCTTGTACATGACCGGACCGGGTGTCAAGCACGAGCAGATTACGGATCCGTCAGACCCGATGTTCGAGTATTGCATTTTCTTCGAGGCGCTCCCGAGCGGCCGCCATCACCATGAACGGTTGCACGGAAGAAGCGGAGACGATTCCGAGGATGTCTGCGAAATCGCGCGATTATTCTTGAACACGCCATTCTGGATTGGACAGGATAACCAGCAATTGCAGCTTGTCTTCGAGAAGCTGGCTTGGGAAATAAACGCCCGCGCGATAGGTTACCGGCGCTGCATAACGATTCTACTAGAGCAGACGGTCTTCGGACTGGTTCGGAATTATACGAACAATCGGCCAACGCTGCAGACTGAACCCTTGAAGACGTTGGACGATAAACGAATGGTGTTGATCGAGAACAACCTCTTGTACAACTATAAGCATATCACGATAAAAACGCTTGCCGGTCAGCTCGGCCTTAGCATCAGGCAGACCGAACGTGCGGTTCGCAAGCAATACGGAATGTCCCTGCGGGATAAGCTGCAAGAAGCCCGGCTGCAGGAAGCAGCTCGCTTGCTTGATGCAACCTTGCTCACGATTGGGGCAATAGCCGAACAAGTGGGATACCATACTCCCGAGTCGTTTACTTCGCATTTTAAAAAATGGCACGGAGTAACACCAAGCGCTTATCGGGCACGGCTGGCAAGAACAAATCCCGTCTCTCCGGCAGAGGAAAATCGTTGAAAGAAAGACAGCTGCCGATCGCTTGTCGGCAGCTGTCTTGTTGTTTCAAGGTATGCAACTCTCCATTGTATAACTATAAAGTTACCGTTTTCGTTGCAACTTCCTCTTGAAACGTCCGGTCATGCTCAACAAATACCATGGTTGGCTGAAAGCTTTTAATAAGCTCTTCAATTTGCATTCGCGAATAAACATCAATAAAGTTTAGCGGTTCATCCCAAATATATAAATGAGCTTTCTCGCATAAACTTTTAGCGATAAGCAGCTTTTTCTTTTGCCCGCCAGAATAGTGGGATATATCTTTTTCGAATTGGACACGGTCAAAATCCATCTTTCGGAGAATGGATTTAAATTTCGGCTCATCAATCTGATGTTCTTCAATAAAATCAGACAGCGTCCCCTTTAAATGAGAGGTATCTTGCTGCACGTAAGAAATGACAAGACCGGTACCAAGGTTCAACGTACCTGTATGCCGGATTGGCATCCCTTGCATTAATTTTAGAATACTGCTTTTTCCGCTGCCATTCTTTCCTTCCAGCACGACTCGGTCTCCCGCTTCAACCTTAAAACTTATTGGTTTACTCACGAATTCACCAACATACCTAACGGACACGTCCGTTAACTGAAGGAGTTCCTTGGATTTGTATTCCAACGGCTCTAATTGCAAAGACTCCGTTTTTTCCACGTTTTTAAGCAGCGTTGACTTTTCTTCAATGGCTTTATTTTGCCTGGACTCCAGGTTTTTTGCGCGCTTCATCATTTTTGCGGCTTTATGTCCTACAAACCCCTTATCCAATTTAGAACCCGAATTCGTTGTGCCATTTTTAGTGGCTTCCACTTGATTCGACCAATTAGCGGAACGTTTCGAAGATTGTTGCAGCCTTCCAATATCCTTCTGCAAACGCTCATTCGTTTTTCCCTCATGCTCCTGCTGCCTGTCAAAATTCAGCTTCCAAGAGGAATAATTACCGCTTTGAACTTCTATATTCGCTCTGTTTATGGACAAGATATGGTCGACGCAGCCATCCAAAAAGTTCCTGTCATGCGAAATTAATATGAACCCTTTTTTGCTTTTTAAATATTTGGAAACCATCTTTCGAGCGTGGGTATCCAAATGATTGGTCGGCTCGTCAATCAATAAAAATTGCCCTTCGTTCAAGAAAAGCGCAGCCAGCAAAACCTTCGTTTGTTCCCCATTGGATAACGTTTCGAATGGCCTGTACATCACTTCGGCATCAACATCCAAATATGATATCTCCCGAAGAAACTCCCAATCCTCGGCTTGCGGACATATCTCTTCCAATATTTCATAGGTGAGCCTGCTTTTATCCTTAACCGGAAACGGAAAATAATTGAATTCCACCGAAGAGACAATATGACCGCTATATTCATATTTCCCTAATAACAGATTGAAAAAGGTTGTTTTGCCTCGACCGTTGCGGCCGATAAAACCAAGCTTCCAATCCGTGTCTATTTGAAAGCTAACCTCTTCAAAAATAGGGTCAAAGCTGCTGGGATATGAAAATGTCAGGTTCTGTACATGAATCATTGACATGGTAAGTTCCTCCTTTTTATAAACACGTTGCTTCTTTATAAAAAGTCGGCGCATATCCGTCTATTCTCATTTGCTCCGTATAAGTTTAATGGATACGATCCGACCTATACGGAGTAAATCATGCGTAACAACCGTGTCTGTACTCATATTCATCCTCCTTTGTTTCTTGCGTAAAAATAAAGAGCCGCAAGAAAGTTACCTTTCTTGCAGCTCAAATTAACGGAAACAAAATCCGCCCCGTTTCACGGGATCGATCCTATCATTTGAGTGAAAAGAAGTAAGTCGCTTTCTTGCTTAACTAGAATAAAACAACTGAAGTTATGTTTTATTATTCGTTTCATAGCAAGAAATATTACATTATCCTTTTCAACTCCCCTTGATTGTTAGACACAATTCTAGCATACCAAGTTTCGCAGTTCAACTCGGCGGCATACAGGCATTATGATAATGCTCTCTTATAATCCTGTGTCGAGTCGATTGGATTCGGAAGATAACCCTTTCGATTACCGGCCCGTTATAAGGAGTGTCCGCTGACGGTAACTTCCGTTACGGAAACGGACTTAACCATAGTACTTGGCCGGCGGAATCAACGATATGAAATTTCCCGCCCCCTATTCTTCCATTCTTCGTAAATCGAAGCCCCAGGCGATGAAGCGACTCTTGGTAAATCCCGGGTTCCATTCGCGTCAATCTGCAGGCGGAGCCGTTTTATTCCCGGTAAGCGCATTCATACCTGCCGACAGAACCTCCAGGATTCGGTCCACGTCATATACGCAGCCCTTCCAGGTGCCTCCGCTTACAGCCTGAAGCGCAGCCCACAACCGGGTATCGTCCGGCAGCGCAGGATCTTCAGCCAATTCGGGATGCTGCGGCCTGGAGGCCAGTATCAGGGTTCCTGCCTGTTCGTTCTCCGGCGCGTCGCCGCAGCCGACCATATGGATGGTGCCGTCCAACCGGCGCGTATCGATCCGGATGTCGATCCAGTCTCCGGTGCGCAGCCGGCCAACCGGTCCTCCGGCCAAAGCCTCCGGTCCGATATGACCGATACAGGCACCGGTGGATACACCGGAGAATCTGGCATCGGTCAGCAGGGTTACCTGCTTGCCGTAAGGCAGATGCTTCAGCGCCGAAGTAAGCTGATAGGTTTCTTCCATGCCCGTACCGGACGGCCCGCGGCCGATCAGCACCAACACGTCGCCAGCCACGATCCCGCCCATCTTGATGGCACGAATGGCCGAGCGCTCGGTCGTAAACACTTTGGCTCTCCCGACATGCCGGAAAATACCGTTCTCGCCGATAACGGAAGGGTCAATGGCCGTCGATTTGATGACCGCCCCTTCAGGTGCCAGATTGCCGGTCGGGAACGTCACCGTTGAGGTAAGTCCCGCCTTTTTGGCTAGCTCGGGGCTGTATATGACACTGTCCGGATCGATCCCATCCTGCTCCAGCAAATAGCTGCGCATCCGACGGCGGCGCTCCGAGCCTTCCCACCAATCAAGCACCTCGCCTAGCGTTGATCCCGTCACGGTCAGTACCCGATCATCAATGACGCCGAGCCGCCTCAGATGCAGCATGACTTCCGGAACGCCGCCTGCCAGAAACACGCGGACGGTCGGATGGGGGATCGGCCCGTTAGGCAAGACGCTAACAAGCCGCGGAACGCTGCGGTTGATCGCGGTCCAGTCGTTTGCGTCCGGAACCGACAAGCCCGCGGCATGCGCGATTGCCGGGATATGGAGCAGCAGATTGGTGGAGCCGCCGAATGCGGCGTGGACGGCCATCGCGTTCCGGATAGAGGCATCGGTCAGTATATGGGCCGACGCGATGCCCTGCTCCGCCATGACCGCCGCGGCGCGCGCGGATTGGCGCGCCATCTCTTCCCAGACGGGTTGGCCGGAAGGAGCGAGCGCCGCATGGGGTACCGTCAAGCCCAGCGCCTCGGCCACGACCTGCGCCGTTCCCGCGGTGCCAAGGAATTGGCAGCCACCTCCCGGCGTAGCACAAGCGCGGCAGCCGAGGTCCGCCGCTTCCTCCAGGCTGAGCTCCCCATGGGCATACCTGGCGCCGATTGTCTGAATCTTGCCCGCATCCTCACCGGATGTCGGCGGCAGCGTTACGCCGCCGGGCACGATAATAACGGGGAGATCGCGCATGCTGGCTAGCGCCTGCATCATGGCCGGCAGCCCCTTGTCGCAGGTAGCCACCCCCATAACGGCGGAACGGGTAGGCAGCGAGCGCACCAGCCTCCGAATCACAATCGCCGCATCGTTACGGTAAGGCAGCGAGTCAAACATCCCCGTTGTGCCCTGGCTGCGCCCGTCGCAAGGATCGCTGACATAGCCCGCGAACGGGATGTGACCCGCACGGGTCAGCTCGTCGGCAGCTGCCTTCATAAGCATCCCGATTTCCCAATGCCCGGTATGATAGCCCAGCGCTGCGGGACTTCCATCCTCGTTCCGGATGCCGCCCATCGTCCCCATGATCAGCACCTGCTTCCCGCCGAGATGGCTGGGGCTCCAGCCCATACCGACATTTTGCGTCAGCCCGAAGAGATCTCCGCTTGGCGCATGAAGCAAAAGGTCGGGCGTCAGCGGGAGCTTGCCCGCCGGCCCAGGCGCATGTGTCTTGATGGAGAAGAAGGCGCCTTCATCCCCGCCTAATACGGTTCGTAACTGCTCATTCATCCCGAATTGCCCCTCTCAAAGGCCTATGGCTTAATGAATACGGTCTTGATGGAGGTGAAGAATTCAATCGCGGCCTGCCCCTGCTCCCGCGAATGCGAACTGGACTGCTTCATCCCGCCGAACGGAGCCTGAAGCTCCACGCCTGCCGTTTCGGCATTGACCCGGACCAGACCGGCCTCCATATCCTGAACGAACGTCAATATATTGCCGATATTGCGTGTATAAATAGAAGCGCTGAGACCGAAATCGGTATTGTTGGCGACACGAATCGCTTCGTCCAAGCTTTCCACCCGAATGAGCGACAACACGGGACCGAAGATCTCTTCCTGAGCGA
Organism: Paenibacillus sp. BK720; assembly: GCF_011761545.1. Lineage (NCBI taxonomy): Bacteria > Bacillati > Bacillota > Bacilli > Caryophanales > Paenibacillaceae > Paenibacillus > Paenibacillus sp. BK720. Next base: position 35,280 of record NZ_JAASRQ010000002.1, on the reverse strand, counting down.
TGGCCATATCCGGCTTCACGTCGTCGAATACGGCGGGAGTCACATAGAAGCCGTCCGCCAGCTCCGGCTGGCTCGGCCGTTCGCCTCCTACCAGAAGTCTCGCCCCTTCCTCTTTACCCTTGCCGATATAGGACATGACCGTTTCGAACTGACTTTCGTTCGCGCATGGGCCGAGCCAGATGCCTTCCTGAAGTCCGTCGCCGACCCGGAGCTCCGCTACTTTGGCCACTAACTTCTCCCTGAAAACTTCATAAACATCGCTTACGACGATAACTCGGCTGGTCGCCGTGCACTTCTGGCCCGTAGAGCGCAGCCCTCCGCTGATCGTGGCTTCTACGGCCAGCTCCAGGTCGGCATCAGCCGCCACGATGACCGGATTCTTCCCGCCCATCTCAAGCTGGTATTTCGCCCCTCGCGCGAGCGCAGCCTGCCCGACCCGCTTGCCGACCTCGTTGGAGCCGGTAAACGTCACGCCGTGAACGCCGTTGTGCGACGCAATGCCGCTGCCGACAACGCTGCCGCTGCCGACAATCATGTTCACCGCGCCTGCCGGGAACCCTGCATCATGGAAGCATTGCATAACAAGAGAAGCCGTGACAGCGGTTTCGGTAGCCGGCTTCCAAATGACCGTGTTGCCGTAAATCAGCGCGGGAGCCATTTTCCAGACGGGAATGGCAACCGGAAAGTTCCAAGGCGAGATGACGCCAACAACGCCAAGCGGAACGCGTGTCGTAAACATGAGCGCCTCGGCATCGGTGGAAGGGATAACGTCCCCGATCTTGCGCATGCCTTCGCCTGCGTAATAGCGCAGAATCGCGGCGCCGCGCACCGTCTCGCCCTTAGCTTCCGGCAGCGTCTTTCCCATCTCCCGCGTCATCATTCTTCCGATCTCTTCCTGCCTGGCCTCGAGCAGGTCCGCCGCCTTGAACAGCAGGGCTCCCCGCTGAGCGCCGGTCAGCTTTCGCCAGAAAGCCCGTGCCCCTTCAGCGGCGGCTACGGCATTATCCAGATCGGCCGCATTAGAATCGGGTACTTGGCCGATCACTTCCCGTTTTTTTGCCGGATTGATGCTTGGTATCTGCTTGCCCGACAGCGGGGACGTCCACGCTCCGTTAATATAATTGTCAATTATTCTGGTTACTTCACTCATGTACACTCGTCCTCTCCTACTTGGTCTGATAAAACTGCTGCGTCAGCTCATGCTTATAGACAGCCGTATTGGCCAGGATGCCGATACCTTCGATTTCGATCTCAATCCGGTCGCCCGAATCGAGTGTAAACTGATTAGGCGGTACCAGGCAGGTGCCGGTAAGCAGTACCGTTCCGTCGTAGAGCTCGTTATCCCGTTTCAGGAACGATACCAATTCCTCCAGCCGGCGCTTCAGCAGACTCGTACTTGCCTGCTCGTCGACCAGCTTTTCACCGTTACGGTAAATTCGGCATATGATCTGCAGCCCATAGGGATCCGCAACGGTTTCGGCCAGACGGACGGTCGGCCCAATCGAGCAGGAACGGCTCCATACCTTGGCCTGCGGCAAGTACAACGGATTCTCTCCCTCAATGTCCCGACAGCTCATGTCGTTGCCGGCCGTATAACCGATGATGTTCCCTTCGCGGTCCAGCACGAGACCCAGTTCGGCTTCAGGGACTTGCCAATTCGAGTCGCTGCGGAGACATACTTGCTGCTTCGGTCCAACGGTGCGTGCAAGGGTCGATTTCAGGAACAGCTCCGGCCGCTCTGCGTCATACACCTTGTCGTAGAACGTAGTGGCATCCAGCTTTCCCCCTGTCGCCTCATAATTCCGCGCTTCCTTGCTTCGCAAATAAGTAACGCCAGCCGCCCATACTTCCGGCGCTTCGATCGGCGTCAGCAGTTCGAGCTCATCCAGCGAGAAAGCGATAGGCGCCTTCCCGGCGATCAAACCGGATATATGCTCGGAAGGATAAAGTCCTTTAGCTCTCGCCTCGGCCACCAACTCCATCAGGTTCGATGCTTCCAATTGATAGACGGACCCTTCCTCCGTCAAAGCGCCTAATCGCGAAAACGATGATTCCAGGTAACGAACGATACGCATACGTTCAACTCCATTTTAGTTTTATATTATAAAACTAAGTTCTCATATTTCGACAATAAATTGTACATGCCGAATGGCATGTACGTGAGAACTCAGTCTTACAATCGGCCAAGTCCCCTTGAAATGTTATCCGCCGTCCGCGCAACCAGCTCGGAGAACGCTGCGAACTCCTCGTCGTTTACAGTGGACACCATGGTGGAGATGCTAACGGCGGCGGATACTTGACCGCTGTGGTCGTACACCGGCGCGGCCGTGCAGCGCACCCCCGGTTCATTCTCCTCACGGTCGTATCCAACTCCCTTTGCCCTCACGCGCTCAAGCTCGGCACGCAAATCGGCTTCGTTCGTAATGGTATGGGGCGTCTGAACATGGTAATCATAGGTTGCAAGGATACGGTTGAGTTCCGCAACAGGCATAAAGGCGGCAAGTACTTTGCCGACCGCACTGCTGTGCAGCGGGACGCGCTTGCCGATTCGGGAATATCGGATGGCCGCTTTCGCGCCTTCGACCTTATCGATATATACGCCTTCCGAGCCGTCCAATACGACTAGATGCGCCGTCTGCCCCGTCTCTTGCGACAGCTGCTGCAGATGGGGACGTGCAATCTCCCGGATGTCGAAGCCCTGAAGCAGCAGTTGTCCCTTTTCGAGCAGGCGGATGCCCAAGCGATATTTGCCCGACTCTGCGTCCTGCTCGATATACCGGTGCATTTGAAGCGTCTTGAGCAGCGAATGAACGGTGCTCTTGTGAAGCTGCATCCGGGCGCTGATCTCGGTGATTTTCAGCTCTCTGTTCCGCTCGTCGAACAGGTCCAGGATGGACAATGCCCGATCGAGCGATTGAATAATCGGCATGTGTTCGGTCTTCCTTCAAGTTTTATATTATAGAACGCTATTCTATAGTATCAATTTTACCTATTTTTTCTTCCTTTTGTCTACTATTTTGTTTGCCGGTTTCGCCATTTAGATGATTTTTCAAATTTGAGATTTTCTGCAACAGCTTTAGTTTACTCACTCCATTCCCCCGCACCTTATGCGACTTCACTAGAGCTGCCATCCCTTGTTTTCGAAATTATTCAATTAATTGATGTTGCCTGTCAGATTATAGATCTTTCACCTTAGCGATTATAGAGCTTTATTGAAAGTGATTGAAGTCATTTAAATCTAAACCTATCATGAAAGAAATAAAAAAACCGGTCTCAACAAACCGGCTGCCCGTGCATTATTAAGCCCAGGGTATATTCTGTTCTGCTAATAATAGTTTGATCGCTCTTGAAGCAACAATGAATAATTCCGGCTTGCTAAGCCCTTCCAGTCTCCCAGTGGCCTGCAGATGTGGTTCCAGCGACATATATCCGCAATATCCTTTTTGCTTCAATACTTGTAAAAGCTGCTTCAATTGTCCGTCTCCTTCACCGGATGGAACAACTGAACCTGTCTCCATGACAGCGTCTTTAATATGAATATAGGAGATATATTCATCCAACAAAGGATAGGCTTCAGTTACTGGACTCACCTTACATTGCACGAAATTTGCCGGATCAAAGGCAGCGCGTAAATAAGGCGATGATATGGCTTGTAACAAATCCCGGCACCGTTTGCCGTTGTCCCCGTAAATATGGCTTTCATTTTCGTGTAGTAAAACGATACCTGCTCTCTCCGCCAATTGCACAAGACTTTGCATGCGCGAGAGAACTTCCGAACGGTAGCGATCATGTTCGCCGTCAGGAATATAAAAAGAAAAAATACGGACATATGAAACCTGAAAAAACGATGCAAGCCATATTGCCTTCCTGGCCTCTTCGAAATGCAGATCAAAATTGTCGGTTATTTTAATTTTACCTAGTGGAGAGCCTATGGAAGATACCTGAAATCCCCTGTCCTCTAATATTCCTTTTACTTTTACGGCTTCATCATCAGTGAGCTGTAATACATTTTTCCCCCAAACGCTTCTCAGCTCTAGATGATGGATTTGTTCCGATTCGAGGACATCCAGCTGAATATCCAATTCCGATGAGATTTCATCAGCAAAGCCGGTTAATGTAATCATAACGATCTCCCTTTGCATGTAATCTATATATGCTGATGCTGTATAGGAGGCGAACCATCTTGGAGCTTGAACACCATCCCTACCTTATTCCCAATATCTTTTTGTTTGTTGATCGAAGATGTTATCCTAATTGGACCATACAGAAAGCTAGAATCAGCTTTCATGATCTCACCTTTGTTATCGAAGGAAAGGCGAATTACTATATTGACGGCAAGAAATTCACCGCTGAAGCAGGAGATCTCGTCTATGTTCCCAGCGGCAGTGTGCGGGAAGCTCATACCTTTAAAGATTCTCCTATGCATTCCTATCCTTTTAACTTCTACTGGGCAGATCCTCATAATCATATTCAAATGCCCTTTCAGGGGTTGACGAAAAAGGTTATCACGAAAGAGATCCTAAGCTATCTGCGTGAATTTAACCATGTGTGGATGAGCAAGCAGCCTTATTACCATATTCAGGCACGGGCACTATTCGAATTGATCATCCACCGTCTGTTAACCAGCTTTCACCGAAATTTATCAACCTCTATTGATCCCCGAATAAAGAAGCTTATAGAATATTTAACAGAACATTACTCGGATCATATGGCTATTAACGAGATAGCAGAAGGCTTGAGACTGCATCCTGTTTACTTCGGAAAGCTATTCAAGCAGAATACCGGAATGTCTTTCAAAGAATATGTCAACCGCATCCGGTTGAATAACGCAGAAATGATGCTTTCTTCCGGTGATTTCACCGTTAAGGAAGCCGCAGAGCGCTGCGGAATCCAAGATATCTATTATTTCAGCAAAGTATTTAAAGAGATAAAGGGATATCCTCCATCTGCCGCCAAAATAAAATGATCTTCGTGTTACAACGGAAAAGCAAATGAAAGACAGAGGTCCCCATTGCTGCTGCAGTGGGGACCTGCCCTTATCGTTCAAAGAGCTGTTACTTCTTCCAGACTTCGTCAATAGACGACTGGAATTGCTCTTTGTATTTGTCAATTACTGTGGATACCGATACACCTTCCAGAATTTCGCCGACCATTTCATAGTAAGGCATATTCGGATAACCATCCTTTCCGTCAACTCTATTAATCGTTTCTCCTGCTGTCTTGGCGTTATTGATATCATCCTCATTGCTAAATAACGTTTCCAGCGAGGCTTGCTTCGGATAATCGTAAATCGAATCGATATCATTGATTTTCTCATAGATATAGACCAACTGCTCGGGATGCTCGATTACCTTCGGAATGGTCATGTAGTTCGGAATCGTCAAATGCGAACGATATTCCACCGCGCTAGGTCCTTTAGGAAATGGCAGGAATCCGATATCCATATCCGGCATATCCTTCTTGAAGCCATCCATCTCATAATCGCTTCCCGCGTACATCAACGTGTTGCCTTGACGGAAAAACTGCCCAGGTTCCGTCCAGTCTCCGCCTTCTGTAGGCCTAGCGACGTTTTCCGTGGCAAGCTTGGAGACGAACTCCAGGGTTTCCTTTGTTTTCGGATCCTCCAAATTCTGTTTATCAGCTGCGACCAGATTGGCGTCATTGGAAGCCAGCGCCTGCACCAGAATATTGGCTGTAGCAACACCCCATGTATCCAGCTTACCGTTATTGTCCGTATCTTTGTTAGCTTCTTTGGCAACCTGGATGAAAGTATCCCAGTTCCAGTTATCATCGTTCACATAATCCTGCAGTGGCTTCATGCCTAATTTATTCATCAGAGTACGGTTATAGAAAATACCTGACGATGCGCCGTTAATTCCGGAGCGGAATCCGTAACCTCTGCCCGCATACTCCGAATAATCGTTTGTATATTGCTGAATAAATACCTTGTTATTCTTCGTATATTCATCTACGGGAGCGAACAGCTCCTGCTTAACAAGCGATGGAATCATCCACGGTCTTGCCATCCGGATGATGTCGCCGATCGGTGCTCCTGCAAGCAGCGAGGCTGTAACCTTACTGGAATATTCCGCATAGTCAACCGTGACATATTCGATCTTGAAATTATGTTTTTTCATTAATTCATCCAGATTCTGCTTTCGCTTGATATTATCCGGATTATCTTCCTTGATGGATTCGTCATACCAGGAGACCCATTTAATCGTTCGGCCGCCCATATCGAAATCCATTTCAGGTGTTCCGGTATCATTCTCAACTGCAGCAGGAGTTGCATCATTGGCTTCCGATTCCGAAGAAATAGGCGTACTGTCGACTCCCGCGTTGTTGTTCTTGTTACTGCCGCCGTTGCTGCTGCATCCAGCAGCCAATAGCAGAATAAGTATCAACGACATAAGCAGCGACTTCCTTTTCCACATCTAATATCCCCCCTTTGATTTGGCTGTCTCTTCTGAAGTACAGCGCTTACAATAAGAAATGTTATCTGCTTTCCGGCAAACAAACCATGGAGAATCTAAACTTGATTTGTAAGTTTCAAACATTAATTCTATAAAGAAAGAAAGAAAGAAAGTTAAGACATACATTTTCAAATCGCGAGCTGGAAGTCATGAACAAGATCGCAAACGAGATCGTATATACCAATTAGTTGATACTATGAAAATCAGTCACAAGCGATTGCAAAGTTAGAAAGAAAAGGGATTATTCCGATCAATGGGGTAATTAACAAAGGGTCTAATATTAAAAATCTACATTAGCATAAGAAAAGAGCACTGCATGAACGCAATGCTCTTTTCTGACATTATCAACTACTTGGCATAGTACCACTTAATTTAAGAATACCCTATTACTTCTTCGCCTTATAAAACTCAAAACTTTCGATCGCTTTGATCAGGCCAATCGTTCCTATAGAGATTAGATCCTCGAGATCCTCTCCCGTATCATTCTACTTCCCGCCTGCATCAAGATACGCTTGTACCTGTTTTGCAACCTCTGCACGTATCTTATCAAGACCTAAACCCTTTAGCTCGCCGTTCAATTTGACGGCAGCTGTTTCCCAATCCTTTACTTGTCCAGCCTTCAATGTTTGAATAAATGGATCCGCCTTTGATTGAATATTAGCGAACTCGCCTTTTACATTCGTTGTGTCAAAAGCGAACTGTGCAAGCACGGGAGCATAGTAGCTGTCTTCTTTGGCCGAGTATTCGAAGTACTTTTTAGCCGACTCATCCAAATCTTCAGGCAAGCGGATCATTGTTGGATTCCATGTAAATTCATAACCGGGGAAAATATAGTTTTTGGACTCGTCTAAAAGCTTCATTTGGTTGTCGCCTACAGCTTCCCAATGCTTACCTTGAATTCCGTATTCGAACAGATCATGGTTCTCGCGGCTTTGGAACATCCAGTCGAAGAATTTCATCGTCCGGTCAATATTCTTGGAGGATACGGGAATCGCAATAGAGTTATTGGCTTTGTAGCTGGTCGAGATCGCCTTCGGCTCCATATTGCGAATCTTTTCCTTTAAGACAAAAAATTCGAGATCTGCGCCGGCTATGGTCTCCTGCAGAAGCTTGCGGTCCGCAGCATAAGAAGAGACTGTACCGTAATAAGAAGCGGCTTTGCCAGACATAAAGTAAGCTTTGTGATCCTTTTGGCTCAGTACATCCTTCTCAAGGTACTTACTCCACTCTGCCCATTTGTCATATTGACTGAATGTCGACTTCATCGTATTTAAAGGGGCCGGCAGCTTCGCCCATTCCGTATCCGGATCACCCAAAACAACAACATCCAGAACTTTAGTCAGATCGTCGCTTAAATGAACGAAGTAAGGTATTCCCCCTAGATTTAATGGGCGGACGGTATCTAGCTCGTCTCTTTCTGGAGCCAGCATTTCCTGGAACCCGCCGATCCCTCTTACCGCAAGTGGAGTAATGCCTTTCTCCGATGCCAGCACTTTCTCATAGTACTGCTGAAGCTCATCGTAGCTGGAAATCGGCTGGCTGAATCCAAGTTTTTCTCGCAAATCCTTACGGATATAAACAACTGGGATGTCATAGAAGTATTGCGTGAACGGTATTGTATACAGATGATTGTCGTATCGCTTATTCATCTCGATAAACGCTGGCGAGAAAGCTTGTTTTAACCCGGGATATTCGTCATTATTAAAATATTTATCCAGTTGGGCATAAGCCCCCTGAGGAATAAGCTCTTTCAAGTTTTGAAAATCCGCATCAAATACGAAGTCCACCTCTTCGCCGGCTGTCATCATTAGCTTAACCTTTTGCTTATGATCGGCAGGCGCATTCCATTGAATATCGATCTTCGTATTCAGCGTATCCTTCGTACGATTCTCAAATTCCTTCAGTACAAGAGGCAGATCTTTCGGCGCGTCGCCAAACAGCATCCCTTTCAGAGTAACGGCTTTAGGCGGGGCCGATGCCGTTACCCCGGAGTTTTCGGGAGCAGCCGGTGTACTAACCTCATTGTCCTTATTGCTGCAAGCGGCCACGGAGCCGGCAAGTGCAACAGATAATACAACAGTTGTCAAATGTTTAGCTTTCATATGGAACGTTCATCCCCTTTTCTTTGCTTGAAATTGCAACTATACTAAACCGCTTGGAAGCGGAATTAGCCTTTGACAGCGCCTACCATAAGTCCTTTGACAAAATACTTTTGTAGCATCGGATAGAGTAAGACGATAGGTCCGATTGTAACGACCGTCGTAGCCAGCCGGACTGTCAACGCAGGCGGAATAAAGTTCGGAATGCTAACATCCGCCGATATTTGATTGATGTAGTCCAGATTGTTCATAATGCGCTGAATCAGGTACTGCAGCGGGTATAGATCTTTGTCGTTAATGTAGAGAACCGCGTCGAACCACTTGTTCCAATAGCTCAGAGCATAGAATAGCCCTATCGTAGCAAGTGCCGGGAGCGAGATCGGGAGAATAATCCGGAACAGGATGTAGATGTCGTTGGCTCCGTCCATTTTGGCTGACTCTGCTATTGAATCATCAATGGAAGCAAAGAAGTTGCGGAGCAAGAACATATTCCATGCGCTAAGCATGCTCGGGATAATAAGCACCCAGACCGTATCCTTCATGTCCAAGTACTTTGAGATCAATAAATACGTAGCGACCAAACCGCCGTGAAACAGCATCGTAAAATAAACATAAAAGGAGATGTGATTACGGTACTTGACAGACTTCACAGATAATGAGTAAGCCATGGCACTTGTAAAAGTCATGGAAAGGATCGTGCCAATCAGCGTAACAAGGGTCGTAACCCCATAAGCCTGGTAGATCGTATTGTTGCTGAAGATCAGCTTGTAAGCTTCGGTACTGAAGTCCTTCGGCCAAAAAGTATATCCATCTTTTAACAGGGATGCTTCACTTGCGAATGAGCTGGCCACGACCGACCAGAATGGCAATAGACAATAGACAGAGAACAGTCCGATAGCCGCATAAAAAAAGCCTTTAAGCAGGCGGTCGGATAAGCTTTCCTTGATCATGAACACAATTCACTTCCTTATTAGAAAATGGCGGATTCCGGTGCAACCTTCTTGGCAATTGAATTGACCGTCAAGACAAGTGCAAATCCAACCACGGACTGCATAAAGCCGATAGCGGCTGACATGCTCATATCGCCAAGATCCATCATGGCCCGGAACAAATAGGTATCAATGACATCCGTCGTCGGGTACAAAGGAGGATTGCGTCCAACAATCGCATAGATCATTCCAAAGTCCCCGTTGAAGATGCCTCCCACAGCAAGAATCAGAAGCAGAATAACGGTTGGTTTTAGCAAAGGCAGCGTAATGTAACGGATCTTCTGAAATCGGCTTGCCCCGTCAATAGACGCTGATTCATAAATATCCGGATTGATGCCGGAGATCGTTGCCATGTACACGATGGATCCGAATCCCGCTCCATGCCAAACTTTCAACAACACGAGAATGACCGGCCAGTACGCCGGTGAAGAAAGAAACTGAACCGGAGGTATTCCGAATACGGACAGAATTTGATTGATAAATCCGCCGTCCGTCGCGACGAATGCCATGACGAACATTGCAACAACAGTCCACGAAAGAAAATGAGGGAAAATCATCACCGACTGGGCGATTTTTTTGTACCATTTCCCTCCAAGCTCGGTGACCATTACCGCAATCACGACAGCAGCAAGGGTATTAAATAAGATAAATAATACGTTTAAAAACAAGGTGTTCGTAACAATTCGAATCCAGTCATCCGATTGAAAGAAGAACTTGAAGTTTTTCAAACCGACAAATTCGCTGCCGGTCATTCCTTTCATTGCTTTAAAATCCTGAAAGGCGATAACCATTCCGCCCATAGGAAGATAAGCAAAAACAAAAAACCAAATCATGCCCGGCAAAACAAGCAGATACAGAAACTTGTTTTTCAGCAATTCATAGAAAAAAGCTCCCGCGACGCTTCGTCTTTTTCTGATCGGATATGCTTGCTTGGGGTTGCTGAGTTCAGAAGCGCTCATTGTGTTCCTCCTTCGTATTCGCAACTTTTAGGATGACCCTACTGTATCTCCTCAACCACTTGGGAAAAACCTCAAAAAACGCTCAAAATGCCTAAATAAAACGAATGTCACGGGTTCAAAATTAAATCATCCGTTCAAAACATGCGAAAAAACGCTCTATAAGAAGCTAATAAGCCCCTATTCCTGTTAGATAAGGGGCTTACCAGCTGATATTTAGGCTTCCGCCACGCGTCCATTGCTGCTTTTCCGGAAATGATCCGGCGTTTTTCCGCAATGTTTTTTAAAGGAAATATAAAAATACTTCGTATTGTCGATGCCTACCATCTCGCCAATTTTATTGGCCGGCAAATCCGTAGTCAAAAGCAGCTCTTTAGCCTTGTCAAAGCGGTAATCCGCAATATATTGATTAAGAGAAACGCAGGCAATCTCTTTAAAAATCTTCCTCATGTAATTGACCGACAACCCGGCTACTTCCGCAAGCATTTCGACCGTCAGGTTAGAATCGGCATAATGGCAATGAATATGCTGCTTTAGCTTCTCCACAATGAGCACGTTCTTCTGGGAGTGCTGTTTGTCTCTTGTTCGGATAGCTGCATCCCCCAGCTCAACGAACCATTCCTCAATTTGGTCCAGCGTCTCCCATTTGTACAACTGCTGCCCGAGCGTACCTATATCATGGAGCATGCCGCTCAAGTCTCCTGAAGCCATCGATTTGGAGGTTCGCTGGACGCTGAAGAGAAGCTGATTCAGAAGAAACATCATTTCATCGAACGGCGCTTTCCGCAGAAGACTGAAATACTGCCTAATGGCTTCCTTAGTCCTTACAGCGTCGCCAAGCTTCATGCTGTCGGTCACCTGCTTCTCCATCGCAGAGGAAATGCTGTCCGCAATTGGTTCCCGGCTGTCCTCAATGTCTTCGGGGATAAAGCACTTCCTGCCGAATGCTATCCGGTATCGTGAAGCATGATAGGCTGACTGCCATGACAAAGGAATTTGCCGAAGCTCATCAACATAAGAGCCTAGAGCTGCTGTAACCGTTAACTTAAGAAAGCTTTCCACTTGCTGCTGGATATCAATCAGAAGCTGCTTCAGTTCCGCAGCCAAGCCGAATGGTTTCAGAAACAAAACAACGACTATGTCCTCCCCGCCATCAAAACTGAATGTTTGTAGCTGAGCGCCGCCAAGCTCCTCCGCAATATTGGATACGCCATACTTCAGCAGGTTGAGGTCATTTGGGTTGTAAGTCCTCTTCAATTCCCCGTAATCATCCAGACAAAGCATACCAACTTGAAATCCTGCAGCCGGAAGCTGTAACCCCAGCCTTAACAGTCTGCCTGTCAGATCAGACTCGCTGCTCCAGCCGCCGGTTGTCAGCAGCCGAAGGGTCTCCGCTCTCTCCGTAAAATGGTAGCCTGCCATGCTCGCTTGCAAGTCTTGTACCCTTCGTTCCAAGTAGCGGAAAGTCTCCGAAAGCAGGTCGAACTCGCTTACCGCCCCCGAATTCGCTGATTTGCTCATATTTTTAATAATTCGGTGAATGGGACCGTAAATCATTCGGGTGAATATGAACCCGATTGCAATAACAACAAACAAAATCATTGCAGTTACAAAAAGAATGTACCGCTGGATCTCATTTACTTTGCTCAGAAGGCTCGCGTAATCGATATCACCGATAAAAATCCAGCCCAAGCTATCGGACTTTATATAGAAAATGCGGTGATCGGTTCCATCGATTCCCGTTTCTAGCACGCCTTGCGAGGATTCGGAGTTCAAAATAGTTTGAACAGCAGGAAGCTCCGAAAGATTGGAGTTGATTTTCGCTTCATCCGAATGGGATATAACAACACCTTGCCGATTCAAAATCATGGATTGGAAAGACTTGCTTCCGGCGCCCTTCATCATCATACGCTGCAGAACCTGTTGGTCCAAGTTAAGAATCAGGGCACCATTGGATACATGGTCGTCTCGGTTACTCATATAGGCGATTGAGATCAGGTTGCCGTTAAACGGCTTCGTATCGTAAACAAACGATGTACTCCTGGGAATAAACACACTGTCCCGAAGAGTCTTTGTATTCTCAAGAAGATGAAGAATCTGTTGATCATAAAATTCAGAAAAACCTCTGACCGTCGTGAGCGAAGAGAAGACAAGCTCCTGCCTCGTATTGATTAAATAGACGGAGTGAACCATAGGGTTCGTATTGGCGAGATCCGTCAGCTCGCTGCCGATTCTCCCCATCATTTCCGTATCAAACTCATTGGCATAAAAACCAGCTTGAATATCTGCCGATCCGTAAGCGCTTGCAAAATGCTGATAGGTAGAGCTGAGCAAAATATTCGCCGTATTGTAAGACTGTTCCAGCGAACGGTCCGTCGATTGGGTTATTTCGGTCTTTAAATTTTCGGAAACCCTCGAAGTAATCGTAAGTGTCAGCGCGGCTATCACAACGAGACCAACAAATAGATAAGATAATATGATTCGTATTAATAGGCTCTTTCTGAATAAAAAACGGCGAACAGCTTTCATAAGCTCTTCCTCCCAGTCAGTTTCGTTATCCCTTCATTATAGAAACAGCAGCGGAAGCCTTGTATGCGGTATTTTTATGCAAGATGTCAGGTTATTTAAGAAGTTCCCAAATGAAAAAGGCAGGAGAGCTCGCCTCCTGCCCTACATGCCTTTTTGCCAATCTTCGTTAATTGCCGCTCGCAAGCTCCTCCCGGAGCAGTATACCGTTCCGGTATTCCTGCAGCAGCAAGCAGTTGCTGTCCAATTCCATCTGCTGCACGGTTATAATCTGTGTACGGCCATCTCGAAGCTCGACCGTTACCGTATTTTCATCATCGGCATGAACAGATTCTATCATTCCAGTTGTTTCATGAGGCTCAACGATGGTAATAAACCTTCCGATTCTGCCCCTTGACCGGATCCCGTAAGTCATTCGCCTTTGCGCTTCGTCTCCCGGAAAAGCGTCCGCGCCGATCAGCCCCACAAAGCGGACTGCACGAAGATGAGCGATATTAACCCTTATGATCGCCTCTTGCTCATGGTCAACCGGACTTGTCGGAATCGCGCGGGGATATTCATGCCCTACAATCGTTACGCGGCCGCCCTCGTAATCCTTGCCGATTCCGCAGCCGGCATCAACGTTTTCATACTCTGGGGACAATTCACTTATCCATAGCTTGGCGCCATCCTCGGTAATCATATACGCCTCTCCCCAGAACAACCCTTGCTTCGTCCGTTCCGGATATTTCTGCTCGTTGTAGACAGGATGATTCTTCACCCGCAGTGTCAACGTGTTGACGTGTTCACCAAGCTCAATCTCGACCTTGCCCTCGCCTAGTATCCATGCCCCGAAGCCGCCTTCCGCCATAACCTTGCCATCTACTTCAATCGCATAATCCATCGGTATGGTTATGCCATGATTCTCGGCAGCCCGCCCGAGAATCTGCTCCGTATGCCGCGGCCAAGCGGTATGAATATCCATCTTGAGCGAGCCTGGTATATTATAGGCAGACCGTGTCCCTCTCAAATCCTCGTCTGCGCCGAAGATCGTCTCGAATCGGGCTACGCTTGTTCCTTCTGCTTCGTACCATCGGCAATCCGTAATAAATTGGGCATCCGAAAGCGGATTATCCGACCATTGACTCGTATGCTTTCTCTCAACCAATTGATCCGCTTTCAGCTCTTTAAACCCTTTTATTTGGAACAGACAGTCATATTGATGCTCCTGCTCCCCCCGTACAAAATCAAACAGGACGATATAATCATCGGTTACACCCATAACCCGTTTCTGCCGGACAGGTTCCGTAAACGCCGACAGTTCGCCATACTTGGCGCCATCCGGCGCCTCTGGCAGCGAACTTGCGTTCATAGCGCATCGTTCCTCCAACGTCTCGTTGTCCCGATATATCATCCCGCCATACGGAGGATAAGCCCAGGTTGCCGTCGTTTCCACCGCAGCAGCTTGAATCGCCTTGCCGCTATAGAACAAGCTTCTTACGGAATCAGCAGGCACCTGTACTTTGCCGTCGACCACGATCATATTTTTCGTCATGGAATTTTGCACGTAAAATTTGTACATGAAATGGCCGTAGCCCCACCATACATGCTCGGGATTGTAGAAGCTTCGCCCATAACGCATGACGGAGAGAAGCTCAGTCCGGTCGAAATGTCCATGGGCATAACCATGCGAGCCGTACCTGAGCACCGCCTGAATCTGCTGCCTTTGCTCTCTTCCCGGCGTTTGGCTCCTCAGCATAGCAATTCCAACATTATCGGCGTAAGCATTTTTCCTCGCATAAGAGGATTCCGACTCCGGAAGATCGGCATAACCAAAGATCGGATCTGTCTCCTGATCCATTCTCATCACAGGGATGTACTCAGAATCCTTATAGTACTTATAGGCCAAATTGTAGGTCGCTCCGAAATGCACGCCCTCCAGTTTTCTTTCATTGGAATCATTCATACCGAAGAGCACCCCTCTGTCATCCAGAAAAGGAAGCGTAGCATCAAACATATCCTTTATACAAATGTAGCTCTTACGGTTGCCGCCCCACTTCTTGTTATACATTCCAAAGCGCAATTCGGCATCGCGGCCGCCATAAGTGCTGTTCACTTCATGATTAAACGGAATCTGGAAATGCGTATGCAGGAGATTCATGCCAAAAGGCAGCAGCGCATGTGCCGTATGAATATACATCGACGATACCCAGGTATTATAACTAACAGAGCATTCATGCCACCAACCGTCGTTGAACAAACCGTATCTCAGCTGTTCAATAGAGCCTCCCGGACCAAACACGAACCGAAGTGCTCTCTCC
The DNA here is from genome assembly GCF_011761545.1 of Paenibacillus sp. BK720. Classification (NCBI taxonomy): domain Bacteria; kingdom Bacillati; phylum Bacillota; class Bacilli; order Caryophanales; family Paenibacillaceae; genus Paenibacillus; species Paenibacillus sp. BK720. The sequence goes on along the minus strand of NZ_JAASRQ010000002.1, from coordinate 19,937 downwards.
ATATCCTGAATAGCCAGTGCACAATAGAAAGCACCCGTAATCTCGGAAATCAGCCAATTGGAGATATGTCCTCTCCGGATGTGATGATCAAGAATGTCCATGTAGATCCGGAAGCTTTTTTCCACCCCTCTGTGCTCTTCAGGTGTCAGAACCCCGGCATTATAGATAATGTCATACGGGATGGCTAGATGTTGAAAAAAATGCCCCTCCTGCACATAGCTTTGGCTGCAGCCCTTCTTTTTCCTCGGATAACCGTTCTCCTCATCGATGAAATAACGGAGGAACTGGGCAACCTTCTCGGCGTACCGCTTCTCTCTAGTGAGCGCATAAGCATAAGCGGCTGACATAATATAGTGCTCTTCATAGGTATCGTAACAGTAATCCCTCTCCTCTACGGGAACTGGCGGTCTGGCTACCCATGCGTCAGCATCTGCGAGAATACGCTCATACCCAGGCTTGAACTCATCATGCCGGTCGATCATCAACCTGCGTTCCGCCCACTGCTCTTTGTTCCAGTAAATATAAGGATGAGGAAGGCAACGCATCGTCTTCAGCTCTATTTGGCTAGCGCTTCCTCCATCCCCGTTCGGGACAAAAGCCAAAACAGTCGTTTCATGACCGCCTGGCACCATGGTCTCGTGCACCTGAATATCGGCTGTTACCTCTTTGCAGCCAAACGGCTCAAGCACGAACTCCTTGGATGACAGCTGTGGATGCAGGGACTCCCAGCCGTTGTATTTCTGTTTGACCGAGACTAGCTGGTGCGAATCCGTGCAATTATAGACGGTCATTGTGTAAACAACGGACTCCCCGGCCTCCCCGGACTTGCCTCTAATGTCCGCATGAACGAATAGCTTCTCACCCCGAACCATCTTCGCCGATCGGAGCTCGGCATTCCCTTGAAACTCCAGGCCGTCTAAGAAGCGCCAAATATTAGCCTGAGCTGCTTCCACATCGAAATCTCCAAGCCTTACTCTTACCTCATGATGGCCTGCGCCAGCTATTGATAATTTGGCTTGCAGGGTTCGGTTATCCGCGAAATGAGCATGAATGCTAATCTCCGCTGAATCTTCGACCGTAAAAACATTTAAAAGAATACCGTACCAATCCATCACATCCAGCGCAGAATCGTTTCCCCGCTCGAATCCAATCGGATACCAGCCTACGGCATCCGCAGCTGCAGGAAAACGAAGCAGCAGATTATCTTGCAGGTTGAAGCCATTAGCGGTAATAGTCCCTTCTGTCTTCCACTCCTTCAATAAATCAATCTGCACGATCATTGCGTAACCACTCCTTCCAACGCCGAATCAATCAAACGTACTCCGTAATGGTCCCTTACTAAGCGAATTGTCTTGTCTTGTGCTTGAATAGTAACTGTACCATCCCGCAAAATATCGACTTGCATTTCCGGCTGTCCTTGCTTCTTCGGATGCAGTAAAGTCAGGAAGCCATCCTTTGCATCGGCGACTGCCCGGATATAGTCCATCATGCAAGTTTCCTCTTCCCCGCTGTCAAAGAACGGCGTAGACCGTCCTTTCTCCAGCCTGATCGTATGAAGCGGAGTTAGAAATGCAGTCTCTAGATCCAATCCGTATACCCCGTGTGAATATATCCTGTTGCCATTAAGAACGGAGCGCTTGGACGCTACAGGCAATGTAAATAACACCTGGTTATCAAAATCCTCCACCGTGTCCCTTATGACATAGAGTTCAGGAGATTTCACAAACGAAACATGCCGGATATGACGCCCTTTCCCTTCCGGATTAAGAATCTCAATGGTAATGCTCTCCACGGAATCGTTCCTTGTTACCTCCAGCACACGACTAGTTCTTGGTACATCTGCCCATCCGCGCTCCAGACTATAGGTTCCGGCCGAAAGGTTGATTGCGCCTGTGCCTTGCTTTGGAATATTCGTAAACTTTGTAGCGAATTGCAAACAGGAATGGGAATAAGAGCTGATATGCCAACTCGTACTGCTGTCGAAGTAACCCTCGATTCCCGAATCCATAACAAGAGGAATCGAGTTTTTGTACAAGATGAATGAGCCTTGATCCAAATGTCCGTGACCGATTGGTTCCGGACTCGACATGATGGCGAAGTAGCTTTGATTTCGTTCTCCGAACCGGTTGCGGAATATATAAATACCAGCTTGAGGGAATTGGTCCGTAGAGCTCAGCTCCAGCGAGCGTGTAGGTACGTATAGATCACCTGGGCCCATGATATTCTCCAATGCTATGCCCTCGCCCCATAGTTTCTTATAAGGTTTGCCCGCAGCCACCCAGGTATGGTACATCCGATCCGCTAAACGGCGGTCAACCTTTTCTACATCCTCTAAATATACCGCGAAGCTACCGAACTCTTCTCCGCCGCCAAGCGCATGATCGCCGAAAGGCGGCGTACCGATCCGTCCGGAGAAATACTCGTATGCAGGTGTCTGCATCTCTATGCTGAAACCAAACATCCGGGTTAGTGGCGTTATTTCAAACCAATTCTCCCCTTGCACATTTTGCAGTACCTTGGCATAGCCGGCAAAACGTTCAAGAGCGGCATGATGATACCGGATCGACTCCGGCCAGGACGAATCCGGGTTTATGTTTAGCTCCAGTTGTGCTTTCAGTATGGTGTTAGCGTTATACAGCCATGTATGCCGATTCGGAAAGTCGTTTAATACCATCATCATAAAACCCGTTCCGGCACACATGTCCGTCTGCCAGTTTGTGCAGCCTGCCTGCGCATCGTAAGCTGTCCATTCGGTCCTGTCCCTTAGGTCAAGCATATAACGCAGCAAGTATTCGACCATTCCGTAAAAGCGCTTCTTCTCCGCATCGGAGAAGACCTCTGCCTGCTTAATGAAGGAGTAACTTACCGCGGCGCTGCTTAGAAGTCTTCCCCCTTGCACAGCACCGTAGCTGTCGCTGCCCTCCGGACGAAGATTCGTAACAAGCCAATGCTCGGCTCCTTGACAAAAATCATTTAGAATGTACAGAAGTGCATGTTTAACTTTTTGAGCGTATACAGACTCTCCTGTCACCGCGTAACGAATAGCGTCGCATTGCATAGCCATTTGGAAACGCCCACCGGGAAGATGGGATTTTCTGTTAAACGCATAATCAAATGTCCCTATGGCTTTACCTTCAACATCCAGGAATGTAATGACGGTCTTCAGCCCCTTCTTGAGCTTACCGTCCAGCTTCGCCTCAAAGGTTAAGGTATATCCGGCATCGCCCTCCACAATAAAGGTTCCTTCGTAGTGCCAGGAGCCTTCATCCTCCTTCGTGGGGTTGCAAATATACAGCGAACGTCTTGAGTCCCCTTCCCTATAACGTGGATTAGCTTGTGAAGACGTATTGGCAGGCTCCAACCGGTATCGGTCACCTCCGCCACAATAGGGATACTTGTCTTCCCACTTCATGATGGGCCTTCCTTTTCTTGCTTCCGGCACCCAATCGTCTGGCTTGCCAGCACCTGCATCAAAACCCCGGTTACCGATCGTCAGACTGCCTCCGCTCGCTGATAAGATATCGAGATTATCAATCCAGACATGTCCAAGACCATCCTGCTCATTGTCTTCGGAAGGGAGGATAAACGACAACGTAGCTTGAACTGCACCTTCTGGCGTACGAAAGTTTACGATTTTATCCGTAGAGCTCCACAAGTAAAAATGTCGGTTTAACTCTTCGTAGTTTGATGCACCGTTGATCAGCATGGAAACGGCATTCTCGATATAATTCAAGCTATAGTGGTCCGAAATTCGGCTAATTTCTTCATACTGCTTCCGGATAAGAACATCCGACTCGATCATCGATTTCACCCGACGTAACCCTTCCTGGTCCAAGTAAAGGGTAGAGGTAGGCTCGACATCCGTACGAAGTACACGGGAATGACGGAGCTCCCGAATCCGGTTGAAGCAATCTACGACAGCCCGTGCCAATTCCTGCATGGGATTTCCGGAACTATAGCACTCCTTCTTCTTTACTAACACTTGTAAAGAATCTAAGAGCTTATTGCCAGCTGCCTTATTATAAAATCCTATTTCATCTCCGTACCTTATTCCCGATAGCAATTCATTAGCCTTTGTTATCGCTAATTCTGCCTTACTCAGGAGCATATCCTCGCTACCGAGCAATTCCTGCTTTTCAAACCATTCAATAGCAGTCTCAAGACCGTAATGGGTATATACATCCCCCTCTTCCTTAAAGGGAGGTACCATCGTAAATCTTTTGGCTGCAAATGGAATGGCCTCATCTTCGCGTGGTACATAAAACTCTCGACTTCGAGAAAAAGGAAGGTTAGTTGTTCCGTCAAGAGCTTGTTGGGCTGCCTGCAACATATCCTCCAAAGCTAACTTGGCTCCATCTGTGTAGTACTCTCCTCTGGACTCCAAAATTTCCTTAGCCCGATTCACTAAGGCCTCCAGCTTCTCCCGATATTCTGTTCTGAGCATCATTACATCACCTTTCCCCTATAATAGATTCCCCGATTCTCCCATGCCTGCGTACAACGGGTAAGTCTGCAATTTTAATGATAGGGTTGAAAAGTAACAATAATCACAACGAAATCTTCAGCAAAAATTTTGAGCGTAAAGACAGGGGTTTAAATTATGAAGATGTTAAGAAAACAAGACGAGAGCTGTGCTATTTTCTCCTTGGTGGTGAAACTAACAGTTCATTATTTGGAGGCGATTACAAGAGTCGCGCTGATCTGAAGCGGTTGTAATGCTGAAGCGGTTCCTGCAGCTTACCGGCTTCATAAACTACACTGTGCGGAATAACAAATCCCCTTTCCAATCAAGCACTTGGATAGGGGATTTGTTTCTAATACTTCAATTAAGACTTTCCACGCTAGTCCCTTCATGGTTCACGTATTTGAAATAGTCGAAGTCCGCATGCTTCATCGTCCCTGACAAGTCCTGCGCACAGAGACCGACAAACGTGCCGGTAAAGCCAAGTTTTCCTTCATATTCATCGGATAACTGTCCCAAATCCAAAACCGGACCAACCGCTTGCCACGCCAATCCATCTGGAGAGCAATAAAATTGTACGCGTTCGTAATCGATTCTTATCTTCATATAGCAGCGATTCCAGCCTTCGACGGATACATACGCATCGTCTGGTTCATCGTATTGGCCTAACCGGGTTGTGATCAGTGCTACATGCCGGCCTCTCTCTTCATCTCGGCTCATTCGCAAATAGAAATGATCGGATTCATCGTAGTATAGTGTCAATCCGGCCATTTGATTAAAATGCTCAGGCTCGAATTCTAGGCAGGTCTCCGCTTCGCAGCAGAATTCCTCCAGCCTTCTTGCCACCATGCTTTGACGGAACCAAGAGTAAAGCGATTCCCTGCCGCGAAGCCGTAGAAATCCCGGACGTTCTGTCAAGCTGAGCCAGTCTTCAGCAGCAGGCACTCTCAGCGTAAAAAATTGAGCACTAAGCTTATCATGATCGAAATGATCCACTGCCGGCAACACAGGGAACGGATGCAGCGGCAAATCCGGCGGCTCCATGATTAAAGCTGGTGCTTTCCCTCCGCTTGCCAAACGCAGCCATCCGTCCTCCGTCCAAACGACCTTTGCCAGACCGGTCTCGCGTCCGAGCGGGGATAATCGTCTTCCCGGTAATGAACGTGCGCAAATGTAGGATAAATACCATTCCCCGTTTTGCGTTTCAACAATCGCGCCATGACCGGCCTTTTGAAGCGGATGATCCTGCACGTCCACCGTCGTAATGAGCGGATAATCGGGATCGTATTCATACGGACCGTCAATATAGCGTGACCGCGCCAGTGTCGCCGCATGATTCCAGCCCGTTCCACCTTCAGCGAGCAGCAGATAGTACCAGCCTTCACGCTTGAACAGAAATGGACCTTCCGTTACGCCAATTGATGTCCCTGTAGCAACAGTCTTTATCGCGCCAATCAGTTTTCTTTGGTCCGGACAATATTGTTGCATCACAACTCCAGCGAAACGGTTCTTCCCCTTGCGAAAGTCCCACCTCATATTAAGCAGCCATTTGCTCCCGTCGTCATCATGGAACAGGAACGGATCAAATCCGCTACTGTTCAAATAGAGAGGCTCGGACCATGGTCCGTTAATATCCGTTGCCGTAAGCAGATAATTATGCAGATCTTTAAAAACGCCGCGACGTGCCATAACGGTAGTAATCATTAAATAAAAGATGCCATTGTCGTAAGTCAGCGCTGGTGCCCAGATACCACCGGAGCTTGGCACACCACGCAGATCCAGCACGGACGCTTGGTCAAGCGGGCGGGATATGACGTGCCAGTTAATAAGATCACGGGAATGATGTATTTGTACGCCCGGGAACCATTCGAACGTTGAAGTGGCGATATAATAGTCGTCGCCAACACGAAGCATGGATGCATCAGGGTTAAAGCCCCGCAATACAGGATTATGAATAATGGTCATTAGGTTATCTCCTTCGACAAAAAGCCGCCGTATGGATGATCGATCGGCGGCTTCTTGATTTATACAGGCTGATTCATTTTAACTACCAGAGATAAAGATCATTGCCCTTCAGCTTGAAAATGGCTTCGATGAAATAATAATCACCGTAAATAATAGCATGATGATGTGTTTTGGAATGATAGGCACCGGTTCCATTCTGCAGGATTGCATCCGTGGATTCTGTCCAATCGCTACGGGACTCGTCGAGCGTACGGAGTAATTTAATAGCTGCATTTAAGAAGAAATCCTTCTCGTAAGGACCGACACGCTTTGCGATTTCAATCAGGCCGCAGGCAGCAATCGCTGCAGCAGTATCATCTTCCCGCCGCGGCTCAGCCGGCTGACGGAAGTCGACCGGGATAACTCCGCTATCCGGAATATTAGCAATAAAATAATGCGCAATACGTTTCGCTGTCTGCAGGTACTCCTCTTTGCCGGTATGAATATAGCTCATCATAAAGCCATACAGCGCCCAGGTTTGCCCCCTTGTCCATGACGAACCTTCTTCATAGCCTTGACCGCCATACGTCTTCACCACTCCGCCGTTAAACGGATCGAACTCAACGATGTGATTCACCGAACCATCCGCTCTAACGAAAGCTGACATCGTCGTATCCGCATGCTTCATGGCGATTTGCTTAAAGCGAGGATCCCCCGTCTCTTCCGAAGCCCAATAAAGAAGCGGAATATTAAACATGCAATCGATAATTGCCCAGCCTCTTGTATCCTGCCCCTCAAGATCATTCCAAGCCCGAATGAAACCTCCGGCAAGATTAAATCGTCCTGCCAGCAAATTCGCAGCATGCATCGCACGTTTACGGGATTCCGGATTGCCCGTTACCCGGTAATTGGCCACACTGGTAGGTAGCCACATAAACCCTACATCATGATGCAGACCATAGTAGTCCTGGAAGCATTGATCCAGTTTACCTTCCGAAATTTGGGCGATTCCCTTGTACTTTTCATTGCCAGTCTCGTGGTACATAAGCCACATCATGCCGCCCCAGAAGCCGTTGGTCCACCAGCAGAGTCCGTCTGCGGCATCGCCTGTCGGATTGTGCGCCGAACGGTCATCGTATGTGCCATTAATCGTTGTATAAGGAATCTTATCTTTTGTCTTCTCGCTTACCCATTCCATCTTATTGGAGATTTTAGCAATAACGCCATGCAGCCATACCTTATCCGTCTCATTCAACATAATGAATCTCCTCTACTACTATCCTTTGATTGCGCCGGAAGAGACGCCTTTAACAAAATACTTCTGAAGGGACAGGAAAGCAATCAGCACTGGCACAAGTGACATAGTCGTGCCCGCGAAGATCATGTCCCAGCGGGAAGAGAACTCGCCGACATAATAGAACAGCTCGACGATCATCGTCTTCGTCTGCCCAGAGGGGAGAACAAGCATCGGCATTAGGAAGTCATTCCAAATCCCTAAGCCTTGCAGCACGACCATACTCGCTGTAACCGGTCCTAGAAGCGGGAATACGATACGCCAGAAAATTCCGATCCGGGTACAGCCGTCAATTTCTGCCGACTCCTCGATTTCGCGCGGAACACCTTTAAGGAAACTGGTGTACAGCAGGACACCGAATCCAACCGAACCGGCAATGTAAATCATAATAGGTCCAACCAAATTGCCAAACAGCCCCATTATATTTAATTCCTTGAACAGCGGAATCATATAAACCTGGAACGGAACCATCATACCGAACAGGAAGAAAACAAAGACAGCATTCGTCCACTTCTTGTTATTCCGTTCAATAGCGTAAGCTGCCATAGGGATAATAACAATCATGGCTGCAATAGAACCAAGTGTTAGAATAGCACTATTCAGCATCGCTTTCGGATAGTCCGTCTTCGTCACCAAATACTTGAAGCTTTCAACATAAAATCCTTTCGGAAAAGCTATCGCGTCCTTCATAATTTCTGCGTTCGATTTGAAGGCGGACATAATGTTGAAGAAGATCGGAAAGACAAATACAATAGCGATGACAATTGTGACAACGAACAAAAGAATATTGCCTGCCGTCACTGGTGTTTTAGCTTTTTTACTCATTTACATCTGCACCTCCCTCTTGCGAAGCACGCGAATTTGAATCAGCGATACGATCAGGATGAGAATGAACAGCACGATGGCAAGTGCGGTGCCGAAACCTTGTCTGCCTTCGCCAAACGCCACCTTGTATATAATATAAGTCAACGTCTCTGTTGCGAAGCCGGGGCCACCGTTGGTCATAACTGCGATCTGATCAAACAACTTCAAGGAATTGATCATCGACAGCATGACACATACCGTTGTAGCACCTGCAAGCAGCGGGAAAGTCACGTGACGGAACTGCTTCCATTTACCCGCCCCGTCAATACTTGCCGCTTCAAGCAGCTCCTGCGGAACTCCTTGCAGACCTGCAAGGTAAATGATCATATAGTAGCCTGAAGATTTCCACACCGTTGACAATATGATCGATAGCAAGGCAAAATCCGGATCGCCGAGCCAATCCGCTTTAATGGAACCTAGTCCAATCATATCAAGCACCTGATTAACGACCCCAAAATTGTAGTTCAGAATAATCATCCAAATAAAGCCCATAATGATGCCGCTCATCAATACCGGGAAATAAAAGATGCTGCGAAAGAAATGACGTAGCCAGCGCACCTGGTCTACCAATATGGCTAGCAGCAATGCAACAACGTTCTCCAAGACTACAAGTGAAATAGCTACAATGATTGTGTTTTTTAATGCATTATGAACCCGTGGACTTTCCCAAATTTCCTTGAAGTTGTCTATACCGATGTACCGGACATTTTCACTAATTCCGTCCCATGAAGTAAAACTTAAATAAATACTGCTTAAGGTGGGAAGCATGACGAACAGACTATACAGGATAAAAGCCGGCAGTATAAACCATATCGCGTAGCTCCGCCACCATTGCTTTCTTTTCTTAGTTAATGCTGTGGCACTCATAACGCACTCCTCCTGCCTCTTATAGAAAGAAAACCTCTGCCGGGTAAGCAGAGGTTATCCCGCATGTTTATTTCTAGGATGTTATTGACTATTGGCCTTCACATTGTTGTCGTATTCCGTATCGGACTGCTTCATGTATTCGTTAACATCGGCATTTTTGACAACCAGATCCTGCAGCAACTTATAGAACCAGTTGCGGAATTGCGGAGGAATCGCATTATCGCCGAACCATTGGTTAATCATCATCGATTTCTTAACAGAAGTATCAGCCATCAGCCTCAGCACTTCCTTCATCTGCTCGCCTGTTTCGTAGGTAACTTCGGCTTTAGTCGTCGGAATACCATTTACCGTCGCCAGATATGGACTGTATTGCGCCGCATCAAAGAAGAATTTAATAAAGGCTGTAATCGCTTCTACCTTTGCTGGATCTTTGGCTGCTTCAGCCGAGAGAGACCAGCCCGCCAGTGTTGGCAATCCGTTCACAATAACCGAACCGTCTTTGTTAGGAAGCGCATAGAAACCGTATTCAAAGTTTGGATCTGCTTCGGAAATTTGACCAAACATCCATGGACCGGAGTATAGTTGAGCGGCTTTGCCGGAGATCAGCATCGATGCCGTTTGGTTATCAGCCGTGCTAAGCCAGCCTTTGTCTACATATTTCGTAAACAAATCTTTGTAATCCGTTATCGCTTGTACAACCGCAGCATCCGTGAAGCTTGCTGACTTTGCTGTACGCTTGGAGTTCCAGTCCGGATCGTTATTGTACACATTATTAATCAGGAAGTAGTTCACCCAAAAGCCCATGTGGAACAAATCTTTACCGCCTACAACAATTGGCGAGATGCCTGTTGCTGCCAGCTTTTCCTGGATAGCAAGGAATTCGTCGTACGTCTTCGGCAATTCCGTAACACCAGCATCTGCATAAGCTTTCTTACTGTAAATGATTCCGTTCGGCGCGTTGCCTGTCAGCGGAGCATTGTAATATTTACCGTTGTATTCCGGCAGGTAAGTGAACAGATCGTGGAGCTCCTGCGGAAGTTCAGCCAGCTTGCCTGCATCTGCGAACACCTTCGTGTCGCGCATTTCTACCAGATCGGGAAACTCGCCAACGGCATCTTTTGTTTTCAGCCAGTCCAGATAAGAGTCGCTGGTTGTTTCGCTAATGTTCTTGATCGTAATGTTAGGATTAGCTTCCGTGAAAGCATCGATCGTTGTTTCGATCGCCTGCTTAGTCGCCGGATCGCCGGTCGCATAAGCGATCGAGATCGTTACGGGCTTAGCCTTCTCTCCCCCATTGTTCGAACCTTGAGGTTCGTTGGACGATGAGCCGCTGTTTGAACCTGAATTGTTGTTTTGACCCCCGCATGCCGTTAGCACTAACGACAGGATCAGGACCAAGGAAAATAGCTGAAGGAATGATTTCTTTTTCATCTTTCTGTAACCTCCCTTTTAGGATCAGCACTTCTTCAAGGATGTCGACTTCCTTGCCATTAAGCTTATCATCGCCTGCATTTGCGATGAATGAAGTTTTTTAAGCCTCATGTGCAGGTAATTTAAGATGTTTCACCATGATAGGAAATAGCAGCCGGATGGAGGTGCCTACATTCTCTATGCTGCTTATCTCGAGGCCATACGGCTCTCCGCAGGTCGTCTTAATCCGGTCGTGCACGTTCTTCAGACCTACATTTTTGCTTGGCGCTTCCGGCTTCGACAGGAGCTGATTCAGCTCTTGCAGCTTGTCCCCGCTAATGCCCGCCCCATCGTCATATACCGTAACGCAAAGCTTGTCCTCCAACCGCTCGACGGAAACAAGCACGCTTCCTTTGCCACCCTTCGGGCGAATGCCATGCTGAATGGCATTTTCTACAATAGGCTGCAACGACAGCTTAAGTAACTGGTAATTTGGTTTTACATTATCAGCAACCTGAAGCCTGAGATCGATCCGATTCTCATACCGGACCCGGATAATGTAGAAATAATCCTTCAGATGATCCAGCTCTTCCTCAATAGAAACCCAGTCTTCCCCGTAATCGATGACGTATTTTAATTGGTTTGACAAGGCCAGGATCATATCCGCTACCTCACTGTCATCGTTGTAGACCGCGTTCATCCGGATAACCTCGAGCGTATTGTACAAATAATGGGGGCGAATCTGGCTCTTCAGCGCGTTCAGTTCTGCCTGTTTTTGCTTGATTTCCGCAACATAAGCATCATTAATGAAGACTTTAAGCCTGTCTAACATCCGATTGAAACCAACTGCCAAGCGTCCGATTTCATCCTTTTTATAATCCTGAATCTGAATATCCAGATTCCCCATCTCTACTTTATTCATGTGCTGCAGAACCTGACGGATGGGGGCAGCTAGTCTTCTCGAGAATAAAGTACCCATGCCAAGAAGCACGATCGCGCAGACGGCAATCGCAATATATACGGTTGATTGGGTGGATGTGAGCTGCTTGAACAATTCCTGCTTAGATACTCTGATAAGAATACGTCCATCCAAGTAAGGAATATCGCTGGTAAACACAAGAAGTCTCGTATCATTGACGCTTTTGAAGGATGCTGCCTGCTCCGAATCAACCGGAGCCGGTTTATTGCTATAATACAATCGGTCGTTGCTATCCAGCACATACAGCTCGTCATCCTTGTTAAGATTCAACTCCTGGAATAAGCTGTCCAGCACACCGGCATCAACTTCGATGAATAAGCTTCCCACAACCTTCGGCACTGATGTTAATGTGCCTGAAATGTCAATCAAATTACGCCCGAATGTAATGACTTTCTGATTCTGCGAATTGTAATAAGTCTCGCTGTGAGTCGGATAAATAGACAGATGGTTCGGATCTTTCTCTAGCGGCTTCAGCCATTCTGCGACCGGCAGCTTTTCTATCTGCAGCGGCTTGCTCTGCCTCGTCTCATAGTAGATCTTTTCGTCCATGGAACGAATGAAAAACACGCTCCTGATATGCTTATCGCTGTACAAGACCGTTCTTAGAAATGCGGCGATCGGAATATTGTTGATCTGCTCGTTCTGGTTGACATTAACGGTCTGGTTCGTCGACTCGTTATGCGAATATCCTTCGTACTTTCCCGTATACATAAGGCGGGTAATCTCGTCATAATCGGAGAAAAAGTTATTCACGTTATAACTCATATAAAGCGACATCTGCTTCAGATTATTAACCGTGAATTGCTGAACATGACCCGTGAACGCCTGCAGCGAAAAAACGCTAAGAGCGATAAGCGGAATGAGTCCGACCATTAGGAATGCTGCTGAAAACTTAACGAATACGCTGTTCCACCATTTTCGAATGATTAATCCCCTCCGCCATAATCCCTCAGAGCGTTCTTATACTCTTGAGGCAGCCTGCCTGTTTGTTTCTTGAACATGTCGCTGAAATGCCTTGCATTGTTATAGCCGACTTTCTCCGCAATCTCATAGACCATCATGTCGGTGTGCTTGAGAAGAGATAGAGCATGCTCCATCCGCAAATCGGTTACATATTGCTTGAAATTCCGTTTCATCTGCTTCTTAAAGAAGCTGCTGAAATAATAAGGGTTCATAAAGGCAACCGCCGCAACAGACTCCAGCGATATATCTTCCATATAATGCTGCTCGATATATTGAACCACTCGGGCAATCATCGTCTGCTCCTTGTGATCCGGATTATCGCCGATCCGATTGAATAAGAGCTGCATCATATCGTAGACCCCCTCGCACATCTCTTCGAAAGTCTCGTATTTCCCCAGCCGGCTTTGCAAATGCTGAATATCAAAGCCCCAGTCCGACATGGGAGCATCGGACTTTTTCACTTCCTGCACGATATAAAGCAGTGCCGAGAAGCAGGTCGACACCGCAAGCTGGCGGTTGCCAATTGCGGCGGATTCAATAACCTGAAGCAGCTCCTTCACCTTAAGCAGAACGATGTCCCAGGAGCCTTCCGTCATAACGCGGATAATTTCAGACTGTAATATGAACAGCTCCTTCTCCCTGTCTTTGCGCTGTTCAGGCTTCCGGTATCGGATGACCCGGTGCAATCCTGTAAAATACGTCATCGATAGCGCGTGCTCTGCTTGTTCGCGCGATTGGCTTAATTGAGACAATTGTTTTACAGATTCCCCAACTCCGACGGATACGTTAAGCTTCAGATATTTAAAGATATTGTCCTTAATGGTTTCCGCCAGACGAACCGGCAAGCCGGGCTCCTCATAACTCAAAGCAAACACGAAGCTGCCGGCTTTCTCGTAGGAATAACCTTGTCCAATTCCCGCAATACTTTCCTGCACAATATTATGAATAGCGAATTGGACCAGCTTCTGCGTCTGCATCGGCCATCTTTCGTTATCGTTACCGACCGGATCAATTCTCGCAGCACCTATGGTATATAGCGGCCCCAAAAGCTTTTCTGTCAAATAACGGTAGCCTTCGGACTGTTCCGACAATGTACCCTCGGCAAGCTGCTCGACCCATCCGTCTACCTCATCGTCATGATTTTTTCGCTCGAGCAGGTCCAACTTGCTGCGCCGGCGGTCCTCCTCACCCTTTTCAAGAATAAGGGAGAGCGCTTTAGCCAGCACCGCTTCGAGATCCGATTTTTTGACAGGCTTAACCAGATAATCGACTGCACCGTAGGCAATGGCATCTCTGGCATACTTGAATTCCTGATAGGCGCTGACAAAAATAACCTTGCAAGGCAGCTCGCGATGCTTCACTTCCTTTATAATGTCGATTCCGCTTAAATGCGGCATGCTGATATCGCTGATCACGATATCAGGCTTACGCTGCTCGATCATCTCAAGAAGCTCTTTCCCGTCGTACGCGAATCCAATAATGTCAATCCCTTGCTCTTCCCATGGAATCAGCTTGCTCAGTCCCTTCAGGATAAGCGGCTCATCGTCGGCTAGAACGACTGTGACGTTCATCGTGACCTCCCCCTTCATTTGCTCTATGTTTAAGATTATAGCTCAATACTACATGCCCATGTCGATGCTGGAACAGGGACGCGACTTTCGATCGCGTCCCTGCATGCCCTTCTATGTTAATACTCTAGTATATCCATCTTTAACGTATTGCAATTATCCAGCAGGTACGATTCCCGCGTATCTTCGTATTTCGCATGAAGCTTCATTCCGTCCAATACTAACCGGTCTACACAACGTATATCCATAAACGTTGCACGGCTCCAAGTCGGGTAATAATTCTCGGATACCTTCTCCGGATGGTTATTACGCAAATCCCATACCTCCGGGTATTCGTTTGGAATATCTTCCTTTTTAACTCCCCCGATAAACGTATAGGCCATATTCCTTATCGTTAAATCACGGATTGGATAAGGTTTGCACGCATCAACCCGAATCCCGCTGAATGACGGGCAGCCCATGACGTCGTCGGTGAATCGATAATGGGTTTTTCGCATCTCTTCATCATCCACCGCAATGATATCCGTCAGTGTGATCCGTTCCAGCGTGCCGATCGCCGGCATTTCATCAAGACCAATCGATGAGCCAATAACATCCAAGCGGTTGTTCAGAATAATAAAGATCGGCCGCGAAACATTTCTCATCACGAGTCCCTGCGCCACGATGTCTGTAATACTCCCGCCTTCCGTACACTCGATTTTAATGCCTTCCCGCCATACATTCTCAAACGTGCAATTATGAATAGCCACATTCGAAATATCTCCGACAGACTTCAATCCGATTCGGACAGCTGCGCATATCGAGGTGAAATGGCAATTGCTGATATGGACATTTTTCATCGGAAAATCCTTGCTGCTTGCCTGTAGGCAAAGATTGTCATCGGTGCCGAGAATTTTGCAATTAGATATAAACACGTTTTTACAACCGTCATAATCCAATCCGTCCCCGTTATACCGTTTGTCATTCCGGATATCGAGACCTTCACACCAGATATTTTCGCTGTCCAGAAAAGCTGTCGTCCACGCCGTTGAGTTGTATAGACGTAGACCTTTGACATGAATATTCCGGCAACGAAGGAAGCGCATCATCATCGGACGATAGATGCTTCCTACGTTCGGGAAACTCTCGGCGTTGCCGTTAATCTCGCCTTGGCCAACCACGCCGATATTCTCCGCGTCCTCTGCGTAAATAAAGCATTTATCCATATCCTTCTCATTTACGTAACGGTTATAATGCGTCCCGTCCGGATAATCTCCGATATCCGGATTGGCAAGCAAAGTTGCGGAGGGATTCACCCGCAAATAGACGTTTGATCTGAGAAAAATCGTTCCTGAAACAAATGTGCCTCCGGCAAGTACAACATATCCACCGCCAGCTTCATGACAAGCATCAATAGCTTCCTGAATTGCGCGCGTGTCAATCGAAATGCCATCACCTACGGCCCCGAATTCTTTTACATCGAATAGATCCTTCACCAAGCGTTCCCCCAATTACTGCTGCATAAGATTAAGTTCATTCTATAGCGCGCTTTCCGGGAGCGGTATGTGTTTTTTATAGAACTATGTGCTCTTTTTTAAGAATTTTGTAACACGAATGCGCAAGCCATAATCCGTCCGTATCAAAAAGACAATCCACCTCGCAAGGGGATTGTCTTTGCTTATTACAATATTTTATTGATTAACTACTAGTCACTTCTTCGCCTTATAAAACTCATGATACAGCTTCATAAGTGCTCTCTTCTCAATCCGCGACACGTAGCTGCGGCTAATCCCCAGCTCCTTCGCGATCTCCCGCTGCGTCCGTTCATCCCCGCCATGATCCAGGCCGAACCGGCCGCGGATCACTTCCTGCTCCCGTTCGTCGAGAATATCGAGATTGCGATAGATTTTGCTCTTCTCGATTTTCAGCTGTACCCGGTCCACGACATCATCGGCCTCCGTGCCGAGGATATCGATCAGCGTAATCTCGTTCCCCTCTTTGTCCGTGCCAATCGGGTCATGCAGGGACACATCCTTGCGGGTCTTCTTCAAAGAGCGCAAATGCATAAGTATTTCGTTTTCAATACAACGAGCGGCAAATGTCGCCAGCTTGGTGCCTTTTCCGGTCTGGAAGCTCTCAATCGCTTTAATCAAACCAATCGTTCCGATCGAGATTAGATCCTCGAGATCTTCTCCTGTATTATCGAATTTTTTCACTATATGGGCGACCAAGCGCAGGTTATGTTCAATAAGTAAGTTGCGCGAATGTGCGTTGCCTTCGGCCATCAATTGCAAATGCTTCATCTCTTCCTCTTCATGCAGCGGCTGCGGGAAAGCATTATTTTTCACATAAGATACAAGCAGTGACAACTGCTTAATGAATAGCGCAATAGCTGCAAACAACCCCATACTGTACACCCCCATGCTGTAATGGAAAGACTCCGTACTAAGCCATCCTCCGAATACGTCAGTTCTACATTGTATGTGGGCATAGGCCTAAGTGTGCATGTACAGTATGGGGTAATCATTTTTATCGTGCTCGTGGAAGGCCTGATTCATTTCATTTAGATTGGGTAAACTACCTTAAGACATGGAATGTTAGCCGAGGAGGTTGTTGATTCATGAGCAGACGAGATAAGCATAATGATGAATATGATGAGTTCTATAACGAAACCTCGAATACAGTAGCCGGAATCAATACGCCGAAGGATCACGAGAGCTCCGGTCCAATCGACATGATCAGCGAAGCCGTCGAAGAATTCATGGAGAATGTCCAGCATGCTTTCGACGGACATACTGAGCATCGTGATCATTATGATGAGGATTAGATTGGTAAAGGGTTGTTCTCTCCAAGGAACGACCCTTTGCATTTTCTCTTCACCCATCGCAAAATGAATCCATACCATGTGGTATTCGATCTAACAGGCTGAAAGTTGTCATTGACAAAAAAAGTTGCACGAGTACAATAAAATTAAGAAACAAAAAAATCCGCTCTGCATACTCCTAAGTATGTGGTTTTTTTAGACAGAAAAGTTGCACTGATGCAACAATATTAGCTAAGGAAAAGACAAGAGGTGATTTTCATGATGGAGACATCCGTTACGCAGTCGCAGGATGAAGCTTGGCGTACGCAAGGTACGCAGCCTTCCTTGCCGGAAGTACACCGTTCGCTCCGCATTCCAACAAAGGGCTCCTGGTTGAAAAAGTTTATGGCGTTTGCCGGACCCGGCTACCTTGTAGCCGTAGGTTATATGGACCCGGGAAACTGGGCAACGGATATAGCCGGAGGCGCCATGTTTGGTTACACGCTGCTTTCGGTTATTCTGATCTCAAATCTGATGGCAATTCTCCTGCAAGCATTGGCAGGAAAATTGGGTATAGTCACAGGGAGAGACCTTGCGCAGGCATGTCGGGACCATTACAGTAAGCCGGTTGTCTTTACGTTATGGCTGCTATGCGAGCTGGCTATCGCCGCTTGCGATTTGGCCGAGGTTATCGGCTCAGCGATCGCGCTGAATTTATTGTTTGGCGTACCTTTGATTTACGGAGTAATCATAACCGTGCTCGACGTCTTTATTGTTCTTCTTCTGCAGAATAAAGGTTTCAAGTATATCGAAAGACTTGTTATTGTTCTAATTTTTACAATCGGAGCTTGCTTTATTACCGAGATTTTTCTGGCAAAACCGGATGCACCGGCTCTGTTCTCTGGCTTAATCCCCAGCCAACACATTGTCACTAACCCAATGATGCTGTACATTGCCATTGGTATCCTTGGCGCTACCGTAATGCCGCACAACCTGTATCTGCATTCTTCCATCGTGCAAACCAGACGTTACGATCAGACGGAGCTTGGCAAACGCGAGGCCATCAAATACGCGACATGGGACTCAACCATAGCTCTGTTCTTCGCTTTATTCATAAATGCCGCAATACTGATCATCTCAGCCGCTACGTTCCATGAAGCAGGTATGACCGAAGTTTCAGAAATCAGTCAAGCGTATGATTTATTAACACCGCTTCTCGGTACGGCGGTTGGTTCCGTTCTATTTGGTGTAGCGCTTCTTGCTTCGGGGCAAAACTCGACGCTGACAGGCACGCTTGCCGGTCAGATCGTCATGGAGGGCTTCCTGAACATCCGGCTTAAACCTTGGCTTCGCCGCCTGATTACGCGGCTGATCGCCATCATTCCGGCCGTTATTGTTACCGCGATTTCCGGTGAAAGCGGCACGGCACAGCTCTTGATTCTCAGTCAGATTATTCTGTCGTTCCAATTGTCCTTTGCCGTCGTTCCCCTTATTCAATTCACCAGCGACAAAAAGAAAATGGGCAATTTCGTTAATCCGCTATGGATGAAAATACTCGCTTGGTTTGTAGCTGTTGTCATCATCGTCCTTAACGTGTTCCTGCTATACAAAACCTTCTTTGGTTAAAAAAAGCCTGCCGTTTACGAATGCGTAAACGGCAGGCTTCTTTTTATTATTTGGTGAACACGTGGTTCCCGATCTTTACGGTTACCGGGCGCGACTTCATCCATTGGGAATTCGTAATTTTGGGATTGTAGAAATACAAGGCGCCATGCGTAGGATCAATCCGCTTTGCTGCATCCTTGGCAGCATCCAATGCGCTGACCGTCGGCATCTTCCAGAACTGCCCGTTGCTAACGACGCTAAATGCGCTTGGAGCAAAAATAACTCCTCGAATTGTACTTGGGAAACCGCTCGTTTTTGTACGGTTTAAAATAACGGCCGCTACGGCAATCTTCCCTTTATAGCTCTCGCCTCCCGCCTCTGCGTTAACGACTCTCGCCATACGGGACAAGTCAGAGCGGTCTACGGTTACTTTGTGCAGAGCGTGCAGCGTTGCGGAGCCGGCAACGCCATCGGGCTTCAAGCCAGCGCCCTTCTGAAAGGCTGCTACAGCAGACTTCGTTGATATGCTAAAATAACTCGTTATATTGCCTTTATAGTAATCCAACATATAAAGTCTTTCCTGCAAATCCTTAACCTCAGTCCCTTTGCTGCCTACCTTTAACGATGCAGCCGACGCCTCCAAAGGCAGGCAGAGGATAGATGCTATCAGCATCAACAAGACGAGTGTGCCAAGCTTTCGTTTCATGTATGCGATCCCTCCAGTATGTATGCTTGCTTGTCTTTAGACTCGCGTTTTTTGAGTTTACCATAACTATCCTGAATAATTGGGTATTCATAGAAATTTCTCATTCGTTCTAATATTACTCTCATTATTCATCATAATTTATGGCTAATTACTCATTACTCTATATTAATTCGAAAATATATTGCAGTTATGGTCGGTATATATCCATACAAATGTTTACAAACATTTATCTGTAAACAACAAAAAAACCTGCCTAGAACAGGCAGGTTTAATATGTACGTGGCCTTGCGCCTTGAAAACTGGATGCGAAAGTTTGAATCCCTTAAGTTTCTTGCGGGGTCCCCGAAAAGTAATCGGAATAAGCTGCAACGCTTAACTTCACTTTTTGGGGGTTGTTTTAGGATAAGCCCTCGACCGATTAGTATTCGTCAGCTCCACACATTGCTGTGCTTCCACCCCGAACCTATCAACCTCGTCGTCTTCAAGGGGTCTT